>CAWEYQ010000071.1:0-17127 GCA_963813265.1 uncultured Solirubrobacterales bacterium | reverse complement strand
GGCGTTCGGGTGTGCCGGCGCCGGGAAGAGGAGCTGACGGACAGAGATGACCAAAGACCGGCTCAGTCCGCTCGATGCATCGTTCCTGCATCTGGAGGACGCGACGTCGCACATGCACATGGCGGCGGCGTTGATCTTCGCCGGGAAGTCACCCCCATACGAGCGGCTGCTGGCCCACGTCGAGTCGCGCCTTGGTCTGGTGCCGCGCTACCGGCAGCGGATCGCGGAGGTTCCGCTCGCCCAGGCCCGCCCGCGTTGGGTCGACGACGAGCGCTTTGACCTGCGCTACCACGTGCGCAACACCGCGCTGCCGGAGCCGGGCAGCGAGTACGAACTGCAGGTGCTCGCCGGCCGCGTCTTCTCCCATCACCTGCGCCGCGACCGGCCGCTGTGGGAGATGTGGCTCGTGGAGGGCCTCGATCGCGGCCGCTTCGCGATCCTCTCCAAGACCCACCACGCGCTCGTCGACGGGATCTCCGGCCTCGACATCCTCAGCGTGCTGTTCGCGTCTGACGAGGAGGAGTCTGGGCCGTGGCGGCCCGAGCCGGCGCCCTCGAGCGCCGCGCTGGTGACTGAGGCGCTGCTCGAGCGCGCGACGAACGTCGGCGAGCTCGTGCGCCCGCTGCGCGCCGCCGTGCGACGCCCGCGCAAGGCCGTCAGCCGGATCGCGGAGACTGTCGTCGGCGCCGGCGCGCTGGCCTGGGCGGGCCTGCAACCGGCGCCGGCGACCCCCTACAACGCCTCCCAGGTCGGCCCGGACCGGCGCTTCACGTGGACGCGCGCCTCGCTCGACGACGTCAAGGCGATCAAGAACACGCTCGGCGGGACGGTCAACGACGTCGTGCTGACCGTGGTCACGCTCGCGCTGCGCCGGCACCTGATGCGCCGCGGCGAGGACATCGACGAGCTCGAGCTGAAAGCGTTCGTACCGGTGAGCGTGCGCACCGAGGACCACCGCGGAACGCCCGGCAATCAGGTCTCCGGGATGCTGGCCACGCTGCCGGTCTCTAGCGCGGACCCGGTGCAGTGCCTGGCGCGGATCTCCGCGCAGATGCGCGTGGTCAAGCAGTCCGGGCAGGCCATCGGTGCACAGGCGCTGACAGAGCTCAGCGGCTTCGCGCCGCCGACGCTGCTTCACGAGGCGTTCCGGCTGGTCGTCACCCGCCAGCGCTTGGTCAACCTCGTCGTGACTAACGTGCCGGGGCCGCAGTTCCCGCTGTATCTCGACGGCCGCGAGCTGACCGACATCTTCCCGATGGTGCCGCTCGGCTCCAACCTCAACCTGGGGATCGCGATCGTCTCCTACAACGGGGCGCTGAACTTCGGCCTCGTGGGCGACTTCGCCGTGATGCACGACCTCGAGGACCTGGCCGACGACGTCCTCGCCGCCCTGCAGGAGCTCACGGCCGCTGCGGCAGGGCCGCACGGCGAGAAGCCCGCCGCTCCGTGGCCCGGGTATGACCAGCAGACGGTACCCGTCATCGCCAAGCGCCTCCACGACAGTGGTGAAGACGTCGCCGCCGCGGTCCGGTCATACGAGCTCGAGCACAAGCACCGCCGGGGCGTCATCGACGCCACGGAGCGGAAAGGGACGCGTGGCTGACACCACGGCGTGAATGACGCAGTCAGTCGCGTCAGAGCCACCTGATCTTGGTTGATGTGGCTAGGCGCCTTGCGAGGACTCGTGCAGGATCGCTTGGTCGCCGCCTGCGACCTTGGCCTCGTAAAGGGCAGTGTCGGCGGCGAGCAGCGCTTCGTGGTGCGTCTGCGTGCCCGCGTCGAAGAACGCGGCACCGATGCTGACGGTGGCATCAACCCGGCTGGAACCGACCGCGTGAGACTGCTCGCGTACGCACGCGCAGAGCCCGTCGGCGAGGCTCTGGACGAACTGAGGCGTCGCACCGCGGAGCACGGCGGCGAACTCGTCGCCTCCCATCCGAGCCAGCGTCGTGTTCGGTCGAAGGCGCTTCGCGAGTACATCCGAGATGCTCCCGATCAGTCCCTCGGCGGCCCCCGCACCATGCCGGTCGATCACATCGTTGTATCCGTCCACGTCGATCGAGAGAAGTGCTAGGCGCTCGCCCTTTTGCCGTGAGCGGTCGAGTTCCTGCTCGAAGCGCCGGCGGTTCCACAGGCCGGTCAGATGGTCGCGGTCGGCAAGATCGAGCGCCCACGCGCCGTGCGACGCTCGTTCCGGCACGCCCGCCCCGGGGCTCCCTGACCTGGTGGCAGCGGCACGCTGCTGAAGCGCCGAGCCCAGGACCTCGACCCAGCGCATGAAGTGCCGGTCGTTGAGAAACAGGGCCCGAACCCGCTCGCGCGCGGTCTGGTCGAGCCGGACCGCCAGCGGCGGTTCTCGCAGGAGCTCGACGATCGCATCGCCGAACGCTCCAACATCAGCCGGTTCCTCGACTAGTGCGGCTCGGGCTCGAGATGGCACTCAGGGAAGCGCTCGACCGCGATCAGTTCTTCCTTCACTACCAGCCCCTGTTCGACCTGCAGAGCGAGACGATCACAGGGGTCGAGGCGCTCATCCGCTGGCGCCACCCAGTACGGGGAGTAATCCCGCCGGACTCGTTCATCCCGCTCGCGGAAGAGACCGGCCTGATCGTCCCGATCGGCCGGTGGGTGCTACGCACGGCGTGCGAACGGGCTGTGCGCTGGCACCACCAACAGCGGCCGATCGGGATGTCGATCAACGTGTCCGCCCGCCAACTGGACGACGACCGCTTCATTCACGACCTCACCGATACGCTCGAGTTCACAAGCCTTGACCCAGGCTCGCTCACGCTCGAGATCACCGAGACGACGCTTATGCGCGACGCCGACGCCTCCGCGCAAAGACTGAGAGAACTCAAAGCACTAGAGATGCCGATCCCGGCGCGGTTGGCGTTTCGGCTCGTGCCGAGGCCGTGGGTTCCGCGGCTCGCTGGGCGCGTCGAGCTCGCGGGTCGCTGTTCGCTCCGGTCCGCTACCGGTCTCGGCGCGAGCCACGGCCGGACCGCTCGCCGCGTTCCCAGCGCTCGCTCCCGCCCTCGGCGACGTACGGCAACAGCGCAAGCTCGCGCGCGCGCTTGACTGCGCGCGCGACCTGGCTCTGATGGCGGCGGCACGCTCCGGTGATCCTGCGCGAGCGGATCTTGCCGCGCTCGGAGATGAACCGGCGTAGCGCGGAAACGTCCTTGTAGTCGACTTGGTCGATCTTCTCACGGCAGTATGGGCAGGGCTTGCGCCGACCAGAGGTCGGTCCGTCTTTCCTGTCGCGTCGGGTGCGAGCCGGCCGTTTACGTTGTTTTGCCACTCGGGATTCCTCTGACTATGGGTCTGTTTCGTTAGTGGCGCAGAACGGGCTGTCGTCGTCGGCAGCTCGGGCGGCTACGGGAGTGGTCTCGAAATCGCCGGTGTCGATCGGGACGTCGCTGTCCGTGGCGAGGACGGTGCTAGAGAACCCATTCCCGCTGCCAGTGTCGCTACGCCCGCTGAGGACTGCACGACAGCAGCGATGGTATCGATCGATCGACTCGTGCTTCTGTTCGAGTGGGTGCTCCCTCGCGCGCGAAGGTAAACCGGCCTGCGCCGCACGACTGCGCCGCCCCGCTGGCGGAGTCCTCAATGCGGATCACGTCCGCTCCGGCGATGACTCGATCGATGTGGCCGACCCTCGTCGGAGAGAACCAGCTCGACGTCGGCCGCGCGCTTGATGTGGGCTACATCGTTGGCAGCGCGCGGCTTACCACGCGAACCGTAACGGCAAATGTTCGGTGGGCATGCTCGATACGGTGGGGGCGGCGACGGGCGACACAACAAATGTCCGGTCAGACCGACCGGCCGACAGGAGCGACAAGCGTCAGGCCGCCAGCCCGAGGACCTCTCAGGGATCGATCACGCTCGTTTTCCCCCTCGCCAGCCGTTTCAATGAGGGACGAATGGCGCGGCCGTTCGAGCAGCCGCGACTCGCGTCGCCACGCTCGATGCCACTTCTCGCCCCCGATCGACTGGGTCACGAACGAGAGATCCTCGGTGTCATGCCACCGCTGGCGCGTAGCGGTGCGGGGGCGCGTTACGGGCGCCGCGTCAAGGTGCGGCGGCTCCATCACGGCGAGGCCGAGACGGAGGTCGCGCACGGACCGCTGCCACGAGTTGACCTTGCACGACGCGCCCGGAAGTGACTCAGACGACCCGGAGGGACTGAGATCAAACGTGAGCGCGTACGCACCCTGCCGCCGCGGGAGAGTGTCAGCGCCACCGATCGCTCGTCGCCAGTCGCGTTCAGTGGGCGTTCCGCCGCCGCGACGATATGGTAGGTAGAAGCTGATGAATGCGGAAGACCTGACCGAGATAGAACGCGCCGGACGCCGCTGTTGCGTCTGCCACTCCGGTCGCGCATGGCGTCGGTTCGAAATCGTCCGCTCGGCCGAGCGTGGGCCGGTCGTTTTGTGCGGCGGCTGCCGAGCTCGCTTCGGGGATGATCCGCCGGTCGGACGCAAGCCCGAGCCCGCGCCGGAACCCGCTCCGGCCGCTGCTAAGCCGCTCTCGCTGCCGAAGCCGCGCGCCGGCGAGCCCCGGACGGAACGGCGCCCGGATCGCCTCCGGGCGGCACTGCGCAAGATGCCTGGCTCGTTCTCGAGTGCGATGGCTGCTCGAGCGGCGGGCCTTAACAACGACAAGACAATCGCCCGGCTACACGATCTAGAGCGACGCGGCGAGGTCCGGCGGGTCGGCAATCGCTGGTCGACCGAACCGCGCCCAGATGACGTTGCCTTGGCGATGGATCGACTTGAGGCGCGGACGAGCAACCTTCGGATCGTCAGGGACCGGGCGCAGGTCGGCTGATCAGCGGCTGGCGCCGGCGCACGACGATCGACACAAGACACGCCGCGGTTACAAAGGGTCTAAAGAGAGTTGGTGCGGAAAACCGGGCTAGCCATGGGCTAGGAGCGTGGGTCGCTATCGGCTGCGGGGCCAGTGAGCGGCGAAAATCGACGGTCGCGCTGGTCGTGATCGACGGTGATTCTCGTGGTCTGACGGTGGTTTCACCGTTCGGGTGGCTTGCCCGGGGCGACTCCTTCGCTGTTGGGAGCCGCCCCTGGGCGTGTCAGTTGGTGTTCAGGAGCGTCAGGCCGCCTGCGCGGTAGAGCTTGAGCAGGTTGTGGATCGCGCACTCAAGTCGCCACTGCGCGCGAGCGGCTGGCTTGCCGCGAATCAGCACCCGCCGGCCGTCTTGGACGGTGCCGATCTGGCCGAACACCGGCTCGACGATCGCCTTGCGCCGACTGTAGACCGCGCGGCCCTTCTTGGTTCTCGTCTTGCGCGCCATCCGCTGCTTGGGTGTCGCGTCTTTCGGGATCGGTCCGCGCGGCGCCGGCGGCTGGGGCTCGGAGTGTTTGAAACGACCAGTCGCGATGAACGGATCGAGGCCGTGGTCGGTGCAGCTCTTCACGTTGTCCTCGGACAGGTAGCCGGCGTCCGCGATCAGCGCCGCGCCCTCCGACAGCTGCGAGTCGATCGCGTCGAGGTTCTCGTCCAGCTGGTCGAGCGCCGGCGCCAACTGTTGAGTGTCGGGCGCCTGATCTGAGAGCTCCGCCACGACGATCACCTGCGCCTTGGAGTCGACAATCGCTTGGCCGTTGAAGCACTGGTGATACGCCAGCGCCGAGAGCCCGTTGCCCTCCCGGTACCGCTCGTTGCGCACGACCGTCACGGCGATGCCCCGACGCCGGCTCACCTCGAGCACGTGCCGGTCGATCTGGTCCGCTTGATCGCCGGTGACCACCACGACCTCGTCGAATCCCGCCTGCCGGGCGCCGGCGAGGGCACGCTCGACGAGGCTGATACCCCCTAGCTCAACAAGCGGCTTCGGGGCTCGCCTTGGAGCGCAGCCGCGAGCCCATACCGCTGGCCAGCACCACGAGCCGAGTCGGTTGCACGGCGGGGTCGACCTCCTTCATCCCTGATCGGCCTGTCCGGAGGGGTCCCTGTCTAGCCGAGCGAACGGGAACCTGCTGCCCAGCCCGTTCTTCATGCACAACCCCCAGCGAAAACCCAGGTTACGGCCGAACCGAGTTTCCGGCACCCACCGTCAGCCTCCTTCTCCGGGCGCCGGCGTCCCCCGTCTGAAGCCGACGCACAACCCGGCCGCCGGCGACCGCCCCAGCGAAGCCCACCGGGCAGGCCCGGCCCCCGTTCGAGGCTCGCCGGCCCCGAGCGCTCGGTTCTCACGACGCCCCGGTCCGAGCGCGCTGGAGGCAGACACGCCACGATCGGTGTCCAGTCCACCGGCGTCGTCGGCCAGCCGCACAGGCTTTTACGGCTTCGGTACTGATGTCGGCTATGACTATTCAGGACGAGCCCGGGTGAGCCACTCGGGCGCTTTCGCGCAAGGCGCCGCGACGAAGTACATCCTGCTCCCAGACCAGCAGCTCGGAATCATGGTCTTGACCAACGGGATGCCGATCGGGGCTCCCGAGGCGGTGGCCCAGTACTTCATGGACCTCGTCATCGGCGGCGCGATCGAGAACGACTGGCTCGATCTATATCAGCAGGCGTTCGCAGCGGGCTTCATCAACCCCAGCAAACTCAGCGGTAAGACCTTACCTGGGCACCCGAAACCCGCGCACCCAGCTCAGTTCTACGTTGGCAAATACACCAACGACTACTACGGTCCGATCAAGGTCGTCGCGCGAGGGTTCTCGCTGCACATGCTGATCGGGCCGAAGAACCGACCGACTACCCGCTAGAACACTGGAACGGCAACCTATTCGCGTTCTTCCCGGTCGGTGAAAACGCGCTCGAAATCTCAGCCGCCACGTTCAGATCCGGCCCGGGAGGCCACCGCGCGACGAGCCTAACCCTGGAGTACTACGACACGACAGGCCTCGGAACGTTCACCAGGGTGTGAGGTAGGTCAAGAAGCGTTACCGCCGACTTGCGAACGTGCTTGCCGTTTTGTCCCGTATACGAGCGTATGATTTCTGACAGGCGGTCATGGATACGCGCTCAGGGAGCGCGCGCACGGCAGCTTAAGGATTTCGGAATGTGGGCGCTCGTCAGACTCTGGCAGAGTTCTACGTCTGGATTCGGTCTTGTTCGGCCTTCCCGATTTGAGGAGCTCGCGGATGTATCGACGACCGGCCGTACATGGTGTGGTTCATGATCCGTCCGCGCGGGTGACGTTGGTCGGGGGTTAGGTCGTGTCCGAGCATGACTCCGAGGCTCTCGACGATCTCGAGCCGGTCCTCCACGAGCGCCGCGATCGGATCATCACCGGGATCGTGACCGCTGCGCCGGTCCTTAGCCTGTTCTTCGTCGGCCAGCAGTTGTGGGCCAGCCTGCTGGGTTGGAACGACATCTTCGTGTTTCTGGTGCTTTACGTGCTCACCGGTCTCGGGGTGACGGTTGGGTTCCATCGCCTGTTCTGCCACCGGGCGTTCAAGACGAGGCCTTCGGTGCGGGCGGTGTTGGCGATCCTTGGCTCGGCTGCGATCGAAGGGCCGGTCATCTCGTGGGTGGCCGACCATCGCAAGCATCACGCGTTCTCCGACCAAGTCGGCGACCCGCATAGTCCGCACGTCGATCACGGCCATGGTTGGAGCGGCGCCCTGCGCGGGCTCTTCCATGCGCACGTCGGTTGGCTGTTCATCCACACGCATCGTGGACGCCGTGAACGCTACGCGCCCGATCTGCTCGCCGACCGCGTGGTGAGCTGGGTCGACCGGACGTTCCTGGTATGGGCGCTCGGGGGGCTGCTCGCCGCGTTTGGTCTGGGCTGGTTGTTCGGCGGCACGATGCGTGATGGACTCACGGGGTTGCTTTGGGGTGGGGCGGTGCGGATGCTTGTCCTGCATCACGTGACGTACAGCGTCAACTCGCTGTGTCACTTCTTCGGCCGCCAGCCGTTCGACACCGGGGATGAGTCACGCAACCTCGCCTGGCTGGCGCCGCTGTCGCTCGGCGAGGCCTGGCATAACAACCATCACGCCTTCCCGACCTCCGCTGAGCATGGCCAGCGCCGCCGGGAGATCGATCTCTCCGCGCTAGTGATCGGCACGCTCGAGCGGGTCGGATTCGCGTGGGATGTCGTCCGGGTAACCCCGGAGCGACAGGCGGCCAGGATGGCCGGTCCCACGGCTCCGTGAGCACGCCGCCTGCTACCCACGCCCCACTGCACGAGTGGGCGCGCAACCTCAACGCCCACGCCGAGAGCGTCGAGGCGCTGGCCGGTCCGGAGCGGAGCGGCTGCGGACCCTGGTCTGCCGCCACGGCGCGGGTTGTTGCAGTGAGTCTTCAATGCCGCCGCGCGGTCTACTTCGTGCTGTAGCCGCGTGTTGCCTTTTTGATTTCGCCGGCCCTCGCGAGCTGGGTCAGGCGGGTTGAGACACTTCCGGGATTGAGGTTCAGGGCCTTGGCGAGATCACCAGCGGTGCTTCCGGGGTGCTCGGCGAGGAAGTCGATGATGCTCGCCTTGGTGTCGCCCTGAAGGCTGCGCGCGGTTGCGCGCCTGTTGCTCGCGCGCCGCGCAGTCGCACGGCGCACCGAGCGAGCCGGAGCGGCGGCGGCTGAGCCGCCATCGTAGGCGTGGAACTCGTTGATCTGCTGCTCGAGCCAAGCCAGATGCTTCTGGACTTCAGTGCGCTCAGCCTCGAGTGTTTCTATGACCTGCTGAATACGGGACAAGTGCTTCTCCTCACAGAAGCGGGGACTTCGAGATTGAGCATCGACAGCTGGCGGGACCCACACTTTTGTGCGACCCGATCGGCGAGTGCGTGCGCACGTACGCCACGTCGATCGTGCTCTGAGGAATCGTATCCCGAGATCTGGGGGAGCACGCGCCGTCGGCTGGCGCTGCGCGCGGGTGGTCTGAATCGAGTCCTCTGCATGCTGATCTCACGATCCTCGCCAAGCTCTCATGCGCGCTCGCCAGCGCGGGAGCCGCTCGGGGGGCTCGGACGGTCCGGGGTTATGCTCGTCCGTCGAGGGCGTCAACCGAAAGAGGTTCCCTTGCCCCACGTTCATCCGTCCACCCCGCCCGCCGCCACCGCGTCGCATGGCGGCAGATCGCCGGTCCTCGCGGAGCGCGAGACGAGCAGCACCCAGGTCCCCGGAGAGGAGGGCGTCGAGCTGCGCCGCACGGCCGACGGCAAAGGAGATGCGGTGATCGCCACACGCCCGTTCGCGGCCGGCGAGACCGTGATGGTCGGCTTCCTGGTCGGTGCGCTGATCGGCAACGATTCGCACGCGACGCAGGTGGGTCCCGACTCCTGGGCGCGCCACGGCGGCCTGGGACCCATCGTCAACCACTCCTGCGACCCCAACTGCGGTGTCCGTCTCAACGACGCGCAGGCGTTCGACTTCGTCGCCCGCGAGCCGATCAGCGCCGGGCAGGAGCTGACGTTCGACTACGCCATGCGCAACTTCACGATCGACCACTTCCCGGCCGTGTGCCTGTGCGGCACCGCGCGGTGCCGCGGCTCGGTCACCGGCTGGAAGGACCTGCCCGCCGCGCGCAAGGCCGACTACGGTGAGCTCGTCGCGCCCTACCTGCACACGATGACCGACGACATCCAGCGAGCGACCGCACCGGATGGCGGGATCGATCACCAGGTCCACCGACGTTGACGGCGGCGGGTGCCGCTCCCAGGCGCGCCAGGGGAGTTCGACATCGTTGTCTCGCGGTCGCTGAGCGGGGTAGGCATTCTGAGCTGACCGGGCCTCGACGGAGCCGGCGAAGCGTGGGCTCCTACCAGCTCGGGTCCACCCAGCGGGATCGCGCCGGGGATCTTCCAAGGAGCGCCGCCGCCGGTGGCTGCCATTGCCGCTCCACGGGCCCTCGTCGCCGACTTCTGCTTCCGGTCCGCCAACGGCCGGAGCAGCCGTCTCGTCGGGCGGCCGGTCGAGCGGCAAACCGGCAGTCTCGCTCCAGCCGGTGCCGAGCCTGGCGGCGTGATCGAGATGCACCAGAAGCGGCGGCGTTGTCCTTGCGGCCATCGTGGCTCTTCTACGGTCGATGCAGCACTCTGCGAGCTGCGCATCGAAGTGCTCGCAACCGTTCGGCACCAGCAGAACGCTCGGCATCCTTCCGCATTTTCGCTTCTCCTGACGGAGTCCGCGCGGGGCGCTTGCTCGTCCCGTTGCCCCGAGCAAGCACGGCGACGGTGTCCGTCTAACTGTGTAGGCGCTTGTTGGGTTAGTCGGGAAGGCGGTCTCCAAAGTGGATCTTGAACGCAAGTAAGGCTTTCGTCCAGCTCGGTTCTTACGATTCCCCGGTCGGAGCACCACAGCCGGATAGGTGCTCGCGCAATTGATCACAGCTCTCTACTGACCACCGCTCACTGGTCTCCAAGGCCTCGATCAGAACCTCGGCTGACCGAACCGTCCACTCGCTGTCAGGCTCGCCGAACAGCAAGACATCCGCGGCCTCCAGCAGCTGCTCCCGCTCCCTGGCGTGCAGTTTGGTGGCTCCCTGATGATCGATCGTGTCGACCAGAGCCGTGTAGTGGACGCCCCGAGCAACCATTGGCTCTGCGGTCATCATCACGGCATTCACGTTAGCGATTTCGCACGCCCGGGCGGTCGCTCTCGTCGATCGACAACAGGCTCGCGTCACCGTGGCGCGCCGCGACTCAGATTCCAGCTGCGTAACCCCTGGCCCCCCGTCGACCCGATGGAGCGGTCGGCCGTGAGCGAGTCTGTCCGCGGCGGGTGGTAGATGCGGCTGGTCCCCCGCAGTAGTCGTCGGGGGCGTAGTGAGCTGCGCGCCTGATCCTCGCGCGGCGCCGCACGCGCTCGTGCAGCTGATCGACGCCCAACAGGTGGTCTGAGCGCACGTGGGGGGTTACGACGGCCAGGCGAGTGCCGTCGCGAACGGCCAGGTCCGCGATCCGCAGCGACTGCTCGAGCGTCGCGGGACCGTCATCGACGCCCGGCAGCACGTGGAAGTGCAGATCGACGACGGGTATCGGCGGTGGACGGCATGCGGCCGAAGTCGTCCCAGCGCTTGTAGAACTCGAAGGCGGCGGTCTCTCCCGCCTCGTCCGCTCTCGCTCAGAGCGTTCCGGTGATCCGCAAGATCGATAACGAGGAACTACAGGACGACGTTATCGTTTTGGCGCCAACCAAGAGCGCCGGCCCCGAGGCCGCTCGCGGATGCCGAGGAATCAGCTGATGCCCGCGCCCGCGGACGAGCCCGAGCAAACTCTTGAGGTCTGGTTCGCATAAGCCCGTCAATCGGAGTAGAGTCGTACACGAGCTGGCCCTGCGGCCAGGATTCTCAGCCCAAGCCGGATGCCACCGACGGTGCGATCTGCGCCACGAGGCGCGAGGCGGGGGTTACTGGTTTTGACTGCGGGGCCGGTGCCGTACTTCCACCGGCGTCACCCCACCGGTCCGGTGGCCGCGTCCTAATCTGATTGAACGCGCGGGGGTTCTGCCCTCTTCCTTCGCGCGGACCCAACAGAGAGACGGGAAGGCTTAAAGACCATGACGCACAGGGAACAGAACTTGGCAGCGCGTAGGCGAGGCGATTTGAGTCGCGATCGCGGATTGCGGCGGCTCTCGCCGGCGATCGATGCCCAACGACGCCTGAACGCCCGGCGAGCGGATGGCACCCGGACCGAAGGAGACCCGTTCGGTCCGAGCGACCCCCGCTACGCGTACCTGACGCGATCGTACGACTAGCGAGGGCCTGCCGATGCCGCATTTCAAATGTCTGGCGTGCAAGACGTGCCTACACAGCACGGCAAGCGAAGCCGATCCGATCGGGGATCTATGCCCCGTCTGCGGCTCGCTGTTGGAGCCAGTCGGCGACCTGGGTGAAATCGTCGGGTACCGCGTAATCGAGACACGCGGCAGCACGTCGCGCAGCGCGCGCACCGCGCGCGGTCGAGCTGATCGCTGATCGCGTCGGCGAGATCATCGCTCGATCGCGAGCTCAAGCACGCACGATCCGGCTCGCAATCAAACGCTACGACGCTCGCTCTGTCAGCCCACAAGTCCAAGCCGCTGGCTCTCGCGCTCCCGGCACGGGCGAGGAAGCTGTGAGACGACGACGCCGCGCTCCCACCACAGCCGCGCCGCCGCGAGTGCCGCGCGTCCTCGGAGCGTTCGACGACGCGCGTCATCGGCGCTAACGGCGCCGCCAGACGAAAGTTCGCGCTTCGGCCTCGGTTCGGCTGGCGCGCCGCGAAATGGGATCGACACCGAGCCACGAAGACGACGACACCTCCGAGCAGTGGCGCCCACGCGAACATCACGATCGACGTGTTCCTGGTCGGCAAGCCACGGACCGACATGAGCCCGCTTGAGCGACGCGGGCCGAACGCGAAACCGACCAGATGTCAGTAGCGGAACTTCAGGAGCTTGAAGAGGTCAAGGGTCTGATCACACGCGGCCAGCGGGTCGGCGTGCTCACGTACGCCGAGATCGCGACCGCCACGGCCGAGCTCGGCCTCGACGAAACCGACGTCGAGGAGTTGCACGGCCTCCTCGAGCGGGCTGAAATCGAGCTGGTCGAGGAAATCGACCCAGCCACTGCGGCGAGCCTGAACATCGAGCGCGCGCCCGACGAAGCGCACCCGCGCAGCCAAGACCGCGCTCGACCTCAAGCCGGACATGACCACCGATTCGCTGCAGCTGTTCCTGAAGAACATCGGCAAGGCGCGGCTGCTGACGGCTCAGGAGGAGGTTGACCTCGCCAAGCGGATCGGCGCGGTGACCTGGACGCGAAGCAGAAGATGGTCGAGTCGAACCTGCGCCTGGTCGTGTCGATCGCGAAGAACTACCGCAACCAGGGGCTACCGTTCCTCGACCTGATCCAGGAGGGCACGATCGGCCTCGTCCGTGCGGCGGAGAAGTTCGACTACCGCAAGGGCTTCAAGTTCTCAACCTACGCGACCTGGTGGATCCGCCAGGCGATCGCCCGCGCGCTCGCTGACAAGGCGCGCACGATCCGGATCCCCGTCCACATCGTCGAGAAGCTCAACAAGATCGGGCGCGCAGAGCGCAGCCTGGTCACGGAGCTCGGCCGCGAGCCGACCGCCGAGGAGATCGCAGACGTCGTAGCGGGCATCGAGCCCGGACGAGGTCGAGTCGATCAAGCGCTCCGCGCAAGCGCCGATCTCGCTCGAGAAGCCCGTCGGTGACGACGAGGAGTCCGAGTTCGGCCAGTTCATCGCTGACGAACAAGCCGAGTCTCCCTACGAGCGCGCCGTGGAGATCCTCACCAAGGAAGCCCTGCGAGACGCGCTCGAGAGCCTCAGCTACCGCGAGCGGCGAGTGCTCGAGCTGCGCTACGGCCTCGGCGGCGAGCACCCGTGCACGCTCGACGAGGTCGGGCGCGCGTTCAACGTCACGCGCGAGCGCATCCGCCAAATCGAAAACCAGTCGCTCAAAAAGCTTCAGAACCTCGCCGAAGCCCAGAAGCTGCGTGACGACGTCGAGATCGCTTCAGGCTTTGCGCTGCGCACACTCAGGCACCGAACCTAGACGCTTGTCGAGGTGATCCTCGATCTCGGCGCTGACCGCGACGCCAAACAAGGTGCGACCGTCGCTCAGCCGACCAACCAGATCGCGCCGTCGCGCACCTCGACCGGGAACGTCTTCAGCGATCGGGCGCCGGTCGTCGCCTTCACAGCGCCCGCCACCGGCTTGAACGCGCCCTGGGGACCCCGCACCATCGCGCCGGTGTCGACGTCGTACAGCGCCGCGTGCCACGGGCAGTGGCGTCGACGCGATCACGACCGATCGACCGGCGGCGCTGCGCCGCGAGCTTGTCGCGATGTCGTTGGCGGCCTGAGCAGCGACCGCAGGGCGGGGATCGCAGGGGTGCGGTCACCCGGCTCGTAGCACCGCGAGGATCCGGGGGTGGCCGTCGATCTCCAGCTCGTCGACGACCTCGACCTCGTCGAGGCCGACGATCCGCCCGAGTCGACGCAGACCCTCCGGGGAGAAGCCCCAGTAGACGAAGTCATCGCGCGCGTACACGTCGCCAGGCTCGTGAACCTCGATTGCGGGGGCGTCGGCGGCCAGGCGCGAGCCGTACGTCTCGAGCACGATCTCGCCGCCGGGTGCGAGCACGTCTGCGAGCGCCCGTAGCAACGCGATCGGGTCGGTCACCCGGTGCAGGATCCCGAAACACAACGCAACGTCGAAGCGCTTGCCGAGCTCGTGCACGTCAAGCGCGTCCATGCGTCGGTACTCGACCCGCGACGCGACCAGCCCCGCGATCGCGCGGAAGCCGACGCCACCAGTCAGCGTGACGCCGAAGCGAGCACGGACCCAGTCGACGTATTGCTCATTGTCGACTGCGACAACCCGCCGCGCGCCGCGGACCTCCGCGAGGAAGCTGTAGAAGCCATCGAACGCGCCGACGTCGAGCACGCTGCGGCCCGCAAAGCGGTCCGCGTCGAGCACCGCAAGGCGGTAACCGTGGTCGCGGGCGATCCCCGGCGTGTAGATCCCCGGCGCAAGCGCGAACGTGTGAAACCAAAGCGGCACCGAATCGCGGACGCGCTCGGCGTCCGCAGCCGACGCGCCGATCGGATGCACGTCGGCGACAACCCGCTCGGCAAAGGACGTCTCGGGGATCGGCTCGATCGGATCGACCGCGATTGCAAATTCTGCCAACGCATCAGCTCCAGTCTCTCGTTCACATGACGGTCACACCAGCATCACAGGTCGGCGCCAGCAGCTCTCAACAGTCTGACCGTCCCGACGCCCCGTGAGCGCCGCGCAAATACCCGGAACCTCGGCGTGGGCGTCCAGCGCCCCAACGTCGCCGCCCGGCGGCCACGAATCGCGCAGCGCGTGAGTCGACCGCGGCGCGACGTAGCGGTCGGCGACGACCCAACCCCCAGTCGTCAAACGTCCAGTCGCAGCAGCGCAGCTCCAGAACGCTCGAGCCGCCCCCCAATCTCGCTGGAGGGCAACCGTCGGTCGACGACGCTCGCGGACGCCCAACAACAGCGGCTGCTCAAGCGACTGCGCCAGGCCGGTGACCAGCCCGTCGCTTTCGCCGAGGCCGCGCCGGCGGGATTGACTTCCCGGCCGCCGTCGTCTCCGAGCTCGAGCTGAACGGATACGTCATCGAGCGCGTCTATGACCACCGGCGGCTGATCGGCGTGCGTCTGCTCCATCCAGAACCCCCGGACACACCCGCCGCGGCCCGGCGGCGCCGGCCGCACCGATAGCCAGCCGCAGTCCAATCTCGCGATCACCGCAGAGCACCCAGGCGGCGAGTGCCGGCGCGCAGAGCCGTACACGTGCCAGGAGCTACCGCCGTGCGGGACGCAAGATAAGGCTCCGTGGGGCGGCGGTCCTGGCTCTGTTGCCCGGGGCTCGCCGCGATACTGCGCTCGCAGGATAAGAGCCGCGGACCCGCACGCCATCCGGGCCGCACCACTACGGGCAAGCTACCCGCACCCGGGTGGTCCTTCCTCGGCCCAGCGGCGGCTTCGGCACGCAAGGACGGCCATTCGGTCGGCGTCATCATTCGCGGTCACCGTTGCGGGAGTCCGCTGCCGCACGTGCCGCTTGAGGCTCCGGCCGATGCGTCGATCGTCGCGCCACAGGTTGGTCAGCGTTTCCCTGCTGACACTTGCCGTTGCCTCTTGGCGCGTGGTTCGGCCCGGAGCGCGCCGCTTGCGGGCGTGTAGATGCTCTCGTGGCCGTCGTCCCAGCGAATCCGATACCGAGGCGAAGGATCGCCTCGCAACAGCTCCTCAACGACACCCGACCGGGGTCGGCGTTCGGTTGACTCGGACTCGGCTACGACGCGCTTGCCGACTTCAAAGGCCATGCTCACTCCCTCGTTGTTCGTGCTAGTCGAGGATAGTCGGCATCGGTCATCTGCCACCACGACCGCGCGCCGCAGGCTTTGGAAGACGTGGCCGTTCTTGGCGAGCTGCTCAGCTCTGGTGCGCTCGAGGACGCGCTCGACGGCTACGAGCAGCCGCCGCAAGCGTCGAGCCGAGCGTCGCCGCCCATTCACGTGCGGTTGGTCGCAGCGCGCAGGACCGCAACCATCCAGGTACCGGCGAATGTGCGGTAATCGAACAACTGTCGGTCGGCTGACGACCACAACGGCGAGCAGTCTGCGGCGCCGATCTCACGCCGAGAGGACGAGCTGCAAGCGTCCGACACGGTCCTCAGCTCGCGACTGCTTCCGCGCAGGAGAAGCCACGTGATCGTCGGACTCAACGTGATCGGGTTTGGTGCCGAGCAACGACGTCGCTGCTGATCGCCCACCGGCCGGCGCCGATCGTGATCGGATCGCACCAATTAGGGACACGTCGGCGGCGCGGATCTGGTGGCCGCCTTTGTCCGAAAGGGGCCACGTCGTCGTGCCGGTCGACGTGACCGGTTCGTCGCGAAACGGGCCAAACGGGCAGGTCGGCATCGCACGCGCACAGGGTTTGTCAGAGCGCGTCATTCGTGCCTATGTAGAGCTTCCGACCGAGCGACCGACGCGGCGCTTTCGAGATTCGTCCCGAGCTCTAGCGCCGGTGACGCCGTGGACTTCTCCTCTGTCTTGTCGGACAGGTTGCTGCGAGGGCTGGCCAGATGGCTGCGGTTGTTCCTTGGTGGCACTGGCGCCCAGGCTGGTGGACCACGTGAGACGCCTGGTCTACGCCGGGGCTGATGCGGGGGCCGTTTGTGGTTCGAACGACCCGGGTCGAGCGTCAGCGCCCGGCCCGGGTCCCAGTCGCTTAGAGCTGCGCGCGGACGGCCCCACCCGGGTACTTCGCATTGTGGATGTTCACGTAATAACCGTGTGGTTTGGCAGCGATCGCGCTGATCAGCGCGTCACTCGCGTGGACGCACCCCTTGGTCAGGAACGTCGCGCCGGTCGACAACGGCAATACGACATTGCCGGAAGTTCCGGCCGCGCCGACATGAATGTGTGCGGCCGTCGGGGTGCTGACCCCGCTCAGCGACGTGAAGGTCCAACAGACCTTGCCCGTCTTGGTGCTCAGGGTCACGACCGCCTTGGCCGTGCCGCCGGGCGCACCGGCCGGGGTCTCGGCAGCTCCGGTCATCTTCACGCCGTAGGTCAGGCTCAGGGCCTTCTTGGCCTTCGCGCCCGCCGAACTGGTGGTCGTGCTCGCACTTGTGCTGCTGCTCGAACTGCTGCTA
>CAWEYQ010000070.1:0-10210 GCA_963813265.1 uncultured Solirubrobacterales bacterium | reverse complement strand
CCTGCAGGCCCGCGCGTTTCCACGCCTGCCGGGCGATCCGGCCCTTCGCGACGCCGAGCGCGAACAGCGCGATCAGTGTGCAGACGATGCTCGTGATCAGCGCTGGGGCCATCAGCGGGAGCACGATGTACGGCCACAGCGGGATGACAGCTGCGCCCATGTAGGTGAGGCCGACCACGAGCGCGTCCCCGCGCGCAGCGCCTCCCACGTCCGGCGATAAGCCGAGCTCCTTCTGAACCTTCGTGCGCAGGAACACCGTCGGGTTGGCCGCGAGGCCGTGCGCGACCCGCTCGGCCGCGTCGCGCGGGAGCCCCTCGTCCTCGAGCACGAGTGCGAGCTCGGCGATCTCGCGGGCGGGTTCCTCGTCGATTTCGCGACCCTCGTCTGCGATCTCCGCCGCGTACAGGCCTTCCTCCGCCTCGCTCGCGAGATACGAACCGCCGCCCATCGCGATACAGCCGGCGACCGCCTCGGCGATCCCGGCGACGAGGATCGCGCCGCGCCCCGGGTTCGCTGCCGCCATCCCGGTGACCACGCCGAGCGGCACCAGCAGACCGTCCTGCGCGCCGAGCACAAACTCGCGCACGCGCGAGAGACGCTCGATCCGGGCCGCCTCCCCGCGCGCGTGATCGCGGATGTGCACGCGCGCCACTTCCCGCAGCTCGTCGCTGATCGGCTCCTCGGCGGAACTCTGCGAGGTCGCGCTGTTCACCTGTTCGACCCTAGGCCCACATCCGCTGGGCGGCATCCGGACTAATCACGCCTCAGGTTCAGTAATCACAGACCATCGCCCGCCCGCCGCGCGGGCCGGCAGAGACGGTATAGCCGCGTCACCGGGCACCGGTTCGAGGTAGTGGGTTGTGCGGGATCCGGCGAGGGGAAAACACGGTTGGTCCGATGTCGGCCCAGTGGGACGATCGTTCATGTATGGCTGCGGTGATCGAGACCGATCGTTTGACCAAGCGATACGGCGGATCGCGGGGAATCGATGATGTCTCAATCGGTGTCGAGCAGGGAGAGGTGTACGGATTCCTGGGGCCGAATGGCGCGGGCAAGACGACGACAATCCGAACGCTGCTCGACCTGCTTCATCCGACGAGTGGCAGCGCGCGGCTGTTCGGTCTGGACAGTCGTCGGGAGAGTCGCGAGATCAGATCTCGGCTTGGCAACCTCCCCGGCGATTTCACGTGCGACCCGGCGTTGACCGGCCGCGAGTTCTTGGGTTTCTGCGCGGAAGCTCGTGGTCTGCGAGGTCTGGGGTCAGCCTCAGCTTTGGCACAGCGATTTGAGGCGGAGCTGGACCGGCGGATCGGAGATCTCTCGAGAGGCAACCGCCAGAAGGTTGGACTGATCCAGGCGCTGTTTCACGATCCTGAGCTCCTCGTGCTCGACGAACCGACCACCGGGCTTGATCCGCTGATGCAGGAGGAGTTCCTCGCTGTCATTGTCGAGTTCCGCGGCCGTGGAGGAACTGTCTTTCTGTCATCGCACGACCTTGACGAGGTGGAGCGGGTCTGTGATCGCGTCGCGATCATCCGTGAGGGGCGGATCTCTGCGGTGGAGCGGGTCGCAGAGTTGCGCGGACGTGCCTACCACCACGTCTCGATCGAGTTCGAATCACCGATCGACGCTGGTGAATTCGCTGGCATCCCCGGAGTCAGCGAGCTTGAAACCGAGGGGTCTCACGTGTCGTTCAAGGCATCCGGTGCGCTTGACCCGGTGATCAAGACCGCGGCCCGGCACAGGGTGATCGACATGGAGCTCACCGAGCCGACGCTCGAGGAGATATTCCTGACGTATTACGGCCGGGAGGCGGCTTCATGATCGCTGAGGTGCGCCAACCAGCTGCGGTCGTGCCGCGTCGCCCGCGACAGGCGCCTGGCTGGCCGACATCGCTGCGGGCGGTGGTGCGACGTGGGCTGCTCGACCGACGGCGTACCGTGCTGCTGTGGGGAGGGTCGCTCGGCGCCCTCGGGGCGTTCATGGCCGCGATCTATCCCTCGATCCAGAAGCTCCATCGAGAGCATCGCCAAGAACTACCCCGCGGGATTGAAGGAGGCGTTTGGCGTGCAGGCGATGAACACCGTCGAAGGCTACGTCCACGCCGAGATGTTCAGCTTGATCGTGCCGCTGGCGATCGGCTATTTCGCCATTCGCGCTGTCGCCGCGGCGATCGTCGGCGCCGAGGACCGCGGCCACCTCGACACAATCCTGAGCCTCCCGATGTCCCGCTGGGTGCTGATGATCGGCTCCTTCGTGGTTGCCGCCGTCGTGTCTGTCGCGATCCTCGCCCTCACCGGGGCGATGACGTTCATCGCCGGTCGGATCGCCGGAACACGATATCTCGCTGGGGTTGGTGATCGCCGGCTCGATGGGGGTGTGGCCGCTGGCGCTGTTCTTCGCCGGGGTGTCCGCGCTCGCCTCGGGAGTCCTGCACGGCGCTCGAGCGGTCAATGGGATTGCGCTTGCCGCGCTCGTGGCGATGTACGCACTTGACCTCGCAGGACGTCTCGCCAACGGACTCGAGCCGCTGCGCTGGATCTCCGCGTTCCGCTACTACGGCGCGCCGCTGCGCGACGGGATCGACCCGGCATCGTTCATCGGACTCACCGGCGCGGGGGTGCTGCTGCTGATCACCGGCGCGCTACTGCTCGAACGACGAGACATCCTTCACTGAGCCATGAAGAGCGTCGACAAATCCATCTACGAGCGACTCGCCGACGCTCGCGGCAACCCGCGTCGTGTTCCGGCCTGCGTGATCGACAGCGCTCGTAGCATGAGTGAGCACGTCCGCCGCGCGAGCTCGTTGCCGAACGCGCGGCGCGGGCGCCGACTTCGACGATCGACACGGCCGACCCAAGTGAGGTCCGATGTTTAACACAATTGTCTGGGCGACGGACGGGTCCGAGGATGCCATGCGAGCCCTCCCCTACGCGAAGGCGTTGGCAACCGGCGAAGGAGCGATGCTTCTTGTCGTGCACATCGTCCAGGAGCCGGCAACTACAACGGCAGAGGGCGACTCTGCTGTTGACGATGGTCAACCTGGCTCCCACCCGAGCGTGCGCGAGCTGCTCGGGGACATCTCGCAGCAGGGCCTGGATGCCATCCTCAAGGTGGTTGACTATGTCGGGCCGCAGCCCGCGCAGGGGATCGCGGACATCGCGGCCGAGGTCGACGCGGACGTGATCGTCGTCGGGACGCGCGGGCACTCGGCGATCGGCGGGCTGCTCGTGGGTAGCGTCACCCAGCACCTGCTGCACGTCGCTCCATGCCCGGTCCTGGCAGTCCCTCCGCGTCTCACGGGCCGACGCGACGTCGAGGCAGAGGGCAATTTGGGGCAAGTGCGAGGCTGAAATCCCAGGCCACGCTCGCTCCTAGAGCACGCCGCGGGCGTACCCTCGGCGTCTCCGATGGCGAGCGGGTGGCTCCGGTTTAGCCGCGGAGGGCTCGCAGGGCGTTGAGGATGACGGCGAGATCGATCGCCTCTTGGAACAGGGCGCCGGCGACGGGTGGTAGGTAGCCAGCGGCTGCCACTGCCATCGCGGCGAGGCTGAGGCCCATGCCCGCGAGCACGCTCTGCTTCGCGATGTGCAGCGAGCGCCGGCCCGTGTGGACGGCGTCGGCGACGCGGTCGATGCGGTCGATCGTGATGACCGCGTCGGCGGTCTCCGAGGACACGGTCGCGCCGGCGACGCCCATCGCGATACCGAGGTCTGCGAGCGCGAGCGCGGGCGCGTCGTTGACCCCGTCGCCGACCATGATCACGGGGCGCAGTTCCGGATCCTCACGTAGACGGCGGACGACTTCGAGCTTTTCCTCGGGGGACTGCTCGGCGTAGACACGGTCGACTCCGAGTTCGCGTCCGATCCGCTCGGCGACGGAGCGACGGTCGCCTGATGCCATCGCGATATGCCGGATGCCTTCGGCGCGGAGGCGCTCGACGATGCGATCGGCATCCGGTCGCAACTCGTCGGTCATCACGATCACGCCACCGATGTGGCTGTCGATACCCACGAGGACGTGCGCCTCCCCGGAGCCGTGGCCGCGCAGGACGGCCGCGGACGCGATCTCATCATCAGGGATCCCCACCGAGCGCATGAACGCGCGGCTCCCGACCGCTACCGAGCGGCCGTCGATGACTCCTTGGATCCCTTGACCGGGCTCCTCGCGAATGTCGCTGGGGGCGCTGAGGGGGAGGCCGGCTTCGATCGCGGCACGCACGAGCGCCTCGCCGAGCACGTGCGCGGACATACGGTCGAGAGACGCGGCGAGCACGAGCAGCTCGGCGGGTTGGTGATCCCGATACGGGACGACATCGCGAACGTCGGGCGTTCCGGCCGTCAGTGTGCCGGTCTTATCGAACAGGATGGTGCGTGCTTGGCCGAGCGTCTCGATCGCCCCGGCGCCTTTGACGATCACGCCGAAACGGGCGGCGCGCGAAAGGCCGGACACGAGCGCGATCGGCGCCGCGAGGATCAATGGGCACGGCGTGGCAACCACGACGACCGCCAGCGCCCGGACGGCGTCGCCGCTGATCGCCCACGCGAGGCCAGCCGTGATCATTGTCGCGGGGAGGAAGAATCCGGCGTAGCGGTCCGCCATCCGTACGAACGGCGCCCGATGCGCCTGCGCCTGCTCGACAAGGCGCACGAGGGCCGCGTAGGCGCTCTCGGCCGCCGGTCGGTCGGCACGCACGTCAAACGGAGCGCCGGCGTTCGCTGACCCGCTCAACACCGCCATGCCCGGCTCGATCGTGACGGGCAGCGGCTCGCCGCTCAGCGTGCTCGTATCGACGACAGCCTCGGACCCGACGATGGTCCCGTCGACCGGCACGACCTCGCCGGTCCTCACCACCACGACATCGCCCGTCCTGACCTGGGCGACCGGCACCTGCTCGATCTGATCGCCGGCCCGCAGCTGCGCGACCTTCGGGGCACGCTGAATCAGAGCCGTGAGCTCCCGGCGGGCGCGAGTTGAAGCGATGTCCTCAAGCGCTGCGCCGCCGGAGAACATCAGGCCCACGATCACGCCCGCGAACTCTTGTCCGAGTGCCAAAGCCCCGACCATCGCGACCAACGCGATCGTGTCGACGCCCATGTGATGGTCAACCACAACCGTCCGCACGACCTCGAACGCAAGCTCGGCAGCCAGCAGCGCGACCGCAGCCCCCCACACATCCTTGCCCGCAGCGTGCTCCCCGGCCAAATACAACGCGCCGCCGACCACAATCGACAGCCCGGCGATCGCCGCGAGGATCCGCGCGCGATGCTCCACGAGCCACTCGAACGCGCGCCGAACCCGGCCGCGATCCCGTGGGGGGCGAGCAACCCCCACAGCAACCGAACCAGGAGCAGAAGCCACCGCCCCAGCATCGCCACGGACGCCGCCCCGCGCATCCGTACTCGCGCCGAGAGTGTCGCCGTAGAACCCCGAAGCACGCCACCCGATCCGACGAACCCACCGTCGTCTGCCCAATGTCGACGCAACTCAGCGAGCCGCACCCACCGCCACGCGGCCCGACGTTCGCCACGCTCACGCGCCGTCAGGGTTCGAGCAGCCCGCGACGGATCGCGAAGCTGCTCACCCGCGAGCGCGTCGGATAACGGCTCGCGGATCACCGCGGTGATTTCGGCTGGATATAGGAACGGTTCCCCTCGCATCGTGGCGCGGCACGCCTCGACGAGGCCCCGGTCCATCCGGGGCATCGTGATGTCGAGGATCGCGAGGTCGACGTCATCCTGAAGCGCGCGTGCCACGGCGTCGGCGCCGTCTCCTGTCTCGGCGACCACCTGCAGGTCGGGTTCTGAATCGAGGACCAGGCGTACTCGCGTGCCTTCCCCAGGGGCAAGCGCGTCTGCCGCCCGCTATCAGCCCGCCCGAGTCGTCCGCTGGCGCTGGCGCTGCTCAACCGCCTCGGCGAGATCCCATGCTGCGGCGGACAGCTGCCCGAACGCCTGCGCGATCGCGACGACGCTCACACCGGTACGCGCGCGGCTGAGGGACTCAACGGCGTCGTCGAACCGCTCCCACACATCCTCGGGGGCGAGCGCGCGCAAACGACGCGTGTCGCCAGCGTCGGGTGGGGGCTGCGCGTGTTCCTTGACCGCGGTCTGCCAGCGCCCCTCGGCGAGCTCGAGCTGCTCGCGGGCGCGCTCAACGCTCATCCGGGGCCACCAGGTGTTTGCTGAGCGACGGATCCTCGGGCACCTCAACCTCGTCGTCAGACTGGCCGCCGCACGCCATGAAGCTGCGGAGATCGGAGCGGCTGGCTGCCGGCCTCGCCTGGGGCAGCGATGGACGGGTCCCGTTGCTGGTATCCGGCGCCGTCGTCGCCGTGCTCGCCACTGCGCTGCTCGCCTTCGGCCGCCGGCTGGACGCCGCGTCCGAGGCAACGGTCAGCTGAGCGCGACTGCCGCCCGACCGGCGTACGTCGCACGGTCGCCGAGCTCCTCCTCGATGCGCAGCAGCTGGTTGTACTTCGCCACCCGCTCGGAGCGGGCCGGCGCGCCAGTTTTGATTTGCCCGACGCCGGTCGCGACAGCGAGGTCGGCGATGAAGCTGTCCTCCGTCTCGCCGGAGCGGTGCGAGATGACGCACCGGTAGTCCGCGTCACGCGCGATGCGGATGGTGTCGAGCGTCTCGGTCAGGGTGCCTATCTGGTTCAGCTTGATGAGGATGCTGTTCGCGATACCCCGGTCGATGCCCTCACGGAGAATCGCCGGGTTCGTCACGAAGATGTCATCGCCGACGAGCTGCAGGCGGTCGCCCAGCCGGTCGGTGAGCGCCTTCCAGCCATCCCAGTCCTGCTCAGCCATCCCGTCCTCCAGCGACAGCACCGGGTAGCGGCCGGCCACCTCGGCCCAATAGTCGACCATCTCCTGGGAGCTGAGTGACCGTCCCTCCCCGGCGAGCTCGTAGCGCCCGTCCTTGAAGAACTCGCTCGCGGCCGGGTCAAGACAGATGGCGAGGTCCTCGCCCGGCGTGTATCCGGCGCCGTCAATCGCCGCGACGAGCAGCTCCAGCGGCGCCTCGTTTGACTCCAGCGCCGGCGCGAACCCGCCCTCGTCACCGACCCCGGCGGCCAACCCGCGCTGCTTGAGCGTCGACTTCAGCTGGTGGTAGACCTCGGCGCCCATCTGCAGCGCCTGCGCGAACGACGATGCGCCGACCGGCGCGACCATGAACTCCTGAAAATCCACCGGGTTATCCGCATGCACGCCACCGTTGAGCACGTTCATCGTCGGCACCGGCAGCACATGCCCCTCGCCACCTGAGAGGTAGGACCACAGCGGCTGACCGGCGTCCGCCGCGGCTGCCCTGGCCGCCGCCAGCGACACGCCGAGAATCGCGTTCGCGCCCAGGCGCGTCTTCCCGTCCGTGCCGTCGAGCGCGATGAGCGCCTCATCGAGTCCGCGCTGGTCCGCCGCATCACGGCCGGCGACCGCGGCCGCGATTTCGCCGTTCACGTTGCCGACCGCACGCGTAACCCCCTTGCCTCCGAACGGCCCCGACCCGTCCCGGAGCTCCAACGCCTCCCGCGTGCCGGTCGACGCGCCAGACGGCACAGCCGCGCGGCCGAACGCGCCCGACCCTAGCCGCACATCGACCTCCACGGTCGGATTCCCGCGGCTGTCGAGGACCTGGCGGGCATGGACACTGTCAATCGCGGTCATCGTCGCTCCCAGAGAAGAGTCAGCAGTCGAATGTGAGGCGGGCATGGCACGCGGCCGGCATCGCCACGTGGAGCAGGAAGCCTGTTCGGCTCACATCCTCAACGACCAGCCGCCCACGGCAATCCGTATTCCGCCGCAGCATCCTGCCGCGGACTCCCGAGTCCTCGGTGTTGCTGCGCCTGGGCGGCCTTCCCTTTACCGGTGAACCCGTTCGCACAGCGGTTCGCGCGACTGGTTCGTGGCTAGGCCGCGTGCGGTTGGCGTATCGGCGCGGTGGGACGGGCGTGGTGGGCTGGCGCGGTCGCCACCTGCAGATAGCGGACGGCGACGGCACAGGCGAGCAAGCCGAGGAGCCTGCGGAGTGCGTGCTCTGGGAGGTGTCGTTGGAGGCGCGCGCCAAAGTAGCTTCCGGCGAACCCTCCGGCACCCACCCACGCGGCGAGTACCCACTGAGGCGCGACGGGGCCGCCCTGCGTGGCCTGGAGGATGACGTAAGTGATGACACCCACGATGGATGTCAGAAGGGTCGAGGACAGCGTCGCGGGTGCAACCTCATAGGCCGAGAACCCGGCGAGCAACAGGACCGGCGCGAGCAGGGACCCTCCACCGATGCCGTACAGGCCGCCGACGACCCCCACGAGGAGTGAGACGAGCACAATGAGGCACCGCGCCCGCGCCGACGATGGTGCCGCTCGGCGCATGCCGCGCTGGCCGCCGAGTATCAGCCACAGCCCGAGCGGCAGCAACACCCCGGCGGCGATGAGCATGGACGCGTGCGTGCTGGAGAGCAACTCGACGCGCAGAACTGCGCCTACCACGACCCCGGGCAACGTGCCCGCGACGAGCAGCTTCGTCAGCGGACTCGCGAGGCGGCGCTCTTGGCGGAACCGCACGAGCGCCCCCGGTGTGGCCATGACGTTGTAGAGCAGGTTCGTCGGCGTGACTGACGGGCTTGGGACACCGAGCACACTGAGCTGTACCGGGAGCAGCAGGACCGCTCCCGACACGCCGGCGGGGGTCGACACAAGCGCCAGCACGAACGCGCACACGGCTCCGACGGGCCACTCCCAGGGCACCAAGGAACCGTACTGGGCGCGCCCCGAGACGCGCGCAGGAGCGACGCGCCAACCAATGCACGCACTCGACGCCGACCGGTTTGACCCCGACGCCGGACGCCGCACCGTGCGTGCTCGACGGTCGCTTTCGGAACGGGTCGTGTTCTGCTGTTCCGCTCAGCCGGGTAGCGCCGTACCAGGCGATGCGCTTGGAGCCGCAGCGATAAGCGAGCGGGCCTGAGCGAGCTGCTCTCGGTGTCGACTTAGCGATTCGCCTCGAAGCACGCCCTTCACACGGCCCTGGGAGTTGAGCGTCTTCTCGCTCGGACGCGCAGCGTCGTACAAGGTCGGCGTAGAGGACTATCGCCCTTGCGCATGCCAAGGCCGGTCCTGTTGCATCGTCCCGCGGCGCGGTGGTTGGGTTAGCGCGGCGTCGGGTTCCGGTGCGGGACAGGGGGCGGTCGCCCACGGTGTTGGCGACGCCGGCCCAGAGCGAGGCAACGGCGCGCGGCAGCGCATCGAGCTCGCACGGAGAGCGATCGACCTATGAGCCTGGAGAAGACATCCACAGGCGCGTGGAGAGTGCGCTGGCGCGAGGCGGGCCGTAACCGCGCTCGCGTGATCGGTACCAAGCGCGACGGCGCGCCGTTTGAGGCAGACATCATCCGCCGCCAGCGGCCCGGCGAGTTGTCGGCGCTCGACGCGGGCAAGCAGACGCTTGAGACGTTCGCCCGCGAGACGTGGTGGCCGCTACAGGCGCGGCCGAACCTGGCGCGCTCGACGCGCGAGAGCTACGCCTCGACCTGGGACCGGCACATCGCACCGGCGCTCGGCGGCTACGCGCTGCGCGAGATCACGCCGCCGCTCGTGCGCCGCTACCTGGCCGACCTGCGCGCCCAGGGCGTCGGGCCGCAGGCGATCCGCCGCGTGAAGGCGATCCTTCAGTCGCGCTCAGCTTCGCCGTCGAGCAGGGCTGCTCCAGGGCAACCCGTGCGCGTCCGTACGCCTCCCGAAGGCCCGGAGCAAGGCGAGCGTGCAGGCGATCGGCCCCGGCGACGTGGAGCGGCTCAGGGCGCGCCTCGACCTGCGCTCAGCCACGCTCGTGAGCGTGCTCGCGTACGTGGGCCTGCGGCCCGGCGAGGCGCTCGCGCTGCGCTGGGGCGACATCGCCACGCAGACGGTGCTGATCGAGCGCTCCGACGACAACGGTCAGGTCAAGGGCGCCAAGACCGGGCGCGTGCGCTCCGCCAGGCTGCTCGCACCGGTCCGCTCTGACCTGGCCGCATGGCGGCTCGCGAGCGGACGGCCAGACGATGACGCGCTCGTGTTCCCGAACGCCAGCGGCGGGCTGTGGCACGAGCACGACTGGCGCAACTGGCGGCGGCGCACCTTCCAGCCCGCGTGCAAGGCGCTCGGCCTCGACATCACGCGCCCCTACGACCTGCGCCACGCCGCTGTGCGCCTCGCGCTGCACGAGGGCGC
>CAWEYQ010000069.1:0-19429 GCA_963813265.1 uncultured Solirubrobacterales bacterium | reverse complement strand
CCCGCTGCTCGAGGTGAAGGACATCCACACCCGCTATGGGAACATCGAGGCGCTCCGCGGCGTGTCGCTGACCGTGGAGGAGGGCGAGGTCGTCACGCTGATCGGCTCCAACGGTGCCGGCAAGTCGACCACGCTGCGCTCGATCACCGGCTTGACCCCGGCGGCCGCCGGGTCGGTCCAATTCGAGGGCGAGGAGATCACCCGCGTGCCCGCCCAGGAGATCGTCAGCCGCGGGATCGCGCTCTCGCCGGAGGGCCGGCACTGCTTCTCCCGCATGACCGTCCGGGAGAACCTCGACATGGGCGCCTACCGCCGCCGCGACAAGACCGACGAGGACCTCGAGCGCGTCTTCACCCTGTTCCCGCGCCTCCAGGAGCGCGAGAACCAGAAGGCGGGCACGATGTCCGGCGGCGAGCAGCAGATGCTCGCGATCGGCCGCGCCCTGATGGCCAAACCGCGGCTCCTGCTGCTGGATGAGCCGTCGATGGGCATCGCCCCGATCCTCGTCCAGCGGATCTACGAGACCATCGGCGAGATCAACCGCAGCGGCGTCGCGATCCTGCTCGTCGAGCAGAACGCCAACTACGCGCTCGACATCTCCTCACGCGGCTACGTGCTCGAGACCGGCCGAGTCGCCCTCGCCAACGAGTCCTCCGCCCTGCGCGACGACCCAGAAGTCCAGAAGGCGTACCTCGGGGCATGATCGCGTTCGCCTCCCAGATCGGTGCCGACGGGCTCTACCTCCTGTTCGTCTGGCTCATCTCAGCCGCCGCCGGCTCCTGGATCACCGACCGCAAGGGCTACGGCGAGAAGGTCGGCCTCACCTTCGGCCTGCTCCTCAGCGCGATCGGGCTCGTGATCGTCCTGCTCCTGCCGGCGCGGCCACGATCGGCCTGGAAGCTCGACGGCGCGATCCCGCCTCGGGCCAAGCGCCGCCAGCCGTAGGCCTGCCCTCACGCCGCCGCGCGACGCCGCCGCGCTCACGCCGCCCGCGCTCACGCCGGCCCACCCTCACGCTGCCCGCGCCGACGCCCACGCGAGCGCCGCCGCGATCCGCGCGATCACGACGAAGGGCTCGCTTGCGATCTGGTCAGCTGTGAACCGGAGCACGGTGAAGCCACGAGCCTCGAGGTCGGCGTCCCGGACCCGGTCACTGACGAAGGTCGCCTTGCGCAGATGCCAGTCGTAGCTATCGACCTCGACGATCAGCCGTTCCTGTCGCCAGAACATGTCGACGTTGTAGTCATAGAGCTGCTGGTTGCGCTCCGGCTTCGGCAAGCGGGCCTGGTGGAGCAGGCCCCAGAGGTCCTGTTCGCCGCCTGACCGGGTGATCCCAGATCCGGCCTCGCGTTCCCGCAACAGGCCGTCGAGGATGGCGGCGCCCCGTCGGTGCGTGCCGGCTCGTGTGAGCGTGTCGCGGACCTGGGTGAGCCTGACGATGTGCCGGTGCAGACCGTCGTCGAGAGCCCGCTCGAGCAGCTTCAGCGTCAGGTCGGCCGCGATCTCGACGATCGCGCGGGCGGGGGATACGGTCGGGAGTCCTCGGTGTGTGCGGAGGTCGGTTTTGGCATCGAGAGTGGAGGTCCTGTGAGACCGCACACCCGGGATGTGGAGCGTCTGGGGCCTCACGACGGTGACGTCCACCGGGTCATGGCCGCGCATGGGCGGGACAAGCGTCCAGAGCACTGCCGCCGAATAGTGGCTCAACACCGTGCCGCGCGGACAGGCGAGCAGCGCCTCGGTCTCCTTCGTCAGCTCAGCGACCGCGTCGTGGCCTACGGCGAAGACGCCGGGAAGCCGCGGATGCAGGGAACCCGACCGAGTCATTGTCTGAATCTGGCTCTTCGTAATTCCGGCCTCGAGGAACTGCCTTCGTGCCGCCCGGCCGCGCTGATACCCGGCGATCGCGGCGGCTTTCTGATCTCGGGTCCCCCGAATCGGCACAGAATCCCTTTGTCCGAGCACCCAGACCTGGAAAGGGATATCCGGACCATCAGGCGGTCCCGATGTCCCCCGGAGGTCGTCCGAGCTCTGAGCCGGGGATTTCCGGACGATTCGGCGTGCCATGCCCTTCCAGAGGGCGCAGCGACCCCATTGTCACCCCCCTCAAGGCGCCGTTTTGACGCAGAACCGCAACAAATCGACCCCAAACTCCAGCCGCAACCCACCCCCGAAGCCGCGGATCCGACCCCTACCGGCTCGGGATGATCCGCATCTCCTCGGTCGATCCGAACCCGATCTCCGACCCCCCTGAAGCGAGCCCGCCATCCCGGGCGCAGGACGCCACCGCAGCCGCGACGACGCCCACGACGTCGCGGTTGAACACCGACGGGATGATGTAGTCCTCGCGCAACTCGTCGTCAGTCACGATCGAGGCGATCGCCTGGGCCGCGGCCATCTTCATCTGCTCGGTGATCGCGCTCGCGCGGACGTCGAGGGCGCCCCGGAAGACCCCCGGGAAGCACAGCACGTTGTTGATCTGGTTCGGGTAGTCCGAGCGGCCGGTCGCGATGATTCGCGCCACGCCGGCCGCCTCCTCGGGGGCGACCTCGGGATCCGGGTTGGCCATCGCGAAGACGATCGGGTCCCGTGCCATCCGCCGCAGATCGTCGCGCCCGAGCAGCCGCGCCCCGGACAACCCCAGGAACAGATCGGCGCCGCCCAGCACATCGGCCAACCGACCTGACGCCCGTTCGAAGTTCGTGGCCTCCGCGACCGACCGCTTGGCGTCGGGCATCGACCCGTCCACATAGTCGGCCCGGTCGACCGACACAGCGCCCCGCGAGTCGCAGCCGATGATGTCCCGGGCGCCCGCCGCCAGCAGGATCCGGGTGACGGCCACGCCTGCGGCTCCCAACCCGGACACGACGATCCGCAGATCGGCGATCGACCGGCTGGTCAGCTTCAGCGCGTTGTACAGCGCCGCGAGCGTCACGACCGCCGTCCCGTGCTGGTCGTCGTGAAACACCGGAATGTCGAGCAGATCCTTCAGCCGGTCCTCGATCTCGAAGCATCGTGGCGCCGAGATGTCCTCGAGGTTCACACCTCCGAACCCGGGCGCGATCGCCCGCACGACGGCAACGATTTCGTCCGGATCGCGCGTGTCCAGGCAGATCGGGAAGGCATCGACGCCGGCGAACTCCTTGAACAGCATCGCCTTGCCCTCCATCACCGGCATCGCCGCGCGGGGCCCGATGTCGCCAAGTCCGAGAACGGCGGTCCCGTCTGACACGACGGCGACCGTGTTGCGCTTGATCGTGTACTGGTAGGCCCGATCCGGATCCCGGTAGATCGCACCGCAGACGCGAGCGACGCCTGGGGTGTAGGCCATCGACAGGTCGTCGCGCGTCTTCAGTGGGCTCTTGTTGCGTATCTCGATCTTGCCGCCGGCGTGGAGCATGAACGTCCGGTCGGTGGCGTCGAGCACGCGCGCGCCGACGACGGCGTCGACCGCGCTGGCGAGCCGCGGCCAGTCGGACGAATCAGCCGTCTCGACGGTGATGTCGCGGACCGTGTTCGACCCCTCGACCTGGACGAGGTCGATGGCGCCGATCGTGCCGCCCGCCTCCCCGATCGCCGAGGCGACCTTGCCGAGCATGCCCGGCAGGTGATCGATCTCGACCCGGAGGGTGAGGCTGTACTGGGCACTGGGGTTTGTCGCCATGTCGCCAGATAGCCTGACATAAAGAACCAGAAACGACGATGCCTGACGAACTCTTCTTAATCGACGGCAACAGCCTCGCCTACCGGGCGTTCTTCGCGCTGCCCGAGTCGATCGCGACCTCGACCGGGATGCCGACGAACGCGATCTTCGGCTTCGCCTCGATGTTGGTGAAGATCCTCACCGACTATGGCCCCAAGGCGACGGTCGTCGTCTGGGACGCCGGCGACACGGGCCGAAAGACGGTCTACGCGGACTACAAGGCGCAGCGCTCGAGCCGCCCGGACCTGCTCAGAGAGCAGTGGCCGCATCTCGAGCCGCTCGTTGACGCGTTCGGCTACAGGAACCTGCGCGCCGAGGGCTACGAGGCCGACGACGTGATCGCCTCGATCGCCGAGCGCGCCAAGCAGGCCGACCCGCCGATTCCGGTGATGGTCGTCACCGGCGACCGCGACGCCTACCAACTCGTCGACGACGGTGTGAGGATCATGACGACGTCCCGCGGGATCACGGACACGAAGGTCTACGATCGAGAGGGGGTCATCGACCGCTACGGGATCCCGCCCGAGCTCGTCCCCGACTTCATCGGTCTGAAGGGCGACACGAGCGACAACATTCCCGGCGTCCCGGGGATCGGGGACAAGACCGCCGCCGACCTCCTCCAGAGATTTGGCTCTCTGGAAAACGTCCTGGCCAGCATCGATGAGATCTCCGGCGCCAAACGCAAGCAGAACCTGACCGAACACGCCGATGACGCTCGGATCTCCAAGCAGCTCGCCACCGCCAAGCGCGACATCGAGATCCCGTTCGACCTTGAGGCCTACGCCTCGGCCGAGCCCGATCGCAGCAAGCTCCGCGACACGTTCCGGCAGTTCGAGCTCCGCGAGCCGCTGCGGCGACTCGAGGAGGCGCTCGGCAGCGCCGATGCCGCCGCCCCCGCGCCGGAGGGCGAGCACGCCCTCACCGCCACCGTCAAGAACAACGCCACCATCAACACGGTGAGGGCGCTCCCGCACACCGAGATCGCGATCGCCATCCAGCCGCCGGCGATTCCCGAGGACGCGCTGTTCGCCGCCGACAGCGCGTGGCACTTCGGTGCCTACGCCGATGGCGCCAAGGAGGTCCTGCTCGGCGAGACGCCGACGCCCGAGGCACTCGTCGAGGCGCTGGGCACGAGACCGGCGATCGCCCACGACGCGAAATCCCTCGGCGAGGTCCCGCCGAACCTCGTCCACGACACCGAGATCGGCGCCTATCTGCTCGAGCCGGCCCGGCGCGCCTACCCGTTCCGCGAGCTCACCGAGGAGCGCGGCTTCACGACCGAAATCCCGGCCGAGGACGGCCCGGCTGCCGACGCGCTGCTCACCAACGCGCTCGCGAGTTGGCAGCGCAAGGAAATCAGAGCCCGCGGCCTCACCGACCTGATGAACGAGGTCGAGCTCCCGCTGGTGAAGATCCTCCGCAAGATGGAAATGGCCGGGCTGAAGCTCGACACCGAGCGGCTCAAGGACATCTCGGCGCGCGTCAAGGCCGAGGCCGATCAGCTCGAGCGCGAGATCTTCGACCTCAGCGGCGAGGAGTTCACGCTCGGGTCGCCGAAGCAGCTCGAGGAGATCCTGTTCGGCAAGCTGGGCCTGAGTCGCAAGCGCCGCGGCAAGACCGGCTACAGCACCGACGCCCGCGTCCTGCAGGCGATCCGCCATGAACACGAGGTGATCCCGAAGATCGAGCGCTGGCGGGAACTGACGAAGCTCGCCCAGACGTACCTCGACGCGCTGCCTGAATACATCGCCCCGGACGGCCGCCTCCACACGACCTTCAATCAGACCGCCGCGACGACCGGGCGTCTCAGCTCCAATAACCCGAACCTCCAGAACATCCCGATCCGGACCGAGCTCGGGCGCGAGATCCGCGCCTGCTTCATCGCCGAGCCCGGGCACCTGCTCGTCAGCGCCGACTACTCCCAGGTCGAGCTGCGGCTGCTCGCCCACATCGCCGGCGAGGACGTGCTCAAGAACATCTTCCGTCGCGGCGAGGACGTCCACACCGCGACCGCGATGCGCGTCTTCAACGTCGCCGCGGACGAGATCGACCCGGGCATGCGGTCAAAGTCGAAGATGATCAACTACGGGATCGTCTACGGCCTGTCGGCGTACGGCATGGCCGACCGCCTCGACATCCCGCAGGACGAGGCCGACGAGTTCATCCAGCGCTACTTGTCGGGGTTCCCGGCTGTTAACCGTTTCATCGAGGAAACGATCGAACAGGGAACCGAGCACGGCTACGTGTCGACACTGTTCGGGCGCCGCCGCCAGGTGCCCGAGCTGCGCGCCCGGCGGTGGGAGATGCGCAAGCAGGGCGAGCGCTTCGCGGTCAACATGGTCATCCAGGGAACGGCCGCCGACATCATGAAGGTCGCGATGGTCCGGGCCGACCACGCTCTGACCGAGGCGGGACTCCAGCACCCGGCTCATCCTCCAGATCCACGACGAGCTTCTGTTCGAGGGTCCGGCCGACGAGGCCGAGGCGGTCAAGCAGATCGCCTGCGAGCAGATGGCCGGCGCCTTCGAGATGGACCCGCCGCTCGCGGTCGACGCGGGCATCGGAACGGACTGGCTCTCAGCGAAGTGAGCTCGCGCCACCCGATGAATGCCCGCGCACGAGGTGCGGCGGCCGCGGCTGTCCTGGCGTTGCTGCTCGTCTTCGCCCCGGGCGCCATGGCCAAGACGTTCGGCGGCCTCGTGCCCGACATCCCGACTGGAGGCCACGTCAAGACGACGCCGACAGCCCGCGCCGCCAATCTGCCCTACGGCGGCGGCCCGGTCATGCACACCAACCGGACCCACGTCATCTTCTGGCAGCCGACCGGTTCCAGCCTCGCCTACGACCCTGGGTACGCGACCCAGGTCGAGACCTTCCTAGGCCGTGTCGCGCGCGACAGTCACAAGACGACGAACGTCTACAGCCTGAGCGGCCAGTACCACGACCGCAGCGGTCCGTCCGCGTACGCCTCCACATACGGCGGCGCGATCTTTGACACGCACGCGCTACCGCCGCCGTCGACGTACTGCAGCGAGCCGGCTGCTCCCCCTGTCGGCACCGGACCCGGGTGGAGCGTGTGTCTGACCGACTTCCAGCTCGTGTCCGAGCTCCAGCGCATCACGCGCGCCGATCACCTGCCCGTCACCTCGCGCGACCTGTACTTCCTTGTGCTGCCAAACGGATTCGGCGTGTGCGAGAGAGACGCGCCGCCCGGGTGTGCGCTCGGCGGCGTTGACGATTCCGGATCGTTCTGCGGCTATCACTCGAGCGATCCCGAGGGCCGGCTGCTCTACGCGGTGATCCCGTACAACGCCGTCGACGGCCACTGCCAATCCGGGAGCCCGCGCCCGAACGGGAGCACCGCCGACCCGGCCATCTCAACGATCAGCCACGAGCACAACGAGGCGGTCACCGACCCCACCGGGATGGGCTGGATCGACTCCAACTTCAACGAGAACGGCGACCTCTGCATTGACATGTCCACGTTTGTTCCGCCCACGCTCGGCGGCAGCGGCACCTCTCGCTACAGCCAGGTGATCGACGGCGGTCATTACTGGGTGCAGGAAGAGTGGAGCAACGCCGACTTCGGATGCAAGCCGTTCGCCCGCCCCGACTCGGCGTCGTTCCAGCCGCCGAAGCGGCTCCGCACCGGCCAGAAGATCACGTTCACGGCGCGCGCAAGCGTCGGGCACGGCAGGGTCAAGGCCTACACATGGTTCTTTGGCAACCGCGGCCAGGGGCGCGGCCGCGTCGTCAAGCACACGTTCACCCGGTCCGGGTCGTACCGGCTCGTGCTCCGCGTCGCCGACAGCTGGGACAACTGGGCCTACGCCGTGCACACGGTCACCGTGACCGGCGCCACGCACGCGACCCGCAAGCCGGGTCGCCGCCGCTAAATCGGCCCGCCGCGCTGGAGACGACTAGACCGGGCTCGCCGCGAGCGCCGGAGTCGACTGGGCCGCGCCGGCACCGGCACCCCCGACGAAGTCCGGGTGCGCGATCGCCAGGTAGTGCCCGAAGGACCAGTCGACGAACCGCTTTGCCTGCATCCCTCGCAGGCCGCCGGCGAGCAGCCGCGGCGCGACCCGGGGCACGAGCCGCTGCACGTGCAGCAGGGAGCGGAACGGGAACGCGTGCGACGCGGAGAACGCGTGGTAGCGGGCGAGCGCCTGCTCCCGTGACTGGAAGCCGTCAACCACCGACCGCAGTTCACGCCCGCACGCGACGCCGAAGTACAGCGCGGTGCGGATCCCCTCGGCGGTGAGCGGCAGACAGTGGCCGGCCGAATCGCCGACGAAGAACACGCGGTCCTCGGTCCCGTCCCGCAGCGCGTGCGGGATCCAGTTGCCCTGGTAGCGAACCTTCTCGGCGCCCAGATCCGATGCGAGGCGCACGGTCGGCTCCTTGACGTGGTACCGAGGATCGAACGACCCGACCCCGATCCGAAGCTCCCCGTCGGCCGGGAACCGCCACCCGTACCCGGCGGGCACGTAGGAGCGATCGATCCACACCTCAAGGTCACGGCCGGTTCCGAACGGATGGACCTCGAGACCCCGGGACAGCAACGCATCCGGTGGCTGGATGTTGTCGCCCACGCCCAGCACCCGCCGCCACCCGAGCGCGTCCACCACGAGCCGCGCGCGAATCGAGCCTCGGTCCGTCTCGACGACATCGCCGCGTCGTCCGCGAACCGCCGCCGTCTCGAACTCAAACCCTCCGCCCTGCGCCGCCAGCGCCTCGCACAACGTCCGGTAGTCGAACGTCGAGAACGTCCACGGCAGATCGAGCCGCGCGCTGATGTGCGGCGTGTGGATGACGAGCTCGCCAAACGTCTGCTGGAGCGCCTCGGTCAGCCCCATCACCTCAAGCCACGCCGTCGGAATGCCGCACGCCGAGGTCTGCCGCTCGCCGATCTCATACCGATCGATCACGAGCACCGACGCCCCCGACCCGGCCAGCTCCCGAGCGACCGCCAGCCCAGCGAAACTCGCCCCACAGATCAACACATCGCAATCCCGATCGATGGGGGTGCGCTCGTCACCACGCTTCGTGGCTCTCACAGGCATGAGGCCGATGATACGGATGGCCGGGCGTGCAGACGGGCGGTGATGACACGCTCCGAACAGGCTCGCGGCATCCTGCACCACACGCACCGTCAACGACAGCCGTGAGCATCGCCTGTTCGGAGCGTGTCTCACCCCCGGCCCCACCCGAACCCGGCTATCCTGAGCAGGACTAATGTCCACTATTACAACTTCGCTCCCCGCCGCCGATCAGCCGAACGCCAAGATCGTTGAAGGATCTGACGGTCTTCTGCTTGAGATCGACGGCCAGATTGTCCCCAACTACGACGCCACGCTGCACCCGTTCGCAGAGGGTGACGTCGTCACCGGCCACGTCGTCCGGATCGACAACGACGAGGTTTTGGTCGACATCGGCTACAAGTCGGAGGGGGTCATCCCCTCGACCGAGTTGTCGATTCGCAAGTCCGTCGATCCCAGCGACGAGGTCTCCCTCGGCGAGGAAGTCGACGCGCTCGTTCTTACCAAGGAGGACCAGGATGGACGCCTGATCCTCTCCAAGAAGCGCGCCCGCTTCGAGAAGGCGTGGCGGCGCATTGAGGCCGCGGCCGAGTCGGGCGAGCCCGTCATCGGCTCCGTGATCGAGGTCGTCAAGGGCGGTCTCATCATCGACCTCGGCGTCCGCGGTTTCCTGCCGGCCTCGCTGGTCGATATCCGCCGTGTGCCCAATCTCGACGAGTACATGAGCCAGGAGATCGAGTGCAAGGTGATCGAGCTCAACCGGTCGCGCAACAACGTCGTCCTTTCCCGTCGCGCCGTGCTCGAGGAGCAGCGCAAGGAGGACCGCGAGCGGATTCTCGACCGCCTCCAGCCGGGCCAGGTCGTCGAGGGCAAGATCTCGAACATCGTCGACTTCGGCGCGTTCGTCGACCTCGATGGCATCGACGGTCTGATCCACATCTCGGAGCTCTCTTGGTCGCACGTTAACCACCCGTCGGAGATCCTCTCGATCGGTGACACCGTCAGCGTCAAGGTGCTCGACATCGATCGTGACCGCCAGCGGATCTCGCTGGGTCTCAAGCAGACCCAGGAGGACCCGTGGCAGCGGGTCGTCGACACCTACAACATCGGCGACGAGCTCGAGGGCAACGTCACGAAGGTCGTCACCTTCGGCGCCTTCGTCGAGATCCTCGATGGCGTCGAGGGCCTCGTTCACATCTCCGAGCTCGCCCAGCACCACGTCGAGAACCCGCGGGAGATCATCCAGCCGGGCGACCCGGTGCGGGTCAAGATCCTGGAGATCGACTCCGAGCGCCGGCGACTGTCGCTGTCGATCAAGCGTGTCGAGGGGCAGGTCCTCCCGGTCCGCCCGATCGTCCCGCCCGCCGAGGGCGACACCGGCGATCTCGACGACGTGCCCGAGCTCGGGCTGTCCGAGGACGTGTTCGCCGGGCAGGACGAACCGGCGCCCGCCGAGGAAGAGGACGTCCCCGCCGAAGAGGACGTCCCCGCCGAAGCGGAACCGACCCCCGAGGCATCTGCCTGACCCCATCCCGTTCGTCGGTCTGACGGGCGGGATCGGGGCCGGAAAGTCAACCGCGCTGGCCGCGCTCGAGCGGCTCGGCGCGGCTGTCCTCTCGACCGATGCGGTTGTGCATGAGCTTTATGAACAAGAGGAAGTGACTCGTGCGGTCGTCGAGCGGTTTGGATCTTCCGTGGCACCAACCGGGTCGGTGGACCGGGCGGCCCTGGCGAAGCGGGCGTTCGCAACCGCGGAGGACCGGCAGTGGCTCGAGGGCCTGCTGTGGCCCCGGGTCGGCGCGCGGATCATGGGGTGGCGCGATGAGCTCGCGCAGCGCACGGACCCGCCCCGCGCCGCCGTCGTCGAGGTCCCGCTCCTGTTCGAGGCCGGGATGGACGCCGGGTTCGACGCGACGATCGCCGTCATTGCGCCCGAGGAGGTCCGCGCCGAGCGGGCCGGCGGCCGCGGTCACGAGGCGCTTGACGAGCGGCTCGCGCGGCAGCTGACGCAGGAGGAGAAGTCGCGTCGTGCGACGTTCTCCGTGGTCAACGATGGGGACGTCGACGAGCTGGAAGGGAAGTTGGCCGCCGTTCTTGGCATCCTGAGGCGATGACACCGCCGACCGCGAGTGTGGCGGCGCGCAGTCGGCGCGCCGCGGCCCAGCGCCGCACGGCAGTCCGGCGCCGCCGCGCGGTGCTCGCGCTCGGCGCCCTCGCCGTGTTGGCGATCGCGGTCATCGCCGCATTCCCGACGGTCAAGAAGGCGGTCCAGGAATTCACCCTGCCGCTCCAGCACGAGGACATCATCCGCCAGCAGGCGGCCGCCAAGCACCTTGATCCAGCGCTCGTCGCCGGCGTCATCTATGCCGAGACGAAGTTCGATCCGCGGCCGTCGGCCGCCGGCGCCCAGGGTCTGATGCAGATCCTTCCCCAGACGGCTGAGTTCCTCGCCCACAAGTCGGGGGCGACGACGTTCACGACGGCCGATCTCGCCACCCCGCAGGTCAACATCGCGTACGGGACCTACTACCTGCGCTACCTGCTCGACGAGTACGGCGGCAAGACCGTCCCCGCGCTCGCCGCCTACAACGGGGGCGAGGCGAACGTCAGCCGGTGGCTCGTGCGAGCCCACGCCCACGGGCACGGACTCAGGCTCTCAGACATCCCGTTCCCGGAGACGCGCGCCTACGTGCAGCGTGTCCTCCAGGCGCAGAAGGACTACCGCCACACCTACGCGCGGCAGCTCGGGTATTAGTCGCCCCTGACCGCGATCGCCGCCGCGAGCAGGTTGATCACGGTGAAGCCGATGATCGGGGCCGTCACGTCATGGACGAGGCCGCCGACCGCGGCGCCGGCGGACGCCGCCACCATGCCGGCACTGCTCAGGGTGGTCATGACCTGGCCGCGGACCGCCGGCGGTGTCAGGCGCTGGCGGAGCGCGATCGTGCCGGAATATGCGGGCCCCTCGAGAAAGCCCGTGATCAGAATCAGCAGGAAGCCGAGCACCAGCGTGTCGGCCAGCGGCCAGACGAGCGCCGAGAGCCCCAGCACGGCGTATGAGCCGCCGATTCGACGCGGGGAGGGGGTCCGGCGAGCACGAACGTCCCGATGGTCGAGCCGGCCGCGACCGCCGCCCAGAGGTAGCCGGCGGCGTTGGCGCCGGCATGCAGTGTCCGCAACGCGTACAGCGGGAAGCCGACGCTCATCAGTCCCCATCCGGCCCCGGCGAGCATCGAGGCAATTCCGGTGTTCCGCAGCACGCGATTGCGCACCAGCGTCCGCGTGCCGTCGCGGAGCGCCTCGGCCGCGCTCCGCGCCCGCACATCCGGGCGGGCCTCGAATGCCGGATTGATCGCGACGAAAACCGTCGCCACGAGCATGATCGCCGCCTGACCTCGATCGCCACCGCCGCGCCCGCGATCGCTCCGGCGAGTGCCGGGCCGACCACGAACGAGAGGTTCAGGCTCGACGCCTCGATCGCGCTCGCGTGGTCGAGCAGCTCCGGGCCGGCGATCTCGGCCATCGCGCCGAAGAAGTGGCGAGCTGAACGGGCGCGTGACGCTGTAGATGACGGCCACCGCGGGCAGCGTCCAGTTGGGCGCGTGACCGGCCAGGGCGACGAGCGCCAGCAGACAGACGACGCTCGAGAGCTGATCGATAACCATCAGCAGCCGTCGGCTCCGCGCGACATCCAGCCATGCGCCGAGCAGCGGACCGCTCAGCGCCGCCGGCAGCATCCCCGCCGCCGCCGTGGCGCCGGCGAGCGGCGCGCTCCCGGTGCGCTGCAGGACGAGCAGCACGCCGGCGACGCCGAACATGGTGACCCCGGTCCGCGAGAGCGACACGGTGAGCACGAAGCTCGGATACCCGGAGCGGCGCAGGAGGCGCGCGTAGGCGCCCGACTCTGTGAGCGCGGTGGGCACCTTCTGATCTTGCCGCAGCCCCGGAGTCAGTAGAGCCGTCGCGACCGGCCGGCGTTCTCGATCTCGGCGATGGCCGCCGCGACGGCCGGCGCCTCCTCGACGGGGAGCGTCGAGGTCGTCACCCGGATGCCGGGCGGCGTGCCGAGCCGGAAGCGCTCGCCCGCGAGCACGCGCCAACCGGCGGCGTCGAGCCTGCGGACGATCCGTGATTCCTCGCTCACCGGCACCCAGACATTGAGGCCCGAGTGCCCGTGCGCCGTGATTCCGTGCTCCGCGAGCGCGTCGAGCAGCGCCTGGCGGCGGGCGGTGTACGTGTCCCGCGCGTGCGCGGTGCGCGCGGCGAAGGTCGGGTCGCGCCACTCCTCGACGACGATCGCCTGGACCACGTGGCTGATCCAGCGGGGACCGAGGATCTGTCGCCCCTCGACGCGCGCAACCGTCGTCTCGTCGCCGGCCAGCATCGCGAGACGGAGGTCCGGATGCAGGGTCTTGGACACCGAGCGAATGACCGACCAGCGCTCGCGCCCCGGCGCGACGAGAGTCTCGTACTCGGCGCCCGCGACCCCCCCGGCGTGGTCGTCCTCGACGATCAGCAGATGCTCGTCCCGGGCGAGGATCTCCCGGAGGGTCGAGGCTCGGTTCTCGTCCATCGCCGAGCCGTAGGGGTTTTGCGCGCGGGGCACGGCGAACACCGCCTCGGCCCCGCGCTTGACCGCGGCTCGCAGTGCCTCGGGGACGAGTCCGAGCTCATCGACCTCGACGGGGACGGGGACGAGGCTGAGCGGGATGAGCAGATCGAGGATGCCGATGTACGACGGGTCCTCGACGATCACGCGATCGCCCGGACGCAGATGCGCCTGCAGGACGCGCTCGGCGCCGTCGAACGCCCCGGCGACGACGGCGAGCGCGTCCGCGCGCACCCCGTCAGCCTCGAACGCCGCACTCGCGAGCGCGAGCAGCTCCGGGTCGGCCGCCTCGAGACCGCTCACCGCGAGCTTCTCCGTGAGGTCGACGCGCCGGAGGGCCGCCTGGAGGTCGGGGAGCAGCTCGGGATCGGGGAGTCCGATCGTCAGGTCGCGCACGCCGGCGGGCAGCGGCGGCTCGGGGACATAGCGGCGGGGCGGCGGTGGGGTGCGGACCGCCGGACGCGGGACGACGCGCGTGCCGCGCCGGCCGTCGGCGATGACGAGACCGCGCTCGCGCAGGATCCGGTAGGCGGCATTGACCGTGGCCGGGCTCGCGCCGAGCCGCTCGGCGAGCGCGCGGACCGTGGGGAGGTGCTCGCCGGCGGCGAGACGACCGTCGCGGATCGAGGTCTCCGCGCTCGCGGCGATTTCTCTTGCGGTCGATCCGGTGATCCGGTATTGTTCTAGATCAAGCATGAATTTGTACTATAACAAAACTGAGCGAGTCACGGTACGCCGCCATCGTGAGCGAGGGACCAACGAGCGTGAGGCGATCGACGAGATCCTCGACGAGGGCTTCGTCGGGCACCTCGCGTTCGCCGCCGACGGCCAGCCGTACGCGATCCCGATGCTGTACGCGCGCGGGGACGGGGAGCTGTTTCTCCACGGCTCGCCGCTGAGCCGGCTCATCCGCGGTGTGTCGGCCGGGATCCCGGTGTGCTTCACGGTGACGCTGATCGACGGGATTGTGCTCGCGCGGTCGGCGTTTCACCACTCGATCAACTACCGCTCGGCCGTGATCCTCGGAACCGGCCGGACGATCGATGACCGGGAGGAGAAGCACGAGGCGCTCCGGCTGATCGTCGAGCAGGTCGCGCGCGGGCGCTCGGATGAGGTCCGCGGTCCGAGCGACGGCGAGCTGAAGGCGACCGAGGTCCTCGCCGTGGCGATCACCGAGGCCTCCGCGAAGGTGCGCACGGGGCCGCCTGCCGACGCCGCCAAGGACGACGCACTGCCGATCTGGGCCGGCGAGCTGCCGCTGTCCGTCCAGCCCGGCGAGCCAATCCCCGATGACCGCTGCGAGGTTGAGCTTCCCGCGTCGGTCCAGCATTGGAGACGTGTCTATGCATGAGGGCATCACACTGCGCTACGCGTTCCCTGACGACGACTCCGCAATCGCCCAGCTGGCGGCGCTCGACACCGCCGAGGTCCCGGCCGCGCCGGTGCTCCTCGCCGAGGTGGACGGCGACGTGCGGGCTGCGCTCTCGCTGCACGACGGGCGGGTGATCGCCGACCCGTTCCATCCGACGCTCGCGCTGATCGCGCTCCTGCGAGAACGCGGACGCCAGTTGACCGGATTGGGGGCGGAGCGTCGCTGGCGGTCGCTACGCTCAAGTCGCGTTGCCAAAGTTCGAACTCGACGCCGCCTACAGCCCGACCGCTGACCAACCGGCCGCGATCACCTCGCTCGCCGAGGGGATCAACGCGGGCGAGCGGTTCCTGACGCTGCTCGGCGCGACCGGCACCGGCAAGACGATGACGATGGCGGCGACGATTGCCGAGGTGCAGAAGCCGGCGCTCGTGATCGCGCACAACAAGACGCTCGCCGCCCAGCTCTGCAACGAGTTCCGAACGTACTTCCCGCGCAACGCGGTCGAGTACTTCGTCTCCTACTACGACTACTACCAGCCCGAGGCGTACGTCCCGAGCAGGGACCTGTACATCGAGAAGGACTCAGCGATCAACCAGGAGATCGACCGCCTCCGGCACTCGGCGACGGCGGCGCTGTTCGCCCGGCGCGACGTCCTCATCGTCGCGAGCGTCTCGTGCATCTACGGCCTCGGCTCGCCGCAGACCTACGACGAGAACCTCCAGACCCTGAAGAAGGGGGAGATGATCGACCGCGAGCGGCTGCTGCGCAAGCTCGTCTCGATTCAATACACGCGCAACGACACCGCGCTCTCGCGCGGCACCTTCCGCGTCCGCGGCGACACGCTTGAGATCTTCCCGGCGTACGCTGAGACCGCCTACCGGGTCGTGCTGTTCGGCGACGAGGTCGAGCACCTCCAGCACTTCGACGCGCTGACCGGCGAGATCCTCGAGGACGATCTCGAGCACGTCGGGATCTGGCCGGCCTCGCACTACAACGTTCGTGAGGGCTACATCGAGGACGCCGTCTCCGAGATTGGCCGTGAGCTGAACGAGCGGTGCGCCGAGCTCGAGACCGAGGGCAAGCTGCTCGAGTCCCACCGCCTGCGCCAGCGCACCCAGTACGACATGGAGATGCTCCGCGAGATGGGGTTCTGCTCGGGGATCGAGAACTATTCACGGATCCTTGACGGCCGCCGGCCCGGCGACCGCCCGTACTGCCTGCTCGACTACTTCCCGGATGACTTCGTCTGCTTCGTCGACGAGTCCCACCAGACCATCCCCCAGATCGGCGGCATGTCCGAGGGCGATCGTTCGCGCAAGCAGACGCTCGTCGACTACGGCTTCCGGCTGCCGAGCGCGCTGGACAACCGGCCGCAGCGGTTCCCGGAGTTCCTGTCGATCACGCCACAGCTCGTGTTCGTCTCGGCGACGCCCGGCGAGTACGAGCGCACGCACTCGGGTCGGATCGTCGAGCAGATCGTCCGCCCGACCGGCATCGTCGACCCGGTCGTCGACGTGCGCGAGACGCGCAACCAGATCGACGATCTGATGAACGAGATCCGCACGGTCGTCGACCGAAACGAGCGCACGCTGGTGACGACACTGACCAAGAAGATGGCCGAGGACCTCACCGACTACCTGCTCGAGATGGGCTTCCGCGTGCGCTACCTGCACTCGGAGGTCGACACGCTCGAGCGGATCCAGATCATCCGCGAGCTGCGCCTCGGAGAATTCGACGTGCTCGTCGGGGTCAACCTCCTGCGGGAGGGTCTCGATCTCCCGGAGGTGTCGCTCGTCGGGATCCTCGACGCCGACAAGGAGGGCTTCCTCCGCGGGGAGACGTCGCTGATCCAGACGATCGGCCGCGCGGCCCGGAACATCGAGGGCCGCGTGCTCATGTACGCCGATAAGCAGACCGCGGCGATGCGGGCCGCGCTTGACGAGACCGACCGCCGCCGCGCGATCCAGGTCGCGTACAACGAGGAGCATGGGATCACGCCGGAGACGATCGTCAAGGGGATCTCCGACATCGCCGAGTTCCTCCAGTCCGAGTCGAAGGTCCCGCGCTCCCGGCGTCGGCGCAAGCGCCCCGAGGGCTCGATGCCGCCGGCCGAGATCGAGAAGACGATCGTCGAGCTCGAGGAGGAAATGCTGGCCGCGGCGGAAGATCTGCGTTTCGAGTACGCGGCGAAACTGAGAGACGAGATTCGTGATCTGAAGCGAGAGTTGGATGTTGCTCTCTCGGAAGGACGCGCCGGCGTCTGAGTGAGTCTGCGGCCGCGCACCCCACGTGCGCGGGACGCGCCGCCGCTGGCGTCCGTGGGTCGTTCTTACCCCATCCCCCATTGGGTTTGGGCAACGGCGACGGGGGCCGTTGGGGTGTTCAGCAGCCGTTCGCCTTGGCTTGGGCGAGCAGCAGGGTGAGCTGGGCTCGGGCGGCGGCGTTGCCGGTGGCGGCCGGGACCGTGAGGCCGGCAATGAGCTTGGCGAGGGCGGTGCAGTCGAGCAGGCTGCCGCCGGCGACGATGTTCGGCGTGCCGCTCGCCGACTGACCGAACGTGATAGTCGGGACCTTGCTCGTCAGCTGCGGTGTCGGAGGCGGGCATGGCTGCGTGGAGACGCAGTTGGTGACCGCGGGAGCAGGGGGCGTCGGCGGTGGGGTGGAGCCGGCCGCGACCCCGTTGACCGTCGCCTCGCCGACCGCGATCGTGTTGGACGTTCCGTCGGCGATCGCACCGCGTGTGACGGTCATGCTGCTTGAAGACGTGACCAGGGTCAGTCCCGGCGCCGTGCTGCTCGTCGTTGTCGTCGTCGTCCCGGGCGTGCGAGCCGTCGCCTCCCTCGCTGACGAGGTGGACGTGGAGCTCGTCGCGGTCGTCTCCCCGATGATGATCGTGTTCGAGGTGCCGTCCGTGATGTTTGTCACCGATGTCGTGCTCCGCGACACCGCGGTCCTCGTTGTCGTCGACGTCGTCGACGTCGTCGTGACGGGGTGCGTCAGGGTTGTCGTCGCCACCGAGCGTGAGGTCGTCGACGCGCCGGCCTCGTCGCCGCCCCGGATCCGGCAACGACGTCGGAGGCTGCGGGCGACGCCGTCGTCGCGGTCGTCGTGGTGCTCGCCGGCGCCGGCTGCCTCGTGGCGCTTCCGGCGCCCGCGACGACGTCGGCGGCGGGCGGATCGGACACGCCACGAATGCCGTCGGCGAGCACGATCCAGCGACGGATGTGTCCCGACCCGGACTGGTCCGCGCCCTTGAACAACCCGATACCGGGCGCGGTTGCCCGAGCGGCGGTGAAGCGCCCCGCCGGCTGTCCCGGTGGTCGCACCGTGCCGCTCACGGTGTTGCCGCGAACCAGGGCGTCGACGACCGTTCCCACTCTGTCTCGCACGCGGATCCGACCGGCATGGATCGGCGCGCCGAACCATTCGCCGACACGTCCGTCGCAGAGGTAGACGACCGCGTGGTCGCCGCCGACGACGACCGCCACGTACGCCCAACCGGACGGGCCGATCTTGCCCACGAACGTGTTCGGCGCCTGGTGCGCCTTGGCGTCGAAGGCATCGGGCACACCCGCGGTGATCGTCGTGTCCGCAACCGTGGCGTCGGAAATCTTGAGTCCGCCGCCCGATCCGCCACCGCATCCACCGACGCCGACGGCTGCGGCCACAGCGGCACACAGGCGCGCCGTCCGCCTCAGATGGAGCCCCGGTGATCCCATCGACGTCCGACGATTATGCAGCAGCCGGGGCAGGCCGACCAGTAGTCCCGCCAAAGCGGTAGATTGGCGCCGTCATCCCCGAAATCACCTGAGAGGTTGCTGTGGCGCTGGAACGACAGAGCATTGAGAAGAAAGACTTTCCGATCGGGCGCCGGGGCTATGACCCGGAGGCCGTTGATGAGCACCTGAGCTCGCTGGCCGACGAGGTCGACGAGCTCAAGCGCACCTCGAGGCGGCGCGTCGAGACGCTCGCCTCATCCGCGAGCGAGCAGGTCCGGGCGATCGTCGAGGCCGCGGAGACGAGCGCGTCCGAGATCCAGCGCCAGGCCGAGGATGATGCAAAGGAGATCCGCTCCGAGGCGGACACCGAGGCGCGCGCGACGCGCGAGCACGCGACCGCGCAGGCGAAGGAGTACGTCGGCAACGTGTCGGCGTCAACAACCCAGATGCTGCAGCGGCTCGATGCGATGGACGGCGAGTTGGGCGCGCTCACCGAGGCGCTGCGGACGGGCGCGAACCGCCTGAACGCCGACCTCCAGCTCCTGGAGGGCAACCTGTCCGAGGTCAGCGAGGCCGTGGCGCCGCCGCGCTTCGAGCCCGAGGCGGCCCAGTCGGGTGCGTCCAGCAGCAGGTCCAGCCGCGTTGCCGAACCGGCGGTGCCCGCCACCGAGCCGGTGCCCGAACCTGAGCCCGAGGCCACCGCTGCCGAGGCGAGTGCCGGTTCCGGCGGCGCGGGCGCCGATTCCGGCGGCGAGGGCGCCGATTCCGCTGGCGCGGGCGCCACTGCGGAGGAGGGCGCCGACTCCGGTGCGGCGACCGAGACCGGTGCCGAGGCGTCCGGCGAGTCTGCCGACGGTCATGCCGCGGCGGCCGACGGCGACGCTGCGACCGACGCCGACGCGGCGGCCGACGCCGACGCGGTGGCCCACGCCGACGCGGCGGCTGACGCCGGTCCCGCCACCGCCACCGCCGACACGGCTGTGC
>CAWEYQ010000068.1:0-6941 GCA_963813265.1 uncultured Solirubrobacterales bacterium | reverse complement strand
CTCTTTGGCGCTGTAAATTTGGTTCCCGGTGAGTGGTCAGTTTAGGCGGCTGTCACCTCCTCGTGGATCGTTTGGTCGGTGTCGTCAACCAGAGTCTCTACGGGCTGAACTTCAGCGTGTGGACCACAGACACCGCCCGTGGGCGCCAATTCGCCACGCGGCTGCACGCGGGCACGGTGAACGTCAACGAGGGCTACGCCGCGACGTGGGCCTCCGTCGACGCGCCGATGGGCGGCTTCAAGCAGTCGGGCCTGGGACGTCGCCACGGGCGCCACGGGATCCAGAAGTACACCGAGGAACAAACCATCTCCGTGCAGCGACTGCTACCACTCGCGCCGCCGCCGCACACGAGCCACAAGCTCTGGGTACGCCTCATGACGCACGCCCTGCGCCTGCTGCGCCGCACGCCCGGCGTGCGCTAACTGAGCAAGTCCAAACAGCGCGAAAGATAGGGCGCCAATCAGAGGAGACGGCTCTCAATCAGCCGCTCTGAGGCGCGCCCTCAGCCCCCGCTGTGCCTTCGTCCGCATCGACCCCGGCCGTAATGATCGTCATCGAGCGTGATGAAGACCGGCTGCTCTCCCGCAACGGTGCGGATCACGCAGGGCCAAGGATTATCTTTGCCACGGCTTCTACGGATTGGCCGGTCGCGGCGCAGACGCCGCACTCACTGCTCCCATGGATGACTCAACCGTGAAGGACTCGGCTGCCAAGCGGCCTAGCGAGGCGGCTGGGTCGTGCGGTCGCTCGGGCTGCGGTAGATCGCGTCGATCGTCTCGGCGTACTTCTTCTGGACGATGCTGCGCTTGACCTTCAGCGTCGGGGTGAGCTCGCCGGTTGGCTGGGAGAAGTCCTCGGGCAGGATCTCGAAGCGCTTGATCTGCTCCACGGGCGCGTAGTGGGAGTTGACCTCGTCGATCGCTGTCTGTATCTCGGCGCGGATCAACTCGGACCGATGGACCTCGTCAAGCTCCAGGTCGTGCTCGCGCGCGAACGCTGGCGTCTCCTCGGGGTCGAGCGTGATCAGCGCCACGAGATAGGGGCGGCCGTCGCCCAGGACGACGGCTTGGGAGATCCAGCGGTTGTAACGCAGCGCGTGCTCAGGGTTCGCGGGCGTGATGTTCTTGCCCCCGGCCGTGATGATGATGTCCTTCGCGCGGCCGGTGATGAACAGAAAGCCGTCCTCGTCGAGGCGCCCGAGATCGCCGGAGTGCAGCCAACCATCCACCAGCGTCTCGCGCGTCGCCTCCGCGTCGCGGTAGTACCCCTTGAAGATGTTGGGGCCTTTGATCAGGATCTCGCCGTCCTCGCCGATCCGCACCTGGACGCCTGGCAGCGGCCTGCCGACGGACCCCAACCGCAACGCGTCGAGGGTGTTGACGCTCGCCACGCTGGCCGTCTCGGTCATTCCGTAGCCCTCCATCACCGGCACCCCGCACGCGTAGAAGAACTCCAGGATGCTGGGAGCGATCGGCGCCGCCCCGGTCACCGCCTGGCGCAAGCGCCCGCCGAACAGGTTGCGCACGTTGACGTAGAGGGCCTGCTCGGCACGCTCGAACGCCGCCTGCAGCTCGGCGGGGACCTCCTCTCCGCGAAGCTTCGCCTGGCGCACCGCGATCCCCACACGCGTTGCCTGCTCGAGCTCTACAGCGTCGCCGGCGCTCGTGGCCAGCGTATGGATCTTCTCGAAGATCCGCGGCACGGACGGAAAGAACGCCGGCTTGAGCTCCATCAGGTTGGCCACGATCTTCTGCGGGTCCTTCTCCCAGTAAGCGATCGTGGCGCCGACATCGAGCACCAGGAACTGAACGACCAGCGCGAGGGCGTGCGCCAGCGGCAGGAACAGGTACACGCACTCGTCCACGCGCACGATGTCCTGCGTCTCCAGTGCAGAGGTAATAGCGCGGTAGTTGCCGTGCGTAAGCTCACAGGCCTTCGGCGGCCCGGTCGTCCCAGACGTGTAGATGAACAGGCACGCGGCGTCCGGCGTGACGCCGTCGACGCGCTCCTCAAGCTCGGCCTGCGGCCGCCCTCGCCCCCGCTCGCGCAGCACCTCGAGCGAGAGCATGCTGCCATCGGCGTCCGCGGACTGCATCACGATCACGAACTCCAGCGCCGGCAGGTCCGCCTCGACGGCGCGGACCTTCGCCAGCTGCTCTGCGTCCTCGACGAACACCGCCCGCGCCCCGGAGTGATGCAGCACGTAATGGCACTCCTCCGCCGAGTTCGTCTGGTAGATCGACGCGACAATCGCGCCGGCGGCAAACGTCGCAAAACAGGCGTAGGTCCACTCCGGCCGCGTGTGCGACAGGATCGAAACCCTGTCTCCCGGCTCGATGCCCAGGTCGACGAGCCCAAGCGCCAACTCCGCTCACCGTGCGGTCGAGCTGCTCGTAGGAGACCTCGACCCACTCACCATCAAGCTTGTGCTTGAGCGCCGGCTTGCCGCCATGCCGTGCCGCCGCCAACGAGATCAGATCAGCCATCGTCCGCGAGTCCGTGCCAACCATCCCAGTCATCCGTTCGCCTCTCTCAGCTGCACCCAAGCCGGCGATTGTAGGGGTACGGCCAACATGCAGACGGTCAGCAACGCCGGTCAAGGACCTCGACTGCAACGTTTGCGCTTTACAGATTAGCGTCGGCGCGAGCCCGCCCCGGTAGATAGGGTCACGCCGTGCCGGCTGAGCCAGAGCCCGTAGTACGCCTGGCTCCGCGTCCAGGTTCAGCCGCAGTCCTCGCCGCAAGTGCAATCGTACGCGTGCAACACGCGAACCGGGATGATTTCGCCGTCCTCGGTGACGTGCGAATCTTCGGTGCGGGTGAAGTGGATACACGGTGGTCGGTCCCGGGCGTCGGCGTCGGCGTCGGCATGGATCTCCACGGTGAAGGAGTCCGTCTCGCCCCTCCGACGAGAGCCTCACCCCAGCCGACCTCGCGCAGGGTTACAAAGCGCCGTATGAGGCCGAGCGCGGCTGGCGCGATCTCAAGCACACGATCGACATGCAGCGCCTTGAGGATGTGGCGCTGGTCGGGGGTGAGCTCGGTGCGCTGGGAGACGGTGCCTTCGGAGATGGCGAGCGGTGACGAGGTGCATCGTCCGTGTGTCTACAGGCCGCCACGCGGGATTCGATGCGATCCTCGCGGCAGTGGTAGGCGGGGCGCTACACGACGAGACGACTCCTCCCGACAACGACGATCCTGGCCCCCGCATCGCAATCTCCAAGTCGGCAGGAAGGGCCCAAGCCGTCGCAGTCGTGGATCCACCACCGCACGCTTCCGGGCGGTGTCGATCCTTGCGCCGCCGGCGTCGCAGGCGTCTTGGTCACTACCCTCAGCGGACGGGATGCCCGCGCAAGTTCGCTGGCCTGCTCGTCAGCGACGGACCGACCTACTGTCGCGAAAGAGCCTTCCCCGCCAGGGGAACGAGGTGGGCGATTGTCCACACTGGTGCCGCGACTAGCGCCATCCTGGTCATCGCCGCAGTGTTCGGCGTAGTCGCATGGGTTGCGGACCTCATCGTCGTCGGCGTAGTCGCGATCGTGGTGACGATCGTCAGAAGAATGTCTTGCCCGTTGGGTTGTTTCGTGGATTGCGACTCTCTCAGCGGGGACCTCCCCTGCTCCGTTTCGCGCAACCGACGGGCCGTCGGACTCGGCGGCCCGCAGCCCTCGTGTCCGTGGTTGTCGAGGGACAGAGGCTCGGCTGGCTTCGCAAAGGAACGCATATGCGCGTGTCCGTAGACTCACGCGGACCTGTGACGATCAGTGGTTAATACCGTTGCGCGCGCTCAAGGTCACGCTCTAACGTGGTGTTGCCAAAGCGTGAGCGGTTCCGTACCGGAACGACCGCCAAACCGGCCAGCGGCGCGTCAGCCGCGACGAGTCACGGCGCTCACGCTTTTGGTGTGCCCGGTGCCAGCGGACATCATTCGTCTGCGGCTTTACCCGGTCCTGCCTTTCACCCGGCCTGCCTGATGGTCTCACCGGGATTCGAGCCGAACAACTTCTTGTTTCCGCGGCATCTCGTCCGCGCTCGTGTGGGCCGATCGTCTGACGTCACTGTTTGTCGTGCGTGGCGATGGTCGGCGTGCTCATCCCCGAGGAGTTCCGTTCTCGGCGAGCGTTCGGAGGTGTGGATGGGCACGATCCGTAGTCCGGTCCTGCCACATTACGCCAAAGCCGCTCGCGCGGATTCGCTGTTGCCACCGGCTGGATCGGTGCGGGTCCTGGGGGGCGGTCTCCGGAGTTAGACTGCGCTGAGCACGTGGGCCATTCCATGTCAGAAGCGGATGCGAGCGGCCGGATCGAGGCGGGTTCTGCGCGACCGCCGGCGGCGAGCCTGCCGGTGGCCAAGCCGGAGGAGGGGCTGTGCGAGATCGCGCTGCACGATCAAAGCGGCAGGCAGTCCATGGATGCATCATCGCAGGTGCTGAGGCGCGGCCGCGCCCACTCAGTGCTACGGCGACTTGCCCGCTGTCGTGGCGGTCGTCACCAGGTCAGTTCGATCTCGAACTCGGTCTCTTCATCCTCCATCTCGAACTCAACCTTCAGCGTCACCTCGTCGGGGACCTTCGCCACGAACCTCGCCCCGCCGCGCTCAAGCACGATGTCGTTGCCCGAAGCCAGCTCGTTCGCGATTTCGTGTAGGCGTTTGGCGGCCGACTCGCGAGACATCGTGCTCTTCTCCTTGAGCTCCAGCTCCACTTCGCCCTCCAATCGTCGTCCGGGAGAAAGTGTTGCTGGCTGTCACGGGCCATGCACGGGGTCCGCCACCAACGCGGCGCTGCGTGCGTGCACACTCGTCACCGTTCTTTCGCAAGTCGATCAATCCAGCACTCCGCGCCGAGGCGAGGAGCGGCTCTTTACCCGTAGTCAAGTGCTGCACGACTACGCACTTAAGCGGATGGCTAGCCGGTCATCTCGGTCTAGATTTGGTTGGTTGCGAAGCGTAAAGAAGGGAGTTCGCCATGAAAGTCCTACTTACGATCTTCGCCGTTGTGCTGATGGCGCCGGTGCTGCTCCTCGTTGGCATCGCCCTGGGGCCAGCAGCCCTCGTCATGTTGTTTATCGTCGGGATCGCACTAATCATGGCCGTGCCGGTCTGGTTGGTTGATAGAGCGAGGTCGCATCACGCGCACCGCACGCGGGTACAGCCGCTGCACAGATAGACGCACAGCCTGCCCGAGAGCACCTCGAAGCGGCCCGCCGGGCGACTACGCGTTGGTTGGGTGCTTCAGTCGCGACGGCCGCGGAAAACTCCCCGTCGATCAACCCGACACTCTCTGCGGCCTTGTCCTACCGCAAGTCGTCCTTAGGGAAGTGGGCGGCGTTAGGTCGGCGTCCGCTCGCGCACGGGACTGAACCTGATCCCCCAAAGTGGCGGTCGTACTCAGCGCCACCTACAGCGCTGCAAGCGGTCGCGTTCGAGAGCGGCACCGGCGCTCCGACAGTCCAATCGTCGCCGCCGTGTTGATCAGGGCGCGGGCTAGCGCGGTTCGCCGGGCCCGTGTATGGGCAGCGCGATCGTGAATGTGCTGCCGGCGCCGGGTTGTGATTCGACCTCGATGGTGCCGTGGTGCTGCTCGACGATGATCGCGTGGGCGATGGCGAGTCCTTGCCCGCTGCCGCGTCCGACTTCTCTTTGTCGTGAAGAATGGTTCGAAGATCCGCTCGCGGATCTCGGCGGGCATGCCGCAGCCTGTGTCGGCTACGCGGACGATCGCCTGCTGGTTGTTGAGATGGCTGGTGACCGTGATCGTCGCGGGTTTGCCGTCCTCGCCAGGTGAGTCCTGGATGGCGTGGGCGGCGTTGACGACGAGATTGAGGAGCACCTGGTTGAGATCGCCGATATTGCAGAGCACGGGGGGAGGTCTTGGAGTTCGGTCCGTAGCTCGGCGATGTACTTGTATTCGTTGCGAGAGATCATCAAGGTGGTTCGGATCCCGTCGTTGAGGTCAGCGGGTGCCATGTCGCGTGCGTCGTGGTGCGCGAAGCTCTTCATCGCCTTCACGATCGTGCTGACTCGGTCGATTCCGTCGGACATTCGGGTGAACGCCTGGGGCAGGCGCTCCTGCAGGTAGTCGAGGTCGGCCTCCGGCGACCATGTAGGCATCGCCGATTGTCTTGATCTTCTCGACACCGTCCTCGGCGGCGAGCGAGTCCCAGCTGGCGAACACGCGGTCCAGCAACGCGACGACGTCCGCGGCGGGGAGCCGTTCAGACATACGCGGAAGCCGACGATGTCGGCGAACAGCACCGTCACGTCCTCTCGGGCGTCGGCGATGATTCCGTCGTCTTGCTTGAGCCGGGCGGCCACAGGCTCAGGCAGCACGTTGAGCAGCAGGCGCTCGGATCTGCCCTCGTCGCGTTCCCGCGCCCGTACGAAGTACTGCAGTAGCGCGTACGCGGTTGTCGTCACGCCGAGGATGTTCAGCGCGAAGAAGATGATCACGACGCCGCTGGGGATGTACGGTGCGCCAGCGGCCAGGGCGGGATCGATCGCCGCGGACACCGCGACCAGGCCGACGAACGCGACGAACCACGAAACCGCCTGCCGTGCACCGACGAACAACAACGTCCCAGGGGAGACGTAAACCCCCACAGGCACACCGCCGACGAGTTCCCAAAGCCAACCAGGCTCCACTGCAGGACGAACGGCAGGACCAGGCTCATCCAAAGCTGACTGCGTCGGAACAACATGTACCGGCGCGTCCGCGCGAACCCCTACGATACTCGCCGCCGAGCGTTTTGCCGCCGAGGGGCGGCTGTGGATTGCGGGAGTTCGTCCTTTCAGCGCCAAGGTTGGCGGCCGAGTGCGGAGGGGTTGAGGTGATCGCCTGCGTTCGTCGGGCCAGTGCCGGTTTGATCGAGTATCGCCAGCCTCGTGCGCGATCAGTGTCGTCGCGGGTTGGCTCGGGGTGACGGTGATCGAAGAGACGGGCG
>CAWEYQ010000067.1:0-36469 GCA_963813265.1 uncultured Solirubrobacterales bacterium | reverse complement strand
GACCCGCGGGAACGGGTTCTGGACCGGCGTCGGCGTCGGCGGCGCCCTCGGCTTCGTGTGCGCGCCGTGCGCCGGCCCGATCCTCGCGGCCGTGACGTCGGTGAGTGCCTCGAGCGGTCCTTCGGCGCGGATCGTGGCCGTCGCGATCGCCTACGCGCTCGGCCTGAGCGCGATGATGCTGCTGTACACGCTCGGCGGCCGCGCGGTGCTCGACCGAATCCGCCGGCGGGCCCGCGGTCATCTCGTCGAGCCGGTCCTCGGCGCGATTCTGCTGCTGACGGGCATCGTGATGGCGACGAACCTCGACGTCCGCTTCGAGGAGGCGCTCGCCAAGGACCGCAGCCTCCCCGCGTTCCTCGTCAACCCGACGCGCGCGCTCGAGAACTCTCATGCCGTGCAGTCGCGCCTCGCCTCGCTGCGTCCCGGTCCGAAGTTCGCGAGCACCGGTGGCCCCGCGAGCAACCTCCCGCGCCTCGGGGCGGCGCCGGCGTTCACCGACACCCAGAGGTGGTTCAACACACCCGGCGGCCGCCCGCTCACCCTTCATGGCCTCCGTGGCCGCGTCGTGCTCGTCGATTTCTGGACGTACACCTGCATCAACTGCATCCGGACGCTGCCGTTCCTCAAGGGCCTCTACGCGACCTACCATCGCTACGGCTTCGACATCGTCGGCGTCGAGACGCCGGAGTTCACGTTCGAGCAGAACGCCGGGAACGTCGCCCAGGCGATCGCGTCCGACGGCCTGCGCTACCCCGTCGTACAGGACAACCGCTACGGCACCTGGAACGCCTGGGGCAATCAGTACTGGCCCGCGGAGTATCTGGTCGACGCGAACGGTCAGGTCCGCCACACCCAGTTCGGCGAGGGCGACTACGCCCAGAGCGAGGCTGCCATCCGGGCGCTTCTGCGCGAGGCCGGCGCGGCCCGTCTCCCCCCGCCGATGACGGCGAAGGCGATCGTGCCCTCCGCGCGGCTCGCGACCCCGGAGACATACCTCAACACCGTGCGCGCCCAGGGGTTTCTGCCCCAGCTCATGTCCGGCGTGCACACCTACCCCGGGATTCCCGCCCCGGATGTCAACCAGTTCGCGCTCCGGGGCCGCTGGGACGTCGGCAGCCAGGACGGGAGCCCGTCGACGCCGGTCGCCTCCGGTGCGGGGATCCAGGTCGGCTTCCAGGCGGCCGACGTGTATCTCGTGCTCACCTCGGCCGGGAATCTCCCACGCCATGTCCGGGTGCTGCTCGACGGCAAGCCGCTGTCGGGCCGAACGGCCGGCCGCGACGCCCGTGGGGGTGTCGTCACGGTCCGCGGCCAGCGGCTCTACTCGCTCGTGTCGCTGCCCTCAGCTCAGCGCCACGCGCTGACGGTCGAGGTCCCGACCGGGGTCAGCGCGTACAGCTTCACGTTCGGCTAATTCGGCGGTCGAGCATCGCCGCGGCGTGGAGCAGGTCCTCCGGCGCGTTGACGTTGAACAGCGCGTCTGCGTCATCGATCTCGATCAGCCGTGGCTCCAGGCCGAGGACCGCGTCGCGCAGCGCGACGTCGCCGGTCGCGAGCGCCGCCGCCAGCGGGGCCGCGGCCTGCGGCTGATAGCACCCGAGCAACGGGTGGAGCCGGCCGGCGTGGGTCGCGATGACCGCCGGTGCGCGGCCCGGATCTGCTGACGCGAGCTGCGCGACCACTGTCGTGGTCAGAAACGGCATGTCGGCAGCGGCGATCAGCACCGGGCGCCCACTCGCGAGCGCGAGCGCATGGGTGATGCCGACGATCGGATGCCGCGGCACGGCGGGTTCGATCCAGACCGTCGTTCCGGGCAGGCTCGGCAGCTCCGTATCCGTTTTGGCGACGATCGCGACCTCCCCGAGCACCGCCCGCAACGCGGCGAGCGGATACGTGATGAGCGGCTGTCCCCGCAGCCTGACGATCGCCTTCGAGCCGCCGATCCGCCGCCCGCTGCCGCCGGCCAGAACGACGCCGATCGGGGGGCGGCGGCGGAGCATCAACCGGCCTGGTCGAACTTGCTCACGGCGCCATCGTAGAATCACACGGATGGAGGGCTCAACAGAGGTCCGGAGCTGGCTGCGGTGCTACCGCTGCTGGTCCCAGAACCTTGAGGTCCAGGTTCACTACGAGGGCATCCACCGAATCGACCCCGAAAGCGGCGAGCGGGGCGAAGTCGTCGACGAGATGCAGGAGGCCGTCGTCCAGTGCCTCGAGTGCATGCACGACCAGCCGCACCTCGGCTTCCACAACGGCCGCGTCGAACCGATCGAGGATCGCTGGGAGCGGATGATCGCCGGCACGCCGTGGGTCGCGTCGTGCACGGTCACCGTCGACGCCGACGACGTCGAGACCTGCTCTGGCCCCGAGGCCGGTGACGCCCTGTCCTACGCCGCCTTCGGCGACCACGGCACCCGGGAGTTCTTCACCCACGTCCGCTTCCACAAGCACGACGAGGACCGGATCGTCGTCCACCTGCTCGTCGAGCTGTACGCACGCAGCGCCGAGGAGGCGACGGAGGTGCTCGAGGACGCCGCCCGGGGTCAGCTCGCGATCACGTCGCTCGCCGAGGAGTCACGGCCGCCGGCGTCGACGGGCGACGGGAAGCACTAGCACGTCGACGCGGTCGACGCGGTCGACGCGATCGCGCGTCCGTGTTCGCCTGGCCTGCGACGCGCGTTCTGGCATCGACGAGGGTTCGATCGGGCGTTGCGCGTATTGCGGTTTCGGCCCCGTCACCCGACCGGAGCGCCCTCCCGAAGCCCCACATCCCCCTCCTCCTCGCTGCCAACCACGTCCCGCCGCCGCCCACGGCCCCGGACGCGCGCCGACAAACCGAACCGCTGCCAGACCTCGAGCACGATCACGACCAGCGCCACCGGCACCGTCGCCGGCAGTTCGGACACGGCGAAGAACAGCAGGTCGAACAGCGCCGCGAACACGAACGTCAACACCGCAGCGCCGCGCTGCAGTCGCACGGTCCGCGCCAATGCCGCCCCCAGCAGCGCAGCGACAAACAGATCGCCGTAGCCCATCGAGACGGTCCCGAACAGCTCGCTCTGGAGCTGGGGCAGCCCGGCGCCCGGGGACGCCGCCACCAGCGCCGCGTTGGGCGCCTGGAGCAGATCGGACACCACGAGCCAGGTATCCGCGGCGGCCATCAGCACGATCCCAAGCTTCAGCCACCCGGGCGGGGTCACCGCCCCGAGCAGCACGCCCAGCGTCACGCAGCTCAGCCCGCTCAGCAAAGCCGCCGCGGCTTCACCGACCAGGGACGTCCGCGCGGCCCACGCCAGCACGAACAGCGGAACCGCAAGAGCGGCCGCCCACGGCACGCTCCCGCGCGCCGCCCAGCCCAACGCGACCGCGGCGAGCAGCGGGACGGCAATCAACGCCAGATAGGTGAGCCCCGTCGCGGTATCGGACACATACCGGATCGCGAAGATCGTCAGGACGATCGACGCGATCGGCACGACCGCCCAGACGGGTCCCCGCAGCCGCTCAAACAGGGCCACGCGGGGCGGCTGCCGCGGCGCGGCGACGACGCCCGCCTGCAGCGCAAGCAGCGCCGCGTCAGACCAAACGAACGGAAGAGCCACGCCTTGAGGGTACGGCCAAAATGCCGTACCCCCAGGCGAGTCTTCAGGACTTATTAGGCCTTCAGCCGGTCCTCGAGCGTCTTGAGCTGCGCCCGCAATGCCTTCGGGAGCTTGTCGCCGAACTCGGCGTAGTGCTCGTGCATCTGCGGCAGCTGATCCTTCCAGCCCGCGGCGTCGACCTTCAACAGCTCTTCCATGGCCTCGGTCGTCACCTCGAGACCCTCGGTGACGATGCCGCCGGCACCGACCGGCGGGAGCAGCCCGATCACGGTGTCGACCGCCTCGGCCTTGCCCTCGCAGCGACGGAAGATCCAGGCCAGGACGCGCGAGTTCTCGCCGTAGCCGGGCCACAGGAACTTGCCGTTCTCGTCCTTGCGGAACCAGTTGACGTAGAAGATCCGCGGCAGCTTCGCGCCGTCGCGCGTCCGCCAGCGTCAGCCAATGACGGAAGTAATCCGCCATGTGGTAGCCGCAGAACGGCAGCATCGCCATCGGATCCCAGCGCAGCCGGCCGACCCTCCCGGCCGCAGCGGCGGTCGTCTCGGAGGACATCGTCGAGCCGAGGAACACGCCGTGCTCCCAGTCACGCGCCTCGTATACGAGCGGCACGACGCTCGAGCGCCGGCCGCCGAACAGCATCGCCGAGATCGGCACGCCGCGCGGGTCCTCCCACTCGGCCGCGATCGACGGACACTGCGCCGCCGGGGTCGTGAACCGGGCGTTCGGATGCGCGGCGGGCGTCTCGGACTCAGGTGTCCAGTCGTTCGAGCGCCAGTCGATCGCGTGGGCCGGCGGCTCCGCCGTCAGCCCCTCCCACCACACGTCGCCGTCGTCCGTCTTGGCGCAGTTGGTGAAGATCGAGCTGCGGCCGATCGTGTCGATCGCGTTCGGGTTCGTGATCGCGCCCGTACCCGGGGCGACGCCGAAGAAGCCCGCCTCGGGGTTGACCGCATAGAGCTGGCCATCCTGGCCGAACTTCATCCATGCGATGTCGTCGCCGATCGTCTCGACCGTCCAGTCGGGAAGGGTCGGGATCAGCATCGCGAGGTTCGTCTTGCCGCACGCGCTCGGGAACGCCGCCGTCACGTACTTGACCTCGCCCTCCGGTGAGGTGAGCTTGAGGATCAGCATGTGCTCGGCGAGCCAGCCCTCGTCACGCGCCATCACGGACGCGATCCGCAGCGCGAAGCACTTCTTGCCGAGGAGCGCGTTGCCGCCGTAGCCGGAGCCGTACGACCAGATCTCCCGCGTCTCGGGGAAGTGGACGATGTACTTGTTGTCGGCGTTGCACGGCCAGGAGACGTCCTTCGCCCCGTCGGCGAGCGGCATCCCGACCGAGTGCAGGCACGGCACGAACTCGCCGTCGTCGCCGAGACAGTCGAGCGCGGGCTGCCCCATCCGGGTCATGATCCGCATCGAGCACGCGACGTACGCCGAATCGGTCAGCTGCACCCCGATGTAGGAGATCGGGGACCCGAGCGGACCCATGCTGAACGGCACGACGTACATCGTCCGGCCGCGCATCGATCCCTCGAACAGCCCCGTGAGCGCGACACGCATTTCCTCGGGGTCGCGCCAGTTGTTGGTGGGCCCGGCGTCATCGGCCTTCTTGGAGCAGATGAACGTGCGATCCTCGACCCGCGCCACGTCGTCGGGGTCCGACAGCGCGAGGTAGGAATTCGGGCGTTTGGCGTCGGATAGCCGCTCGAAGGTCCCTGCGTCGACCAACCCCTGCGCCAGCCGGTCGTACTCCTCCGCAGATCCGTCGCACCAATACACGTCGTCCGGCTGGGTGAGCGCTGCTACCTCTTCGACCCATGCCAGCAGACGGGCATTGTTGGTGGTTGCTTGGTGCTGCGGTGCCGTATGTGCCATTGGTCTACTTTGTCACTCCTTAATGAGTTCGGGACCGTGAGAAAAGGCTACCCGGGAAACGCCCCAGAGAGCTTCCGGGATCCCTACGCTAAGGCGATCCGGGATTGCTACTCGACGTTCGTTTCCGCTGGTTGCGTCGACGTTTCGCCGTCGCCCGGATTCTTGCGCGGAACGAGTACGAGCCGCTTGAACTCGGCCACGAGGACGCCCTCCTGGTTGAGCACGCGCGTGTGGACCCGAACGGTCCCGCGATCCTGCTTGGAACGCGACGGCTTGACCTCCAGCACCTCCGATTCGCAGAACAGCGTGTCACCGTGGAACACCGGGGCGGGGTGGCTCAGTTCTTCGGTGGCGAGATTCGCAATCGCCTTGCCGCTCACGTCGGACACGCTCATCCCGAGCGCCAGCGAGTAGACGAGCGGGCCGACGACGACGTTGCGGCCCTGCTGTGACTGCTTGGCGTAGATGTCGTTGATATGCAGCGGGTGGTGATTCATCGTGATCAGGCAGAAGAGATGGTCATCCGCCTCCGTCACGGTCTTCGCGGGCCAGTGCTTGTACACGGCCCCGACCTCGAACTCCTCGAGGTAGCGCCCGTACGAGTGGGCGCCGCTCGCCTCCCGTACCGCTTGGTCGGTGTCAACGTGGCTCATCTCAGCTCCTGGTTTGTCCGGTTACCGGGCCAGGGAGAATGCCAGTCCAGCCACATTTTCGGCCCGATCCGGACCGATCCTGCCTTTTACGACATTCTCATTAACCGGCCCTACCGTCCGCTCGAGAGATGACCCCACCGCCCAAGCACCTGTGGTCAGGCGACTGGCGCGGCGATTCGGATGCCACCGCAGACGAGCTCGCCGCGCTCCGCGACCGCCCGCGTCCAGTCCTCCCCGAGGAGGAACCGCCCCCCGAGCCGCCGCGGGCACCGCTGCCGCCCCGTCCCCCGCGCGCCCGCCGGCAACGCCGGGCACCGTCGCAGCGCGTCCGCCTCGCGATCGTGCTCGTGCTCGCGGCACTTGTGACCGCCGGCATCGGCCTCGGGCTGACGAGCGCGCTCGGGACGGACAAGTCGGCGTCGAACAACCAGACGGCGTATCTGGGCCTCCACATCGCCTCGCACGCGCTGATGGGCGGCCTGATCATTCGCAGCGTCGACCCGGGCAGCCCCGCCGCGCGCGCGGGAATCAAGGGCGGTGACGTCCTCGCCCGGATCGGCCAGGTCGAGGTCCACTCGCCCGGCGACGTCCGGGCGCTGCTCCTCGGTCGCCGGCCCGGAGACGACGTGCAACTCGGGATCGAACGAGGACAGATCTCGTTCACCGTCGACGTGAGGCTCGCCCCCCAGCCATGAGCTTCGCCGCGCCCCTCGTCCTCGTCGCGCTGTGCGCCGTCCCGGTCCTGATCAGCCTCTACTCCGCCTACCAGCGTCGGCGTCAGAAGGCGGTCGCCGCGTTCGTCACGCCCGTGATGGCCGACTCGGTCACGCCGAACCGGCCCGGGTGGCGCCGCCACGTCCCGATGGCGCTGTTCATCATCGCGCTGGCCGTCCTCATCATCGCCGCCGCGCGACCGCAGAAGAGCGTCGCCGTGCCGGTCAACAACGCCGCCGTCGTGCTCGCCAACGACGTCTCGAGCTCGATGGCCGCCACCGACCTCAGGCCCTCACGCCTCGGCGCCGCCGAGGTCGCGGGCAACCGCTTCCTCACGAGCCTCCCGTCGACCGCCCGCGCCGGACTGCTCCAGTTCAACCAGCACGCGACCGTGCTGCAGTCGCCGACGACCGATCGCGCGCTCGTCCGCCAGGCGCTCGCCCAGCTTCGCACCGGCGGGCACACGGCGATCGGTGACGGGATCCTCGCCGGGCTGCGGATGCTCGCCGCGCTGCCCAAGCAGAACGGCAAGGCACCCCCCGGGGCGATCGTGCTGCTGTCCGACGGCTTCTCGACCAACGGCGCCGACCCGCTCGCCGCCGCCCGCCAGGCGAAGTCCCAGCACGTCCCGATCTACACCGTCGTGCTCGGCAACAGCAGCGGCACGATCCGCGTCTACAAGAAGGGTCACGTCGTCAACGAGCCGGTCCCGCCCGCCCCCCAGCAGCTTCAGCAGATCGCCCAGCTCTCCGGCGGCCAGTCGTTCACCGCCGCGGACACGAGCGGCCTGAGCGCCGTCTACGCCCATCTCGGCCGTCAGCTCAGCCACAAGCAGGTCAAGCAAGAAATCACCGCGAGCTTCGCCGGCGGCGCGCTGGTGCTGCTGCTCCTCGGCAGCGTCCTGTCGCTCCGCTGGTTCGGCCGGCTCGTCTGATGGCACCCGCAATAACCGACCTTCGTTCTGACCCTCAAAGGAGACCATGAGCACCGAATATCCCCACGACCGGCCGGTCGAGAGCCCGCCCGTCGAGAACCCACACGACCTCCGCGCCGACGCGCGCGAGGCTCTCCAGGAGGCGCTGCACGAGATCAAGCGCGTGATCGTCGGCCAGGACGCGATGCTCGAGCGTCTGCTCGTCAGCCTGCTCGCCCGCGGCCACGTGCTGCTCGAGGGCGTCCCCGGCCTCGCCAAGACCCTCACCGTCAAGACGCTCGCCGCCGTGCTCGGCGGCTCCTACAGCCGCATGCAGTTCACGCCCGATCTCGTCCCCGCCGACCTCGTCGGCACCCGCGTCTACCGGCCGGACAGCGGCAGCTTTGACACCGAGCTCGGACCGGTCTTCGCGAACTTCGTGCTCGCCGACGAGATCAACCGGGCCCCGGCGAAGGTGCAGTCGGCGCTGCTCGAGGTGATGCAGGAGACGCAGGTCACGATCGGCGGCACGACGTTCAAGGTCCCGGCGCCGTTCATCGTGATGGCGACCCAGAACCCGATCGAGTCCGAGGGCACCTACCCCCTCCCCGAGGCGCAGGTCGACCGCTTCCTGATGAAGATCCTCGTCGACTACCCGTCGATGGGCGAGGAGGCGGCCGTCGTCGGGCGGAGCCTGACCGCACCCGCCACCGTCAGCGAGTGCATCACGGTGGCCGAGCTCGAGCGCTACGGCCGCGCCGCCGAGACCGTGCTCGTCGACCGTGACGTCATCGGCTACGCGGTGTCGCTCGCCGACGCGACCCGGAACCCGGCCAACCACGGCCTGCCGGACCTGGCGACGATGATCGAGTACGGCGCCAGCCCGCGTGGACCGATCGGCCTCGTGCAGGCGGCCCGGGTGCTCGCGCTGCTCCGCGGCCGCGGCCATGTCGCGGGCGAGGATATCCGTGATCTCGCGGCGGACGTGCTCCGTCACCGGCTCGTTCTCTCCTACGACGCGCTCAGCGAGGGCGTGACCGCGGACGAGATGCTCGAGCAGGTGCTCGCGGTCGTGCCCGAGCCCGGCTCGCACCACCTCACCCGCGCGGTGGGTGACACCCGACCCGTGGCGGCCGGATGACCCAGACGCTGCTGCAGCCGCCCGCGGCGCGGCAGGGTCCTGGACCGATTCCGCAGCCGCTGATCGACGCGCTCGACGTCGCGATCACCCGCCGGCTCGCGCACACGCTGCCCGGTGACCGGCGCGCGGCCGGCGTCGGTCTCGGGGTCGAGCTCGCCCAGCTGCGGCCGTACGTCGTCGGCGACGATGTCCGCCACATCGATGCGGCGGCGACCGCGCGCACCGGCGGCCAGCCGCACGTCCGCCTGCACGTCCCCGAGCGGGCGATGACGACGTGGGTCGTGCTCGACGTCTCGCCCTCGATGGCGTTCGGCACCGCCGAGCGGCTGAAGGCCGACGTCGCCGAGGGCGTCGCGCTCGTGTTCGGGCGGCTCGGCATCCGCCGGGCCGGGAGCGTCGGGCTGATCATGTACGGCGCCGGTGGCCCGCGCGTGCTGCCGCCACGCGGCTCCAAGCCGGGGATGGTCGCGCTGCGCCGCGCCATCGCCGAGGGCGTCGCGCCGGACGGCCAGCACGACCCGGGCGCGCTCGGCGACGCGCTCCAGCGCGCCGGCCGGCTCGCCCGCCAGCCGGGTCTCGTCGTCGTCGTATCCGACTTCCGCGACCAGCGCGGCTGGGAGCGCCCGCTGGGGTCGCTCCGCGTCCGCCATTCGGTGGTCGGCGTCGAGATCGTCGATCCGCGCGAGCTCGAGGTCCCGGCGGTCGGCCGCCTCGCGCTGATCGACCCCGAGACCGGCGCGCGGGTCGAGGTCGACACCTCGAGCCCGCGCCTGCGCGAGCGCTTCGCCGAGCTCGAACGCGAGCGCCGCGAGACGATCGCCCGTGAGCTGCGCCGCCTGCGCGTCGACCACGTGTCCCTCTCCACCGACACCGATTGGCTGCTGGAGCTCGGCCGCCAGCTGCGATGACCTTCTCCTCCCCCTTGTTCCTGCTCGCGCTCGCCGCCATCCCGGCGGTGCTGGCGCTGCAGGCCGCGACCCGCCGCCGAGCGCGGCGCTACGCCGTCCGCTTCACCGCGGTCGAGACGCTGCGCCTCGCCGCCGGCCCGACCTCGACGTGGCGCCGCCGGCTGCCGCTCGGGCTGCTGCTCGCGGCGATCGCGGCGCTCGCGGTCGCGCTCGCCCGCCCGCACGTCGCCTACCGCGCGGCCGTCGACCAGGCCTCGATCATGCTCGTCACCGACCACTCGGGCTCGATGGCCGCCAGCGACGTCCAGCCGACGCGCCTCGCCGCCGCGGTCAAGGCCGCCAACACGTTCATCGACCAGCTGCCCGGAGGGGCCCGGGTCGGCGCGGTCGCGTTCTCGAGCTCAGCCGACACCGTCCAGGGACCGGTCACCAACCACGGCGCCGCCCGCAGCGTCATCGACGCCCAGACGGCCGACGGCGCCACCGCGACCGGCGACGCGCTCGCGCTCGCGCTCCAGCTGCTCCACGGCACCGACAAGAAGCACCCGCCCTCGGCGATCGTGCTGCTCTCGGACGGCGCGGCGAACACCGGCGTCGACCCGACGACCGTCGCCCAGCAGGCGGCCCGGGACAAGATCCCGATCTTCACCGTCGCCCTCGGGCAGCCCGGCGCGACGATCCCGAACCCGGACCCGCTCGGCCCGCCGGTCGACGTCTCCCCCGACCCGCAGCTGATGGCGCAGATCGCCAAGCTCTCCGGCGGGCGCACGTTCAACGCCCAGAGCGCCGATCAGCTCAGCTCGATCTACAAGTCGCTCGGCTCGAAGCTCGGCTCGACGACCCGCCACCGCGAGGTGACGGCGCTGTTCGCGATCGGCGGCCTGGTGCTGCTCCTGCTCGCCGCCGGCAGCTCGACGCGCTGGGCCGGACGGCTCCCCTGAGGCTCCCGCGATAGCTTTCGGGGCCGAACCAACCAGGAGATTTGACAGTGCGAAACCCACGCGACTTCGGAAAGCCGCTGGCGATCGGTGCCCCCGCGCCGATGCTCGAGATCCCGTTCAAGCCGTCCGGATGATCCATTTCCTCGACTTCTCGAACGAGAAGATGGTCGCCAAGGTGCCGGACATCGCCCCGACGGTCGACATCCTGCTCGGCAACCTCGAGGACGCCGTGCCGGTCGACCGCAAGGAGGCCGCCCGCGAGGGCATGCTCCGCGTCGGCAGGGAGATGGAGCTCGGCGAGACCCAGCTGTGGACCCGCGTCAACTCGCTCGAGTCGCCCGTGGGTGCTCGACGACATCACGCAGATCGTCACCGAGATCGGCCACAAGCTCGACGTGATGATGATCCCGAAGGTCGAGGGCCCGTGGGACATCCACTACGTCGACCGGCTGCTCGCGCAGCTCGAGGCCCGGGCCGGGCTCGAGCGGCCGATCCTCATCCACGCGATCCTCGAGACCGGCCTCGGTGTCGTCAACCTGGAGGAGATCGCGACCGCGAGCCCGCGCATGCAGGGCATGAGCTTCGGCCCGGCCGACCTCGCCGCCTCGCGCCGGATGAAGACCACCAGGATCGGCGGCGGGCACCCCGGCTACCGCGTGATCAACGATCCCGATCCGGCCAACCCGGAGGCGCCGCGGCCGACCGCCCAGCAGGATCCGTGGCACTACTCGATCGCCCGCATGGTGGATGCCTGCACGTCCGCCGGGATCCTCCCGTTCTACGGTCCGTACGGCGACATCCGCGACGTCGAGGGGTGCGAGACGCAGTTCCGCGCCGCGTTCCTGCTCGGCTGCGTCGGCGCCTGGTCACTGCACCCGGCGCAGATCGCGATCGCCAAGAAGGTGTTCAGCCCGGATCCGGACGAGGTCCTGTTCGCGAAGAAGGTGCTCGAGGCGATCCCCGACGGCCGCGGCGTTCACATGATCGACGGCAAGATGCAGGACGACGCGAGCTGGAAGCAGTGCAAGGTCATGGTCACGCTCGCCGAGATGCTCGCGCACAAGGATCCTGAACTGGCGGAGGCCTACGGCTTCACGCCGACGCGCGGTGTAACACTGACGCCGTGAGAATCTCGGCCAAAGCCGACTACGCCGTACGCGCAGCCGTCGAGCTGGCGGCTGCCACTGACGAGAAGCCGGTCAAGGCCGAGCGGATCGCGAACGCGCAGGGCATCCCGCTCAACTTCCTGGAGAACATCCTCGGCGAGCTCCGGCACGCCGGGATCGTGCGCAGCCACCGCGGCGCCGAGGGCGGGTTCCGCCTCGCCAAGCCGTGCGACCGAGCTGACCGTCGCGGACATCATCCGCGCCGTCGAGGGTCCGCTCGCGTCGGTCCGCGGCGGCCCGCCGGAGGAGGCCGAGTACCCGGGCGCCGCCGCCGCGCTGCCCCGCGTGTGGATCGCGGTGCGGGCGAACCTGCGTAGCGTCGTCGAGCACATCACGGTCGCCGATATCGCTCGCGGTCAGCTGCCGAAGTCGATCGACAAGCTCGCCGACGACCCTGGGGCCTGGGTCACGAGGTAGCCAGTGGCGCATGCGCCACTGGCCCGGCCGCGCATGCGCGGCCGGTGCGGTCGGCGCATGCGCCGACCCATGCACGATCAGGCGGTCGCGGTCTCCTCGCTGCGGTCCTCGGCCGGCTGCGCCGAGTTCGGCTGCGGCGCGTCCGCGCCCGCCGGCGGGCGGACGTACACGATGTCGCCCCGCGCGAGCTCAAGCTCCTCGGTCTGGCCGCGGGTCAGCTGGGCACGGGCGCTCTCGCCGCCCGGCAGCTCGAGCTCGATCCGGACCTCGAAGCCGAGGTGCACGACGCGTGAGACCATCGCCTCGATGGATCCCTCGGTCTCGCTCAGGGACACGGTGACGTCGTGCGGGCGCACGAGCTTGCCCTTGAACGTGCTCACCGGCCCAAGGAAGCCCATCACGAACTCGGTGGCCGGCTTGTCGTAGACGTCGCGCGGCGAGCCGACCTGCTCGATGCGAGCGTGGTTCATGACCGCGATCCGGTCGGCGACCTCCATCGCCTCCTCCTGATCGTGCGTGACCAGGACGGTGGTCACGCCCTGTTCGTCGTGGAGGCGTCGCAGCCATCGGCGCAGCTCAGCGCGGACGTTCGCATCAAGGGCACCAAACGGCTCGTCGAGCAGCAGCACGCGCGGGTCGACCGCGAGGGCGCGGGCGAGCGCCATCCGCTGCCGCTGGCCGCCGGAGAGCTGCGACGGACGCTGCTCGGACCAGTTCGTGAGCCCGACGATCCCGAGCAGCTCGTCGACCTTCGCCTTCACCTCGTCCTTCGGCCGCTTGCGGATCCGCAGGCCGAACGCGATGTTCTCCCGGACGCTCATGTGCGCGAACGCGGCGTAGTGCTGGAACACGAAGCCGATGCCCCGCTCCTGGGGCCGCGCCGCCGTGACGTCGGCGCCGTCGATCGCGACCGAGCCCGAGTCCGGGGTCTCGAGCCCGGCGATGATCCGCAGCAGCGTCGACTTGCCCGAGCCGCTTGGTCCGAGCAGCGCGGTGAGTGAGCCCTCCGGGACCTCGAGGGTCACATCTTCAAGCGCCGTGAACTCCCCGAAGTGCTTCGAGACCTGGTCGATGTCGATCCTCATCAGGCGTCGTCCTTTCGCGGCGCGAGCACGGTCATCACGAGCAATACAAGCAGGGACAGGACCGCGAGCTCGGTCGCGGCGGCATACGCCCCGGGGATCGAACCGGCGCCGATCTGGCTGTAGCGCTGGTAGACGAGCAGCGGGAGCGTCAATGTCGAGCCGGCGACGTTGGAGGAAACGACGAGCACGGCCCCGATTTCCCCCAGCGCGCGGGCGGTGGTGAGCACGACGCCGTAGGCCACGCCCCAGCGGATCGACGGCAGCGTGACGCGCCAGAACGTCTGCCAGCCCGACGCGCCGAGCGTCGCCGCGGCCTGCTCCTGTTCATCGCCGACCTCGATCAGCACCGGCGCGACCTCGCGCACGACGAACGGCAGCGACACGAAGATCGTCGCGATCACCATCCCGGGCACCGCGTAGATGATCTGGATCCCGTGGCTTCGTGAACCAGTCGCCGAACCACCCGTCGTTGCCGTAGACGAGGATCAGCGCCAGCCCGATGATCACCGGCGAGACGAGGAACGGGAGGTCGATGAACGCGTCGAGCGCCTTGCGCGCCCGGCCCTTGCCGCGGACGATGACGAGCGCCGCACCGACGCCGAAGATCGTGTTGAGCGGCACGGCGATGACCGCGACGAGCAGCGTCAACCACAGCGCGCTGATCGCGGCGGGCGTCGTCATCCAGCTCCACGCGTAGCTGAAGCCGTGCTCGAACGTCTTGCCGAACACGACGACGAGCGGCAGCAGAAGGAGGATGGTCAGGTAGAGCAGTGCGACGATGCGCAGCGACCAGGTGGCTTTGCGGCTGACGGTCACGGCTGCGGCTCCGGTTCAGTGGGCAACGCGACCTCCGAGCCGCCGGATCGCGATGAGGATGAGGAGCGAGATCGCGAGCAGCACGACCGACAGCGCGGCGGCCGCCTGGGGAGCGTCGCCCTCGATGTCGGCGAAGATGACGATGCTCGCGATCTGCACCTTGCCGATGATCAGCAGCAGCGAGCCGATCTCGCCGACGGCCCGGGCGAACGACAGCGCCGCGCCGGAAATGATCGCCGGTCGCAGTGCCGGCAAGACGATGCGCCGGAAGGTGACGCTGTTGGAGGCGCCGAGCGACGCCGCCGCTTCCTCGACCTCCTTATCGATTTCCATCAGCACCGGCTGCACCGAGCGCACGACGAACGGGAGCGTCACGAACAGCAGCGCGACGATCACCGCTCCGCGCGTGAACGCGAGGTGAATGCCGAAGGGACTGTCCGGGCCGTAGAGCGCGATCACGGTGAGCCCGGCAACGATCGTCGGCAGAGCGAACGGCAGGTCGATGAGCGCGTTGATGATCCGCTTGCCGGGGAACGAGTCCCGGACGAGCACCCAGGCGACGATGGTCCCCATGACCGCCCCGATTGCGGCGACGATCAGGGACACGACAAGCGTGATCGCCAGCGCCTTGAGCGAGGTGGTCGTCGTGACGGCATCGAAGAACGCCCCGATCCCGCCGGAGAACGCCTTAACGGCGACCGCGGCCAGCGGGATCAGCACGATCACGCTCAGGTAGAGCGTGATCACGCCGAGGCCGAGGCCGCCGCGCCGCGCGGACCTGCGGGCCCGGCGCCGGACCTTCACCGGCGCCGGGACAGCTACAGATGCGTCAGGAGGAGGCAGTGGGGACTCCTGCTGCCTGCTCGATCTTGGTGATCGAACCCGAGGCCGGATCGAAGAACTCCTTCTTCACCGCCGTCCAACCACCGAGCGTCTTGATCGTGAACAGCTGCGGCGGCGTCGGGAACTTCGACGTGAACTGCTTCGCGACCGGCGTTCAGCACCGGCCGGTAGCCCTGCTGGGCCCAGATCGTCTGCCCCGCGGGGCTCCACAGCCAGTTGACGAACGCCTGCGCCTGCGCCTGGTGCGCGCTCTTGCTCGTCACGGCGATCGGCGTCTCGATCAGGATCGTCTGCTTGGGAATGATGTACTGAACCGCGTCGCCGGCCTTCACCGCGGAGATCGCCTCGCTCTCGTAGGAGATGAGGACATCACCCTTGCCGCTGGTGAACGTCTGGCGGGCGGCGGCGCCACTTGAGTCCTGGACGCTGACGTTCTTGGTCAGCAGCGTCTTCACGTAGGCGAGCGCCTGCGCCGGCGTCTTGCCCTCCTTCAGCTGTGCGCCGTAGGCGGCGAGGATGTTCCAGCGCGCACTGCCGGAGGTCGACGGATTCGGCGTGATCACGTCGATGCCCGGCTTGATGAGGTCATCCCAGCCGGTGATGTGCTTGGGGTTGCCCTTGCGCACGACGAGCACGACGACGGAGTCGGTCGCGATGCCCTTCTCCGGGTTCGCATCCCAGTTGCTGGCGACGAGGTTGTCCTTGACGAGGCGGGTCATGTCCGGCGTTGTCGAGAACGCGACGATGTCCGCCTTCTGGCCGGAGTCGACCGCCCGGCTCTGCGCGCCTGAGGCGCCGAAGGATTGGGTGAAGCTGACGCCCTTGCCCTGCGGAAGCTGGGTATAGGCCGATGTCAGGGCGTCGTAGGCCTTCTTCGGGGTCGAGTATCCAACGAGCGCAAGCTGCGTGCTGTCGCCGCCGCTGCTGGACCCGCCAGACGACGCGCTGCTGCTCGTATCCGATGATCCGCCGCAGCCGGCGAGGACTCCGCCGCCGATCAGCGCTGTCGTCAGCGCCAGGGCGCCGGGCCGTTTGAACCTGTCTGCTGCTCGAATCATCTGCTCCTCGATAAAAGCTGTTTTCTCGATCATTTTTATGGGAAACGGTCGGCTCAGTTTGTAGCACAAGGCCAACCGGGAAGGTTGGGTATGCCGGGCGTGCGCCCCAAGCCGTGAGGAGCCGTCGCCAGCGGCGCATCGCCGGTAGCCTCAGGCCCCCATGCGCTTCTTCGAATACGAATCCCGGGCGATCGTCGCGAAGGCGGGGATCCCGGTCACCAAGCACGGTTTTGCCAAGACCCCAGACGAGGCCCGCGCGATCGCCGAGGACATCGGCGGCCCGGTCGTGATCAAGTCACAGGTCCTCACGGGCGGCCGAATGAAGGCCGGCGGCGTCCAGTTCGCCGATTCCCCGGAGGAGGCCGAGGGCCACGCCGCCCACGTCCTCGACCTCGAGATCAACGGCCACATGCCGCGCGGCGTGCTCGTCGACTCCAAGGCGGCGGTCAAGCACGAGTACTACGCCGGCGTCGTCTGGGACGGCATCCGCAAGCGCCCCGTGATGCTGTTCTCCGACATGGGCGGGATCGACATCGAAGAGGTCGCCGAACAGCATCCGGACCACGTCGCCCGCGCCCACTTCTCCACGCGCGAGCCCTTCTCGGACTGGCAGGCCAAGCAGCTGATCGCCTCACTGGGCATCACCGGCTCGGCGCTCAACCGGCTCACCCCGATCATCGCCCGGCTCGCCCGGCTGTTCCTCCAGTACGACATGACGCTCGCCGAGATCAACCCGCTCGGCCAGCTCGAGGACGGCACGTTCATCGCCCTCGACGCCCACATGGACATGGAGAACGAGGCGCGTCCGCGCCAGAAGGCTCTGCTCCATGAGCTCGGCGTCGGCGATGAGGAGACCCGTCAGGCCCGCGAGGCGACGCCGTTTGAGCTCGCCGGCGAGCAGGTCGACGCCCAGGATCACCGCGGCGTCGCCGGCAACGTGACCGAGTTCGACGGCAACCTCGGGCTCGTCATCGGGGCCGGCGGCGGCTCGCTGACCCTGTTCGACGCGGTCCGCGCTCACGGCGGCGATCCCGCCAACTACTGCGAGATCGGCGGCAACCCGTCGGTCCGCAAGGCGTGCGGCCTCGCCAAGCTCGTACTCCAGAAGCCCGGGGTCGACAAGATCGCCGTGATGATGTCGATCGTGTCCAACACCAGGGTCGACATCGTCGCCCGCGGCGTGATCAAGGCGTGCGTCGAGCTCGGATATGACCCGGCCGAGAAGATCGCGATCTTCCGGATCCCGGGCGCCTGGGAGGAAGAGGGCTTCAAGATCCTCGAGAAGTACGGCGTCGAATACGCCGACCGCTCGGTCTCGCTGCACGAGGCGGCGAAGCGCGCCGTCGAGAAGATCCAGGGAGTGGCCGCCTGATGTCGATCCTCGTCAATTCCGACACGACGTTCATCGTCCAGGGCATCACGGGCCGCGAGGCGGTGAACCTGACGCGCGAGTGCCTGGACTACGGCACCGGCGCGAAGATCGTCGGCGGCGTCACCCCCGGACGGCTCGGGCGCGAGGTCCACGGCGTGCCGGTGTTCGACACCGTCGCCCAGGCCGTCGAGCACCACGGCGGTCCGATCGAAGGCTCCGTCGTCACCGTCCCCCCCGCGTTCACAAAGGACGCGGTGCTCGAGGCGCTCGAGAACGACGTCAAGCTGATCGTGATCGTCACCGAGCGGATTCCGCGCGGCGACGTCGCCCAGATGGTCGAACTCGCCGCCGAGAAGGAGGCCCGGATCATCGGCCCCAACTGCCTCGGGATCATCGTCCCGAACGTCATCAAGATGGGCGGCATCGGCGGCCCGGCGAAGGACGCGGCGAAGTCCTACACGCCGGGATCGGTCGGCGTCATCTCGCGTTCCGGCGGGATGACCACCGAGATGTCATCGACGCTCACCGCCGCGGGCCTCGGCCAGTCGACCGCCGTCTCGATCGGCGGCGACGCGATCATCGGCTCGAGCTACGCCGAGCTGATGCCGCTGTTCGACGCCGATCCGGAGACCGAGGCGATCGTCATCTACACCGAGCCCGGCGGCCGCATGGAGGCCGAGCTCGCGCGCTACGTGACCGAGACCGGCTCGAAGCTGCCGATCGTCGCGTTCATGGCCGGCCGGTTCATGGACGAGATGCCCGGCATGAGCTTCGGCCATGCGGGCACGATCGTCGAGGGCAAGGAGGACACCGCGAGCGAGAAGATCGCCCGCCTCGCCGAGGCGGGGATCGTCGTCGCCGAGGAGATCTCCGAGATCCCCAACATCGTCAAGGAGAAGCTCGGAGCCAAGGTATGAGCGAGGCACTGTTCATCAACGTCGAGGTCGACCAGTCGGTCGCCTCCGATCCGGCGCTCGCCGCCAAGCTCGCCGAGGTCTGCCCCGTCGACATCTTCGCCCAGAACGAGGATGGGACGCTGCGGATCGTCGACGAGAACCTCGACGAGTGCGTCCTGTGCGAGCTGTGCATCAACGCGAGCCCGGCCGGGACCGTGAAGGTGATCAAGCTGTACTCGGGCGACACGCTCCCGGCGACGTAGCGCATTCTCAGGGCACCGTTCGGGCGGCGGAGACCACCCGTTGCGCATTTCCGCGGCGCCGCCGTTTAGGATGGGTCCTGAATGGCGCTACGGAAATGCGCGAACTGTGGGCATGAAGTACCGGACAGCAGGTTCTGCAACCGCTGCGGGCACGAGCACGAGGGTGGCGAGCCGGCGCTGTCGCGGATGGGCCGCGTCCCTGGCGCGTCCGCGGTCGGCCGCGGCCTGTCCGGGGTCCTGAACATCGATCCGGCGTCGCTGTCCGGCGTGCGCCGGGCGTTCGCAGCGGCACCCAACGAGAGCGTCCTGCGCCCGACGATCGTCTCGACGATCTTCCCGCAGCTGCCGCAGCCGTCGATGGCGACGTTCCGCGCCTGCCTGGGACTCGGGCTCGGCACGGTGCTCGTGCTCGGGCTGGCCGGGCTCTATCCGGTGGCGCTGATCGCGGCCGCCGTTCTCGTGCCGTCGCTCGTCGTCCTCTACCTGCTCGACGTCAACGTGTTCGAGGATCTTCCGCTCACGGTGATCGGGGCGACGCTCGTCTGGGGAGCGGTCATGGGTGCGCTCACCGCCCTGATCGCGAAGGCGATCTCGCCCTCCGGTACCGATGTCTTCGTCGGTGGCGACGGCAGTGTGGTGCTGACGCGCGGGGTTCTCATCCCCCTGCTCAGCGTCGCGCTGATCCTCGCCGGGCCACTGTGGATGATGCGCTACCCGAAGTTCTCGACGGTGCTGGACGGCGCGACGTTCGGGGCGGCCAGCGCGTCGGCGTTCGTCGGCGCGGAGGTGATCGTCCAGGCCCTGACCGTCCTGACCCACGGGCTGCGGCCGCCAGGCTCGGTCGTGCCGTGGCTGGTCCAGCTCGCGCTCATCTCGGTCGGTCTGCCGATCGTCACGATGTCGGCGATGGCGGCCGTCACGGGCGCGGTGTGGCTGAAGCACCGGGCCCCGATCCGCGACCGCCGGGCGCTCGGGCGGCTCGGCTCGCTGTTCTTGGTCGTTCCGCTCGGAGCCGCCTTTCTCATCATCTCGGCGGTCGTTCAGATCACGCTGCCGAGCGGCGTGGCGCTCGCGATCGTCGCCGTGCTGGCGGTCCTTGGGCTCCTATGGCTGCGCCAGGTGATTCACCTCGGGCTGCTCGAGGAGGCGCTCGAGGTCGAGGACGCACCGATCATCACCTGCGCGAACTGTGGCCACCGCACGCGCCAGGACGCCTTCTGCGAGTACTGCGGGATCTCATTGGCCGCGCTGCCGTCGAGCCGCTCCGTGCTGCAGCGCGTCCCCACTCCGTCCACCCCGGAACAGTAGGCTCGGACTCGGGCGCGGGCCGACATGAACGGGGGCAGCCGGTAATGGGAATGACGCTGCGGTGCACGGTGGGTCCGTGTCTCGGCCAGTCGATCGCGGTCGAATCCGAACTCGTGCTCGGCCGAGAGGAACCCGATCCCGGACATCTCGGCGGTGACTCGCGGCTGTCGCGCCGCCATGCTCGGATCGCCTTCGACGAGCAGGGCCGTGCCGTCGTCGAGGACCTCGGGTCGACGAACGGGACGTGGGTCAACGAGGAGCGACTCAGCGCGCCCCACCTCTGCGTGACCGGCGACATCCTGCGGGTCGGGCAGAGCACGTTCGAGCTCGAGGTCGCCCCGCCGCCGGCCGCCCAAACCGAGCCGGAGATACCGGTGCCTCGCTCCGCGCCGACGGTGGCCGAGATGCCGGCGCCGGTTCCCGTGCTCCTGGTGACGACGGGGGCGCGGCAGGGCGAGGAGATCCCGCTCGGTCAGGAACTCCTGATCGGCCGCAGCTACGGCGAGCCCGGTGCCCTCGGCGGCGACCGGCGGCTGTCGCGCCGCCACGCGCGCGTCGCCCGCGGGCCGGGCGGCGTGTTCTTCATCGAGGACACCGGCTCGGCCAACGGCACACGCGTGAACGGCACGCCCGTGCTGCGGCCACGCGCACTGCGGGACGCAGACGAGATCGAGATCGGCTCGAGCACGCTTGTCGCCCACGGGCTCCCGGCTGTACCGGTCGGCGTCGAGACCGCCGACGCGACGCCGGTGGCACCGCCGCCTCCACGCCCTGGCGTCGTTCGTGTGCCCCCGCTCCCGCGTCCACCCTCGGCGGCACCTCAGCCACCGTCTCCGGGCCTCGCACCCCAGCCGCCGTTGGCTCCGGCGGGCGCGGGCCATCCACCCCAGCCGCCGCTCGCCCCGGCGGGCGCGGGCCATCCACCCCAGCCGCCGCTCGCCCCGGCGGGCGCCGCCGCGGCCGTCCCGGCCCCAGCCTCCCGATCAGTTCCTTCCGCGGGGCGCCGCCGGGACGCGTCTCTCATCCCGCCGCGGAGGCGTCGTCGGGCTGTTTGGGGCCATCTTCGTCGCGTCCGTGGCGCTCGCCGTCGCGGCCGTCCTGCTCGCGGCACCGCTCGGAAGCCGCACGTGCCCGGGAGGGTTCGTCTGTAATCCGCCGCCGACGACGCCGCCGCTGCACGCCACGGCCGTCTTCACCGGCTCGCTCGGATGGAGCGTCGAGTACGACCCCAAGTCCGCACATCCGAGCGTGGCGAACGCGTCCCGCAACGAACTTGTGCTCCAAGAGACGAGCTCGTATGACCAGCACAGCTTGGGCGTGCCGCCGGACAGCAAGTTCATTGGTGTCTTCGTCCGCGCGTATCGCTCGGCCGCGACCTCACCGACGGCCGCCAAGAACTCGCTCGCGAACGAGATGACCGGTCACCTCCTCGGCACCGACACCGCTCCCGCCTCGGACCAGCTGTTCACGCGGCCTGCCCTGGGCTTCCACCCCGCGGACGGCGAGGTGCTCGAGGGGAACACCCAGACGCCGCAGGGCCCGGGATCGCTCGTCAAGGTGGCGGTCATGTCGGCGGCCTCCGGCGGTGTCACGCTCGCCGTGGGGATCATCTACACGCTTCGGCGGGGAGAGACGCAGAGCGATAACCCCAACCGCGTGCCCGATGCGTTCGGCGACGAGATCTTCGGCACGGTCCGCTTCCCGGGCGACGGTGCGGCATGAGGGGCCGGTGGCGCCTGACACTCGGCCTGGTGCTGGCGGTGCTGGCGGCCACGGCGGTGCGTGCTCGTCGTCGGCGGTGGCGCGTCGAGGGACGGTCGCTCGGCGGCGGCGAGCGCCACGTCACCCGCGTTGCCAGACGGTGCTCGCCGCGTCGGCCGGCTGACGCGCGGAACCGTCCGGTTCGCCCTCAATCTGCGGCTGCACGAGCGTGCCCTGGACGGCTACCTGCGCCACGTCGACCCGGGGACATCTCATCGGAGCCGCCGGCTGACCGCAGCCGCGTTCGGCACCCGGTTCGGCCTCAGCGACACGCACCTGTCAGCGCTCCGACGTGAGCTCGGCCGGCTCGGGATCGGCGTCGAACGGGTCTATCCGCAGCGCACGGCAGTGCTCGTCCGGGGGAGCGTGTCGCGGCTCCAGCGCCTGTTCGCGCTGCGCTTTGACCGTTACCGGCTGCCGGACGGGCGTCGCTACTACGCCCCGGAGCAGACGCCGCAGATCCCCGCTGCATTGACGCCGTACGTGACGGGCCTCGGTGATCTGTCCGATCGTCCGATGGTGGCGAACGACATCCCGGCGACGGGGCTCACGCCCGCGATCACCGCGAAGGCCTACGGGATCAAGCCCCTGTGGGACCAGGGAATCCGCGGGAAGGGCCAAACGATCGCGATCGCCACGGCGTTTGGCGCGATCAATCCCGCCGACATCCAGATGTACGCCGAGAAGAACGGGATCCCCAATCCGCACGTCGAGATCCGGCCAGGTCGACGGCGGCAGCCGCTACGTCCCCGCGGACGGATCCGATACTCGAGGTCGATCTCGACCTGCGAGGTCGTGCTCGGGCTGGTCCCCGAGGCGCGCATCATCGACTACCAGGCCTCCGTCGAACGCGCCGTCACTCGCTCGCCGACGTCTACAACCAGATCGAGCAGGACGGCGCGGCGCGCGTCGTCACGACCAGCTACGGGATGTGCGAGTACGCGTGCCAACAAGTTCAACCCCGGAGATCAGCAGCTGATCGACAACTCGCTGAAGGCGCTGGAGGCGAGCGGCGTGACCGTGTTCGAATCCACCGGGGACAGCGGCGCGTACGCCTGCCTGCAGCGGCTGCAGATCCAGCCGGTGACCAACCTGCCGAAGGACTACACGAACCTCGGAGTGCAGACGCCGAGCAGCAGCCCGTACGCCGTGGCGGTCGGCGGCACGCGACTCGATCTGCGCTCCGACGGCAGCTATCTCGACGAATCCGCATGGTCGAACCCGCTCGAGCGGGAAGGTGCCGGCGGCGGGATCTCCTCGGTTGAGCCGCGGCCCCCCTGGCAGCGTGGCCCGGGCGTCGCGCAGGCGGCGCTCAACCCCGAGGGCAAGCGTCAGACGCCCGACGTCTCTGGCCCCGCGGATCCGTTCTCCGGCTTCATGATCTGCCTGACCGATCCGGGCGCCAGCGCGCCTCACTGCCGAGGCGAGCAGGGAGGCACCAGCGCCGCCGCGCCGTTCTGGGCCGCCTCGCTCGTGCTCGTCCAGCAGTACGCCGCCGAACACGGCGCCGGCACGCTGGCGCATTGCTTCGCGGGCCCGATCCTGTACGACCTGGCGGCGACGCCACAGCCGGTGCCGCCGTATCACCAGATCAAGTACGGCAACAACGGTTACTACCCGGCGACGGGGGGCTGGAGCTTCGCGTCGGGGCTCGGCAGCCCGGACGTGTTCAACCTCGCGCAGGACTATGCGGCGTTCCTGCGCAGCCAGTCCTCGAAGCAATGCCCCTTCTGACCTGGGGACGAGCTCGCCATGGATGAGTCGCGTCGTGACCGCACCGAGGTCGACCCGATCGCCGTCGATCCGACCGCGGTCGACCGCGTGCCGGTCGCCGGCGAGCTGACCGCGGGCGCGCAGCTCGGCGGCTTCGTGATCGAGCGCGTCGCCGGCCGTGGCGGCATGGGCGTCGTGTATCGGGCCAGGCAGCTGCGGCCATCGCGGACGGTCGCGCTGAAGGTGGTTTCCCCGGAGTTCGCCGGCGACGGAGAGTTCCGCGCCCGCTTCGAGCACGAATGCGAGATCGCGGCCTCGATCGAGCACTCGCACGTGATCCCGGTCTACGAGGTCGGCGACGCATCCGGTCTGCTGTACATCGCGATGCGCTACGTCGAGGGGACCGACCTGCGCGCCGTGCTCGCGGCCGAAGGCCGGCTCGCCCCCGCTCGCGCCATCGGGATCCTGTCGCAGCTGTCCGCCGCCCTCGACGCCGCCCATGCACACGGCCTCGTGCACCGCGATATCAAACCCGGCAACGTCCTCCTCGCGCGTGAGGGCGATCGCGACCAGGTCTATCTCACCGACTTCGGCCTCGCCAAGCAGGCGAGCAGCGATGGGCGCACTCGCGTGGGGATGTTCGTCGGGACGCTCGACTATGCGGCCCCTGAACAGCTCCAGGGGCAGCGCGTGGACGCCCGCACGGACGTATACGCCGCCGGGTGCATGCTCTACGAGATGCTCACGGGCCACGTCCCGTTCGAGCAGGAGCACGAGGCCTCGATCATCTACGCGCACATGACGAACCCGCCGCCGTCCGCGCGGGCACTCGTTCCAGATCTGCCGCCCGCGATCGACGCTGTGATCGCTCGCGCGATGGCGAAGAACCCGGACGAGCGCTACCCGTCGGCGGGCGATCTGGACCGCGCCGCGCTCGCCGCCATTGCGGGCGAACAGGCGATGGAATCGGAGCGCAGCGTGGCAGTCGGCCGAGCCGCCCCAGCATCCGCTGGCGCTGGGGGTCCGGCGGGTCCGCGGGTCCGGCGGGTACCGCGGGTCCGGCGGGTGCCGGCGGCGCCCACGACCGAGGCCGGGCCGCTGCCGACCGGGCCCCCGGCAGCCGACCAGGCTCCGCCCCAGCGCCGCCCTCCGCGTCGCCGGATCGCGTTGGCGGCAGGCGGAGGCCTCGCGCTGATCGCCGTCGTGGGCGTGCTCGTGAGCGGAGCGCTGGGAGGCTCCGGCGGCGATCACCCGCACACCGTGACCGTCCACACGACGCCCGCCCCCACCGTGAAGACCTACCGCAACGCTTCCCTCGGCGTCAGCTTTTCGTACCCCGCGTCATGGGAGCCGCTGAAGCTGCAGGGCTCGCCCGCCGACTTCGGGATCAACGCCGGCACCGACCACGAGACGCGCTGCGCACTGGAGATCGAGCGCGGCGCCGGTCCCGCCAACTCCTCGCAGCTCTCGCAGTTCGCCTTCGTGCGCGACCGCTCGGCGTCGGCGGCGCGGACCGTCAAGCGCTACGAGGTCCGCTCGATCCAGGCGGAGCCCGCCCAGGGCATCACCGGCGTCGGACTGGTTCGCGTCAGTGACACCCAGGGCGGCCACCTCGGTTTCTTCTTCCGCGGCCGGGACGTGTTCATCTTCGACTGCATCACGCCGGCCGCCCAGCTCGACCAGGTCAGTCGCGACCAGTTCGAGCCGCTGCTTCGGAGCGTGAGCATCACGCGCTAGTTCGGCGCGCCTGTGGCTGGTCGCGGCCTGCCTGGGACCGAGACGATCGTCCCGATCTCCCCGGCTCGGACGCCGCCCGGCCACAAAGGGGTCGCCGGACCATGACATGGTCCGGAAATCCCCCGGTCGCCGAGACGGCCAGGACCGGGGGATTCTCGGACGATGCAGAACGCCTGGGACGCCTGGGACGCCTGGGACGCCTCGGACGCCTCGGACGCCCCGGAGGCCTCGACTGCCCGGGATGGCCGTCGTCGTCCTCGGGGCGCCCTACGTCTGTGTTTGCGCGAGCACCCGCTTGACGAGCCGGCTGATGTTGTTCAGCGCCCGCCTGGCGCTGTCCAGATCCCGCTGAGCACCCGTGAAGTCCCGGTTTTGGCTGTCGAGTGCCAGTGACCGGAAGGACTGCTCCATCGTCCGCAGATCGTTGACCAACGTTTCATGAGCCACGAGCGCCCGTGACGGCGGTGAGAGCGCATCGAGGTTGTCGGCGACACCCCGCAGTCCTGCCGCGACCCTCAGCGACGTCGCGTTGAAGCTGGCCTTGCCGAAGTCGTGGCCGTCGGGGAACTGACGGAAGACGGCGCGGATCCGTGACGCGATCCGCGAGACACGTGCGTGATAGGCCGCCGTCTGCGCCTGCTCCGGTGAGACCGTCGTGGTCGAGGAGGTCGTCGTTGGAGTCGTCGTCGAGGATGTGATCGTCGTCGTGGTGGTCGGGGAACCTCCGCCGCTTGCGAGCACGAGGGCAACCACGACACCGACCACGATCAGCGCGGCGGCGCCACCGGCCCACGGGAGTAGGCGGCGGCCCCGTGAGCCGGGCGCCCCCGGGGGCGGGCTCGCGGGCGGGGGTGGGCTCGCCGGTGGCACCGCACCCGCCACGGGCGTCGCGGCGGCCGGGGGCGTCGCGGCGGCCGGGGGCGTCGCGGCGGCCGGGGCGTCGCGGCGGCCGGGGGCGTCGCGGCGTCGCGGCGGCGGCGTGGCGCTCGGCAGGCGGCGCGGCGGGCGGGAGCACGATCGGCGCGTCGACCAGGGTCGGCGCCGACCGCACATCGGTGCCCGCAGCCGCGACCGCGGCCCGGCCGAGGTCGCCGGTCGAAGCGAAGCGGTCCTCGGGTCGTTTGGCCATCCCGCGCTGGATCACCTCATCGAGCTCTCGGCTGATGCCGGGTGCGAACGCGACGGCGGATGGCGGCGGATCGCTCATGTGCGCCCACACCTTCGCCGCATCGTCGGGTCGGTCGAACGGGATCTGCTTCGTCACCGACTCGAACAGCACGCAGGCCAGCGCGTACGTGTCAACCCGTCCATCGACGTTGCCGCCCTGAACCTGCTCGGGCGCAACGTAGTCGAGCGTGCCGACCATGAATCCGGTCCGGGTGAGGCGCGTCCCGGCGGCGAGGTTCTTGCTCAGGCCGAAATCCGCCAGATACGCCCGCTCCTGGCCGTACTCCTGCGCAATCAGGATGTTGCCCGGCTTGACGTCGCGGTGGATGAGTCCGCGGCTGTGTGCCGCGTCGAGCGCGTAGCCGATCTGGGCCACGAGCGCCGCAGCCCGCGGCGGAGCGAGCGCGGCGTGCTCGATCAGGCTCTTCAAATCGGTGCCGTCCACGAACCGCATCGAGAGGAACAACTGGCCGTCGATCTCGCCGGCCTCGTAGATCGGCAGGATGTTCGGGTGATCCAACGAGGCTGCCAGCCGTGCCTCGCGCCCGAAGCGCTCACGGAAGCTGGCGTCGTCGGCAAATTCCGGCGCGACCACCTTCAGCGCCACGATGCGGTCAAGCGCCAGCTGCGTGGCGCGGTACACCACCCCCATCCCCCCGCGCGCCACGAACGACTCGACCCGGTATCCGCCGAACACCGTTCCTGGACTCAATCCTGCACGCACTTCCGTCATGCCACGACGCCCCCTCGGTCTCGTCTGCCTCGGCTGCCCCAGCTTCCCCGCGAAGATTATCCGCTGCGTCCGTCGCCGACCGTATGTGAATGGAGATTCAGCTCGGATATGCCGAGCTCCGGCGCCAAACTTCGATGCCCGGGGTTGGTCAGGCCGCGTTATGACCGCGCGCGGGCGAGCCGCTTATGCGCGGTCTCGGTGAGCGGACGGTACGTCTCGCCGGTCGCGTCGAGGAACCACGCCTGCACGCCGTCGCCCGGCTCGGGGATCCCGGCCTCGCGGAGCGGCGCCGTGACCGGGCGGAACCATGTCGTGACCGGGATGGAATCGACGACGTGGACGATCCGCGGGCGCTCCTCGGGCGGGAGCCCGCGCAGGGCGCTGGCCACGTCCTTGGGACCGAGGTCCCGTCCGGCGCGCAGCGTCAACGCCGCGACTGCGAGCTGCGTCGTCGGACCCGGCGACCGGGACGCCGTAGGCGACGACGAGGTCGACCGCCGGAATGTCGCCGAGCGCGTCGCGGATCGGCCCGGTGAACACCGGCCCGTCGGCGCTGCGGACGACCTCGGCGAGGTTGTCGACCCGCCACAGATCGCCGTCCGAGTCACGGCGGAACAGATCGCCGGTCAACATCCAGGCGTCGCCGCTGGAGAAGACACCGCGCAGCGGGATCATGCTGACCGGCTCGTCGGGACCGACTTGAGCGAGCAGCATCCCGACCTCGTCGACCCCGCACTCGACCGCGTAGCCGTCGCTTCCAAGCACGAGCCCGCCCTGCTGGATGCTGTACCGCGCGATCCGGACCTCGGTGCTGCCGGGCAACGGTCGGCCCATCGCCCCGGTCTTCGCGCTCGCAAGATTGACGAGGATCGCCCCGGCCTCGGTCGAGGCGTAGAACTCGAGCACCCGGCCGGGCTTGAACCGCTGCTGTGCCCGGCGCCAGAGGCCGCGCGGCATCCCGGAGCCGATGAACAGGCGCACCGGGTGATGGCGCTCTCCCGGTTGCGGCGGCGCCTCGACGAGATCGTGCAGCAGCGTCCACGTGTACGACGCGACGGTGACGCCGTAGCGGCGGGCCTCCTCCCAGAAGGTCGAGGGGTCGAAGCGCGTGGCCATCGCCAGTCGGGCGCCGCCGGCGATCGCGCCGCCGATGCTCATCATCAGCCCGGACGCGTGGTAGGGCGGGGTCACGCTGTAGACGGTGTCGGCGCCGCTCAGCGCGGCCGAGGACGCGGTGCCGAATGCGGACAGCGCCCACCGCCGGTTCGTGATCCGGCTCATCCGCGTCCGGTCGCCCTCGCCGGTGAACAGGATGAACGCGATGTCGCTCGCCTTGCCCGGGTTGGGCCGGTACCACTTCGGCAGCTTCACTGTGCCCGGGTCGATCTGCTCCATGTCGGTCGTGAGCGGGATGCCGAGATCGCGCGGACCCCCTCCGCCACCGAGCACGAACGTCGTGACGTCCCCGACCCCCGCGGCCAGTGGTGCGCGCTCCGGGTCGGCGATGACGCGCGTGACCTGACCGAGCTGTGCCTCGCGGTCGATGTCCCCGTCCGGTCGCATCAGCACCCCGACGGCGCCGAGTCGGCTGATCGCGGCGGTCAACGCGAGCGCCGTCGGACGGGTGCCCATCAGCACCCCGACGTGCTCGCCCTGGCGCACGCCGATCGAGATCAGCCCGCGGACGATGTTGTCGATCCGCTCGTTGATCTCCTGGGCGCTGTAGCCGCGATCCTCGAACAGGAAGAAGATCTCGTCCGGTGCCCGCTCGCCGCGCTCTTCGACGAGCAGTCCGAGCGAGATCCGCGTGCCCGGCTGTATCTGGTCCAGCCGCGCGAGGCGCGGAAGCGCACCCGCAGCCTCGCGGGTCAGCTCGCGGACGCTGCGCAGGGTCCGTTCGGTGGCGCCGAGCACCGACCGCGCCATCCCGTTGCCGACCGCGCCGACCAGCTCGACGCCGTAGCCGATCCGGTTGCGGACCGGCGGGGCGAGCTCGAGCGCCGAGTCGCTGTCGTCGCTCGATCGGCGTAATCGGCTCCGGCAGCTCACCGTCGCCAGCGCACCAGCGAGCCCAGGCGGCGACGTTCGGCCACGTCACCTCATTCGAGGTCGAACCCACGACCAGCCCGAAGTGCCCGGCGTGGAGCGACAGCTCATACACGTCGGCCTGCGGGGCCGCCTGCCGGATCGCCCGGACGCCAGGGGCGGGCGCGATCTGGTCGACGGTGCCGACGACCGACAGGATCGGGCAGGCGATGTCGGCCAGCGTCACGAGCCGGTCCTCGATGACGAAGCCGCCCTCGAGCATCCGGTTATGGGCGATGAACTGGCGCAGGAAGTCGGCCATCGCGGGACCCGGCCACGCGACCCAGCCGTCGGCCTCGAGGAAGCGCCGCTGACCCTCCCGCGGCAGCAACGCCTCGCGGTCGTGCAGCTGAAGGATGAAGTCGATCCGGCTGCGCATCGATTTGACCGGATCGAGCAGCCGGAAGCCGGTGCGGCTCGCCCACGCCGGCAGCGCCATGCCGCGGAACACACGATCCGCGAGCACGCCCGCCGCGCCGGCGGCGAACTGCTCGGGGATCCCGAACGGCATCGCCAGCCGCGTGTCGACCGGACTGCCGAACGTGATCACCGAGGACAGTCCATCGTCGCGCCGGTACGCGGCGGTCTGGTAGCAGAACATTCCGCCCTGGGAGTAGCCCGCGAGGTTGACGTCGTGGCCGGTCGCCGCGCGGACTCGGTCAACCGCGTCGGAGACGGCGATCACGTGGTCGGCGAGAGTCCGCTCGAGCCCGCCCTCCTGCTTCTCGGGCGCACCGAAGTCGACGACCCAGGGATCGGCGCCGTGCTCGCGCAGCAGCGTGACCGCGCTCGTCGTCGGCGAGACGTCGTAGACCTCGGCGGCGAGCATCATCGGCGGGACGAGCAGCACCGGAGGGCCGTGATCGGCCGCCCGCGGCGAGCCGTTGCCGCGCGCCGTCCGGCTATGGCCCTCGTCGGTCTCCGCGTAGTAGCGCCGCAGGCGGTACACGCGCTGCTCGGTGACGACCTCGTACGGCGACGGCTCCTCGTCGGTCGTCAGCCCACCGAAGCGCGCCACCTCAAGCGCGTTCTGAGCTGCGCTGCCGAGCCGGCCGACGGGCCGCGTGATCTGCTTCGGCAGGAAGTCCAATCGAATCCAGCACATCTTCGCCGATCTGGCCCGTCCGAGGCGGCTCGGATAGGCTACGTCGGCTTCGATGACGAACCTCGCGACCATCCTCACCGACTCGGCTGCGCGCGATCCCGAGCACGTCGCGGTCAAGCTCGACGACCTCGTGCTCACCTACGCCGCGCTTGACGCCGCGAGCGCCCACATCGTCGGGCTGCTCGCCGAGCACGGCGTCGGCCCGGGCGATCGGGTCGGGATCATGCTCCCGAACGTTCCGTACTTCCCCGTCTGCTACTACGGCGTCCTGCGCGCCGGGGCCATCGTCGTCCCGATGAACGTCCTGCTGAAACGCCGCGAGGTCGAGTTCTACCTCAAGGACTCCGGCGCGAAGCTGCTGTTCGCCTGGCACGGTTTCGCCGAGGACGCGCAGTCCGGGGCCGACGACGCGGGCGTCGAGTGCGTGATCGTGGAGCCGGGGCAATTCGAACAGACCGTCGCCGCCGCGTCGCCCAAGACCGAGGTCGTCGACACCGATGACGAGGACACGGCGGTGATCCTCTACACGTCCGGGACGACCGGCACGCCGAAGGGCGCAGAGCTCACGCACCACAACCTACGCCGCAACGCGGAGGCCTCACGAGATCTCTTCAGCGCCGGCGCCGAAGCGGTCACGCTCGGGGCGCTTCCGCTCTTCCATTCCTTCGGTCAGACATGCTCGATGAACGCGATCATGCTCGCGGGCGGGACGCTCACGATGATTCCGCGATTTGATCCGGCGACGGCGCTCGAGATCATCGAGCGCGACCGCGTGAACATCTTCATGGGCGTGCCCACGATGTACGGCGCGCTCCTGCATCTGCCGGACCGCGGCACGTACGACACCTCACGCCTGACGCTGTGCGTGTCTGGCGGTTCGGCTCTGCCCGTCGAGCTGCTGCGCGGATTCGAGCAGGGCTTCGCCGCCAAGATCCTCGAGGGATACGGACTCTCGGAGACCTCACCGGTCGCCTCGTTCAATCATCCGGACCGGGAGCGCAAGCCCGGCTCGATCGGCACCCCAATCGCGGGGGTCGAGATGAAGGTCGTCGACGACGAGGACAACGACGTCCCGCAGGGCGAGGTGGGCGAGATCGTGATCCGCGGCCACAACGTGATGAAGGGCTACTGGCAGCGTGACGACGCGACCCGGGAGACAATCCGTCACGGGTGGTTCCACTCGGGCGACATGGCACAGGTCGACGAGGACGGCTACTTCTTCATCGTCGACCGCAAGAAGGACATGATCATCCGCGGCGGCTACAACGTGTATCCGCGCGAGATTGAAGAGGTCCTCTACGAGCATCCGGCCGTGCGCGAGGCGGCCGTTCTCGGCATCCCACACGATGAGTACGGCGAGGAGATCGGCGCAGCGGTCACGCTCAAAGACGGGTCCGAAGCGACCGCCGATGAGTTGCGTGATTTCGTCAAGGGGCAGGTCGCGGCCTACAAGTACCCGCGGTACATCTGGTTTGTCGAGGAGCTGCCGAAGGGCCCGACGGGCAAGATCCTCAAACGCGAGATCACGCCGCCGCAGGACGGTTGAGCGGGCCCGTCCGGATCCGCGCTGCCGAGCGGCGTGACGTACCGCTGCTGCTCTCACTCGTCCGCGAGCTCGCCACCTACGAGCGTGCCGCCGAGCGGGTCACCGGAACCGACGCGATGCTCGCCGAAGGGCTCTTTGGCGAGCACCCGGCCGCCGAGGCGCTGGTCGCCGAACTCGGCGGTGACCCGGCTGGGTTCGCGCTCTTCTTCACGACGTTCTCGACCTGGCTGTGCCGACCGGGCATCTACCTGGAGGATCTGTTCGTTCGACCCGAGCATCGGCGGGCAGGAGTCGGGCGCACACTGCTCGCTCGCCTCGCCCAGATCACGATCGAGCGGGGCTGCGGACGGCTCGACTGGTCGGCGCTCACGTGGAATACGCCCGCCCTCGACTTCTACGCGGCGATCGGGGCCGAACGACTGGATGAGTGGGCGGGGCACCGGCTGGAGGGTCCCGCGCTCGAGCGCGTCGCCGTCGGCCTGACCGCAGAACGGTGAGCGGCGGGGAGAGCGCCGCCCGCTCCGTGCTCGTCCCGGTCGCGACGATCGCGCGGGACTGGACCCGGATCGGACTGACCGGCTTCGGCGGTCCGCCGACGCACATCGCGCTGCTCCGGCGGCTCGTCGTCGAGGACCGGGGCTGGCTGAGTGACGCCGACGTCGAGGCCGCGATCGCCGCCTGCAACCTTCTCCCTGGCCCTGCCTCGACGCAGCTCGCCATCTATCTCGCGCGCCGGCTCGGTGGCGTCCCGGGGGCAGTCGCCGGCGGCCTCGGGTTCATCGTTCCTGGCGTGGTGATCGTCACGGCGCTGTCGGTCCTGTTCCTCGCCCAGGCGCCGCCGCGGTGGGTGCGCGGCGCCGGTGCAGGCGCCGGAGCGGCGGTCGCGGCGGTCGCCCTCCACGCCGGGTGGGGCTTGCTCGGACCGAGCTGGCGGCGGACGCGGATGGTCGGCGCCGAGCGGGCACGATGGCTCGCGTACGCGCTGATCGGCGCCGCGTCGGCCGCGCTGATCGGACCGTTCCTCGTGCTCCTCCTGATCGCCTGCGGGGTGTTTGAGGTGCTGGCGCGGCGGCAGGCGGCGAGTAGCTCGCTCAGCACCATCGCGCCGTTCGCGTTGTCCGTCGCGGGGGTGGGCGGCGTCGGCGCACTCGCCTGGGTCGCGTTCAAGGTCGGCGCGCTCTCCTACGGCGGTGGGTTCGTGATCGTCCCGCTGATGCAGTCAGACGCCGTGCACACCTACCACTGGATGAGCTCGTCGCAGTTCCTCAACGCGGTGGCGCTCGGGCAGGTGACACCCGGGCCGGTCGTCGCGACTGTCGCTGCCGTCGGCTACGCGGCGCGCGGCGTCGGCGGCGCCGCGCTCGCGGCGGCGATCGCGTTTGCGCCGTCGTTCCCGTTCGTGCTGGTCGGCGGGCCGCACTTCGATCGGATCCGCCACGACGGACGCGTGCGGGCGTTCCTCGACGGCGCCGGACCAAGCGCGATCGGCGCGATCCTCGGCTCGGCGATCCCGCTCGCGCGGGCGCTGAGCGAGGCGTGGCAGTTCGCGCTGCTGGCGGTCGCGGCGGCGGCGCTGCTCGTGTTTCGGCGGGGCGTCGTTGTCACACTTCTGACATCCGCGGCCGTCGGCGTGATCGTCGCCCGTGCCGGCGGCCCGCTCCCCTGAACATCCCCGGCGCTGCACCCGCCCCTTCCTCGGGTTGACATGACCGCGGAGCGGGCGCGAGCATGCGCGACGCAGGGATTGTTCCAAGGAGAGAGGGCACGTCACTAATGACCGCGGTTTTGTATGCAGTCGCACAGTTCTGCGTCCGACGGCGATATGTGGTGTTGGGGGTCTGGTTCGTTCTCGCGGTAGCGCTGGTGGCGATATCGCACCAGCTCGGGGACAACACAAACGACAACCTCAAGCTGCCCGGGACCGACAGCCAGCGGGCCACGGACACCTTGACGAAGTCGTTCCCCGCGCAGGCGAACGGCACGAGCCCGATCGTGTTTCACGTCAAGAGCGGCAAGCTGACCGACTCCAAGTACGCGAACGCCGTCAACCAGGCCGCGGCCAACGTCGCCAAGACCGCGCACGTTGCGTCCGTTGTCAACCCGCTCACCCCAGAGGGCGCGTCCGCGCTCAGCAAGAACCAGAGCACCGGCTACCTCTCGGTCACGACCTCTGTCAGTCCGGGCTCGCTGTCGGTCGAGGACGCCCAGAAGATCGTCAATGCGGCCGCTGATCCCGCCAAGGCGGCGGGGATCGAGGTCCAAACCGGTGGCGTGCTCGGCACGAAGATTTCCAAGCCGGCGACGGAGTCCAGCGAGCTGATCGGGATCCTCGCCGCGATGTTCATCCTGACGTTCACGTTCGGGACGGTCGTCGCGATGCTCATTCCGATCGTGACCGCGATCTTCTCGCTCGTCACGACGCTGTCGATCATCCGCATCCTCGAGCACGTCGCGACGGTTCCGACCGTGGCCCCGACGCTCGCCACGATGATCGGACTCGGCGTCGGAATCGACTACGCGCTGTTCATCGTCACGCGCCACTTCCGAGGGATGCATGACGGGTTACCGGTCGAGGAGTCGGTCGCGCGTGCCGCGGCGACATCCGGCGGCGCGGTGTTCTTTGCCGGCGGAACGGTGACGATCGCGCTCGTCTCGCTCGCCGTCGCGGGCATCCCGATCGTCACGACGATGGGTCTGATGGCGGCGATCGCGGTCGTCGTCGCGGTGTTCGGCGCCCTGACGCTGCTGCCCGCCGCGCTCGCGCATCCTCGGTCCACGGATCAACTCCCTGAAGGTGCGCGACCTGCACCCCGAGGATCACGCCAAGCAGGGGCTGTGGGCGAAGTGGGCGAACGAGATCGCCAAGCAGCCGATCCTCGCCGGGATTGCCGCGCTCGCGATTCTCATCCCGCTCACGATCCCGCTGCTCTCGCTCTCTCTCGGCCAGCAGGACACCGCGGCGCTGTCGAAGTCGACGACGTCACGCCAGGCGTATGACCTGATCTCGCAGAACTTCGGTGCCGGGGTCAACGGGCCGCTGCTGATCGCGGTGCGGCTCGGCTCACCGGCGCAGCCGGCGAGCGGGAGCCAGTCAAGCTCGAGTTCGAGTTCGAGTTCGTCTGGCTCCAGCTCCAGCTCCGGTTCCAGCTCGAGCTCCAGCTCCAGCTCAGGTTCAAGCTCAAGCTCCAGCTCGAACAGCGATCCCCGCACGACCGACCCACGGCTCACGACGCTCCAGAAGGACATCGCGGGAACGTCCGGCGTTCAGGCGGTGACCCCGATCCAGCTCGACAAGGCGGGGACGACCGCGTACTTCAACGCGATCCCGACGCAGAATCCGGCGGACAAGAAGACAACGGCGCTCGTCAACACACTCCGCAACGACGTCATCCCGAAGGCGGAGAAGGGCACCAACATGAAGGCCGACGTCGGTGGGACGACCGCCGGCTACGACGACCTGGCCTCCCGGATCTCCTCCAAGCTCCCGCTCCAGATCCTGGTCGTGATCGCGCTCAGCTTCGTGCTGCTGATCCTGGCGTTCCGCTCGGTGGTGATCCCACCGCAGGCGGCGGTCATGAACCTGCTCTCGATCGGCGCGTCGTACGGGGTGCTGACCGCGATCTTCCAGTACGGCTGGTTGAGCGGCGTGATCGGTCTGCCCGGACCGGTGCCGATCGTCTCCTACGTGCCGCTGTTCATGTTCGCGATCCTGTTCGGGCTCTCGATGGACTACGAGGTATTCCTCGTCAGCCAGATCGAGGAGCACGTGCACGCCGGCGAGGACAACCGCACATCGGTCGTCTCCGGGCTGGTGACGAGCGCCCGGGTCATTACCGCCGCGGCGATGATCATGGTGTTCGTGTTCGGCTCGTTCGTGCTCAACGGCGACCCCACGGTCAAGCAGTTCGGGATCGGCCTCGCGGTGGCGGTGATCCTCGACGCGACGGTCGTCCGGTGTCTGCTCGTGCCCGCGCTCATGATCCTGATGGGCGACCACAACTGGTACATGCCGAAGTGGCTCGACCGCATCGTCCCGAAGATCAGCATCGAGGGCGCCGAGTTCTTCGATCAGCAAGATCAGAAGGACCGGGAGGACGAGCGCGCGGCCGTCGCCGCCGGTGCAGCTGGGGTCGGCTCCTGACGGCGCGGACGCCCTGGCTGACGGCGCACCCCCTGACGTAGAGAAGCCCCGCCGAGGCGGGGCTTCTCCGTAGCAGGCCTATAAGCCGGATTTTGTCGAGAGCAGCCATCCATCTAAGCGGCCTACCCGGACCTTGGCGGGTCACCTACGAACGGTCCTGCTTGGCCTAGCATCAGGTGGGGTTTACCTGGCCGCCGCGTCACCGCGACGCCGGTGCGCTCTTACCGCACCATTTCACCCTTACCGGCCTGGAGCGCTGCAGCGGCTCCAGGCTTAGGCGGTGTCTTTTCTGTGGCACTTTCCCGCGGGTTTCCCCGGGTCGGCGTTACCGACCACCTTGCCCTGTGATGTCCGGACTTTCCTCGAAGGCGTACACCTCCGCGGCTGCTCAGCCTGCACGCTCGAGCATAGCCTCTCCGGCCCAGCATCCGCACACCAGCTGGCCCCGCCCGTGCGGCAGCGAACCGGTCCGGCCCACCCGCGCTGCCTACCGGAGAGTCGAACCGCACCCCC
>CAWEYQ010000066.1:0-20871 GCA_963813265.1 uncultured Solirubrobacterales bacterium | reverse complement strand
TCGAGGGCGCGCCAGGCGCATAGTGCGCGCATGGACTTCTTCCTCGGCGCGATCCTTCTTCTGTATCTGTTCGTGATCGGGTACTCGCTATACGTGCGGCGCGACGGCGGGATCAGCCGGCACCCCTACCGCAACCCGTACGGCGACGCGCCCGGCGCCTGGTCGGATTGACCGAGCCGAACGTCGGACGCGTCGACCGCGTCGGCCGCGTTGGCCGCGTTGGCCGCGTTGGCCGCGTTGGCCGCGACCGAACACTCAGACAGCCACTCCGGCCGGCGTCCGGGCGCCGGTCGCGTGCCTGAGCTCGCGTGCCCGGCGGACCGCCAGCGCAAGGAACACGCCGAGCAGCACGAGCGCGGTCGCCTCTGATGCGAGCGCGATCACGATCTCGAGCCGGTAACCCTGCTCCATGAAGCCGAACAGCGGCTGCGCCTCGCTGATCAGCAGCGCGACGAGCGCGCCACCCGCGACGCCGAGCCCCGCCAGCGAGACCGCGGAGTCGATGGCCAGGCGCAGTGGTCGGTATCCGCCCCGGACGGGGATGAGCAGCCATAGGCCGAGCACCGTCGCCGCCACGAAGTTGACGAGGAACAGCGATCCGATCGTCGGCACGAACGAGAAATGACCGGCCGTGTACTGCTCGAGGTGAATGCCACCCACCACGAGCAGAGCGAGACCGCCCGCAGCGCGCACGAGACCGATCGCCGAGATCGGCCGGGATCTCTCAATGGCCATCGTTATCCACCTTGCTGCCCGCAGGAGACACGACGTACCACTTGGCGCCGAACTGGTTGAGGTCCTGGCCGGTCGTCTGGCCGGGCTTGCCGTCGCCGGCGTAGTAGTACAGCGGGTGGCCGTGATAGGTCACCTCGGACACGCCGTCCTTACGGTGGGTCGTGCCGAGGGCCGATGCCGTCACGGAAGTCCCGGCCTTCGCGGTGCTGGTGGTCGTCAACGGCGGCCACACACTCGCGCATGTCGAGTAGCAGTTGCTGCTGTTCGGCTTGTCGGCCTCGAACAGGTACAACGTCCGGCCGGAGCTGTCGACGAGGAACCTGCCGAGCTTGGAGTGACCGAGGTCGACGGACGGTGCCGTCGCGGTCGCGGGCTTCTGCTGGGCGGCCGCGCCATAGGCCGACCCACCGCCACCGCCACCGCCACCGCCACCGCCACAGCCGGCGATGACGAGGGCAGCGGCGATCGGTCCGAGGGAGAGGAGGGCGGGCTTCTTCATGGTGTCTCCAGGAGTGTCGGGTGCATGACGGAGCAGGCCACTACTGTGCGTAGTAGCCACTCTCTCCCTCTGAAGACGCTTGAACAGGCGAGACCTTCCCGACTGGCCACCTGGCGACGTCTTTGCGCAAGCCGCTCGGATGCACTACGCTGCCTCGTCGTCAGTGCTACGCTGCGTAGTAGAAGCGGTCTTGTCCCCAACTTGAGAGCTGGAGTACGTCCGATGCGACGGAAATGGAACATCGTCCCATCGCTCACCGTCACCGGCGCGCTCGTCCTCGCTGGCACCGCAGCGGCCGACGACACGTTGGTGAGCGCCCGCGGGCCGAGAACGGCGGCACCCCCGACCCCCAATCAGGTCATCTTGTGGAACCGGATCCTCCACTCGATCCTGCGCACCGCCGACGCGCCGCACCCCACCGCGCATCCCACGCGCGTCTTGGCGATGATGCACCTCGCGATCGCCGACGCGGTCAGCGCGATCAGCCGCCGCTTTGAGCCGTACGGCGCCAAGCTGCCCGTCGCGCCGTACGCATCCCACACCGCCGCGGCGGCGCAGGCCGCGCACGACGTGCTCGTCGCGCTGTACCCGAGCCTGACCCCGTCGCTCGATGCGAACCTTGCGGCCGCGCTGCACACGGTCCGCGACGGCCTCAACAGAACCAGCGGCATCGGCGTCGGGGTCCAGGCGGCACAGGCGATCCTGACGCTGCGATGGAACGACCGCCCCTCAGTGACACCGTCGCCGTTCGTCCTCCGCGGCCCCGATCAGTTCCGGCCCGGCCCGCCTCGGTCGGCGGCGACGGCTCGCACTCCCCGCACAAACCCGCGAAGAGGCGGCGATCGCGCAGTTCTGGAGCGCCCCGATCCACGACTACTGGAACGAGATCGCTCAGACCGCCTCACGCGCGCGAGGCCACTCGGCGAGCACAGACGCGCGCCTGTTCGCGGCCCTCAACGCGAGCCTCGCCGACGCCGTGATTGCGGCCCACGACGCTCGGGACAGATACCGCTCCACCCCGGGCGACCCGACGTATCCGAGCGTCCACAGCGTCGTCAGTTTCGCCGCGGCCGAGATCCTCAGCGATCAGTTCGGCCGACGCATGCACTTCGACGTCACGTCGAGCGTGCGACCCGACATGCAGCGGCATTTCACCACATTTGCGGCAGCCGCCCGTGAGGCCGGCCTCAGCCGGATCTACCGGGGCGATCACGTCCGCGTCGATCACCTTGCCGGTGCGCGGCTTGGCCGCCGGATCGGACGGTTCGCGCTCCGCCACGCGCTCATGCTGCGCCCGGACGGGCGGGCCTAGTGGCAATCGTGCGCCTCGCGTCCCGGTGGTGGCGGCCGGGGCGGTCGCGGCGGCGGTGTGGTGGTGCTGTACCCGGGGATTGGCTTCTCGGGAACACCCCCTGTTCCTCAAAGCCAATCCGGGGTGCGCAGCTTGACGCTGCGGCCGCCGGACGGCGGTTCAGAGGTCGTCTTTAGGCGCGCACGAGCGGGAGCTGCGACTCGAGTGCGAACTTACCGCCCGCCTCCTCGGTCCCAGCGAGCGGGTAATCGCCGCTGAAGCACGCGTCGCAGTGCGTGTCGCGTGTGGTGCCGACCGCCTCGTACACCCCGGCCAACGACAGATAGTGCAGCGAGTCGGCGCCGAGCTCGGCGGCGATCTCCTCCGGCGTGCGCCCGTGGGCGATCATCTCCTCACGGGTCGACATGTCGATCCCGTAGTGGCACGGGTGCTTGATCGGGGGTGCCGAGATGCGCAGGTGGACCTCGGCCGCGCCCGCCTCGCGGAGCATCTTGACGATCTGGCGGGTCGTGTTGCCACGAACGATCGAGTCGTCGACGACCACCAGCCGCTGGCCGGCGACGACCTCGGGCAGCGGGTTGAACTTGAGCCGCAGGCCGTGGCGACGGAGCTCCTGGCCGGGCTGGATGAACGTCCGCGCGACGTAGCGGTTCTTGATGAAGCCGTCGTCCTGAGGCAGGCCGGAGGCGCGGGCGAGGCCGCGGGCGGCGGCGTTGCCGGAGTCCGGCACCGGAATGACGACGTCGGCCTCAACCGGCGACTCACGCCAGAGGATCTCCCCCATCTTCGCGCGAGCCACCTGAAGCACCGTGCCGGACATGCGCGAGTCCGGTCGGGCGAAGTAGATGTACTCAAACACGCAGAACGCGTGGCGCTGTGACTCGACGGCCATCCGTGTCCGTAGCCCGCCGTCGACGAGCGTCACGACCTCGCCGGGCTGGACGTCGCGCAGGTAGCGGGCGCCGATCAGGTCAAATGCGCACGACTCCGAGGCGACGCAGTAGGCGCCCCGCCCGGTCGCCTCATCCTCGATGACGCCGATCGCGAGCGGGCGCAGGCCGGCCGGGTCCCGGAACGCGACGACGGCGTCGTCCGTCATCACAACCGTCGAGAACGCGCCGCGAAGCTTCGGCAGGACGTCGGCGGCCGCGTCCTCGATCCGCTCCGCCGGGTGGGTGGCGAGCAGTGCGGCGATGATCTCCGAGTCCGAGGTCGAGCGGAACGGCACGTCCCGGCCGCGGAGCTCGGCGTGGAGCTCGACCGCGTTGATCAAATTGCCGTTGTGCGCGAGCGCGAGCGTGCGGCGGTCGTCACGGACGATCGGCTGGGCGTTCTCCCATTCCGAGGAGCCGGTGGTCGAATACCGGACGTGACCAATCGCCATGTCGCCGACGAGCGAGCGGAGCTTGTGCTCGTCGAACACCTGGCTGACGAGGCCCTGGTCGCGGATCGCCATGAGGCTGCCGCCGCGCGGGGCAGCGGCAATGCCCGCAGACTCCTGGCCGCGGTGTTGGAGCGCGAAGAGAGCGAAATACGCGAGCCTCGCGACGTCGTGCTCCGGCGCAAAGATGCCGAAAACCCCACATTCGTCCCGAGGACCGTCGCGATGATCAGGGAGGTCAGCCATACGCGAGAGGCCTCATCCCTAGGCTAGCAGCGGTTCTAGATGAGATCGGCCAGGCCGCGCTCGCGCGCCGACTCGAGTTCGGAAACTGGAAGATTCAGCTCGAGCGCCCCGGCACTGAGCGACAGCGCATCGCCGCCGACGCGGCCGATCACGTGCATCCGTACCAGTCCGGCGGCCTCGAGCGCCGCCTCTGACTCAGCCGAGACGAGGAAACACACGCCAGGAGCCTCGCCGAACAGGCCCGTCTCCCCGACGTCGGCGAGCGCGATCTCGGCGCCGAGGCCGCCTGCGACGCAGCACTCCGCGATCGCCACCGCGAGCCCGCCCTCGGCGACGTCATGGGCGTTCTTCAGCGCGCCCGAGCGGACCGCCTCTCGAAGTCGGTCGTGGGCCTCGCGGACGGCGGCGGCATCGAGCGAGGGCAACGGCCCGACCGGCGCCTCCCCGCGGAGCTTGGCCAGCTCGGACCCGGCGAGCGCGTGGGTGAAGTAGCCGGTGATCGCGATCACGTCGCCCTCGTCGGCAAAACCGAGCCGGCCGGCGACGGCGGCGTCCGGCAACCGGCCGACGATCCCGACGACCGGCGTCGGATAGATCGGCCCGGTCGGCGCCTCGTTGTACAGCGACACGTTGCCGCCGACGACCGGAACCTCGAGCGCCTCGCACGCCTCGGCGAGCCCCTCGACAGCCCGCGTGAGCTGCCAAGCGACATGCGGCTTTTCCGGATTGCCAAAGTTCAGGCAGTTGGTGAGCCCCAGCGGGGCCGCCCCGACGCAGGCAAGGTTCGCCGCGCACTCAAAAACCGCTTCGACCGCGCCGGCGTGCGGGTCGCATGCGACCCGCCGTCCATTGCCATCGATCGAGACAGCGATCGCCGAGCCATCGGGAAGCTGGAGCACAGCCGCGTCGGCCTCCTCGGGGCGTCGCACGGTCCGCGACTGCACGACCGGGTCGTACTGCTCGAACACCGGGCGCCGGGAGGCGATGTTCGACGAGCGCAGGAGCGCCAGCAGCGTCTCGCCCACCGGCTCGGTCCCGCCGAGCAGCGGCGGCGCGCCCGGGTACAGCCCGGCGTCCGGCGGCGCCGGCTCAAGGTCATACAGCGGGCAGTCGTCGACCAGCACCTCGACCGGGATGTCGGCGACGACCGCGCCGCGCTCGAGCACCCGAAGCCGTGGCTCGCTCGTGACCGTCCCGATCGGCGTCGCCAGCACCTCCCAGTGCTCGCACACCGAGAGCACCTGCGTAGACGCGCTCAGGCTCGACGACGCACAGCATCCGCTCCTGGGACTCAGAGATCATGATCTCGAACGGCTCCATCCCGGGCTCGCGCAATGGCACCTGGGAGACCTCGAGGTCGAGGCCGACGCCACCCTTGCTCGCCATCTCCGACGACGACGAGGTGAGGCCGGCGGCGCCGAGATCCTGGAGCGAGGTGAGGAGCTCGCGATCAAGCAGCTCAAGACAGCACTCGAGCAGCTTCTTCTCGGCGAACGGATCGCCGATCTGGACCGACGGGCGCTTGGCGGCGTCGCTCTCGCCGAGCTCGGCGCTCGCGAGCACCGAAGCGCCACCGATCCCGTCGCGTCCGGTGAGCGCGCCGAGCAGCATCACGACGTTGCCCGGTCCGGCAGCGGCGGCGCGAATGAGACGCTCCTGAGGGGCGAGCCCGAGGCACATCGCGTTGATCAGGCAGTTCTGCTCGTACGTCGGCTCGAAGTAGATCTCGCCGCCGACCGTCGGCACGCCGATCGAGTTGCCGTAGTGGCCGATGCCGCCGACCGCGTGCTCGAGCAGGTAGCGACTGCGCTCAGACTGGGCCGGCTCGCCGAAGCGCAGCGAGTCGAGCACCGCGATCGGGCGCGCACCAACCGCGAACACGTCGCGGAGGATCCCGCCGACGCCGGTGGCGGCGCCCTGGAACGGCTCGACCGCGCTCGGGTGGTTGTGGGACTCGACCTTGAACGCGACCGCGAGCCCGTTGCCGACATCGACCGCGCCGGCGTTCTCGCCCGGGCCCATGACGACGTGGGGGCCGTCGGTGGGAAGGCGGCGGAGCAGCTTGCGGCTGTGCTTGTAGGCGCAGTGCTCGGACCACATGAGGCTGAACATCGCGAGCTCGACGCCGTTGGGCTCGCGGCCGAGCCGCTCGACGATCTGCGCGTACTCGTCGTCGGTGAGACCGAGCTCGCGGTGACGGGTGCTGGTCGCCACGGGCGTCACCTCAGACGGCGGCGACGCGGTCGGCGGCATGGACTCGCATCGACTCGAAGATCTTCAGCCCGTCGACCGACCCCGTGAGCGGGTCGACGGCGTGCTCGGGGTGGGGCATCAGCCCGAACACATTGCCGGCCTCGTTACAGACGCCGGCGATGTCGTCCTGGGATCCGTTCGGGTTCTCGCCGGGCGCGTAGCGTAGGACGACGTGGACCGGATCGGGAGAGTAGAACCGGCCGGTCGTGTGCTTGACCGGAATCGAGAGCCGTTCGCCCTGCGCACACGCGCGCGAGAAGGCGGTCGCAGCGTCGACGACCTCGAGTTCGACCTGGCGGAAGATGAACTTCAGGCTCGTGTTCGGGAGCAGCGCGCCTGGGAGCAGCCCAGCCTCGCACAGGACCTGAAAGCCGTTGCAGATCCCGAGCACGAGACCGCCGGCGCGCGCGAACTCGGCGACCTCCTCCATCACCGGCGCGAACCGCGCGATCGCCCCGGCGCGCAGATAGTCGCCGTAGGAGAAGCCACCGGGGACGACGACCGCATCGACGCCCTTGAGGTCACGCTCGGCATGCCACAGCAGGGTCGCGTCCCCGACGCGCTCCGCGGCCTGCAGCGCATCGATGTCGTCGCACGTGCCCGGGAAACGGACGACGCCGAACTTCATCAGTGGCTTTCGGTGGGAGCCACTAGGCCTCGACGATCTCGTAATCCTCGATCAGCGGATTCGACAGCAGCCGCTCGCACATCTCGGGCAGCCGCTCGGGATCCTCGACGTCGAGCTCGATCACGCGCCCGACGTGGACGTTGCGCACTCCGGTGAAGCCAAGGGCGGGCAGCGCCCTTTCCACGGCCTGGCCCTGCGGATCGAGGATGCCGGCCTTCGGCTTGACGAGCACGCGGGCTCTCACGCCCGCGTCCTCTCCTGCCAGTCGGCGAACTCGCTGCCGGTGATCCGCTCGTACGCCTCGACGTACTTCTCGCGGGTCTTGGCCGCGACATCGTCAGGGATCGGCGGGGCCGGCGGGTTGCGATCCCAGCCCGTCGAGGATGCCCAGTCGCGGACGAACTGCTTGTCGAAGCTCGGCTGACCGCGGCCCGGTGCGTACTCATCGGCCGGCCAGAAGCGGGAGGAGTCCGGCGTCAGCACCTCGTCGCCGAGGACGAGCTCGCCGTCGGCGTCGAGGCCGAACTCGAACTTCGTGTCGGCGAGGATGATCCCGCGCTCCCGGGCGTGGTCGGCACCCGCCTGGTAGACGGCGAGCGACACGTCACGGAGGCGCTCGGCGAGCGCCCGATCACCGACGAGCTCGACGGCGCCCTCGAAGTCGATCGCCTCGTCGTGGCCGACCTCGGCCTTCGTGCTCGGGGTGAAGATCGGCTCGGGGAGCTGGCTTGATTCCTGGAGACCGTCCGGCAGGGAGATGCCGGAGACGGCGCCCGTGGCCTGGTAGTCCTTCCAACCGGAGCCGCTCAGGTACCCGCGGACGACGCACTCGACGGGCAGCATCTTCAGCTTGCGGACGACCATCCCGCGGCCGCGAACCTCGTCGGGCACGCCGTCGGCGACCGAGATGAAGTGGTTGCGGACGATGTTCCCGGTCAGCTCGAACCAGAACGTCGAGAGCCCCGTGAGCACGCTGCCCTTGTCCGGGATCGGTGTCGGGTGGACGACGTCATACGTCGAGATCCGGTCCGAGGCGACGAGCAGTAACTCGTCCCCCAGCGCGTAGATCTCACGGACCTTCCCCGAGGCGATGAGGGGGAGGTCGGCGACGGCGCTCACCGAGCCGACTGTAGCAACGGGTGCGGCGGGTTTTCGGGGCCGCCGAACCCGTTCTCAGCGGAATCTGCGGGATCGGGCTGGACGGATCCCGATCGGCGCGGTGAGGAACGTGACGCGGTGCTCCTCGCCGGCGCGTTTTCGTCACGTTTCTGGGCCAGCCGGGGATTAATTCGCCAATCCGCGTTGGGGTCCAGAGTTCTGGCGAAATAGTTTCCTGAGCGGGCATTTCTTCGCCCGAATCCAGATCCGTCACGCGGTTTGGCGGAAAAGTGCCGACCGCCAAGCGTCCCGCCAGGACCTCACGCCGCGCGCCGCCGAGCGATAGCTAGGCGATCACGTCAAGGCGGTCGACGATCTCGTCCGCGTGCCGGATGAACGGCGCGAAGTCGAAGATCGCATCGAGGTCGAGACCCTCGCCGGCCGGATCGGCGGCGAGCAGCTCGCGCATGGGGGTGCGTTCGTCGAGCGCCTGCTGGGCGAGACGCTGGACGACGCGATAGGCGTCATCACGGGAGAGGCCGCGTTCGACGAGCGCGAGCAGGACGCGCTGGGAGAACAATGCGCCGTGGGTGATCTCGAGGTTCTCCCGCATCCGTGCGCTGTCGACGACCATCCCCTCGACGAGCGCAATCACCCGGCGCTGCATGTGGTCGAGGAGGATCGTCGAGTCGGGCAGGATGACGCGCTCGACCGACGAGTGCGAGATGTCGCGCTCGTGCCACAGCGCGACGTCCTCGACGCCGGCCTGAGCGTTGCCGCGGAGCACCCGGGCGAGCCCGGTGACCTGCTCGGACTTGATCGGGTTGCGCTTGTGGGGCATCGCGCTTGATCCCTTCTGCCCGGCGCCGAACGGTTCGCGGACCTCGGCGACCTCGGTGCGGGCGAGGTGCCGGAGCTCGGTCGTGAACCGCTCGAGCCCGGCCCCGGCGAGCGCGATCGCCTGGAGCAGCTGGGCATGTCGATCGCGGGCGACGACCTGGGTCGAGACCGGCTCGGCGGCGAGGTCGAGGCGTTTGAGGACGCGACGCTCGAAGTCGGGCGACGTGGCGCTGTACGTGCCGACGGCGCCGGACAGGGCACCGACGGTTGCCCCAGCGAACGCCTCGCGCAGCCGCTGCTGATTGCGGGCCGCCTCGAACGCGAACCCCGCGAGCTTGATCCCGAACGTCGTCGGCTCGGCATGAATCCCGTGGGTGCGCCCGACGCACAGCGTGTGGACGTGGGCGCGCGCCTGGGCGGCGAGCGCTTCGACGAGGCGGTTCGCCTCAGGGAGGACGACGTCGGCGACCGCTTTCAGCTGCAGCGCGAGGCCGGTGTCAAGGACGTCGCTGGAGGTCAGTCCGTAGTGGATCCAGCGCCCGGCCGGACCGGCGGATTCGGCGAGCACGTCGACGAAGGCCGCCGTGTCGTGGTCGGTGACCTTCTCGCGCTCGTCGATCGCCTCGACCGTGAAGGTGGCCTTGCGGATCGCCTCGAGCTCGGCCTCGGTCGGGCCGTCCATCTCCTCGCAGGCGGCGACCTCGACCCGCCGCATCGCCTCGAAGCGGGCGTGGTCGGACCAGATCTCGGCCATCTGCGGCCGCGTGTAGCGCGCGATCATCGCGGCGGATTATCGGCGACGCGCGCTTCGGACCGTGATCACGCGGGTGACGCCGAGGCTGCGCGGCTGCCCGTTGGCCGATCGCAGCGTCGCGACGACGACCACCGCCACCTTGCGGGCGCGGCGCAGGGCGTGGAACGCATCGGCCTGAACCCGTCGCTTGACCGTGATCGTCCTGCCGCCGGTGATCGAGACGTAGGCGAACATGACCCGGAGCCGCCCGGCGAGCGCCCCGCCGGATGTCCGGTACGTCTTCTTGGTCAGGATCAGGACGGTGCCCGTGCACGTCTGGGTGGAGGGCGCGGTGCACCAGACCGGGACCGTCGCCTCGCCGGTGCCGGAGATGCTGACCGTGGAGCCGATCGCGCTGTTCGCGGGGACGACGAGGAAGGTGCGGGTGATCGTGGCGGTGTGACCGGCGTCGTCACCCTGCGAGACGCGGGCCGTGTAGGTGCCGAGCGCGAGATGACTTCCCCACTCCAGAACCCAGCTGCCGTTCGCCAGGTTGACGCGCTTCGAGCCGAGGCTCTTGGCCTTCGTGCTCGAGCCGTGGAACAGCTGCAGCGATACCTGCGGACCGTCGCCAAGCGCATTCCCACCGGCGCCCATGAAGACCGGCGCAGCCTGGCTGAGATGGCCGCCGGAGAGCGGATCGGTGAGCGTCAGCGCGGGCGCGTGAACCTTGACCCGGAACGTCACCGGGTGGCTGAGACCACCCGTGCCGTCGGCGGCGATGACCGTGTACCTCGCGTCGGCGAGGGTCGGGAGCTTGATCGAGAACCCGCCGTCCGCGACCGAGCTGCCGGTGGCGGTCGCCGTCGGCGTGCTGTTCGTCGTGTCGCCCGGGTAGATGACGATCCGCACCGACGTACTGTGGGCGGCAACGCCGGTCAGGATCGGGGTCGCGGTGTGGAGCGGAGCGGCACCGGGAGAATTGAGGGTGATCGTTGGCGCGGCGGTCTGGAGCAGGAACGTGTTCTTGCCGCTCAGTCCCTGCGCGCCGGAGGCGGTGTCCTGCTCGGCCTGGGCGGTGTAGGTCCCGTCGGGGAGCGCCGGTGAGGCGGTGACGCTGTAGACGCCACCGGAGGCGGTGGTCGTCATCGTCTCGATCTCGGCGCCGCCGGAGTTGAAGACGTGCACCCTGACCGTGTTCGAGACGCCGAAGCCTGTGTCGGCGGCGCCCGAGAACGTCGGCTGGCCACCGGTGATCGTCGCGCCGTTCGCCGGACTCGTCAGCGTGACGCGGGGAGCGGCGGCGGCCTCGGAAATCGAGAGCGTCACGCTGTGCCCGTCGCAGCCAGCGTTGTTGAGCGTCTTCGACAGCAGCCCGGCGGTCAGGCTCAGCGTGATCCGATCGCCGGTGGTGACGTTGGCGCTCGTCGAGATCGGGCCGGCGCCCTGGAGGACGCCGGGACCTGCGAGCTGCCACGTGGCGTCGTCCGGGCACGTGAGTGAGCCCGGATCGTCGGCGCTGACGCCGCCCGTGATCGAGACGGTGCCACTAACCGGCGCGGTCCAGGCGATCACAGCTGGGCGCGTGGTTGACGGCTGCAACGCGACCTGTGCCGCGGGGTACGTCGTCGTCCCATTCGTGATCGGACTGCCGCTCGCGTTCATGGCAACGAGCGGCGCACCGCCGTCGGTCCAGCCGTGCAGGCCGCCGCTGATGGAGGTGCTGAATGACGGCAGCCGGTTCCCGCCGCCGTCCTCGTAGCTCCACGGATGGCCGCCGTAGCTGTCCTTGTCCGGGTTGGCACCCGGCGAGGTGGTCGTGAAATCGTGCGACAGATCCCACCTGAAGCTCGCGGCGGACGCAGCTGCGGGAATGCCTGCAAGTGCGACGAGAACGACGACGGAGAGGACGACTAACGACCGGGCGCGACCCACCGCGTGAGAGTAACGCCCGCGGGGACACCGAGAGCCGATACCGCCCCGACGCGATATCCATGTTTATCTGACTGTCAATCGATCATGACTAACGCCGACGCTCCCCGGCTGCGCACCGCGCGCAACGCTGACATCCCGCTGTTGATCGACGTGCAGTTGCGCGCGTCGCTCATCTGGGAGCCGTACCGGGATGCGCTGACCGCCCATCCGGAGGTGATCGACGTCCCGATCGAGCAGGTTCGCTCCGGCAGCGTGCGGGTGGTGACGAACGAGCACGACATCCCGATCGGGTTCTCCGCGGTGCTCAATCGAGGTGACGCGGTTGAGCTCGACGGACTGTTCGTCGCCCCCGAGCGGATGCGCCGCGGGCTCGGCGCCGCGCTCGTCGCGGACGTCGTCGCGCGGGCCCGAGCGGCGGGGGCGCGACGGATCGAGGTCGTCGCGAATCCGGGCGCGGTCCCGTTCTACAGGCGTCACGGGTTCCGGCAGACGAGCATGACCGAGACGCAGTTCGGGCCGGCGCCGCGCTTCACGCTCGAGCTCACGTGATGTGATGCGCAGTTCTGACCGCATAGCGGGCAAAACGTTGCAGCGCTGGCGCCGCATGCAAGAAACCCGCCGCTATCCGGCGGAAATCTTGCGTCCGGCCGGGGCGCAACCTCGGCTCGCGGGGTCAGATCGACAGGATCCGCGCCGCCAGCACCGCGGCGTTGCGGGCGTTGTCGACCCCGACGCACGCCACGGGAACGCCCGGCGGCATCTGCGAGATCGACAACAGTGCGTCGAGGCCGCCGGCGACCGAGGTGCGGCTCGTCAACGGCACCCCGATGACGGGCAGGTCGGTGTGCGCCGCGACGACCCCCGGCAAAGCTGCCGACAATCCGGCGCCGGCGATGATCACGCGCAGTCCGCGCGGGCGGGCGTTGCGGGCGTAGTCGGCGACCGTGTCCGGCTCGCGGTGAGCCGACATGACGCGGACCTCGCAACTGATGCCGCGCTCGCTCAGCTCCGTCTCCGCCTTCTCCATCGCGGGCAGGTCGCTCTTGGAGCCCATCACGATCCCGACGGATGGCCCATCGACCTCGACGCCCTCGAACTCGACGGCGGGCTCGGCGTAGGGCGGAGCGTCGGCGGGCGGCGAGTCGGCGAGCGGTGCGTCGGCGGGGGCGGCGGGCTGCTCGGTCACGATTGCGTTTCTCCCTGTCGGACGGCGCGGAGCGCGATGTCCCGCCGCAGTTGCTTACCGTCGAAGTCGATCATGTCCGCGGCAGCATAGGCACCGGCGCGGGCGGCCGCGGCATCCGAGCCGAGCGCCGTGACACTCAGCACTCGGCCGCCGGCAGTGACGACCGCGCCGTCGGCATCGAACGCCGTGCCGGCGTGGGTCACGGACACGTCGCCCGGAACGCCGTCCAACCCGGTGATCACGTCACCGGACGACGAGCTCTCCGGATACCCACGACTCGCCAGGACAACGGTGACGGCAAAATCGGGCGCCCACTCCAACGTCACCCCGGACAACCCGCCGGGGACGACGGCGGCGTCGAACAACCCCAGGAGATCGGTCCGCAGCCGGGGCAGGATCGCCTGGGTCTCCGGGTCACCGAAGCGGACGTTGAACTCGAGCACCTTCGGCCCGTCGGCGGTCATCATCAGGCCCGCGTACAGGACCCCGTGGAACTCGATCCCGCGGCGGCGGAGCTCGTCGAGCACCGGCTGGTGCACGGACGAACACATCGCAGCGGCCTCGGCCGCATCGACAGCCGGGACCGGTGAGTACGAGCCCATCCCGCCCGTGTTAGGTCCGAGATCGCCGTCGAAGATCCGCTTGTAATCCTGGGCCGAGGCAAGCGGCAGCGCGGTCTCGCCGTCGCACAGCGCGAGCAGCGAGAGCTCCTCTCCGTCCAGGAACTCCTCGACGACGACCTGCTCGGTCCCGAACCGCCGCTCCACCAGCAGGGCGTGCAGCGCCTCGGCGGCCTCCGGCTCGGAGGCCGCGATGATCACGCCCTTCCCGGCCGCGAGCCCATCGGCCTTGATCACCGTCGGGTAGCGGCCGGCGATCGCCGCCATCCCGGCATCGACGTCACGGACGACCGCGTACGACGCGGTCGGGACTCCGGCGGCCTCCATGATCTCCTTGCAGAACGCCTTCGAGCCCTCGAGCTGCAGCCGCCGCCGCGCCCGGACCGAGCAGGCGATCCCGGCACCGGCGAGCGCGTCGGCGACGCCCGCCACCAGCGGAGCCTCGGTCCGACGACGACGAGCGACACGCCCTCGGCGCGCGCGGCGTCGACCACGGCTGCCGCCATCCTCCGCCGACACGCCATCCAGGATCCGGGCGTCGGCAGCGATGCCTGCGTTCCCCGGCGCACACAGCACCTCCGGAGACTGAGGGGAGCGTCGGAGCGCCTGGATGATCGCGTGCTCGCGTGCCCCGCCGCCAAGAACGAGGATGCGCCGCGACTCAGATGGAGCCAATGAAATCGTCGATTGGGATGGCGCTCAGCGTCTCGTACTTCCCGGTCCCGCGACCCGAGCTCCAGGGATACGCGGGCGATGACCTTCTCATCGGGCGCCTCCACGACGTTGACGAAGTCGAATTGACCGAGGGTCGCCCATTGCGCTTTGACCGTCGCGCCGAGCTGCTCGATCTCCCGGTTCACCTCTCGGATCCGTGACGGGTTGTTCTTCGTGCTGCTGTCTACACCATGGTCGGCATCAGAGCTCGTGGTCAGCAGGGTCAGGTCGCCAGCTCGCCTCCTTTTCGACGTCGAGTCGGCGCTTGTTACCATGGCGCCGCCTTGTCGGTCCCCTGTGCCCTTCGAGACCGGCAGGTGATCCAGGCGCTGATGACGGCGGCTGTCGTTGACCGCTGGAGCGCTGCCGTCACGGCTGCGGCCGGCGCCTCCACTCCGGTGATCAGCGCCGACCGCGGTTGCCCTCGTCGGACGAAGGTGAAGCTCATCGGTAACGGCTTCGCCGCGTTGCGAACGTTGGATGCTCGCGGTCGACGGAATCGACTTTGGACAGACGCCGACGATGCGTCCGGGGCCTTCTCGGCTCGCTCATCCCGGGAGGCCTCGGCGCCGGCCTCGCCAGTACGTCCACACCCTCGACGCCACCGACGGGACGATCAGCGCCGATGCGCGCTTCACGGTGACCCGCGGCGCGGGCGCGCGATTTCTCTCTACCGCAGGGGCAGTCCGCCCGCCTTGCGGGACCGCATCTCCAGGTGCTGGGGCTTCTCGCTGGCCGGGGCGCGGCGCGCCGGTCTACGTGAGCTACGTCGGCCCGTCCCGGCGAGTCGGCCGCAGCTACGCACTCGGGACGACCGCCGGGCAATGTCGCTTCCTTTGCGCACGCGCGCCCGACGCGTATTCCCGTTCTCACCGTCAGTAAGGACGTCAACGCTCAGGTCGATACAGAGCAAGCGGTACGTGAAGCATCCAAGTGGGTCCGGTGAGCCAAATCCGAGTGCAGATCCGCTGAGCGGCGGAATCCCGTTGCGGACACCGTCCTCGATCAAGCTCTCGCCGCACAGTCGGAGGTGGATGACCCGATCGCGATGCCCGAGGAGCGGAGGACGACGAGGCGCAGGGGCGGGCGGCGCGGGCGGGCGGGGCGGCGGGGCGGGGCGGGCGGGGCGGCGGGGCGGGCGGGCGGGCGGCGGGGCGGGGCGGGCGGGCGGGCGGGCGGCGGGCGGGCGGGCGGGCGGGGGCGGCGGGAGGAGGGGGCAGGAGGGGCGGGCGGGGCTGGCGGCGGCGGAGGACGGAAGGGACGTGCGCGGTGCTGCCGGCGAGGGGGGCGCGAGTACGTCGAGCTCCCGGGCGATGACCACCGCATCTACTTCGGCAACGCCGACGCGCTGCTCGACGAGATCGAGGAGTTCGTCACCGGCTCGCGCGGGATTCATGAATCCGGAACGGATCCTGACCACGGTCATGTTCACCGACATCGTCCGCTCGACGGAGACCGCGGCGCGGGCACCCTCGGCGACCGCCGCTGGCGCGAACCTGATCTCCGACCACGACCGACTGATGCACGATCAGATCACGGTCTACCGCGGCGGACGATCCGGAGCACCGGCGACGGCGTGTTCGCCTCGTTCGACGGCCCCGCCCGGGCGATCCGTTGTGCGCTGGCCGCGGTCGACGCCGCCGCACGCTCGATGTCGAGATCCGTGCCGCCGCACCGGGGAGTGCCGCTCGCGGGCGATGACCTCGCCCGGGTCACGGTCCACATCGGGCGCGGATCAGCAGACCTCGCGGAGCCGCGTCAGGTGCGTGTCGGGGACCGTGCGTGACCTTGTCGTCGGCTCGAACATCATGTTCGATTATCAGCGCGTCGAGGCGCTCGCCGGCGTGCCCGGCGAATGGCGCTCACGGTCGCCGGCCACGGCCGCGCCAACGGCCGCTCCTGAGGCGGCGCCCGTCGAGAAGACGATGCGCCGCCCGGCGTGCCGAGCCGGGCTAGATGACACCGGATCGCCGGCGCGGTCGAGCGCCAGCTCACCGTCGGCGGCCTCGACCCGATCGTCTCGCGATCAAGCGGCCCTTCCAGGATCGGCGGCGCCGACCAGGTCGACGAAGCGCTTCTCGATGACCCGCTTGACGGGAGAGCGCCGTACGTCGGTCGTCGCCGAGGTTCCCCGACAGCGTCCGCGCGGCGTCGGTCAGCTCGATCTCGATCCCGCGCTCGCGCACCCGGCGGACGAGCCCCGCTCGACCTGAAGCTCGACGATCTCCCCGATCTGCTCGGTGAGGACGTCGAACTCGACGATGTCATCAAGCCGGTTGACGAACTCGGGCTTGAAGTTCGCCTCGACGCCTGCCCGGCCGCCGGAATGTTCGAGGTCATGATCAGCACGACATTCTTGAACGACGCCCGTGCGGCCCTCGCCGTCGGTCAGACGCCCGTCGTCCATCACCTGCAGAGAGCGTCTTGAACACGTCACCGTGCGGCCTTCTCGATCTCGTCGAGGAGGACGACGCCGTACGGCCGACGACCGCCTCGGTCAGCTGCCCGCCCTCGTCGTAGCCAACGTAGCCGGGCGGCGCCCCGACGAGCCGGACGCGGTGTGCTTCTCCATGTCTCCGACATCAATCCGAATCATCGCGTCCTGGCTGTCGAACATGAATTCCGCCAAGGCGCGCGCGAGTTCCGTCTTGCCGACGCCCGTCGGGCCGAGGAACAGGAACGTGCCGATCGGCCGGTCCGGGTCCTGGAGCCCGGCGTGCAGCGCCGCAGTGCCGCGGCACGGCCTCGACCGCCTCGTCCTGGCCGATCACCGCCCGGTGCAGGCGCTCCTCCATGTGCACGAGCTTCTCGATCTCGCCCTCCATCAGCGCGAGACCGGGATGCCGTCCCTTGGCGACGATCTCGCGACGTCGTCCGCGTCAACCCGGTCCTTGAGGAACCGGGGCTGCGGTGGTCGCGGCCTCGGACTTGCGCTACAGCGAGTTCGGCCGCCGCGATCTCCTTCTGGAGCTCGAGATCGTCCCGTACTTCATTTCGGCGGCACGACCAAGATCGGCCTCGCGCTCGGCCTTCTCGAGTTCGGTGTTCCTGGACAGAGCGAAGCTGGAGGTCGGCGACGGTGTCGTCGCGGCCTTCTGCCGCTGCCATTCGGCGTGCATCGCCGCGGAGCGCTCCTTCTCCTCTGCAAGCGTCCATCGAGCTGGTCCCGGCGAGACGGGCGTGCCGGGTGTCGTCCTCGTCCTCGGTCCCGAGCGACTGAAGCTCGATCTCGAGCTGGTGATGTGCCGGTCGACCTCATCGATCTCGTCGCTTCGAGTCGATCTCCATCCGGATCCGGACGCCGACTCGTCGACGAGGTCGATCGCCTTATCCGGCGGAACCGGTCGGCGATGTAGCGATGGCTGAGCGTCGCCGCCGCGACGAGCGCCGAATCCTGGATCCGAACCTTGTGGTCTCCTCGTAGCGCTCCTTGAGACCGCGGAGATGGCGATCGTGTCCTCGACCGTCGGCTCGCCGACCGTCACCGGCTGGAAGCACCGTTCGAGCGCTGGGTCCTTCTCGATGTGCTTGCGGTACTCCGTCGAGCGTCGTCGCACCGACGCCACGGAGCTTGGCCGGGCGAGCATCGGCTTGAGCATGTTGCCGGCATCGACCGAGCCCTCGGCCGCACCCGGGCCGACGATCGTGTGCAGCTCGTCGATGAAGATAATGATCTCGCCGCGTGCGTCGGTCATCTCCTTGAGCACCGCCTTCACCAATCCTCCAATTCCCCGCGGTACTTGGAGCCGGCGACCATCGGCCCGATGTCGAGCAGACGAGCTTGCGGTCACGCAGGCCCTCGGGCGCGTCACCGGCGATGATCCGCTGGGCGAGACCTTCAACGATCGCGGTCTTGCCGACGCCCGGCTCGCCGATCAGCACCGGGTTGTTTTGTGCGGGCGGGAGAGCACCTGGACGACGCGGCGATTTTCGTCGTCGCGCCCGATAACCGGGTCCAGCTTGTTCTGTGCCGCCGCCTCCGTCAGATCGAGACCGAAGCGCTCGACGCCTGAAACCTCCTCCGGGTTCTGATCGCTGACCCGCTCGCGGCCGGGGATCTCGGCCAGCGCCTTGAGCAGCTCCTCGTGGGTGCGCCAGCGGCCCGTAGGCCTCCCCGGCCTTGCCGCCGTCGGCGAAAGCGACAGCATCAGGTGCTCGATCAAGACGTACTCATCGCCGAGTTGGCGCATCTCGTGCTCGGCGGCAGGAGGTGTTGAACGAGCTCACTCGAACCGCCGGCGGCTCGGCGCGGCGCCGCCGCTGAGGGGTGGGACCAGCGCGGCGCGGGTGGCCGATCACGTCTCGCACGACGGCGGGCGCGAACCAAGCTTACGAACACGGGCGCAACGACGCCACCGTCCTGCTCGAGCAGCACCGGCGGCAGGTGCTCGGTGTCTGCGGATGCGGCGCTGCGCCCGCCGGTCGCTGTGCGGCCTGAAGCGCCTCCTGGGACTTAATCGTAAATTATCGTGCTGCATCTAATCCCTCGAGTTTGGTCGCAGTGTCATGTAAATCTGGAGTCCGGTGGACTTAAATTATGACAGCTCGGCGCGGAGCGCGAGCGCTGCTCTCCGAACCGGCGCACGCCCAGGTCGGTCACAACCTCGGCGTCAACAGCGACCGCATCGCGGCGGCAGGCAGGCGGGCGGGCGGGCGTACGACGGGACGCGCTGCGGCCTGCAGGAGATCTTCCGTTCCTCGTCGCTGACGAAGAACTTCCTGTACGACAGCGGATGACAGGCCACGAGCCCCCGGCGGTCCGTCGTCGGTCGGGCCTGCACGCACCCGCACCCACAGTATTGATCAGCCGCCAATCGTCGCACTTACGGCGCGCACACATACACAGACGATCGAGCCAGCCGGATCCAAGAAAGAAACACCGTACACCGCCGCGTTGAACGGCGCGCCCGCGGTCTTCGCGGTCACACCCGTTCCGCGCGCGAGCGCGGAGCGCCGCCGTCCGCTCCTTTGCGCGTGAACCGCCGCGACACCGTGCGGTTGCCCTGTTGGAGAGACGACAACAGATGAGTTCACCTCGAATGGATTCGCGCGGCCGATAGAGACGAGCGCGTAGGCACCGGTCGCGCACCAGCCCGAGCACGCGACGGTCACCCTGATTGCCTGCCCACGCACGGGCTCCTGGGACCTCGGCGGCCGGACGCGCGCATGCGTGACGAGACCGGCGGCTCGGCGAGCGCCGCGGCAGCGAGTCCAGGATTTGGTCATGCTCCCGATGCCGGAGCGCCTCGGTGACCCAGGCCCTCGCCGTGCCAGCAGCCAAGCGCCTGTGATTGCCGATGTCGAGGCCGACGTCGTTCAAGTGGGTCACGTTGGAGACACCCGGGTCGTCGCTGCGCAAGATCGCGTAGAGCAACAGGTTGACAAGCCCGAGTGGCTGCTTGTGCGCGGCCTTGAGCTTCTCGTCGATGATCGCCAGGCCACCCGCGAGCAGTGGCGTCGCCGCGCTCGTGCCGCCCAGCGCCTCCAGCGGATCGCTGTTCAAGTCGCTGACGCAGTTCGGCTCATTCGCCGAGCAGTAGATGGCGTACCCAGGGAGCGATGTCCAGAGCATCGAGACGCATCGGGGACGGCACGGCCGTTGCGTTCGTCTCCGCGCTGGAAGTTGGGCGGTTGAACAGATCACTCGTCCCGCCGCCACCGGCGGATCCAGTTGGGCCGCGGCATCGTTCCAGACAAGCTCATCGTGATCGCGTTGCCCGCACTGAGCCGGACGTTGACCCCGACGCCGGTCACCCGCCACGAGGACAAGGGGTAGTTGACTGACGGCGGCAGAGGATGCCGCCGCTTGACGACGGACGTCGGCGGACCCTGGTCGCCGCTTGAGGCTACAAACGTGACGCCGCTCGCCGAGGCCATCTCCAGCACGCCCTCGGTGGAGAAGATCGCGTTGTCGCCAGCGACATCCTCGAGCGCCAGCTCGCACCCCGAGCGATGCAGAAGAGATCGCCCTTCCAGCTTGTTATTGCTGATGATGCTTCGTGCGTAGCGGCGCCATCATGGCGCGCGGCGGATAGACAGCGTTTCGGCTTTGTCTCGAACGCGTCGATGGCGCCGCTGCGGGGCGGCTGCATCGAGGATCTACAAGTCGAGCGTCGCTTCGCCCCGGCCTCGGCGAGGGCGAGCCATGGACCGACCATGGTGATGCCCGGCCGCGCTATGCCGAAGCACGCGGCGAACATGTTCAGATCCTCGCTGAATGCCGTCGACCTCGATCAACGCGGAGCGCGCTCGCCCTGGCCGGCGAGGCCGGCGTGACGCAGCCCGTCGTACCCGTACGCGGTGAGGTACTGGTTGGGCGTGATCCGCCGGTTCCGAGGCCGGCGGCGCAGCCGGATGGCGTCCCGCTGCGGCTGCGGCCCGAGGTCGGTCCCCGACGCGGCGAGTACGCGAACGGCCGGCTCGACCCTGGCTCTGGTTCTGGGCCTGCCTTCGCCGGAGGTGACCCTCTCCGTGAGCGAGCGGGTATCGAGGCCGACGACGCCGGTGATGAAGCCGTGAGTCCCGGCGATCCAGGCCGCCGACGCTGCCTTCGCGGACGCGCTGGCGGACGTGGCCTTGGCCTCCGCCGCGGGCGCAATGAAACGGGCGCCGCGCGCACGGAACTGAGCGTGGCGTGGCGAACAGGCGCCGCCGCCGGCGGTGAGTGTCGCGTTGCGCGACGAGACCGTCG
>CAWEYQ010000065.1:0-40699 GCA_963813265.1 uncultured Solirubrobacterales bacterium | reverse complement strand
CAGATTCGCGACCTCGTGTTCGGCGCCGATGCGCCGGTGCCGCAGCCGCTCGGGCAAGCGGTGTGGCGAGCGCTGCTCGTCCGTCCCGCGAAGGTCACCGGCGAGTATCAGTTCTATGGCCCCGGGCTGAAGACCGGCTTCACGCCGCTCGCCCCGGACAAGATGTACCAGTTCCTGGTCCAGCCAGTTGCGGACGACGTTCTGCCATCGCCGGAGGAACGGCCGCCGCGGATGCGCGAGTTGCTGACGCCGTTCGGCGGTCTCGTCGCCGAGGTCAGGGAGACGATCACGGAGCCCGAGCGCGTGGACGTCCGCAAGCTCTACTGGCTGCTGACGCCGCCGCCGTGGTACCGCCGCCGCGTGCTGCTGATCGGCGACGCCGCCCACGCGACCACCCCGCACCTGGCGATGGGTGGCGCAATCGCCCTCGAGGACGGGATCGTCCTCGGTGAGTTGCTGGCGGCTGAGGACGAACTGCAGCCGGCCCTCGACAGCTTTATGGACCGACGCTACGAGCGCTGCAGGATGGTTGTGCAGAACTCGGTCCAGCTGTCGGAGTGGGAGAAGAACGCGGCCGAGCACGAGGAGGACGCCGGCCGTCTTCAGAACGAGAGCTTCGCCGCGCTGGCCGCGCCGATCTAGAGGAGACGAGCGGACTCCTCGGTGGAGTGGCGTTCACGGAGGCGCCAGCGGCAGCGGCCGCTGCCGCGCGACGTCCTCAGTGCGTGACGGGGATGCGGTACGCGACGGCAGGCTCGCGGATCGTGACCCAGACGGCGCCCGGAAGGACGGCGAGCCCGTCCGGCGAGTTGTCGGGCAACAGATCGTTGCTCGCCGCCGGCGCGAACTTCAGCGCTTCGTCGACCGAGTTTGTGGCTGCAGAGATGTGGCGAACGGTGCTGGCGAAGTAGTCGAGGACCCACACGCCGGACGCGTCGGCGGCCATTGCGGTTGGCGTCGCGCCGCCATCGATGTCGGCGAGCTTTCGCCCGGTCTGCGGATCGAGGCGCACCACCGAATCGCCCGCTTCGGCGGCCGAGGCCACCCAGACGGCTCCCGCCCCGGAGACGATGCTGGTGACCGGGCCGGCGGCTGGCAGCAGCGCACCGCGTCGCAGGGTGCGGGCATCGAAGCCCACGATCGAGTCAGTGCCCTGAGTCGAGTCCCGCACGCCGACCCATACCGTCGTTCCGGCCACGCCGATCGCCCGCACCCGCCCCTGGCCGATATGGATCGTGGTCGACCGGCCGCCGTCAAAGGGGATGCGCGCGAGGTAGCCGAAACCCCCGACGAACGCGGCGCCGTCACCGGCGCCGAACGCGAAGGCGGCACGTGTCGGACCGGGCAACAGCGGACCGAGCTTGCCGGTGCGTGCGTCGGCGGATCGCGTGACCGCGAGGTCGTCACCGCCCTTGCCGAAGGCGGCGGCGCCCACCCACACGCGACCAGCGACCGAGACCGCGCCGATCGCCGATGCCGGCTTCGGGGCGACGGCCACGCGGGACCGCACGGCGCCGGTCCGTCCGTCGATCCGGGTGAGCGTGCCGTCGTTGCGATCCGCGACCCAGACGTCGCCGCCGGCCGCGGTGGCGGCCCACGGATCGCCGCCGATCGCGTAGCGGCGGACGCCGACTGCTGGCCTCACGCTTGCGGACGCGTTCGACTGGGCGGTCCGTCGTGGTGCTGCTGGCGGCCGTCGACGAACTCGAACCGTTCCCGCCGCCGCACCCGCTGACGCCCGCGATGGCGAGGACGACCGTGAAAGAGGCAGAGAGGGTGCGCACTGAGCTGAGCGAGCCCCGGTTCGGCTCGGCGGCATCATATTGGCCCGGAGGCACGAGAAATCGAATCTCTTTCCGCGCGTGGTCGGTTGACCGTGCCGGGCGACGTACGTTGCAACGACGTACACGGTTTGTAAGTCGCTTCTTATTGAGCCCTCGCGCCGTGTATGGTGCGCGGCGAGTGGGGCGATTCACCGGGGGGCACACTGGTGGCGATTGCCGCCGCCGTCATCTCGTTCGCGTTCGCCGACGCGGCGTCGGCGGCGGCATCGCACCTGTTCTTCTATACGTACAACACCGGGCTCGAGCGCGTTGACGCCGACGGGCGGCCACCGAGTGGGATTCTGTCCCGGTGCGGGCGGCTCAGCGCACCCGGACGGCTCAGCGAGGCGCCAGCGACCAGAACCCGTCGGAGCCGACGTGCCGTTCGGTCGCGACCCGGCCGAGTTGTTCCCGCGCGTCCGCTTGGTCAAGGTCGCACAGAGCGGCGACCTCACGCGTCGCGAGCGGTGTCACCGCCCAGCGCAGCACCTCGGACACGTCCTCGGAAGGCTCACGCCGGTCGGTGCCGGGGACGAGGTTGGCGAGCACGACGTCGTACACGGCGAACGGCTGAAAGCCCGGGACGGCGATCGTCACGCCATCGGCGATCCGCGTGATCTCGTACGACGGGCACGTGTAGCGACGACCGCCCGACCAGTTGGCGAGCTTGTGGTCCAGCACCCGGGCCGCGCTGATCGGCTCTCGCGAGGCGGCCATGTCCGCGCCGACCGCCTCCTCGACGCGGGGATCGGCGAGCCACTGCTGCAGGTCGCTCCACTCGATCCCGGCGGTGCCCGCGGCCCGCTCGATCAACTCCGGTTCGTCGAGCAGTCCGTCGCCGGCGAAGCTGTGCACGCGCAAGCAGCGCAGCAGCTGACGCGCATGTTCCGGTGCGTGGAGCCGCGTGGCCACAACCGCGCGGCAGGCTGGTCGCGTCGCCGCCATCCGCGGGCGCTCGGCGGTATCGATCGGCATCCCGTACTCCCGCGCGATCTTCTTGTACGCATGCGCCTGTTTGGCGGTCGTGAAGCCGCGGTCGAGATACTCCTTGGGGTCGTCCGCGAGCACGACCATGCGGACGTCCCATTCGACCTGGTCTCCGTACAACCAATCGAGGCGACGGCGAACGGGCTCGGCACTATATGCCCACGGGCAGCCGGGGTCGGTGAACTCAGTGATGCGGACGTCCGCCACTCAGCGGCGGACCATAACGCGCACGCGCTGCGTGACGAGTTCCAGCCGGTGGCGCCGGAGATTGAACACGTTGCCGACGTACTTCTTGAATGGCCCGAGCGGACTCGTGGCGACGGCATAGCCAACCCCGTACGCCGGGGTCTGCCAGTTGTTCACAGAGTCGAACCTCGCGTGAAGCTGAAAGAGTCCGCGCCGTGGATGAGCGGCTCGAGCGGATCGCGGAGCGCCTGGGCGAGGTGCTCGGCGAACCGATCTCCGGTGGGCTGCGCCGGCTCAGCAGCGGCGCATCGCGCGAGACGTTCTCGTTCACGGTCCCGTCTCGTGGGGCGCTCGTGGTCCAGATCGAGCAGCGCGGGACGAAGCTTGGCCAGACGCCACCCGAGGCACCGCTGCTCATGGCCGCTGCCGCCGCCGGCGTGCCCGTTCCCGCGGTCATCGCCCACGAGCAGGACGATCCGCGGCTCGAAGCGAGCGTGGTGGGTCGTTGAGTCGCTCACCGGGACGACCGACCCGACGGCGATCCTCGCCGGTGACGGCGTGCCCGCGGCCGACGCGCTGCTCGACGACATCGCCCGGGTGCTCGTCGCCGTTCACCGGATGCCGGCCGATCCGACGCTCGCGCGCCCGGTCGACGACGCGCTCGGCCTGCTGCGCGAGTGGCACGATCGGCTCGGGCAGCCACACCCCGTGTTCGAGCTCGCGTTCCGGACGCTCGCCGCGGCTCAGCCGCCGACGCCGTGCTCGCCGGACGTTCGTGCACGGTGACTTCCGGATCGGGAACCTGATGGTCTCCGCGCACGGCGTGACCGGCGTGCTCGACTGGGAGCTCGCGCATCTCGGCGACCCCGTCGAGGATCTCGCGTGGCTGTGCGTCCCGGCGTGGCGGTTCGGCCGTCCCGACCGTCCGGCCGCCGGGCTCGGGACGCGCGCGGAGTTGATCGCCGCCTACGAGCGCCACGGCGGACAGACGCGTCGACCCGGACGCGTTGCGCTGGTGGGAGCTCCTGAGCACGCTGCGCTGGGGCGTGATGTGCGTGATGCAGGCGTTCTCCCACCTGTCCGGCGCGATCAGCTCGGTCGAACACGCGGTGATCGGGCGGCGGACGTGCGAGGTCGAGTGGGATCTGCTCGAGCTGCTCGACCCGGACGGCTTCGCGTGCGCGGTCCGGCGGCCGAGCCCGAGATCGCGCGAACCGGCCGACCGCCCGACGTTCCACGACCGCCCGACGATGGTCGAGCTGCTCGACGCCGCCCGGGCTGCGCTCGGCGACAACGTGCTGCCGCGGCTTCGAGGGTCGCCGGCGTTCGAGACGCGCGTGACGATGCGGGCGCTCGGGCATCGTCCGGCGCGAGCTGATGCTCGCCGACGACCACGCCGCCCGGCGCGCCGACGCGCTGCGACGCGCTCGGCGTCGGCTCCGAATCCGAGCTCGCCGCGGCGATCCGCGACGGCGCGTTCGACGGCCGTGAGGCGGAGCTGTTCGGACCGCTGCGCGCATGCTCGTCGCGATGAAGCTCGCGGTTGCCAACCCCCGCTACATCGGCAGCCCAACCGACTCCAGAAAGGAGCGACGATGACGACTGACGTGCCCGACGAGCTGGCCGCGGTGATCGCCGAGATCGACGACTTCATCGAGCACGAGGTGCGTCCGCTCGAGCGCGATGGCGACAACGCGCGCTTCTTCGATCACCGCCGCGAGCATGCGCGCACCGACTTCGAGCGCGGCGGCATCCCGAGCGCGGCATGGGAGGCGCTGCTGGAGGAGATGATGGAGCGTGCCGACCGGGCCGGCCTGTGGCGGTACGCGCTCCCGACGGAGCTTGGCGGCCGCGGCGCGTCGAACTACGAGATGGCGGTCGTCCGCGAGCATCTCAACCGGCTGGGGATCGGGCTGCACAACGATCCGCAGAGCGAGATCTCGATGATCGGCAACTTCCCGACCGTGATCCTGCTCCACGAGTTCGGGACCGACGCCCAGCGGCAGGCGTTGCTCGAGCCGGCGCTGCGCCGCGAGGTCGGGCTCGCGTTCGGTTTCACCGAGCCGAACCACGGCTCCGACGCAACGTACCTGGAGACGACGGCCCGTCGTGATGGCGCGGAGTGGGTGATCGACGGCGTCAAGCGCTTCAACTCCGGCATGCACCGCGCGAGCCACGACCTCGTGTTCGCGCGGACCTCCGGTTCACCCGGCGAGGCGCGTGGCATCACCGCGTTCATCGTGCCCGCGCGACGCCCCGGGGCTCGACATCGAGTTCTACTGGTGGACGTTCAACATGCCGACCGACCACGCGGAGGTGTCGCTGCACGGCGTCCGCGTCGGCGACGACGCGATCCTCGGCGAGCCTGAACTTGGGCTCGCGCTCGCCCAGCGGTTCGTGCACGAGAACCGGATCCGTCAGGCGGCATCGAGTCTCGGCGCCGCCGCGTACTGCATCGACGAGGCGGTGCGGTGGGCGCGGGAGCGGACCGTCTGGGGCAAGCCGCTGTGGCGCAATCAGGGCATCCAGTTCCCGCTCGCGGAGCTGTGGACCGACTGCGAGCTCGTTCGCGGGTCTCGTCCGGCGCACCGCCGCCGAGCTTGACCGCCACCACCACATGGAGGTGACCCACCTCGTCGCGATGGCGAACTACCGGGCGAACCGGCTGGCGTGCGAGGCGGCCGACCGCGCGATGCAGACGTGCGGCGGGATCGGCTACACGCGGCACATGCCGTTCGAGCACATCTATCGGCATCACCGCCGCTACCGGATCACCGAGGGCAGCGAGGAGATCCAGCTGCGGAAGGTCGGCTACGAGCTGTTCAAGCGCTGACCGCGGCGCCGCTCAGCGCTTCAGCGTGAAGCGGGAGATCAGGCTGTTCAGCACCTCGGCGTTACCGGAGAGCTCCTGGGCCGTGGCCGCGATCTGATCCGCCGACGCCGCCGTCTGATCGGTCGAAGCCGACGACCTGTTCGGTCGAAGCCGACGAATGCTCGGCGAGCGAGGCGACCTCGTCGATCTCCGCCTGGACCGCCTCGGCGCCGCTCACGATCTCCGCCGGAGGTCTCGGCGATCTGCTCGATCCGCTCGGAGATCCCGTCGACCGCGGCCGCGATCTCGGCGAACGCCGCGCGGGCCTCCCCCACGACCGTGACGCCCTCGTCGGTCCGGCCGCGCCCGCCTTGACGACGTCCGCGGCCCGCGTGGTCTCGGCCTGAATCTGAGAGATGACCGCCGAGATCTCATCGGTGGCCCGCTGGGACTCCTCGGCGAGCGCCCGCACCTCGTCGGCGACGACCGCGAAGCCGCGGCCGTGCTCGCCGGCCCGAGCGGCCTCGATCGCCGCGTTGAGAGCGAGGAGGTTCGTCTGCTCGGCGATCGCGGTGATCGTGCGCACGATCTCGCCGATCTGCCCGGACTTCGCTGCCAGCTCGTCCATCGCGACGATCGTCTCGCGAGAGGCGTCGCGCACCGACTCCATCATCGTGCTCGCACGTACGGCCGCTTCGTCGCCGCCGCGCGCGAGTTCACGCGTGTCCCGCGCGGCGCCGGCGGTCATCGCCATCTCCTCGGAGGAGCGCGCCACCGCACCGGCAACCCGCCCCGCGGCGTCCTTGACGTCGACGATCTTCTCGACCTGGCGCTCGGCGCCCTGGGCGATGTCACCGACCGCATGAGCGACCTCGCCGCTGGCCCGACCGGTCTGTTCCGAGCTTGACGCGATCTGGTGCGAGGCGGAAGAGACCGTGTCCGAACTCGTCGAGATCTGGCCGAGCATCGCGATCAGCTGATCCCGCATCTCGGAGTACGCTCGGAAGCTGTCTCGGGTCTTGACGAGCATCCGATTGAATGTCTCGGTCACCTCGCCGAGCTCGTCGCGCGTGTGGTCCTCGATCGGCGTCGTCGTCGGCTCCGCGACCACCGTGAGGTCGCCCGAGGCGATCGCCTGCAGCCCACCCGAGAGATCGGTGAGGTCGCGCTCGTCGAGCCCGCGCAGACGCCGCAGCACCGCCGTGACCGAGCTCGGTGACCGAGGCATAGAAGCCGGCGAACAGGTACGCGAGCACGAGGATGCCGATCAGCGCGATGATCTCGACGCGGTGCTCGGCCGCCTGCAGCCGTCCGATCCTCGCCGCGAGCAGCCGGTCAAGCCAGGGGCCGCTGCGGCTCTCGAGCTCCGTCCCCGTCGTGAGCACGCGGTCGAACAGCGCGGCCGTCGTCGGGACCGGCATGGCCGCTCTTGACGGACGCCTGGAGTTCCTGCGAGAACGCATTGCACCGCGGTGTTGAGCGCGGCGAGCGGCGGAGCCAGCGCTGGTCGCAGTCCGTGGTCTGCGGTGTGGGCGAAAGCGGTTGTCAGGTCGGCGTTGATCCCGCTCAGGTTCGTCGAGATCGACCCCTGGTCGAGCGCCAGCGTGATCCGTCGCTCCAGACCCGCACCCGTGCCCGCGGTGAGTGACCGCAGCAGATTGCTCGCCTTGCCTGCCGTATCGAGCAGCGGCGGCAGCTTCGTGATCCACTCGTCCATCACGTAGAACGAGTCGAGATCCGGGTCGAGGATGAGATTTGAGTTGTTCCCGGCGTCGGTGACGAGCGTCAGCGCGCCGGTGACGGCGGCGTCGTACTGACCGGCGCGCCGGTGCTCTGATGGCTGAGGGAGACCGCGACTGGGCGCAGCTTGGCCCACTCCTGGTTGACGCCGAGCTGCCCTCCGACCCGCCGATCGGCTGCGTCGACGAGGGTGACCGCGGTCCGTACCGCGGCGCCAGCGTCGGCGACTCGGGTCGCGTCCCCGGCGGCCACGGCGCTGCGCAGTTGCACCAGCGCCTCCGCGAGCCGTGCGGCCGGCGCGACGTAGACGACGCCGACGCGCTCCTTCGTGGAAAAGTCGACCTGCTTGGAGACCTGCTGAAGGTAAGCAACCCCGACGAATCCGAGGGTGGCAAGGACGATCAGCGCCGATCACGGCGAATTTGTACGCGTAGCGCAGCCGGCCGATGGCGCTCGTCGCGGGCGCGAGCACGCGGCCAGCCACACCGCGCGCGCGTTCGATCAATGTTCCGGTCATACCGAGGTAATCGGCAGACGTGACGGTTGTCGCTACTACAGGGTGGGTTCGGCGTCTGCGGCGCGGGTGCCGCACCGCGGGCGGAACCGGTCATCCGTAGTTACTACGGACTCAAGTCTTCGGGAAAATGCCGATAACAGGGTCGTATCGCGGTTGAGGGGCCGCGCCAGCGATCACACCGGAGCTTTGACGATGCGTAAGCAAAATCGCGTCGATGCCGAGGAGCGACATCGACAGGCGGTGGCCCAGACGACCCAGTGGGCGAGGGACGCCGCGGCGGCCGGGCACTACCAGGACGCGCTGTCGTGGATCCGGGTGTTGGAGACCGTCGACGGAGCCCTCTCGGCCGAGCTCGAGGCGTTATCTGAGCAATGCCTCGCCATCGTGCGGACCCGGGCGCAGGCGCACGACGCGCGCCGGCGTCAGTTCGCCGACGCCGCATGAGCACCGCTGAGCCCGGAGTTGTTAGGGCGAGCGTGGGAGCGCCAGCGTGCTCCACACGGTCTTGCCGTAGCCGTCCGGACGGGCGGCCCACCGGCTGCCGATGTCCGCGACGATCGCCAGGCCCCGGCCGTGGAGATCCGTCGGGGTCGCACGCAGCTTGCGCGGCATCGCGCTGGCGGCGTCGTCGACCTCGATCGCGAGCTCGTCCGCGGTCTTTCGCAGGCGCAGACGGATCGGCGGAGTGCCGTACACGATCGCGTTGGTGAGCAGCTCGCTGACGATCAGCGTCGCGTCCTGCATGATTTCGGGGGGCACCGCCCACTCGGTGAGCGTCGCGGCGGCGAACCTGCGGCCGTCCTGAACCGAGGCTGCCGACCGGCGGCACCTCGAGCTCGGCCTTGCGCTGCACGGACTCGTCGCTGATCCTCGCGACCAGGATGGCGATGTCGTCCTCGGTCCCGTCCGGCGCCAGCGCCTGGACGAGCGCGCCCGGCAGCGAGTCCACGGGGTCAGCAGCGACCCCGACATACCCGGCGAGCGCGTCCATCCCGGTGTCAAGGTCGCGATCGCGACGCTCGACAAGCCCATCGGTGTACATCACGATCACGGCGCCGCTCGGGAGTGTCACTCGGTGTTCGCCGAACTGTTGCGCGCCCACGCCGAGCGGCGGACCGGTCGCCTCCGGCAGCCGGCGGGCCGTGTCTCCGGGAGTGACGAGCAGCGGCGGGAGGTGGCCGGCGTTGGCGTAGCAGAGCTCGCCCAGCGCCGGGTCATAGACACCGTAGATGCACGTGACGAGCTGGTTGTCGCTCAGCTCGCAGACGATTCCGTCCAGTTGCTCGAGCACCTCGGCGGGCGGTAGGTCAAGCCGCGCGTATGCGCGGACCGCCGCGCGCAGCTGGCCCATCAGACTCGCCGCGCGGATCCCCCGCCCGGCGACGTCGCCGACGACGAGCGCGGTCCGCCCGGCACCGAGATCGATCGCGTCGTACCAGTCGCCGCCGACGCGCGTCCCCTCCACCCCGGCCTGGTAGTACGTGGCGACCTCCAGGTGCACCGACTCAAACCCCCGGCCGGGGAGCAGGCTGCGCTGGAGCGCATCGGCGATCTGATGCTCGCGTTCGGCGGCTTCGTGCGCCGCCGCCGCGGCCGCGATCGCGTGCTCGGCCTCGTGACGTTGGGTGGTGTCCTGGAGGTAGCCCCGGAGGCGCGTGGGCTGACCGTCATCGTCGGCCAGCGGCTCGCCGCGCGCGCGCACCCAGCGCACGCTGCCGTCGTCGTGGACGATGCGGGCCTGCAGTTCGAACACCCGCCGATCGGCGATCGATGCGGCGAGGCTCTGCCGTACATGCTCGAGGTCGTCGGGGTGGACGATCCGTTCGATCAGCGCGTCGTAACCCGACGCCGCGAACTCCTCTGCGGGCACGCGCAGCATCCGCAAGAGCTGATCGGACCCGCGGACGAGCCCGCTCGCGAGGTCGATCTCCCAGCTGCCCACCTCGGCGAGCCGCTCGGCTTCGTTCTGGAGCGTCTGGCTCCGCTCCAGCTGCTCCCGGGTCCGCCGGGCACGGTCGAGCTCGAGGTTGGCCCGGACGCGGGCACGCAGCTCTCGCGCGCTGAACGGCTTGATCAGGTAGTCGTCGGCGCCGGCCTCAAGGCCTTCGACGACGCCCTCCTCTCCGGCTCGGGCGGAGACCATCACGACCGGAACATGGAGCGTCGCAGGGTCCGCGTGGAGCGCTTGGAGCAGGCCAAAGCCGTCCAGTCGCGGCATCATCACGTCGGTCAGTACGAGGTCGGGTGGGTCGGCCCGCGCGAGCTCGAGGGCGGTCTGGCCGTCCGGGGCGGTCCGTACGTCGTAGGCCTCGCCGAGCAGGGTGGCGATGTAGTCGCGCATGTCCGGGTTGTCGTCGGCCACGAGCACGCGCGGTCGCTCCGTTGCGCCGGCGACGTCCGCCGTGCGCCGGGCGGACGGCCCGCGCTGGAGCCACCGATTCGCCTCGGCGAGGAAGCCCGCCGCCTCCCGCTCGACGGAGACGTCGCGCGGGAGTTCGCTCAGCTGGTCGGCCCGGAGGTGCTCGCGGCCGAGCGGGAACTCGACCGTGAACGTCGTGCCGACTCCGGGAGCGCTCTGCACCGACGGGCCGCCGCCGTGCAGCTCGGCGAGCTCGGCGACGAGCGCCAGACCAATCCCCGATCCCTCGTGCGTCCGAGCGCGGGCGTCGAGCACGCGGTGGAAGCGTTCGAACAGCTTCTCCTGCTCACCCGGCTCGATTCCGATCCCGGTGTCGGTGACCCGCAGTCGCGCCATGCCCTCGTGCTCGTCGAGCGCCACCGTGATCGAGCCGGTGAAGGTGAACTTCAGCGCGTTGGAGAGAAGGTTGAGGACGATCTTCGCCCACATCTCGCGGTCGACGTACGCCGGTTCAGACAGCGGCTTTGCATCGATGATGAACTCGAGACTGGCCCGCTGGACCTCCGAGTCGAACATCGATGCGAGCTCCGCCGTGTACTGGGCGAGGTCGACCGCTTCATAGCTCGGCGTCGTGCTCCCGGATTCAAGCCGCGAGAAGTCGAGCAGGGTGTTGACGAGCTTCAGCAGCCGCTCGGCGTTGCGAGCGATGATCTCGAGTCGGTGGTGGTTGGTCTCCGACAGCGCCTCGTGCTGGTCGGAGAGCGCGTCCTCCGCCGGGCCGAGCAGCAGCGTCAGCGGAGTGCGCAGCTCGTGGCTGATGTTCGTGAAGAACGCGGTCTTCGCATGGTCAAGCTCCGCCAGGTCCTCGGCGCGACGCCGTTCGGCCTCATAGGCGCGCGTCGTCGAGATCCCCGAGGCCAGTTGGGCGGCGATCAGGGTGAGGAACGACAGATACGACTGATCGAGCGGACGGAACCGGTTGACGCCGACGATCAGGTAGCCGTACGGTCGACCCGGCTGCAGCGGCTGCGACAACGCGAGCACGATGCCGGTGGTCGGCGGATCGTTCCAGGCGCCAGTCGGCAGCGAGTCGAATCGCTCGTCGATGTGCTCGACGATGACCGGGGCGGCGCCGGTCACCTCGCCGATCGGCCACACCGTACCCCGGTCTCGAAGGGAGATCACCGGCGGCGCCGCGGGGTGGCCCGGCGCGATCCCCGCCGCAGCCGCGAGCTCGGCCTCGGTGCCATCCTCGGTGCGCAGGTAGACGAGCGCGAACGGAAGCGAGTGGTTGCTCCGCTCGAGATTTCGGGCCGCGGCCTCGAGGTAGGCCCGATCGTCGCGTCCGCTGGTGCCCTCGGAGCCGAGCTCGCGGAGCGTGGCCATCCGCCGCTCGCCGACGACGCGCTCGGTGTCCTCGCTGACGACGCACAGCATCCCGGCGATCGCGTCGTCGTCGTCGGTCAGCGGGCTGTAGGAGAACGTGTGGTAGGTCTCCTCGACGTAGCCGCTGCGTTCGAGGAACAGCGGCAGCGAGTCATCCCACGTCGCGACGCCGGTTCGGAGCACCGTCTCGATCCGCGGACCGATGTCCTCCCAGATCTCGGCCCACACGTCACGTGCGGGGCGGCCGAGCGCCCACGGGTACTTCTTACTCAGCGTGTCCCGCCGGTAGGCGTCGTTGCAGAAGAACGTGAGCTCGGGACCCCACGCCATCCACATCGAGAAGCGTGAACTGACCACGACGCGGACGATCGTCGCGAGGCTGCGCGGCCACGTTTCAGGCGGCCCGAGCGGGGTCGCGGTCCAATCGACAGCGAGCAGATCACGGCCGACCTCGCCCGCCTCCGCGAGCGCCTCGACGATGTTCAGTTCCCCGCCGCGTTCGGCCATGGTCTACTCGAGGACGCCGCTCTTCAGTTACGCGACGGAGAGCGCATCGGGGTCCTCGACCGTTCCCACCGTGCCCTTCAGCCCGCACAGCTCAAACAGCCGCTCCACCTGCCGCGCACCGGCGATCGACACGACGAACCTGAACCCCTCCGACTTCGCGCGCTGATGCTCACCGACGATCACGCTGAGCCCGCTGGAGTCGACGAAGCCAACCCCTCTCAGATCGAGCACGACGGTCGGTGACTGGGCCTCCGGCGAGGCGAGCAGCGCCCGCAGCGGCGGAGCCGAGTCCATGTCGAGCTCGCCCCGCACGACGACCACGACGTAACCCTCGCGCTGCTCAATACGGGCGTCGAATTCCGGACCCTCTGGCATTCAAGTGCGCAGGCTACTCCACCCGCACGATCACTTTGCCGCGATTGCCACCGGTGAACAGCAAGTTGAGCGCGGACGGCGCCTGCTCAAGCCCATCGACAAGGTGCACGGCGAACTTGACCTTGCCCGCGGCGACCCACTCGGCCATCTCCATCTGGCCCTCGGGAAAGCGATCGAGGTAGTCGAGGATGATGAAGCCCTCCATCCGCCCGCGCCTGACGAGCAGGTTCAGGTAATTGCGCGGGCCGGTGGGTGGGCCGGCCTGGTTGTAGCTGGCGATCGCGCCGCAGAGCACGATCCGGCCACGCATCGCCAGCTGGGCGAGGCAGATGTCGAGCAGCTCACCGCCGACGTTGTCGAAGTACAGGTCAATCCCGTCGGGGCACGCCGCGCGCAGACGTCCGGCGACATCCGGCGCTTTGTAGTTGATCGCCGCGTCGAACCCGAGTTCGTCGACGAGCCAGGCGCATTTCTCATCGCTCCCGGCGATCCCGACGACCCGCCCGGCGCCCTTGATCCGGGCGATCTGACCGACGGTCGACCCGGTCGCGCCGGCGGCGCCCGAGACGACGACGCTGTCGCCCTCCTTGACCCGGCCGACGTCGATGAGCCCGAAGTACGCCGTCATCCCGGTCGTCCCGAACACGCTGAGCGCGGCGGTCGGATCGATGCCGTCCGGCAGCAGCTGCATCGTCGCCGCGCCTTCGTCGGCAACGGTGTAGTCCTGCCAGCCGGTCATCCCGAAGACGAGCTGACCGGGCTTGTACCGATCGCTGTTCGATTCGACGATCTCCCCGATCCCGGCACTGCGCACGACATCGCCGATCTGGATCGGCGGCAGATATCCAGGGGCGTCGTCCATCCATGTGCGGATCGTCGGGTCGATCGAGAGAAAACGGGTGCGGACGAGCGCCGCTCCAGGCCCCGGCTCCGGCACGTCGACCGTCTCGAGCCGCACCGTGTGTTCGTCGACCGTCGCCGTCGGGCGCTCCGCGAGAACAAGCCGGCGAGCCATCTCCGCCATGGGTGTCACCCTATCCCTCCCGCAGGGCCACGATCCCGCCGATCCCGCCGAGGTACAGCGTCGGCTTGCCGGACGGCGAGAGCGCGATGCCCGCGTAGTGGTTGTTGTAGAGACCGCCGTGACCGGCAACGCGCTGCCACACGACCTTGCCGGTCCGGTAGTCGACGGCCGCCCACGCCCACACTCCCGCCCCGGGCTGACCCGGGTCCCGCGGCTTCACGTACGTGTAGATGAGTCCGTTGGCGGCATCTCCCTTGGAGACCGCCGACGGGGTGCGAATCGTCGTGTTGCGCCACACGATGTGACAACCCGAGCCGTTCTTGTTGATGTCGATGCGGTCCATCCCGGGACTGCTCAGCGCGCCGAGGTTGCCGCCGACCTTGACGCCTCCCGCGATGATGTCGTTGAACTTCGTGAGGTCGTAGCCGTAGTTGTTCTCGGCGATCAGTGAACGGCCGATCGAGATCAGCGAGTTCTCATCGTCGCCGGCACCCTTGCGGAACACCGGGACCTGGCAGACGACGCGGTGCTGGCGTGCACCGAGGCGATCCCCGGTCCGATAGACCACGACGTTCATCGGATCGGCGTTGTCGGTGATCGCGACGTACGTCGGCATCGCGGTCTTCGGGCGGGTGTGCGGCCCGCCGATCAGCGTCGGCGTGGTGCCCGAGCCGGCGTTGAACTGGCCCGGCTTCTGGATCCCGACGTTGCGGTAGCGGCTCTGCCAGATGATCTTCGGCTGGAGGTTCTTGCCGGCCCGCAGCTTGTACATCGCCTTGTCAGTGACGACGTATGTGCCGTCGCGCGCAACGGCGAACGAGTTCTCGATCTCCTGGTGGAGGATGACCGAGCGGCACCGGCCCGTCTTCGGATCAAGGACGCCAACCGCGCCCTGGTTGCGGCCGACGAACCACATCCGTCCCTGCGCGTCCGGCAGGACGGACGGCATCCGGTCGCCGGCGGTGAGGCACGGCGTCGGGTCGTAGTGGGCAACCGTCCGGAACGAGGGCGTGCCGTTGTGGCGGACGAGCGCGACGACGAGGATCTGCCGATTGGAGGCTGCCAGCACCGCGCGGTCGTGGTTGTCAAGGTAGAAGTACGCGCCGCCGGTCGTGTTCGTTGCCGGGTTCGTGCCCGCAGGCGGCGGGATGAACGGAAGTTGGAGGAACGCCAGCGTGGCCAGCGAGTTCGGGTCGAGGAGATACAGCCCGGGGCCATGGTTAAGGTCGGTGCACGTGCCGATGATCTGTCCCTGGTGGTTGAACGCGAGCGTGATGCAGTCGCGTCCAATCGCCGTCGAGAACGTCGTCAGGTGGCGCCCGAGCGGTCCCGAGCGCGCGGTGTAGTCATCGCTCGCCCAGGCATCGTTGTGCACGCTGTTGCTCGGGTTCGGTGCCATGAACGGGTCCTGCCAGGCACGGCCGACGTCCGCCACCGGGTGGGCGACGGCGGCGTGGCCGCTGAACGTCGGCAGCGTCGGTGCCGGCCCAGTGGATTGGATCGGGACCGCCGGGGTGGCGGCGTGGGCGGTGCCCGCCAGCGCCAGAACGATCGGGACCACCAGCTGTGCGATGCGTTTCATGCTCTCTCCTCTGCAGTGGACACCGCGACCCCGGCGCCGTGCGTTCCATCGTATACGCGGCTCGCCCGCCGCGGCTCAGCGGTAGGTGACGAGCGACGCGCCCGGGCCCTCGAGGTGGGCATGCTCGTTGATCGAGATCACGGTCGTGCCGCCGCGCCCAACGGTCAGCTTCGTGATCCCGGCATTGATGCTCACGTGGTTGAACGTGATCAGCGCCTCCGGCGGGAGCCCGAGCAGTGACGCGGTCAGCGCCGCGATCGCGCCGCCTGAGCTGACGACAAGCGCGGTTTCCCCGCGACCGAGCAACCCGCCAAGCTCCATCAGAGCGGCCGACAGACGACCGTGGAACGCGGTCCACGGCTCATGGCACGGACCGTCGGCGCCGGCCCCGATCCACGACCGGAGCGCGGCGTTGAGGATCTCCTGGAACTGGCGTGAGCTGATCGGCTCGTCGCCCGGGCGCTGCTCGAGGCCGACGTGGACATCGGAATGATGAGTGAGGATGTCCCGGTCGTCGTATTCGTTCCAGCGTTCATCGACGACGACCTCGAGCCCGTGCGACTCCGCGCACGGGATCGCGGTGTCCCGTTGGCGGCGCAGCGTCCCCGTGATCACCCGCGCCGGCACGATGCCGCGCTGGTGCAGGCCGGCGACGAGGGCCGCGACCTGTTCGCGCCCCTGCTCGGAGAGAACGTCGTAGTCGGCCGCGCCGAATGACGCCTGGGCGTGACGGACGAGCAGGATGCTCGGCATCAGGCGTCGGACGGCAGGCGGCCGGCGACCAGGTAGAGCACCCAGCTGCCGAGGATGTGGAACCGCTCGTCACGGATCGCCTGCGCATCGCGCTCGCACTCGGCCTCCCGGCGCGCCCACGAGGCATCGAACTCCGCCTCCGACCCACCGCCCGCGAGGAAGTAGCGCTTCGCCTTCTCCCGGGGCCACAGCATCCCTTCGAATCCGCCGAGGTAGTAGCCACGGAGCGCCTGCTGTTCATCGGAGGTGTATGGCGGATACAGGGCGTGCGTCTTGTCGCAGGCGAAGCTCTGCACATCGACGCAGCCGGCCTCGGCCAGGTAGCCGGGCAACAGGTTGCCGATCGAGTCATTGCCCTCGCCGACTGCCGCCTTCCCGCGCTCACAGGTCAGCCCGAAGCGGACGAGATCGAGCACGTCGTCGACCGGCGCCACGGCGTTCGTGCTCGACAGCATCACGAACGCCGACAGGCTGTTCGGCTCCGCGCAGAGCACGACTCCTCCCGGCTTCGTCACCCGGAGCAACTCGCGGATCGCGGCCTGCGGATCGGCAAGGTGCATCAGCACGGTCTGACACGTGACGAGATCGAACGTCGCATCCGGAAAGTCGAGCGCCACAACATCGCCCTCGGTGAAGTGGAAGCGATGGCCGAGATCCATGCGCGCCGCGCGCTCGGTCGCTGACTGCACCCACTCCGGCTCGCGGTCCACCCCGGTGACCTGCACGTGAGGCGGCAGGACCGAGGCGAGGAGAAACGTCCAGTGGCCGATGCCGCAGCCGACGTCGAGCATCGTCTCGACGGTCTCGAGGCCGAGCCGGTCGGCGACGAGCTGGACCTGGTCGCGGTTCCAGTAGAAGTTGCGATTCGCGTCCTCGATGTACTGCGCCGAGTGCGGCTGTGAGGTTTCTCGCGACGTGCTCATCGAACGATCTCCCTGTCTCTCATCGATTCGTATGCCGGTGGATCACCGGGCTGGCTCTCCCCGTACCGCCGGACCGCCACGAGCCCGATCGCGACGAGCACCAGCACCCCGGCACCGGACACCGCGTAGGCGGTGCGCGGGGACCACGCGGCTGCGATCACCCCGCCGAGAGCAAACCCGAATCCCGGCATCACCGTACCGATGACCTCGAACAATGACATCACAACCGCCTGGCGCTCGGGAGCCGTCGCCCCCTGGAGCGCGGTCAACAGGGCCACCCACTCGATTCCGTTGCCGACACCGCCGAGCAGCGAGAACAGGCAGGCGACGAGCAGCGTGGGCGACGCCGCCATCCCGAGATATGCGGCGCCGATCGCGACCGCCGCGATCCCGAGCAGCCGAATCGTGGAGGCGGTCCGGGCGAGCGCGAACGCGGCCGCGCCGACGATCATGCCCGCGCCCCAGGCGGCGAGCAGTGCCCCGTAACCCGCGTTGCCGCCGTGAAGCTGGGCCTTGACGAACACGACCTCGATCGGGACGACGAGCGTGAACAGAACGAGCGCCACGGCCTGCCCGCCGAGCAGCGCCCGGGCCTGGGGGTTGCCCAGGGCGTACCGCACGCCTTCACGCAGACGCTCACGCCACGACTCCCCGTCGGTCGCGGCACCAAACGGCAGCGAGCGAGCCGCCGCGAGCACGGCCGCTGCAACCGCGAAGCTCGCGCTGTCGAGGCCGAGCGCCGGACCGAAGCCGATCGTGGCGACGAGCACGCCGCCGCAGATCGGGCCGACCGCTCCGGTGAGGGTGAACCCACCGTTGAGCAGCGAGTTGCCCTGCCGGAGGAGATCATGCGGGCGCAGCAGCTCCGCGGTCGTTGCCCACAGCAGCGCCCGGGCGGTGATCGCGAGCACGCCGTCGATCGCCGCAAGCGCGACGAGGATGACCACGCCCGCCGAGTTGGCGCTGAGCGCAAGCGCGGCGAACACCACGGCCTCGGCGAGGTGCAGCGCGGGCAGGACGCGCGCACCGTCAAGTCGTTCAAGCCGCGCGGTCAGGACCGGGGCGAGCAGCGCGGGCAGGAACCGCGCGCACAGGAATAGAACGGCGGTGGCGAGGGCGCTGTGGGTGCGATCGAACACGAGCACCGCCAGGGCGATCTCGCCGAGCCAGTTCCCGAGCTCGTTGATCGTGTAGCCGGCCGCGACGTTGCGGAACCCGGGGACGGCCAGGGGTCGCTTCGCGCCCGCGATCCACGCGCGTGCGCGCGCGTGGACACCTGACGGCGTGCGACGGCGGCGGTGACGGCGGCGGCGGCGGCGACGGCGGCGGCGACGGGCGAGGGCTCCTCGCCCAGTGGCGGCGTCACACTCAATCGGCCACCCGGGGCACGGCGAGGTAGTAGTCGATCCACTGCTCTCGCGTTGCCCCGACGCGGTCGTACACGCGCTGCGCGCGATGGTTGTCCGGTGCGGTCTGCCAGCTGAGCTGACAGGCCGCCCGCTGCCGGCACTGCTCAACGCTTGCCGCAATCAGCGCCTCAGCCGCCCCGCGCCCGCGAGCCGGCGGCGCGACGAACAGGTCGTTGAGCACGCCGATCCGTGCTGCCTGCGCGGTCGACCAGCTCCAATAGACGGTCGCGAAACCCGCGGCGTGACCCGTGGCGTCCCGGGCAAGCAGCTGCACGCCCTCATTGCGAGGGTCCTCACAGAGCGCCGCGGACAGTGCCCGCAGATCGCTATCGGACGGTGCGACCTCGTAGAAGTCGCAGTAGGCGCGCACGAGCGGCAGCAATTCGTCGAAGTCAGCCTGGGTGACGGGACGGATCGTCCAGGAGCTGTCACGGTCGCTCGCCATCGCGCGGAGTCTTTCATCTCACGTGGCTGCACAAAACTCCGCGTCGGTGCGCCGATCGCAAGCTCAGTCGTTTAGGCTCGGCTCGTGGCACGGCGGCTGATCGATCTCTCTGTCCCGATCGTTCCAAGCCCCGCAACGCTGCCCGACCTGCTGCGCACCGAGATCGAGTTCGCCGACCATGCGGCGGGCGCGGCGCAGATCAAGGCGATGTTCGGAGTCGGCAGCGAGCTGCTCCGTGACGGCGAGGGGTGGGCGGTGGAGACGTTCACCCGGTTCGGCACGCACAACTCGACGCACGTCGACGCCCCCTACCACTACAACTCGACGATCGGCGGCGAGCGCGCCCAGACGATCGACGAGCTTCCGCTCGACTGGTTCTACGCGCCGGGCGTCGTCCTTGATTTCCATGAGCGAGCCGACGGCGAGACGATCGAGGTCGACGACCTCGAGCCGGCGCTCGCCGCCGCTGGGCACACGCTGCGCGAGCGCGACATCGTGCTGATGCGGACCGGTCGTGATCAGTTCCTCGCCGAGCCCGATTACATGATCCGTGGACCCGGCGTGAGCGCCGAGGCGACCCACTGGCTCTACGAGCGCGGCATCCGCGTGATGGGCATCGATGCCTGGGGCTGGGATCGGCCGCTCAACCTGCAGGCGCAGGAGGCGCTCGACTCTGGTCGCGCCGGCGTCTTCTGGGCGGCGCATCAGGCCGACCTCGCCTATTCACAAATCGAGCGACTCGCGAACCTCGACCGGCTTCCCCCGACCGGCTTTGCGGTGTCGTGCTTCCCGCTCCGGCTCGTCGGCGGGAGCGCCGCGCCGGCGCGCGTCGTCGGCATCGTCGACGACGGGGACTAGCGGCGGCCCGAACGTCGCTTCCCGGGCTCCACAACATCGCCGCCCCGATCGCTAAACGATGGGTAGGGACCGGCACAAATTCCCGCTCGTTTCAGTGCTGAAAGACCGATGGGCATATGTGCTGCTCACAGCGGCACGATCTCCCGAAGTCCGCCCGACGACGCCACGCGCGGGCAATCGTGCCGGTTGGACGCGCCGAAGCTTTGGCCCCAATCGGCGACGGCTAGGACGTGTACTTGGCGAACAGGTCCCGGAGCTCTGCCGCGTTCGTCACCGAGTAGTCCCGGTAGCAGTTGTTCATCAACAGGTGAGTCTCGCGGGCTTCGTGCGCGTGCTCGGCCAGTTCCGGAACGAGCTCCTTGAGCTCGTCGGCTTTGTACCGGTAGTTGAATCGCTCGGCCGCGGACCGTGAGGTGTCGTTCCACGTCTTGTCGGCCCGGCCGTGGAACCGGACGGTGAACAGCTCGGGGTTCGTGACCGCGAACACCCGTGGCAGCTCGGAGACCTCCGGCGCATCGACGCCGACAAACACGAGCTCGTCGTCGGTGAGCGTGCCCAGCGTTCGCTCACGATCACGCGCCTCGGCCAGCCACCGGGGCGATCGGAACTCGACGGCGATCCGGTAGTCCGGCAGCCGTTCTCGGAGTGCCGACAGCTCGTTCCGGTTGTCCTTCTTGGGCGTGAACCAGCGGGGATACTGGAACAGGACCGCGCCGAGGCGGCCCGCGTCGTGGAGCGGGCGGAGCGCCGCCGCAAACCGCCGCCATGCCTCCTCGATGGCATCCGGCGGAAGGTGGTGGGCATAGATGTTGCGCTTGCCCTCGGCATCCGGGTCGAGCTGCTCGCGCATGTCCTTCCAGAGGCTCTTCGGCCGCGTCGGGTGGCCGGTCAACAGTGAATAGGCCTTGACGTCAAAGCGGAACCCGTCCGGCGTGCGCTCGGCCCAGAGCCGCGCCTGCCGCTCGGACGGGGGCGCGTAGTAGGTCGAATCGATCTCCGTGAGCGGGAACTGCTCGGCGTAGAAGCGCAATCGCTCCTCGGCGCTCATCGTCCGCTTCGGGTACCAGTCGGCGTCCTTGACGAGCGTCGGGTCGGTCCACGAGCAGCTCCCGGTCAGGACGCGGTGGCCGTCGAGCTCGATGTCCGGCCCGAGCCCGCTCACGGGCGGGCAAGGGTGGCGCGGGCGCGGTCAACGTCTGGGCGGATGTCACACCCGCCAAGGTGATCGTTGACGAGCCCCATCGCCTGCATGAACGCGTAGACCGTCGTCGGGCCGACGAACCGCCAGCCGCGGCGCTTGAGGTCACGCGCGAGCGCGCGCGACTCGTCGGTCTGGGTCAGCGCGCGGGCGTCGGCGAGCGTCCGCGGTCGTTCCGGGGGCGCCGGTTCGAAGCTCCAGACGTGCGCCGCGAGGCTGCTCTTCTCCTCGACGAGCTCCGTCACACACCGGGCATTGTTGATCACGGCTTCGATCTTTCCCCGGTGGCGGACGATCGATGCATCCGCGAGCAGGCGCTCCACGTCGCGCTCGGTGTAGGACGCCACGCGCGTGAAGTCGAATCCCGCGAACGCGCGGCGGAATGCCTCGCGCTTGCGCAGGATCGTCAGCCACGAGAGGCCCGACTGGAACCCCTCCAGGCTCAGCTTCTCGAACAGCCGCACATCGTCGACGACCGGGAACCCCCACTCCGTGTCGTGGTAGGCCTGGTAGTCAGGCGATCTTCCCGCCCAGGCGCACCGTGCCACGCCGTCCTCGCCGCGTGTGAGTCCGTCCTCAGTCACCGAGGACGGATCTAAGCATCAGCGGTGATCCGAGGCCAGCTGCTGCTGCCGCGGGCCCTCGCCGAGCAGACGCAGCGTCGTCCGAAGCCCGAACCAGGCACGGCGCCGGCGCGGGATGGCGTGGCTGACGGCCGCGTGCTTGCGGAGCACGGCGATCAGGTCGACCGTGGGGAAGAACGGATCGGCGACCACCGTCCCGTCGTTGGTCGACAGCGCCGCCCGCAACTCACCGTCGACCTCGGCGAGCAGCAGCGGTCCGCCGGGCACCGGCGCGCTGTCCAGTGTCGCGAGGCGCACGAGTGCGTTGTCGTCGTCGGCGTACGCGGGGCGGATGGTGATCTGGGAGAGTGCGAGCGGTGACATTTGGGCGGTCCTCCTACGGGGTTGAACATGACTGTGCCGTCGCCCGGGCATAAATGCAAATAGGGGTTTGATTGAGGGGGTATAACTTGTAGGCATGTTGGATACGCGACGACTCCGTGTGTTTCGTGAGGTGGCCCGCCACGGCTCGTTCTCGGCCGCGGCGGAGGCGCTCGGCTACACCCAGCCGGCCGTGTCCCGCCAGATCGCCACACTCGAGGCCGAACTCGGCACGGTGCTCGTGCGTCGGGTCCCGCAGGGCGCGGTGCTGACCGACGCGGGGACGCTGCTGCTCGAGCGTGCCGACGCGATCCTCGGACGCCTCGATGACGTCGAGGCCGAGCTGCGGGCGCTCGCCGGCCTCGATCGCGGCCGCCTGCGGCTCGCGACCTTTGCCTCCGCGGCCGCGTCGTTCGTGCCCCCGGCGGTGGCTCGCTTCCGAGCGCTGCACCCCGGCGTGGAGCTGAGCATCGCGATGGCCGACCCGGTCGGCTCGCTGCCCGCGCTGCGGGCCGGGGAGCTTGATCTGGCGCTCTCCCACGATCCGTTGAACGATGCCGCCGTCGCTGGCGTGACATCGGCTCGTCCGAACGCGGGGAACGCGCGCGAGGTGCTCGGAATCGAGTTCGTGCACCTGTTCGACGACCCGATGTACGTGGCGATGGCCGCCGGCCACCCGCTTGTCGATGCGCCGCGGCTTGACCTCAGCAGCTTTGCCGAGGAGCCCTGGATGCTCGCCACGACGAACACCTGCCCGGATTCGCGGTTGTTCCTCCGTGCCTGCCACGAGGCCGGCTTCGAGCCGCAGATCGCGTTCCAGAACGACGACTACCCGGCGATCCTCGGCTTCGTGGCGGCGGGCGTCGGCGTCGCGCTGATCCCGGACATGGTCACGCGCGGGATTCGCGAGGACGTCGTCGTCCGCGTGCTCGATCCCGCGCCGCCGCCGCGACCGATCATGGCGGCGATGCCGGCCGGGTACCGGTCCCCCGCGGCCGTCGCGATGCTGTCGGTGCTACGCGAGGTCGCCGACGAGTGGGTCACCCAGCGCGTGTGCGTGACCGAGTCCGGCACACTCCAAACTGTCGGTAACGCTGTCCAAGCTTTGGACACACGTGCGAACGCTGCGGCTGATCGCCGGCTTTGAGCAGCCGGGCTCGGGCTCGCCCCGAGCTGGGCGGCGCCGACATCACCGGATGGCCGCCGCATCAGCGCGACGTCAACACCGTGTTCCGGGGACTATGAGCTGTTCCCACACATGTCCGTCGCTGAGAACGTCGCCTACGGGCACCGGTGCGTCCTCGGCAAGGACGTGTAGCTTCTCCGGCGAATCGTGTACCGGTGCCCGTCCCGGTCGACCGCGCTCGAGGTGCCGACGAGCCGCGAGCGTCGACCGCGGCCAGATGTTCTCGCCGCCACGCCACGATGAGCGGCTGCATCGCGGAGACACAGAACTGGAGACCAGTACACATGACTGAAGGCAAACGGCACTGGCGCAGCCTCGCCGGCGCAGTCGTGCTCACGCTGCTGTCGATGGCGATCGTGGCCTGCGGAGAATCGTCGGGCGGCTCCGCCAGGCCACCGACGAGCATCGGCAAGGGCGAGGGTCAGCTGAACGTGATCGCGCGGGAGGGCTACACCCAGCCTCAGTGGGTGAAGCCGTTTGAGAAGCAGACCGGCTGCCAGGTGAATTCCAAGTACGCCGGGTCCTCCGACGAGATGGTGACGCTGATGCGCCAGGGCGGCGGCTCGCAGTACGACCTCGTGTCCGCCTCCGGCGACGCGAGCCTGCGCCTGATCCGCGACGGCGACGTCGCGCAGGTCAACGTCAATCTGATCCCGGACTGGAAGAACTTCATCCCGCAGCTCAAGTCGCCGACGCACAACACCGTCAACGGCGTGCACTACGGGGTCTCGTTGCAGTGGGGCCCGAACACGCTGCTCTACAACACGCAGAAGGTGAACCCGGCGCCGAGCAGCTGGTCGACGATCTACAGCCCGCAGTACAAGGGCCAGGTGACCGTCCCGGATAACCCGATCCAGATCGCCGACGCGGCGCTCTACTTGTCCAAGACGCAGCCGAGTCTCGGCATCACCAATCCGTACGAGCTGACCGAGAAGCAGCTTGACGCGGCGGCCGGCCTGCTCAAGCAGCAGCGCCCGCTGATCGTCAAGTACTGGGCGCTCGCGTCCGACGAGATCGACCTGTTCAAGAACGGCAATGCTGTCGTCGGCGCCTCGTGGCCGTATCAGACGATCACGCTTCAGGGCGACAAAACGCCGGTCAAGGACCTCATCCCCAAGGAGGGCGCGACGGGATGGGCCGACACGTGGATGCTGTCCGCGCACGCCAAGCACCCGAACTGCGCCTACATGTGGATGAAGTGGGTCTCGACGCCGAAGGTCCAGGCCGAGCAGGCGATCTCCTTCGGAGAGACGCCCGCGAACAAGCTCGCATGCTCGGACATGGACAGGATCCAGAAGGGCGCGTGCGCCCAGTACCACGCCAACGCCCCGGCGTCGTACTTCGACTCGATCAAGTTCTGGCAGACGCCGACCCAGGATTGCGGAAACGGGAAGAGCGACTGCACCGAGTACAGCCAGTGGCAGCAGAAGTGGGCAGGGATCAAGGGGTGATCGGCGATCGAGGCCCACAGCCTCCCCGCCCCTAAACCCGCGGCTCGCAGTCGCGTCGCGGCGGCACCGTAACCGGACGCAAAGCAGGCGGACGCCGCCCGGGCGGCGAAGATGACGCTCACACCGCCTCACGTCCACACCGCATCACGCGCACGTCCGACCTGGAGGGACCCCAATGTCACTGACCGCCCTCGTCTCCTATGACGACACGCCCAGCGATCACGACGCTCTGATGCTCGCGCGGATTCTCGGTAGCGCCGGCGCCCGCCCGCTGCTGGTGTACGTTCGCCACGCGATCCAGAGCGAGACCGCCCGCGAGGAGCTTGAGGAGCACGAGGCCCGCGAGCTGCTGGAGCGGGGTGCACGCTGGCTCGGCGAGTGGAACATGTCCGAGACGACCCGGGTCGTCGTCAGCGCTTCGACCGCCGAGGGCCTACGCGGGATTGCCGGGAGCCAGGGTGCTGATCTCATCATCTTCGGCTCCGAGCACCGCACCGCGCCGGGCCACATTGCGCCGCAACGCTCGACGCAGAGCCTGCTTGACGGCGGCCCCACGGCCGTGGCGATCGCGCCGGCCGGGTATCGCTCAGACAGGGTCCCCCGCATCAACACGATCGGGGTGTCCGCCACGTCCGCGGACGACGCGGCGATCGTGACCGCGCGCCGGCTCGCCGAGCACCTGCACGCGGACCTCGTCGATCACGGCCGCGGCGTCGACCTGCTCGTGATCGGCTCGCGGGAGGAGGCGCCGGTCGGACACGTAATGGTGAGCGCCCGGGCTCGCAACGAGATCGACAGCGCGACCGCGCCGGTGCTCGTCATTGCCCGGGGCGTGCCGCTGCGGTTCGCAGTTCCGGCCGCTGCCTGAGTTCTCGCCGACCGCGCCATCACCCTGACGCGGCTATCGTCGGCCGCTTGCGCACCCTGCTCATCTCCGATCTGCACCTCGGCACACGGCTGGAGTACGACGTGCTGCGCCGCCCTGTCGCGCTCGAGCGCCTGCTCGCCGCGCTTGAGGGCGTCGACCGGCTGGTCCTGCTCGGGGACACCGTCGAGCTGATGGAGGGGCGCCCGCAGCAGGCGATGGCCGTCGCAGAGCCGGTGCTGCGGGCGATCGGTCAGGTGATGGGACCCGCTGGCGAGGTCATCGTCGTCCCCGGCAACCACGATCGCCCGCTCGTGCGCGCCTGGGCGCGCCGGGCCGGCGAGACGCTCGAGCCGGACAGCGCGGTTCCGGTCGACGCGAGTCCGGCCCTCGCCCGGTTCGTGTCGTGGCTCGCACCGGCGTTGGTCCAGGTCTTCTATCCCGGTGTGTGGCTGGACGAACGTGTGTGGGTGACCCACGGCCACTATCTCGACTGGCACCTGATGCCGGTGTCGTCATTCGGATTCGCACGGGGGGCGCTGCGCCGCCTACCCCGAGACGAGGTGCCGCCGATCGCCTATGAGACCGCGAACCGGCCGTCGATGACGCGCGCGACGCGGTGGCTGCCGCGCCCGTTCGCGACGCTGGTCGACGACTTCGCCATGCTCGTCCGCGCCTCGACGATGCCGCGGGAACAGCGTCGCCGGATCCTGGGGACACGGCTCTCCCCGCTGACCTCGCACGTGCTCGGCGTGCAGATGCGCCGCGCGAGCATCCCGGCGCTCGCGCGCGTCGTCCATCGTCTCGGCATCAACGCGGAATGGGTGGTGTTCGGTCACGTCCACCGCCTTGGCCCGCTCGCGGCTGACGATGTCGCTCAGTGGCGCGGGCCGGGCGGCCTCCCGAGGATCGTGAACACCGGCTCGTGGCTGTATGAACCGCTGCTCGTCCACCACGCACAACCGCCCCACCCGTACTGGCCGGGCGGGGCGGTCGTGATCGAGGATGGAGCGGAGCCGCGGGCGGTCGGTCTCCTCGACGACCTGCCCGCGGCGGCGCTGCACTGAGCCGCGCTAGCGGTGGTGCTTCTTCTTCGGTGCCTTGAACGTCACGGTCTTGCTGAGGACGCTGCCCTTCTTGCCGCTCTGCGTCACACGCAGAGTGGTGTGCAGGGTGCGGTACTTGGACAGCAGGCGCTTACCCGTGCCGTTGAGCGAGATCTTGACGACCCGGCTCTGACCGGCCCTCAGGAACGTGCTCGCCGTCCCGACCGTCACGGTGACCTTGTGGCGCTTGGGCCTCTTCGCCCGGGCGCCGACCGCGACGATCTTCTTGCCGAGGAGCGTCTCGGTGACCGTCAACCGATACTGCAGCCTGCAGGAGTCAACCGAGTTGCCGCTGCAGGACGAGCGGATGCTCGCCGTCGTGCCGGACACGCTCACGCGACCGAACGACGTGTGGCCCGGCTTCGGTGTTGGCGGGATTGCGTTGGTCCGGAACGTCTGGTCCGAGCCCGGTCACGGGGCCGAAGTCGCTCGTCGCGACCGCCCGGTAGTGGATCACCGTGTTCGCCGGCAGACCATTCAGCGCCGCTGCGAACGCCAGGGGCGGGCCGTCCGGTGCCGGTCTTCTGTGCCGGGGTCGTGCCGCCATACGCGGTCGTCGTCCCGAACTGAAACGAAACGTTCACGGCGGCGCCGTTCGTCGTCACGTTTCCGTTGACTGTTGCCGAGCGACGTCGTGATACCGCTCGCGCCGCCGGTCGCCGGGTTGTCCGGCTGGTAGGCATCGGCGAACAGCTTCAGCGTGGCTGCTCGATCGTGCTTCGTGAACAGGAAGAACGGCGTCCCGACCGCGTTGCCCTGACACGCTGCACCCGTCTGCCGTTGAACGGCGTTGGCGTGCAGCCACTCGAGATCGGCGTCACGCACATCGCGCCTGGCCGACGCGTCCCGGTCGGACTCAGCGGGACATTGTTCGCGTCGAGCACGAAGTCGGGTGGCCGCGTTGTGAAGTGGCCGGAGAAGCCCTTGGTGACGCCGCCCTGTGTCCTCACGCCAGGTGACGTACGGCGTGTTGCCCGTCGAACGTGATGTCCGGACGGGTCGCGTCGTTCGCTCGAGCGAGATCGGCTGCCCGTTGTTGACGACCTCGAAATGCGCGGTCGCGCCGGCCGACGAGACGAGAGACGAAGATCTGTTGTCGTTCGGACTGGCCACGTCCCTCGTCCCAGACGACCCACGGAACCGTCGGCGTCTACCGGCTGTCATCGTGCCGGACGCGACCCGCGGATCCTCGGCGTCGGCGCCGTCGGTCGACCGTTGTTCATGCGAGCACGGCCGCTCGTTGGCTGGCTCTGCGCAGCAGCTGCCGCGTGCGCCGAGTGCCGTAGCACGCCCGGTCGGTGCCGTTCCCGACGGTCGACGCCAAGCGAAGCCGCCGATCCGACGCGTCCCTGGAACTGCGCCGTCCGGCGGCTCGCCGGGTCGACGCCTTGGCCGCGAACACCATCTCGTTGTTGCTGAGTCCGTCGCCGCTGTGGGTTCTGTCTCGTACCAGACGACCCACGGCACCGTGTCGCTCGGGACCGGTGAACGCGATGTCCGGCTCGATCCCGTCGCGCGTCCGGTCGACGTTCATCGACGGGTCGCGTGGTGCCGAGGCACTCGCCGGTCGCCTCGGACGCCAGCCGCTCGATGCCGACCTGCTGGCAGCAGAAGCCGCTGATCGCACCGGACGCCGAGCGGCTTGATCGGGCCCGTCGCCATCGTTCGGGCAGCCCGGGCGCGGCTTCACCGCCTTGCTCGTGAAGATCTGCTCCTGGCCGGCTCGGCGCGCGCCGTCGATCTCCTGCCAGGTCACCCATGGCCCGGGATCGTTCGCCGGCGATCGTGGCGCCGCCGGCGACGACCGGATTCTCGGCATCCGGTTGGTGTGGATGTTGAGCGACGGAACCTGCACGGTCCCGGCCGCCGGTCCCACGGCCCTGACCTTCGAAGATCCACTTGCCCTGGTTCGCATCGCCGGCTGTTGTCGAATCGGCTGGCGAAGATGTTGTTCGAGCGCCGAAGCCGGTCCCGACGTGTCCTCGTACCACGTCGCCCACGGCACGGTGCGGTCCGGTCCGGCGAAGTCGATCGCCGGCGCCTCGCCGTCCTGACCCTGATCGAAGTTCAGCGAGCCGCTGGAATCGTCGGAGTGGCGCTCGAGCGTGCCGCCGACCGTCCCGATTACCGCGCGTCGTCCAGGCCCCGCTCGCGAACGAGCGCGAGAAGACCTGGTCCTTCGGGCGCGTCGATGTCGTACTGTCGGAAGATCGCCCACGGCACGTTCACCTTCGTCGCGACGAGCGACGCCGCCGACGACGTCGGCGTTCGTCGGGTCCTCCCCGCTGACCCCGAGCGCCGGGTTGATCCCAGCCGCCGGGTCGTTGTTCACCTGATCGTTGGCCGGCAACTGCTGAAACGCGGCGGCTGATCCCGCAGCTGCGAGCGCCACCGCCATGCTCGCGACTGCCACACGCTTGCGGCGTATCTTGCGCATCTACTTCCCCTTTCGGTCCCCTCTATAGGGATTCGACTCTACGGACCTGAACCGCAGTACGGGGAAAAACCTCAGGCGGTTCGCGCGAAGTTCACGGTTGCCGTGAAAGTCAGTGCGCAGGCGTCGCCGTCCCGGTCAACACCTTGCGTCCGGAGGACGCGGGATTGCCGTTGGCGAGCTGCTGGGTGACCGTCAGCGTGCGGAACTGGGTGACCGGAGCGCCGGACCACAGCGTCACCTGACGCGCATCGTTGAACGTCCCGATCGGCACGAGGATGCCGGCGGCGTTCTTCAGCCATGCCTGGTAGTACCGGCCGTTCTGCAGATGCGGCAGCCCGGTGGCGCTCAGCTCGATCCGCCATCCGGACGCGGTCTTCGTGAGCGTGGCGTCGCCGTGGGCGCCCGGGGCGAGCGGCGTGCCGTGAACGACCATCGCGAACCGCAGCTGGGCCGGGCCCGAGCTGCCGCCGAGCGCGACCACGAGCACGACCGCGATCACCGCCGCGGTGGCGGCGAGCGAGCCGAACGCGATCACAGGTCGTCGGAACCAGGCGCTGGCGCGGGACCGCGACGGGCGCGACCGAGCCCGCTGCCGCCCGGGTCGCGCTGCCGGCTGCGGCGCGGCGTTGGCGATCGTGCTCACGATGCGGTCCTCGAGCCCGGGATCGGGCTCGTCCCACATCGCCGCAGAGGAGAGCATCGAGCGGAGCTCGTCAAGCGCGGCCCGGTCGGCGCCCGACAGCGACTCGGCGGGCTCGCCCGCGAGGTACGCGATCCGGTCGTCGTCGCTCGGTGTCACTCAGTGTCCTCTCTCTGTGACGTATTACGGTAGATCACGGTCGTCGGTTTCATTCCCGCAGATAGGCGAGTTGTTCGGCAAGCCGGCGATGCGCGCGGAACGAGCGCGACTTCACCGTCCCCACCGCGAGGTTGAGCTTTTCGGCGATCTCCGCGTGGGTCATCCCGCCGAAGTGCTGGAGACGGACGACCTCCCGCTCGTCCTCGGGCAGCGCCTCGACGGCTTCGCGCACGGCCCAGGCGTCGTGGACGGACTCGGCGCTCTCCGCCGTGGAGGCGAGTGCCGGATCGCCCGGCGGGACGGAATCGATCGGATCAGCGGCGCGCAGGGCTTCGCGGCGGTAGAGATCAATCGCGACCCGGCGTGCGATCGTCGCGAGCCACGGCCCGATCTCCCGCGCCGGGTCAAGGGCGTTGGATGCCCGCCACGCCTTCAGGAACGCCTGCTGGGTCGCCTCCTCGGCGAGCGCGCGATCACCGAGGACGCGCAGCGCCACGGCAAACACAAGCCGCCCGTACTCGCGATACACCGTGCGGACGGCGGCTTGATCCCCCTCACAAAAGCGCGTCCTCACGTCGCGGTCGACCACGGGCGGACGCTACCAAGGGTGGAGCCTCACTCAGGTCCTCGGGAGCAGCAGACACAGCTCGAGCACGTTGCCGGCGCTCGTGTGCGCCCGAAATCCGAGCCGGCGCATCACCGCGCGGGCCGGCTGGTTGTCCCACAGCGTCGTCGCCGCGAGACGGTGAAAGCCGTTGCTCGAGGCGCGATCGACGATCAGCCGGGCGAGCAACGTGCCGATGCCGATTCCCTGCATGTCATCGGCAACCTCGACCGCAATGTCGGCGACCCGCGGCGCATCGACCCGGCCGACGTACCGACTCACGCCGACGATCGAGCCGTCGCGCTTATCGATCGCGGCAAGCGCCTCGTGCTTGACGTGATCGACGTCCGTCATGGATGTGAGCTCACGGGGTCCGAGGGCGAGTTTCGGCCCGTGAAACCGCCGGTACCGGGAATCGGGGCCGAGCCGGGCGAACAACGCCGTGAACGCATCCCGATCGGTCGGCTCGAGCGGACGCACCGCGAGCCGCTCACCCTCGGGCCAGACGGCGGCGGGCCCGAGACCGGACTCGGCGGGGTGCTCAGGCATCGCACGATTCCGGAGCCGTGGCGAGTCGTCCGCTGGGGCGAGTGCGCTGGATGTGCAGGAAGGCGACGAGGCGCGAGGCGCGCCGAGGCTGACGCGCGGGCTCATCCACGCGAGCGGCATGTGCGCGCACGGCGGCACGCTGCAACTCGGCGGAATGCTCGATGGCGATGGTGCGTGTGAGGTTGGCGTTCACGGTGATCTCCCGGTGCTGTGGTGTGGGTGAGAACACAGTGGCCTACGCCGTGAGCGCGCACATCGGGCATCTGCCTGATCTTTCGCCTTAGCTGTCACCCGCCTCCCCTTACACGCCGTCTTAGGCCACTTCACCGGCAGAGCCTCCGCCAGTGGTGATTTGTCCCGGTGGATCGGCGGCCGCGGACGGCCGCGCCGGTCGGGAATCGGCCCAGAGGTGCAACGACTCTCGTTTCGGGTGGTACCGGGCGGGATAATCGAGATGTGGTCGGGCGCGTCTCCAGTTCGAGGTTCGTGGGCCGCCGCGAGGAGCTTGCGGCGCTCCAGACGATGCTCACCCAGGCCCGGAACGGAGGTGCAGCGCTCGCGTTGGTCGCCGGCGATGCGGGACTCGGGAAGAGCCGGCTGATCGCCGAGGTTGCCGCCGGCGCCGAGCGCGATGGGATGTTCGTGATGCTCGGCGAATGTCTCCCGCTCGGCGACGGGGAACTCCCGTACGCGCCGGTCGTCGCGGCGCTGCGATCGCTGCTCCGCGATCGCAACCGGGCACAGGCGGACGCGCTGCTCGGCGCGGGACGGAATGAGCTCGCGGCGCTGCTGCCGGAGTTGTCAGATCCCGGCGACAACGGTGATGGGACGCCTGGGCACCGCTCCCAAGGACGGTTGTTCGAGGCGATGCTCTCGGTGCTCCGGTCGGCGGCGTCGGGTGCTCCGGTCGTGCTCGTGATCGAGGACATTCATTGGGCGGATCGCTCGACGTGTGACTTCCTCGCGTTTCTTGCCCGCGCCGCGCGCGGGGAGCCGATTGCCCTGATCGTCAGCTATCGCGTCGATGAGCTGCACCGGCGTCATCCCTTGCGGTCGTTCGTGCTCGACCTCGAGCGGGTCGGCTCGGCGACGAAGATCGAGCTCGGTCCGCTCTCCCGGGCCGAGGTCCGCGATCAGGTGAGTGCGATCCTGGACTCCGCGCCGCCGCCGATGCTGCTCGACACGCTGCTCGACCGCTCCGAGGGCAACCCGTTCTTCACCGAGGAACTGCTCGCAGCATCGCAGGGAGACGCCGGCGAGCTCCCGCGCTCCCTCCGGGACATCCTGCTCACTCGCGTCGAGACGCACGATGCCGTGGCCCAAGACGTGCTGCGGATCGCCGCCGTCGCTGGGCGAACGGTCGAGCACGGCTTCCTTGCCGCGGCGGCAGACGTGCCCGAGGACGAGCTCAACCGCGCGGTCCGAGCGGCGGTCGATGACTTCCTGCTCACGCATGATTCGACGACCGCTCGGTATGCGTTCAGGCACGCGCTGCTGCGCGAGGCGATCTACTCAGACCTGTTGCCGGGCGAGCGCCGGTCGCTGCACCGCACGCTCGCGCAGACATTGTCCGAGCGCCCGGATCTCGCGGGTGGGGCGGCGCTCGCCGAGGCGGAACTCGCGTATCACTGGTACGCGGGGGGAGAGCTTCCGACCGCGCTGCGCGCGTCGCTCGCCGCCGGGCTCGCCGCCGAAGAGCTGCGAGCGCTCGGTGAGGCGTGGCTGCACTACGCCCGCGCAATCGAGATCTGGGGTCGGCTCGAATCGATCCCGGACGAGCTGCCGCTCGGCCGCTGTGATCTGCTGCGGCGCGCGGCCGACGCTGCCGTCCTCACCGGTGACACCCAGAGCGGCCTGCGGATCGCCCGTGACCTCCTCGCCGAGATCGACGAGCGGGAGGACCCGGTCGACGCCGCGCTCGCCCACGAGCGGCTCGGCCGGTACATGTGGATGGACGGCTGTGGCGACGGAGCGCTGCCGGAGTACGCGCGTGCGGTCGCGCTGATGCCGACGGAGCCCGAGAGTGAGCCGCTCGCCTACGTGCTTGCGGCCGAAGGGCAAGCGCTGATGCTCTGCCATCGCTTCTCGGCCTCCTTGGAGTTGTGCGAGCAAGCCCTCGAGATCGCCCGCTCCGTCGGAGCCGAGGCGGTCGAGGCGCACGTGCTCAACACGATGTGCGGGAACCTGACCGCGACCGGCGACCTAGACGCCGCTGTGCGCAGCGCGCGGGACGCGCTCGCGATCGGCCGGCGGCTTCGCCTCAGCGAGGAGATTCAACGCAGCTACGTGAACGGCAGTGACGCGCTGCACCAGCAGGGCCGAATCGAGGATTCGATCGCGTTCGCCCAAGAGGGGGTCTCAAGCATGCGCGAGTTCGGCATGAGCCGCAACATGGGTGACTTCCTGGTAGGCGAGATCGCCGGCCGACTGATCGACGTCGGGCGCTGGGCTGAGGCCCAGGCACTGCTCGACGATGTCGTCGATCGCGGTCCGACCGGCGTCACCGGCGCGATCGCCTTCCTCCAGCTCGGACGTTTGGAGATAAAGCGGTCGAACTTCGAGACCGCCCTTGGACTGCTCGACGAGGCCGTGGAGCTCGGCGGCGCCGGCGGCTCGATGTGGCTCGGACCGAATGCCGCGACACGTGCGTCGCTCGAGCTGTGGCGGGGCCGTCCGCATCGAGCGGTCCGGATCGTCGAGGATTGCCTGGAGCAGATCGCCGACGCCGAGCACGTGTTCTTCTCCGGCGGCGCGTATATGGCCGGCGCGCGCGCCTACGCAGATCTGGCCCAAAGCACGCTCCGCGATGCCAATGCCACAGGCACCAACGTGGAGCGGGTCCGGCGGCTGATCGCTCAGTTGGATCGCGGGATCGCAACCTTGACCGTGTCGGTCTGTCCGTTCGTCGCGGCCTGCCGCGCGACGTGCATCGCCGAACTCGCGCGCATCGAGGCTCCCGCGGATGACGCGCCGTGGCGGGAGGCCCAGGAGGCATGGGAGGCGACGAGCAACCCGTACGAGGCGGCCTATGCCGCCTGGCGTCGCGCCGAGGCCCTGCTCGCCGCCGGTGGGGCATCGCGGTCGACCGCCGAGCAGCTGCTCCGTGGCGCATACGCGTGCGCTCGCGACCTCGGTGCCCGTCCGTTGCGCGAGCAGCTCGAGCTGCTCGCCCGGCGGATCCGTCTCGATCTCGGCGTGCACCCAGCCGGGGTCAAGGAGACCGCGAGCGACGTTGCGCCGTTCGAGTTGACTGCCCGCGAGCTCGAGGTCTTTGCGCTTGTCGCCGAGGGAATGACCAACCGGGAGATCGCGGCCGAGCTGATCATCAGCGAGAAGACCGCGAGCGTCCATGTGTCGCGGATCCTCACCAAGCTCTCGGTTCCGAACCGCGCCGCCGCGGCGGCCGCGGCACAGCGACTTGGCGTTCTCCGGGCGACGTCTACGGGAGGATGAGGTGGCTGTCGCCGAACTCGTGCCACAGGTATCCGTGAGCGAGCGCGGCGTCGTAACACCGTTCGAGCAGCTCCCGGCCGGCGATCGCCTCGAGCATCTCGAGATGTGACGCCTCGGGCTCGTGCCAGCCGGTGATGAGTCCGTCGACGAGCCACACGCCGCGCTCCGGGGTGATCCGCACATCGGTCCAGCCGCGGGCGCCGCGCACCGGCCATTCCTCCTCCTCGGCCATGCTCTCAAGCGCCCGGACGACGGTGGTGCCGACCGCGATGATGCGCCCACCGCGGCTGTGGACAGCCTGCACGAGGCTCGCCGTCGCCGCCGGAACCTCGAAGTACTCCGGGAACGGGCCCTCGTGACGTTCCGGCGAGGAGACGCCCGTGTGCAGCGTGATCGGCGCCATCAGTACCCCGCGGGCGACGAGGCGGGTGATCAGCGCCTCGGTGAACGGCCGGCCGGCGCTCGGCATCTCGGCGCTCCCCGGCTCGGCGGCGTAGACGTTCTGGTAGTCCGACAACGGCCAGCGCTTGCCGACGTAGCCGTAGCGGATCGGTTCGCCGTGAGCCTCGAGGTACGCCTCGACGGACCGCCCGCCGAGCCGCTCGAACTCCGCGAGCATCAGACGCCGACCTGATCCGTACGACAGCGTCGTCGTGACGCGGGCGCCGCCGGCGAGGAGGAGTTGCTCGCCGTCGATCCCATCCGACGGGTGAGCGCCATCAGGGCTACGGACCTCGACGATCCGCCAGTCCGGGCCGAGCGCCGGCGCCCGCGTCGCGACGTGGACACGGGCGGGCGATCCGTCTCCCCGCCGCGCGCGGAGTGCTGCCGGCAACGTCGCCGAGACGTTCACGACGAGCAGATCGCCGGCCTCGAGGATCTCCGGCAACTCGGAGAACGTGGCATGGGTGATCGTTTCCTCAGCGAGGGACGCGACCATCAGCCGCACGCCGTCACGCGGCGTCCCCCACGCCTCCTGCGGGGCCGCGGCCTCAAGCTCGGTCGGCAGCTCGAACGCGAGCGCGTTCATGCCGGAACCTCGACCTCCCGGGCGCGGTAGCGCCCGCTCGGCAGTGTGCCCTGGATCAGCGCGAGCAGGCCGGGCACGCTCTCCTCCGGCGGCGGCCGGTCGGAGATGTCCTCGCCGGGGAACGCCTCCTGGTGCATCCGCGTTCGCATGTCGCCCGGGTCGACGGTGAACACGCGCAACGACGGCTGCTCGGCGGCGAGGATCGCCGAGAGCTGCTCGAGCGCCGCTTTCGACGAGCCGTACCCACCCCAGCCCGCGTACGGCTCAACCGCGGCGTCGGAGGTGACGTTGATGATCGCCGCTCCGTCCGGCATGCGGGGCAGCGCGAGCTGTATGAGCGCGAGCGGTGCGTGCACGTTGACCTCGTAGACACGCTGGAGCGTTGCCAGCGGATAGTCGGCGAGCAGCGGCTGCGGGCTCGGTCCGAGGACACTCGCGTTGTTGACCAGCACGTCGATGGTGTCGCCGGCGGCGTGCAGCAGCGCTCGGCGATGATCGGGGTCGGCGATGTCCCCGGCGATCGCCGCGACTTCGGTCCGCGCCCCGAGCTCACGCGCGACGGCATCGAGATCGCCGATGTGGCGGGCGTCGATGACGAGCGCCCAGCCGCGGTCGGCGAGTGAGCGGGCGAGTGCGAGGCCGAGACCGCGGGAGGCTCCGGTGATGAGTGCAAGTGGCATGCACCGACCGTACGCCGCGCCCCATCCCGCTCTCCAGCGGTAATTGGTCCTAGGACCTCTCGCCGATGAGCCCGTCGCGGACCGCGAGGAGCGCCGCCTGCGTGCGGTCGGTGACGCCGAGCTTGGCCAGCAGATGGCCAACGTGTGTCTTCACTGTCTTCTCGGAGATGCCGAGCTCGAACGCGATCCGTTTGTTCGAGCGGCCGGCGGCAATCAATTCCAGGACCTCGCGCTCGCGGCGGGTCAGGCGCTCCGGCTCGGCGATGACGCGCGCGGAGCTGTCGGCGATGGCCTCCACGAGGCGCGCCGCGGCGGTGGGATCGATGATCGTCTCGCCGCGCTGCGCGGCGTGGATCGCGCGGGCGAGCTCCGCGGGCTGGGCGTTCTTGAGCAGGTACCCCGCCGCGCCCGCCTGGATCGCCGGCAGCAGGCGTTCCTCGTCAAGGAAGCTGGTGAGCACGATCACTCGGCAGCCGGGTGCCTCATCGCGGAGTCGACGCATCGCTCCGATGCCGTCAAGCTCGGGCATCACGAGGTCCATCAGGACCACATCGGGGTCGAGCCGGAGCGCCTCGCGCACGGCCTCGTTGCCGTTCGCGGCCTCGCCGACGACCTCGATCCCTTCCTGGAGATCGAGGAACGTCCGCAACCCCTCGCGTACGACAGCGTGGTCGTCAACGAGCAGCACGCTCGTCATGCGGGGACCCTGAGCCGGACCGTTGTTCCGGCGCCGGGCGCCGAGCGGATCTCGAGCCGGCCACCGAGCTCGCGGGCGCGTTCCTCCATCGAGGTCAGCCCAAGGTGGCGTGAGCGCAGCTCCGCGCGACGCGGCTCGAACCCGACCCCGTCGTCAGTGACCTCGACCCCGTCGGCGCCGAGCCGGACGACGATCCGGCTCGCCCGGGCGTGGCGGACGGCGTTGTGGAGCGCCTCGTGGATGATGCGGAGCAGAGCGAGGTCATACTCGCCGTTGGGCTGGTGCTCGCCGCTGCCGTTGCCCGCCGCGAACTCCTCGTCGGCGATCAGCTCGACGTCGACGTTGTGGACCCGGCCGAGCATCTCGGCCGTCTTCTGCACGGTCAGCTCGAGCCCATCGCGCTCGAGCTCGGGCGGACGCAGGCCGAGGATCAGCGAGCGCAGCTCATCGAGCGCGTCGCCAGCAAGCGTGCGGACCCGGTCGACCTGCTCGCGCGCGGCCTCGGGGTCACGGTCGAGCTGGGTCGCCGCGGCCTCGGCGGTCAGCATCACGCTGAACAGCTTCTGACTGACGACGTCGTGGAGGTCGAGCGCGAGCCGGTTGCGCTCGGAGACGGCGGACAGCTCACGACTCTGCTCGTATAGACGTGCGTTCGTGATCGCGATCGCCGCGTGCGCGGCGAGCAATTGGATCAGCTGCTCATCCGCCTCGTCGAACGTCGCGGCACCCGCCTTCTCGGTCAGGTAGAAGGCACCGATGACCTGACCCGACGCGACGATCGGAACGCCGAGGAAGGAGCGCATGTTGGGGTGCCCGCGGGGCCACCAGCCCCGGAAGCGCGGATCGGTGTGAATGTCGGTCGTGCGAAACGGCTCGGCCGTCTCGAGCATCGCGCCGAGCATCCCGTGAGTGCGAGGGAGCGGGCCCATCGCGTTGATCAGCTCGTCGCTCATCCCGGCGACGAGGAACCGGCGAAAGCCACCGTCGCCGTCCGGGATCCCGATCGCCGCATACCGCGCGTTCGCGAGGTCTCGCGCCGCCTCGACGAGCCGCTGCAAAACCTGTTCCACCGAGAGCTGCGAAGTGACGGCCAGGACCGCGTCGCTCACTGCCTTGAGGCGCAGGATCATCGAGTCGGACACCCGCTTCACGATACTTTGGAGGGGTGCCGAAGCTGTGGTTTTGGACAATGGTGCTGATTACGGTGTTCGTGCTCGCGGGCATGGTGATCGCGATCACGCGATTGGCGTAGCCATGTTCGCGTCGATCCTCGTCGGCACGGATGGGTCCGATACGGCGACGAGCGCGGTCCACTACGCGATCGATCTGGCGCGGGAACTCGGCGCCCGGTTGCTGATCGTGAGCGCGTACGAGGCGGTCGCCAACCAGCGTCTGCGCAGCGGCGCGGTCTCGCTGCCGAAGGACCTGCAGTGGATCGTCAACCCGCGCGACGAGGTGCTCGCGATGCTTGACGAGGCGAAGGCTGACGCGATCGCGGCCGGGGTCTCACAGGTCGAGACGTCCGCCCGTCAGGGCGACGCTGCCGATGCGATCCTCGACGTCGCCGAGGAGCAGCGCGTCGACCTGATCGTCGTCGGCAACCGCGGCATGACGGGCGCAAAGCGGTTCCTGCTCGGCTCGGTGCCGAACAAGGTCTCGCATCACGCGCCGTGCTCAGTGCTGATCGTCCGGACGACCTGAGCGCGCTGCGTCAGTGTCGGCGCGCCGCGGTCGCGACCTTGGAGGTCGCCGCGCCGGCATCGAGCAGTCCGTAGCCGTAGGACTGATTCGGCTTGGAGCCGCCGAGCGTCTGGGCCGTCTGCTCGAGTTGCTTGAGCACCGCGTCGGGACTCGGGCGGCGGCCGATGACGCCGCTGGCGATCACGAGCGCCGCTGCGGCGGCGACGTGCGGGGAGGACATCGACGTCCCGTACCAGCCACTCGGATAGCCGAACCGCCGCGGGTTGGACGGATCGAAGAACGTGATCTGGGAGATGTCCGGGAGGTTGCGGCCGGAGTGGCAGTTCGAGTCGGTGAGCAGCGTCGTGTCGTCGCCGCCACCCGGCGCGACAAGATCGAGGCGCGCGCCGCCGTTGGAGTAGTCCGGCGAGGCACCGGTCCTTCGTCGTCGCGCCGACCGAGATGACCGCCGGTGCCCGAGCCGGGTAGGCGACCTGCTCGACGCCCTCATTGCCGGCGGCGGCCACGACGATGACGCCCCGGCTGTGGGCGAAGCGAATCGCCGAGATGATGTCCGGGATGTCCGAGGAGGTGACGTCGAGCGAGAACTCGAGGCTCAGGTTGATCACCTGCGCGCCGTGCGTCGCGGCATACCGGATGCCGCGTGAGATCGTGGCCGCGTCACCGGTGCCGTCGGCGTCGAGGATCCGCACCGGCATGATCGACGCCCCATAGGCGAGGCCGGTCAGGCCGTAGCCGTTGTTCGTCGACTCAGCGACGGTGCCGGCGACGAACGTGCCATGACCCTCGCGGTCGAGCGGATTGCGGTTGTGGGAAACGAAGTCGTACGGAGAGACGAAGCGGGTCCGGCCGAAATCCGGCGACTTGCGGAACTGCTTCCAGTTCCGGAACGCGACGCCGGTGTCGAGAATCGCGATCGTGACGCCCTTGCCGCCGGGCCGGTGATCGGCAATCAGGTTTGCCCACGCCTGCGGCGCGTTGACGCCGATGCTGGGCAGGAAGTTCCACTGCAGCCGCTGCCACCCGGCCCGGGCCTTCGTCCGGCCGGGATCGTTCGGAGTCCACGAGCCACTTGCGTGGGCGATGAAGTTCGGCACCGCGTACGCAACCCCGCGCTGGCGGCGGAGTTTGCGCAGCGCCTGCGTGACCGTGACGCCGGGCTTCAGCTTCACGACCTGGGTGTCAGGCGCGGGTGACGGCGCAGCCTGGGTCGTCTCCGTGCCGGTCGCGCGCGCGATGTTCGCCGTGACCGTGCCGGTCGGCTGCTGCGCATAGCCGACGATCACCTGGCCCGGGACGTAGTCGGCGGCGCTCGCAGCCGCCGGCGCCGCGATCAGCATGGTCGCGGCGGCAAGCCCAGCGAGGGCGGCGATGACGGAGCGTCGAGTACGGGACATGTGATGCAGGATCGGTCGGCGTCGCTCTGGTCTTGAACAGAACCGTTCCCCCGGTTAAGACAGGCGCGAGACCCGAAAGTTTCCGTGAGACAAACGGTAGCGATGGATGGATTGGCCGTTTGTGAGTAATCTCATCGTTATATGCCTTGACAGCTATATGACTGATCCGGCATATTGCATGGCGCATGATGACGTTCGAGGTCTTGGCTGAGCCGCACCGGCGGCAGATCCTGGAGCTCCTGCGCCCGGGCGAGCGTCCGGTCGGAGAGCTCGTCGCCGCCCTGTCGCTGACCCAGCCCGCGGTGTCCAAGCACCTGCGGGTTCTGCGTGAAGCGGGGATGGTCGAGGTTCGCGGCGAGGCGCAGCGTCGGCTCTACCGGTTGCGACCCGAGCCGCTGCGCGCGGTCGACGAGTGGCTCGCGCCGTACCGGGCGATGTGGGCGGCGAGCCTCGACGACCTCGAGCGACATCTGGACACGATGAGCGACTGAGTGGGAGGGGTTCCGCGATGACGGAATACGGCGAACTTGAACAGACGCGTGACGGCCGCTGGCAGCTCCGGTTCGAGCGGCGGTTGAGCCACGGCATCGAGGCGGTCTGGCGGGCGGTGACGGAGCCCGAGCACCTCGCCGCGTGGTTTCCGACAACGATCGACGGTGAGCCGGCCGCGGGAGCACGGCTGCGGTTCACGTTCCCCGGCGGGGAGGCCGAACCGATGGACGGGGTGATGCTCGCGTTCGATCCGATGTCACTGATGGAGCTGCAGTGGGGTCCGGACACGGTGCGGATCGAGCTCGAGCCGGTCTACTGCGGCAGCGCTGCTGCGGCTGCTCGCCGTGCTCGAGGACCGGGGCAAGGGCGCGCGGGATGGCGCGGGATGGCATGTGTGCCTCGACGCGCTCACCGCCTTCCTTGA
>CAWEYQ010000064.1:0-11731 GCA_963813265.1 uncultured Solirubrobacterales bacterium | reverse complement strand
GAGACCAGCGCTCTTGCCATCGAGGAGCAGGGGTCGAGAAATCGGCCTGGTGTTTGTGAGCGCGAGCGACTGCCGGCGCTATCAAACGCCAGCGGGATGTGAAATTCACCGCCGTCGCGCGGGGTGCACGCCACCAAGCCGCTGCCCACCCTGCTTCCGTCCGCAGCGATGGCTACTCCGGCTTCGGCGTTGGCGGTCGCGGCGGCAGGGGTGGGACGGGGTGGATGTTGGGTGTGTGGCTGGGGACCTGGATCGTCGTCGCGGCGACCCCGTGGCGGCCGCCGACGGTGACTCTGAAGCTGAACCTGTACACGGTCGCGTTCGCGAGGACGACTCCGACCGCCCGGTAGCTGCCTGGCCGCCGATAGGTGTGGGAGAACGTGCTCCGCTGCAGTGCGGATGTCCCGTCGCCGAACCACACCTTGGTCATAGCCTGGTGGTGTCCGGCCACCTTGAGAGATGTGCAATCGCCTGCCCTCCCCAAGCATGGCTGTGGGCAGCGAGCTGATACGGGCGGTCATCTCGAGGTTGCGCGCGAGAGTGCGAGGCGCCGCTCGAGCGAGCGAGGTCAGATCGCTGTAGGAGTCGGTCCAAAACCGAACCTTGGGCGCGTCTGCGGCGGCGTTGATTGGCTTGACATTGGCGATGTTGGCGGACACGCCGTTTCCGCCCGGGAGGTTTCGCCCCCCTTGCCGTGCGAACTCATCCTTGAAGCTGTCCGCGAGCGCCTCGGGATCGAGTACGCGCGTGAGCGGTACGTTCGCTGCGGGCAGCACGACGCCGGCGGCGCTCGCGACTCGGAAGACCCAATCGACGCAGTTGAAAGTGAGAAGCGCGTATTCCGGCGTGGCGGTTCGATCCGCCGCAACCCGGGCAACGGCCTTGTCGTAGCTTCCTCGGCTGACGGAGACGCACTTCCTCCAGCGCCATTGGCTCGTCGCGTCTGACCTGATGACTCCCGGACCACCGATGAGGAATCGCCACCTGATCCCGGGATAAAACCCATACACCAGGTTGCGCTGCCCCGCCTGAGAACCGGCGTCCGGCAGGAGCTGGACGAACGCATGGCCCGTATTCGACCCAAGGACCACGAACCGGTTCTCAACGTAGAAGCAGATCCGTGGGTCCGCCAGGGCGGGTGCCGCCGACGCGATCGCGAGTCCCGTCGTCGACGCGAACGCGGCCAACGCCAGCCTGAGCACGATGCGGCGCGTCAACACGCGGCGCAACATATCCGAATCCCGGGTGGCCGTCGGATTCACGTGGCGCCGTCGCGACGAGACCGGCGCCGAAGGTGCGCAGCCCGAGTGGATCCATGCCTGTGATGGCGATCGAGAGACGTGACTCCCCGTCTGATCGAAATCCGATTGCGTGCGGCGATCGTGAATCCGGACATCTGCGGATAGCCTGGCGCGATGAGGAGCATCCGACCCGCGGCCGGCGAGGACCGCGACATCCAACTCGATGTGGAGCCTTCAAAGGTTCTTCGTGAGCGAGTTGTCCTGACGCTGCACATCCGAGATCAGGCCCGGCGGAACAGGTCGCTGGAACTACTGCTCACGCGTCTGGAAGCCCGGAAGCTTGGGCACATGCTGCTCGACGCGGCCAACCCGTCGCGGCTCTCACGGGAGGATGACTAGCCGGAGATCTCGAAGCCCGTCGCGCGTGCGGGTCCGCTTCAAGTCTCAGATTGACGTCCGGCACTTTGTCTGACCCGTTGTCGGTCCGGGGCGGAAGCGACGATGTGGGCGTGTCGGTGGATGCTCACAGTGCTGGGCAGCCGCTCCTCTGGAGTGTGGATGATGACCGCAGGCTGAAGGAGCCTGACCGGTAGCTCCTTGATGCAATTGCCGCCGGCGAGCTTGACCCGCACCTGGTGGCGATCGCGGACGCGATCCATGCGCGGCATGAGTTGCTGCGAACCGTTGCAGCAGCCACGGCATTGGCACAACTGTGCGTCGGGGACGACGTCATGTTCAACCACAAGGTCCGCCCGCGCTACCTGACGCACGAGGCGGCGACGGTCGTCGAGATCAACGACCGGGTAAGCCATTGCCGACCACGCGCTCCGCTTCCGCCCGTCGATCGATCCGGCAGACGGCTGTGCTCGCAACCTGAGCACCGGGATCGATGCCATCGCCCTGATCGTCGGACCGTGGCAAGGACCGGCACAAGTTCCCACGCGTCTCAGTGCGATGGGACCGATGGGCATATGTGCCGCTCACAGCGGCACGATCTCCCGAGCGCCCGCCCGCGACGACACGAGCGGGCGATCGTGCCGGTTGGGCGCGCGGCGCGGTCGATCACACTGGCCGCACAGACGAACAACGGCGATCCGCCGCCGCCCCTCGGCGGTGAATCACCAACCTTCGCGTGACAGCCTCGCCAATGCATCGGGCTACTTCCGGCGCTGGCCGGTGATCATCGAACCGACAGCCGGCGCGTGGTCGTGGCACGACCTCGGGGGTTTAGCCTCAACGGTCGGTGCGGAAGGGAGCTTGACGCCGTCAGATCCGCGGCTTGGTGCGCGCAAACCATCTGCGGGACACGCGACGCGCTTCAATTCCGGAACTGCGAGCGACGACGTCCGGCCCAAGTCGCATCGGACGGCGGAGATTCCGGGCAGACCCGCCGGTGCTGACCGAACCGCTCTACTGGCCGCGCATCGCGCTGTTCAGAAACGCGCTTGCGCTCGGGCTCGTGCCCGAGCATCACGACCGGCTGTACGGGCTGGCGGCGGACCCGGCGGTGCTGCTCGACCGGAAGGCCGGCTGGCGGCCCTGGGCTCGGTAGCCGCTCGGTTCCGAGCGTCGTCCTCGCGACACGCCGCCTCGTACGCGCACGCGGCGAGGAACAGAAGGACGGCCCCGATGACGAGCATAAGAACCGTCATGGCCGTGCCGAGCGGGACGCCGACCACGCTCGCAACGACGGCGAGCGCGCACGCGGAACCGAACACGGCGCAGTAGGCGAAGACGCCGGCCGACGGGGAGTCATCGTCGAGGACGGTAATGAGACGACGGAACGCGAGTTGCATCGGTACGGGTGTATACGCGGCGGACGAGGGCGTTCCTGCCGCGACTTCGGCGACGACGCGTGTGAGGGCCGCGCCACCGGCGAAAGGTTCGCGGCGTGCTCCACGCTCGCCCGTCGCGCTCTAGGTCGTCGAGCAGTTGGCGGCGCCGCCGGTGCGGCAGCGCTCTGACGGCGAATCCGTCGAGGTGCAGGACATCGAAGATCATCAACCGGGCTGGCGGACCGCCAACCCGTGCGTGAAAGGCCAGCGAGAGCGGAGCCTCGCGAATCTGGCGTCCCGTCCCATGTGTCGCCGTCCGGTTCTCAATCAGATGGGAAGCGTCCGGTCTTGGCAGGCTCAACGCGGCGGTCGGCGTGCGGCCCGTTTAGTCCGTCGGGTCTCTATCCACACCATCGCCCTCATCAGCGCACGCGGCCTCCCGATGCGCCACGCCACGACGCCGCCGAGGATCAGCACGATAAGAACAGCGATGAAGACCTGGCCACGGACGCTGATCGTTGGGTTCTTGCACGACGAATCGAGCAGCCCACAGGCTTGTGCCGTCGACGGGACCGCAAGCGACGCCAAAGCCGCGACCGTGAACGTGACCCGCCGCGCGGTCATGGACCAATTCACGGGTGCAGTCTTACATCGATGCTGCCGGACACCGATCATTCCGGCAGCCTGACCGGTCGGGCTTCCGGCAGGTGCGAGGAGACGGGCGTAACTTGCCGTCGTGGCAGCGTCAGTCACTGAATGCGAGATCAACCAGACCCGGTGGAACATGGCGGTTGCCGTGGCCGGCGGGGGGTCGAGCTGGCAGGACCGGGGCCTGCAGTGGTCCTGGCAGGCGCACGACCAGCAACTGATGCTCAACTTCCCGCGCGTCATCGATGCGACGGCAGCCAAAGAAGGAGTTGAGTTTGCGCGCGAGCGGAATGCTCGGATCGTCGGCGCGTGGTTATCGCTTGAGACCGACGCCGCGACGCTTGAGGCGGTCGGGTTCGAGCGGGGCTGGGAACCATGGTGGATGGCCGCGCAGCTCGACGCTGTAACGAAATCCCATGACCCCCGTGTCACGCTCAGCTCCGATGTCCCCGAATACGGCCCGGAAGGTCAGCGGCTACTTTCGCTCGCACGCGGGAAGCGACAAGCGTGGCACGCGGTTGCACGGGTTGACGGGCAGTTCGCTGGGCGTGCGTGGACGCTTCTTGACGGCGATGTCGCCGGTATCTACGACATGGAGGTCTGGCCGCAATTTCAACGGCGCGGACTCGGCCGGGCGCTCTTGTGCACGGTCTGCGAGGCCGCGCGGGCCGCGGGCGCTACCCGGGCCGTCCTCAACGCGACACCGGAAGGCGCGCGGCTGTACTCAGCAGCAGGCTTCGTCCACGTCGGCCGAGGAATCACGTACTGGCATCACCTCATCGGCACGTAGGGGTCGGCGAGCTGTCACCGCCGCGTTGGTCTACAAGCAAGAGCGAAGCCCCAACCGCGACGTCTACCCAGCGAGTGCATCGAGGGGAGCACCACGCAGCTGACGACGAGCCGGTGGCGTCGCGCGCGGAGAAGGGGCCGCGCGTCCGTGCGAGGCTGGTCACACCGCGCGCGGTGGGGGCGGACCGAAGCACACACCGGGCAGACCTTGACGCGCCCAAGTAAGTCGAACAACCAAGGCACACGTGCGCGAACCCGATGGCACTGATCGCGCGTCCCGCGCGATGCCACTTCCTCGCGCACGAAGGAACCCGTCTCTCGCCCAACCTGCCCGGCCGCCGGTGACGGCTACTCAGCTCAGCCGAGAGTCCAGAGTGCCGCCACGCGCCGCTCGCTGCGAGCTCCGCCACGATGATGCAGCACGCAGCGGCTCCTTCGACCGAAACCTCAGCTGACGCCCCCGTCCCCCGACGGCCAGCCCTTCCGCTACCCGAACAGCTACACGCTGTACGCACTAGGTACTGAGCCCCTGCCAAGGGCGATGGTATGCCTGTCCCGGGACATATTGGCGACACGTGTCCGAGTCCGGACAGCCCCACCCAACGAAAAACCCCGATCTCCGGGGCCGTAAGAGTGGGCCGTGGAGGGATCGAACCTCCAACCTTGGGATTAAGAGTCCCCTGCTCTACCAATTGAGCTAACGGCCCTTGGGGGCGATGTTACCCCGCTCGCGGCCGCGGGGAGGTCCCGCCGGGAGCGCCCTGGCGGGGGGCCCGGGCGGCCCGACCGGTCAGCAGGACTGAGCGACCTGGGGGTTCGTCTTGGCCTGCTGGAGGGTGGTCTTGACGGTGAGGCGCTGGGTCTTGGGGCTGAGCTCGACGGCCTTCGCCGCCGCGAGATCGCCCTTGCGCGTCTGCTTGGCGGCGTACGCGGAGGCGGCCAGACACTCAAATGCCTTGACCTCCTTGGGGTTCGCCCGCGCCTCGAGCTCCCAGGTCGCGGCCTGGTTGGTGTAGTCGCCGAGGGCGGCGTACGCGCGGGCGGCGAGGATGCCGATGTCCGGATCGGGGGTCTTGGTGAGCGCGAGGTACTTCTGCCACGCCTGCGGTCGCGTTCTTCAGCTCCTTCTTGCCGCCGGCGGTGAACTGGCCGGTTGAGGCGTTGAAGTTGCTGCCCTGGCCGGCGTTCGTCCAGCGGGCCTGGACGAGGCTGGCCCATGCCGGCGGCGTTGTTGGGGTTCTGCTGAACCTGCTTGAGCGCGGTCTTCTCGTCGCTCGAGAGGACCTGCTTCTGGTTGCTCGAGCCGCCGCCGAACGCGTTCAGCAGGCCGCCGCCACCGGTGCCGGTGCCGACGCCGAAGAGGACGAGGCCGCCGCCCATGAGGATGGCGAGCCCGAGGTACACGGCCTGCACGGTGCGCCGGCGCCCGCGGCTACGGAGATCGAAGAGCATTGAGTCCTAGGTGGGGTCGAGGCCGTCGCCGAACGAGTCGCTCAACTCGCGGGCTGCCCGCGCAGCGGCGCGGCGATCGGCGATCTTGAGCATCACGATACTGGCCAGGAACAAGACAACGAGGGGGAGCATCTCAAGGCCGGTCGTGACCGGATCCGCTCCCGGCATGGCAGCCGCGACGACCGCCATGATGACGACAGCGTAGCGCCAGTTCCCGGTCAGCGTCCGCGCGTTGATCGCCCCGAGTCGCTGGAGCGCGAGCAGCCCCAGGGGCAGCTGGAAGGCGAGGCCGATGCCCAGCATCGTGAAGATCTGGAACGTGTAGTACGTCTTCGCCTGCACGAGGATGTCGAACTGCTGGGCGTTGTAGCCCTGGAGGAAGTGGACGGCGGGCGGGAGCACGACCAGGTAAGCGAACACGACGCCGGCGAGGAACAGGAGCGGCGCGGTCAACATCACCGGGATCGCGATTCGTCGTTCGTCGGGTCTGAGCGCCGGGATGACGAACGCGTAGACCTCGTAGAGCAGTAACGGGAGCGAGAACAGCAGCGCGAAGTACGCCGAGACGGTCAGCGTCGTCGTGAACGGCTCGCCGACCCCGATCGTGATCGGCAGGCGTTTGGCGGTGTCCTTGGGCAACGCCTTGGCGGCGGCCTGGGCGCCCTGGGCCAGCTGCGAGAAGTGGGCGCGATCCGCTGCCGACTGGGACGTGCGACGCGGCGAGCGCGTTGGCGGCGCCGGCGATCTCGGCCCACGCCTTCTGCTCCTTGACCTGGTCGGCGGTCAATCCGGAGATGTGATTCGAGCTCGTCGTCGGGTTCTCCGGGAGCGCTCGGTTGAGGATCGTCAGCAGCGCGTGGTTCTGCCAGAAGCACACGCCGAACGCGACGGCGAGCACGATCCCGGTCACGATCAGGCGTGAGCGCAGCTCGTCGAGATGATCGACGATGCTCAGGCGGTCTTCGTGCCCGATCGGGCGCAGGACCTTCGGCATCCGCGCGTCCTTCGCGAACGACGGCTAGGAGCTGTGCTCAGCCGGGTCGCGTGCAGGCTGGACGGTGGCCGGCGCGGGCTCGGCCGTCACGGTCGGCTCACCGGTCCCGGCGACCGGGGGAGCGCTCGTGCGGGCGATCTCCGGACGTGACTCGGACTCGTCCGCATCCGAGTCGCCACCCGTGACCGAGTCCTTGAATTCGCGGAGTCCCTGGCCGAGCTGCTTACCCAGGCCAGGCAGTCGCTTCGGCCCGAAGATCAGGAGCACGATCACCAGGACGACGATCAGATCCGTTGTTGGATTGCGGAACATACCTTGGCCTCCGTAGGGGGTCTGCCAAAGCGTAGCGGTCGCGTCCTTAAACCGGTGGCAGAACGCGCTCAAGTACTGGCGAACGAGCGCCGATAGAAGCCTCAGCCAAGGAGGCACCGATGATGAACGAAAATCGCGACAGACATTCAGTACGCCGGATCGTCCTCCCGAGCGGCCGTTCAATTGAAGTGGTCAGGTTCGAGGCTGAGGACGCGACCCGTCGCGGTCTTCACATCTGCCCCGCATGCGACTGCGAGCTCGTCCAGCCGGTGTGCTGGAGCGAGACCGAGGACCATCGGTGGGAGCTGACCCTCGAGTGCCCCAACTGCGGCTGGCTCGAGGACGGCATCTACCGGCGCGAGCAGATCGACCGGCTCGAGGAGAGGCTCGACGACGGCCTCGCCGAGATGCTCGCCGACCTCAAGCGCCTGACCCAGGCGAACATGGCCGACGAGATCGACCGGTTCATCAGGGCGCTGAACGCCGACTTCATCCTTCCCGAAGATTTCTAGGCTCGCCGGCCGGCGCCGACTTCAGGCGTAGCGCTCGACGACGCCGTCCGCGACGAGCTCGAGCGCGCTCTGCTGACGCGCGCCGACGTCGGGCAGGAGCGCCTTGGCGCCGGCGACGAGCGCCAGCGCACGGTTCTTCGCCTGGTCCAGCGCACCGGTCGCCGTGATGCGGTCGCACACCTCGGCCGCGGTGGCGGTGTCGCGCACGCCGCGGAGGTCGATTGCGGCGAGACCGGGGTCAAGGCGCCGAGCGAGGATCAGCGGCAACGTGACCGTACCGTCGAGCAGATCGGTGCCTCGCGGCTTGCCGGTCCGCTCCGGCGGGCCCGAGACGTCGAGCACGTCATCGAGGATCTGGAACGCGACGCCGATCTGCTCCCCGAACCCGCCAAGCGCCGCGACGGGACCGCGGCCTTCCAGCGCGCCGAGCTCGCAGCTCGCGCGGAACAGGACGGCGGTCTTCAGACGGCAGCGCTCGAGGTAGCGCTCGATCGACACCTCCGCGTTCCACGCGTCCTCGCGCTGCATGAGCTCACCGGCGGCGAGCTCGGAGCTTGCGCGGGCCAGCCTGCGGACCGCGTCGACCGACCGGGTCCCGACCAGCTCCGCGAACGCGCGGGAGAACAGCAGATCGCCGGTGGCGGTGGCGACGAGGCGACCGCCTGCGGCGACGACCGTCGGGCGCCCGCGGCGCAGCGGGGACCCATCGAGGACGTCATCGTGGACGAGGGTCGCGGCGTGCACGAGCTCGACGGCGACGGCGGCGCGCACCAGCCCGTCGCTCTCAGGAACGGGAACGCCGGCGCTCAGGCACACGAGCAGCGGGCGCAGGCGCTTGCCGCCGGCGGACAACGTCTCGCCGGCGTGGCGGGCGAGAAGGGCGCCGTGTGAGGTCGCGAGGTCGCGCATCCGCTCCTCGACACGGTCCATGACGTTGCGCGCCTCGACGCCGCCCGCGGCGACGACCGCCTCGACGGCGCTCACGACGTCACCTGTCCGACGTGGAGGGCGATGATGCCCCCGGCGGTGATGACGTAGCGGACCGGCGTCAGGCCGCAGCTTGCCATCAGCGCCGCGAGCGGCTCCGGGCCGGGGAACCGCTTGACCGAATTCGGCAGATAGCTGTACGCCTGCGAGTCTCCGGCGAGCTTCCCGATCGCCGGGACCGCGCGATCGAACCAGAGGTCGAAGAAGGTCGAGAGCGGCGGCCGCGTCGGCGTCGTGATCTCCAGCACGACGACATGGCCGCCTGGCCGGACAACGCGCGTCATCTCACGCAGGCCCTGTCAAGATCGGCGAAGTTGCGCGCGCCGAAGCCGACCGTCGCCGCGGCGAACGATCGTCCGGATAGTGGAGTGCGAGGGCGTCGCCCGGCTGAATGGAACGTTCATTCCAGTGGGCCAGCGGCCGGGAGCCTTGGCGCGCGCGCGGTCGAGCATCCCCTCCGAGAAGTCGACGCCCATCACCTCGCCACCCGGCGAGACTCGGCCGGCAAGCTCGAACGCGAGATCGCCGGTACCGGTTGCGACGTCGAGCACGCGGTCGCCGGGGCCGACGGCCGCGAGCTCGGGGCGCGCGCGCGCCACTTGTGATGAGAGGCCCGGCGGTCATGACCGTGTTCATCCGGTCATAGAGCCGCGCGATCCGATCGAACATCGCGCGGACCTGTGTCTCCTCCAGGGTCCCCGGTGGCGCGGAGTCCACGGTCGCCCCCACGGTACCGTTCACCAGCCCCGCCGAGCTATTGGAGCTCGGCGAGGAAGTTGACGAGGTTCTGGAACTTCTGGGGAGACTGCTGCGAGAGCGTCCTGAACGACGGCATCGGTGCCGTCGGGTTGATCAGCGTCGAGGCGATCGCCGCCGGACGCAGCTTGTTGCCGATGTTCGTCAGTGGCGGCCCAGGGTCCGTTGTTCCCGTTCTCGCCGATGACGTGACAGGCGAGGCAGCCGGACTGCCCGACGAAGCTTGCCGGCGTTGAACACTTGCACCTGCTGCGCGGTGAGGTTCGCAGGCAGCTTCATGTCGACCGAGTTCGGCGACCCCGAGTTCGCGCCCGCATACGTCAAATAGGCGATCGCGAGGATCGTCGCGAGGCCGGCGGCGAGCGCTACGGGGCGCCGCTCGATCCGGCGCTCCGGGCTGCGGTCGTAGAACGGCAGCAGGAACAGCAGGATCATGCAGATCGTCGGCACGCCGATCGTCGCCATCGGCGTGAACTTGGCGACGCTCTTCATGACGCGAAGAACCTCGAAGAGGAAGAAGAAGTACCACTCCGGCCGCGGCACGTACGTGGTCGTCGTCGGGTCGGCCTTCGGACCAATTTCCGCGCCGAACATCAGCGACAGGAAGATGATCACGATCATGACGATCAGCGCCATGATCGCGTCCTTGGCAACCGCGTAGGGGAAGAACGGCTTCCCCTGGTTCTTCAGGATCGAGTAGTCGCGGAGGTAGAGCTCTTTTTCAGCTTGGTTCATGCACTCGCCCTCAGACCTCGGTCGGCTCGAGGATCTCCTCTTCCTCGTGGGCCTTGAGCCACGGCGGGGCGGAGATGCCCAGCTTCGTGATCAGGTAGAGGTGGGCGCCGATCAGCGCCACGATCACCCCAGGTATCAACAGCATGTGGATCGAGTAGAACCGAGATAGCGTGGTTGCCCCGAAGTCGGGGCCGGCTCTCAAGAAGTCAGAGAGGTAGGGACCGACGAACGGGCCGGTGCCGTTGATGTTGACGCCGACGACCGAGGCCCAGTAGGCCCGCTGGTCGAACGGGAGCAGGTACCCGGTGAAGGACATCGCCATCACGAGGATGAGCAGCGTCACCCCGATCCACCCAGGTCAGCTCACGCGGGTACTTGTAGGCACCGAAGAAGAACGTCCGCGCCATGTGCAGGAACTCGCCGGGCCGCTTGGGCTTCGGCTGGAGGATCTTCGGCAGCGGGGGCGCAGGCAGGCGTGGCATCAGTTGCTCGGGAGGACCGAGGTGAATCGCTTCGGATACAGGTATGGCCGATCCCGTCGAGCGGCTCGGCCGGGTCACGCGGGGAGAAGCGATGGAGCTCGCTGTTGACCGAGTACCGCGGGCCGATCTGCACGTAGCCGTCATGCAGGCGCGTGTAGAACCGGTCGAGCGGGCGGACCGGCGGGCCGGCGTCCACGAGGCCGCGGAAGTCGTAGACGCCGCCATGGCACGGGCAGATGAACCGCTGGGCGGCCGGCGTGAAGCGGACCGGGCAGCCGAGATGCATGCAGCGGGAGGACAGCGCCACGAACTGGTTGTACTGGTCCTCCTTCTCGGTGTCGATCGCTCGGTTGCGGGCGCGGACGTAGGCGATCGTGCGGCCGACCTCACCGACGCCGGGCGTAATCGTGAAGGTGATGGTGCTGTACGTGTCCTTCCGGTAGTCCGAGGGGACGCCGATCGTCTGCCACTCGAACGGGACCCGGCTGAACAGCGGACCAATGGCAAAGCCGAGCGCCGGAAGCACGAACGCGGCGGCGGCGATCGCGCCCGCGCCGTTGACCGTCAGATCCATCACGCGGCGACGCGTGACCGTCTCGCCCTCGAACGCTCCGGGGAACTGGCGATCGACCGTGTACTTCGATTTCTCTTGTTCGTGTTTATCTGCCACAGCTAAAGATGCATTGAACGGCGCGTGAAGCGTATCGTCAACAAAGCGACGAAGGTCACGAGGCCACACCTCGCAACACGTCGAGGGCGCCCGGATCTTCCTCACGAGCACGGGCCTTCGCCGCTTCGTAGCTCTGGGAGCCGCCCCAGCCGATGGCAACCGCGCCGGCCGCCCACGCCGCTGCGGCGAGTTCCGGATCGGACGCGGCGCGCGCCTGGGCGACGAGCGAGATGAGGTCGCCGAGCTCGGCCACGGCGTCGAGATCGCCGAGCGCCGCGAGTCGCTCGAGGCCGAGCGCTACAGCTGATCGGCAGGAGCAGCGCGACGTCCGGGTCAAGTTCCGCGTCGTCGTAATGCAGGCGCGAGCCCTCGTAGATC
>CAWEYQ010000063.1:0-20148 GCA_963813265.1 uncultured Solirubrobacterales bacterium | reverse complement strand
GGCGATCACGCATGGCAGCACGCGTGGGCGCGTCTCCTCGCCGGCCGCCGCGTGACGATCGTCATGGACTCTGACAGCGCGGGCCGCGCCGCGGCCACCCGGATCGCCGACGGCCTGCGGCAGGTCGCAGACACCCATATCGTCGACGTCGCACCCGGTCGAAGCGACGGATACGACCTCACCAACTGGCTGCTCGAGCACGCAAGCCTCGCCGGCGAGGACCTGCACGCGCACCTCGTGGCCGTCCACACGGCAAACGCACCGCAGCGCGGCACGTCTCCGATGACGTTTGCACTAGAGATGTACGCGCCACCGGCACGCGCTCACCATGCTGTCGCCGTGCGGATGTGAGGTCCGGTGGAGGCCGATAACCACCTGAGCTTGACCGAGGAACAGCTGGACCGCCTTGCTGACCGCGTGGCGATTCGGCTTGCCGCCGCGAAGCCTCCGGCCAAGCCAATGCTGACGGTAGAGGACATCTGTGCCACGTTTCAGGTCAGCCGCGCCTGGGTGTACGAGAACGCGGGACGGCTCGGAGGGTGCAAGCTTGGGACCGGTCAACGGGCACCCCTAAGGTTCGACTCCGAGCGCGTGGCATCAATGCTGAGGCCCCTCGCGGCGCCCGTTCGGGACGACGACAAAGAGGCGTCCGGCACGGCGGACGGACCGCGGCGAAAGCGCCCGAGAAATCTTCACCCGGTCTACGATGGCTGAACCACCGGGGGACCCACGTCGCACGTCGGAAGGAGGGCGATGACGGATGGCCGGGCAAGGCCAAAAGCCGCGCGGACAGATCAGGGAGTACCGCAGTCCAACGGGCGTAGTGACCTACACGCTCCGCGTACGCCTTGGTGGGCGCAGAGTCAACATTCGCCTGGGCAGCGAGCTCGAAGGATGGAACCGGCCGCTCGCCGAGCGGAGCCTTCAACAGACGCTCAGAGAGATCGAAGCGGGTGTCTGGCGACCCCCGGTGGAGGACCTGGATCCCGAGGAGGCCGACCCGGTATTTCATGAGTTCGCGACCTTCTGGATCGACCGCCAGACAGTCGGGGCGGCACCGAGCACCGTACGCAACTACTCGCACATTCTCAGCCGCTACCTGCTTCCCGAATTCAAAGATCAGCGGTTGACCGAGATCTCACATGAGGCCGTGCGGCGCTGGCGCGACCGCCTCAGGCAGGAAGCGGACCGGCTTCAAGTCGCCAATGAGAATGGCGTCACATTGCTTGATCGCCGCGGCGAGGCGATCAGACCCTTTGGAGCGTCGACGATCAACGAGGCCTTGCGTCTGCTCGGGCAGATTCTCGAACGAGCAGTCGAGAGCGAGCATTACGCGGTCCAGCGCAATCCAGTCAAGGGTCGCACTGGGTTGCGCCTGAAGAAGCGCGGCGGGTCGCCGCGGCGACATCTCGAAGCAGACGAGGTACTGAGCCTGATCCAAGCGGCCGACACCGTCGACGCAGGAGTCACGCCACGAAGCCTGGAGCGTGCGGACAGGGCACGAGCGCTGCGCGCCCAAGGACTGACCTGGTCGCAGGTCGCCGACGATCTTGGCTGCGCAGAGACGACCGCGATCTACCTATCTCGCGTCAGGCCAAACCGCAGGGCGCCACGGAGACGCCGAGCGATGATCGTCGTGCTCGCGTTGACGGGAGTACGCGCGTCGGAACTGACGACTCTCGTGTGGGGGCGAGTCGACCACACCCACGGTCGACTAGTCATCGCCGATTCAAAAACCGAGGCCGGCATCCGCGAGATCTACCTCTCGCCGTTCGTGCGCGAAGAACTCGCCCTATACCGCGCGTCCCTGCCACACCCGCCGTCGCCTAGCGAGCTCGTATTCACCGTCCGAGGCGGCGGCGGCGGCGACCGTTTCAACCTCGGCCGCAGGCTCAAGCATCTCGCCGCCATCGCGAACGAAGCCCGCGACGCCGAAGGACTCGCGCTTATGCCTGCAGACATCACGCCGCACACCTTCCGCAGGACCTTCATCACGTTGTCCTTTCAGGCGGGCAAAGACTTGCCATTCGTCCAGAGCCAGGTCGGGCACCTCAGATGGCAGACGACCCTCGAGATCTACACCCAGCAGAGCGGCCGGAGTATCGACCCGAGCATCCGAAGCTTGCTCGAGGAGTTCCTTGGAGAGCCGACCCAGCAGTCGACTGGCAGCGCGCCCGACCGCGAAACCGTCCTCTAGCGCGTCTACCTTCTTCGTACCGTGCAGCCCACATGTTCACAACGACGGCACCGCGGCAACCGAGTCACGGCGGATCGCTTCGTGACGGTGAGCACGGGGAAAGTTGTTGACGGATCAATTGGGCCAGAGAGGCGACTTACGGGCCCGAAAAGACCTGAAACATCCGCAAAGTCTGGACTTCCGTGGGCCAGTGACCAGCAAGAGACGAACCGGAGTTACCCCGCAAATCGGCAGTTTTCGGCACCAAGGACCACACTACTGAAAATCGTGGTGTCCCCGGTTCGAGTCCGGGTCTCGCCATTCTGCGGGCTGGCCTTGGCAGGGGCACGCGCGGGGCCGAGGCGTGCATAGCGGCTACACTCAACGCAGGCATTTCTCCGCTTCTGCGAAGCGCATTCGCGCAGAGCACCGTCGGTCAACCCGAACGGCGACCTCACGGACAGTTTCGTCCCAGCGACGGAAGATCCCACCCGCACAGAGAGCAGAATGACGCCGCCAGCGGCGATCTTCGCTCAGGAAGGTCGTCGACATGCAGAGTCTCCCTTACTCGGGCCCGCGGGCTCGCCGCCGCCCCGGTTCCGTGGCGGTGAGCAACGGCGCCGGGACGAATGGACACACGCGAATCTCCGGCGAGCGGACCATGCGCGTCGGCCTCGTTTCCACGTACCCACCGCGGCCGTGCGGGATCGGGACGTTCTCAAGCGACCTGCGCGAGGCGCTGCTCGGGGCTGACGGCGTGTCCGCTGTCGACCTCGTCGCGATCGTTCGCGACGACCACGTCGAGCAGGCGTCAGAGGTCGTGACCCGGATCCACCAGGACCAGCGCGGCGACTACGCCGCGGCCGCCCGTGTGCTCGAGCGCCGCGGCGATGACGTGGTCGTGATCCAGCACGAGTACGGCATCTTCGGCGGACACGAGGGCGCGCACGTCCTCTCCCTTGCCGCGGAGTTGCGTCAGCCGATCGTCGTGACGCTCCATACGGTTCTGAGCGCCCCGTCCGTCCGCCAGGCCGAGACGCTGCGCGCACTGTGCGATCTCGCGACGTTGGTGTGCGTGTTCACCGAGACCGCGCGACGGATGATCCTTGAGTCGCGGTTGGTGTCGCCCGAGCGCGTGCGGGTTGTACCGCATGGCGGCCCGTCGCAACTGCTCCCCAGTGCAGACGTTCCGGGCCGGCCGGCAGCGCCGTCGCGGCGCGACCACGGCGAAGCACAGAGCGCGGTCCGCACCGACCGCTCAGTGCTGGCGACTTTTGGGCTGATCTCCCCGGGGAAGGGCATCGAGGTCGCGATTGCGGCGATGCCCGCGATCATCGCGCGGCATCCGAATGTGGTGTACGTGGTTGCCGGGCAGACCCACCCGGAGGTCGCAAAGCTCCATGGCGAGGAGTACCGGATCTCGCTCGAGCGCCTGGCCCGCGATCTCGACCTGGGCGATCACATCGTCTTCGACGACCGCTTCCTCAGCATCGAGGACCTGTCAGAGATGCTGTCGGATACGACGGTGTACCTGACGCCCTACCGCTCTCGCGAGCAGATCGTCTCCGGCGCGCTGACGTTCGCGATCGTGGCCGGTTGCCCGACGGTGTCGACGCCGTACTTCTACGCGGAGGACGTGCTGGCATCTGGCGCAGGCGTACTCGTGCCGTTCGACGATCCGGCAGCGCTCGCCGCTGCGGTCATCGACCTGCTCGACGACCCCGCACGGCTCGAACGGACGCGCGCCGAAGCGCGCGCAGTCGGCAGCGAGCTGACCTGGCCGCAGGTCGGTCGCCAGACCGCCGAGGTGCTGCGCGAAGCGGTCGTGCTTGGTCCACCGCGGGCCGTGCGGAGTCCGCCCGCGGCCACGTTGCCCCGGGCGCGCTCCTCGCACCTGCTGACGATGGTCGACGACGTTGGGATCATCCAGCACGCCGACGGCGTCGTGCCGCTCCGCTCGTCGGGCTACTGCACCGACGACGTTGCCCGCCTCGCGATCGTGGCGTTGGGGCTCCGACGCACAACCGGCGCCGAGGCGTACGACCGCGTCCTGGCGCGCAGTCTCGGGTTCCTCCGTCACGCGTGGAGCGCCGAGGAGCAGGGCATGCGCAACTTCATGTCCTACGACCGTCGCTGGCTCGACGAACCGCACGCCGGGGATCATCTCGGGAGGGCGGCATGGGCGGTCGGTGAGGTGGTGGCGGCGGCGCCGGTTCCTGCGCTGCGCGAGCCGAGCCTGATCCTGCTGCGCGAGATGTTGCCTGCTCTCGCCGAGCAGCGCTCGCCACGGACGATGGCCTTCGGAGCGCTCGGGCTCGCGCGCGCCGGCGTCGATTCGCTCGGTCCCGAGGGGGCCGAAGTGCTCGGCCTCCTGGCTGGCCGACTCGCGGACCAACAGCGGATGAACGGGTCGGCGGACTGGTACTGGGCCGAGGATGTCCTCGCGTACGACAACGCTCGGCTGCCGCAGTCGCTGATCGCGGCCGGCATGCAGCTCGGCGACGGGAAGCTGGTGAGCGAGGGGATGCGCTCGCTCGAGTGGTACGAGGCCGAACTCGGCATTGCCGGCCCGTGGCTGCAACTGGTCGGGCATCGCGGCCGCCGTCGTGACGATCCCCTGCCCGGCGACGGCGACGAGCAGCCGCTCGATGCCGCCGCACTGGTCGAGGCGGAGGTCGAGGCATTCCTCGCCACCGGGGACGAGGTGCATGCCCGACATGCGGTTCGCGCCTTTGAATGGTTCCTCGGGCGCAATCGGCTCCAGCGGGCCGTCTATGACTTCGCGACCGGGGGGTGTCACGATGGCCTCGGAGCGTCAGACGTCAACGGAAACGAAGGGGCAGAGTCGACGCTCGCGTATCTCCAGGCGCTCCTTGCCCTCGACGCCGCGGGTCTCCAGGCGACGCTGCCCGAATGAAGATCGGGCTGCTCGGACCGATTGCGTGGCGCACGCCGCCACGCCACTACGGACCGTGGGAACAAGTCACGGGGCTGCTGGCCGACGGGCTCGCGCAGCGCGGCGTCGACGTGACGCTGTTCGCCACGCTGGACTCGATCACGCTGGCGCGACTGGACGGGGTCTGTGCGCGGCCCTATGAGGAGGACGGCGAGATCGACGGCCGAATCTGGGAGGCCCTGCACGTCGCCCACGCCCTGAGCCGCTCGGCCGAGTTCGACCTGATCCACAACCATCTCGATTGGCTGCCGCTTGCCTTCTCAGGATGGGCGCGCGCGCCGATGGTGACGACGATCCACGGATTCTCCTCGCCGCGAATCCTGCCTGCCTACTTGCGCTCGGACAGCGTCTTCGTCTCGATTTCGGACGCCGACCGCGTCCCCGAGCTCGACTACGCGGCGACGGTCCATCACGGCGTCGACGTGACGGCCCTGCCGTTCTCGGCGACGTCGGGCGACGCGCTCGTGTGCTTCGGCCGGATCCATCCCGACAAGGGCACGGCGGTGGCGATCGAGATCGCCCGTTGCACCGATCGGCCGCTCGTGCTGTGTGGACCGGTGCAGGACGAGCGGTACTTCGCGGATGAGATCGAGCCGCACGTCGACGGCGACCGCGTTCGCTACCTCGGATCAGTTGGCCGCCGGGAGCGCGCAGAGGTTCTCGGAGCGTCCGCGTGTCTTCTGCATCCGATCGCGTTCGCGGAGCCGTTTGGGCTCTCGGTGGTCGAGTCGATGCTGTGCGGGACGCCGGTTGTTGCCTACGCCCGCGGGTCGATGCCGGAGGTCATCGAGGATGGCGTCACCGGAGTGCTCGCGAGCGGCGTCGATTCGGCGGTTGCGGGCGTCCAGCGCGCTGCACGATTCGACCGAGCTTTATGCCGGACGGTGGCCGAGCGCCGCTTCTCCGCCGACCGAATGGTCGACGCCTACATCGATGTCTACGAAAGTGTCCTCCGTGACCGATAGCGCCTCACTCTTCACCCGCCATCCGGGTAATCCGCTGCTCGCACCCGAACGCTGGCCGTACACCGTCAACGCCGTCATGAACGCCGGCGCAACGACGGTCGGTGGCGAGACCGTGCTGCTGTGCCGGGTCGAGGACCGCCGCGGCTTCTCGCACCTGACGTGCGCTCGCTCGCCCGATGGCGCATCCAACTGGGTCGTGGACCGAGCCCCGGCGCTGACGTACGACAGCGGATACCCCGAAGAGGAATGGGGACTCGAGGATCCGCGCGTGACCTTCGTCGAGGAACTCGGCCGGTGGATCATCGCCTACACCGCGTTTGGTCGCGGAGGGCCGAGCGTGTCCCTGGCGCAGACCGACGACTTCAGGACGTTCGAGCGGCTGGGGACGGTCCTACCCGCCGAAGACAAGAATGCTGTGCTGCTACCGCGCCGGATCGGTGGCGAGTGGGTGCTCTTCCATCGGCCGGCCTCGACCCGCGGCAGGGATGTGTGGCTCTCGCGGTCGTCCGACCTCAAGCGCTGGGGATCGCCTGAGCTCGTCCTCGCCTGCAGGGAAGGTGGCTGGTGGGACTCCACTCGTGTGGGCATGGGACCGCCACCGATCGAGACACCGCACGGCTGGCTCGCCGTCTACCACGGTGTGCGTCAGACGGTCGCCGGCGGGCTGTACCGCGCAGGCCTGGCATTACTCGACCTGGAAGCGCCTTGGAACGTCCTGCGGCGCTCGGATGAATGGGTGCTCGGGCCGGGCGCGGACTACGAGGTCTCGGGTGACGTTCCCAACGTCGTGTTTCCGTGCGGCCTGGTTCACGACGAGCCGGGCGACAAGCTGTTCCTCTACTACGGCGCGGCCGACACTCGGATTGGCCTGGCCACCGCTCGCTGCTCGGATGTCATCGACTATCTCCTGGAGTGCCCGCCGGGGTGAGCGCGCGGCCCCGTCCACAGCGCGCTGACGGTCTGAACGGCGGGCACGGCGAGCGCGTCGTTGACGCGCTCGACGGCGGTCTGTGACTCCGCCACGAACAGGCAGAAGCAGGTCTCCTCACACGGGATCGCGATCGAGCCCCGGTACGCGATCGCCACCCCAGTGGTGGCGACCATCTCAGCGGCTGCCCGCGTATCGGCGGCAAGGCGGGCGACGCGCTCCGGCGTGACCACGCCGAGATAGCGCTCGACGAGCATCACGTGTCGCACGTCCTCGACTGCACCGTCTCGATTCATGCGTCACGAACCGTAGGGCCGATCCACGCGTAGGGAAATGAGGGAGGTCCCTCGACTTGTACGGCGAGACAAAATGATGCGCGTGATCGGAACCGGCACGGGGGTGGTGGGACGCGAGCGCGAGCTCGCGACGCTCCGGTCGTTCATCGTCGACTCCGACACGCCGGCGGCGGTCGTGATCGACGGCGACGCGGGCATCGGCAAGACGACGGTGTGGAACGCCGGGATCGAAGCCGCTGAGGCAGCAGGACACCGCGTGCTGCGCTGCCGCCCGGTGCTCACCGAGGCGCAGCTGTCGTTCGCCGCCGTCGGCGACCTCCTTGACGACGTGCTTCAGGACGCCCTCCCCACGCTCCCCGCGCCGCAGCAGCATGCCCTCCGGGTAGCACTGCTGATCGACGAGCCGGATGGCCCGGCTCCGGATGTGCGGGCGATCGCGGGGGCGGTGCTCGGGGTGCTGCGGCACCTGTGTGCTGATCACCCCGTGCTCGTCGCCGTTGACGATGTCCAATGGCTCGACGATCCCTCCCGCACGGTGCTCGAGTTCGTGATCCGGCGGCTGCGCGACGAACCCGTCAGGCTGGCGGTCGCCCGCCGCGGCACCGCCGCCGATCTCCCGCTCGGCCTCGCCCGGGCGCTGGCGCCGAGCGCGCTGGAGCACATGACGCTCGCCCCCCTCAGCCTCGGCGCGCTGCACCGTCTGCTCCAGACGCGGCTCGGAGCGGCGTTCCCGCGCCCTGTGCTCAGGCGGCTGTACGCGACCTCCGGCGGCAATCCGTTCTACACGCTTGAGCTCGGCCGGGCGCTGGAGCGTCATGGCGGGACGCTCGGCCCGGAAGAGCCGCTGCCCGTGCCCTCCACGCTTCAGGAGTTGGTGCAGGACCGCGTGAACGCGCAACCGGAGCGGGTCCGCATGCTCCTGGAGCTCGTCGCGGCGCTGTACGACCGGCACCTCGCCGCGGTCGTCGAGCTCGCGCGTGCCGACGGTCTCGACGGCGCGATCGACGAGGCGATTGCCGCCGGCGTGCTCGCGGTCGCCGCGGGCCGGCTCGAGTTCAGCCATCCGCTGCTCGCGTCGGTCGTCTACGGGGCGATGGGTCCCGAGCGCCGACGGGAGGTCCACGCGCATCTCGTCCACCACGACGCACGCAACGAGGCCGGAACCGTGCACCTCGCACTCGCGACGGGGTTGCCCGACGCGCAGGTTGCCGCCGACCTCGATCGCTCGGCCGCGCGGGCCCGGGCGCGGGGCGCCGCCGCGAGCGCCGCTCGCTATGCGGAGAAGGCCGCGGAGCTGACTCCGCCGGATGACGTCGACACGGCCGCCCGCCGGCTGATCGCGGCCGCCGAGCACCACTCGGTCGCAGGCGATCCCGCGCATGCCACGGCGCTCCTCAGAGGTGTCGTGGCACGGCTCCCCACCGGGACGCGCCGCGGCGAGGCGCTGTCGCTGCTCGCCTGGGTTGCGCCGGACGGACTTGACGCGGCGGTGCGGCTGGGAGATGACGCGCTGGCTGAGGCGACCGGGGATCCGCGGCTCGAGGCGACCACGCGGCTGCGGCTCGGCGTGATCGAGGAGATCCGCGGGAACCTTGATGCGAGCATGGGGCACCGCCAGCGCGCCGCGGTGCTCGCTGAGCAGACCGACGATCCGGCGCTCCGGGCCCGGGCGCTGGCAGCGCTCGGCTACGCGATCACGGTCCGCGACAGCGTCGTCGTGAAGGCATCGCGTCAGGCGGTTGAGATCGAGCGCACGCTCGACGAGTTCCTGGGGCAGTACGCCCCGTCAATCAGCCTGGGCCTGGTGCTGAAGTACACCGACGCGTTCGATGAGGCGCGGGACGTGCTCGAGGGGGCGCTCGCCGCCGCAATCGAGGCGGGACACGAAGACGCTCATTGCACCTGTCTGTTTCACCTCGCGGACCTCGAGCGCCGGGCGGGGAACTGGGAGCCGGCTCGCCGCTTCTCGGACGCAACGCGCGAGCTGAACGCGCAGGCGGGGACCGAGCAGGAGTATGCGTCGTGCCTCGTGATCGGCGCGATGCTCGATGCCGGCACGGGGCGAATCGAGGAGGCCCGGGCGGACGCGCAGGCCGGCCTTGCCGCCGCGGAGCGAATCGGCGATGAGACGTTCGCGATCCATCACCGCGGCGTCCTCGGGTTCATCGAGCTGTCGCTCGGAGACCCCGAGGCAGCCGAGGCGTGGCTCGCGCGCGGGACCGATCGGCTGATCGAGCAGGGCGCCGGGGAGGTGTCGATCTACCCCGCCTTCCAGTTCGACGTCGATGCCGCGATCGAGGTCGGCGACGTGGGGCGAGCCGAGCGACTCGTCGCGCACCTCGAGCGGCTTGCGACGACGACCGGCCGATCATGGACTCGCGCGACTGCGCACCGCGGCCGCGGTCTGATCCACGCGGCGCACGGTGATCTCGAGCGAGCACGGGAGAGTCTGGAACGCTCGGTCGCCGCCCACGAGGAACGCCCGCAGCCGCTCGAGCTCGGGCGCTCGCTGCTCGCACTCGGCAAGCTCGAGCGCCGCGCGAAGCGCAAGCGCGCCAGTCGCGACGCGCTCGAGCGGGCGGCGGCGGTGTTCGAGGCGCTGCCGGCGCCGCTGTGGAAGGCGAAGGTCGACGACGAGCTCGCACGCCTCGGGATGCGCTCAGCGCCCGGCGGCCTGACCGAGACCGAGGCGCGCATCGCCGAGATGGCGGCCAGCGGGATGACGAACCCGGAGATCGCGGCCGCGGCGTTCGTCTCTCGCAAGACCGTCGAGGCGAACCTCTCGAAGGTGTACCGCAAGCTTGGCGTGCGCTCGCGCGTCGAGCTGGCACGCCGGGTGTCCTCCGTAGATCTGTAGGGACCTCACCAATTGATGGGGAGCAGCGTGGTTTCGATACTGGCCCGGTGTCCAGTTACCGAAAACTCACCGCCTTCAGTCTCGTCCTTATCGCCGTTGTCGCTGCCGCGGTCGTTGCCCCCTTGCCATCGCGCGCCGCGGCACCACTCGTCGAGCTCCCGACGAGTGCCCACGGGTGGCGTCCGATCCCGGTGCCGGCGGGCGCCGCGCGGTCGGACGTCACCCGCCGTCTGACGCGCGCCGACCGAGCCTCGGCGCGGGAGCCGTCCTCGCCACCGACGGCGCGACGCCGCTGTGGAGTTCAACGAGCGGTGGTCAGCTCGCGGTCCACCGCGGGGCCGCGGAACTCGACCTCTCCCTCGCCGGGGCTCGCTGTCTCCTCCGCGCTCGCCTACGACCGCGCCGGCGAGCTGTGGCTCGCGTGGCACGCCGTCGGCGCCGGGACGGCGGACGGCATCTACATGCAGCGTCTCGACCCGGCGACCGGTGCGCCGGCGGCCGGTGCGAGCCCGCAGCACGCCCCGGCGAGCGACGCCGGCAACGTCCAGCCGCTCCTGCCGCTTGCGTGCGCGGCGCGCTGCCGAGTCGCGTACGTCGATGCGCGCGGCCAGGGCACCTTGACACTCGATTCGTGGTCACCGGGTGAGACAGCCCCGACCGCGATCGCACACGCGACGGGACTGCGCACGCCGTCGGTCGCCTACACGGCCAGCGGTCGACTGTGGGTCACGTGGGTGAGCACCGACGGCAGCCGACTGTTCGCAAAGCTCGGCGATGCCCGAGGCGCCGGCGGGACCGCGCAGCTCATTCCACTGGCTCCCGGCCACGACATCCCTGACGCGACGGTGTCGCTCACCAACGGCGAGCGGCTCGTGCTCGCCTCCGAGTTCTCGGCGCTCAGCGCCGACGTCAACTCGGTGTGGGCAACCGTCGTCGACCCTCATTGATCAGAGCTCGGCTCGCTGCTGTCCGTCACCCGGGTCGAGCGGCGAGCCCGCAATCATCGCGTTCGATCTCGATCCACTGCTGCTCGACGAAGTTGTCGTCCGGCGAATCACGCCGACGGCGACCTCGGCCGCGGCCGCGGCCTCGCGGCCGGTGACACGGTGACGGCGGCGCACCGGCGCGGCCTTGACGGCAGCGGGCGATGACGTGGGATCATTCACCACAGTCCTGAGTCACAACAAAGTCGGGTCCCCAGGCTGTTTCCTGACTACGCTCTGGGGTGCGCCTCACATAAGCCCGCCGAAGGAGGAACGTCCCCCAATGACCACACCGCTTCAGTTGCTCGCCCAGCAGGGTACGAGCCCGTGGCTTGACTACATCTCCCGCGAGATCATCCAGGACGGGCAGCTCGCCGGCCTGGTCGAGGGCGGAGTCGCCGGCCTGACCTCAAACCCGACGATCTTCCAGTCCGCGATCGCGGACGGCAACACCTACGACGACCAGCTCCGGGAGATCCTCCAGAACGAGACCGATCCGAAAGAGGTGTTCCTCGCGATCGCGCGTGAGGACATTCGCGCCGCGTGCGACCTGCTCGCACCCGTGTACGACCGCGGCGACGAGAGCCGGGACGGCTGGGTCTCGCTCGAGGTCGACCCGAGATTTGCCCACGACGCGGAGAAGACGGCGGCCGAGGCGAAGCGGCTCCACGCGATGATCGACAAGCCGAACCTCTTCATCAAGATCCCGGGGACGCTTGAGGGCCTCCAGGCGATCGAGGAGACGATCGCCGCGGGCATTCCGGTCAACGTCACGCTGCTGTTCTCATTGCAGCGCCACCGGGAGGCGGCCGAGGCCTACATCAAGGGCCTGCGCCGGCTGCTCGAGAGCGGCGGGGATCTCAGCAAGCTCGCCTCCGTTGCGTCGTTCTTCGTGTCGCGCGTCGACACCGAGGCCGACAAGCGGCTCGATGCGATCGGCGGCCACGATGACCTCAAGGGCAAGCTGGCGATCGCGAACGCGAAACTCGCGTACCAGACGTACAAGGGGCTCTTCTCCGGTTCGGATTGGGACGAGCTCGAGGCGGCCGGCGCGTCGCCGCAGCGGTGCCTGTGGGCCTCGACGTCGACGAAGAACCCGGACTACCGCGACGTCATCTACGTCGAGGAGCTGATCGGACCGAAGACGGTGAACACGATGCCTCGAGCGACGATCGACGCATTCAACGATCACGGTCGCGTCGAGCCGACGCTCGAGCGCGATGTCGACGAGGCCAAGCGGACGCTGGAGCGGCTCGCGGAGGCTGGGATCGATTACGACGACGTCGTCGCGACGCTCGAGCGCGAGGGGGTCGAGAAGTTCGACGCCTCCTTCACGGAGCTGTTCGACGGTGTCGCAGCCAAGCGCGACGAGCTCGTGGCCGCGTGACCTCGGCGATCGACTGACCGTCTCGGACTCACCGAGATGGGAAAAATCTACGAGACGATCACGCCACAGCTCGCGGCGTGGATCCACCGACAGCCGATGTTCTTTGTCGGGACGGCGCCGAGCGGCGACGATGGGCACATCAACATCTCGCCCAAGGGCCCGATCGGGACCCTGCGGATCCTCGACGAGCGCACCGTCGCGTACCTGGACCTGGTCGGCAGTGGGGCGGAGACGATCGCGCACGTGAAGGAGAACGGCAGGATCGTCGTGATGCTGTGCGCGTTCGACGGTGCTCCGCGGATCCTGCGCCTGCACGGTCACGCCGAGGTGCTCGACCACGACACGATCGCATTCGGAGACGTCGATGTTCTCCCCGAGCAGCTGCGCACGGTCGTCCGCGTCGATGTCGAGCGGATCGCTGACTCGTGCGGCTACGGGGTGCCGCTGATGGAGTACGTCGCGGAGCGTCCGAACTCACGGCGGTGGGCCGAGGGCAAGCTCGCCAAGGAAGGCCCGGACGCGCTCGAGCAGTACAAGGTCGAGAAGAACACCGTCAGCATCGACGGACTGCCGGCGCTCTGAGGAGCGGCGCGACTTTGTAGTCTCCGAGCGCGGCCGACGCACAGAGAGGAGAGAGCATGATCAGGAGGATCCGGTTGCCGCTGGCAGCCGTAGGTGCCGTGGCTGTCGCGCTCGTCGGTGCCGGGAGCGCCGCCGCCGCGAAGCCTGCGGCCGACTGTCAACCGTACGGGGCGACGCCGTGCCTGCTGCCGTTCCCGAACAACCTGTTGACGAAGGTCGACCACACGACCCCGACCGGACTGCGCGTTCACCTGCCCGCAGCGGCGATGCCGGTCAACCAGGCGGGGAGCCGAGTCAAGGTCGGCGACTACGACCGCGCCGACGGCTTCAGCCCTGGGAGCGCCTTGATCGTCCACATCGGCGGGCTCGACCTCGTGAAGACCGGGGCGGTCAGCCTCGCCGACATGAGCAAGACCTTCGCCCGGAAGGCGCCGATCGTGGTGATCGACGAGAAGACCGGCGCCCGCCAGCTCATCTGGGCCGAGATGGACGCGAACGCCCAGGGCGACGCGAGCGTCAACCTGCTCATCCATCCCGGCAAGAACTTCCTGGAAGGTCACACCTATGTCGTCGCGCTGCGCAACCTGCGCAACACCGGCGGCCAGCTGATCCAGGCGCCGAAATGGTTCGCACTGCTGCGGGACGGGCGGCGGCTACCGAAGATCGAGCGCAGCCAGCTGAAGCGCTACACCCGCATCTTCACGACCCTGAAGCGCGCGAAGATCGCCCGTGCGAGCCTGTACGAGGCGTGGGACTTCACGGTCGCCTCGCAGCGGAGCCTCGCCGGGCGGATGCTCGCGATCCGCAACAACGCGTTCGCGCAGCTCGGCGATCGCAACCTCGCCAACGGGATCGTCCAGGGTCACGCGCCGTCGTTCGCCGTGACCGGCCAGGTGCCGCCGGCGGACGCCACGGACGTCCGGCGGGTGACCGGGACGTTCAGCGTCCCGTGTTACCTCGTGACGTGTGGCCCGTCCGCGACGACCACGTTCCACTATGGCTCACGCAAGCCCGACGCGCTGCCGACGCAGATTCCCGGCAACGTGGCGACAGCGCAGTTTGAGTGCGTGATTCCGCAGACCGCGAGTGCCGCCCATCCGGCGCGGATCTCGCTCTACGGGCACGGCCTGCTCGGCGACCCGTCGGAGGTCGAGGCCGGCAACGTGAGGGCGATGGCCAGGGAGCACAACTTCGTGTTCTGCGCGACCGCCTGGTGGGGTCTGGCCGAACCGGACACGCCGTTTGACGCGAGCGCGCTACAGGACATCAACAAGTTCCCGGTCGCGGTCGACCGCCTCCAGCAGGGCGTGCTCAACATGCTCTTCCTGGGCCGGGTGCTGCTCCACAAGGATGGCCTGGCGACCAGCGCCGCGTTCCAGGACGGTGGGCGGCCGCTGATCGACACCTCGCAGCTGTACTACGACGGCAACAGTCAGGGCGGGATCATGGGCGGCATGACGACGGCGCTCGCGCCGGACTTCCGGCGTGCGGTGCTTGGCGTCTCGGGCATGAACTACGGCAACGTGCTCGTCCAGCGAAGCACCGACTTCGCGCCGTTCGGAGCAGTCCTGGCGAAGAGCTATCTCGATACGTCGATGACCCCGGTGATCCTCGATCTCATGCAGCAGCTGTGGGACCGGGGCGATCCGGACGGCTACGCGCAGCACATGACGATCCATCCGTATGCGGACACGCCGTCGCACACGGTGCTGATGGAGATCGCCTATGGCGACCATCAGGTGAGTCAGTACGCGGCCGCGGTTCAGGCGCGGACGATCGGGGCGGCGGCGCACGCGCCGGCCCTCGATCCGAGCCGCGCTCGGGACAGGAACCTGCTCTACGGGATCCCGAAGATCGCCCGTTACCCGTTCACGGGATCGGCGATCGTCATGTGGGATGGCGGCCCCGGACAGGTGCAACCGCCGCCGTTCGCGAACGTCGCGCCGGTTGAATCCACGACGAACCAGGACCCGCACGAGTTCCCACGTTCGACCGTTGCGAACCGGACGCAGAAGTCCGACTTCCTCGCCCCGAACGGCGCGGTGGTCGACGTGTGTGGCGGCAAGCCCTGTCACACGGACCTCTACGTGCCGTAGGCACTCGCCGATGCCGATCGATCGCGCCCGCGTCACCGGAACCGTCCGATGACGCGGGTCGCGGTCGTCGGCCACGTTGAGTGGGTCGACTTCGTCGAGGTCGACCGGTTCCCGCAACCGGGAACCGTCGTGCACGCGCCCGGGTCGTTCGCGCGGGCCGGCGGCGGAGGCGGCGTGGTGGCTGGGGTCCTCGCCGACGTGGAGGACCTCGAGCTCGAGTTCTTTGTCGCCCTCGGCCGTGACGCGGCGGGAGAGGCGACGGTTGCTCAGTTGACGGACCGCGGGGCGCGCCTGCACGTGGCCTGGCGCGACGCGCCGACCCGGCGCGCGGTGACGCTGCTCGAGGCGGACGGGGAGCGCACGATCATCACGATCGGTGACCGGCTCGAGCCGTTCGGATCGGACGACCTGCCGTGGGAACGCCTCGCCGACTGCGCCGGGGTGTACATCACCGCGGGCGACGCCGGTGCCCTGGAGCGGGCGTGCGCGGGGGGCGTGGTGATCGCCTCGCCGCGGGCGCGAACATCGCTCGAAGCGCCCGGCCCGATGATCGACGCGATCGTGTTCAGTGAGCACGACCCCGACGAGAACGCATGGGCGCAGCGGACCGCGGCACGGGCCCGACTGCTCGTGGCGACCGAGGGCGATCGCGGCGGACGGTGGTGGGGTGAGTCCTCAGGGCGGTGGGCCGCCGCGCCGCTGCCGGGGCCGCCGCTCGACGCCTACGGATGCGGCGACTCGTTCGCGGGAGGGTTCATGGTGGGGCTCGCCCGGGGTCAGTCGGTGGCCGACGCGGCCGCGTTCGGCGCGGAGCTTGGGGCGCGGGCGCTCGTTCGGCGCGGCGCGCCGTGACCCCGGCCGCGGGGTCCCGGGTCCCGGGGTCGCTGGCCCCGTTTCCCAGGGAACGGAATCGTCCGTTCCGCCGCGCGGGTAGTATGGGTTGCTATGGCCGCATCGCACACACCCTCACCGCTGTCCGGCCGCCGCGCCGAGGCGGCTCGGAACGACGAGAAGATTCTCGCCGCCGCCCGGGACGTGTTCATCGCTGACCCGAGGGCTCCGATCACGGCTGTGGCCAAGCAGGCCGGGGTCGGAATCAGCGCGATGTACTCGCGCTACGGCAGCAAGGAGGAGCTGCTGCGGACGCTGTGCCACGACGGACTCGCGGTGTTCGTGGCCGAGACCGAGGCGGCGCTGGCGGACACGAGCGAGGACTGGGTCGCGTTTACGCGCTTCATGCAGCGTCTCGTCGACGCCGACACGAGCTCGATGACGCTCGCCCTCGCCGGCACGTTCACGCCCACCCCGGAGATGTTCGCGCTCGCCGAGCGCGCGAACGCGCTCCTCGCCAGCTTCTTCGAACGCGTTCGGCACACGCTGCGCCCCGACGTCAAGGTCCACGATCTGTCGCTCGTGTTCGAGCTCGTGGCGGCGATCAATGTCGGCGATCGGGAGCGCACGCAACAGCTGCGGCGGCGATACCTCACCGTGATCCTCGATGGCCTGCACAACGGCGCCGGCGACGGGGCGAACCTTCCGGGGCCCGCGCCGACCTGGTCCGAGCTGAACGAGCGCTGGGCGGCATGAACCGGCCACGGCCGCGGGTCGCGCTCGCCACGTGCGCCGAGCTGCCGAAGCTCGACGGCGACGAACCGGCGCTGGTCGAGGCGCTCGGCGAGCTTGGCGTCGATGCCGCCCCGGCAGTGTGGGACGACGACAACATCGACTGGTCCGGCTACGACCTCGTCGTCGTCCGCGCGACCTGGGACTACACGCTCAAGCGCGAGGCGTTTCTGCAGTGGGCCCGCCGCGTACCGCGGATCCTCAATCCGCCGGAAGTCCTGCAGTGGAACACCGACAAGCGCTATCTGCGCGGGCTGCCGCACGCCGTCGAGACGACGTTCCTCGCTCCCGGCGAGACCTGGCGCCCTGAGCACGACGGCGAGTTCGTGGTCAAGCCGACCGTGGGCGCCGGCTCGCATGACGCCGCTCGGTACGCGCCGGAGGACACCAAGCGCGCCCACGAGCACGTCGCGTCGCTGCTGTCAGCCGGCCGGACCGTGATGGTGCAGCCTTACCTCGACGCAGTCGATGAGTACGGCGAGACCGCGCTCGTCTACTTCGATGGCGTCTACTCACACGCGATTCGCAAGGGTCCGATGCTGCACCCCGGCCACGGGCCGTCGAACGCGCTCTTCGTCCAAGAGGAGATCGAGCCGCGGGCGCCCTCCGACGCCGAGCGCTCGATCGCCGAGGCGATCCTCGACGCGCTGCCGTGGTCCCGCGCCGAGCTCCTCTACGCACGGGTCGACGTGATCCCGGGACCGGACGGCGCGCCCCGGCTCGTCGAGCTCGAGCTCACCGAGCCGTCGCTGTTCTTCACGCACGCGCCCGGATCGGCGGCGCGCCTCGCCGAGCGGATCGTCAACCGCCTCGGTGGTTAGCCGCCGAGCACCACGCTGAGCGGACCAAGCCGGTCCATGAGCCCGGCGGCGCGCGCCCGCTCGGCGATCACCTCGCGCTCGACCGGGTCCATCACTGCCACCGGATCGGCCAGCCGCTCCGACACCCGGGCGAGATCGGCGTCCTGAAGCGAGTCGGCGATGATCAGCACCGGCTCCCACAGATCGTGCTCGAGCACGGCGCTGGCGATCGCCTGCACCGCGTCGTCGTCGAGCTCGAGCGAGCTGACGAGACCGGCGACGTGCTCGCGCCCCTCGTCCGGGAGCAGCGTGACCAGCGGGAGCAGCTCGGCCCACATGTTCTGAGTTCGCGCGGCGTCGAGCAACGCGCCGAGCGTGCTTCCCTCGTCCCACGCGGACGCGCGCTCGACGAGCTCGCGGCGTTGATCGAGCGTCAGGTGTCCGAGCAGGTCCAGCACCTCCGGCCACAGGTTCGCGTTGGCGGCGGCCTCGATGATCCCGTCGAGTCGCTCGTTCGGGAGCACGCCGACGAGGTCCTTCAGGCTGTCCTTCGCTTCGAGCACGAACGCGACGTGGAGCAGCGCGGTGTCGTCGATCACGCCGACGGCGGACACGATCGCGTCCGTTCCGAGATGGCCGACGAACCGGCCCATCGTCACGTACTCCTCACGGCCGATCAGCTCGCGGGTGATCGCTGCGATCCGCTCGGGCGGGATCCGGCCGATGACCTCGCTCGCCCGCCGTGGGTCAAGTTCGATCGCGACGTCGGCGAGAAACCCGATCGGCAGCCGGGAGGCCATGTCGACGGCGCGACCCGCGTCAAGAAGCCCCGCGACCCGCGCCGAGAGAACCGGTCCGAACACCTTCTCGCCGAGCGTCGCGACGAGCGAAACCGGCAACAGCCGACTGCCCGCGGCAAGCCGGGAGAGCGCCGGACCGTGGGCGGTGAAGAGGACGTCTGTGACCTGCTCCCGCAGGAGCCTGATCTCGGCGGAGGGCATGCCCTCCAGGTAGGCCAACTGGCCGGCCTCGCGGCCCAGCAGCCGGGAGAGCTTGAGGATCTCCGCGCGGGCTTCGAGCGTCTCGCTCATCGCCTCAGCCCAGCGCCTTCCGGATCGGCCCGCGCAGCAATCGCGGGATGTGGCTGAGCGCCTGATCGCCCGCCGTCTGAAGCGCTGCCGCCTGGCGGCGGCGCGCGTCACGGATCGCCGCCGCGAGATCACTCAGGTGCCGATCGTCAAGGTCCTGCAGCGAGCCCGGTACGGGTCCTTGCAGTTGCGCCTCCAGCGCCTGAATTCCCTTGGTTGCCACAGCTGAGCTCCTCGTGGTCCCCGCCGGCGCGATGGCTCGCACGGCAATGGACCGGAAAGAAAGCTAGCGGCTGCGGCGCTATCCAGCACCGATGGCGCGCAGGAACGGCACCAGGTGATCAAAGAAGACGTTGGTCGGATACGCACTATTCGGGTCGTTGTGGGCGTACGTGCTCGCGCGGTTGATGAGGAGTACGTTGCGCGACGGAATGTGCGATTGCTGGGCGAGCTGCCGGACCGCGTCGATCACGAAGTGACTGCCGAGCGACGTCGCGAAGGCATACATCCGCAGGCGCTTGGGGAGCGCGCGCCCAAACGTTGAATGAACGTTCAATACGGCCTGGGCCGGGTTCGGGATACCGTTGCCAACGGCCGCCGTGTCATCGGTGAGGCGCTGTGGGAAGTACCACTCGCTGCCGTCGACGTTCTGAATCCCCGGCGTGGCGAACATCGTCGCGAAGCGCTTGATCGGCGTCAGCGCGCCGGTGCCATCCCAGCCGTGGACCGGTCCGGCGGCGGCGATACCGCGACCGAGGTGAGCCTGCGACGCCGCCAGGCCCTTCTGGACGGCGTTCTCGTTGGCGGTCGCGTTGAGAGCGAATCCGAACTGACCGAGGTTCGTGACCCGGACGCTCGGCTTCAGCCCGGACGGCAACAGCGAGAACTCCTGGCCGATCGACGGACTGTTCGGATCGATCAGCGCCCTTCGGAGCCCGTCATCACGAACAGGCCGGCAAACGGCGACGGGATACTGCCGAACGTGAGCCACGGCGTGGTCTTCGCTGCGTTGAGGTCGCTCAGCGCTGTGCGCGCCTGGGCGGCCGATTCGGTTCGGAAGCTCGACCCGTCAATGAACAACAGGCCCGCGAGATCACGGGCGCCGGGGTGGCCCGCGAAATTCCATGTCGCGTACGCCGCGACGACGGTCCCGCCGAGCGAATGACCGCCGAGCACGACCTCGCCGCCGAGCTTGCGCGCGGCGCCGATCACGCGATGGAGGTCCTGGACGGCGACGTTCATGCCCCAGCCCTTGGCGAAGCTGAACGCGGAGGCGGCCGGGATGACCATGTGCTTCGTGATCGACGAGTTCGTGAGGTAGCCGAGGTAGTAGCCAAAGAGCGTGGTCCGCTCACCTTGCCCCGTTTGGCCAGGTTCAGCTCGGATTGGTCCTCGACCAGGTTCTCGCGCC
>CAWEYQ010000062.1:0-144295 GCA_963813265.1 uncultured Solirubrobacterales bacterium | reverse complement strand
ACCGAACAGCGTGCACATCGAAGCTGACGGCGCCGCACCGTACCCATGTCCAAGTCCGATAGCGGACGCCGTCCCACCCGCGGAGATGAAGGTCTTCCTGCTTGCGGCTGGAGTCGAGTGTTCGCCGCGTCGATCGCCGGGACGTGGCGGCCTCAGCACCTGGGCACCGAGCAACTCATCAAGCGTGCGTGCGCGCTCGCTAATCGCTTGGAGCAGGAGCAAACGTTGTTCATGTCTGGCGGGGCAAAATCCAGGGAGCTATCCGAGCTCGCGGGTCATCGCGAAGAGCTGGCCGACCTTCAGCAGCGACTCGGTAACTCGTCACCCGTCCTCCAGGCGCTCACCTATAAAGAGCTCTTCGTGGAGTGGACGGCGCTAAGCGAGACCGTGTTCGCTGGCCATCCGACCCAACTTGCTCAACGGGACGGCGTCACGGTCCAACCGAACGACGTTGCAGTCGTTGGTCCTCGTCCTTTGCGGCACTCTCGGGGGGCACGTAGGCGTGGCTTCCGCGAAGGCGATCGTCGCGAGCGATCCTATCCGGGAAGCGCCGGCGCAACGCTCTACCGCCCTCTCCGCAGGCAGCTCTATAGCCTGCAGGAGAACGCTCTACCGCCCTCTCCGCAGGCAGCTCTAGGCGCGCAGGATGCACTGGCACGGAAGGGAACGAGGTGCCGTGGCTGGGCGGAGGTGCGCCGTGTACCGATCACCATGTTCTCGGGACGACCTTCGGCGTCGCCCGACGAGTACCTGAGGCGCGTTGCGACGGTCGCCGATCGCTCGAACGGGTGCCACCGCCTCGCTCGTTCTCCGCCTTCTCATTTGTCTGCGGCCTCAACGAGTGCTTTCTCGTGAGACATGCTTGAGAGCGCGGTCCGCGGCATCGACAAACGGCGAGCGCGACGGCGAGCGGATATGGGGCCGCACCTGGTCTGGCCAGACGATGCGCTGGCTTTGAGGTCCGCCTGACTCGGCGGGATGGAAGTGTGTCTACCACCCGGCACCGTCCAACTCATCCGCTGGCGGCGTCCGCCAGCGGACACGACACCGCTGCGGACGCTCGGCGGGGAGCATCCAGCTTGCTACCGGTGGTCTCGCGCCGCCTCGGTCGCGGAACGGGGGTTTTCAAACCAGATCTGGCGCGAGTGCTGGTAGTCCTCTCGCTGCGCAACTTGGTGCCAGGAAGATCTGGCCGCCCGGCCGACGGTTTCGCTGAAGCCAGCTGCATCTGCTCAAGGACAAAGTCATCGCTCAGATGCAGCGCTGATCGGCGAGGCGCTACGACCCCCACTCGGCTCGGGCTTCGTGTTGACTTGGTCCGCGCCTGAGCATAGATTCGGCGACGGGCCATCGACCCGGGATGGGTTCTTGGTGTTGCCCATGAGCAAGGATCGACGCAAACCGAGATGCGCATTCGCGTCCGCTATCGGCGCCGCGGGGGTCGCGTGGGCGGTGTCGTGTGTCGCGATACTGGCTCTGGGGGTCGCGGGCGCCAAGGCGGTGGCGGGCCCGGTGAACCAACCGACCGTGAGCCCACCGGGCGCGAGTGACAGTTTCTTTCACTCTGTGTCATGCGAGTCATCTACCACGTGCACTGCCGTCGGGGGATCCGGGTTAACGTTGACAGGGGAACGACGCTCATCGAGCACTGGAACGGCAGCAGCTGGTCGATCCAGCCGACTCCGGCTTCGGCTATCCGGATGAGCCGGCTGAACGCCGTGTCGTGCGCGACGATGACGGCTTGCACCTCTGTCGGGAGCGCCCTGGGCCGTCACTGGTCAGTCAACTTGGCCGAGAGGTGGGACGGCACCACCTGGTCCGGACAGCGCATCCCAACGCCACGGGGCGCGAACGGCAGCGAGCTCGACGGCGTGTCGTGCGTATCGACGTCGGCGTGCATCGCGATCGGGATCTTTGCGAATCGGTCCGGGACCTTCGCGATGCTGGCCGAACGCTGGAACGGCAGCGTTTGGTCGATCGAACGGCTTGTCACCCCGCCCGGCGCAAGAGCGGTCGGCGCTACCGGGCTTGCCGTGCTTGACGAGCTTGGTGGCGTGTCATGCGTCTCCGCCACGCGCTGCACCGCCGTCGGAGATTTTACCGGCCGGGCGGGCACCTCGGTGACGTTGGCGGAGCGCTGGGACGGCAGGCGCTGGTCAATCCAGCGGACACCCAGCCTGCCCCGCAAGGGTGACAGCCATCTGAACGCCGTCTCGTGCGTCTCACCCAATGTCTGCACGGCGGTCGGAGATTCCAGCAACCGGGCCGGCGCCATGGTGACGTTGGCGGAGCGCTGGGACGGCAGGCGCTGGTCGATCCAGCGGACGCCCAGCCCCGCCCATGAGACTGACAGCGAACTCGCTCTTGACGGCGTGTCGTGCGCATCGCCCACAGCTTGCACCGCGGTGGGAACCATCACCCCCGAGACCGGCGCCTCGGAGTCGTTCGTGGAACGCTGGGACGGCAGGCACTGGTCAATCCAGCGGTCCCCTCTTTCCGCTCGCACGGTCGCGAGTAATCTTGACGGCATATCGTGCGTCCTGCCGAGAGCTTGTACCGCTGTCGGAAGCTTGACTACCCGCTCCGGTACTGTGCTGCCACTGGCTGAGCGATACCCCTAAATCACGGGTCACGCGATGCAAGGCGCCCGCTCTCCAGTTGGCCCGAAGGCTCTAGGACGCGGGCGCAGGCCGGTCGGACGAGGCGGTCCCACAGGGCCCGCGGTCGCGCACTGATGACGGTTGACCCGGCTCCCGGGGTGGACGTGGGGTTGGGTGACGCCGTCGAGCCAGATGTGGCGATACACAGGAGTGCCGGGCCGCCACGGCAGGCGCACGAACTGCCTCGCCACGAACGCGATCGTCCGGTTCGGATGGCCGGACGACCGTTATCCACGAAACCCGTGCGTCCGGGGCCGGGGCCGGAGTGCCCCTTTCCATGCGCAGGGGAACCAGCATCGTGAGTGCTGCGCGTGCTCTAACGTCGCGTCGCCACCGCCCGTCCCGGGGACTATTGCCGACCAGACGGCAGCGGCCCGTGGCGACCAAGCGATGATGCCCTGCTTGTTCTTGCTTGCCGCCGTGAAGCGGAGGCGGGGCACTGCGGGCAGAATCGCCGGCACAGAGACCATGCCTCTCCTGAGGTTCCGGCTCCCCGCTGCGCCGGTCGCGACGTCGTTCTGACCGTGGAGGCTTGCGGCGGGGCTCATCCGGCCGCTGGACGTTTCGCGTCGCGCCCAGACGCAGGCTTGTGTCTTCGTAGCGACGCTGGCGCGACGCGAGTGCAGCCGGATGGCGCTCCGGTGAAAGGCAAGGCACTCGATCAGAACATCCGAATTGGTGGATCGGCGGGCTCAGGGACGGGGGCCGGCGCTTCGAACGGGTTGGGCCTTGAGCGATCTGGCGCACCGCCCACCGCTCGATCTGCGGACGGAGCCAGAGCTTTACGCGGCCGTCGCCGAGGTCGACGGCTGGGCGCGGCATGTCGTCGTATCGGCGCTGGTACTGGAAGACCGTGTTGCGGTGGGACAAGCCGACCATGTCGGCGACCTCCTGCGCGTCGATCAGGTCCTCGGTGTTGACACCCGGCCACATGAATCCAGCCTACAGCTATAGGCGGCGGATCCGTCCTGCGGGACCGATAGCCTACATCTGTAAGCCAAGACCAAAGCGGCCCCGGCGGTGCGCGAACACCCCGGGGCCTGGCCGAGACCTACGAGGAGGTCACGACGATGGCAGCGTACGCCACACCCACTTCGGAATCAGCGACCGTCGACGCCGCTACGGCACGTCCGGCGGGCTCACGCGCGACGAGGTCATGACGGCGCGGAGGTCGCGCACTTCTCCGGATGCCGACGTCGACCGTGTACGAGCTGGCGCGGAAGGGCGTGCTTCCAGCGAGCCGGCTCGGGCGGACGTGGCGGTTCCTGCGGCCGCGGTTGGAGCAGCTGCTGGCTGCGTGATGAGCCGACGCGGTCAGGCCGCGGCGGCGAGAACTGAGGAGCGTCATCGTGGCTCACGTGGCCGTCTGGCCAGGTGAGCCGCAGCTCGCCGTCGCGCTCGATCAGCCAGCGGACGTTCACGAGCACCATGCCGATGACGTTGCCGTCGGCGTCGAAGTCGACGGCGTGGCCTTCGGGAGTCGCATCCGTTCGGCTGGAACGGGCGGCTCGCCGATGCTCAGGTACAAGACATCACCACGCCCGTCGTAGCTGTGGTGGTCGAACTCGATGCCGCCGATCATGATGCTCATCGTTGTCTCGTCGGGTCTCTGCGCTGGATGAAGGCGGTTACCGACCACCGCCGGCTCTTGGTTGAAGTCTACGACCACCCTCAGCCATCGAACCTTGGCCGTTACTCGTCTGCGATAGAAGCGTTCGCGTCCTGGGATCGGGTCGGTCTCGCGGAACTCCGGACTGCCGATGGTCCCGATGATCGCGTCGACGTCGCCGAGCAGCTGTGGCCGCTCGACCATGATGTGGCCGCAAGCCCGTCGCTGGACTCGACGATGCGGCCGTCTGGATCGGTGACCGTCCGGGGGAGATCGGGCCTCGTCATGCGGCGGCGGTGCCGCGGGATCGCCGACCCCGACAGCGCTCGCGTGAAGCGATCCGCCAGCTCGCCGGCGGCCGGGCGTGCAGGTAGCGCTCGGTGGTCCTGATGTGCGAGTGGCCCATCGCGCCTTCACGCTCGGCAGGTCGATCCCGCCGGCCACGAGCAGCGAGCCGTAGGTGTGGCGCAGGTCGTGGAAGCGCAGCGGCTCGAGGCCGGCGGCGTCCCGCGCGCGCTCGAAGCGGCGGCGTAGCGCTGAGGGGTCGAGTCGGCGGCCGAGACGGTTGGCGAACACGTAGTCGTCGGGGCCGGTGAACTCGCCGCGGCGGCTGAGTCGCTCGAGCGCCGCGGCGGCCTGATCGGGAAGTGGCACCTGGCGAGCGCGGCGGCTCTTCGTCGAGCGGACCTCCGTCTCGCCGGACAGCGCACGGCGGACGATGATCTTGCGGCCGCCGAAGTCGACGTCGCGCCAACGCAGCGCCACGAGCTCGCCGCGGCGAAGGCCGGCGTAGGCGGCGACGCGGATGAGCTCGGCGTCCTGCGCGTCCTCGTGCACACGAGCAGCGATCTCGGTCGGGGAGAGCGCAGGGCGTGACGGATCTCGATGCGCGCCGTCGGCCAACGCTCGCGCGAGCGTCTCGATCTGCTCCGGCGAGTAGAACGCGAGCGCGACGGCATCTGGTTCGCGGCGACGATCGGCGTGCTGCGCCGGATTCGACGGCAAGGCGTAGGTGCTCGGCCGCACTCCGTAGCTGAAGACGGCGCAGATGAGCTGGCGGGCCTTGTTCACCGTTCGCGGTGCGACGCCGGTGCCGCGATCGTGCGCAGTAGGTCCTCGATCTCGCGTCTCGTCACCTCACGCGCGGGACGATCGCCGAGTGCCGCCATGATCAGACCGGGGGAGGAGCCGCGGCCGCGGCGGTAGGCCTGTCCCGGGCTCCGCGAGGACGCAGCGGTGGTCACGGAGCGTCGACGGCTTGGCGCCCTTCACGTCTTCGAGCCAGCGGAGGTACTCGACGGCCAGCTCGCGGAAGGTGACGCCGCGCCGGCGCCGCTCTTCGGCGTCATGCTCGAGCAGCGTCTGCTCGGCGTCGTGCTCGCGCATGAGTGCCAGCATCCGCTTCGCCGCCTCGGCTTCGGTCAGGACACCCTCAGGTGCACGGCCGCGCTTGCGCTTCCAACCGCCGGCTCCGTCCGGCTCGGCCCAGGCACGTCCGAGCGCTCGGATAACCGGCTGTCCATGACGTGACCACTTGCCGTACCAGAAGCATCCGGACGCACGCTCGCGGATGAATGGACGGGCGCTAGCACCGGGCTCATCGCAGACAAGATACGCCTCGCATCGGACAGACCATCTGAGCCGGGCAACGGTCCGGGCAACGGCCCATCTGGGCAACGGTCGCGGGCAACCTTCCTGGTCAGATCGCCCGGAAATCAGGACGCTTCCGAGCCGCCGAATCGCCCGTAACTACGGGATCCAGACACCCCGCTTCGGCTTCCCAAGCCGAAGGTCGCGGGTTCGAGACCCGTCGTCCGCTTTCCTTGTTCGCCCGGAAATGCGTCGTTGTCTCGCTCCCGCGGCGGTCGCACAGCGAATCGGGCGACGGTCGCGGGCAACCGTGTCCGCGTCGATGCGAAGCGATCGTGCAAGTCGCCGGTTATCGATCCGCGGCCATCCGGCGGCTGATCACGATCGTTGCGGCGCGAGCGCCATGCCATCGGCGTTCACGCCGAGGGTACCTTCGTCCGTGAAGCCGCCGGCATTCGGGAAGGTGGACGGGCGGCCGCCGGGTAGTTTTTTCGGAGGCGATCTGTCGGTGAGCGCGGATGTGAGGGACGCCCACTCTGACGAGCATTATGAGTGACACACGGCGATCGGTCCGTCCGGTGGCGGCAGGTGGATGCCATCCCTTGCTCACGCATTCGACCGTCCTCGGGTATCCGAGCGGCGAGAGTTCGACTCTCTCGATCGTCTCTTGCATACGTGAGGAGCCATCCATGCCCGTGACCACATCTCGGCCTCGGCGTCCCCTCCGTGACCCTGCTCACGATCGGTCAGATCTGGCAGCACCATGAGCGCCGACCTCGATCCGGCCTCCAACCGGGATCGCGGCAGCTTCGGCGGGGATCGTCTAGCCCGCGAGCACGGTGTAGTTCACCGTCGGCGAGAGGCAGTTGTTCGCCCTCGTCGTCTCGTCGACCGTCTTTGTGTCGTTGGCGCACGCCAGCAGCCGGTAGGTGCCCGCCGACATCTTGGGGATGATCACGCTCGCCGGCGTGTTCCCCGTTCCGACTTCACCGCCGCCAAACAGCTTCTGCACGGCGGTTGCCCCGGTCAGCAGGATGTCGTCGCTCGACTTCACCGCGTCCTTCGAGAAGTAGTAGCGCGTACTCGTCGGCGGCGCGGTGGCGCCGAGATTCTTCGTCACCTCGGCAATCGACAGGGTGTCGCCCGTGTGCAGCTGGGTCGGCAGGGCAAGCGCTGCCGTGACGACGAGGTCGGCGCACGCCTCGTCCGGATCGCCGAACCACACCGCGCGGTTCTCCGCGACGGTTGTGCCAGAGCTCTTCTGCACCGACCAGGCGGTCGCGAGGAACGTGTTGCCGCAGCCGTTGTAGCGATGGACGGAGGCGTAGTCGCCCCACGTGTCCTTCTTGAACGTCGCGGTGCCCTTGACGAGCTGGTGCAGCGTGATCCCCGACCAGTCGCGCGGCTTCGTCCGGATGAAGGCGAACGGCGTGGGGTAGTTACCGCCGCCCATCTGGTAGACGACGACGCCGACATCGCCGCGGTTGTTGACGCCCACGGCTGGATAGGTCCAGGCGTACTTCTTGTTCCAGATGGTGTCCTCTTTGACGAGCTTCTGGTCTGAGGTCCGAAACACTGCCACGCGCACCTGCGGGAACGGGAAGTTGTGGTCCTGCGGCGCGGTCCACAGCCAGCCGATCGACTTGCCCGAGCGGAAGCCGACCGTCTGGTTGTCGTTGAAGCGCTGGCACGGATCGTCGCCGTGCGCCTTGCACGAACCCTTCCCTCTGTCGTTGCCGGCATAGTTCGTGACGTTGCGATCGACGTGCGAGAGCTTCGTCGAGCGGTCCGGGATTTTGTAGATCCGCAGCTGGTCACCCTGGACGACGTCGTGGACATGGGAGGCAAAGAACATCGTTGAGCCCGCGTGCTCGACCGGCGCGAGCGAGTCCTGCCCGCGCACCCTCCAGAAGGTGGAGTCCACCTTGCAGTCGCCGTTGTCGAGGTCGTCGAGCGAGAAGCGGATGATCGCCACACCGTCGGAGTGATGCTTGAGCGTGTGGATGTCGCTGGAGATGTAGAGGTATTTGTCGGTCGACGAGACTTTGTCGAAATCGAAGAAGTCCTTCTTCAGCCCGAACAGGCTCGGGTGCAGCGTGAAGTCGCATGGCGTCGCGTTCAGCAGCGACGTCTGGTTCGGGAACATGCGCAGCGTGAGCGCATTTTGGTGGCGGGGATTGTTGCCGCCGCACTTCACGCCCCCGCAGTCGTTCTGAAGCAGCCAGAACGTCATCGTGTGGTCGCCGCGGTCGACTGAGTAGGCCACCTGATCGCAGCACACCTTATCGTCGTTCGGCGGGTTCGACCCGGGGTTCAGGGTGAGGCTGCTTGGCCACGTCAGCCCGTTGTCGTTCGACAGCCGCGCCCACGTGTTGCCCATGGCCAGGATCACGTTGCCGTCGTTCGCCGCGGTCGGCTCAGAGACTGCGCCTCCGCCCTTCGGATTTGTCGGCGTGTTGCGAAAGACCGTGAACTTCTCCGGCGCGGCCGATCGGTTCTGCGGCGAGCCGGTCGTGTCGGTCTGTGCAGCGGTGGGCTTCGAGAGCTTGTCAGTCGGCGCCGGCTTCTCTCCCCGGATACCGGTCTCGAGGTCGTCGTTCGGGTCCGCGGCGTCGATCTGGCCCGGCTTTGCATCCTGGCCCAGGGTCAACGTGACGGTCTGGCCGGAGAGCGTCGGCTTACCGGCGGGCTGGGACTCCGGCGTCGGTACCGCCCCGAGCGGCGGTGCAATCGCCATCGCACCGACGGCGAGCGGGACCGCGAACGCCGACGAGCCTGATCCACCTTCCCCGTGTGATCATGGAGGCGACGCTACGCTCCTGCGCACCTCCATTGCACCAGGTGAATCACCAGTGTTTAGGCGTGGCCTCCTCGCGCGGTGCGGCTGCGCACCGCCCGGCGATGGAGCTCGGCTTTGGCACGCCCCACGACCGGGGAAGGCTCGGATGCCCTTTCGCGGGCCGCGTCTGAGGAATAGGCTGGCCTCACACGCTGAACGTGCCCGGCAAGCCCGGTTCTCAGGAGGAAGCGTCGATGAGCGAAACGGCCGAGTACGACATTGGAAGTGCGGTCGCGTGCAGGGATGGCGTGTGCGGACATCTCAGCCGCGTAGTGGTGGATCCCGTGGCGCGGGCGATCACGCATCTGGCCGTGGAGCCGTCTGATCGACATAGCAGGGGTCGTCTTGTGCCGGTGGACTTTGTGGAGTCCACCGAGGGCGGGGTCATCCGGCTGAAATGCACCAAGCCTCAGTTCGAGGTCTTCCAACTGGCTGAAGACACGCAGTTGCTCTCTGGCGAGGCCGAGCATCCCGGCTACGAGCAGGAGCACGTGGTGGCGCTGCCGTACTACGGCCTGCGCACCGACTCAGCCGGCTTCGCCGGTATGCCTCAACATCGCATCAGTCCTCGCGTGAAACTGCACGATCGCGTCCCAGTCGGCGAAGTGACGGTGCGCAGGGGCGAGCACGTCCACGCCACGGACGGCCAGATCGGGCGGGTCAGAGGGCTCGTGATCGATCCGGCCGACCATCACGTCACCCATTTTCTGCTGCACGAAGGGCACCTCTGGGGCCAAAAGACGGTCGCGATCCCGATCGGCGCCGTGACCCACATCGAGGACGGCGTTCGCCTGAGCCTCACAAAGGACCAGGTGCGCGACCTGCCGCCGGTCGACGTCGACGAGCGAACCGCCCGCGCCTGACATCAGGCTTCATCCGCCACGTCCCCCGGTTGCCGCGCAAGCACGGATGCGCGTCTCGACCCGCGCGTGCGATTGGCCCGTTGGGTCAGACGGCTCGCAACCGTGGCTGCGCGGTGTCGAGGAGCCGTCCGGCGTCATGAGGTTCAAGTGGGCGCGAGAACAGGTATCCCTGGGCGTACGGGCATCCGAGGTCTGCGACCTTGGCGAGCTCGTCGGCGGTTTCGATGCCTTCGGCGATGACGGCGACCCCGATCGGCTCGGCCATTCGCATGACAGCGTCGACGACCGCGGCTGCAGTTGGGTCGCTCAGCATGCGGTTGATGAACGACCGGTCGATCTTCACGGCGCTTAGCCGCAGCTGACTGAGCCGCGCCAGCGAGGAGTAGCCGGTGCCAAAGTCGTCAAGTGCCAGTCCGACGCCGACAGCGCGTAGCTGGTCGAGCATGTCGCTGGACTGCCCACCAGGATCGGCCATGAGCGCCGTTTCGGTGAGCTCCAGGCAGATCGAGCTTGGTGGCACCAGGTACTGCTGGCAGAGCTCTGAGATTCGGTCCGGGAGTTGCTCGTCGCTGAGCTGCTTGGCGGATAGGTTGATCGAGACCGTGAGATCCTGATGTCCGTCGGCGTGCCAGCGACCGACCTGCTCGATCGCCTGCGTGAGCACGAATCGGCCGATCGGCATGATCAAACCGGTCTGCTCGGCGATCGGGATGAACTCGTCCGGGCCGACGTCTCCGAGCATGGGCGAGCGCCAGCGAAGCAGCGCCTCGAAGGTGCTCACGGCGCCCGTTTTGACTGAGACGATTGGCTGGTAGACGAGGCGGAGCTCGCCGTTTGCGATGGCGTGGCGGAGATGGTGTTCAGTCGTGACGCGGCTGAGCGCCTGTTCGCGCATCGAGGGTTCGAAGAGCCTCGCGGTGCCGCGCTTGGTCGTCTTGGCCGCGTACATCGCGAGATCAGCGTTCCGAAGCGCCTCCTCGACGCTTCTCGCATCGGCGAGCAGGCACGCGCCGACTGTGACCGACATGCTTGTTTCCAGCCCGTCGAGGTGAAATGGCTGATCGCAAACGGACAGGAGTCGCTCTGCCGTCGCTTGTGCCTGCGCGTGGGTGTGCGCGCCGTCGACGATCAGCGTGAATTCGTCGCCTCCGGCGCGAGCGAGCAGGTCTCCGGCTCGCGCATGCGAGCGCAGCCTGTCGGCCAACAACTCCAGTAGGGCGTCGCCCGTGTGATGTCCGAAGGAGTCGTTGATGAACTTGAAGCCGTCGACGTCGACGACATATGCCGTCGCGGACTGTCCGTCCTCCCGGTAGGCAGCCATCCGGGTGGTGAGCCCAGCTCGGTTCGCCAGCTCTGTCAGCGGATCCTGAATGCTGCGGCGGCGAAACTGCTCCGAAAGGTCGTGCAAATGGACGTAGACATAGCCGGCGAGCGCGGTATTGACGGCAACCGTGAAGGCGGCCACGACACCGAAGCCAGACAGCTCCCGCATCGTGATCACATCTCCAGCGTGAGCCTCGAATAGCGCTCCGAGGGCGCAGCCGGCGATGACCAGCGGCACTTGGGCGATCACATCCGGCCGCGGGAGCATGTACACCGCCAGCGGCATGAACCAGAGGGCGAGCAGTTCAAAGCCGGAGCTCAACCCCCCGCCGGCCCACACCAGCCCGCTGACGTACGCAATCCCGAGAACCGCGGAGATGTTGCCGAGCACCCGGTCATCCCGGTGAGTCCGTGGATGCAGCATCGGCAGGAACAGCAGCCCTCCAGCGGCCGTGATCAGCCAGATCGCGAGAGTATGAGCGTCCGACGGGTGCGGCACGATCATCCAGACCCCAATCACGACGATCTGAACGAGCCAGAACACACCGAACGCGCGTGCGAACACGGCGTGAAGCTCCGCAGGGGTTCTGGGCGATGACCGATCCATCGGGGACCACCCCCGGTAATCGGCGCCAGGCAGACCCTGTTGAGCCCAATCCGAGCCGACCGTTCCGACCGAGACCTGCGTCTGTGTGCGCGCGTGTGGTCCGGCCCGTCCGCTCCGGGTCAGCTCTTCGCGTGGCGGCTCTCGGGATAGCGTGGTAAACCGTCGTCGGGGATCGGCTCCCATGGCGCGGCGTAGCGCACGAACTGGCGGACGCTTGGTCGGACCCCTGGATCTTGGTCGAAGGTCCCCATGCGGATCCCGATCGGATCACGGTGCGCGAGATTACGGCCGAACAGCGATGAGCCGCACTCGCCGCAGAACCACTTCTCGCCTCCAACATCGGGATTCCACGCGCGCAGGCTGTCTTCGCCAGCGACGATCCGGAACGTGCCCTCCGCAGGATGTGCGCTCGCCGACGCCCCGGCGCCGCTGCGACGTTGGCAGCGCGTGCAGTGGCAGTAGCTCGCGATCGGGATCGGCGCAGCCACCTCGAACCGGACGGCGCCGCAGTTGCAGCCGCCGGTGAGCGGGAGAGCGGGCGCGGTACGCACCGGCTGGAGCCATGCGGGGTTGAGGAACGGCGGAAGCTCGGCGCGAAACTGCGGGAACAACTCGCCCGCCGGCTTGGCGCAGGCGCGCGACGCGACCAGCTCGGCGAGGTCGGCGAATCGGCCCATCAGACTGACACTCGCCATGATCTGAAGCGTGGCGGCGTTCGGCGGATCGAGCGTCAGCGTGCCGTCGTCCAACAGTCGGTCGACGTGGTCGAGCAGCGACGGCAGCGCCGTGAGGTCAGCCCGCACGCTCGCTTCGGTCGCCCGCTGGCCGTCAGCTTCGACCGTGCGGACGTACCACTCGACCGCCGGGCGGATCGCATGGGCCGTCACCCCAGCGATCGGCAGGCGCTGGCTCCGCACGACCCAAGCTCGCAGCTCCGGGTTGCGCGCGACGCCATAACGGAATATCCGTCGCGGGATCGGCTGCAACTGCTCCTCGCCCCACCGCTCCGCCTCCTCGACCCCGGCGCGCAACGCGGGATCGGCAGGGAACAGGGGCGGATCAGGCCAGCGCTCGTCGAGCACACGCGCGATCTGCCGCGACCCCTGGATGCGCCGGCCGTCGAGCTTGAGCGCCGGGACGGTGCCGCCGCGAAAACCGGCGAGCCGCAGGTGGATCCGCTGGTTCAGCGGGACCACGTCCACGAGCTCGTAATCGATGCCCTTGAGGTCAAGCATCTTGCGCGCCACCTGCGAGGGATGCGAGATCGACATCCAGTAGAGCGCGACCCTCATCGTGCGAACCTTAGTGCGACTCGCCTTCGGCGGGTAGTTGCACCGTACCGCAGAGCCCGCCAGCGGCCCGGGGGGTGAGGGTGAGGGTTCCGTCGTGCGCTTTGGTGATGCTTTTGACTATAAGGGTCCTCCATCTCAGTGCAGTAAGTCCGGCCTCAGCGGGTGTCGATGGGGCGATAGCTGTGCCGCCATGGGCGATCGATGGGGTCGCCGTCCAGGCTGGCGGGGCGGACGCGCTTGTGAGGCGGCGGGGGCTGCAGGTTCCGGCGCCCAGCGCCGGCGTCGACCACGAGGGAGCGATAGGTGCGAGGAGGGGCTTGCACGGCTTGTTGGAGCAGGCGGTAGAAGAGCATGCCTCTCGCTCGCGAGCGTCGGCGGTTGAAGCGGAACGTGAACTCGTCCAGGTACGCCTGCATGTGCCCGGGCTTGACGCCGCCCTGGTGGGTGCCGAGCAGCCAGCGCTGCGCCAGCGATGCCACCCGGTGCACGCCCGGGAGGAGCTCGTGCGCCTGCTGGCCGGACGGACCGATCGGCTCGGGCTGATGCGTGTAGTCCTCGCCGCACGCCGGCCGGTAGCTCGCAAGCCCATCCGTGATCACGATCGAGCCAGGCTCCACGTGGTCGAGCATGAACGCTCGCAGGGTCGGGCCCGCGACATCGGGGATCACCTGCAGCCGGCAGCGGCCAAGCCCGCGACCGTCCTGCTCGACCGCCACCTCGACCATCACCTTCCCCTGAGCGCCACGCCCACGCACCCCAGGCTCGGGCCCGCCGAGGAACGTCTCGTCGACCTCCACGAAGCCGCTCAACCGCTCGCGACCGGGACGCACCATCGCGGTGCGGTAGCGGTGCAGCATCGCCCACGCCGTCTGCTCGGAGCCGATCCCGAGCGTCCGCTTGAGCCCGAGCGCCGAGATCCCGTGCTTCTGGCTGGTCATCTGCCACGCCGCGGCGAACCAGATCGTCAGCGGCGTCCGTGTGCCGTGGAAGATCGTGCCGGCGGTCGCCGAAACGCGGCGACCGCAGACGCCGCATGACCACCGACCGTCCGGGAGCTTCCACGCCTTCGTCGCGCGGCACACCGGGCACAAGAACCCGTCCGGCCAGCGCAGCCAGTCCAGATAGTCCAGGCACGCCGCGTCGGTCGGGAACCACGCCCTCACGTCAGCGTACGAGCCCGGATAGTCGACCCCTGCCCGCGGCGATCCTGGCGACACTCCACCAATCTACTGCACTGAGATGGAGGACCCTTTTTGACTATTGCGAGACCGAGGCCGACACCTGTGTGGTCGGTGCGTATGCGTTCGGTGCCGCGCTGAAACGGCTCGACAAGCGCGGAGACCAACTGTGGGGTGAGCTTCTCGCCGGTGTTCTCGACAGTAAGCACGACAGTGTTGGGGTGAACGCTGGTCGTGACCCACACGGTGCCCTGTTCAGGCAGATTGTGGACGATCGCGTTATGCACGAGGTTCGTGCTCAACTGCAGCAGGAGCGCGTGCGAGCCGATCGTGGGGGTCATGTCGCCGGAGGTCTCGATGGTGACGCCGCGTCTTTCTGCGAGGGGGAGGAGCGTTTCGGTGGCTTCTTCCGCTATGAGGGACAGGTCGACGTGTTCCCGAGTGAAGGATCGCTGGTCGGCGCGGCTGAGCAGGAGCAATGCTTCGGTGAGGTCGATCGCCCGGGTGTTGACGGCGTGGAGGCGGTCGACAAGTTCGCCGTTGTCGCGGTTTTGATCGTTGCGCGCCACGTCGAGAAGTGTCTGCGTGATCGCCAGCGGGGTGCGCAGTTCGTGGGAGGCGTTAGCTGCGAATCTCTGCTGTTCGGCGTCGTGTGCTTCGAGCCGCGCGAGCATGGCATCGAAGGCGTCGGCGAGTTCGCGGAACTCGTCTTTGCGGCCCGGCAGCCGGATTCGGTGGGAGAGCGATCCGGTCGTGGCGATGCGTGTGGCGTCTGTGATGCGGGCCAGGGGGGCGAGCATGCGGCCGGCGAGAATCCATCCACCCAGGAGACCAAACACCAGAGCTGAGGGTGAGCTTGAGGCGAACGCTCACACCAGGGGGCGCCGACGACTACCTCGCCAAGCCCTTCGAACTCCAAGAGCTCGTGCTCCGTCTCAGAGCGCTCGACCGCAGGCGCGCCCAGTGGCGATGATCCCGGGTTCGCCGAGCCGTTTGCGTAGTGCCGAGACCGTGTCGCCGGCCTGCTCGTCGTCATCGCGGCGATCGTCGCGCCCCTCGGCTACCAGTGGCTGGCGTCCTCGTCCTCGACGGCCGCATCACCCGTCGGCGTCCTTCGCAGTGAGCACCGTGGTCCGCTGGGCGAGGCCGGCGGTGCCGTCCCCGGCGGCACGACGGTCTTTGATGACGAGGTCCCGGGTGTCGCCAAGCTTGACCCAGCTCTCCACAGTGCCCTGCGCCGAGCTGCAACTGATGCCGCGGACGACGGGGTTGAGTTCGTCGTCAATAGCGGCTGGCGTTCCCCGGAGTACGAGGAACACCTACGTCATGCGGCGGTCCTGAAGTACGGCTCAGAAAAGGCAGCTGCCCGTTGGGTGGCGACCCCCAACACATCTGCTCACGTGTCGGGGGACGCGGTCGACATCGGGCCCTTCGCTGCCACCGCGTGGCTGTCCGAGCACGGCGCCACGTACGGACTCTGCCAGATCTACAGCAACGAACCGTGGCACTACGAACTGCGCTCCGACGCCATCGATCACGGTTGCCCTCCCATGTACGCCGACCCTACGCACGATCCAAGGATGCAGCAGTGACCGGCGGGTCCCGGTCAGTACTCGTTCTTGAGGACGAAGTACGAACCGCGAATCGTTCCCGCCAGCTTGGACTTCTGCCTCGCGAACTTGAACCGCGAGGCAAGTTCCTCGGGAACGTCCATCCCTTCGGAGAGCTTGAACCCGACCGCCCGCTTCTTGGGGTCGTCGACCGTGTACATCACATTGATCGAGAGACCGCTCTCATAGAAGACGTAGGCCATTCGGATGTTCTCGACCTGGAAGGCCGTTGCCTCGAGAGGACGAGACGAGATCACGATGTCCCGTTCCTCCTTGAGGATCCTGTGCACCCAGTCGATGGTCGTCTTTGCGTCGCTCGCCGGCTCCACCGTGAACACGTGGTCGTACTTGTTCTTGAAGTAGCGGGCCTCGTTTGCCCGCAGACCAGCGAGCGAGGCCGCGACCGGCGAGGACTCCAGACCGACGGTCGAGACGGTGGTGAAATCCACGATGTAGGGCATGACGCACTCCCGAACGCACAAAGGCGTGTCCGTTTATGTCGCCGGAGGCTACCTTGGTCGGGCACGCGCGACTGCGACCTGCCGCGTCGCCGGCGACACTGCCGCGACGCGTCGGTCAGGGCTGCGCGGAGTCGGAGTGAGGCAATCGGCCATGACGCTGCTGCGCCTTATTTCACTGCGAGAAACAGGTATCGGTTGAGGCTGAAGAAGTAGTCATCCCCCAGCGTCGTTAGATCCTCCGCCCAATCCCGTGCATCGCGCTCGCTCAGCCCCTGCCGGCCCGGAACGAACGCGGTGATGAAGCCGATCATGCCGGCGCTGAGAGTGTTCGGGTCATAGCCGGCGTTCAGCAACGGGATCGCCGCGCGGCGCGCGACCGAGAATCCTGCTGCCGACAGCAGCCCGGTCAGCCGCCGGGGGAGATGCGGGTCGACGAGGTGCTCTTCCCACGCGGCCAGCACGTGCCGCATGCGCTCGGCGTCGCGTGACTGCCACACGATCGATCCCCAGTCGGTGTCGAGCACGAGCAACCGGCCACCCGGCCGCAGCACGCGGAAGGCCTCCCCGAGCGCCGCCGGGATGTCCTGCACGTACTCATACACCTGCGTTGCGACCACGGCGTCGAACGTTGCCTCCCCGAACGGGAGCGCGCATGCATCGCCGGCGACGAACCGGATCTCGCCGGCACCCTCCGACGGCCGGCGGCCGCGAGCGAGCGCGAGCATGCTCTCGCTCGGGTCGACGCCATCGACCGAGCCGACAGAGCCGACCTCGGCCGCCATCTCGGAGGCGAGGAGTCCTGGCCCCGACCCGATGTCCAGCACGTTCTCCCCGTCTTTGAGCGCCAAGGCGGCGCGGGTCGCACGGCGCTGCTCGACGAAATCAGGCGCCGCATACAGTGCCTCGGCCCGCCGCGAAGCGTCCTCGTCGAATTGCAGCGTCGTGCTCATCTCTGTGCCCGGCCCAGAGGAGGAGGCGAGCTTGGCAGAGCCGTCGCCGCCCATCGAGACCCGCGCGCAGAGGGCAACGAACGTTTCGAGCAGCGGCGGACAGTGGCGCTCGTTCCAGGCCAGGACGAGTTCGGACGCACTCAGGTCTCGTACAGGAATCATGGTCACGTCGCCGCGGTCGAAGATGGGGGCGTTGCCAGCCGCGAGCAGGCAGATGCCGATGCCGCTTGTGACTGCCTCGTAGGTCTCCTCGGTGTCGTTGATCTCGGCCTGGATGTTGACCGCGTGGCCGTCGCGTTGGTCGAGCGCGAGCCAGTAGTCACGGAGTGGGCCGGCGCTCTCCGGCAGGGCCAGGAAGGGCTCATCGAGCAGGTCGGTCATCGACACGCTCGCGTGCGTGGCCAATCGGTGGTCGTTCGGGAGCGCGACCAGCCGCGGCTCGCGGGCGATCGTGACCCACCGGTACGGCGGCTGCGGCAACGGCAGCCAGACGAACGCGGCGTCGGCGCTCCGGTCCGAGAGGCCCGCCGTCCGGTCGCTCCACGGGGCATGGCGCAGCTCAAGCTCGGCGTCGGGACAGCTCGCCACCAGCATCGCGCGCACCCTGGGCAGCAGCCCACGACCCGGGCTGGTGTGCATGCCGATGACGAGGGTGCACTCGCTGGCCTTTGCAAGGGACTGTTTTGCTACCTCCCAGCTCGCCACGATCCGCTCGGCATGGGGGACCAGCTCGGCGCCCGCGCGGGTCAGCTGCACGGCGCCCCGGCCGCGTTCGAACAGGGTGACGCGAAGCTGCCGCTCGAGCGCGCGGATCTGTTTGGAAAGCGCGGGCTGGCTGACGTAGAGCGCCTCCGCGGCCTGCGTGAAACTCAGCTGCGTGGCGACCGCGAGGAAGTAGCGCAGATCGCGCACGTGCACGTCCATAGCCATCGGTTATACCAACGGGTCTTGGACAGGAGGCCGGGTTCAGCGCACCATTGAGCATCCGATGCGCGCACTCGTCCACGATCCCGACACTCCGTATGGCCTGCGGCTCGGCGAGGCGCCGGACCCCGAGCCCGGGCCGTCCGATGCGATCGTCCACGTCGCCGCCGCGTCGCTCAACTTCGGCGAGGTGGCGTTCCTGCGCGAGCGTGTGGCTCCGGGTGCGGTGGCGGGTTGGGATGCGTCGGGGACGGTAGTAGCCGCGGCAGCGGACGGTTCCGGCCCACCGGCCGGCGCCCGCGTCGCGACGTTCGGCTCCTCAGGCGCGTGGGCGCAGCAGCGGGCGGCTGACACCGGCGAGCTCGCCGTCCTACCCGACACAGTCGAGTTCGGCGCTGCGGCGGCACTCCCGGTCGCGGGGGTGACCGCATTGCGCGCGCTCCGCCGCCTCGGTTCGGTGGTGGGGCGCAGAGTGCTGATCACCGGCGCGTCCGGTGGCGTCGGACGCTTCGCGGTGCAGCTGGCAGCGCGTGCGGGCGCTCACGTTGTCGCGGCCGTCGGCAGTCCAGCGCGCGGGGAAGGTCTGGCACAGCTCGGAGCCAGCGAGGTGGTCATCGGCCTCGATGACGTCGCGGAGCCGGTCCACGCGGCCCTCGACAACGTCGGCGGCCACGTGCTGGCCGAGGTCCTCGCGCAGCTCGCGCCGGGCGGGTGCGTCGTGAGCGTGGGAATGGCTTCGCTGCAGCCCACGACGATCGACTTTGAACAGGTGCGGATGCGCGCGGGCGGTAGCCGGATCGAGGCGTTCACGGTCGGCCCCGGCTTCGGCAGTGACTTGCCGTACCTGGTCTCGCTGCTCGATGCCCATGACGCTGTCGGGCCAGCGCGTCGTGGTCATCGGAGGCACCAGCGGCATGGGCCTCGCGACGGTGAGAGCTGCAGCGGCGCAGGGCGCCGAGGTCATCGCCGCCGGCCGGCGCTCGGTCGCCGAGCGTGAGCCAACCGATGGCGCGCTCCAAGCCGAGGTCGACGTGACGGACGAGACCTCTGTGCGCGCCCTGTTTGAGGGCGTCGGGACGCTCGACCACCTCTTCGTGTCGGCGTCCCCCGGCGCTCCCGGCCCGTTCCTCGAGCAGGACCTCACGGCGGCACGTACGTTCATCGACGGCAAGCTCCTCGGCAGTTGGACCTGCGCCCGCTACGCCGCGCCGCGCATGCGCGCTGGAGGTTCGATCACGTTCGTGACCGGTGTCGCGGTCCTCCGCCCGCCTGGAAACGCCGCGATGGTTACGGCCGCATTCGCCGCAATCGAGGCGCTGTCACGTGCGTTGGCACTCGAACTCGGACCGCTGCGCGTGAACACCATTCGCCCGGGATACACCGACAGCGAGATGTGGTCCCGGCTGCCCGACGCGGAGCGCGACGATCTGCGCCGGCGCGTCGCCGAGGCGCTGCCGGCAGGTCGCATGGGAACGCCGGAGGACATCGCGCACGCTGCCGTGTTCCTGATGACGAGCCGCCAGACCACGGGAGCCGTGCTCGAGGTCAGTGGCGGCGAGAGCCTCGTCGACCGGGTGAGCTGACGATGATCCTCGTCACGGGCGCCACGGGCAACGTCGGGGGAGCGCTCGCAGCGCAACTGGCAGCGCGCGGAGAGGATGTGCGCGCCGTGGTGCGCGATCCTGCGCGCGTCACACTGCCCGCCGGAGTCGAGGTGGTCCAAGGCGACTTGGACCTTCCCGAGTCACTGTCCCCAGCTCTCAAAGGAGCGCGCGCCGTGTTCCTGCTCGGCGGATGGGGCGACATGCCGGAGCTCCTGCGGCGGATCGAGCGCGCGCGCGTCCAGCACGTGTTGCTGCTCACCTCGCGCTGCGTCGTGGGAGGAAGGCCAGACAATCCGGTCACCCGTATGTGGCTCGACTCCGAGTCGGCCGTTCGCGACTCCGGCGTGCCGTGGACGGTTCTCCGTCCGAGCGGTTACCAGTCGAATGCGCTGCGCTGGCTTCCTCAGCTTCGACAAGGCGACGTGGTGCGAGCGCCGTGGCCCGACATCCCGATCGCGGCGATCGATCCCGCCGACATCGCCGCCGTCGCCGCGATGGTCCTGACCGAGCCAGGGCATGAGGGTGTCGCGCACATGCTGAGCGGCCCGGTGCCCCTTCGGCCGGCCGACCAGATCGACACGCTGGCAGCGGTGCTCGGCCGCCCACTGCGATACGAGCCCCTCTCCGATGAGCAGGCGCGGCTCGAGATGGCGGCGGACACGCCAGCGCCGTTCATCGACGCGTTCTTCCGCTTCTACTCGGGCGGCGAGTTCGACGATTCGCCGGTCCTGGACACCGTGCAGCAAATCACCGGGCACTCACCGCGACGGTTTGAGCAGTGGGCACGGGCCCACGCGCAAGCGTTCAAGTAGGAAGCCCAATAGTTAGGGGGTGAGGTCAAAGAACTAGGGTCGTTCCCGATGCGAGTCGCTGGTCGCGCGCGGGATGCAAGGGCTCAGACCCGGATGCGATCGCTCCTGGGAACGACGCCGCGCGACAACCGAGCGTGAAGTTCGACACGGGCGCTCGCGCCTCTCGCGAACGCTCGGGTTGCGTAACCTGACAGGCGGTGCGGCGCTTCGATTTCCGCTTTGCTTCCGCCTACCGCCTCGCGGCGCGACCGTTCGGAATCACACCCGAGCGCGCCTGGGTGCAGATCGAGGACGAGCACCTACTCGCTCAGTACGGCCCATGGCGGCTGCGCACAACGCTTGCCAACATCAGCCGCGTAGCGATTACCGGCCCGTACCGGTTTTACCGGACCGCCGGACCGGCGCGGCTGGGGATCACCGACGGCGGGCTGACGTTCGCGAGCAACGGAGACCGGGGCGTCCTGCTTTCGTTCCGGGAGCGCGTGCCCGCGATTGATCCGCTCAGACTGATTCACCACCCCGAGCTGACGGTGACGGTCGCGGATGTGCGCGGTCTGGTCAGCGCGCTCGGCCCCCACCGGTAGCCGCCCGGCGGGTTGCCGCCAGCGCCATTGGCGGGAGCGGCGGGCTGGCGTGACGCTCAGTGCCCTGAGCTCGGTAGAGACCAAGCGAATGCTACGTTCTTCCACTGAGCCGGAGCTCCGGGGTAGCTCCCGCCGGAACGAAGGAGGGCCGTCGTACTCACCGTGATCTGCGCTTTGGGGGCCGGCTTCTGCAACGCGTCGTGGGCGGTGATGGCGCGTGGCCGGTGTCTCGGCGCCCCGCTCAGCACGAACACACCGACTGCGAACGCCTGACCCACCAGCCAGACCGGCGGTTGCCGTGTCGGTGTGGAGCTTGGTCGCGGTCGTCTTGGTGGTGGCCGGGCAGCGCGGGTCTCCGGCTCGGCGGGCGGGCTGCATCGGCGCCGCCGCCGCGGTGGTGTGGTCAGTGGACGCCAGTTTCGTCAAACAGCTCACCGACACTCTGCAACGGCACGGTTTTCTGGGGGTGTTTGACCACTGGCCGCTCTACGCACTGGTGGTCACTGGACTCCTGGGCGCGGTGCTCACCCAGGCAGCCTTTAACGCCGGCCCCGCTCTCGGCCTCTCAGCCCGCTCTGCTGATCGTCGACCCGTTGGCGAGCATCATCCTCGGGGTGCTGATCTTCGGGGAGCGCCTCGAGGGCACTGCTCCCGCCCTGGTCGGGGCGATGTTCGCGCTCCTGATCATGTGCGTCGGCGTCGTGTTGATGGCGCGCTGGGCGCCCCCGTCGATTGAGCCGATCGACGGGGATCCGCTAACGATCATCCGCCACGGCAGGAAGCCGACCGCCGAAGCGACGGAGTGAGCAGCGCACGCCACGTCACTCTCGGCGAAGAAGCGCGCTGCACTGCTGGGCGTTCCGGCCCACCACAGGGGGACGAACAGCAGGCGCCGGTCATGCCTCCTGTGCAACGCGTTCGGCTGGCGAGTGTTTGGCGGAATATGATCGAGCCTGAATCTGCCTGCAACCTCCGTCCGGTCGCTTCGAGTCGAAAGCCAGGTGCGTTGATGAGTGAGAGCCCAGTACTCGTCCATGTGTGGGAGATCGATCCCGCAGAAGAAGCCGCTGCGGTTCAGCGTCTCAACGAGATGTTCGCGGAGATCGTCAAGGATCCCGGGTTCGTGTCAGCACGGGTTCTCGGGACCGCCGACAAGACGTCGATCGCGGCCGTCCTGGAAATGCGAAGCGCGGAGGACCGCCAACGTCTTGAGCAGTTGCCCAACGTTCGCGAACCACTTCATCACCTGCACGGCGCGGCGAATTTGCTGATCAGGCTGTACGACGAGGTCGGGTCCTACCGCGCCAGTTAGCGGACGCAGGAGACGCGGGCCAACACCCGACAGCGGCATTGGCTTATTCGTCGCGGGCCGGAATCGGCTCGGCGAGCGCGGCGCGCTCGGGAGGCGCGTGGAAGGGGTCCGCGAAGTACTGAGTCTCGTGCGTGACGAGACCGTCGGTGATCTCCATGACGCTGAGCGAGTACGTGGGCACGCCGTCATAGGTGATCACACACTCGCTCACCCAGAGGTCACCGCCGCCCAGGATCCGGCGGACGGTGAAATGGCGTTCGGCCGGGTGCCCGCCGCGTTGCGCTTGGATCTTTGACCGGCCTCGGAAGCGCTCGCCGGACTGCGGGTAGTCCAAGATCGCGTCCGGAGCGTAGATCGCGTGCTCCGCGTCGACGTCCCCGCGTTCGGAGGCCTCCCAGTGCTGCTGGAGCCGAGCCCGGAAATCGGCATCAGGACCGCTTGCGCTGTTCACCCGTTAGCTCCTCATGACCCATGACCAGGGGAATGTCGCTGGCTCGCATGACAAATGCTACCCGAGGGTTCTCGGGCAGCTTGGGTGCGCCATCGAGCTCGCCGTCTGCGACATTCGGACTCGATGGAGGGCCAGGTGATCGAGGAACGGGCATTGTCGGCCGCACGCGCGGTCGCGGTGCGGCATGGCGTGTCATGTGGGCAGGCGGCGGTGGTCCATTCGGGCAGCAATGTGCTCGTTCATCTTCGGCCGGCGCCGGTGGCAGTCCGGGTCATGACCGGAACGGTGGTGCTGCATGACGATCCCGAGCGCTGGCTCGAGCGCGAGGTCTCCGTCCTGTGCTTCCTCGCGCCCTCGGGCATCGCCGTCCGGCCGAGTCCGCTGATTGCTCCGGGTCCCTATCAGCACGACGGTCTGTGGATGACCTTCTGGGAGTGGGTGGACCACCCGGGCCACATCGAGCTGGGCGACGACGCCGAAAGGTTCGGCCGTGCGTTGCGCGACCTTCACGACCAGTTGGCCACGTGCACGGACGAGTTGGGAGATTTCCTCGATGTCTGGCGCGACATCGAGCGTCTGCATCGACAGCTGCGGTCAACCAGCGCGCTCAGCCCCGAGACCATCGATGCGCTTCGCGAGCGGCTGCTCGCGCTCCGCACCCCGGTATTCGAAGCTCCGCTGCCGATCCAGGCGCTGCATGGCGATGTGTCGTTGAGCAACCTCCTGGGTACGAGGAACGGCCTTGTCTGGAGCGACTTCGAGGACGCCTTCCGCGGACCGGTCCACTGGGATGTCGCGGGATATACGATCAGCCTCCGCGATCACGGTGCCGATTCGGAGTTCATCGCCCGCGTGCTCGACGAATATGGCTGGGCCGACGCGCGAGCGCTCACGCCATTTCTGAAGGCGCACGATCTCTACGGCGAGATCTGGCGGCTGTACGACGCCCAGCGGCGCCGCCTCTAGCGGACGCGGGGAACCTCACGCCACGGGACTGGACGAACCCGGCATGCTGTGGCCATGGACGACAAGATCAATCTCTCTGAGAAGGTTCGTGGTCTTGAGGGCATGTGGAGTCCCGGCATCGTCGGCTACCTCAACGACTACAAGCTGGCGGTGGTTCGGGTTCAGGGGGAGTTCGTCTGGCACAAGCACGACGACACCGATGACTTCTTCCTCGTGCTGGCGGGCGCTCTCACCATCCAGCTTCGCGATCGCGATGTCGAACTCGCGGCCGGCGAGATGTTCGTCGTTCCCCGAGGTGTCGAGCATTGCCCAAAGGCGGAGCAAGAGGCCCACGTCCTCCTGATCGAGCCGCGCGGCACGTCGAACACCGGAGACTCCGGAGGTGATCTGACAGCCCCGGAGGTTGAGATCTAGCGGCGCTGTCGGTCTCGTCCTCGCCTACGGCGCAGGGTCGTCGACACGCGCGGCGCGCTAGATATCGGCGCTCTGGAGCAACCCGCGTTGCTCGGCGATCCGCTCGAGTTCGGCCGGCTCGCCGGCCATGATGACCCGCGCATGCTCGGTGACGATTTCGACTGGCCAATCCCACCACGCCGCCCGCAAGAGCCGGGCGACGTTCTCCTCGTCGAAGCGCCGCCGGACGACTCGCGCCGGGTTCCCGGCCACGATCGCGTACGGCTCGACATCGGCCGTGACCACGCTCGCTGCGGCGACGACGGCTCCGTGACCCACGGTCACGCCGGGGAGCACGAGCGCGCGATAGCCGAGCCAGACGTCGTTTCCGATCACGGTGTCGCCGCGGCTCGGAGCACCCATCACGAGGTCCATCGTCGTTTCTGCCCACGGCGACCCGAAGATGCCGAAGGGAAACGTTGACGGCCCGAGATCGGCGTGGTTCGCCCCGGGGAGCAGAAAACGAACACCCGACGCGATCGCGCAGTAGCGCCCGATGATCAACCGTTCGGGACCGTAGGCATAGAGGACGGCTTCACGCTCGAAGCCGAGCGGGTCGTCCGGATCGTCGTAGTAGGTGTACTCGCCGATCACGATGTTGGGATTGCTGACGAGTGGCTTGAGGAACACGACGCGGGGCTGCCCTGCTACCGGGTGCAGACGCGTCGGATCTGGCGCGTCGATCATGGTCACGCTCCTTCCGGCGGCTGCGGTGCGAGCGTCCGGTGCGGCCGGACAACGACGAGGTAGATCGCCCCGATCGCGGCGATCGCGGTGAGCACGATCGGTGCGGCCCAGATCTGGTAGCCGGGCGCGCCGAGCGGCGCGAGCGAGCGCCGTGGCCACGCGATGTTCACGGTCTCGAAGCTCAGCCACAGCACCGCGGCGATGTTGATGAGCAGTCCAAAGCGGCCGAGCTGGACCCGGCCCGCCGGTCGCCAGCTGCCGCGTACGCGGGCGATCAGCGCCGCCACCGCGACGAGCAGGAAGGCGACATAGATCGCCGCGGTCCCAAACGCGATCAGGCTGCCAACCGCTGCGGAATTGAGGCCGAGCAGGAGTCCGAGGCAGGCGACGACCGCCGTGACTGCGATCGCGCCCACCGGAGCACGGCGACCGTTGACCGTGCGAAGCAGCCCCGATGCCGGCAGGACGCCGTCGCGGGCGACGGAGTACATCGCCCGCGCGGTCAGCGCTTGGGCGGACATGCCGCAGGCCACGAACGCGATCAGGACGACCGCGGCAAACGGGCGGCCCGACCACGACCCGAACGAGGTGACGACCGCGGTGGTCACCGGGTCGAGGTCCTTGCCGGCGATGACCTTCCCCAGGTCTGGGTGGGCGAGCGTCGTGGCGACGGCGTTCAGGATCACGAGCGCGGCCACGCTCAGCATGGAGATCCAGATCGCGCGCGGAACGTGGGACGCGGCGTCGCGTGTTTCCTCGGCCGCCCCGACGCAGGCGTCAAAGCCGATGAACACCCAGCCGCCGACGGCCAGCGCCGCGAGCAGCCCCGCGGCGACGGACCCGCCGGAGGAGGCCTCGGCTCCCAGGGTGTGCGTGAGCGCCGAGAAATCCTGGGTGCGGAAGGCGAGGAGCAGAACGATGCCGACGCCGACCGAGGCGACGGCCTCGGCGGCGACACCGGCGCGCAGCGCGCGGCTGAGCGTGGTCACTCCGAACGAGCCGGCGAGGGCACATACCAAGACGAGCACCATGCCGGTGATCACGATCCGGTTGGGCGTGACCGCGATCCCGGCGACCGTCAGCGCCCACGGGGCGCCGAGATACGCGATCGTCGTGTTCGCCACCGCGTAGGCGCAGATCGCGACCCATCCGGTGAACCAGCCGTAGCCGCCGCCGACCAAGCGCCGGGTCCATTGGTAGGCGCCACCCGCGATCGGAAACTCGGATGCCAGCTCGGCGTACACCGCCAGCAGCAGGCACTGGCCGGCGAGCGCGACCGGCAGCACCCATACCCATGCCGGGCCGGCCACTGACGTCCCGACGAGCACCACCGCGTACAGGCCGACGACCGGCGAGATGGCTGCGAATCCCATCGCGACGTTGTCCACCGTGCGCAGTCCACGGGCGAGCTCCTGCTCGTACCCCAGCTCGGCCAGCCGTGCAGCGTCCGCGTCGACCGGGAGTGGCTTGACGGTCACGTCGTGCCCGTCCCGCCGGCGTGCTCGCGGCGATCGCGTTCGACGGCGCGGGCGACATCGACCCGCGAGGAGACGCCGAGCTTCATGAAGATGTTGCGCACATGCGACTCGATCGTCTTGTCGCTGAGGAACAGGGCGCCGGCGATCTCGTGGTTTGTGAGCCGATCGGTCACGAGATCGGCGATCTCGCGCTCGCGCTTGGTCAGCGATGTCAGGCCCGACTCGCCGCCCGCCGGCCCGCGCGGCTCGCTGCGCGCGCCGAGCTTGCGCAGCTCCCGTCGGACCTCGTCGCGCGGGCGCACCGAGGCGCAGGCATCGAGCTCGCGCTCGGCCTCGCGCAGCTCGGCGATCGCCGCGCTGCGATCGCCTGCAGCGGCCAATGCCCGGCCGCGGAGACTGCGAGAGTACGCCGCCTGCAGCCGGGCGCCGGCGGCACGTGCCCCGGCGATCGATGTCTCCGCCAGGCGGGCGGCCGCCGCCGCATCGCCGGCGGCGAGCATGACCGCGGCGCGGGTGCGTGCGGCCACGGCCGCCGGCAGGTGCAGGTCGAGCCGCGCCGCGTCGCGCTCCGCTCGGGCGGCGTAGGCGGCGGCGTCGTCGGGCCGGCCGAGCGCCAGCCGGGCGAGGGCGAGGCTCTCCCAGTTGAAGCACACTTCGGCCGGGATCGCCCAGCCGAGATCGTCGTCGCCGAGGGCGCGCATCGTCTCAAGCATCGCCGCCGGGTTACCGGCCTCGAACCGACATACCGCCAACGCCCAGCCGGGACCCCCGCCGGCCGAGGGCATCGTGCCCCCCGTCAGACGTCCGCCGACGCGGAGGCTCTCCTCGCACGCCGCGGTGGCCGCGTCGAGCTGCCCCGCGTAATAGCGCGCCCAGCCGAGCTCGAACAGCGCCCAGAACAGGTAATGAGGGTTGGCGCCGAGCCGCGCGATCTCGACCGCCGTCTCGCACATGGCGATCGCCTCCGCCGTGCGCCCCTGCATCTCGAACGGGTAGCCCTGGACAAGCATCATCGGCACGAGCAGCCGCCCCTGGTCACTCGTGCGAGCGATCGCGATGCCGCGCTGGGCGTGCGCGATTGCGTCGTCGTAGCGCTCGAGGTAGTTCTCGGCCCAGCCCAGGTAGTACAGCGCCTCCAGCCGGGGCGCCAGTGCCGCGTCCGGACAAACGCTCGATCTGCTCGAGCGCCTCGTCGCGGTGCTCGCGCGCCGCGGCGCTCTGACCCGACGCGGACTCCCCCAGCGCCAGCGCCGAAGCCGCGGCCGCGATCAGCGCGCCGTCACCGAGCCTGCGGGCGATCTCGAGCGCCCCGGTCCCCATGGTGAGCGTCTGTTCGAAATCGAGCTCGTACATCCCGTCAACCGCCAGTTCGATCTGGACGGCCCCGGCCTCGGCCGACTCGCGGTCGCGTAGGTCTTCCCACGCGCGCATCAGGCGGTGATGGGCCTCGTCGTGGCGACCCAGCCAATGCTCGACAGCGGCGCACAACGCCGTCAGCTCGATGCGTCGGACCGCGGCTTCGGCGGGCACGAGCTCGACCGCATCAAGCAATGTCGAGCGGCAGCGTTCAAGCTCGCCGAGTGACCGCTGTGCTGAGGCGAGGGCGACGCGTACGTCGACCTGGCGCACATGGTCCTCACTCGGCAGCAGCCGCAGCACCGCGCCGAACCACCGCGCCGCCGCCGCCGGCGCCCGTGGTGCCGTTGCCGTCCCCGCCGACAGCAGCAGCGCGATCGCTTGCTCGTCGCCCGGTCCGGCCGCCTGTTCGACGTGATGCGCGCGCTCGCTCGGCCCGGCGCCGTGGGCAGCGAGCGCCGCGGCGGCACGCGCGTGCGCCGCCAGCCGCCAGCCGCCCGGGGTCGTCTCATACACGGCGCGGCGCACCAGCGGGTGGCGGAAGCTGAACCGCCGTGGCACGCTCGTTGGTCGAACGAGGTCGACCGCGAGCAGCTCGTCCAACGCGGTCAGCGCGACCGGCGCTGCCAGCTCGGCGATCGCAGCGGCGAGGCCCGGCTCGAACGGTTCGCCGGCCACGGCTGCCGCATTGAGCAGCTCACGCGCCGCCGCGGAGAGCGAGGACAGCTCGTCCGCGAGCGACGCCGCGACGGCGTCGGGGACCAGGCCGTCGGCGGATCCGCCGACGAGGCGACCGTCAAGGTCGCTCGCCAGCCCGCGGGCGAGCTGCTCGAGGTAGAAGGGATTGCCGCCGCCGTGCCGATACATCGCCGCCACCGACGCGGCGTCGACTCCGGCCAGCAGCTCGCCGGCCTGCGCCTCGCTCAGCGGCGCAAGCGCGATCCGGGTCACCGCGGGCGCCCCCAGCGCCGCCGCCAGCCGCGTCGGAGCCTGGCCGGGGCGAAAGGCCAGCGCCAGGAGGACAGACCCGCGCGTCCAGCGGCGCAGCAACGATGCGATCAGTTCGACGGAGGCCCGATCGCTCCAGTGCAGGTCGTCCAAGACCAGCACCAGCGCCTGGTTCTCAGACAGCACGCTCAGCAGTGCCGAGATCGCCCGATGCGCGCGATAGCGCTCGTCCGCGATCGCGGAGGGGGCGCGGGAGTCAGGGCGGCGCAGGCTGGGGAGGACGGCGCCCAGCTCGGCCGCGAGCCCGTCGTCAAGCGCGGCGTGTCGCGTGAGGTCCTGCGAGGCCACGTACGCGTCCAGCGCATCCACCCACACACTGAACGGCATCTCGCGTTCGAATTCGGCAGCCGAGCCGAGGAGCACCAGGTGACCGCGCCGCTCGGCGCGCGCCATCAGCTCGCTGAGCAGGCGCGTCTTGCCGATCCCCGCCTCGCCCTCGAACGTGATGCAGCCCGCGGAGGCGTGATCCAGTGCGTCGAGCGACGCCTCGAGCTGGTCGAGCTCACGGTCGCGCCCGACCAGCGGTCGGCCGCTGGCGATCGCCTCCACTTGCCAGCGAAGCATACGCCCCGCCCGGACTCAGTTCAGGGGTTCGGCTCAGGGGGCCTCCCTGATGTTCCAGGGAGGCGAAAACACGAGCCTGAACGCATGACATTCACCACCACCACATCCACTCCCACACCCACCCCCATTGAGAAGCGCAGCGACAGTCGCGGGCTGCGCATCGGAGGCGTCATCGCGATCGCCCTGGCCGGCCTTGCGCTCGTCGGCGCCGCCGGCCTGCTGTCCGTCCATTACGGTCAGCGAGACGAAGCCGGCTACTACCGCTCCGCCGCCGTAGCGGTCTCGTCGAACGGCTACGCGATCTCGTCAGCCGGCCTCGATATCGGCTCTCTGAACGGCGCCGAGACGTTCGTCGCCAACGGGCTCTTCGAACGGGTCCGGATGAGCGCGAGCACCACGACCGGCAAGCCGATCTTCATCGGGCTCGCCCGTCAGAACGACCTCGAGGCGTACCTCTCCGGTTCTGCGCGCACCGTGGTCAGCGACGTCCGCGACGACCACACGGCGATCACCCATGATCTCGCGGGGGGCGCTCTTGGCGGCGCACCGGCGAAGCAGAGCTTCTGGCGTGCTCAGGCAAGCGGCCGCGGGGAACTGAGCATCGACTGGAAGATCGGATCGGGCCGGTGGGCGCTCGCGGTCCTCAACGCCGACGGCTCTCCGCGCACCGCGGCGGACGTTCGACTCGCGGTCACGACCGACGCGCTGCTGTGGCTCGGCCTCGGGCTGGCCGGTCTCGGCGTTCTCCTCGGCGGAGGCGGAGCGGGGATGCTCGTTGCCTCCCGCCGCACGCGGTCCCTCCGGGACGGTTCAGGGAGCGTCCCTGATGATCCGAGCCTGTCGGATCGGGAGGCTTGACCGATGCCGCTGTTCCTTCTGCAACACCGTCATGAGCCCGGCGAATGCGACGTCGCATTCGCCGCGTGGCGGGGCTTCAGCAGCCCTCTGCGGCGCCACCCGGCGCCCTCCACGTGCCTCGTCGGCGGTCACGCCCTCTGGTGGAGGGTCGAGGCCGCGAACCAACGCCAAGCTCTCGCACTGCTACCGGACTTCGTCGCGCGCCGAACGGACGCGATCGAGGTCCGCGACATCGAAATCCCCTGACGAAAGCGACCACCGTGCCACTCATCGATATCAACCATCTGACCAAGCACTACGGAGACGTGCACGCCGTCGAGGACCTGACCTTCGCCGTTCACAGCGGCACGGTCACCGGCTTCCTGGGCCCGAACGGGTCCGGCAAGACGACGACGCTGCGCTCGCTGCTCGGACTCGTCACCCCGACCGCCGGCAGCGCCACGATCGACGGCAGCCCGTACTCGGCGCTGGCTGCGCCGCTGTCGGTCGTCGGGGCGATGCTCGAGGCGGCGGCTCACCCCGCCCGCAGCGCCCGCGGCCATCTGCGCGTCATCGCCGCCGAGGCCGACGTCCCCGCCTCCCGCGTCGATGAGCTGCTGCGGCTCGTCGAACTCGACGGCGCCGCCGACCGGCGAGCGGGCGGCTTCTCGCTCGGCATGCGCCAGCGCCTCGGACTCGCGAGCGCGCTGATCGGCGACCCGCGGATCCTCGTCCTCGACGAGCCCGCGAACGGGCTCGACCCCGAGGGCATCCGCTGGCTGCGTGACTTCCTGCGCGGACTCGCCGCCGAGGGGCGCACGATCCTGCTCTCCAGCCACGTCCTGTCCGAGGTCGCCCAGACGGTCGACGACGTGGTCGTCATCGCCGGCGGCCGGCTCGTGACCCACGCGCCGCTGCACCGGCTCACGGACACGACGGGCCCGCGCGTGCGCGTTCGCACCCCCGAGCCCGAGGCCATGGCCGACGCGATCCGTGCCACCGCGATCCGCCTCGTCGCCCGCGATGGCGACGAGCTCCTCGTCGCCGGCGCCGGCCAGGAGGTGATCGGCCGCCTCGCGTTCGAGCGCGGCGTCGTTCTCTACGGACTGGCCGCCGAGACGGACAGCCTCGAAGACATCTTTCTCAACCTCACAACCGCCAATCACGCCGAGGAGGCCCACCGATGACCGCCCTGATCCGTGCCGAACTGACCGCGCTCCGCACTCTGCGAACCACCTACGCCGTTGCCGTCGCCGCGGTCTTGCTTTCCGCTGGCATCACCTGGGCGGACATGGCCGATGCCGGAACCAAGAGCCTCGACTCCACCCGCGAGCTTCGCGACGCGCTCGTGATGGCATCGGGCCTCGTGAGCGCTCTGTTCGTGGCGCTGTTCGCCGCGTTCCGCACGTCCGGCGAGTACCGCCACGGCACGATCGCTCAGCGTGCACTCGCATCGCCACACCGCGGCCGCATGCTGGCCGCGCGCCTGGTGACCTACGGCGGGCTGTCCGCGCTCATCAGCGCCGCGGCGCTCGGAGCGTCGTACCTGATCGCTGGACCGGTGCTCGAGAGCAAGCACATGGCGCTGACGCTCGCGTCGGGCGACCTGCTGCGGATCGCGGGCGAGGTCGTCGCGGGCGGCACGCTGTTCGGGATGCTCGGCGTCGCCGTCGGGTTCATCTGCCGCAGCCAGGCCGCCGCGATCATCGTCGTGTTCGGCACATTCCTGGCCGAGAAGCTCCTGTCTGGTCTGATCGGCCCTGTCCATGACTACCTCCCATACGCACTGCTGAACTCAGTCCTCGACCTCGATGGGGCCGTCGCGCCGCTCGCCGCAGGCTTCGCGCTCGCCGGTGTCGCCGCCGTGAGCGCAACAGCCGCCGGCCTGCTGCTCAAGCACCGTGACGTGATGTGATGCCCGCGAAGATGCAAGGCGTTTCGGTCGGCACACGCGCACACGACGGCCACGTGCCGATCGGTGAGACGCCTCGACGGCCCGCCCGCGTGGAAGTAGACTGACCGGCGCTGGACGGATCGGGGTGAGGGCGTGAACCTGAGACGGTTGCAGTGGATATGCGTTGGGGCGGTAACGGGGTGGGCTGCGCTTGCGGCCGCGTCAAGCACCGGAGTCGCGCTGCGAGTGAGCGCACGCTCGGCGGCGGCGCAGCCTCCCGCGGGGGTTCGAGCCTGGTTGGGTCAGTGGAAGACGAACTTCGGGACCGTGATCTTCTACAGCGCCACCTGGACCGACAACATCATGGACAACTCGGGAACCGAGTCGAGCACGTGCGCGCTCGGGCAGTGTCACTACCACTGGTTCCTGCGAGGGATGTGGGCCTGGCCGAAGCATGGCTGGGTCACCCTCAAGGGGACCCCGACCGGCCGCGGCTACGACACGGTCGAGCCGTGCTGGCTCGGTCCCTACAACCTTGACGTACCCGGCGCGTCCGGCAAGGCGTGTTATCCGATGCTGCTCTACCGCGTTGGCGAAGCCGAGCGCGGCGGCTTCTGGAAGGCATGCTTCCTTCCCGAGATCTGCACCGACCATCACCACCTGCACGGAGCGAAGACCGGATCGGTCTGGACAGCTGGGTTCCGTTTCCTGCAGCGGGGTCGCCCAGACGGACACACCACGATCCGGACACAGACCGGTGGAGCCGGAACGCTGATCTTTGACGCCGCTCCGATCGCGCAACGCAAGAACGGGACCCGCGGGCATGCGGTTCCCACGTCGGCGGCTTTCCACATCGATGAAATACCGGGCGGTGAGAACCTCTCCCTCGACGTCGGGTTACGAGAGGGCTCGTTCTTCAGCTTTGGTCGCGACCGTCAAACGCTCGCCCTCACCGGGCTCGTCACGACCTCGAACGACCCGCACTGCAAGCCCGAGGCGGCATACGCCAACTTCATCCTCAGCGAGGGCTACGGCGGCGGTCCCGATCAGATCAAGGTGTCGATCAGCGGCTGCCGAAACGAGCAGTGGACCTCGACGGACCACACGAAGGTTTCAGTACACCTGGAGCGGCCCCGCCGCGTGGGTTGAGGGCCGGCGGAGAGGTCGGCTCATCGCATTGACAACGCCGTTCGCGAGTGACATCGTCCGGCCGTCATCATGCAAGGTGGACGGGCGCGGCGGCCATGACTCGTGAAGAGATCGAGCGCGAGAAGCAGACGCTGCCGTTCGGCTGGGGGCGCTTCGGGAAGGCGTACGACCAACTGGCGGAGATCGCCGAGCCGGACGAGTCACTACTGGCGGCCGGGGTAGCGCTGAACCCCGAGTACCGACAGGGTGGCCGGTTCGTTCCGGGCACGTTGGCAAGCGCCGTGTCCGAGCTGAGGAAGACCACGAATGTTCTTGTCGCCTGCACGAGCAAGCGACTGATCATGGTGAGCACCGGAGTGGCGGGAGGGGCGCGTCAGCACGTGTCGATCCCGTACGAGGGGATGGAGATCGTCGAGCGCGCCAAGCGGTATTTCGTGATCGGCGTGCCGGAAGGTCGAGTCAAGATCCGCAGCATGGCCAAGCAGCAGCAGCCACGGTTCCTGGAGATTCTCGAGGCGGAGGTACGGCCGAGCGCCACGGAGTGACTGTGCAGGCGGGCGTCGGTGCTGTCCGGACCGCCGAGATCGGTGAGAGTCAGTGCTCGGTCGGCAACGTTCGCGCTCTTGACGCGTTCATTGAGACGATGTTCGGCGCGCGAGCCTGGCGGATTGCCGGCAGGCGCGGCGCTCAGTTCGCCACGCACCGGCCCGAGCCGTCCCGGCCGTGCGTGGCGAGCTGCGCATCCGAGCCACGGCGACCGACCGAATTCATCGCCGGCGCGATGCCACGGATCGCGCGGTTACGATCGGACGTGTGGACCGGCTGCTCGAGCGTGAGTCGGAGCTTCAGGCCCTCATGGCGATGGCGGATGGTGTGCGCAGCGGCCCTGGCGCTGTCGTGCTCGTCCGTGGCGAAGCGGGGATCGGCAAGACCTCGCTGCTGCGGGCACTGGGAATGCGGGCTGGTCTTCCGATGCATGTTGCGCGCTGTGAGTCGCTGTCGGTGCCCGAACCGCTGGGACCGGTGCGTGAGCTTGCGGTCGCGGTGGGGGCCGGGGACATGGCGGAACTGTCGACCGGTGAGCGGCGGGCGCTCGCTCGCGGGTTGCAGGCAGCGCTGACATCGGACGGGCCGGTGGTGGCCGCAATCGAGGATCTCCACTGGGCCGATCCGGCGACGCTTGACGTGGTGCGCATCCTCGCCCGCCGGGCGGAGGCTGTGCCGATGGCGCTGATCCTGACCCTGCGGGACGACGAGCTGGCGGCGAATCCGCAGCTGAGCGTGCTCGTCGGCGACCTCGCCACCGATCCCGTGGTCACGCAGATCGCCCCGAGGCCGCTGTCGCTGGCGGCAGTGCGATCGCTCGCCGCGGGCGAGATCGATGTGGCCGAGCTCGCGCGGGTCACGGGCGGCAATCCGTTTCTGGTCGTCGAGGCCTTGTCGGCCCAGGGCGGGGTGCCGGTCTCGGTACGGGATGCGACGTTGGCGCGCGTTGCGCGGCTCGGTCCCGCGGCTCGCGAGCTGGTCGACGTCGCCGCCGTCGTTGGGCAGCGTGTGGCGCCCGGGCTGCTGGAGGAGTTGGCACCCGGTCAGGCGCGCGCGGTCGAGGAGGCGCTCGCGTACGGGGTTCTCGTCGATGATCGCTCGACATTCGGTTTCCGCCACGAACTCACCCGGCGAGCGATCGAGGTCGCCCTGTCGACGCCGCGTCGCGCCGCACTCCACCGGCGTGTCGCGGAGGCGCTTGCCCGGCACCCAGATCCGGATCACGCGCGGATCGCCCACCATGCTGAGGCGGCGGGGCTTGCGTCGTTGGCGACCCGTCATGCGGAGTCTGCGGCGACGGAGGCGGAGCGCGTTGGCGCGCTGTTCGAGGCTGGGCTTCAGCTTGATCGTGCACTGAGGCTCGGTACCGACCTACCGAGTGAGGTGCGGATCGATCTGCTGATCCGATATGCGCGCAGCATGAACTTCGCGGGCCGCGAGCTTGACGATGCGCGCCGGGCCGCTGAGGAGGCGATGACGCTGGCCGATGCTGCGGGCGATCGTCGCGCCGGTGGCCGAGCCCGTGCCGTCCTGTCGGCCGCCCTGTGGTCGCTCGATCAGGTCGAGGAGGCGCGGGGCGCGGCTGCGGCGGCGGTGTCGCGGCTTGACGGAACGGGTGAGCTCGCCGAGCTTGCTCGCGCGCATGCGGCACTCGTGCGGATCGAGTCGATTGCCTTCAACCCAGTGGACGCGATCGATCACGGCCGCCGAGCGCTGGCGGCGGCCGTGGACGCGGGGCTCGACGAGTCGCGGGTCGACGTGCTGATCAGCATCGGCCTGGCGCAGGGACATCGCGGTAGCGCGGAGGCAGAACGGACGCTCGAGCGCGCCCGCCGGGACGCGTTGCGACTCGGGAGTGCGATCCAGGTCATTCGCGCGCACGTGAACGCCGTGGCGGTGGCCGGGGATGCGCGCCGCGGCGCGTCGGCGGATGCGCTCGTCGCCGACGCACTCGCGCATTTCGACGAGTTCGAGACGACGATCCCACGCCAGTACCTGATCCTCCTCCACGCGCGCACGTTGCTCGACCGCGGCCGCTACGACGAGGCGCTCGCCCGCGTGGCGCAGGGGCGAGGGGAGTGGCATGGCGGCCTGGTCATCGCCGACGCCGTCGAGGCGCTCGTGTGGGCGCGACGCGGCGAAGGTGAACCGCGGGTGCGACTCGAGGGTGCACTTGCCGAAATCGAACACGTTCCGCCCAGTTGGCGCCACCTGTTCCTGCGCGCGGCGCTGGCGGAGGTCGCGTGGCTCGAGGGGGATCTCACCCGAGCGCGCCAGCACGCGCGGGCCGGGCTCGCCGCGCCGTTTGCGGCGCAGCTCGTCCGCCCGGCGGGCGACGCTCGGCTGTGGGCGGCGCGCTGCGGCGAGCCGGCTACGCACGACGCGAATGCACCGCCGCCGCCGGAGCCGGTGGGCCTGGAACTCGCCGGAGATTGGCGCGGCGCGATCCGTTCGTGGGAGGCGCTGAGCGCACCGTACGAAGCCGCGCTTGCCGCCCTACCCGGCGATGAGCGGGCGGCGCGCGCGGCCGTCGCCGCGCTGAGACGGCTCGGCGCGCCCGCGGCCGTCCGGGCGTTCGGTCGTGAGCGGGCTGCGCGCGGCGGCGCTGCGCTCCGCGGCCCCCAGCGGTCGACGCTCGCCAACGCTGCGGGTCTGACGCGGCGTGAGCAGGAGGTGCTCACCGTGCTCGCCACGGGGGCGACAAACGCCCAGATCGCGACCACGCTGCATCTGTCTGAGCGCACGGTCGCTCACCACGTCTCCGCGATCCTCGGCAAGCTCGCGGCGCCGAACCGGACCGCCGCGGTCGAGTTGGCCCGCGGCGCCGGACTGCTCGACGGCAAAGATGGGCCGTCACCCCGTCAGATATAGGCAGTTCATCCGATGCCGACCACGGCGCCCGCTCCTAGCGTGCACGGGCACAGTCATCCACCGATGGAGGCACGTCATGAGCACCGAAACGCAAGTCGGCACGGCCGAGCTGCAAGGCCGGCTGTGGAGCGCGAACGCCGCGAACTGGGCAGAGCTTCACGAGCGCTACACGGAGCCGGCGTACACCGCTGCGCTCGATGCGCTCGGCGTCGACGCAGGCACCCGGCTGCTCGACATCGGCTGTGGCGCCGGCCGCGCGCTGCGGCTGGCCGCGGACCGCGGCGCCGTCGTCTCCGGGCTCGACGCGGCACCGGGGCTGCTGGAATTCGCTCGCCGGCGGGTTCCGGACGCGGCGATCGTCCAGGGTGAGCTCCAGACGCTGCCGTTCGGCGACGACTCGTTCGACGCCGTCACGGGTTTCAACGCGTTCCAGTACGCGGCCGATCCAATCGAGGCGCTTTGTGAAGCCAAGCGAGTAACGGCCCCCGGCGGCCGCGTGCTCGCGCTCGTCTGGAGTCCGGCTGAGATGTGCGAACTGGCTCCGCACCTCCGAAGCCTGGGTTCGTTGCTCCCGCCCCCGCCGGCCGGCACGCCCGGCCCGTTCGCCCTCTGCGGCCGAGACGCACTCGACGCGTTCTTCGAGCAGGCGGCGCTCGAGGTCGCCGAGGTCCGCGACGTGCCGTGCACGTTTGCCTACCCCGATACGGCAACCGCCGTCAAGGCGCTGAGCAGCGCTGGCCCGGTCGTCCGCATCGCCGAGCACGCCGGGATCGACGCGGTTCGCGCCGACATCCAAGAGTTCCTCGCGGGCCACGTCCGCCCTGACGGCACGTACGCAATCCAGAACCCGTTCCGCTATGCGATGAGCACGCCGATCGGCCTCGCGGGCTAGCGAGGACCGGCGGCGATGCTCGTGCCATCCGCCGATCGGAGGATGCGCAGGTCCTCCCGGGAGAGGGTCGGATGACCGATGTTGGAGAGCGGCGAACGGAGCGATGCTGATGACACAGCACAGACCACATCCGACAGGAGAGGACCAGACAATGTTCGCCGCCAACACCTACCGCATCCGCATCGCCACCGACGAGGACACCGACACGCTGAACCGACTCGCCGCTCACCGCGCGCTTCGCCCGCTGGAGGGCCGCGTGCTGATCGGCGAGCGCAATGGGACGCCGGCCGCCGCGCTGTCCCTCGGCGACGGTCGCGTGATCGCCGATGACTCCCCGAGCACCGATCACCTCATCGCGAACCTACGAATCCGAGCCATCTCGATCTGGGCGCAGGAGAGCAACGCGCCGCTGCCGGAGCGGATGCAGGCCGGCCTGCCCGCCTGGTATCGCGCGATCGCGCTGCCGACCTCAGCCGAGGCGAGCACCGCGGTCGAGCGCGAGCCCGTCGGTGCGATCAGCTAACGGGATCGCGGCTCGCTCAGCGGTTGCGCAGCAGCCGAGGCAGGGTGAGCACGAACCGGGGGATGTCCGAGCGGGAATGGTCGAGCGCCTCATCAAGGGCCGCCGCGGCACCCGTCGCGATCGTCTCGCCGTGTCCGACGAGCAGCATCTCGGGCCGACGGGATGAGAACTGGGATCGTGGCGGCACGAGGCGCAGCAAAGGGTGCACCCCAGCGCGTCGGCCGAGCGCAAACGCCGGCGCTGTGCCGATCGCTTCGGCGACGACCAGCGCACGCGGCGCCTCCCACCACAGCGCGACCTCCCTCCAACGCGGACGGTTGATGACGCGGATGACTTCGAACGGCGTGTCCGGGACATGTTCCGGCACCCGCATGACGGGCACGCCGAGGCGCCCTGCGATCGTCTCGCAGTCGCGGTTGTGGCGGTCAAGCAGCTGCAGCACGCCGGCCGGTCGACCGAGTCCGGCGGCCGCCTCCAGCGCATCGTGATCCTCGAACGGATCGATCAGCCACACCCGGCCGTCAGAGGCCAGCGCGTGGGCCGTGCGCGCCATCCCGCCCGGTTCGCTCCAGGTGAGCCCCACCGCGTGTTGTCGGATGACCGCGCTCATCGCCGAGATCGCATCCTGACACGCGGCCTCGATCGCCGCATCGTCCGCCCACCACGCTCCCGTTCACCGAGCGGCTATGGCGCCGGGCGCTCCTGCGCGGGTCCGACCGCGCGACGCTCAAGACCAGTGACTCAGCCGGCCGCTCCCGCCGCCTGACGCTCGCCCTCACGACCGCGCACTGACGGGCACAGCACCAGCGGGCGCAGTTCCTCCGCGTAGCTGATCGACATGCGGCTCATCACGCCGTCGTGGTCGATCGCGTATTGGCCGAGGCGCCACAGAGGCGGTGAGTAGGCGTGGATCGAGACGGAGTGCTCCTGATACCCGGTAAGCCGGTGGATGTGATCGGGACCGAACGAGAAGCGCTCTCCGGCGCCGACGGTGCGGAGCGTCGGGCGTCCGCCGATCCGTGGGCTCGATTCCGACAGCGCGCCTTCGATCACGCGCACGGCACCGGAGCTGATGTCGTGGTCGTGCCAGCCGGTGTCGTTTTCACGTGTCCAGCACAGCAGCCACACGTCGACGAAGTCGTCGCGGTGGAGCGAGACGAAGACGCGCTTCTCGTCCGAGAAGCCGACGAGGTCGCGCCATCGATCCGCATCGAGGGCGAGCGCATCGACGAGCGACTCGAGCTCGGTGCGGTCAAGATTGCGCGCCGGCAGCAGGGATGGCAGCGTCATCTGAGACCTCCTTGTAGTCGAGTAGTCGAGCCGGGTTGGAGCTGCGGAGCGCGAACTCCGCGGCCGCTCCCAAACCGTGGTCCGACGGTTGGGCATACGGACGATCGGAACCGTTCACGAGCATGTCGATCCCGAGCACGCGGACGACCGCATCGATCGCGCGGGGCCCGTAGGACGAGATCTCCAGGAACGCCTGGTCATCGAACGCGGGGCGCTCTCCGGATCGTGCGAGGAACCGCTCCCCGTGCAGCGGCGCGAGTCCGGCCAGCATCGCGAAGCACACCCGAAGCCGCGGGTAACGGGGCCGCCCCAGGAGGCGGAACGCGTACCAGGCGCCGTGCATCTGCTGCACGTAGTGGACGAGGGCCGGCCACCAGCCAGGTGCGCGCTTCGCAGCGCCGGCACCGGACGCGGCGATGCCCGGGTGCACGAACAGGGGCCGGCGACGTGCCTCGAGCACCTCCAGGAGTGGGGTCACGCGCTCGTACCCCTCGGCGTCGAGGAGCGTCGTCGCCGGCAGGCTCAGACCGACGAACCCGAGTTCGAGCTGCCGGACGAGCAGCGGCGGATCGACGGCGGTGAGGCTCGCGGCCGCCCACGCGCGGAACGGTCCCGGGAGTGCGAGCGCGCCCTCGTGATAGGCGGCGAGCAGATCGGCGCCCTCGTCCGCGGGCAGGAGCTCGATCCCGAGCGGGCTCGACAGCGACACCACCGGCACCTCGACGCCGTCGCGCTTTGCCTGCGTAACCCGGAGGCTCGGGTCGTGCTGCGCGGCATCCACCGCGTAGTCCGGCTCGCCCCTCAGCTCGAGCGTCCATCCCCGGAGGCGGGGCGGACGCCTGCGGGCACGGAGCGCGTCGACGAAAGGGGTCGGCCACAGGTGCTGGTGGATGTCGACGTTCACACGTTCCTTAACCGGTTCACTGAACCGTTTCAGTGAACCGCTTCACAGGCCTGGCGTCAAGGGCGCTGGGCCCGGTCTTCGATTTCTGGGCCCGGTGCGGTCGGCTCACCGCGGACGCGTCTACTCTGTGGGTGTGGTCACCCCCACCAAGCGAGTCACGATCCGCGAGGTGGCTGAGGCCGCGGGAGTTTCGCCTGCGGCGGTGTCCTACGCACTACGCGGCATCCAGGTCTCCGAGGAAACGCAGGAACGGGTCCGCCGGGTGGCCAGTGAGCTCGGCTACGAGGCCAACCCGATCGCGCGGGCGCTCGCGAGCGGCCGGTCCGGGATGGTGGGGATCCTCGGTCCGACCCTCGAGGATCTGTGGCAACAACGGCTCGCGGCGGAAGCCGGGCGGGTGCTGCTCGATCGCGACCGCTACGCCCTGATCCTCGATGCGGGTGCTGATCCCGAACGGCAACGCAATCTCGCCGGTCAGCTCCGCGATCAGCAGGTCGATGGCCTGATCGTCTCGCCGATCGATCCATCCGACCCGTTCTGGATCGAGCTGGCGGCGAGCCTGCCGGTGGTCTCGATCGGCGACTCGCTCGCGGGAGCCGCGGCGGTTGGAGAGGTGCTGTTCGACAACCGCACCGGCGTCCGCAACGCCCTCGAGCACCTGCACGAGCTCGGGCACACCCGCATCGCGGTCCTCAGCCCCCCGGGATCGCCGACGACCGATCGGCCTGCGGACATGTTCGTGAGCGCCGAGGCGGACCGGCTCGGCCTCGATGTCCAGCTCGTCCCCGCCGCCTACGAGCTCCAGGGCGCGACCGATCTCGCCCGCGCACTGCTCCAGGGCGAGCGGCGGCCGACGGCGGCGTTCTGTTTCTCAGACTCGATCGCTTACGGCGTCTATGCCGCGGCGCAGGAACTCGGCATCCCGATTCCGGCGGAGCTGTCGGTCATCGGTTACGACGATCATCCGATGTCGGCCCTGCTCTCCCCGCCGCTCACGAGCTTCAGCTGGGGGTCCAAGCGTGTCGTCGAGAAGGCGGTTGGCCTGCTGCTGGCGGCGATTGACTCGGGCCCGTCCTCCCGGCGGCGCGTCGTCATCAAACCCGAGCTGTGTGACCGCGGCTCGACCGCACCGCCGCCGGCGTGACGGACCGCCGCGGTGCCGTGCTCAGTGCCGAGGCGCGCGGCCGCTCGGTTCACGTCGGGACGGGACCGGCGTCGATCAGCAGCTCGGCGAGCCGTTCGAGTTCGGCCTGGTAGGTCTGCACGAGCTGGTCGGCGATCTGCCCGAGCGCCGGCAGCTTGCTCACGTCGTCGAGTGCCCACGGGCCGGGGAGGGGCGGCTGGTAGCGCCACAGCTGTGGGCCGGCGCCGACGCTCGTCCGTGGCAGGTTCGGCTCCCACCAGACGCGCTCGGCGGCGCTGTCTGGCCCGGCTGCGGGTGGCGCCGTCTCGCCGTAGCCATTGAGCAGCATGTGGGCGGCCTCGTTGGCGAAATCGCCACTGCCTCCGAGCATCGCCTCGATCAGCGCCTCGCCGCCGGAGCGGGGCCACAACCAGCCGAGGATCCCGCCCGAGCCGTAGTTGAGCGGCTCTGACCACGCACCCGTGCCGAGGGACACCATGAACAGGTCGGCGGGGGTCCGCGGCACGGGATCGACCGTGCGCCGCAGCGCCATGCTGATCGCCGCCAGCGCCGGATTGCCCGCGTACACGCCACCGTCGATGACCGGCGCGCGATCGATCAGTTCCGGTTCGAAGTACGTCGGCGCCGCGGCCGTCGCCAGCGCCACCTGCACCATCGTCTCCGACGGGGCGCTCGGCGTGCCCTCGGCGCCCGGCGCACCCCAGCGGGTGAAGAACCGGGGTCCCGGACGCGCGGTGTCGAACGTGACGATGAGCACCTCGGTTCGCGCGTCCTTGAGCAGCCCGTCGCCAAGGACGGTGTCGAGCTCGAGCACGCGGCGGAGCTGCGCGAGCGGGTACTTCGGCGCCAGCAGTCCGAAGTGATCAAGGATGTTCCGCAGCAGCGGCCGATGGAAGATCGCGCCGCCATGGTCCACATACACGCTGGCGGCATCCGCGGCGGGGAGCTTCGGGCGCCCGTTCGCATCCGTCGTCGTCAGGCCGGCCGCCAGCAGTCCGCCCGTTGAGGTGCCGACGATCAGGTGAAAGCAGTCGGCGATCCGCGGTTCGTCGATGCCCTCCCATCCCGGCGCGCCGGCCGCCTCGCCACGGCGCCGCGCGAGCGACTGGCCGAGCAGCGCCTCAAGCGATGCCAGGACCTTCGCCGGAATGATCCCCCGGATCCCGCCGCCGTCGATCGAGAGGATTCGGAAATTGAAGGCCCGAGGCGGTCGATCACTGGCCGGTCGCAGCCCGTCTGAGACCGTCGACGAACTCACCGCCCTAGGCTACCCCCGTCACGCACCCCGTGGGTGAAATCGAACCGCTATCGAGGAGCGTCGACACAGTCGGCGTTGACGTAGTCGCGATCAGCGAGAAGATCGGCGAACGCCGGGCTGAGCGCCGTGCACGCATCGGCTGGGGAGTCGGCACGTCCGATGCGCTGCCGGACCGCGGTGATGAAGTCGAGAACGCGAGGCGTGTCGAGGAGAAACTTGTCCTCATCCAGCGGCGGGAGGTCGTGAAGATGCGGGAGGTCACACATCGGGGCTACCGGATCGGTGGTGGCGTGCCCTCGGCGCTCGCCAGCAGCGCCGGATCCCACTCGCAGATCCCGCAGGCGTGGCGGAACGCCGAGCGGGCAAACGTCAGCGCGGCCTCATGCGGGTTTGGGCTGGTGACGACGTCATCCCAGTCGAGGACGTATTCGCCGAGGTCGCCGTCCCAGCGCGCGGCGACCGGCGAGAGGGACGCGTCGGCGAACCCGTCCGGCGCCGGGTGGGCGTACGCGTAGAAGGCCGCTTTCTCGTATCGCGGATCGCCGGGCCACCATCCGACGGCCACCTCTTGGGAGTCCATGGCGTTGCGCATGATGAAGTCCGGGGACGGGGGAACGGCGGGCGCGCCGGAGAACAGGTTCACCGCGAGATCGAACGAGCCCCACCAGGCGTTGACGGGTGTCGAGCGTCCTCGATAGGGGCCACGAAACGCAGCGAGCACGAGCGCCGCCTGAGACGCGGCGCCGAAGTACGCCGTCACCGCCTCGACGTCATAGCTCGCGTGCTCCTCGTCCTCGTCGAGCGCCACGCTCCACGGGACCTCCTGCGGCGTCGGGTCGATTGCCACCTGTCCGGCGACGTCTCGTCGCGGCACCGACAAGGTCTCGAGTCACCGCGCCGACGGACCGATTTGGGATGAGCGCAACCCGCCGACTGCGTCCATCGCTGTGCTCGATGAACGCCTCATGGGCGTGGAGATCAAGCCCGGCGACGAATGCGCCGGAGCCGTCCGGAGCGGGGAGCGGGAGCGTTTCCCAGCCGCGGGTCGTGAGCCTCAATGCGGCGTGCTGGAGCTGTGGCTCCGGCGGCGCGAGCGCCACGGCGAGCTTGCCGAGCGTCTGCGTATGCCCGTGCAGGGTGTCGCACGTCGCGCTCCAGTACGCGTAGTTGAGAGACGGCCAGCGTTCGTTCATCCCGTGATCACTCTTGCTCCGGCCTCGTCATGTGTCAAGGCTCGGCATTGCGGCAGCGTCACGGATGCCCACCCCGACCCATCCCGGCTTCGACGGCACCTCCCGGCTTCGACGGCACCTCCCGGCCTGGGCAGCGTGCCCTAGAGGCGGGCGTGCTCTAGGCGGCGAGCTGGGCCTGTTCGGCTGACACCGCGCTCAGACGCAGAGGACCAAGCTCGTGCGGGAGCAGGGCGGTCACTTCGAGGGTGACGCAGTCCTCGAGCGCGACGAGCACGGTCTCGGGCGGCATCGTGAAGCGGGCCACGACGCGGAACAACCGGCGGCCATCGGTGAGGTAGCGGCCGGGATCGAGCGCGCCCGGGTCAAGTGGGCGGCTCTCGTCGCGGCTGAGGTGGGTGATCGACATCTGGGCAGGGTCGCGTGTCGGCGGCGCGCTCGCATCCGCGCGCGCCACGGGTCGCGGCCGAGGAAACTACGCGCCCCGTTTGAGGCAATCCCGTGGCGGGGGCCGCCGGCGCGGGTGCTCGCTGACATCAGCGTCAGCTTCACCCGGCCGGCCTGGATCCTCGTCCGCCTACGCGTGCGTCGCGCGGGCGTGCTTCGGCAGCCAGCACACGGCGGCCAGCGCGGTCACGAGGAAGGCGATCGCGACGAGCAGGGCGTGATCGGCCGCGTTCATGAACGCAAGCGGCCCGTGCCCGGAGCCGAGCTGATCGAACAGGACGGTCCCGACGGCCGCGATCCCAACCGACATCGCGAGCTGCTGGACCGACTCGAGCAGACCGGCTGCCGACCCGAGCTCGCGGTGCGTGACGTCGGCGAGGATCACGTCGAACATCGGGACGAACACCATGCCCATTCCGAATCCGGTGAGGGCGAGCGGTGCCGCGAGCGCCCATGGGCTGACCGGCCCGGTGGCCGCCCGCAGGACGAGGTCGACGGCGACGAGGCCCGCGGCCATCGTGGCGATGCCGATGTGCATCGTCGTGCGCCCGATCCGCGCGAGCAGCGCCGAGGACGTGATCGAGCCGCCGATCGCGGCCAGGGGGATCGCGATCGTGGCGACGGCGCACCCGAGCGGTGAGTAGCCGAGCCCAACCTGGTACATCACGTTGATCGCGATCATCATCCCGCCCATCGCACCGATGAAGCAGACGACAACTGCGAGGCCGGCGACATACGGCCGCCGTCGGAGCACGGATGGCTCGACGAGCGGCGTGCGTCCCTGACGGATCCGGCGCCCCTGGAGCGCTCCGACGCCGAGCAGAATGACGACACCGGCGGCGAGCATTGCGAAGCACCACGTCGGCCAGCCCCGCTCGCGGCCCTGGATGAGCGGATACACCAGCGCCACGCCGCCGAGCATCGCGAGCGCGATGCTGAGGCCGTCCGGACGAGCCTCCGGACTTGCCGGTGGGGTGCGCGGCAGGAACCGGCGTCCCGCATACAGCGCCACCAGGCCGAGGGGGACGTTGACGAGGAAGATCATCCGCCAGCCGGTGCCCAACACGTCGAGGTTGACGAGTGCTCCGCCGACGAGTGGACCAGCGACGGCGGCAAGGCCCATCACCGGGCCGAAGACACCGAGCGCCTTCTGCTGGCCCTCGTCGCCGAACAGTTCCCGGATGAGGCCGAATGCCTGCGGCACCATGATCGCGGCAACCGCGCCCTGCAACGCCCGCGCGGCGATCAACGTGCTCGGCGACGGGGCGAGCGCGCACAACACCGACGCGGTCACGAATCCACCGATGCCGACGAGCAGCACGCGCCGGCGTCCGACGATGTCACCGAGGCGACTGCCGAGCAGCAGCGTCACCGACATCGCCAACGTGTAGGCGGCTGAGATCCATTCCAGATCCGCGTACGAGCCACCGAGGTCGCGACGGATCGCCGGAGCCGCCGTCTGAGTGATCGTCGAATCGAGCAGATCCATCACCGCTGAGATCAGCACGACCACGAAACCGAGCCACGCGGCCCGGTGGCTGGACCGCGAAGTGGTCGCGGCCCGGCGGGAAGAGAGAGCGAGTGTTGACATGGCCTCAGACTCTCAGCAAACTAGGTCACATACGGTCCTCAATTGGGACCGCTCCGATACCTACGCGGACAGATACTGTCCGCAATTTGAGTCACCCTTCCGGTCACCATGATTCAGACCTCCGCTCGCCTCCTCGCCCTGCTGTCGCTGCTCCAGTTGCGGCGTGAATGGACCGGTCAGGAGCTCGCCGACCGGCTCACCGTCGATGCGCGCACGATCCGCCGCGACATCGACAAGCTGCGCTCGCTTGGCTACCCGATCGAGGCTGCGCCGGGCGTCGCCGGCGGGTATCGGCTCGGCGCCGGCGGGGAGCTGCCGCCGCTGCTGCTCGACGATGCCGAGGCGGTCGCCGTGGCCGTCGGGCTGCGGACCGCTGCCTCGGGCACGATCGCGGGTATCGAAGAAACCTCGGTGCGCGCGCTCGCCAAGCTCGAGCAGGTGCTGCCGAGCCGCCTGCGCCGACGCGTGAGCGCGCTCGGCGACGCGACATCGACGTTCGCGGTCGACGGGCCCCAGATCGATCCCGATGTCCTCGCGACCCTCGCGGGCGCGTGCCGAGACGGGACGCGGCTGCGCTTCAGCTACGTCGCCAAAGACGATCGGGCGTCGCAGCGCCACGCCGAGCCGAGCGCGGTCGTGTACAGCGGCTATCGCTGGTACCTCGTCGCCTACGACCTCGATCGTGACGACTGGCGGACGTTCCGGATCGATCGCATCCGCAGTCGTGTGCGCCTTGCCGAGCGGGGGCGTCTCCGGACGGTTCCGGGCGGCGACCCGGCCGCGTTCGTCAAGCAGCGGCTGCGCGCCAGCTCCGTCGAGGACACCGATCGGGCGCCCGGCAAGGTCCGCGTGCAGGCGAGCGCGCCGGAGATGAGCAAGCGCATCCCGAGTCGATACGCGACCGTCGAACCGGACGGCGAGGACACCTGCGTCGTCGTGACCCGCGGTGCCTGGTCGCGCCAGTTCCTGTTCTGGATGGCCGTGCTCGAGCGCCCGTTCGAGGTACTGGAGCCGCCGGAGTTCCGCACCGCCGGGGCGCAACTGGCGGACACGCTGCGCGCCGCGACGAGCGACAGCTGAGGGCGGCTCAGTCCGGACGACGCGGGCTCCAGTTGCCGCGTGACACCAACCGCGGTTAGCGTGCGCCTATGCGCCTTGGGCTGCACGCCATCGGGATCGGAAGCGGCGCGCGCCGGGACGTGATCGACGTCGTCGCGCGCGCCGCGGAGGCGAGCGGATTTGCGACCCTGTGGGCCGGCGAACACGTCGTGATGGTCGATCGCCCCGCGTCTCGGTACCCGTATTCGCAGGACGGCGCGATCGCCGTGCCCGCGGGAGCGGACTGGCTCGACCCGCTGGTCGCGCTCAGCTTCGCCGCCGCGGCGACACGATCGATCACGCTGGCCACCGGCGTGCTCCTGCTTCCCGAGCACAACGCCGTGATGCTCGCCAAGCAGGCGGCCAGCCTCGATGTCCTGTCCGGCGGGCGCCTCAGCCTCGGCGTCGGCATTGGCTGGTCACGCGAGGAGTTCGCAGCGCTCGGCATCCCATTCGAGCGCCGCGGCGCCCGGGCCGCCGAGTATCTGCATGCGATGCGCGTGCTGTGGCGTGACGACGTCGCCTCCTTCGACGGCGAGTTCGTCTCCTTCTCGGATGTGCGCGTCAATCCGAAGCCCGTGCGTGACCGCCGCATCCCGGTCATCGTCGGCGGTAACAGCGACGCGGCCCTACGACGGGTCGCGACGATGGGGGACGGTTGGTACGGCTTCAATCTCGCCGACCCGGAGGCGGTGGTGGAGCGGATCGAGCGCCTGAGCGCGCTGTGTGCCGAGGCGGGCCGCGAGCTGCGTGATCTGTACCTCGCGGTCGCGCTCGAGGGCGGCGAGCCCGACGACGGTGCGGCGCTCCGCGAGATCGGGATCGACGAGCTCGTGCTCGTCGCCGCGCCGCCGAATGACCCGGCTGAAGTCGGCGACTGGCTGGCGGCGCTCACCGAGCGCTGGGCCCCGGCCGCGCGCTGATCTCAGAGCGCTGGGCCCCGGTAGCGCCCCTGATCTCAGCTCAACATGAGCTTAATGTTGTGACGGGCACGTTTTCGCAAGTTCTCTCTCCGGGGCTCGTTTCGAGGGTGTGGGAGGCGCCTCGCACCCGCGCCAAGGAGGAGCAGAATGTACGAGTTCAGTCGAGCCATCTACCGCGAACTGGCGGGCGAGATCCTGCCGGACCCGCTGTGCGAGCGCACATGCATCAATCACGAGCGCGTGCTGCAGGCGTGTGAGTCGGCCGTCGAGCGGCTGGCCACCGATCGGCATTACTTCGCGCGTCCGGCCCGGACGTTGTTCCGAGAGATTCGGACGTACTTCGGGATGTCATCGCAGTTGCGCGTATTGCGCGTCGTCGAGCACTACATCGGGCTGGCGGATGACCATTTCAGCCGTCTGCCGTCGACCGGGTACGACGTCAACGGCAACCCGTTGCAGTGTCGCGCGACGACCCGTCAGGGCACGCCGTGCCAGCGCCAGCCGCTGGCGCACAACGGCTACTGCCCGTCGCACCAGCATCTCGCCGACACCGAGGAGATTCCGGCACGCCGGGCTGCGTAAGAGGCCGTCGCTGAGCCTCAGGGCGAGTCGTCATCGTCCGACTCGACCTGGATCCCGAGCCCGGCGGCGAGCGCTGCGACCGACGCAACGATGTCGCTCCACGGCATCCGCACGCCGCGGAGCGAGTCGATCCCGAGCACGCCGTCGAGTGAGGATCCACGGATCGCGCACGCGCTGAGCATCGCGCCCCGGAAATCGGTGCCGGCGAGCCGGCAGTCGGAGAACTCGACGTGGTCGAGGCGCGCCTCCATGAACGACGCCTCGGAGAGGTCGACGCGGTCAAAGACAACGTTGCGCAGGCGAGCGAAGGCAAACGTGGCGAGGACGAGCGAGCTATCGGTGACGCGGAGCTCACGGACGTCGCCGCCGCCGGCCCGGAACCCGAGCATCCGCGAGCCGGACACGTCGACTCGCCAGATCGACGGGTCGGGTGCCTCCACGTTCGAGAGGTCACATCCGCTCAGCCGGACGTCGCGCAGCTCGAGCGCTGAGGCGGACGGCGCCTGAAACGCGACACCCCGCAGTTCTGACTCCTTGATCACCACCCGCGCGGCGCGGACCGCGCCGGCGCTCGGCGTCTCGACGAGCGCGCCGTCGAGGGTCAGTGCACCCGCGTCGTCGAGCGTGAGCGCGCGCGGCTCGAGGTCCGGGAGGTCAGGCGGGTCGATGTGGCCGGGCACGGCCGCGATCATGTCAGCCGGCGGGAGGACCGCAGCTCCCGCGCGGGACGAGCGTCGGCGCGATCACGATCCGCTGCGCTCGTCGGTCCGGGTGGGCGATGCGCTCAAGCAGGGCATGGGCGGCGCTCGCCCCGATGCGGGCGGCGGCCTGATCGACGGACGAGAGGTCGATGTGGCGGAGGGCGGCGATCGGTGTGTTGTCGTAGCCGACGACAGAGAGTTGCTCCGGGACCGCCACCCCGAGGGCGACCGCGGCATCGAGCACGCCGAATGCCGCGAGGTCGCTGGCCACGAACACGGCGGTCGGCCGGTCGGATCCACGCAGGAGACCGGTGGCCGCGCGGTAGCCGCCGGTCTCGGTGAAGCCGCCGGGCACGACGCGGGTGTTCCCGGCGTGGCCCGCCGCCCGCATGGCGTCGCGGTAGCCGCGGATCCGGTCGGCGCCGGCGCGCTCCTCGGTGTCGCCGATCATCGCGATGCGCTGGTGTCCCAGCGCGACGAGGTGCTCGACGACGAGCGTCGCGCCGCGGTGGTCGTCGCCGACGACCGAGTCGATGTGCGGGACCTGAGGGGTGCGCGTGAGGTTGACGATCGCGGTCGAGCGTGCCGCCTGGCGCAGCGCGGTCCGCCCGAGTCGCGCCGTCGCACAGACGATGCCGTCGACGCGAAGCTCGAGCAGACGGGCGAGCGCCGCCTCCTCGGTCTGCTGCTGGTGCTTGCCCGTGACGACGAATGTCGTGTACGCCTGCGCCTCGAGCACGGGATCGAGGCCGGCGGCGAGCTCGGGCAGGAACAGGTTGCGCAGGTCGGTCACGAGGATGCCGACCGCGTGCGAGCGGCGGCGGACGAGCGTCCGGGCCGCGGCGTTGGGGTGGTAGCCGAGCTCCTGCGCCGCCCGTTGGACGGCGGCGCGGCTCGCGTCGCTGACGCGCGGGGAATCGCGGAACACGCGTGAGACGAGCGACTTCGACAGGCCTGCGCGCGCGGCCACATCGTGAATCGTCGGGGCGCTCATCGGGGGTGCGGTCGTGCCGCCGGGCTGTCTTGACGACGTTCGCCGCGTCCTCTAGCGTGCATAGCCGTGGGAACGTTCCCACATGACGCCCTGTCTGAGCAACCCGGGCGACGGAGAGAGCAGCGATGACGACGACGATCGAACGCGACTACAGCCTCATCGGACGTGACACCGAGCGCGCGCTCGAGCAGGGGCTGGTGGCGGCCGAGTGGTATCACACCGACGTGCCGCGCAAGCGGATGAAGGCCTTGATGCGGAGGCGCAATGGCCCAGCGATCCGGGACACGATCATCTGGTTCGGTCTGCTCGCGGCGTTTGGCGTCGGCGGGGGTCTGCTCTGGGGCAGCTGGTGGTGTGTCCCGTTCTTCCTCGGCTACGGCGTGCTCTACGGCTCCGCATCCGATTCACGCTGGCACGAGTCTGGCCACGGCACGGCGTTCCGGACGCCATGGCTGAACGATGTCCTCTACCAGGTCGCCTCGTTCATGAACATGAAGGAGCCGACGCTGTGGCGCTGGAGCCATGCGCGCCATCACACGGACACGATCATCGTCGGGCGCGATCGCGAGATCCTGGCCATGCGCCCGCCCGACGCGGCACGACTCGTGGTCAACGTGGTCGGTCTCCGCGACGCCGTCGACGTCGTGCGTAGCGTGCTCCGACACGCGTCCGGCCGGCTGACCGCGGAAGAGGAGACGTTCATCCCGGACTCCGAGCATCGCCGGGTCATCCGCGAGGCGCAGGCGTGGGTGGCGATCTACCTCGCGGTCGTGGCGCTGGCGATCGCGCTCGGGAGCTTCCTGCCGCTCATGTACGTCGGGCTGCCGTCGCTCTACGGTCGCTGGCTGGCGCATTTCTTCGCCTTCACCCAGCACGCCGGGCTCGCGGAGAACGTGCTCGATCACCGGCTCAACTCGCGGACCGTGAACATGAACCCGGTGCTCCGGTTCCTGTACTGGAACATGAACTACCACATCGAACACCACATGTTCCCGATGGTTCCGTACCACGCTCTGCCCGAGTTGCACAAGGAGCTCCGCGACGACATGCCGGTCCCGTGTCCGAGCACGATCGCGGCGTACCGGGAGATCGTTCCGACCTTGCTGCGTCAAATGCGCGAGCCCGAGTACTACCTCCAGCGCGAGCTCCCACCCACCGCCAAGCCGTTCCGGCCCGATCTGCACCGCGTGGTCGTCGATGAGTGAGCTGTGGGTCGACGCGTGCGCCGTCGACGAGATCGACGAGGAGGATGTCATCCGCTTCGATCACGGCGAGCGAACCTACGCGGTCTACCGAAGCCCGGAAGACACCTTCCACGCCACCGACGGCCTCTGCACGCACGAGCGCGCGCATCTCGCCGACGGCCTCGTGATGGGCGACATCATCGAATGCCCCAAGCACAACGGCCGGTTCGACTACAAGACGGGCGAGGTCAAGCGCCGACCGGCGTGTGTCGATCTGCGGACCTACCCGGTGTTGGTCACCGACGGCCGCGTGTACGTCGCGGTCGAGTAGCGGCGGCGGGCGAGGCCCGAGGTGGGGGCGTGGTGTGCCGTGGTGTGAGGGGACTGAAGTCGCGAGCGTGAGGCGGCGTGACGTGACGTGACGTGAGCGCCCGGACCGCATGCGCCCAGACCAGCGAACAGGCGCATCGAGGGGGGGACGGGAGCGAGGGCGCTCGGCAGCCGTCACTTATGCGCCAATGTCCGTGACGGATCTGGATCCGGGCGAAAAAGTGTCCGCTCAGGAAACTATTCCGCCAGAACTCGCAGACCGGACGCGATTTGGCGGATTAATTCCGGTACGCCGAGGGTGGCGATCGCGGAAGGGTGGCTGGCGTTTGACCGCCACATGTCGGCGGTGAATTGGCGTTCATCGCGCCGGCGGGACCCCGGGGCGGTAAGTCAGAGCGCGCGCATCCGGTTGTTGCGAGCGTTGTGCTCGACCTCGGCGAGCCCGAGCCGCTCGAGGATCGGGGGGACGTAGTTGGCGAAGCGCCCGCGGAGGCCCTTCTTGAGGCCGTACCAACCGCCAACCGGGTTCTCGGTCGAGCGGCCCCAAGCCTCGACGGTGTCGGCGGCGGCGGGCTTCTGTTCGTCGGCGTTGCCGAGCAACATCCAGTCACCGTGCGCCGTGAGCATCGCGTGGAGATCGTCGATGCAGCTGAGGTGGTAGCGCAGTTCCGTCGTGCCGACGATGCACACGACCGCGGGCGGGTCGGCCGACGCGTCCCGGTAGGCGCGGTACTCGGACTTGCCGGGCGGGGTCGTCAGGATCCACGGATCCTGGGCTGTGCCGGCGCCCCGGTTGGCGGTGGTGGACATCTCGCTCCTCACGGATCGGTAACCTGTACGTTACGGTAACACACACGTTACCCGGACGAGACCGATGCCCCGACCGCTTCACAGCAACGCCCTCGACGCCCTCGGCGACGCGAACCGCCGCGCGATCGTTGAAATCCTGAGCGGAGGCGGGCGCTCGGTCCAGGAGATCGCCGACCAGTTACCGATCTCGCGCCCCGCGGTGTCGCGTCATCTGCGCCTGCTCAAGGATGCAGGCCTCGTCGGCGACGAGGTCGACGGCGTCCGGCGGATCTATGCGCTGCGCGCCGACGGGGTCGAGGCGATCCGGCAGTACTTCGCCGAGACGTGGGGCCACGCGATCGCCCGGCTGCGGATCCTCTCGGAGAACACCACGCCGGGAGCGCCGGGAGCGCCGGGAGCGCCCGGCGCGCCGGGATCGCCGGCATCGCGCGGAGGCGATCGGCGATGAGCCTTGAGCCGCTCGTGATCGAGTTTGAGCTGAGCGTGCCGCCGGCCGCGGCGTTTGCGGTTTGGACGGAGCGATGCGCGACGTGGTGGCCGCGCGCCCACACGATCAGCGGCGATCCGTCCGCGATCACGTTCGAGCCGCGGTCCGGCGGCCAGATCGTCGAGCACGCCGCCGGCAAGGAGCATCCGTGGGGGACCGTGCTCGACTGGGAGCCGCCGCGACGGCTGCGATATCTGTGGCACCTGTTCTTCACGCCGAGCGAGGCGACCGAGGTCGAGGTGACGTTCGTCGCGCAGGGCGATCACACCGCCGTGCGGCTCGAGCAGCGCGGCTGGGACCGACTCGGCGACGCGGGCGCGGCCCGGCGGGAGAAGACCGGGCAGGTATGGCGGACGCTGGCGGCCGCGCTCCAGGACGCGGTGCGCGCGGCGCCTGGCGGTGTCCCGTAGCGCGGCGGGAGCGAGACGACGGGGCGATCTGGCGTGCCGGGCCACGCCGCGTGGTTAACTTCTGGTCAGGCTCGGGCGCTACGAGAAGGGGATGCTGGGCTGTCGCTGCAACTGAGACCGCTGCGCGGGGTGATCCCGCTGATCGCCGTCGTTGGCCTTGTCGGGTGCGGCGCCCGAGGTGGCGTCACGCCGACCAACGGCGACACGTCGTCGACGGCTTCGACGCCGCTGCCGCAGGCGCATCCCCAGGCGGTCGAGCCGACGGCCGGCGACGCCGGTGTCGGGGTTGGTCCCGGTGACACGCCGGTCGGCGACCCGAACGCGCACGCGCCGCCACTCTCGGAGGTGCGCAACCAGCTGCGGTTGGAGCTCGTCGCCGCCCACCTGACGAACACTCGATACATCAACCCCCTCCAGTACGTCACCGTGTGGGGACGCACCGATCAGGGCGTCGACGCCCGGCTCCCGATCGGCGCGCCAATCCTGGCGCCGTGCCGGATCAAGATCCTGGCAACAATCCCGAACTGGTTCGCCGGGCAACCGCTCGTGTACTACGAGCTGCTCCAGGGCCCGGACGCAGGCAAGATCCAGTTCCTCGCCGAGCAGATCACGAACATCGCTCCACCCGGCTCGATGCTCCAGCAGGGGCAGCCGATCGCTCGCTTCGCCAAGTCCGGGACGGACATCGAGTTCGGATGGTCGACGATCAACGGCGTCACGCTCGCTCGGGCCACGACCGGCTACACCGAGGGCCAGGTGACGCCGGCGGGCCGCTCGATGCGCGCGTGGCTGAACAGCCTCGGCGCCCGCGCCGGTAACGGCTGATCGGATACGGTCGACCCGTGGACCGAGAGCAGCTCCGCGCCGTCCAGACCCCGCTCAAGGAGCGCTACCGAGCCGAACCCGAGCAGGCGCTCGTGACCCTGTCCGCGGCGGGCAGCCTCGGGGACGGGGTGAGCTGCTCGGTGCAGACCGGGCGCGCACTCGCGGCCGCCGGCCTGCATCCGGCGGGCGGCGGGGACGGGTCAATGCTGTGCTCGGGGGACATGCTGCTCGAGGCGCTCGTTGCCTGTGCCGGTGTCACGCTCGCGGCGGTTGCCACCTCGCTCGGGATCGAGATCGTCTCCGCTGACGTCCGGGCCGAGGGAGATCTCGATTTCCGCGGGACGCTCGGGGTCGACCGGGACGCACCGGTGGGCTTCCGCGCGATCCGTCTGAGCTTCGACCTTGACACCGATGCCGACGAGGAGCAGCTCAGCACGCTCCTGCGGCTCACCGAGCGCTACTGCGTCGTGTTTCAGACGCTGAACACGCGGCCGGAGCTCTCCGCCGAGATCACGCGCGGCTGAGGCACGACGGAGCTCGCTAGGCCGTCGCGCGCAGCTCAAACGTCGCCAGGATGGGCGCAGCTGAAGCGGTGATTTGCCGCGGAACCGATGCGAGGCGGGGGCGTCCCGCCTCGCTGACACTCAGTCGGCGGGCGAGTACCGGTGTGAGGCGTCGTCCGCGAGCGCGTGCAGCGCCCCCGCGGTGGAGCGGATCTCGCCGAGCAGCCGGCCATGTTCGTTGGACAGCGACGCGGCTCGTTCCTCGAGTCCCTGCACCGTTCGGGTCGCTTCCTCGGTGAGCGCCGCCGCATATGAGGCGGCATCCGCGATCACGGTGTCGGCGTGGGTGCGGGCAAGCCGGACGGTCTCCTGCGCCTCATCGTGGGCCGCGACGAGAATCGCCGACGTCTGCGCGCCGACGCGCTCGATCTGGGTCGCCACCGCGTCTCGCGATGGCACCTGGGCGCGGGCCTCGTCGAGTTGACGCTCGAGCTCGCACAGCTCATCCTCGAGCTCCGCGATGTGGACGTCGACGGCATCACAGTCATAGCCCTGGCGCGTCACGGGGAAGCGGGGGAGGACGTCGTCCTCGACAGCCACAGGCGCCTCGACCCGGCGGATCCGGAGCTCTTCGGTGGCATACGGTTCCGGTTGCTCAAGCAGCTGCGGCGGGAAGCTGTACTCCGGCTCGCGGCGGGGCGGCGGAAGTGCCCGGGCGATCCGATCGCCAAGATCGGCGAGCCGCGAGCTGAATGTACGGCGAGGAACCTCTGGCTCGACGGTTCCGGTGCGCGTTTCCAAGTAACCCATGGTCGATCTCCTCGTCTCGCGGGTTGCGGACGGCGAGTTCTTCGGCGGGACGAAGTGGATCCCTGTTGACGCGTGCGGTGACACGCCCTCTGCACGCCGGCGTGCAGGCGGGCGCCGGCGGTCCGGGCGCTGGCGTCGGAGGGCCGGGCGTGGGCGCCGGCGGCGAGGGGGTCGGGAAGGACACGTAGGTGCGCTTTCCGCGATGCGGGGCGGGCAACGTCTGGGGGGCCGGCTCAGCCTCGAAGCTCGCGCCTGCGGGTGCGGATCACGTATTCGTCGACGCTGTAGCGCTCCTCGTGCCACGGATCGCCGCGGTGGTGGTACCCGTTCTCCTCCCAGAAGCCGAGACGGTCACCCTCGAGGACCTCGAGGCGGCTGACCCATTTGGCCGACTTCCACAGGTAGAGGTGTGGAACGAGCAGCCGTGCGGGTCCGCCGTGGTCCGGCTCGAGCGGGGCGCCCTCGGCCTCGTGGGCGATGAACGCGGGGTGCTCAAGCACGTCGCTGAGCGGAAGATTCGTCGTGTAGCCGCCGTAGGCAGTGGACGAGGAGATGCGAGGCCAGCGGCGTCGGACCCGCCCGCTCGATCAACGTCCGCACCGCGACGCCGCGCCAGCGCATCCCGAATTTCGACCACCGGGTGACACAGTGGATGTCGCCGGTCCAGTCGGTCTGTGGCTGGGCCTGCAGCTGCGCCCAGTCGAGCACGAACGGCGCGTCGACGGCGCCGTCGATCGACAGGATCCACTGGTCTGGCGCGACCCGCGGCGTGGCGCCGACGGACAGCACCGGCCATTTGAGCGTGGGCGACTGTCCGGGAGGGAGCCGGTCGGGATCGATCCCGAGAGCGCTCGCCCGGCGCCTCCCGCGTTCGCCGAAGATCCGGGGGGTGATCGGCACGGACGTATTGTCGCGAGCCATGGAAAACCCCCCGCTCACGATCGAGCGAGGGGTTGCCAAGCACGCCGTGTCAGAGGGTGCGCTGTCCGGCGATCAGAGGCGATCACCGGACAGGCGCGAGGCGGTCCCCCTGTTACTTGAGCGTCGGCGAGACCGTCGCGGTCCCCAGCACCGCACCGGCCGAGACAACGCTCTTGCCAGCGAGCTTGTTGATCAGCTTCGCCGTGGCGTCAGTGATCGTGACCGTACCCGTGGCGGTCGTGCCGGTGACCTTGGCGTTGATCACCTTGGCGATCCGCACGGTGTTCCAACGGACGACGGTCACGCAGCGGGCGCGCAGGTGGAAGCGCCCAATGCGGTGGCAGACCCGGATCGTGCGGCCGCGGACGAGCGCGTAAATCGAGACACCCTGCTTGGTCGAGGTGACCGTCGGCTGACGGAGCGCCACGGTCCGCTTGCCGTTCGACAGCGACAGGCCGCCCTTGTGGCGGATGACGCCGCGGAACGTCTTCGTGTTCACGAAGCCGCCGGCGATCGGGAACGTGAACGTCGTCCCGGAGGCAGTGGCCGGCGAGAGGGCCTTGACCGTGATGCTGTTGTCCGACAGCAGCTTTGCCGCCGCGGTGGACGCGGTGATCTGCGTGTTTCCGCCGGTGATCTTCGTCTGCGCCGCCGACGCGACGCCCGGCAGAACGAATGCGAAGACCGTCGTGGCCGCCGCGATAGCTCGGATGCGGTTCATGGAGCTCTCTTCCCTGTGATGATCGGATTCGTCGGTTGAAAACACGTCGACGCTTTGAGAGTTGCGATCTGGCGTGGGATTCCGAGCTGCCGAATAGCACCGGGCCGGTGGCAGATTGGGTCAGGATTTCGTCGTTGACGACGGCCGGCGGAAACTACGCCACGTACCGACGTGACCATGCAGCAAGCTGGTCCTGGGCCGCGTCGGCTCGGTCCTGCGCGGCGCGGTAGGCGGCGTACGTCTCTTCGCTCGGCGACCGTGTCCAGCGCTGATAGGCGTGGTCCGCCTCGACCTGCGCGGCTCGCCGCGCCGAGCTCAGATCGTCGAGCAGCGTGTAGTCACGCGCGCTCGATCGCGTGATGAGAAACTCGCGCTTCTCGCCGGCGATCCGGAGCCGCACTCGTCTGCCGTGTTGGTTCTGGCTCATGCTTCCCCCAGAGTGACGTCGGCGGGGACTCTCTAAAGCACTCGTTGCCCGTGCGTTTCCACGGCGTTGCCGGACGAGCGGGAGTCAGTCAGGGACCGGTGAACCCTCCGCCTCCGTCGCGCTGATGAAGCGGCGGGCGCGGTTGCGCAGTACAAGCATCGTCAACACGAATGAGATGACTGCGAGGGCGACGAGCGCGATCTGCACGATCGTGCTCGCGCGGCTGATGACGTCGCCGAACAGGTAGTAGCCGACACCGTTGGCGATCGACCAGGCAAGTCCGCCGATGACATCCATCACGAGGAACCGCGGCCACGGCATCAGGTTCGCGCCGGCGATGAGGCCGCCCCACGTGCGAAGACCAGTCACGAACCGGCTGAGCACGACGACCGCGCCACCGTGCTGTTGGAAGAACGCCCGGGAGGTCTGGAGCCGGACCTGTGTGAGCCCGACCCGATGTCCCAGTCGGTCTAGCAGCCGCCAGCCACCGAACCGCCCCGCGGCATAGCTGGCGGCGAAGCCGAGGATCGCGCCCGCGGCGGCGGCGATGATCACGCCGACGATCGTCAGTCGGTGCGTCGTGCCCGCGTACACCGCCGCGGCGGCGAGCGCCGTCGTCCCTGGCACCGGGATGCCAGACGCCTGAAGCAGGACGACGACGAACACGACCGCGTAGCCCCAGCGACCGAGGAGGTGGTCGATCTGGTGACCGGAAACGAGAAACGCCGGAATGAATAGCCAAGAGAACATCAACCGATAGCAAGATCCTTACGAACAACTTCAGGATGTCGCGTAATCTGGCAGGCGTGTCGTATACGACTCTCGAAGCCCGCGAGCGCATCATCGTTGAGGTCGGCCAGGCCGCCGACCAGATCGCGCTGGCGCTCGACTATCTCGGCGATGCGTACGAGCAGGTCGACGAGAACCTCGGCGACCGGCTGGAGGAGCAACTGTTCGGACCGGTCCAGGGGGCGTACGCCCGCGCGCGACGGACGAAGAGCGAGTTCGTCTCGCGGCATGGTCTGAGCGATCGCAACGGCCACGAGCCGGAGGCCGGGTCGCGACCGCACGGCGCGATCGCGCTGATCGAGGCGGCCGGGGACGCCGTGGCGCAGGCCGAGCAATGGATCGCGGACCTGCAGGACTCGATGCTGCCGGTCGAGGTCGGCGACGAGCAGTTGCGCGCCGGGTTGTCCGAGACGCGGAGCCTGCTGGCGCCGCTGCCGGCACGAGCGAGCGAGCTCGTGCGCACGCTCGGGCGCTGACCCGCTTCACGCTCAGGCGCGCAGGACGCTGAGGAGCGCCACGCCTGCGATGACCGTCACCACTCCGATGAGCTGGATGCGCCCGAGCCGCTCCCGAAACAGGAAGTAGGCCGCAACGGCGGCGAACGTCGCCCACTGCGAGGAGAGGACCGCCGCGACGGCGATCCCGTGGCGCGCCCCGGCCGTGAACGAGAAGAAACCCGCGACCTCGCCCACGCCGGAGGCGACGACGAGCGGCGCGAGACGGCGGCTCATGCGAAGCCGTCCGGCGAGCGCGAACGGGATCGCGAGCACGACCACGCCGATCAACCGCGCGGAGAGCACGACCCATGCCGAGGGCAGCATCGTCCCGGCGCGGCCGGTTGCGTACAGGCTCCCGCCGAACAGAATCGCCGCCGCGACCGCGAAGGCGATCGCGGCCGCGTGATGCTGGGGTTGTGTGTCGGGGTGCGCCGCGCGATCCGGGATCGACGCGAGCGCGACGCCGACGGCGAGCAGGGCGAGCGTGGCCACGACGTCCGGGGCCAGGCTCTCGCCGGCGAGGAGCGCGATGATCGCGGCGATGGCCCCCTCCGCAGATACAAGTGGGGCGACGAGCGCGACCTGCCCGAGGCGCAGCCCGCCGTACGTGCAGACGAGCCCGGCGACATTGCCCGCTCCCGCGATCACGAGCCAGATCCAGGCGGAGGTCGGCCGGTGCGCCGGCACACCCTCGACGAGCGCAATCGGCCCGGTGATGAGCAGGCCGACGAACATCACCCAGGCCACGACGATGGCCGGATCGATCATGCGACTCGAGCGAGACGAGCAGAGGGTTGCGATCGCCCAAGCGCCGGCAGCGCCGAGGCCGCCGAGAACCGCGATCACAATCCGCATTATCTCGGCTCGGCGGTTAGACTGGCGCGCGAGGTGGAGAGGCAACCTTGCGTCAGCTGACGGCTCTTGATGCGCAGTTCTTGGCGCTCGAGTCACCGCGCCAAGCCGGCCACGTCGGCGCGGTCGCCGTGCTTGATCCGGCGACGCGCCCGAATGGGCGGCTCGAGCTCGCCGATGTCCAGAACATGATCGCGGAGCGGCTGCCGCTGCTTCCGCCGTTCCGCTGGCGCTTGAAGCCGGTGCCCCTCGGCCTCGATTACCCGTACTGGATCGACGACCCGGACTTCGACCTCGAATACCACGTGCGCGAGTTGGCGATCGCGTCCCCGCCGACCGACGAGAAGCTCGCCGATCAGGTGGCGCGGATCTTTGGCCGCTCGCTCGATCGGACGCGTCCGTTGTGGGAGGTGTACGTCATCCAGGGTCTCGCGGATGGGCACGTCGCGGTGATGACGAAGATCCACCACTCGCTGATCGACGGTTTGTCCGGCGCCGAGATCATGGGCGTGCTGCTCGATCTCACGCCGGAGGGCCGCGAGCTGCCGGATGAGCCGCCGGCGACGATGGCGATCCCGGACCGTGAGCCGGGCGAGCGGGAGATGCTCATCCGCGGACTGCTCGGCGCTCCGCGCTACGCCACGCGGGTTGCCCGGGCGCTCCCCGCGACGCTTCCGAACATCGAGGACGTCGCCGTGCTGGCGCAGATTCCGGGCGCGAAGCTCGTTGGCCGCACGACGGCAACGGTCGCCCGGCTCCTCCGCGGCGGCGAGCAGCGGGTGCTCGAGCGCAGCACCCTGGAACCGCCCCGCACCCAGTTCAACGGCCATGTCTCACCCCATCGGCGCTTTGCCTTCGGCCAGCTTTCGCTCGCCGACGTCAAGGCAGCCAAGAATGCGCACGGCTGCACCGTCAACGACGTCGTGCTGTCACTGTGCGCGGGCGCGGTCCGGCGCTGGCTGATCGAGCACGAGGACCTGCCTGAGGATCCGCTCGTCGCCCAGGTGCCGGTGTCGGTCCGGACGGAGAAGCAGTTCGGCACCTACGGCAACCGGATCGGGATGCTGAGCGTCCCGCTGTTCACCAACGAGGCCGACCCCGTGGAGCGGCTGATGCTCGTCCACGACGCGATGGGCCTCGCGAAGGAGCGGCACAAGGCGATGCCGGCCGAGCTGCTTCAGGACGCGACGCAGTTCATCCCGCCCGCGGTGTTCTCACGCGCGGCGCGGATCACGTTCTCGCTCGCCGCGACCCGCAAGCCGATCTGGAACCTCGTCGTCTCCAACGTGCCCGGTCCCCAGTTCCCGCTGTACATGGCCGGAGCCCGGCTCGTCGCCAACTACCCGGTGTCGGTCATCACCGACGGCATGGGCCTCAACATCACCGTGATGAGCTACGACGGTCACCTCGACTTCGGCATCGTCGCCGACCGCGAGCAGATGCGCGACGTGTGGAAGCTGATCGACTGGCTCGCCGATGAGCTCGAGGGGCTGCTGCCGGAGGGCTACCGGAAGGCCGAGGCCGACGGCGCCGGTGAGGGCCTCGCGGCTGAGTCCGCGGACGCGCCGTCAGAGTCGCCGGCTGCCTGAGGGGTTTCTTTCAGTCGGCGGTTGGGGTTCCGGCTGAGACCCGGGTTGTGCGGCGGGCGACTGGCGACAGGCGCATCGAGAAGGGGGCGGGGCTTGGGTCATGCGGGGGTCTGTGGTCCCCGGATCGGCCCGAGGTTCGATCGGGGCGCTGGCGGGATGACCGTTTCGCGCGAAAGCCGCCCCCGAATGGCCAAAACGCACGTCGGCAACCGCTGGTGGCGGCGCTTTCGTGCGTTTTGGCTAGAAATCGACCCGAACGCAAGAAAGCTCTGAAGATCGCTCGCGCTGTCATGCGTTGTGGTCACGCAGCGGGCGCTCTCGTGCGTTTCGGTCGCAGGGGTGCGGTGGGTGCGGTGGGTGCGGTACCGCGTCGGCCACCGACCCCACCGGCCAGGCCAACCGCCGAGCGTTCGATCCGCCCTCCTCCTCGATGCGCCTTTACGGTGCGTCTCGCGCGGCGGCACCGAAGCGCCACCGCGAAGAGCTCAGTGGATGACCCGGAACACGCCCCGCATGAACGGATGGACCCGGCAGAAGTACGTGTAGGTGCCCGGTTTCAGCCCGGCTGGCGTACTCCAGGTCAGTTTCCCGACCGCCGGCGTGTCCGGCCCGAGCTGACCCGAGTCGTAGCTGCCGGCCCCGTTGGCGAGCGGATACGAGATCCCGGTGTCCAGCCCGCACGGGTACTGGCAGGAGGTGACGCTGTGGAAGATCGAGTTGATGTAGTCCTGGGCCTGCTGTGAGGTGAACTTGCCGTACAGCGCGCTCAAGAGCTTGCCGTCGGCGATCGAGTCGGCGTTGACGAACGTCAGCGACTGGCCCTGGCGGATCGTCGGGGTGCAACGGTCACGGCCGGTCGAGGTGAAGTCGCCCGGCGTGTAGTGGAACCCGCCGATGACGACCTTGTGGGTGAAGCACTCCGGGAACTTCTTGACGTTGACGCCGACGGACACCGAGCCGCCGTGGTGACGGTTCTCGGCGAGATGGCCGTGGGTGACGTGGCCGGCCTGATCGGTGGCGCGCGAGAACGGGTCGGTCGATCCCGGGACGCCGCCGCTCTCACTGTCCCATGCCTCCCAGGCGACCATGATCCCCATCGCCTCGTACCACGACGCGCGCTTGGTCTCGTAGGTGGCGCTGATCCGCAGCGTGTCGCCGGCACTGAGATGCGGGCGCCAGTCCGGCGCGGTCGCGGTCATCGCCATGTCCCACGAGATCGGGCCGCGCGGGTCGAAGTAATGCGCCAGCGAACGGAACAGTCGCACCGAGTGGGGGACGGTGCCCGCGATCGCGCCGCCGCTCGGCGTCGCGCCGGCCCGGACGTCGTCAAGCTCGTCGTAGAGGCCGCCCGGATGGACGTGTCCGGCGGTCCCGACGAGCGTCCCGGGGTGGTCGACCGTGAACGTGTTCAGCGCCGTCCCGCCGTGATAGGGGTTCTTGGCCATGTCCGGGAACGTGTACTTCCCGTTCTTGCCGCTGAAGCGATGGACGTCGAACACCGGGTAGATGTTGTGGGACTTGACGTCCATCCAGATCGGGTGCAGCGGCTTGATCGAGGCGGCCGCCGGTGACGACTTGGGGACGAAGTCGATGTCGTAGGTGATGAAGACCTTCGCGCCGTCGTTGGTCAGGTCGTGGATCATGTAGTTCAGCGCCCAGAAATCGTTCTTGCCGATCGGGTAGCCGTACCCGCTGGGGAACTCGTAGACCGTCTTCTCCTCGCCCGCGGCCATGAACGGGTAGAGGCCGCCGACGTAGCCGTTGCCCTCGCCGGCACCCGCCTTGCCGTTGCTCAGCCACACGCCATGGTGCAGATGGATCACGTCGACGCGCGGGATGGCGCCGCAGCACTTGCCGTTCGGCAGCGCGTAATGGAGATTCGGCGCCATCCGCACCATGTAGCCGTCCTCGGCCGGCTTCGGCACATGGTTGGTGTCAAGCAGGATCAGATTCGCGCCGGGCGTGATCTTGTACGGACCGGCCCGGAAATGCAGGTGCTGAACTCCCGCCGCCGCCGAAGCGACCTGCGGGATCGCACACGCGATCAGAACGGCAGCGGCTAGAACGGCTCGCTTCACGTCTCCTCCTCGACTGCGGTTGCGCCTCCGCCGCGCATTCAAGCACGTTTAAGTGCGCTCACAGAAATGACCCGCCCGGTGTCCGGGTGGATCGCCGCGAGGCGGTACAGAAGTCGCGTGCGCTACCAGGCCTGGGTGCCGCCGCAATGCGGGCAGCCAACCGAGGTCGACACCGGCGCCTCGAACACAAAGCCGCAGCCGCACGAATACAGCGCCTGGTCCTGTTGGGGACCCAGCTCCTGGCGGCGGTGTGCGACGGCGACGGTGCTTGCCCCAGCGTCCTGACGGTTGCGCGCCCCGGGCGCCGAGCGGCGCCGCGCGATGCGAGCTTCGTTTCGCTTTGGTCTAACGAGCACGTTCATGGCAGATAACGGTCCGACTGGCGAATGGTTTCGCGGCGGGCGGCATGAATCCTTGTCCTAACATGACGCTAATCGGGGGACCGGCGAGGGCTCGGGGGCTCGCCTGTGGGAAAATCGAAAGGCCGCATGGACCCCAGCCGCAAACGTGCCATCCGTCTCACCGTCGCGCTGACCGTGGCGTTGCTGCTCGCCTCAGCGCTGATCTGGACGAGCTTCAGCGCCGGTCGTGACGAGCTGACCGCCTCGCAGCTCCTCAAGCGCGCGGAGCCTGGACGCTCGTACATCCTGGCCGGCACGGTGCTCGATGGATCGGTCAGCCACGCGGGCGCCGCCCTGCTGTTCCGCGTTCGCGACCCCAAGCTGAAGGTTTCGGTCCCGGTGCGCTACACGGGGATCGTCCCCGATCCCTTCCGCGCCGGCCGCGGCGTGCTCGTGACCGTTCACGAGCAGGGATCGAAGTTCGTCGGCGAGCAGGACTCGCTGACCACCAAGTGCCCATCCAAGTACCAGGCTGCGAGTTCGTCGTACTGATGCCCGTCGTGAGGGGCTCACGGTTCTGAGATGGCACTTGTCGGCCGTGCACTTCTGATCCTCGGACTGCTCGTCGCGTTCTACGGGATCGCGGCCTCGCTCTACGGGGCGCGGGCGCGGCGCCCCGAGTGGGTCGACTCCGGGCGCCGTTCGGTCTACGCCCTCGCCGGCCTGATGGTCCTCGCGTTCGCGATCCTCGAGGCGGCGTTCCTCCGTTCGGACTTCTCCTTCAACGTCGTCGCGGATCACTCCTCGACGACGACGCCGACGTTCTACAAGGCGACGGCCGCATGGTCCTCTCAGGAGGGGAGCCTGCTGCTGTGGGTGTTCCTGCTGTCGCTGTGGTCGAGTCTCATCCTGTTCGTCACCCGACGGCGGGTGCGTGAGATCGCGCCGTACGCGACCGCGGTGCTGCTCGGCTTTGCGGCGTTCTTCACGTCGCTGATGGTGTTCTTCGCAAACCCGTTCGTGACGAGCGCGCGCCCACCGGTGCAGGGCGCCGGGCTCGATCCGTTGCTGCTGCACCCGAGCATGATGTTCCACCCGCCGATGCTGTACTCCGGGTACACGCTGCTGACGGTGCCGTTCGCGTTCGCCGTCGGCGCGCTGGTCACCCGGCGGCTCGGATCGGAGTGGATCGCGGTGACGCGACGCTTCGCGCTCGCGGCCTGGCTGTTCCTCGGAATCGGGGTCCTGCTCGGCGCTCGCTGGTCCTACACCGAGCTCGGATGGGGCGGCTACTGGGCCTGGGACGCGGTCGAGAACGCCGCGCTGATGCCGTGGCTCGCGGCGACCGCGTTCATCCACTCGATCATGATCCAGGAAAAGCGGGGGATGCTGAAGATCTGGAACGTGTCGCTGATCCTCGGCAGCGGCACGCTCGCGGTGCTCGGCACGTTCCTCGTTCGCTCCGGGATCCTCGACTCGATCCATGCCTTCGGCGCCTCGACGCTCGGCATCCCGTTCGTCGTCCTGCTCGCGGTGATGGTGATCGGGGGGATCTGGCTCGTCGTCAGCCGCCGTGCGCAGCTGCGCTCTGACGCGCAGCTCGACTCTCTGTGGTCCCGTGAGGCGGTCTTCCTGTTCCAGAACCTCGTGCTCGTCGCGATGGTGTTCGTGATCTTCTGGATCACGTTCTTCCCGCTCATCTCCGAGGCGGTGACCGGTACGAAGGTGTCGGTTGGGCCACCCGCGTTCCGGCCGTTCATCGTCCCGCTGGCGCTGATCCTCGTGCTCCTATCCGGGATCGGCCCGATCATCGCCTGGCGCCGGGTCACCGTCGCCAACCTCCGCCGCAACTTCACGCTCCCCGTGATCGCCGGGGTCGGCGTGCTCGTGGCGCTGGTGATCTTCACCAACGCGTGGTCGCGCCCGTTCGCCGCGCTCATGTTCGGCCTCGGGGCGTTCGTTGTGGCGACCGTGCTCCAAGAGCTGTGGCGCGGGACAAGTGCCCGCCGCGCCATGACGCGGGACCCGGTGCCGGTCGCGTTCGTCCAGCTGATCCGGCGCAACCGGAGGCGCTACGGCGGCTACATCGTGCACGCCGGTCTCGCCGTCCTCCTCATCGGCGTCGCCGCGTCCTCGTCGTTCCAGCACTCGCGGGACACCGTGCTGCGACCGGGCCAGCAGGCGAAAGTCGACGGGTACACGATCACCTACGTCAAGCCGACCGCCGTCGCGACGTTCGACTCACGGGGCGAGCTTGCGAAGGTGGCCTTCGGTGCGGTTCTGGGCGTCGCCAAGAACGGTCACCAGGTGACCACGCTGAAGACGATCCGCCGCTTCTATCCGGCAACCACCGATCCGACCGTGGGGCCGATCTCCGAAGCGTTCAACGGCCAGTCGGACAGCATCGTCGGGCTCCGGGCGGGGGTGACCAAGGACATCTGGACCGTGGTCAACCCCAACCTCGATCCGCTGAACGCCCAGATCAATCGCGGCGATCAGGTCTTCGAGAAGCTGATGACAAGCCTCACCCCGGCCGAGGCCCGCCAGCCACAGAATCTCGCGTTCATCCGCGCCGAGCGACAGCGGGCGATCGCCGGGCTCACGTCGCGGTTCGTCACGCATCCGTGGCCCGTCAATTTCCTGCTGATCGTCTCTCCGCTGGTCACGTGGATCTGGGGCGGTGCGGTGATCATCGTGATCGGCGGACTGATCGCGTTGTGGCCGATCCCGGCGATCGCCCGGCGACGGAGTCCCGCGCTCGCCGGGACGAGGACGCCCGCGCCACCCGCGCCACCCGCCCCGCCGCCGGTCGCCGCGCGCGAGCCGGTCTAGCGCGCCGGGGCTTCTTCGCATGGACTTCGTGATTGTGCTGGTCGTCCTGGTGGTCGTCGTGTTTGTGGTCACGGCGCCGCTTCGGCGCGATCGGGCGGCCCGCGACATCGAGGCCGCCGCACCGAGCGGGACGCTCGCCGAGCTCGAGGCCGAGCGCGAGGCGAAGTACCGCGAGATCCGCGATGCGGACCTCGATCACCGGACCGGGAAGCTGTCGGACGCCGACTACGAGTCGCTCGACCGCGCGCTCCGGGCCGAGGCGGTCGAGATCATGCACGCGATCGATCGCGCCAACGGCGAGGCGCCGAAGCTTTCGGCCAACGGCGAGTTGCCGAAGGCGGCCGCCGAGCCGCCGTCTGAAGCGAGCTAGACTGCCTCCGCGATGAGCACCATCCTCGGCATCGTCCAGGTCCTCGTGGCCGTCGTGCTGATCTTCCTGATCCTGATGCACTCGGGCAAGGACGCCGGCCTGTCCGGAGCGTTCGGCGTCGGTACGGGCGCGGGACCGTTCGGCGGCGGTTCCCTCGTCGAGCGGAACCTGAACCGGTGGACCGTCGGCTTCGCGATCGTGTTCGTCGTCAACACGATCATCCTGCTGAAGATCTCGTAGCGCACTGGGGCGCTGCGGCGCTAGGGGTGCTTCACCCCGTCGCGCAGCATCTCGACGGCGCGGGCCGCGCGCCGCTCGCGCGTCTCTGACCGCTTCGCTTCACCGACCCATTGTGCGTATTCCCGCCGATGGGTGAACGCAAGGTCGTCGAAGCGGGCACGGATCTCCGGCTCGGCGCAGGTCAGGGCGGCGACGAGCTCCGCCGGCACGGCGACGCGCCGCGGCTCGTCGTCGCGACGCAGCACGACATCGATCTGATCGCCGATCTCGATCCCGGTCGCGTCCCGGAGCTCCCGGGTGAGCCCGAGATACGTGTGGCCGCCGTAGACGGCGAGCCGCGAGCGGTACTGGGCGCCGTTAACGGAGCCGACGACTGGCGGCCGGGCGTCCCCGAACGCCTCCCGCGGGTCAAACGGCACCTCGACCCAGCGGCCGCCACCACGCTCGGATGCCGACACGGTCGCGCGGAAGCGGTGCTCCTCGCTCACTCGTTGACCGGGGTTCGCAGCGTTCCGAGACCCATCGCCTCCAGCGTAACGACGTCCCTGCGGCACCCCGGTTTGCCGGCCGGTGCTCCTCGGTACCATCACCTGCAGATGAGCTTGGCCCCGGTATGGACGCCGTCGTAAGGGCGCGCACGATGGCAGTTGGGACAGCAGCGCTGTGCGCGCTCGCGATCGCCGCTTGCGGTGGTTCTGCGGCCGACACCGTGAGCACGCCGCCGGGGAGCGCCGGCACGAATGGTGCGGCGCTTGGCGCCGGCGCGGCAAGGGTCGCGGGCGCCGACTGGCAACGGTTCAATTTCGACGCCCAGCGCAGCGGCGTCGGACCCGCCAACACGGGCATCACAGCCGGCAACGTCGGGACGCTCGTGCGCCGACGTGTCCGCGTCGACGGAACTGTCGATTCATCCCCGGTCGAGCTCCATGGCGTGCGCGTCGGCAAGCGGGTGCGGGACGTCATTTTCGTCACCACCACGTACGGCCGCACGATCGCGATCGACCCGGGGACCGGCGCGAAACTGTGGGAGTTCGTGCCCTCTGACATCCGGCACTATCAGGGCACGTACCAGATCACAACCGCGACGCCGGTCATCGATCCCAGCCGCCGGTACCTGTATGCGAGTGATCCGGGCGGTCACATCCACAAGCTGGCCGTCGCCACCGGGCGTCAGGTGAGGACCGATCATTGGCCGGTCCGGGTCACGCTCCTGCCGAGCCGGGAGAAGATTGCATCGGCGCTCAACCTGAGCGGCAACTCGGTGATCGTGACGACGGGCGGCTACATCGGCGATCAGCCACCGTACGTCGGGCACGTCGTGATGATCGACCGGGGGAGCGGGCGGATCAGCGCGGTCTGGAACTCGCTGTGCGCCGACCGCCACCAGCTGTTGAATCCGAGCTCGTGCCCGCAGAGCCTGTCCGCGATCTGGGCCCGGTCCGGGGCCGTCGTCGAGCCAGACACGCACCGACTGCTCGTGGTCACCGGCAACGCGCCGTACAACGGAAGCACGGCGTGGGGCGACAGCGTGCTCGAGCTCAGCCCCGACGCCGGCGCGCTGCTTCAGGCCTGGACGCCGACCGACCAGCGCCAGCTGGAGGCCAGCGACGCCGACCTCGGAAGCACGGCCCCGGCGCTCCTGCCCCGGACCGGGGGTCGTCGGCTCGCCGTCCAGGGTGGCAAGGCCGGCCGGCTCGATCTCATCGACCTCGACCGGCTCAACGGGACGGCGCATGCCGCGCACCGCCTCGGCGGTGAGCTCCAGGAGATCGGCGCTCCCGGCGGCGCTCAGGTCTTCAGCGCACCCGCCGCGTGGAGTCATGGCGGGCGCGCGTATGTGTTCGTCGCCGACGGCGCGGGCACGGCCGTCTATCGGCTGAACGGCGGCTCCCGTCCGCGGCTGAGCCGGATCGCCTCCAATGGCACCCCGGGCACGAGCCCGATCATCGCCGGCGGGCTTCTGTACATCTACGACGAGAATGGCGGGACGGTCAAGGTGTACCGGCCGCCGGCGCTCAAGCTGCTCGCGTCGCTGCCGGCAGCCGGTGGACACTGGAACAGCCCGATCGTGGTCGGCGGACGTGTGATCGTCCCCGAGGGCGACGCGAATAGCCACAGCACCAGCGGCACCATCGACATCTTCCACCTGCGCGGCCGCTGACGCGCGCCGGATGGCCGGCTCAGGTGGCGCCGCTGACCGCGTCAGGGGCGGGCGTGTCGACCGGTCGGCGCCTGTGGCGCCGGCCGGCGTGGGGGGAGTGCGATCGAGAACGTGCTGCCATGACCGGGCCGGCTCTCGACCCAGATCCTCCCGCCATGAGCGATCGCGATCTCCTTGCAGATCGCGAGTCCGAGTCCGCTGCCTCCCGACGCGCGCGAGCGCGACCTGTCCGCGCGGTAGAAGCGTTCGAAGATCTGGCTCTGCGCGTCGGCGTCAATGCCGACGCCGGTGTCGGCGACTGCCACGCCGACCTCGTTGCCGTCCTGCCATGTCGAGACGGTCACCCGGCCGCCCGCCGGGGTGAACTTGATCGCGTTTTCGACGAGGTTCGTCAGGGCCTGGGTCAGCCGGTGCGGGTCTCCGGTTGTCCAGCACGGCTCACCCTCGCACTCGAGCGTCACCTGGCCGACAGCGGCGAGCGCCCGCAGGTGGTCGACGGCGTTCTCGGCGAGCTGGGCGAGGTCGACCGGCGTCCGGAGCAGCTCGAGCCCGCCTTCATCCGCGAGCGCGAGCGTCAGCAGGTTGCCGACGGTCCGGTTCATCCGGTCCACGTCCTCGCGCACGCTCTCGAGCGCCGCGCGCTCGGCCGGCGTCCGGCTCGGATCGCGGAGCGTCACGTCGAGTTCGGCGCGCATCGCCGCGAGCGGCGTTCGCAACTCGTGCGACGCGTCCCCGACGAGCTGGCGCCGCGCGGCAACGCCGGCCTCGAGCCGATCGAGCATCGCGTTCAGCGTCGCCGCGAGCCGTCCGATCTGGTCGCCCGGGTTCGGAGCGCTCAGCCGCTCGTGGAGCTGATCGATCCCGATCTCGTCGGCCTTCCGACGCATCCGATCGACGGGCAGCAGCGCGTTACGCACGAGCAGCCAGGCGGCGAGCGACGCGGCGACGAGCACGATCGGACCGACGATCAGCAGCAGCACGAGCACCTTGCGGACGGCCTCGTCGACGCCGGACAGAGATTCAGCGACGACGATGACCTGGCGGGTGCCGTTGCGGTTCAGCGCGGTCGCAGCCACCCGGAAGGACTGATCACTGTCGCCGAGATCAACGTCCTTGAGCCACGTTCGTCCCATCGCGACGCCGCGCACGAGCGCGGGGGAGAGAAGCGGGTCCTGTGCGAGGTCACCGCCGTACAGCGCGAGCACGCGACCGTCTGGCCCGAGCAGCTGGGCAGCCGCCGCCGTGCGACGCAGCGACGCCGAGCTCGCCTCCGCGAATCCGTGCCGGCCTTCCGCGAGATAGCTCTGCTCGATGGCGGCGACGCTCGATCGGACGTCCCGATCGATGGTCGAGCGCAGGTCGCTGCGGAGCTTGAGCACGAGGAACGCTCCGACGACGGCGAGCGCGAGGGCGGCGAGCAGCGCGTACCAGGCGGTCAGCCGGGCTCGGATCGGCAGTCTCACGGCTCCGGTTCTCGCTCGGCGTGCTCGAGATCGAGCACGAACCCGCTCCCGCGAACCGTCCGGATCAACGGTCGCACGCCGTCGCGCTCGAGCTTGCGGCGGACGTAACCGATGTAGACGTCGACGACGTTCGGCGAGCCCTCGTAGTCCTCGGCCCACACCTGTTCGAGCAGCTGCGAGCGCGACACGATCTGTCCCGGACGCCGCAGCATGAACTCGAGCAGCGCGTACTCCCGCGGGGTGAGCTCAACGCTTTCCCCTGCCCACGTCACCACGCGCGTCAACGGGTCGGCACGCAGGTCGCCGAGCTCGATCGGTGCCGGCCGCTCCGACGGTCCGCGGCGGATGAGGGCCTTGACGCGCGCGACGAGTTCGCCAAAGTCGAACGGCTTGACGAGATAGTCATCCGCACCCATTTCAAGGCCGCGGATCCGGTCCTCGACGTGGTCAAGCGCGGTGAGCATCAACACCGGCAGCCACGGATCGCGGCTGCGCAACTGCTGGCACACGTCATGCCCGTTGCGACCCGGCAGCAGGACGTCGAGGACGACCGCGTCGTAATCGCGCGCTGCCGCCTGATTGAGCGCGTCACCGCCGGTGTGCGCTAGATCCACCAAAAAACCTTCGATCTCGAGCCCGCGCTGGATAGTCTGTGCAAGCTTTATGTCGTCTTCCACGACAAGCAAGCGCGAAGTGGTCCGAATCTTGTGACTTTTGTCGCCTTGCGTTGAGGGCGTCATAAGCTAGTCTTAAGATCAGTCTTAGGGATTAGCCACGCAGGACGTCTGGGGCGAGATGTCGCACTGTACTTCTCTCATCAGGGCAGGTTTGGGGACTCATCGGTTGCCGGGGGCCGAGGCATGGGTCTGACGCGGCTGCTCAGTGTTGCGCTTCGCTTCCGGATGCTGCTCGTCGGCCTCGCCGCCGGGCTGATCGCGCTCGGGATCATCACGCTCCCGAAGATGCACACCGACGTGCTGCCCGAGCTCTCCCAGGGTCCGGTGCTCGAGGTGCAGACCGAGTCACCGGGTCTCTCCAGCGAAGAGGTCGAGCAGTACATCACGGTCCCGATGGAGAACAACCTGCTCGACGGCGTGATGGGCGTGTGGAACGTGCGCTCGCACTCGACCCCGGGCCTCTCGACCGTCGATCTGTACTTCCAGCCGGGGACGACGACGCTCCACGCACGGCAGCTCGTCGAGGAGCGCCTGACGAACTCGTTCTCGCTGCCCGCCGTCAACAAGCCGCCGCTGCTCATCCAGCCATTGTCCTCTTCGAGTCGGGCGTTGCTGATCGGGCTCGACTCGACGAAGCTCAGTCCGATCGAGCTCTCCTACCTCGCGCGGTGGGTGGTCAAGCCACGGCTCTCCGGCGTCGCCGGCGTCGCCAACGTCGCGATCTTCGGTCAGCAGGACCGCCAGATCCAGGTTCAGGTCGATCCGTCCAAGCTCGCCGCCGACCATGTCTCTCTCCAGCAGGTGATCGACACGGCCGGCAACGCGCAGCTCGTCTCGCCGCTCACCTACCTCGAAGGCTCCGCGCCGGGAACCGGTGGCTTCCTCGACGGTCCCAACCAGCGGATCGACATCCGGCCCGTGCTCCCGCTCGGCGCGCCGAAGAATCTCGCCAGCGTGCCGATCTCGGAGGCCCCCGGCAAGCCGACGCTGGGCAGCGTCGCGCACATCGTTCAGGGCCATCAGCCGCTGATCGGCAACGGAATCACGAAGCAGGGCAACGGACTCGTGTTGCTCGTCCAGAAGCTGCCCTCGGCGAGCGTGCCCGGCGTGACCAACGGCGTGATGAACGCGCTCAACGACCTGCGTCCCGCGCTCCCGGGCGTCACGATCGACACGTCGTTCTACAAGCCCGCGACCTACGTCCACGACTCGCTGCACAACCTCGCATTGGCGCTCGTGCTCGCCGTCGTGCTCGGAATCGTCGCGCTCGCCGCGCTGCTGCTTGATCTGCGTGCGCTGTTCCTCGCGCGCGCTGTCGGTCGCGCTGTCGTTCGTCGCGGCCGTGGTCGTGGTCGACGCGCTCGGCTACACGCTCAACGCGCTGGTCGTCCTCGGGCTGCTCGTCGCCTCCGCGGTCGTCGTCGACGACGCGGTCGGCGCAACGATGGCGATCCTCGGCCGCGTGCGTCTGCGCCGGGAGCAGAACCTCCACGTGCCGCTCCAGACGGTGATCATCGAGGGGATCGCGGAGCTGCGCGGCACCCTGACCTACGGCACGCTGATCGTGCTGCTCGCGATCGCGCCGGTGTTCTTCGCCAAGGGGCTGACCGCGACGTACGTGCATCCGATGGCGCTCGCCTTCGCGCTTGCGGTGATCGCCTCGACGCTCGTCGTCACGCTGCTGACTCCGGCGATCGGGATGATGCTGTTCGATCGCGGCCGGACACGCGGACACGCAGTGCGGCTGAAGGACGCGATTCGCGCGGGCTACGGCGCGGTCGTCCAGCGCGCCATGCGGATCCCGCGCGGCGTCCTGCTCGCGGTGTGTCTGCTCGGCTTCGCCGCGGCGATCGCGTTCCCGTTCCTCAATCAGCCGTCGGCGCCGCGGTTCAAGGATCGCAACGTCGTCGTCGCCTGGACGGGACCGCCTGGTGCCGGGCTCCAGGAGATGAACCGCATCACGTCCCGGGTGACGACGTCGCTACGCGGCCTCCCGTCGGTTTCCGACGTCGGCGCGACACTCGGCCGCGCCGTCTCCGGCGATCGGATCGTGGACACCAACTCAGGCCAGATCTACGTCCAGATCAAGCCGAGCGCCGACTACGACCGTGCGTACTCCGCGATCCGCGGGATCGTCACCGGGGTGCCGGGGATGCAGGCGAACGTCTCGACGGCCGAGGGTGACGTGCAAGCCGGCGCGTTCGAGGCGCCGGACAAGACGCTCCGGTTGCGCGTCTACGGCGAGAGCTACACGCAGCTGCACGCGCTCGGGACGCAGATCGGGCAGCTCATGTCGAAGCTGAACGGGCTCGGTCAGCCGCAGATTTCCGCGCCGACCGTGGAGCCGAACGTCAACGTCGCCGTCGACGACACGAAGGCGCACAACGCCGGCGTGCTGCCCGGCGATGCCCGGCGCCAGGCGTCGACGCTCGTCTCCGGGCTCACCGTCGGCAACTTCTTTGAGCAGCAGGCGGTGTTCGACGCGGTCGTCTGGAGCATCCCGTCGGTCCGCGCGAACCTCCAGGACGTCCGCAACCTGCCGATCGACACCTCGAACGGTGGGCACGTGCCGCTCTCGAGCGTCGCCACGGTCAGCGTCGGGGCGCGCCCGGTGGATATTCAGCATCAGGGCCTCTCCCGCTACGTCGACGTGAGCGCGCCGGTGTATGTCGGCACCGTCGCGGACGCCCAGTCGGCGATGCAGCAGAAGCTCTCGCAGGTCTCCTTCCCGCAGGGCTACCACGCCGAGATCGTCGGCGGCACCCCAGTGGACCCGACCTCGCATCTGACGTTCCTTACCTTTGCGCTCGCCGCGCTGGTCGGGATCCTGCTGCTCCTGCAGGCCGCCTTTGGCAGCTGGCGACTGGCGTGCATGTACCTGCTGGCGCTGCCGGCGTCGGTCATCGGCGGGCTTCTGGTCGCACTCATCATCGGCCAGGAGCGGTCGCTCGGCGCAGACGTCGGTCTGCTCGCGGTGTTCGTGTTCGCGGCTCGCCAGGGGACACTCCAGATCGCGCATATCCGTCGCCTGCAGGCGCGTGATGGGGGTGCGCTGTCGCCGGCGATCGTCACCGAAGCCGCGGTCGAACGTTTCGGGCCCTCGCTGACGGCGGTGCTCGTCAGCGCGGCGACGCTGATCCCGTTCGTCGCGATCGGCGATGTCGCAGGCAACGAGCTCACCCATACCGCCGCGGCGGTGATGCTCGGTGGGCTGCTGACCGCGGTCATCCTCAACCAGGTGCTCGTGCCCGCGATGTGTCTCGTGCTCGGTCCGCGCACGCCGATCGAGGAGCCCGAGCCGGAGGAAGCCCTTGACCCGACCGCCGTTCCGGCGCCGCCCGTGAGCGCGTCCTGAAGGAGGATGTGAATGCCGTTCGCCAAACGTCCCGTCGCCGTCGTCGCCCTCGTGCTCGGCATCGCCGTTGCGGGTTGCGGCTCAGGGCAGCAGGAGTCATCGATTGCGCCGTCGGCGCGCCTCGTCGGCGCCACCGGGTCCTCGCCCGGTCAGATCATCCTCAGCCAGCTCGGCAAGGAGCACATCGGACTGCAGACGGCTCCCACCAAGGCCGTGCCCACACCGCCGCCGGTCGTCACGACGACCGTGGTCGGCGGGGTCAAGCACACGACGAGCACGCCGGCGCCGCGTCCGACGGCGAGCGTGATCGTGCCGTACTCGGCGCTCGTCTATGACCCGAGCGGCAAGACCTACGTGTTCGCCGAACGCTCTCCGTCGACCTATGTCGAGGTACCGGCGACGGTCGATCGGATCGACGGTGAGTCGGCGTACCTGAGCGCCGGCCCGAAGGCCGGATCCGCGGTGGTCACCGTCGGCGCGGAGGAGCTGTACGGCGTGCAGACCGGCGTCCTGGCGCAGACATGAGCCGGACGCCGTTCATGGGTGCTGCTGCGGGCGGCTAGGTCATGCGGGCGATCGTCTACCTGAGCCTGCGCTTCCGATACATCGTGATCGCGGGCGCGGTCGCGCTGATGTTCTTCGGCGTGCAGACCCTCGGCCACCAGAAGGTCGACGTGTTCCCGGAGTTCGCGCCCGTCACCGTCGAGATCCAGACGGAAACGCTCGGGCTGTCACCGTCGGAGGTCCAGTCGCTCGTTACGGTCCCGCTGGAGAACGCGCTGCAGGGTGTTCCGCGCGTGACCGAGGTCGAATCCGAGTCGGTCCCGCAGCTGTCAGCGATCTTCCTGTACTTCAAGAACGGCACCGACGTCCTCCAGGCGCGCCAGCTCGTCCAGGAGCGCCTCGCGGCGGCGGCGCCGTCGCTCCCATCGTGGGCGGCCCCGCCGGCGCTGTATCCGATCGTCTCGGCGACGAGTCGGGTCATGCAGGTGGGGCTCACCTCGAAGACCGTCAACAACCTCGACCTCTCGAAGATCGCGTTCTTCAACATCCGCTCGCGCCTGCTCCAGGTGCCGGGCGTCGCCAACGTCGCGATGTGGGGCGAGACGAAGAAGGAGATCGAGGTCGCCGCCGACCCGGCACGGCTCCGAAAGGAGAAGGTCCCGCTCGGCTCTCTGTTGACGGCCGCCGACAACGCGGTTGACAACGGCCTGTTGTCGTTCACCACGGGCGCCACGATCGGCACCGGCGGCTGGCTCGAGACGCCGAACCAGCGGCTCGGGATCCGCAACCAGCAGGTGATCAACACGCCGCAGGAGTTGGCGAACGTCCCACTCGCCCGGCGCGGATCGCGGACGCTGACGCTCGGCGACGTCGCCCGCGTCCGATACGGGCACTCGCCGCTGATCGGCACCGCGGTCGTCAACGGCGGCCCCGGGATCATGCTCGTGATCGAGAAGTTCCCCGGCGCGAACACGCTCGACGTCACCAACGGGATCCTCAAGGCGTTCAAGGAACTGCAGCCCGGACTCCCCGGGATCCATATCAACACCCATATCTTCCGCCAGTCGAACTTCATCCACACGGCGATTCACAACCTGTCGTTCGCCGTGATCCTCGGCTGCATCCTCGTCGTGTTCGTGCTGATCGCGTTCCTGTTCCAGTGGCGCGCTGCGTTCGTCAGTCTGCTCGCGATCCCGCTGTCGCTCGCGGCCGCCGCGATCGTCCTGGACGCCCAGGGCACGCCGGTCAACACGATGATCCTGGCCGGTTTCGGCGTCGCCGTGGGGGTGGTGGTCGACGACGCGATCATCGACATGGAGAACATCGTCAGACGTCTGCGCAATTGGCGCGCCGCCGGACGGCGAACGACGCCGCTGCGGCTGCTGCTCGCCGCGTCGCTCGAGGTGCGCACCGCGATCCTCTACGCGACGCTGATCAACATCGTCGCCGTGCTGCCGGTCGTGTTCGTCGGCGGCCTGACCGGGTCGTTCTTCCGGCCGCTCGCGATCGCCTACGCGCTTGCGGTGCTGGCGTCGATGCTCGTGGCGCTCACCGTCACCCCGGCGCTGGCGATGGTGCTGATGCCGAGCGCCCGGCTCCACCCAAAGGACCCGCCGCTGATCGCCTGGTGCAAGCGCGGCTACCGCCGGCTACTCGCCCCGGCGGTCGGCCGGCCGCGGGCCGCGATCGGGGTCGTCGTCGCCGCCGTTGTGGCCGGTGCGCTCGTGCTCCCCAACCTCGGACAGGAGTTGTTCCCGACGTTCAAGGAGCAGGACCTGCTCATGCACTTCGACACCAAGCCAGGGACCTCGCTGCCGGAGATGAAACGGATCGTTGCGACGCTCCAGCAGAAGCTCGCGCAGATCCCCGGTCACCCGGTGGACCAGGTGGGCGCGCACATCGGCCAGGCGCTGCTCGGCGAGGAGATCGCCGGACCGGAGTTCTCCGAGCAGTGGATCACGCTGAAGCCCCATGCGAACGTGGATGCGGTGTCCGACGCGGTCCGGCGCGTCGGGGCGTCGTTCCCCGGCACGTTCCTCGATCTCACGACGTATCTGCACGAGCGGATCGACGAGACGATCACCAGCGACACGCAGGATCTCGTCGTCCGTATTCAGGGTCCGAACTTCGGCACGCTGCAGCGCCTCTCGCAGCAGGTCACGAACAAGCTCACCGGGACCCCGCACCTCGTCGACCTGCACCCGCAGTCGCAGGGCTACATCCCGCAGATCCAGGAGACCGTCGACTCCGCCGCGGCCGCCCGCTACGGGTTGACGCCGGGGGAGGTCCGCCGACAGGCGGCGGTGATCATCGGCAGCCAGGAGGTCGGCGAGTTGTGGAGCGGCGGCGTCGCGATCGGCATCACCGGTTACAGCATCCCCGAGGTCCGCCGGAACCTGACCGACCTCCAGAATCTTCAGCTCGACACGCCGAACGGTGGCCACGTCCGGCTCGGTCAGGTCGCCAACCTCGTCGTCAACACGACCGCGAGCGACATCACCCGGATCGATGGCTCGAACAAGATCGACGTCAACGCGAACGTCGCCGGCAGCGGCAACCTGTCGGCGGCGACGAGCGCGGTCAAGTCACGGCTCGCGCAGATCAAGCTCCCGGTCGGGTACCACATCTCGCTGTTGGGCCAGGGCGCCGAGCGTCAGGCCGCTCAGCACCGGCTGCTGCTGATGGGCCTCGGCGCCGCGATCCTGATCCTGTTCCTGCTGCAGGCGGCGTTCCAGAGCGTCCGGCTCGCGACGCTGATGTTCCTGACGCTGCCGGTGGCGCTCGTCGGCGGGATCCTCTCCGCGTGGATGTTCGTCGGGAACATCGACCTCGGCGCACTCGTCGGCTTCTTCGCCGTGCTCGGGATCGCCGCCCGCAATGGGATCCTGATGATCAGTCACCTGCAACACCTCGAACAGGTCGAGGGCGTCCCGTTCGGTCGCGAGATGGTGATGCGCGGCGCGAGCGAGCGACTGTCGCCGATCCTGATGACCGCGCTCGCGACAGCGCTGGCGCTGCTGCCGTTCGTCATCCTCGGCGGCCGGCCCGGTCAGGAGATCGAGAACCCGATGGCGATCGTCATCCTCGGCGGCCTGGCGACATCCAGCATCACGAACCTGTTCGTGCTCCCCGCTCTGTACCTGCGCTTCGCCGCCCCGCGGTCCGGCGGGCGTGACTGGCGCTCGGAGATGGGCACCCGCCACGGGCCGGATGCGCCGCTCATGTCCGAGGCCGCGCCTCCGCCGCAGCCCGTGACGGTGATGCACGGCGCGGGGCCGGCGCCGGCGCAGTCGTAGGGTCGGTGTGCGGCGGTAGGTGAGGCACCGTGGCGTGATCGCCCACTGCTCAGGCCGCGATTGCGGCTCGCGGCCGTGAGCGAGGCGGCGATGACGCGGTCGAGCGCCTGAGGCGGGCGGCGCCGGGATGGTTCTCGCGGCGCGGTCGAGCGCCTCGTCGAGGTCGTGCTCGGACATCAGCCGGCGGGCGACCGCCTCGCCGGTCGCGTGCTCGAGCTCGCTGCTGGCGGCGTCGGTGGCGAAGTCGACGATTGTCTTGGCGGGGCTGGTGACTCTGAGGGCGTGCTGGTAACGGACGTCTTTGGCAGCGAGAGGGTGGATGAGATGGACGCGCACTCCCGGCCGCCGGCGGACCCTGGACCGAGCGATGCTGACGTTGATGGGACCGTCGCCGGCGTCGGCCAGGCCCCAGAGCGCGGCGCCGGTCCGGTGACTCAGGACAGCGTCGGGGCCGAGAGACAGCAGGACGGCGGATTCGATCGCCAACGGGATCAGGGCGGGGTCACCGAGGACGTAGATGCCGCGGTGGTGGCGATGCCACTCTCCGCGATCGACGCGGGTGCGGATCTGCGCCGGCGTCCAGCCGGTCGCGAGCAGTTGCTCCCAGCTCGCTGCGGCGTGCTGGCGCCGAACGAGCCGGCGCGTCCGCGCGTCGACTCGCCGATCAACCGCCACAGCGTTCGATCCCGCCGTCGGATTCGGTCGCTCTCGAACGAAATCGCGGTTTTTCGACGACAGCGTTCGACAGCGCTGAATCCCGGCCGCGCGGTCGAACGCTCTTGCGGTTCGAGGTGGGCATCACGCCTCAGGATGCACGCACACGCCCGATTCGACCACCCTTCAAAGCGCCTTTATACAGAGACGACACACACCCGGAACATCCCCGCCACAGGCCCGACGCAGACGAGCCATAGAGCTGCAACTTTGCCTGCACAGGACCATGAACGGGACGAACCCGGAGCCAAGATTGCTAGGTTCGCCGCGCGCCAGTGTTCACCTTCAGAGCCAGACGAACCGCAATGTTCTCGGCCGTCGCGGCGCTGTCGCTGGGACTGGCGGCGGTGCCGGGCCGGGCCGATCTCGCGTCCCAGCATCAGGACCATCAGCAGCGGGCGGATCAGCTGCAGTCGAAGATCCACGCTGAGTCGAGCCGGATCGACGCGTTCGACGGCACGCTGTCAGGCCTGGAGTCGCGGCTGAGCACGCTCCAGAACAGCGTGGCGATCCAGGAGGAGCTGCTCGCGCAGACGCGGACGCAGGCGACGGCGGCCCGCCATCGGCTGCATCTGCTCGAGGGCGACTTCGCCCGCGATCAGCAGCTCCTGGCGCAGCAGCTCGTCAACCAGTACGAGTCGCCGACCCCGACGATCGTCGGGGTGATCATCAACGCGCACGGGTTTGACGACCTCATCAACGGCGTTCGCAATCTTCAGGCGATTGAGCACCAGAACGCGCGAGCCACCAAGGCGGTCAAGATCGCCCGGCACGAGGTCTCGATCGAGACCCAGAAGCTGGCGAAGGCGCAGGCGCGTCGGCAGCGGGCGACGGCGGCGGTGCTGATCGAGCGCGACCAGGTCGCACAGCTGCGGCTGTCGATCGCCACCAAGCGACTCGCGGTCGCCAAGGCACGCGCCCAGAACACGAGCCAGCTGCAATCGCTGAAGAAGACGCTCGCCCGCGAGGCGGCGAAGCTCGACGCTCAGGCGGCGGCGGTCACGGTGAGCACCGGCGGAGCGCCGGTCTCGTCCGGCTCGTGCCCGAGCGGCGGGTTCAGTCCCCATGGCGGCGCGTACGGCTTCTTCCCGTCGGGCGGCACGGACTACAGCTTCGGTGAGGAGCCGGTGCTGGCGGCCCGGCTCGACGCGCTCGGGCGAGCCCTCCAGCTTCACCTCGACGGCATCTCCGGGTACCGGACGCCGGCCCACTCGGTCGCGGTCGGTGGGTTCGCCGATGATCCGCACACACAGGGGATCGCGTCGGACACGCCGGGCGTCGAGGGTGTGCCGGAGGCGACGCTCAACCAGTTCTGCCTGACGCGGCCGTTCGGCGGCGCGCACGAGGCCGACCACATCCAGCCGCTCTAGCCGGCTTCAGTGGTTGAGCGCGGTTTGTCGAATTCTTTTTTCTTTCTCTCTTTTTCCAACTCTACACTTCCTAACTCTCGTACTGCCTCGGCCTAGCTTCTAGCCATCTTATTTCTCAGTCCAAGCACCAACCATTTCACCCAGCATAGCATAATCCTCACTTCTTTGCGTACTCGCCGCCCCGTGCTTCGCCATCAATCCATCTTGCCTCACTTCGCGCTCTGCTGTATCTCTTCAGTCTCCTTTCGCGCGTGCGCGCATTACCTCATCTCACAACTATCGTGCCCCCGATCGCTGCCGTGCACTTCCTGCGAGCGACAGCCGGCGCACAGTGCGCCGAACCGCGCGATCTGCGCTATTCAGCGGACGCAGCCGTGCGTGTGACCGCCGGCAAGTGACCTCCGGCTCGAATCAACTAACTCACTTCAACCCTGCGCGCCCCTTCTTGCACATTCCACCTCTGCTCAAATCTCAACAAGCACCTCCATACCCTTCCCATACACCACAAGCACTCTCTCACTCATCATCCTCTCCTTCCTCTCCTTCCTTCCTCTCCTCTCCTCTCCTCTCCCAATTCAGCACAGCCCACCGCCCGCTCCTTTGCCTCACTCTCAAATACTTCATCTCATCCACATCTTTTACCTCAAACCGTGTCCTCTTTGCCCATGCCTGGCGTCCGTGTCGACGGTCGAGATCACCCGGTCCTTCGCGACCTTGCGCGCGATCCGGAACCGGCCGTCCTCGCCGGTCTCGAGATCCTGCCCGACAACGGTCGCTAACAACTCGCCCGCCTTCTGAAGCGCGGCGCGAGCTCCTGGCCGTCGAGCACCGCGAGCACCGCGCGCGCGTCCCTGGCGAGCGCGTCGACGAGCTCTTCGCGCGCCTGACGGTCCTCAATACACAGGCTTCCGCGCCGTAATCTATACGCGCAAGACCGCCGAATCGCGCTTCCAACTCGCGCACGCCGCGAACGCGATGCGAGCGGATAAGTGATTATTAATAAATCGTCGCCCCCCCCGTCCTCACGGGGATACCGGCGCCTGTGGTGGTGCTCGGACCCGCTGCGCTCCCTGGTAGGGTCACGCCGTACGGCCGACAGAACACGCCCAGGAGAGGGAGCGTCAAATGGACGAGAGTTCAGGCAAGAACACAACCGTGACCCGCCGCCAGGCGCTGCGCGACATCGGCGCGGCGGGGGTCGGGCTGACCGCGCTCGGCGGCGGCCTCGAGGCGCTGCTGGCGCAGGCGGCGTCGGCGGCACCGAAGCACGGCTCGCTCAAGGACATCGAGCACGTGATCATCTTCATGCAGGAGAACCGGTCGTTCGACCATTACTTCGGCACGCTGCGCGGGGTGCGCGGCTTCGGCGACAAGCGCAACCACAAGGCGTTCCTGCAGAAGGGAACGAATGGCAAGACGGTCGCGCCGTTCCGGCTGCCGAAGCAGTGCCTGCCGGACATCACCCACGATTGGGGCCCGCAGCACCGTGCCTGGGACGGCGGCAAGATGGACCGCTTCCTGAGTGAGCACCAGAGGAGCGATGGCGCCGCCGGTCCTGAGACGATGGGCTATTACACGCGTAAGGACATCTCCCTGTACTACGCGCTCGCCGACGCGTTCACGATCTGCGACGGCTACCACTGCTCGGTGATCGGACCGACCGATCCCAACCGGCTCATGTCGATGTCGGCGTCGCTGGATCCCGCCGGCCACAACGGCGGCCCGCTGCTCGAGACAAAGCTCGCTGGTCGTGACGCCCTCTCGTTCACCTGGACGACGATGCCCGAGCGGCTGCACTCACAGGGCGTCAGCTGGAAGGTCTACCAGGACAAGACGAGCGGCTTCCTGGACAACGTGCTCCCGTACTTCAAGCCGTTCAAGCTGGGAGCAAAATACGACAAGCTGGGGGGAAAGAACGCGCCGATCTACCCCGATGACTTCCTGAAGGACCTGTCCAGTGGGCATCTGCCGCAGGTGTCGTGGCTGCTCGCCTCCGTGCTCGAGTCCGAGCATCCCGGCTTCTCGACGCCGGACGCCGGACAGACCGTCGCGCGTCAGGTCGTCGAGGCGTTGCTCGCGCACCCGAAGATCTGGGCGAAGACCGCGCTGTTCATCACCTGGGATGAGAACGGCGGGTTCTTCGATCACGTGCCGCCGCCGACGCCGCCGAAGGGCACGAAGGGCGAGTTTGTGAGCGTCCCCAAGCTGCCGAAGGCGGCCCAGGGGATCCGCGGCCCGATCGGTCTCGGCTTCCGCGTGCCGATGCTCGTCGTCTCGCCGTTCTCACGCGGGGGGCTCCTCTGCAGCGACACGTTCGACCACACCTCCACGCTGCGCTTCCTGGAGACGCGCTTCGGGGTGGAGGTGCCGAACCTCAGCCACTGGCGGCGGAGCGTCACGGGCGATCTCACGAGCGCGTTCAACTTCGCGGCTGCGCCGAAGAACGGAAAGCCGTCACTGCCCGGTGTTCCGACGGATGGCAGCTGCTCAGGGCCGGCCGCGATCAAAGCCCCGTCAAAGACCTCGATCCCCAAGCAGGAGCGCGGGACGCGAAAGCGGCCCGAGTGGCATCGTCAAGAGAGAAGTGAGCGGCGCGGCGTGCGCTCGGGCTCGCGCCGCGGCGTGCGCTCGGGCTCGCGCCGCAGCCGGGACGTCGATACCTTTGCGCGGTGGCCGTCATCACAATTCGGTTTGAGCTGACGCATCACTTTCTCGATCAGCAGGCACAGCGTGATGGCTTTGTCCTGCTGGCCGCGTTCCTTCTCTCGTTCCTGTTCATCCGCACGAGCGCGCGGCTGATGCGCAGTCCGAAGGTTCCGTGGTGGCCAGGTAGCGTCACCACCGGCGGCGGGCTGCACATTCATCACCTCGTCTGGGGGATCGTGCTCGTGCTGATGTCCGGATTTCTGCGCTTCTCGCTCGCTCCGAGGAGCCCGTGGGGCGAGATGCTGGCGGCCGTCTTTGGGATCGGCATGGGGTTGACGCTCGACGAATTCGCCCTGTGGGTGCGGCTTGAGGACGTCTATTGGTCCCGTGAAGGACGCTCGTCGGTGGATGCGGTGATCGTGGCCACGGTCATCGGCGGCCTGGTGCTGTTGGGGATCGCCCCGTTCGATGAGTCGGACGCGTCCCCGGGCCTGTCGCTTCTGTTGGCCATCGGGCTCGACGTGTTGCTGTGCGTGCTAGCGATCCTCAAGGGCCGGCCGCTGCTCGCACTCATCGGCGCGTTCATACCGTTCACCTCGCTCTACGCTGCGCTGCGGCTGGCTGCGCCAACGTCGGCCTGGGCGCGGCGGTGGTACCGCCCCGGCTCTCGCAAGCTCGAGCGCTCCACGGCACGGTTCGCCAGGGCGCGAGCTCGCCACATGAAATTCATGGATGTCATCGGTGGTCGACCGAGTGTCGACGACCCCATCCCTGCGGTCGAGCCCGCGGCAGCCGCAGTCGACTCGGCGGCGTCGAGTTCGGCCAACGCCGACTGATCCCGGGCTCAGTCGCCGACGGACTCCATCATCATGATCAGCCCGCCCGCCCGGCCGTTGCTGCTGCTGTTGCCGACGCCGGTAAGCGACCCGCGGCAGTCAGCGATCGGCGCGAGCCGAATCGCCTTCGGCATCGTGACGTCGTCGAGTTTGCGCATCCAGCCCGGCGCCTCGGTTTCTCCCCCGTCGCTCACGCGCCCCCGCCACTGCCGGACCCCGAACAGCACGAGCAACAGTCCCACGACGATCTTCAAGATGCTCACCCATGTCGCTGGCGCTCCATTCGCGCTCGCGTCCGCACCATCGGCGAGCAGCAGCACGAGCGTTGACACCAGCGTCAGCGACAACACCCAGATCCCCGCGAACGCCCAAGCTCGCGGTGCCCCGCCGCGAGCGACCAGCAGCACAACTAAGGCGACAATCGCCAACGGGCTCAGTGCAACACCGACGCCGAACGCGAGCACCTCGCCGATCGCCTGCCCAATCATCGAAAACCATCCGTGCCCGACCTCCCGATCGTGGGGCCCGTCGGGCTCGGGCTAACGTCATCCAGCGGCAGGGCACGAGCAGGGCAGTTCCCGGTCACGCAACCATCATCGCGCACGACGATCAACCCGCAGATTTCGCGAGGGAACGCTCGGACGCGCCGAAACCGGTGCGGACGATCGCGAGAGACCGCGGGTCGATCCCCGCTGTCATGCCGCATGCGACGGGCAGACGCCATGCCCTCGCGCCCCGCAATGTTGGTTTACAACCTTCAAACCAACAATTGGCCCTGAGCATCGGCGCCCGGGCTAACGTGGTGGTCGATGACTCGTTCGGAGCAGCGGGTCGAAGTGGTGCCTGGTCCCTTTGAAGCACGGATCAGTCGCCGTGGTCCACGCGGTGTGCGCGTCGCCGTATCCGGTGAGCTCGACCTCGCGATGGCGCCCGAGCTCGACGACGCGCTGAGACGGGCGATGGCGATCGCCGATGACATCGTCATCGATCTGTCCGCCGTGAAGTTCATCGGCTCGACCCTCAGCCCCCAAGTCACGCGGTGGTTTGAAATCGTGGGCATGGCCCCCACGCTGCCGCTCGTGGATGTCTGAGGTTCGCTCGGTGACCGACAGCCTCCCACTGACTGACGGCGATTCCGCCTCGACGAGGCTCACCACCGACCGCCGGCCGGGATCCTTGACCGTGCAGATCTCGAACGCAGCGGTGCAGGTGTACCGCGCTCACACCGGCCGCGGCCCGACGAAGTCCAGGACGTACATCGACCACAACCTCGTCGTCGTTGAACTCCGTGAGACGCTGACGAGCGGCGAGCGAAACCTGGTCGCTGCCGGACGGCGCGACACGGTGACCGAGATGCGCCGCGCCTACCGCGAGCTCGTCCGCGAGCCGCTGGTCAACGCGGTCGAACAGCTGCTCGGCCGCAGGGTGATCGCGCTGCTCAGCGACAGCCACCTCGAGCCGGACATCGCGATCGAGGTGTTCGTGCTCGAGCCCGAGCGGTAGGGCGCCTCGCCGATCGCGGAGGCTTCAGTCGCGCGCGTTGCCGTATCGGGCGAGCGCCTCGCGACGTGCCTGCGCGTGGTCGACGATCGGCTCCGGGTAGTCGGTGCCGATGACGCAGCCCGCATCTCGCTGGACGTCGTCGGGCATCGTCCACGGCTCGGCGAGATACCGGTCCGGGACGTCAGCGAGCTCAGGGACGTACCGACGCACGTACCGGCCGTCCGGGTCGTACTGCGCCTGCTGCCGGGCCGGGTTGTAGATCCGGCGCGCGACCGGCTGAGGGTCGACCCCGACGGAGGCGATCCACTGCCAGTTGCCGTTGTTGTTGGCCTCATCGCCGTCGATCAGCATCCGCATGAACCAGCGCTCGCCCCAGCGCCAGTCGATGCCGAGATCCTTCGTGAGGAACGAACCGACGATCAAGCGGCCCCGGTTGTGCATCCAGCCCTCACGCCGCAACTGGCGCATCGCGGCGTCGACGATCGGATAGCCCGTCCGGCCGTGACACCACGCATCGAACGACTGGCGGTCGTCGCTCCAGCGGATCTTCCCCCGTACCCGGTCCTGGTACTCGGTCTCGGCGTTGGCCGGGAACGCCCGGATCAGCTGGGCGTAGAAGTCTCGCCAGCAGAGCTGGCGCCGGTAGGCGGTGGCCCCGGCGCCATCGCCCAGTCGGGTTTCGAGCTCCCGAGCCGAGATGCAGCCGAAATGCAGGTACGGGGACAGTGCCGAGGTGCCGCCCTCGGCCACGAGATCGTGGTTGTCGTCGTAGTCGGCGACGTGATCGCGCAGGAACGCCGTCATGCGCTCGCGGCCGGCGGATTCGCCTCCGGGTGCGGGCTCGCTCACGTCCTGCTCAAGGCCCAGGTCTTCGAGCGTCGGAAGCGTCCCCAGACGCACGTTGGCGGGCAGTCCCGGCAGCGTGCGCGGCGCCGACACCGTCGCCCGCCGTCGCTGCTGTGACCATGCGCGGTGATACGGGGAGAACACGCGGTACGCGTCCCCGGAGCCGGTGACGATCGCCGACGGATCATCGGCGGCAAACTGGCCGGGATGCAGCTCGAGGGGCACGTCGATCTCGCTGAGTGCGCGCCGCACCTGCTCATCGCGACGGCGCGCGAGCGGCCCGACGTCGGCGGTGGCGTGCACGGCGTCCGCGCCGAGCTCGTCGGCGAGGGCTGTCATTTCGGTTTCCGGATCCCCGCTGCGGACGACGAGGCGGCTGCCAAGGTGGCGGAGCGAGCGCTCGAGGTCGCGGAGGCTTTCGAGGAGGAACTGCGTGCGCGGCCCGGATGCATGCCGGCCCCCGACCAGGCGCGGGTCGAAGCAGAACACGGGAACGACGTGATCGCTCTTGGCGGCGGCCGCGAGCGCGGGGTGGTCGGCGAGCCGCAGGTCGCGGCGGTACCAGACCAGGGCGATGCTCACTGACTCAGCCGCGGCCGAGCACGTCGCGGAGCGCGCCCTCGAGTTCGGGATGCGCGAACGTGAACCCGACGTCTGTGAGCCGGCTCGGAATGGCCCGCTGACCGGTGGTGACGACCGAGGACATCTCGCCGTAGAGCAGCTGAACCGCGAACGCGGGCACGGGGAAGACGGCCGGCCGGTGGAGCACGTGTCCGAGTGCGTGGGAGAGCTCCCCGTTGGTGACCGGCGTCGGCGCCGTCAGGTTGACCGGGCCGGAGAGCTGCGGATCGTCGAGACACCGGATCAGGGCGCCGACGACGTCGCCAAGATGGATCCACGGGACGTACTGCTTGCCTCCGGCGACGGGGCCGCCGACGCCGAGCCGGAACGGCGGAAGCATCTTCGCGAGGGCGCCGCCGCTGGGGGAGAGCACCACGCCGGTCCGCGGGAGCGCCACCCGGATGCCCTCGGGCGCTTGGAGCGCCTCGTGCTCCCAGGCCGCGGTCACCTCGGCGAGGAAGTCATGTCCGGGCGAGGCCGATTCGTCGAGTCGCGCATCGTCGCGTGGGCCGTAGTAGCCGGTCGCCGACTGGGAGACGAGGACCTTGGGCCGCTGCGTCTCCGGGACGGCGCTGAGCCCGGCGATGAGGTTCCGCGTCCCGAGCACCCGGGACTCGCGGATCCTGCGCTTCGCCTCGTCATTCCACCGCTGGGCGATCGGCTCGCCGAGCAGGTGCACGACGGCGTCGGCGCCGTCAAACGCGGTCTCCGGCGCGGGGGCGCCCTCCGGGTCAGGCCACTCAGCACATTCGACGCCGCTGGGCAGCTTTTCCCGCGCGCGCTCGACGCTGCGGGTCAGGGCGATCACATGATCGCCGCGGTCGGCCAGCGCGCGGACGAGCTCGCCGCCGATCAGACCGGTGGCGCCGGAGACGGCTACACGCATGCTGATTCACTCTCGCTCTCGGGTGGGCGGTTTCTGCACATCGTGCTCACTGACGATAACAAGTTGTGCAGGTTTTGCCCAACTGGCTGTTCAACTCCGGGACAGATAGGAGAGTGTGCGATTCGTGATCGCGGTCGCGAGGCGGAGCTGATCGTCGGACGGCGCCGAGGGTTCCGCCTCAAGCCGTTCGCGCACCGGCGCGACCACCTCGGAGCGGACGTCGGCGGCGATCGCGGCACAGATCCGCGAGGCCTCGCGCACGACCTGCGGCTCGACGCTCCAGATCGTCTCAAACAGGCGCGATGACGGAGGGCCGGAACCACCCGGTCGCTCCCAGCCGGCCAGGCACACCGCGTGGTGCTCGGCATCGCACACGATCGTCCACTCCCGCGTCAGCGGATGCGTCCGATCGACCGGGATCTCGGTGGGCGCGTCGGCCCGGACGCGGACGCGCTTGAAGTCGGCGAACACGACCGCCAGCTCCGCACCCCGCGCGAGCTCCCGGAAGCGGGAGCGCTCCTCGTTGTAGAACCGCTCGCGCTGGAAGGAGGCGAACAACATCGGTCGCTCGGCTCGGGACAGGCTCTCGTCCTCGATCGCGTGGCTGAGCGCGGCGAGGATGTGCTTCGAAATCGTGCGCGGTTCGATGTCCGGCCGACGTCGGCGGATCGCCGCGAACACCGACGTGGCCGGCGAGCTGTTGTCACGACGCGCGCGATCGATCGCCGCCGCCAGCGACAGCCCCGCGGCCCGACCGGCGACGACGCGCAGCACGCTCTCGACCTGCTCGTCGCTGTAACGGCGGTGACCGCTCGGCAGCCGCTCGGGGATGGGAAAGCCGTGACGCCGCTCCCACATCCGCAGCGTTCCTTCGGCAACGCCGGTGCGCTCGACGACATCGCTGATACTTAGACCCTTCACCCTCCTCCTCTCCAAACAACCTGTATAAGTTTGTCTGTACAAGCGTATGGGTACTTCGAACGCACCGCAACCATGAGCTCCTACTTCGGCCCCGAGTCGGTCATCCGCCGCGTGCACCGTGAACGCGCGGTCGCCCTGTACGGGCCGCGCGCGTTGCTCATGCAGGCAGCGCATCCGCTCGCCGTCGCCGGCCTGCTGTCCCACTCGAGCGCTCTCGATGATCCGTACGAGCGGCTCGCGCGGACCGCCGAGGTGATGAACACGATCGTGTTCGGGTCCCGAGCCCAGGCCGACCGGATGACGGCCCACGTGCGGGCGATGCACGCCCGGGTCCGGGGCCGGATTCCGGAGGCCGTCGGCCCCTACCCGGCGGGCACGGAATACCGCGCCGACGATCCCGAGCTGCTGCTCTGGGTGCTGTTCACGCTCGTCGACTCCGCGGTGGTCGTCTACCGGCGCTACGTCGGATCCCTGTCCCGTCGTGACGAGGCGCGGCTCTGGGAGGACTACAAGCTTGTCGGCCGGCTGTTCGGGCTGAGCGAGGCGGCGCTCCCGAAGACGCTCGGGGAGCTCGATGGCTACCGGCGCCGCATGCTTGACGGTGACGAACTTGAGGTGACCGACTGGGCGCGCCGGCGCGCGCGGGAGATCGTGTTTGAGCCGCCGGTGCGGTGGACGGTGCGCCCGCTCGTCGAGACCGTCAACTTCGTCACGATCGCGCTGCTCCCCGATCAGATCCGTCGACAGTACGGATTCGCCGTGCTCCCACCAGCACCGCTGCGCAAGGTGCTCGTCAACGGCGGCGCCGAATACCTCAAGCGCGCCGTGATCCCGTTCCTGCCAGACCGCCTGCGTCTCGTTCCGGCCGCGCGGGCCGCGTGATGACGAACGTCTCGCACGTCATCGACACCGCGCTTGACCGCAGCATCGCCCTCGGTTACGGGACGATCGGGCTCGCCGTGCGCCGTCGTCTGCCCGGGTGGCCGGCGGATCCGCCGCGGATGGATGGGAAGGTCGCCCTCGTCACCGGGGCCGCCTCGGGGCTCGGACTTGCGGCCTGCCAGGGCTTTGCCCGGCTCGGCGCGACGGTCCTCCCGGTCGCCCGCAGCGAAGCGCGCGCACAGGAGGCGAAGGCCGAGATCCTCGCCGCGGTCCCGGATGCCGAGGTGCGGCCGCTCACCTGCGACGTGTCACGTCTCGAGGCATTGCGCGAGCTCTCCGACACCCTCACCGAAACCGAGCCCCGTCTTGACGTGCTCGTCAACAACGCGGGCTCGATGCCGAGTGAGCGAACCGAGACGCCGGATGGGATTGAGCTCATGTTCGCCACTCACGTCCTCGCGCCGTTCGTGCTCATTTCCCGGCTGCGCGGACTGCTCGAGCGCAGCGCCCCGTCAACCGTCATCAACGTCAGCTCAGGCGGGATGTACAGCCAGCGGCTTCCCGGCGACGATCTGCAATCGGAGCGCTCGACCTACAGCCCGCCGAAGATCTACGCGCGCACCAAGCGCGAGCAGGTCGTGATCACCGAACAGTGGGCCGCGCGACTCCGTGGAACCGGCGTCGTGGTGCACGCGATGCATCCCGGCTGGGCGGACTCAAAGGGCGTGCGGGACGCGCTCCCGGCGTTCCGCGTCATCACCGGCCCGATCATTCGAGACCTTGACGCGGGCGCGGACACGATCGTATGGCTCGGCGCCGCGCCGGAGGCGCACGACAGCACCGGGGGCTTCTGGCACGACCGGCGCGAACGGCCGACGCACTATCTGCTTGGGGCCGGCGCTGAGAGCGAATTTGACCGTCAGCGCCTGTGGGACCTGTGCGTGACGCTGACGGGAGAGTCGGTGCCGGGCCGCTGAGACAGCGGCCCGAGCACACACTCTGTCCGTCGGTCAGGCTGCCGGGTGGCCGGCGTTGTCAAGCGCCGTCTGCAGTTCGCTCTCGGCCTGATCGGACAGCGACGTCCGGATGACCTTGCCGGGGTGCTTGATGTTCGGCAGGATCTTGTCCGCCGAGACCTTGCGGATGAGCAGGAACACGGCGGCCCCGCCCTCCGGCAGCTCGTTGCCGAGCTGCTTCATGAAGTCATCGTCAATGCCGTAGTCGGCCAGCGCGCCGGTTGCCGCGCCGGTGGCGGCTCCGATTGCCATGCCGAGCAGCGGCATCAGGAAGATGAGACCGATCAATCCGCCCCATACCGCACCGCCGGCCGCACCCGCGCCCGCGGCCGATGGCTGGTGCAGCTTCACCTTCCCATCGGGTCGGCGCTCGACGATGACGGCGTCGTCAAGCTCGAGCACGTGCTGCTTGACGGCGTTGCTGAGATTGACGAGGACATCCTCCGCCGTGGCGACATCGTCGTACGCGATCGCAACAAGATCACTCACTGTTTTCGTTCCTCCGGTCTTGCGGTTGGTCAATTCTGCGACGGCTCGCGGGTGGTGTCCACGAGCGTCGACGACGCCTCACGCCTCACGCCTCGCGCCTCGACGCCTCTGCCGAGGTTGACACTAACGTGCGAGCAGTCGCACGTCCAAGGCGGTCCGTGTGAACCTGAACCGCCGTACGTAGAAATCCGCACGTCTGCGGGCCTCCGGTGGCATATCGTGGCGCGGCATGGACGCCATCAGCGATCTGGAGGCCATCGAGCCGGCCGAGCCCGGCCAGTCCGGAATCCGCCGGGGCCGGTTGAAGCTCCTGTTCACGAGCGCGCGGACGATCGCGCGGGTGGCGTGGCGCGATCCGGAGAACCTGCCCGAACGCCTCATGCTCGCCGCGACCGATCGCCTGGGGGCGGCGTCTCGGGTCTGGGCGGAGGACGCCCTCGCGCGCCGGCCGGAGGACGGACCGGCGGTGATCGCCGCCGAGGTGCGGCGCCAGTCGATCCTCGTCGCCCGCGTCGACGGGGGGATTGCCGGCACGCCTTTCTTCATCGCACTGGTGCCGGGCTATGTCGGCTACCTGTGGCAGGAAGCGTCGATGCTGCTCCGGACGGCGGCGCTGTTCGGCCGTGATCCCACCGCTCTGCGGACAACGGCGGAGATGCTCGCGTTGCGCGGCATCCATCCGACAGTCGACGCCGCCGAGGCATCGCTGAAGGTGGTCCAGGCGACGCCGCTGCCCGACAAGCCGACCGAGCGCCGGCCGCTGAAGACGTGGATCGAAAGCATCCGGATGGTGCTCGTCGTCGGCGGATTCCTCGGCGCCTCCGAGCCGGACGAAGTGCGTAAGCACCCACGGCTCGCCTTGGTCGGCTCGCTGATCGCCGCCGGGGTCCTCTGGGTCATCACGAGCCTGCTGCCGCTCACGTTCATCGTCGCGATGGCCTGGGGGTGTGAGCACGATGCGCGGGAGCTCGGATGGCGCGCGCTTCTGTTCTACTCAGGCGATGAGGGCGACGCGGCCGCCGCGATCCGTGCTGCGGGGTCACGGAGCGACTCCGGGCACAATATGCGACAGCTGATCCGCTCGGCACTGTTGTTCCTGTCCGTCGCCCTACCGGTCGGATTCGTCGTCTTCGCTGACCACGTCCGTAACCATGTCGGCATCAACTGGGTCACCGCGCTTGGGGCCCTGGTGGCGCTGTCGCTCGTCATCGCGATGAGCGTGTACGCACGGGGTCGGTGATGGCCGCAGCCACGCCGCACGTAGCGTTTCAGGATCTCGATGCGCGCACGCAGCGTCGGTTGATCATGCACGCCGTGGTGCGGATCACGCTGGGCGGTGTCGGGCTGCTCCTGCTCTACGTCCTGCTCCCGGACGCACACCGATCCGGGGCGCGGGCGGTGATCGAGTTGCTCGTCGGCCTGTGCGTCTTTTTCGGGTTGCTCGTGTGGCAGATCCGCCAGATCGTGTCCGCGACCTACCCGGGGCTGCGCGCGATCGAGGCCCTCGCGCTCGCCGGCCCGGTGCTCGTGTTCGTGTTCTCGTTCGTCTATCTGTCGCTGTCGCGCGCCAACCCGAACCAGTTCTCCGAGCCGCTTGACCACGTGCGGGCGCGTCTACTTCACCGTCACCGTGATCAGCACGGTCGGGTTCGGCGACATCGTCCCGCGCACCGATGCGGCGCGACTGTTCGTCATCGCCCAGATGGCGCTCGACCTGGTGCTGATCGTCGGAATCGCACGGTCGATCGTGTTCGCGGCGAAGCTGGGCGCGCGTCGGCGCGAGGACGAACGGGCGACTTAGGGCCCGTAGGGAAATTATCTGACGGTTCCGACGACGGGTGGCTCGCCCGTGAGCTCCGTCGCGAGCCGCCGCAGGAGCGCGTCGATACGTGGGTCGCGTTCGGCAGCCTTGTCCGCGAGTGACTCGGTCAAGAGCTCTCGTCGGGCGGCGACGGCTCGCACGGCGAGCGCGCGGCCGTCCGCGGTGAGTTCCGGGCTGCCGTCTCCGCCAAGCAGGCTCCGCTGCCGGAGCTCCTCGATAACGGCGGCGATCCGGTCCGGCGGAACGCCGTCCTGGACCGCCAGCTCGCGAGCGCGCGTGGCTCCGTGCTCGCTGATGCGGACGAGCGCCCATGTCGCGCCGGGCGTGAGGTCCACCCCGGCGCGGGCCCAGACCCGCTCGCGGAATCGCTGCCGGACCTCCGGCGAGACCGCGCACGTGAGGGCGCGCTCGATCTCGGCGAGCGAGTCGGGCGAGCGCGGCGCCGCGAGGCTGTCCTCGAGCCCGCGGCTGCTTGCCGCGGTCTCCCGCAGCGGTCGCTCGGGGAGCAGCCAGCTGAGCGCGAACCCGAGCAGGGCGACGCCCCCGGCCGCGACGAAGACCGGACTCAGCGCGTGCACGTAGGCGTGCTCGTACGCGGACCGGGCGACCGGGGGGAGATGTGAGACCTGCGCGCCCGTCAGCCTCCCACCGGCACCGATCTGATGCGCGATCGGGCCGCTGAGCAGGCCCTTGAGGCCCGACGCCAACCGCGAGCTGAAGATCGTCCCGAACACCGCCGCGCCAAGCGAGCCGCCGATCCCGCGGAACAGCGTCACGCCTGATGTTGCCGCGCCGAGAACCTCGAAGCTGACCGCGTTCTGAACGGCGAGCACGAGCACCTGCATCGTGCTGCCGAGACCGAGACCGAGGATCAGGAGGTAGATGACGGACGTGAACGTCGAGGTACCGACGTCAAGACGGGAGAGGAGGAACAGCCCGAGCGCCATCAGCGCGGTGCCGACGATCGGGAAGATCCGGTAGCGGCCGCGGCGCGAGATCAGCTGTCCCGAGGTGATGGACATCACGAGCAGGCCGGCCATCATCGGCGTCAGTCGCAGCCCGGCAGCGCTCGGGGTCGCCGCGTCGACGGTCTGGAAATACAACGGCAGGAACGTGACCGAGCCGAACAACGCGAACCCGACGATCAACGACAACCCGCCGCCGACAACGAACACACGGTCGCGGAGCAACTGGAGCGGGAGCACCGGTTCGGCGGCGCGGCGCTCGATGAGCACGAAGCAGCCGAGCAGCACGACGCCGCCGGCGGCGATGACGATCGTGTGGGTCGCGCCCCAGGCCCACGTCGTGCCGCCGAGGCTCGCGACGAGCACGATTGCGCTCAGCGCCGCGGCGAGCACGCCCGCGCCGAGGTAGTCGATCACCGGTCGACTGCGTCCCTGGGTGCTCGGCAACGTGCTCCTGAGCACGACGAGCGCGACCGCGCCGAGCGGGAGGTTGACGTAGAAGATCCAGCGCCAGCTGAACGCCTGGACGATCACCCCGCCGAGGAGTGGGCCGGCGATGCTCGCCACCCCGAACACGGCTCCGAACAGGCCCTGGTACTTGCCGCGTTCACGCGGGGGCACGACGTCGCCGACGACGGCCTGCACGAGCACGATCAGGCCGCCCGCGCCGAGCCCCTGGACGGCGCGGAACGCGATCAGCTCGGTCATCCCTCCGGCGAGCCCGCACAGCGCCGAGCCGGCGAGGAACAGGAGCACCGCGCTCTGGAGCACGCGCTTGCGTCCATACAGGTCGCCGAGCTTGCCGTAGATCGGCGTGACCGCGGTTTGGGCGAGCAGGAATGCGCTCGTCACCCACGACAGGTGGCTGAGTCCGCCGAGATCGCCGACGATCGTCGGCAGCGCGGTGGCCACGATCGTCTGGTCGAGCGCCGCGAGCAGCATCACGAGCATCAGCCCGGCGAAGATCACCCGCAGACGGGACGGGGCGATATTCACCGATGCGGGGGCGGGCGCGGAGACGGCGGCCATGAACCGCCCCCGATCCTAATCGCGAGCGCTAGCTGTGCAACTCGTGGCTGCGCTCGACCGCACGCGTCTGCAGCAGGTGGCGGTCGAACTTGCCGACCGAGGTCGTCGGCAGCGACGGCTCGATCCACAACCACTCGGGCACCTTGTAGGCGGCGATCCGGTCGGCGACGAACGTCGTCAGCTCGGCGGCGTCGGCGGACGCTCCGGGGTGCAGTTGCACCCACGCCGCGATCCGCTCGCCGAGGTGCACATCCGGGACACCGACGACGACGGCTTCGGCGACGGCCGGATGCCCGTGGAGCACGGCCTCGACCTCGCCAGGGGCGATGTTCGAGCCGCCCCGGATGATCAGCTCCTTGGAGCGGCTGACGAACCAGTACCAGCCGTCCTCGTCGATGCGCGCGACATCACCGGTGCGCAGCCAACCGTCCTGGAGCACCGCCGCGGTGTGCTCCGGGTCGTTCCAGTATTCGAGCATCGTCCCGGCGCTGCGCACGAGGATCTCTCCGGGATCGCCGACGGCGGGAGCGACCCCGTGTCCGGTGTCGAGGCGCAGTTCCGTTCCCGGGGGCGGCTTGCCGATCGAGCCGAGCCGTTTCTCCCCGAACGGGGGGTTCATCGAGTAGTCGAAGCACTCGGTCATCCCGCACACCTCGGTCGCCTCGAAGCCGGTGACTCCGACGAAGCGGGCGTGGACCTGCCGCGCGAGAACATCGCCACCGACCATCGCGCAGCGAAGCGAGCCGAGCTCGCAGCCGTGGGCATCGGCGGCGTCGAGCAGATCCGCGAGCTGGGCCGGCAGCGTCTGAATCCGGGTCACCGCTGAGCGCTCGATCTCCTGGGCGGCGGTGAGCGCGTCGAAATGCCCGTGCAGGATGCACATGCCGCCGGCGGCGAGCGTCGGCAGCAGCTGCCCGAACAGTCCGGCGACGTGGCAGGTCGCGAGCGTCACGAGGTTGACGTCGTCGGCGCGGAGCTCCTGCACGGTGCGCTGGGTCGCAACCGTGTGGCCGATGCTCGCCTGCGTGTGCGTCACGCCCTTCGGCAGGCTCGTGCTGCCCGAGGTGAACAGGATCAGGGCGGGAAGCTTCGGATCGACGGGAGCGAGCTTCCGGGGCGCGGCCGCGGTCAGCGCCCGCCACTCCGCATCGCCATCGCTTGCCAGCCATTGGCGGTGGGGGCCGTGCGGCACCTCACCGGCGAGGCGCGGATGGACGATCAGCGAGGTCGTGTCCGAGCGGCCGAGCGCGTAGCTGACCTCCGGCGCGCGGTATCGCGTGTTGAGCGGCACCGCGATGATCCCGGCGGCGAAGCACGCCTGGTAGGCGATGACGAGCTCCGGGCAGTTCGGCATGAACAGAGCGAGGCGATCGCCGGGCGTGAGGCCCGCGTCGAGGAGGCCGGCGGCGAGCCGCGCGATGCCGTCGCCCAGCTCGCCGTAGGTGAGCGTGCGTTGTCCGCAGCGGATCGCGTCTCGGTCTCCCTGCTGCGCCACCACGGGCGCGATTCTCGTCGCACCGACGGTGAGAACGCAAGGCGGCCGCTGGACGCGACGCTACATCTTCGCCGCACCGGCCTCGATCGCCTGACGAATCCAAACGCGTACGGGTCCTTCCCGAGCTGCTTGGCGAGGGCGTCGACCATCAGCTCGGTGGCGGTGGTGACGTTCGGGCTGTAGATGTTGCGGACGCTGCCGGTGTTGAACGTGTTGTACGCGTACGACCTCGTTCAGCAGCTGGGTGACCGCGCCGAAGTTGTACGGAACGTTCTGGGTGAGCGTGAAGATCGCCTGCGAGTAGCCGAGCGAGTTCGCCGCGGGGAGGGTCGCGAGCTTGGCGCTCAACAGCTCACCGAGGCCCATGCTGAAGTCGGTGGCCACGCTCGTATGCCGCTGGTCGTACGCCAGCACGTTGTCCGGCGTGTAGGTCACCCGCACGCGCGACGTGCACATCGGGTGCACGCGACCCTGGCGGAAATTGTCGGTGCGGTGCCACATGAGCTTCACCGGCTTGCCGAGCGCCTTCGAGACGGCCGCTGCCTCGAACGCCGCGTCGGAGAACAGGTGCCGGCCGAATGAGCCGCCGCCCTGCGTGACGTGCACGGTGACCGCGCCGACCGGGAGGCCGAGGTTGGAGGCGAGCTGCTCTCGGCCCAGACTGGCGACTTCAGGCACGACCAGATCTCGGCCCGGTCGCCGCGCACATCGGCGACGGCGCAGTTCGTCTCCAACGGGTCCCCCGGCCGGAAGTGGAACGTGAACGTCTTCTCGAGCGTCTTGCCGAGCGGCAGCGCCGGCGTCATCGGCAGCTCGGCGTGCTTGAGGTCGGACAGGACGTCCGCCTCGCTCTTGCCGTCAACGGAACCCGGGCCCCAGTCGACGTCGAGCGCGTCGACCGCGTCGATGCACTGCCCGAACGTCGCTCCGCGCACCGCGACGCCACCGGCGACGGTGTCCGTGTGGGGGATGATCGCGACGTCGGTGATCCCGGGCATCGCCTTCACCTGCGTGAGATTGCGCACCGCTCGGGCCGAGCCGTTGATCGTCGCGGGCGGCACAGCATCGTCGGCAGCGCGCCAGCGATCTGCAGGTCCATGGCGAACGCCTTGCGCCCGGTGACGATGTCGACCGCATCGATGCGTCGCTGCGGCGTGCCGACGAGCGACAGCGCGCACTGGGGCTTGAGCGTCGCGCTGACCGCGCGGGTGCTCGTCGCCGACGCCTTCTGGGCGAGCGATCCGATCGACACGGTCTGACCGCTCGGTGCCTTGATCAGGTCGCCGACGATCCCGAAGTCGCCGGGGAGCCCGCCGAGTTCGTCGGCGGCCGCCTGGAGCAGCTGACCTCGTGCGATCGCGGCCGCGACGCGGACGGGCGTGTAGATCGAGTGCATCGAGTTCGACCCGCCCGTCAGCTGGTTCCACACGAGCTCCGGACGCGCATCGGCGAGCGTCACGTTCACCTTGTCGAGAGACACGCCGATCTCGTCGGCGATCGTCATCGCGACCGCCGTCGTGATCCCCTGCCCGACCTCGGCGCGAGGGAGCGCAAACGAGATCGTGCTGTCCGAGTTGATGGCGACGGTGATCAGCGACGCGGTCGGCAGGGCCGCGTCTGTGAGTAGGTCGGACAGGTCGTAGGCGTCGACGGGCTGGACGGTCGGAAGCGCGGCGCGCGCATCGTCCGCGATCATCAGCTCGGCCCCTGCGAGCAGCGTCGGCCCAGCGATCAGGTAGCCGATGAATCGTCGGCGAGACAGTCCGCCGTCACGGACGGCGACACCCGGTGCGGTCTCAGACATGACGCTCTCCCTGTTTGCGGCCCGCCGAATTCCCATGCCCGGCGAGGCCGCACCGGATCGTAGTTCATTGGTACGTGCGCTCGCCCCGGTACGGTGAGCGCCGTGGACCCACGCACGTTCCTCCCGGCAGCGAGGCTCCAGGTCGCAGCGCCGCCCCTTGTCGGAGCGCCGGCGCCGCCGCTGCCGGCCGACGTCCTCGATCAGCGCGCCGTGATCGCCTTCCTGCGCCACGCCGGCTGCCCGTTCGCCGAGGCGACGATGCGACGCCTCCGTGACGCCGCCGAGGGAGCGCCCGACGTCGTGTTTATCGCCGTCAGCCACGCGCGCCCGGAGGCCACCGACCGGTGGTGTCACGCCGTCGGCGGGGCCGGGCGCGTGCAGCTCGTGACCGATCCGGACCGCCACCTGTACGCGACCTGGGGACTCGGTCAGACGAGCCTCGCCCACTTCCTCGGCCGGCGCTCGCTGGGCGCGGTCGCCGGGCTCGCCCGCGAGGGGATTCGCAACCGCCACCCAAGCGGGACGCGCTGGCAGTCCGCCGGGACGTTTGCGCTCGACGCCTCGCGGACGGTTCGCTGGCGCCATCTCCCGGAGCACGCCGGCGAGCTACCGGACATCGCCGCAGCGCTCCGCGCGATCGCCTGAGTCCCAGGCTCCGACGGTCAGCCGCGGGATCGCCGAACCACGGCGGGGGATTCCTACGGATGCGCCAGCGGGGCGCTCCGCGCGACCCTTTCTCCTGCAGATGTCCTCTTCCGCCGCCACGTCACATCCGCCGACCAGCGGCCTGACCTCCCGGGAGCGCGTCGAGCGTGCGCTCGCTCACCAGGAGACCGACCGGGTCCCGCTCGACCTCGGCGGGAGCCTCGTGACCGGGATGCACGTCAGCTCGGTCTACAAGCTCCGTCAGGCGCTCGGGCTCGATCCGCCCGGGACTCCGGTCAAGGTGATCGAGGTCTACCAGATGCTTGGCGAGATCAAGCCGGACCTCGCCGACGCCCTCGGTGTCGACATCGCGAGCGTCACCAAGTTGACGAATGCGTACGGCTTCCACAACGAGGACTGGAAGGAGTGGAGCGCGTTCGACGGCATTCCGATGCTCGTGCCCGGACCGTTTCCGACCAAGCGCGAACCGAACGGCGACATCCTCATGTTTCCGTGCGCCGATGACACAGCGTCGCCGAGCGCCCGGATGCCGAAGTCCGGCTTCTACTTCGACGCCATCGTCCGCCAGGACCCGATCGACGAGGCGTCACTCAACCCGGCTGACAACACCGAGGAGTTCGGGCCCATCAGCGACGCGGACGTGGCCCACATCGCGGCCGAGGTGCGCCGGCTCGAGCCGACCGGCCGCGCGATCTTCGCCGACTTCGGCGGAATGAGCTTCGGCGACGTCGCGTTTGTGCCCGGTCCGACGCTCCGCCACCCCAAGGGCATCCGTGACCTCGAGCAGTGGTACATGAGCCTCGTCACCCGGCCCGACTACATCTACGCCGTGTTCGAGGAGCAGTGCGACATCGCGATCTCGAACCTCAAGCGCCTCCATGGCGAGGTCGGCGATGCGATCACGATGCTGCTCACGACCGGTGCCGACTTCGGCACCCAGCAGGCGCCGCTGATCTCGCCCAAGGTGTACCGCAACCTGTTCAAGCCGTTCCACATCCGCATCAACGAGTGGATCCACGCGAACACCGGCTGGAAGACGTTCATCCATTCCTGCGGATCGATCTGGAAGCTGCTCGACGACATCGTCGACGCCGGCTTCGACGCGCTCAACCCGGTGCAGACCTCCGCCGTGGGGATGGAGCCCGCGGCGCTCAAGGAGCGCTACGGGGACCGGATCACGTTCTGGGGCGGCGGCATCGACACGCAAAAGACGCTGCCGTTCGGAACGCCCGCGGATGTGCGGTCGATGGTGCGCGAGCGCATGGAGATCTTTGGCCGCGGCGGCGGCTTCGTGTTCAACCCAATCCACAACGTGCAGGCCGGCGTGCCCGTCGAGAACCTGCTGGCGCTGTACGACGCCGTGACCGAGTTCCGGTCGTACTAACAGGAAGCGAGGCATCACGTGAGCACCGTGCAGGAACTGGTTCAGGCTGTCGTTGAGGGCGAGGCGGCCGACGCCGTCAGCGCCACGGAGCGGGGCCTCGCAGAGGGCATCTCCGCCGATGAGCTGCTGCAGGGTGGACTGATGGAGGCGATGCGTGAGGTCGGCCGCCAGTTCGAGGAGGGGGAGATCTACGTCCCCGAGATGCTCGTCTGCGCCCACGCGATGAAGGCCTCGCTGGCGCTGTTGCAGCCGAGGCTCATCGAGACCGACGTCAAGGCGAGCGGCCGGGTGGCAGTCGGCACGGTCGAGGGTGACCTGCACGACATCGGCAAGAACCTCGTGACGATGATGCTCCAGGGCTCCGGCTTTGAGGTCGAGGACCTCGGAGTCGACGTTTACCCGGAGCGGTTCGTCGAGGCTGCACGCTCAGGTGTCGACGTGATCGCGATGTCGGCGCTCCTGACGACGACGATGACGAACATGCAGCGCGTCATCCAGGCGATCACCGACGCCGGACTGCGCAGCAGCGTCCGGATCATCGTTGGCGGAGCGCCGATCACTCAGGCGTACTGTGACGAGATTGGCGCCGACGGCTACGCGAAGACCGCGTCGAGCGCCGTCCGCATGGTCAACGGCGTGCTTGGCATCGCGGAGTCCGCGGATGGCCGAGCGGCCACGGCTCATTAGGATCGAGTTCGAGCCGGTCGGCCGGCGCGCCGAGTTCGAACGCGGCGTCACTCTGCAGGAGGCGGCTCGCCGCAGCGGCGTCGAGCTTGCGTCCACGTGCGGCGGCGACGGTACGTGTGGGTGCTGCCGCGTGCGCGTGGTCACCGGCGAGGTCTCGCAGGTGAACGTCACCGAGCGGGCGGAGCTGTCCGACGACGAGGTCGCGGCCGGGCTGCGCCTCGCGTGCCAAACGCACGTGCTCGGCGATGCGCTGATCGACGTCCCGCCGGAGTCGCTGACCGCGGCCCAGCGCCTCCAGCTGGAGGGCGAGGACCGAACGCTCGAGCTCGACCCGCCGGTGGTCGCCCAGAACATCACGCTTGTCGCGCCGACGCTGGACGATCTCCGCTCCGACGCAACGCGGCTGCGCGATGCGCTCGCACCCGTCGAAGCCACGATCCCGATCGGCGTGCTGCGGCCGCTCTCGGGCACCCTGCGTCGCACCGACTGGCGGGCGCGGGTGGCCGTGCACCGCCCCGCCGACGAGATCGTCGCTGTGCTCGCGCCGGAGGCTGCGGTGCTCGGGCTGGCGGTCGATCTCGGCACGACCAAGCTGGCCGCCTACCTCGTCGACCTTCAGTCCGGCGCGACGCTCGCGCGCGGCGGCGCGATGAACCCGCAGATCGCGTACGGCGAGGACGTGCTGAGCCGGATCGCCTACGCCGGGCGGGAGCGCGGCGGAGGCCGCACGCTGCAGACCGTCGTCGTCGAGCAGATCGAACTGCTGGCCCGCGACCTGTGCGCCGAGGCCGGATCCTCACCGGAAACGATCGTCGACTGCGTCGTCGTCGGGAACACCGCGATGCATCACCTATTCGCCGGGCTCCCGGTCCGCCAGCTCGGGGCGGCGCCGTACGTCGCGACGGAGTCCGCTGCGCTTGACGTCCGTGCCGCCGATCTCGGGTTGCCGCTGGCCGCCGGGGCGCGGTTGTACTCCCCACCCGTGATCGCCGGGTACGTCGGCGGCGATCACGTGGCGATGCTGCTGGCAAGCGGTCTGGCCCACGGGACGCGCCGCACGCTCGCCCTCGACATCGGGACGAATACCGAGATCAGCGTCGCCCGGGACGGTGAGCTGTGGAGCTGCTCGACCGCATCGGGGCCGGCGTTTGAGGGGGCGCACATCTCTGCCGGGATGCGGGCGGCGCCGGGTGCGATCGAGCGCGTGCGCTACCACGACGGAGCGTTTGAGGTGCAGACGGTCGACGACCGGCCGCCCGTCGGCGTGTGCGGATCGGGCATGCTCGACGCGATCGCCGCCTCACTCGACGCCGGCATCATTGACCGGCGCGGCGCGCTCGTCGGCTCACATCACCTCGTCAGCGGGGAGAACGGCTCCCGCGACTGTCTGCTCGTGCCGGCCGACCGAAGCGGCAGCGGGCAGGACATCTGCTTCACCCGCGCCGACATCGGCGAGATCCAGCTCGCCCGCGGCGCGATCCGCGCCGGCACCGTACTGCTGCTCGAGGCGGCCGGCCTTGACGCCGCCGAGCTTGACGAAGTGATCGTCGCCGGCGCGTTCGGCACGTACCTCGATCTGCGCAGCGCCGTGCGCGTCGGATTGCTCCCGGCGGTTCCGCTGGAGCGCTTCCAGCAGGTCGGCAACGCGGCCGGCGCGGGCGCCCGGCGACTGCTGCTGAGCCGTGCCGCCCGCGCGGACGCGGGCGCGATCGCGGACCGTGCCCACTACCTGGAGTTGACCACCCATCCGGCGTTCGCCGCGCGCTTCGCCGAGGCAATGAGGTTCTGATGAGCATCACGCAGCACACGTATTCCGAGTTGTCGATCACCGATCCCGCGGCGTTCGTCTTCGGCCGCTGTCCGCATCCCGTGACGGCCGGTCACGGCCTTCAGATTGGCGCGGGCACGGTCTACCCGGAGCTGAACTTCACGCTCCCGCCGATGCGGATCGAGTCGGCGACGATGCCCGAGGTCCGAGCGCAGTACGAAGAGATGATCGACGATGCGCTCGCCCGCGCGGTGGCGCTCGAGTTGCCCGGACTGGTCGTTGAGTTCGAGCTGCTTCCGACGCTCACCGACGAGCCGGCCTGGGGCGCGGAGATCGTCTCCATCCTGCGCGCCGCGCTCGACCGCTGTCACGACGCGCATGGCCTCCCGTGCGCCCTGCGCGTCACGCCGAACGACATCCGCGAGTTCGTCCGGCCGCCCCTGATGCGCTCCGGCGAGAACTGGGAGCGGATGATCGAGAGCTTCACCGTCTGCGCCGAGGCCGGCGCGGACATGCTCGCGATCGAGTCGACGGGGGGCAAGGAACTGCACGACGACGCGCTGATCGCCGCCGACCTGCCGGCCGCGGTGCTGGCGCTCGGCGTGCTCGCACCCCGGGACATGGCGTTCCTCTGGGACATGATCGTGGACGTTGCGGCGACGCACGACGTGATCGCGTCCGGCGACACCGCGTGCGGCTTCGCCAACACGGCGATGGTGCTCGCCGAGATGCGCCACATCCCGCGGGTGTGGGCGGCCGTGATCCGCGTCCTCTCGGTCCCCCGCAGCCTCGTTGCCTACGAACGCGGGGCGGTTGGCCCGAGCAAAGATTGCGCCTACGAGGGGCCGTATCTCAAGGCGATCACCGGGCGCCCGATCTCGCTTGAGGGTTCCGAGGCGGCGTGCGCACACTTCTCGCCGATTGGCAACATCGCGCGGGCGACGGCGGATCTGTGGAGCAACGAATCGGTGGCGAACGTCAAGCTCCTCGGTGGCATGGCGCCGACCGTGTCACTGGAACAGCTCGCGTACGCGACGCGGCTGATGAACACGGCTCGCGAGAACGGACAGGAGGCCATGCTGCGGGATCTGTTCGTGGCCTCCGACGCGGCTCGGGATCCGCAGGCCTACGTGCTCCGGCCGGACATCGTGCTCGAGCTTTCGGCGGCGATCGTCGCCGAGTCGACGCCGTACGCGCGGGCGCGCCGCGCCGTCCGCGAGACGTTGGCCGTGCTGGCGCGCGCGTGCGAGCGGGGCGAGCTGTCGATGCCCGGGCGCGAGCTGAAATGGATGTCCCGACTGGCCACGGCGGCCGACGCGCTGCCGGACACCGAGGAGGAACTGCTCGCGGCCGTTGTCGAGCGGGTCGACCTCGGGAAGGTGCGGCTTGATGAGTACGAGCTCGGGCCGTCGTGATGAGCCCGCGTGAGCGCGTGCGCGCCGCGCTTGCCCACGAGGCCGCGGATCGCTGTCCGTTTCAGTCGACGTTCACGCCGGAGTTCGCCGCTCGGCTGCGGCACGACCTCGGCCTCGACACGCGCGAGCACGGGCACAATCCGCACGGCGGCGGCAACACGTACGAACTCGAGATCGCGCTCGGCGAGGACCTGCTGCTCACCTCGGTCGGGTGGGCGAACTCGTACTACCAGAGCGACGAGCACGACTATGTCGACGAGTGGGGGGTCGGCTGGCACGTCGCCCGCTACACGACGCCGTTCGGCGAGGGCCACTACACCGAGCCGAAGGGGCATCCGCTCGCCGACGATGCGGCGCTGTCCGCCTATCACCCACCTGACCCCACGCGCGACGAGCTGTACCGCGACGCCGCCGATGCGATCGCTCGGTTCGGCGACGACTACTACATCGTCGGCGTCGTGGTCACGACGATCTTCGAGGCCGCCTGGGCGCTGCGCGGACTCGAGCGCCTGATGATGGATCTCGTGCGCGCCCCGGAGAAGGCCGACGAGGTGCTTGAGATCCCCTTCCGCTACCACCTCGCCGCCGCCGAGCGGCTCGTGCGCCTTGGTGTCGACATGATCTGGCTCGGCGACGACATCGGCCAGCAGACCGGCATGCTGTTCTCGCCCAAGCACTGGCGGCGCTTCCTCAAGCCGCGGATGGCCGAGCTCATCGCGACGCTCAAGGGGATCAACCCGAACCTGAAGATCGCCTACCACACCGACGGCGCGGTACAGGCGGTTATCCCCGAGCTGATCGAGATCGGGATCGATGTGCTCAACCCGGTCCAGCCGGCGGCGATGGATCCCGCGCAACTGAAGCTCGACTACGGCCGGGAGCTGTGCTTCTGGGGGTCGATGGACGAGCAGCGCACGCTGCCGTTCGGCACGCCCGCCGACGTCCGCAGCGAGGTGCGCGAGCGGATCGCCACGCTGGGCGCCGGCGGCGGGCTGATCCTCGGCCCGACCCACCACGTGCAGCTCGACACCCCGCTCGAGAACTTCTGGGCGATGGTGGAGGAGACGACCGGCGTGGCGCGGCCGGAGCGACCGGTTGCGGGGCCAGGCGGCGACAGCACTCGCCAACGTCCATGACGGGGCACAGGTGGGAGTAGGATCGCCGGCGCGAGGCCGTACATCACGTATAGGTTTTTCTGTACACTTGTGTCGATGGCCACCCACCGGCTTGTGCGCGAACAGGTCGTCGACCGACCGGTCGACGAGGTGTTTCGGTTCTTCTCGATGGCGAGGAACCTCGAGCGGCTGACCCCGCCGTGGCTGCGCTTCAGCGTGATCACCCCGGAGCCGATCGCGATGCGGTCCGGGACGTTGATCGCCCATGACCTGCGGCGGATCTTTGACTATCGCCGAGAGGTCGTGGGGCAGCTGCTCTCGTAGCGGGGTGGCGTGGACGGGCGGGCGGCGCTGGCGGCTGCGCTGCGGGTGGCGGCGGGTGGCGGTGGAGGTGGCAGGTGGCGGGCGGCGAGGGGTGCGCTCGGTGCCGCTGGCTGCGACGGGGCGCTTTTTGCATCGAGAAGGTGGGGATGGATGGCTTGCCGGGTGCGTGCGTGCGAACCGCCGAAACGCACGAAAGCGCCGTGCGAACCGCCGAAACGCACGAGAGCGCCCGTCGGCGTGACCAAAACGCATGAGAGCGCGGGCGAATTTGGGAGCTTTCTTGCGTTCTGGTCGATTTTCAGCCGAAACGCATGAAAGCGTCGCTATCGGCCGTCGCTCACATGCGTTTTGGTCATTCCGGGGCGGGCTTTCGTGCGAAGTGGCGATCCGGCGATCCGGCGATCCGGGCGGGCCGGGGCGGGCCGGGGCGGGGCGGGGCGGGGCAGGGCCGGGGAGGGCCGGGGCGGGGGCGCCGCCGCTGAACCGTCGAAACGACCCATCCGGGGACACGGCGCACGCAGATCGAGAGCCAACCCCCTCCTCGTAGCGCCTTTCACGAGTGGACCCGCGCGCCGTCGACGCTGACGAGCGCGGCGCTGTACGCGGGGACGCGGAGCTCGTAGCCGGCATGCCTCCGCTTGATCGTCTCGTGCGTGCGGGTGCCGACCCAGCGTCCGTTCGCATCGAGTTGCTGCCCGTCGAGAGTCACGCCCGTCTGGGCGGCCGGTGAGCTCGCGTCCAGTCGCTCCACCGTGGCCACGCGCGTCGCGGGGAGCGCGAGCCGCGCCGTCACCGGGGAGGCGCCCTTGTTGATGAGCAGGACGTGCAGCGTCGAGTGGCCCGACGCGACCGCCCACACCTTCAGGTGCGGCGCCGTCGTGTGCAGCCGAGCCGTCACGAGGTGGGCGTTGGCCCCCATTGTGCGCGCGTACAGGATGAGGCCGTACAGGAGCGGGTGCACCACCAGGCCGGTCGCATCAAACGCGAACGGATCGTTGATGGCGGTCTCGCGCTCGTGCAGATTGGCGCCGACGGCGCCGGTGCGCATGACCTCGAAGAGTGCGTCCGGGGCCCACAATGCCGTGGCGAAGCTGTTGCTGACTCCCGCGAGGCCGCCGCATGTGATCGAGTTGATCTCGGTCAGCCGGAACGGCAGGTGCTCCGAGGCGGCGAGCTGCACGACCGGTCGCAGCTTTTGCGCCATCACCGTCGTGGCGTTCTCGCTGAGGATGCGCCCGATCGTCGGATACTGCGGCGAGCCCCGCAGCACACAGCCGGAATACGGGTACCGGTGGCCGCTGATGGTGCCGAGGCCGGGGTGGGCGCCGTGGATGAGGGTGGCGATCCAGCGGATGTCGGCGACCGGGTTGGCGAGCGCCGGCGCGTACAGGGGCACGCCGGGCACGCTGCGGGTGAGCAGGTCGGCGTACTGGTTGAAGTCGGCGGCGTAGCCCTCCGGCGTGATGTCGGGTGGGAGCGTCCGTCCGGAGAACTGCTCGCCGCCGGTCGTGTACAGCCAAAACGCCTTGTCGTAGAGGTCCGGCTCGTTGCCGATCTCAAAGCCGATGATGCTGTGGCGCGGGAACGATCCCTCCGCGGCCTTGGCCCAGCTCGCCGCGAGCGGAGCCGAACCGGTGACGAGATTGAGGTCGAGAATCACCCGGAGACCCATCCGGCGGACGAGGCTCGAGGTTTGGTCGATGAACTGCGGCGTCACCTCGAACGTCCACCGCGGCAGCACGAGGCCGGTCGGGTCGTAGAACGTGTGCGAGGCGGAGTCGCCGCCGATCCGCAGGATGAAGCGGCCGTCGCCCGGCACGTGGAGGAGCGACAGCACTCGGCGATAGAGCGCGATGTGCGGCTGGTCCTGCGGAAGCGTCCAGTACTCGGTCGAGAGCCCAAAGAATGAGCGCGGGATGCGCCGCGAGGCTGCGTGGGGGGCGACCGTCACGGTCGCGAACGCGGGCGGTCCGGACGCGGGGACATCGTCGAGGACCGTTCCCGGGCTGGCCGGCACGGGCTTGGAATGACCGCCGCCGCCGCCGCAGCCGGCGGCCACGAGCACGAGCAGGACGATCGTCATACCGGCGCCGAGGACTGCGGCGACAGCTCGGATGGATGCCTTCATCAGCCCCCGTTATCGACAGCGGTGCGTCGGAGCATAACCCCGGGGTCGGCACTCGCGCCTGGGTTGTGGAGCGCTCACTCAAGGGAGTTTCGGAACGCTGGTCTAGGCTGACGCTCCGATGACCGGGTACGTCCTTCACCACGAGGCCGCGGGCGCCGGCGACGTCCTGCTTTTGGTCGGCTCGCTCGGCACGACGTTCGCGATGTGGGATCCCCAGGTGGCCGCGCTGTCCGCAGACCGGCGGATCGTCCGCGTCGACGTTCGCGGCCACGGTGGCTCGCCGGCGCCGGCCGGCCCGTATTCGATCGCCGAACTCGGGACCGACGTCGTCGCGACACTCGATGAGCTTGGGATCGCCCGCGCATCGATCTGCGGGCTGTCGATCGGCGGGATGACCGGGATGTGGTTGGCAGCCCACGCGCCCGAGCGCGTCGAGCGGCTGATTGTCATCTGCACCTCGGCGCACATGCCGGATGCGGCCGACGCCTACCGGGAGCGAGCCCGGACCGTGCGGGAACACGGCAGCGTCGAGCCGGTCGCCGACGGCGTGATCGGCCGGTGGTTCACACCGGACTGGGCGGACAGGCACCCGGGCACCGTGGCTGCGTTCCGCCGGATGCTGGTCGCCACCGGTGCCGAGGGCTATGCGGCGTGCTGTGAGGCGCTCGCGGCGCTCGATCTGCGCTCAGCGCTTCCCCTCATCGCCGCGCCGACGCTCGTCATCGCCGGGGCGGAGGATCGCGCCACGCCGCCGGCCCGCGCCGAGGCGATCGCAGCCGCTGTTCCGAACGCGCGGCTCGAGCTCCTCGACGGGGCGGCGCATCTGGCGAGCGTGCAATGTCCTGAGCCGGTTACGCGGCTGATTGACGAGCACCTGGCCCGCCGTTGAGGGCGACAGCGCCCGCGCCCTGGCGAGTTGCGAGTTGCTCGGCGAGGCGTTCCATCGCCCGCTCGTTCGCCTTCCGGAGCATCCCGCGGACGACCGGAGCGAACATCCGCTCACTGAGCGGCGCCTGCTTCCAGCGGTACTGAAAGGTGATCCGCGTTCCGCCGCCGGGCAGCTCGGCGAGCGTGTAGGTGCCGTTGGCGACCCGCTTGCCGCGCGCGCCAACGTTCTGCTCGACGATCGACGCCGGCCGCTCGGCGGCGACGACCTCGATGTCGATCGTGTCCGTGCGGCCCGCCGCCGTCACGCGGACGCGGGCCTTTGAGCCGATGCCTCGGTCGGGACCGGAGTATTCCCAGTCACGCATGAGGTGGTTTGTGAACGGCTCGTGGTTCGCCATCACGTCGAGGAAGTCGAAGACGTCCTCGCGCGCGTTGGGAACATCGATGGTGACCTGTACTGGTTTCATGTACCAGATGGTACACTACGGTGCATGGCCGTCAAGGATCGAAAGAGCGAGATCGTCGCGGACGCGATCGCATACATGGAGCAGCACGGAATCGGCGACCTCAGCCTCCGCAGCCTCGCCACCGCGCTCGGCACGAGCCACCGCATGCTGATCCACCATTTCGGGTCCAAGGAGGGTCTGTGGATCGCGATCGTGAAGGCCGTCGAGGAGCGCCAGCGGGAGGTTCTCGTCGACCTTGTCCCGGACCTGAGCAAGCCGGCGCCCGAAGTGCTGCGCGAGTGGTGGAGGCACATCTCCAACCCTGCGTTGTGGCCGAACGCGCGGCTGTTCTACGAGCTCTACGGCCGGGCACTCCAGGACGACACGTTGCGGCAGACGTTCCTCGACGGCATCGTCGATGACTGGCTCGGGCCGGCGACCGACATCAACATCGCCTACGGCCTGGAGCCGGACATGGCGCGCGCACACGCACGGCTCGGGATCGCGGTCGTGCGCGGCCTGCTGCTCGACCTGGTCGCGACCGGCGACGTCGCCGGTGTGGATGCGGCGATGGAAGCGTTCATTGAGGTCAACGCCGCATGGCTCGAGCGAGCGGCGCGTCTCGCCGCCGACGCTGAGCGAGCGGCGTGTCTCGCCGCCGACGGTGTCAGCGCGGCGCCCGCTCCGGCTCGTGCGCCGGCCGGCGGGCCCGCCGCATGAGCGCGCTGACGATCGCGGCCGCGATCAGCATCACGGTGCCGTAGACACCCGCCACCTGCGCCGCTCGGGGACCGAACGCGGCGGCCGCGAGCGCGGCGGCAACCGCGAAGTCCCGCATCCCGATCGTGAGCGCGAGCGGCGGGTCAAGGCGATGGCTGAGGCTGCGCTGGGTGCCCCAGGCGACGGCCGCCGACAGCGCGAGGAACGCGATGCTGACAAGTGCCGCGGACGCGAGCGTCCCGGACCCGGTCGCCGTCAACGACGCGAAGATGAGCAGCAGCAGCACGAGCGTCGAGCCGAGCGAGATCTCCGCGTCGCGCCGAGCCAGCGCCGGGATCAGGCCGCGGATGACGATCCCGGCGAGAAACGGCAGCAACACGATCAGCGCGAAATGACCCAGTAGTGGCAGCGGTTGCGCCGCCTGGGCACCGCCCGCGACGGCGGCGAGCAGCGGTGGTCCGGCGACGGCGCTCACGACGAGTGACAAGCCGACGACCGCGATCGCGGCCTCCGCCATGCCGCCGATCAGGCCAATGAGCCCCACCGACGCCACCTCGGCGGGCGCGAGACCGAGTGCGAGGACGCCGTCCCGCAGATCACCGGTGACGAACCGTCCGATGACCCACCCGAGGACGGCGAGCGAGCAGGCCGGCACGACGACGAGCAACACGATCGTGCGCGCATGTCCGCTCAACTCGACCAGTCGGCGCGGGTCAATGTCGAGCGCGGTCAGCAGCACGAGCACGGCGAGCAGGAGGTCGACGTGGTCGGCGAGCGCGTGGGACGGCGCGACGCGGGAGAGCCCGGCGGCGAGCAGCGCGAGAACCGGTAGGGCGTCCGGGACGCGCTCCGCCCACCGGCGAATGGGTGTTGACCGGAGCATTGCGCGCGCGTTCTTGACGAATTCTTTACGCCCGGAGGCCGATCCTTAGCGAATTCTTGATGGCGCCGGCCTACCGTGAGGCGGGGGAATATGGCGCGCATTGAGACGCATGGCCTGCGACGGACGGTCGGGCTGGGGGGTCTGTTCGCGACGGCCTACGGCAACGTCGGATCGTCGATCTACTACGCCCTCGGGCTGGTCGCCGCGTACGCCCTGGGGCTGACGCCGATCGTGTTCCTGCTCGCGGGTGGGCTGTTCGCGCTCACGGCGAAGACGTACGCCGAAGGGGCGTCGATGTTCCCGGAGGCCGGTGGGTCGTCGTCGTTTGCGCGACATGCGTTCAACGAGTTGGTGTCGTTCTTTGCTGGGTGGGCGCTGAGTCTCGACTACATCCTGACGATCGCGATCTCGGCGTTCTTTGTTCCGCACTACCTGAGCGCGTTCTGGCCGGCCCTGCACCATCCCCCCGGCGACGTGATCGGCGGGATCGTCGTGATCATCAGCCTGGCGGCGCTGAACATCCGCGGGATCGGCGAGTCGGCGAAGCTCAACTTCATCCTCGCCGTGCTCGACCTCGCGACCCAGGTCCTGATCATCATCCTCGGCGCGGTCCTGATCCTCAATCCGTCGTTGCTCGTTCATCAGGTCGAACTGGGGCAGGTCCCGACGTGGAGCAAGACGATCTTCGCCCTGTCGCTGGCGATGCTCGCCTACACGGGGATCGAGACGGTGTCGAACATGGCCGAGGAGGCGCGGGATCCCGGGCGCGACGTCCCGCGCGCGGTCAACCTCATCCTGATCGCGGTCCTCGGGGTGTACGCGGGCATGACCGTCGTCGCGCTGAGCGCGCTGCCGGTCCTGGGCCACGGCGCGCACGCCTACACGCAGCTCGGGAGCGTCTACCAGAACGATCCGGTGCTCGGGATCATCCAGCACCTGGGACTGCCCACCGGCCTGCGCCACGTGCTGCGCTACTACGTCGGCATCCTCGCCGCGACGATCCTGTTCATCGCCACCAACGCCGGGTTGATCGGGATCTCACGACTGTCGTGGTCGCTCGCCGAGCATCGCCAGCTGCCGAGCGTGTTCGCGCGGCTGCACCGTCGCTACCGCACCCCGTGGTTCACGATCGTGTTCTTCTCGACGTTCGCCGCGATCCTGCTCATCCCGGGTCAGACCGACTTCCTCGGCAACCTCTACTCCTACGGCGCGATGCTGTCGTTCACGACCGCGCACGTGGCGATCATCGCGCTGCGGGTCAAGGATCCCGATCGCGAGCGGCCCTACCGGATCGGCCTCGGCATCCCGTTCCGCGGGGGCCGCATCCCGGTGAGCGCGATCATCGGCGGCCTCGGCACGCTCGCCGCCTGGTGCTCGGTGATGGTGCTCCACGTGGACGCGCGCTACGTCGGGACCGGCTGGATGATCGTCGGGCTCGCCGGCTATGTGCTGTACCGCCGGCGCTCCGGACTCGACCTCGTCTCCCATCACAAGATCCCCCACCGCGAGCGGCCGGCGTTCTTCGTCGAGCTCGACTACCGCTCGGCGCTCGTGCCGATCTTCGGGACCGACGTCGATGCCGCTGCGCTCCGGGCGGCCGCCAGGCTGATTGGTGAAGACGCGCTGGTGGTGGCGCTCTACGTCCTCCGGGTGCCCAACCAACTGTCGCTCGACGCCGGGCTCGCCGAAGAGGAGCAGCGCGGGCTCAACGTGCTCGAGAGCGCGAAGCTCGCGGGCCGCCAGGCCGGCTTCAAGGTCCAGACCCGGCTGGTCCGCACGCGTAACCCCGGTGCCGCGATCGTCGACGAGGCAAAGCGCTCACACGCGGAGATCATCTACCTGGGGACGGCCCACGCGCCCGCGACCGAACGGGCGCTCGGCCCAACTGCGAGCTACCTGCTCGCGCATCGGCCGTGCCGGGTCGTGATCGAGAGCGCTCCGACGAACGGGCGCAACGGCGCCGGCGCCGCGTCGTCGGTCAGGCGCGTGACCGTCTAGCGGTCGGTCTCCTCGCCATGGAGCCTTGCCCGCCGAGGGGGTCTTGACTTCACGGCCGCAGGCGCGAGAATCGAGCGCTCGTCCACCCGCCCGACCCGAGGAGCGGCCATGAGTACCGATTACACGCTTGCCTACGGCACCCATGCAACCCCCGACGAGGGCCGGTGCGCGATGGAGTGGGTCAGCTACATCGCCGGCGAACCCCACAGCGATGAGCCCGGCGTGCGTCAGCCCCGCCGTGCGCGCGTTCTGCACGACGTTCAACGACAGCCTCGATGACGATCCGCGACAGCGACTGCGTCTCTACCTCGCTCGCACGATCGGGACGGCAGCCGACGGACTCGACGAGATGCGCGCGTGGCTGGCGATGGACTGGTTGATCCGCGTGTACACCCCGACGTGGCTCGCGGCCGCCGGCCATGACGGTCCCGCGACGCGGTTGCGGGCGATCGACCCGGTGCTCACGGTCCGGGCATTGCACGCCGCGCTCGAGCCGCTGGCGGGCGCTCGCGGCGTGGCGCGGACGGCGTGGCGCGAAGCGCTGGGCGCAACCCGCGGGGCCGTGTGGGCACCATGGCTGGCGGGCCGGATGACGGCGCGTGAGATCGCGTGGGAGTCGGCCGCGGCGGCCGCGTGGTCCGCGGCGCGCCTTGGCATCGGCGACAACGCGGGCGACCGGGCGCGTGCCGCGGCTCGGGAAATCGCCGGCGACGCGGCCGCGACGATCGGTCGGGACGCGCGCGTCACCGGAATGGGTCGCGCGGCCGCCCGCGATGCGGCGCGGGCATCACTCGCACCGATCGTGGGGGAGCTGCAGCAGTCCGCGTTTGGTCTGCTCGATCGGATGCTTCCGACGGTGGAGCTCGAGCTCGACAGTCCCTCGGTGGTCGCCGGTGCTGCTCGAGGGAACGTGCTGCGCGGCGAACCAGCGCTCGGTTAGAGTCGCTCCGCACTTCCCAGCTCACCTCAGGAGGCCACGTGTCCAGCCTGCTCGATTACACGGTTCAGGGCGACGTCGGGACGATCGCGGATGAGTCCAAGCTGCCGCAGGTCAAGCTGATGACGCCACTCCAGCTCTACCGTCTCTGGGAACGGCAGAACTGGAGCTCACACGAGATCGATCTCGATCAGGACCGCCGCGACTGGGAGGCGATGTCCGATGAGCTGCGCGAGGAGATGACCTGGGGCCTGTCGGCGTTCTTTGTCGGTGAAGAGCGGGTCACGAACCAGTTCTCCGGGCTCGTGATGGCCGCCGAGGACAAACACGAGGAAGCGTTCCTGCTCACTCAGCAGGTCGACGAGGCGCGCCACGCCCAGCACTTCAACCGCCTCTACGAGGAGGTGCTGCGCTCCGATGGCAGCTTCGAGGACCGCCTCGAGCGCGCGCGGGGCGATTTGACCGAGGACTACTTCAAGCTGTTCGACGGCTACCTCGTCGACGCTCACCGGGCACTGCTCGCCGACCCGTCGAACATCGAGGCCAAGGTGGACTTCGTCACCATCTACCACATGGTGATCGAGGGCACGCTCGCGCTCACCGGGCAGAACTTCCAGACCGACAACCTCGAGCGCCGGGGGATCCTGCCGGGTCACCTGAAGGCGTTCAACCTGATCTCCCGGGACGAGCATCGTCACGTCGCCTACGGGACGTGGTTTCTCCAGCAGAAGGCGCGCGACCCGGAGCTCGCCAAGCGGATCCAGGATCGGCTCGCCGATACGCTGCCGGCCGCGGCCGGCGTGCTCGTGCCGCCCGGGTACCAGCTCGGTGACGATTACGAGTACCTCGGGTACTCGGCCAACACCATGAACGAATTTGCGTTCACGGCGCTGTCGCGTCGGCTCAAGGTGATCGGCGTCGGGTTGCCGGCGCTCGCCTGACGGGCGAGGCCGACCGTTAGTCGACCGCCGAGACGAACGGCTCCCGCGCCGACACCGCGGCTGGGTCATTGACGAGCGCGCCGGGCGGCGGGGCAACCGGTCCGTCGAGCAACGGGTCGTGCGTCTGGGCCATCCATTCGTACAGCCGGCCCTCGAGTTCCTGACGCAGCGGTGCGCAGTCCGGCTCCTCGGCGAGGTTCCGCATCTCGTTCGGGTCCATGATCAGGTCGTAGAGCTCGACGCGCGGGCGGCGCTGAGCGCCCCATCCGGCCGCGATCAGCAGTGACTTCGACGGCGAGTCGTCGACGTTGGACAGCACCTGCTCGAGGCGATCTCCGTAGTGGCGGATGAGCTTGTGGCGGCGCGTCCTGATCGCGCGCTGCGGATCGTAGGCGGCGTGGTAGGTCAGCTCGGCGAAGAGCTCCTCGCGGATTTCGGTACGCTCGCGCCGCGCGAGCGGGAGCAGCGAATGGCCGTGGCCGTCGTCGGGAACCGTGGCGCCCGCGAGTTCGAGGAGCGTGGGGTAGAGGTCGACGTGGGATGTGAGGGCGTCCGTGACATGGCCGCCGTGGAAGCCGCCCGGACCGCGGATGATGAGCATCACGCCGAGCCCGCGGTCGCTGAGCGTGCCCTTGGCCCCCGGGAACGGGAGGCCGTGATCCGTCGTCAGGACGACCAGCGTATCGTCGGCAAGACCTGCCTCGTCGAGCCCGTGAAGAACGGCGCCGACGCCCTGATCGAGGGACCGGGCGCTCGCCTTGAAGGCCGCCATGTCAGTGCGCGTCTCCGGTGTATCCGGAAGCTGCGTCGGCGGCGCCCCGTAGAGCGCGTCACGTACCGAGCTCGGCTGGAAGAACTCGCGGTGGGTCTCGAAGAAGCCGATCGACAGAAAGAACGGTTGTGGCGGGCGGCTGCGCAGCAGCTGAAGCGCCGCCGGCGCGATCGAGTGGACCCTGGTCGTGCCGATATCGACGACGTGGTCATAGCCGAGCACGTTCGTGTCCTGGGAGACGTGCTGCTCGCCGATCAGCGCCGACCAATATCCGGCCTCGCGCAGGGGATGGACGATGTGGCGGCCGTAGTCGTTGAGCTTCCAGCCGCGGTGCGCGAGGCCCGTCATCCCGTTGACGTGCGCCCACTGCCCGGTCAGCAGACACGCGCGGCTGCCGGAGCAGCTCGGGGCGGCGCAGAATGCCTGGCGGAACAGCAGTCCCTGATCGGCCAGCCGCTGGATGTTCGGCGTCGGAATCTGGTGGCCGTAGGGCTGGACGTAGCGCCCCGTGTCGTGCGAGTGGAGGTAGACGATGTTTGGGCGTTCTGTCTGTGGCATATCCTTAAGTCAATCGAATTAGTGTAGTTTGACGATGACGCAGAACTCTCAGCCTCAGCTCTCCTATCTCGTCTGCGCCACGCCGCGCAGCGGCAGCACGCTGCTGTGCGAGATGCTCCGGGCGACGGGAGAGGCCGGTCGCCCACTCGAGCACTTCGAGATCCTCCGTCACTCAAGCTTGCCACGTCAGCCGCGCGAGTACTTCGACGACCCTCGCGTGGCCGGCGTGCGTCGAGCGTCTGCCTCCAGCCGCCCTCGGCACCCCCAGCCAGGAGGCGCCCGACGCGTGCGTGGGCGCGCATCCTCGCCGAGCGGACAATCGCCGAACAACGTCTGCGGCGGAGAAGCTCGATGTGGGGTCACGTCGAGGACTTTCTGTCCCGCGCCCGCGAGCTCCCGGGACTGGCCGCAGACCGATCTTCAGGGTGCCATCCGCGCGCTCCTCGACGAGGCGCGCCTCGTGTTCGTCGCCCGCGGAGTGCTGCCCGAGGATGCGGCGTACGACGGGGCGGCGGACGAGCTGCCGCGAGTGTGGATCGCGTTGCGCCAGAACGTGCGCAACGTGGTCGAGCACGTCACCCTGTCGGCGATCGTCGCGAAGCGGCTGCCGGCGTCGATCGACCGCCTCGCTGGACAAGCCGAGAGCTGGGTGGCCTGATCACCTCCGGCCGGCCGGACCGGCCGCCCGGGTAGAGGAGAGAGGGTCCCCGAGCGGCCGGCCCGGCAGTTCGGGCGTCGTGCCCGAGGTCATCGTGAACGACAAAAAGGATATTGTCGATCAACTATGTAGACTTTACGCTATCGTGCACGTCATGGCAGCACGCACAGGCACCGACTTGAACGCCGTCAGCGCTGGCCGGGTGCCTTCCGCGGCGCGATGTAGGCGCTGCGCTTCCACGTTTGTGTGAGCCGGTCTCGGCTCACCCCCTCTTTCTCTTCGATACCTGTGGAGGTAGCTGTTATGAAGGTTCAGGTTGGCGGCGGGTTCGTCGCCGTCGCACCCGCGATCACCGCTGATGGAGAGGCGCTGCGCCGCCGCGCGACGCTTCACCCGCGCACCCGCGCGCTCGTTGTGTTGCACGAAGGCGAGGACTTGGGCGGCCGGCTCGTTCAGTCCGTATCCCGGTTGCGCTCCGAGCCGGTCATCGCTCGCGCGGAGCCCGGCGAGGCGCTGCCCGATCCCGCGACGTTCCGCCTCGCGGTGCTCGTCGGGTCCGCGTCGTTCGCCGACGCCCTTGCGAGTGGACAGCTCGCGTCGGAGGTCGAGTGGATCCGGCAGGCCGATGCGGCGGGCACGTCCGTCTTCGGAATCGGGCACGGGGCGCGCGCGTTGGCGTACGCGTTCGGCGGCACGGTCGACCCCGCGCCGCAGCCCCACCGCGGTTGGATGCTCGTCGAGACGACCGTTCCGCACCGGATCGCGGCCGGACCGTGGCTCGCCTGGCAGCACGACGTCATCACCCCGCCGGACGCGGCCGAGGTCCTTGCCGAGAACCGGCTCGGGCCCCAGGCGTTCCGGATCGGGCGCCACGTCGGCGTCCAGTTCCATCCCGAGGCGACGCCGACTGCGATCCGGCGGCGGGCGCGCACATCGGGGTCGGATTCCGGGGCGTGGCCGCTGATCGAGGTGCTCAAGCCGGACGCGGGCGCCGCCGAGGTCCGGAGCCGGCGCCTGATCGAGGGCTTCGCCGCTGCGGCCTGACGCCATCGAGCCGATGCGGGACGGGGACTACCCGGCGCGCGGCCGCCGGATAGATTGTCGCGGTTCCGAACCCGACCCCTGGACGATCGTGACGAGAACCCGACGACTTCTGCTCCCGCTCCTCGGATTGCTCTGCGCCTGGCTGCTCGCCGCGTGTGGAAGCAGTTCCTCGAGCTCCAGCTCCTCCGCATCGACCGCATCTGCTTCGGCGAGCGCCTGCACGAAGTCCTCGCTGCCGGTGCAACACAAGGGTGTGCTGACGGTTGCGACCGACTCGCCCGCGTACCCGCCGTACTTCGAGAACAACAAGCCGGCGAACGGCAAGGGCTTCGAGAGCGCCGTCGCGTACGCGGTCGCGAAGCAGCTCGGGTTCGCTCCCGGGGAGGTCAACTGGGTGGTCGAGCCGTTCGACTCCTCCTACGCGCCGGGGCCGAAGTCATTTGACTTCGACATCAACGAGATCTCGATCACGCCGGCCCGCTCGAAGGTGGTGGACTTCTCGCCGTCCTATTACGAGAACCCGCAGGCGATCATCGTCGCCTCCAACTCGCCGCTCGCACACGCGACGAGTCTGGCGGCATTGAAGACCGCCAAGATCGGCGTCCAGATCGGGACGACGAGCCTTGACGCGGTCAATGCCGAGATCAAGCCGTCGGCTCAGCCGCAGGTGTTCAACACCTCAAACGACGTCGTCAGCGCGTTCAAGGTCCACCGCGTCGACGCGGTCGTCGTCGACCTCGCGACGGCGTTCGAGTTGACCGCGACATCACTGCCGCACACGACGATCGCCGGACAGTTCAGCGCTCCCGGTGGCGATCGGTGGGGACTGCTCCTGGGCAAGGGCTCCGGGCTGACGGCGTGCGTGACCCATGCCGTCAGCGCGCTGCGGGCGGACGGAACGCTGGCGGCGCTCAGCAAGCGCTGGATCGCCTCGGCAGCGAACGTGCCGGTGCTGCGCCAGAGCTAGCGCGCGATTGCCCGAACAGGACGCCGCCATGAGCGTCGAGCCCGAGTTGACCACGCGACAGGACCGGGAACGTGCGCGGCGGGAGCGCTCGCGGCGGTCGATCGTGATCTCGACGGTCTCGACCGTCGTGGTGCTCGGCGCCCTCGTCGCGCTGCTCGTCACCAGCCCGGGCTGGCACAACGTCCGCACGACGTTCTTCTCGTGGTCGGAGTTCCGTCATTCGTTCGGCGACGTGCTCGACGGGTTCTGGCTTGACGTGCGGATGTTCCTCGTCGTTGAGGTCGTCGTGCTCGTGCTCGGCCTCGTGATCGCGCTCATCCGGACGAGTCAGGCGCCGGCGCTGTTTCCATTGCGGCTGCTCGCGACGGTGTGGGTCGACGTGCTGCGCGGCGTGCCGACGATCCTCGTCGTGTACCTCGTCGGCTTCGGGGTCCCGGCGCTCGCGATCAAGGGCCTGCCGACCGGCGCGGTCGTGCTCGGCGGGGCGGCGCTCGCGATGTCGTACTCCGCCTACGTGGCCGAGGTCTTTCGTGTCGGGCATCGAGTCGATCCACCCGAGCCAGACCGCCGCCGCCCTCGCGCTCGGCCTGACCCGGCGCCAGGCGATGCGCCAGGTGGTGCTGCCGCAGGCGGTGCGGCGCGTCATTCCGCCGCTGCTCAACGACTTCATCTCGCTCCAGAAGGACGTCGCGCTCGTCTCGATCCTCGGCCCCCAGGAGGCGTTCCGGGTCGCCCAGGTGTTCGCCGCGTCGCAGTTCAACTACACGCCGCTGATTGCGGCGGCGCTGCTCTATCTGTGCGTGACGATCCCGCTGACGCGGATCGTCGACCGGCTTCAGGCGCGGACCGTGCGGGAACGCGGCGCCCACCTCGCGCTGGGTCCGCGATGACCGCGGTCCTGGAGATCCGGGGCGTCACAAAGGCCTACGGCGACCACGAGGTGCTGCGCGGCGTCGACCTCGAGGTCGGCGAGCACGAGGCGGTCGCGCTGATCGGCGCCTCAGGATCGGGCAAGTCGACGCTGCTGAGGTGCATCGACCTGCTGGAGGAGATCGACGACGGCGACATCCTGCTCGACGGCGAGCCGATCACGGCCGTTGGTGCCGACCCAGTACCGGTCCGGCGACGCCTCGGCCTCGTCTTCCAGGCGTACAACCTGTTCCCGCATCGGAGCGTCCTCGAGAACGTGATCATGGGCGCCGTTCACGCTCAGCGAATGCCGGTCACCGACGCGCGGACGGCGGGGGAGGAGATGCTCGGACGCTTCGGGCTCGCCGATCGCGCGCGGGAGTACCCGGATCGCCTCTCAGGTGGCCAGCAGCAGCGGGTGGCGATCGCCCGAGCGCTGCTGACGCGGCCGCGGGCGCTGCTGCTCGACGAGGTGACGAGCGCGCTCGACCCCGAGCTTGTCGGCGAGGTGCTGGCCGTCATCCAGCAGCTCAAGGACGATGGAATGACGATGGTGATCGCCACGCACGAGATGGGCTTCGCGCGGGACGTCGCCGACCAGGTGTGTTACCTGGAGGCGGGGCGGATCATCGAGCGCGGGCCACCGGAACAGATGTTCACCGCGCCACAGAGCGAGCAGACCCGGCGCTTCTTGCAGCGGGTGCTCGCTCGTGGCCACGCGTGATCAGCCGCGGGAGTACGGGTCGACGTAGAGGTTGTAGACCTGGAGTTCGCCCCGGTTCAGGTTGGCGGTGAATGTGAATTTGGCGTGTTGCCAGCCGCCGGTCGTGCTTGGGTTGAGGTCGAGCGACGCGGTTGGGTTCCAGTCGGTGCTGCCGGAGACGCTGTTGGCTGCGGTGCGGCCCCACGCGTAGGTGAAGAACAGCGAGGCGCTTGCGGGTCCGTTGACGGTGCGGGTCATCGCCCGGACGGTGCGGTACGTCGGGTCGACGCAGAACATGGGGCTGATCGCCTGTGAGCCGGCCGGCAGCTCGAGGACGTGTCCGGTGGTGCCGTCGTCGAGTTGGGTGGTCACGATGCGGGCGCCGCCGAGGAGGATCCAGCCGTTGCCGTTGAAGTCGCCGGCGGTCTGTCCGGGGGCGAGTGTGTACCAGCTGGTGTCGCCCCAGGCGGAGTACGCCTGGGTCATTGGTGGGGTCGAGCAGGTCGGGCCGAACGCTGCGGCTGGTGCGGCGGCGATGGTTGAGAGTCCTGCAGCGAGGACCGCGGCGGTCGCGAGTCGGCGGACTCGGTCACGGGTCATCGGTTTCATTGAGGTCACCTTCTTTGGGTCGTCGGGGTCGCGAAGTGGCGCCGGTTAGTGGCGCATCTTCGGGTCGACGTAGAAGTTCGAGAGCTGGTACTCGCCCTTATTGGCAGCAACGAACGTGAACTGAGCCAGCTGCCAGCCGGTCGCACTACTCGGGTTGAGATTGACCGGCGTGGCCAGTGACCAGGCGCTGCTGGTGCTAGAGAGAAAGCCAGCGGACTTCTGCTTGGTGCCGACGTACGTGACCGTCACGGTGACTCCGGCTGAGCCGGACACGCTGCGAATCTGGCCGCGTGCGCTCGGATAGTCGCTCGTGATGCACATCGACGGGCTGACGGCGTTCGCGGACGCCGGCAGGTCGAGAGCGGTTCCGGTTGTCCCGTCGGCCAGCTTCGTCGACACGACCTTGGCGCCGCCGCTGAGGGCCCAGCCGGTCGCGGGGAAGCTGTCCCAGCTCTCGCCGGGCAGCGGCGCGTAGTAGTTCGTGTCGGTCAGCGGAGCGAACGGTTGCGTCAGCGTCGGGGCCGTGCAGGCTGCCAGGTCCGAGCTGGCCGTTGTGGAAGCCGCTTTCGGCGATGCGGCCGCAGCGCCGGCGCTGCCGACCGCGAACGTGCCGAGAACGGCCGCGAGAGCCGTGGAGGACCGTCGAATCACCACTCCGTGTGTCATGCGCACTCACCTTCTTGGTGGTGCTGGCAGCCGAGCTATCTCAACCCCGGTGTGAGACCTCTAGCTTTGCGCCCCCGGCTCGCGCCGAGTTTGCCCTTATCAGCTGTTAGTTGCCTAAAGTTCCTATCGACGCACCGATCAAGCGCTATGCAGCAGCGGCCACGGATCTGAGTCAGTAATGACTACGGCTCCGATCGGTGCATCAGGTCAGTCAGCGGCCTGCAACAGTTCGGTGACGTGGGACACGATCTCGGCAGCGAATGCCGACCGTTCCGGTTCCGCTGGCTCGGTGGCCGGTGACCGTGACGCGCCGCTCGGTCGGCCAAGCTCGCGGAGCACGGCGCGGACAACGGCCGGGTCGAACTGCCTGCCGGCCTCGCGCCGCAGCTCTTCTCGCGCCTCGCTGTCGCTCATGGCGGCGCGATAGCATCGCTCGCTCGTCATCGCGCCATATGCGTCGCAGACGGAGATGATCCGCGCGGCGAGCGGAATCTCGTCTTCGCGAAGGCCGTCCGGGTAGCCATCACCGTCCCAGCGCTCGTGGCTGGCGCGCACGATGGCCGCGACCGGGCGGAGCGCCGGAGCGGCGTTGAGGATCCGCTCGCCGAGCACGGTGTGCTGGCGGACGAAGCTCCATTCCTCGGAATCGAGCGGGCCGGGCTTGGTCAGGATGGCCTCGGGAAGACCGACCTTGCCGACGTCGTGCAGCGCGGCCGCACGGGCGAGCTCGTCGAGTTGCTCGCCGGCGAGGCCGAGCCGGCGGCCGACCGGGAGCGCAAGCCGCGCGACCCCGTCGGCGCTCGGCGGCAGATCAGGCTGGTTGGCACGGACGATCTGGATGAGGACGTCGTGGGCCTGCTCTCGCGCGCCGGAATGGCGCCCCTTCTTGCGCGCATACATCCGCTCGTCGGCGAGCTGCAGCGCATAGTCGACCGTGCGCGCCTCGTGGGGGAGGAGAACAGTTCCGCACGACGCCGTCACCGCGAACGTCTCGCCGCGCTCCTCGAGGGCGTGCACGGCAGCCGACACCGCGGTCTCCAGGCCGTCGCGCATCGCGGGCATCAGCACGCAGAACTCGTCGCCGCCGAGTCGATATGCGCCCCCGACGGGAGAGACCGCCGCCTGCAGCTTGTGCCCGAGACGAGCCAGGAGCGCATCGCCGGCGATGTGACCGAACGTGTCGTTGTAGGCCTTGAAGCCGTCGAGGTCGAACAGCATCAGCAGCAGCGGCGACTCACGTGAGGCCTGAACAAGTTGTCCGCCGAGGTCGGTCGAGAGCCGCCGCCGGTTACCCAGTCGCGTGAGCGCGTCGGTCATCGCCTGCTCGCGCAGCGTCTCATGAGCAACGATCTCTGCGGCAGCACGACCGGCCCGGTCGACGAGGCCACGGAGCAGCGCATGCTCGTCCGGTCGAAACGCTCGGCCGCGGCGGGCGACGGCAATGCAGCCCGTGGCTTCGCCGAACGTGAACGGGAGCACGATCGCCCAGTCACCGTCTGCCTCGAGCTGGCGTGCCCGGCGATCCGACGTCGCTGCCGCCTCGGCAGCCTGGAGCAACGGGTCCAGCTCGCGCGGGCCGCGTCGTTCGACGATCGGGGTGGCTCGCGGCGCGGTCAGGACGAGGCGACCCGCGTCGGCGTCGAGCGCATCGATCGATCCGCTGAGCAGGACGGTCGTGAGCGCTCCGAGGTCGAGTTTGGCCGCGAATGCGTCGCCGAGCCGGCGGACCGCGGCCTGGAGCCGGGTCCGCTCGCGCGCGACGATGCGGAGCCGGTGCTGAGCCTCGGCGATCCGCGCGGTGCGGTCGCGGTCGACCACATGCAGCAGGCCGAACAACGGCACGAGCAGGAGCAGCCGGGCCGGCTGTGGCCGCGCCGCTTCAGCGATGAGGAGTCCGATCGGCGCGACCGCCGCGTCGACGACCCACACGAGCGTGATCACGCGGACCTGTAGCCGCGGTGCAACCCCAAGCGCGAGCCATTCGCGCAGCGTTGAGGAGAGCAGATCGAAGACGAAACCGGCTGCCAGTGCGCCGATGTAGACGGCTACCTTGTCGCCGCCCTGCGGATGACCGGCGAGCATCAGCACGACGGCGGGACCGATCGTGTGCCAGCCGTCCGGCAGCGAGAACAGGATGGCCTGCGCGTTCGAGCGCTCGGCCAGGACGCGGATTGAGGTGCCGAGGACGAGCCCAACGCCGGCGAGGAGCGGAACGGTGCTCGGTGGCAGCAGGATCAGCATTGGCACGAGCACCAGGTACGAGGGCACGATCGCGCCGACGCCGATCTGGAACCGGATCGTGCGCACGAGCGCGTAGAGGCAGACGAGCAGCAGCGCGGTGCCGAGCGGGAGGCGTCCCGCGATCAGCGCCGGAAGCGCCATCGGAATCGCGACCAGCAGGAACGCGGCGCCGGCCGCGCCCTCGGCGATCAGCTCGCGCCGGGTCGCCCGGCGGTCACGCGCCTCCCACGACTCCTCAAGCAGCCGCTCGACCGGATCGACGGCGCGGATGTCCGAAAGCAGCGAGTCGTCGATCGGCGACACGATCGGCGATGTCGGCTCGGGACGGGGTTCGACCGGGGCTGGCGCGGTGAACTTCGGCTCGACGGGCTCGGTGGCGTCCGCTCGCGTGACGATCTGCAGCAGCGCGTCGGCGATCTCGGGGTCCAACTGCGTGCCTGAGACCGCCTGCATTTCCGCGATGGCATCTTCTTCGGGGAGCGCCGAGCGGTACACGCGGTCGGTCCGCATCGCGTTCCACGTATCGCAGCAGGCGATGATTCGTGACTCGAGTGGGATCTGGTCGCCGGCGAGCCCGTCCGGGTAGCCGGCGCCGTCCCACCGTTCGTGGTGAGAGCGGACGATCAGCCCGACGTCGCGCATGAACCCTCCGACCCGATCGAGCATGCGCTGCCCCTCGAGCGTGTGGGTCTTGATGATCGTCCACTCCTCGGGGTTGAGTTTCCCCGGCTTGTTGATGATCTCCTTTGGGATCGCGATCTTCCCGACATCGTGGAGCAGGGCGCCGAACTCGAGGTCGCGCAGCCGCTCGGGGTCGAGCTTCAATCGCGTCCCCGACCGCGAGCGCGAGCTCGACGACGCTCTTGCAGTGCTCGCCCGTGTAGCCGTCATCGGCCTCGACGACGTCGCCGAGGACGAGCGCGGTGCCCCGGTACGCGTTTCCGAGTTCGAGCAGGTTGGTCAGCCGGGCCCGTCGTTCGCTCGCGAACACGGCGAGCAACCCGAGCACCGGCACGACCGCGAGGATGACCGCCGGCGAGGAGGGGATGTCCCTGGCGACAAGCAGGCCGATCGGCGACAGCCCGGCGTCGATCGCGTAGACCCATGACTCGCGGAGTTGTGCGATCAGGTCGGCCTCCCGGGTGACGCCATCGCGGAGCGCGGCCACCGCAAAGTCGACCACGAACTGCGCGGCGAGCGCGGCGATGAGGATCCACGGGCCCGCCTTGGCCGGGTCAACGTCGGCGATTGCGAACACGGCGACCGGGCCGATGGCAAACCATGAGTCTCCGATCCCCTGCAACAGCCGGGCGGGCGCGGTCGTCCGGCGGACGATGTCCGGAACCCGGGCGAGCGTCACCGCGACGAGCACGGCGAGCGGCACGATGGCGATCGGAGTCGCGAACAGCAGCGGCACGAACGCGAGCTGCGTCGGCACGGTGAAGCCGATCGGCGTATCGAATTGCACCCGCGTGGCAAGCACGAACGTCAGCACGCAGAGGGCGGCCGGCAGGAACTCGAACCCCACCGGCGGGTGGGCGATCCAGACGGCGAGGACGGCGGCGCAGAACCCGATCGCGAGGGCGACGACGGTGCCGACGTCGCGTCGAGTCATCCGCGCGCTCCGCTGACGGAACGACTCGGCAAGCAACTGCTGTTCCGTCACCGTCGGCTCGAATGACATGGCTCCGGTGATTAATCGGCGATCCGGCGCGCTGAGAAATCCGATCGGAGTACCGACCCTGGTTCCGTGATTTCCCCGCGCGGCGAGGTCCCATAGGATCGGCGGCGCGATGGCCGACCGCATGGGGGTGCTCCGGCGGGTTCTCCGCAACGACGGGCTGCGACGCGTGGAACTCGCGTTCCTCGCATTCGGGCTCGCGGAGTTCGGCGTTTGGGTATCCGTGCTCGTGTATGCGTACGGGCAGGGTGGGACCACGGCCGCCGCGGTGGTCGCGGCCGTCCAGCTGGTGCCGGCCGCCGTTGTGGCCCCCGCGGGTGGGATGCTCGTCGAGCGGTACGGTTCGACTCGAGCGCTGCGGATCGGCTACATCGTGCAGGCACTGGCGATCTGCGCCGCCGCGGCAGCGATGCTGGCCGCACGCCCCCGCCGGGCTCGTCTACGCGGGCGGCGATCATCGCCGCGAGCGCGGTCACGCTGACGCCGACGGCGCAGTCCGCGCTGCTGCCGTCGCTCGTCGACACCCCGGCAGAGCTTGATCGCGGCCAACGTCGTCACCGCATGGGTCGAGGCCGTCAGCCTGCTCCTCGGCCCGGCGATCGCCGGCATGGCGATTGGGCTGAGTGGAACCGGCGCGGCGCTCGTGGTGTTCACCGGACTGACCGCGCTCGCCGCCGGCCTGGTCGCTCCATTGCCCGCCGTCGCACCCACTGCTCCCGTGACCGACGAGTCGGAGCGCATGATGGACCGCGGCTGGCTTGACCTGCTGCGACGAGAGCGTGGCGTGGGGGCGGTGCTGAGCGTGGTCAGCGTGCAGTGCGTCGCCGAGGGAGCGCTCGACGTGCTCGAGGTCGTGCTCGCGATCAACGTGCTCGCGCTCGGGGCAGGCGCAGCCGGCTACCTCGGAGCGGCATTCGGCGCCGGAGGCGTGATCGGCGGCGTGGTCGCGCTCGCGCTCGTCGGACGCCATCGGCTCGTCGAGGTCGTCGTCGGAGCGGCCCTGGCCTGGGGAGCGGCGTTCATCGTGATCGGCGTCTGGCCGACGGTGGCGGGCTCGTTCATCCTTTTGTGCGCGTGCGGTGTGAGCCGGAGCGTGCTCGGCGCGGCCAGCCGCACGATGCTTCACCGCGTCGTCCCGGCCCCGCTGCACGGGCGCGTGTTCGGGATGCTCGAGGGAGTGACGATGCTCGGTTTGGCGATCGGCGCGATCTCCGTGCCGGTCCTCGTCGGCCTCGGTGGAGCCGAGGCGGCCTGGATCGGGGTCGGCTCACTCGCTGGTGATCGTCTCGTCCTGGGACGCTCCGCACTGTCCGCCGGCTTGATCGCATCACGCCGACGCTGGCGGCGGAGCTGGCGCTGGTCCGCGGCCACTCGCTGTTCCACCTCCTGGCCGCGCCGGTGATCGAGGATCTCGCGCGGGCGCTCGTGCCCGTGACCGTCGCGGCCGGCGACGACGTCGTGCGCGAGGGAGAGTGGGGCGGTCACTTCTACCTCGTCGGGGCCGGCAGCCTCGAGGTGTCCGCTGGGGGGCAGCGGATCCGGGGGCTCAACCCGGGCGACGGGTTCGGCGAGATCGCGCTTTTGCGTGACGGCCGGCGGACGGCGACCGTCACGGCGCTCGAACCGACGGACCTCTACGAACTTGACCGGGAGCCGTTTCTGGCGGCGCTCACGGGCTCGCACAACGTGCGCCAGGCGGCGGATGCGCTCGTGCTCGAGCGACTCGAGGGCGACCGGGCGAGAACGGTGTCGTGACCGATCACGGCAGGGCTGCGCGCGTCCGTGATCCGGCCCTCGCGCCGGTGCTCGACTGGTGGAGCGCCAACGCGCGCGACCTGCCGTGGCGGGCGACGCGTGACGTGTACGGCGTGTGGGTGGCAGAGGTGATGTCGGCCCAGACGACCGTCCGTCGCGCCGCGGACGCGTGGGTGCGGTGGATGGCGCGCTGGCCGACCGTCGATGCGCTGGCGAGCGCGTCGCTCGCGCAGGTGCTCGGCGAGTGGCAGGGCCTCGGCTATCCCCGGCGGGCGCGTGACCTGCACCGCTCCGCGCGGATCGTCGTCACGAGTGGATGGCCTGACGATCTCACCGAGCTGCCCGGGATCGGCACGTACGTCGCCGCGGCGATCCGCTGCTTCGCGCTCGAGGAGCCCGTGCTCCCGAAGGACGTCAACGTCACTCGCGTGCTCGGGCGGCGCTATCCGCACGGCGTCGATATCTCCGGCGATCCGTGGCGGGCGGGCCAGGCGATCATGGAGTTCGGGCAGCGCATCTGCCGCCCGACCCCGGACTGCGGGAGCTGTCCGGTGCGAGTCGGTTGCGGCGGTCCGGGCGAGCCGGGTGAGGCGGCAGGCGCGCGCCGGCGCCAGCCGCGCTACGAGGGCAGCGTTCGCCAGCGGCGCGGGCAACTCCTGGCGGTGATCCTCACCGGGCACGAGACCGTCGTTCAGGGTTCCGATCGCGAGGTGGCCGCCGGCCTGGCGGCGGACGGGTTGGCGGTGCTGGTCGGCGATCGCCTGCGGGCGCCGGACTGAGCGAATCGTCCGCGCGTCGCGCGTCGGGCTGAGCGAATCGTCCGCGCGCCGCGCGCCGCTGCCCGACCTCCGACGCTGCTCTTAGCGTTCTCGTATGTCTCGCTTCCCAGCGGGGTCGATGCTGTCTGCGATGACCCGATCCCGAGTCCGGAGGCTCCCGTGAGCACCACCAGCCCATCGACCGCACTGCCGCGCCGCGCGCGCCCCGCCGGTCGATTCCATCTCGAGGTTCCCGCGCGTGCGGTGTCGGCGGCACCGCTCGCCGGTCTGCTGCTGCTGACCGCAGTGCTCTACCTGTGGAGCCTGTCTCGGAACGGCAGCGCCAATCAGTATTACGCGGCGGCCGTCCAGGCCGGCACGCATAGCTGGAAGGCGTTCCTGTTCGGGTCGCTCGACGCGGGCAACTACATCACCGTCGACAAGCCGCCGGCGTCGCTCTGGGCGATGGAACTCTCGACCCGGGTGTTCGGGTTCTCGAGCTTCAGCATGTTGTTACCGCAGGCGCTTGAGGGGGTCGCGGCCGTCGCGCTGCTGTACGCGACAGTGCGGCGGTGGTTCGGCCGCCCGGCGGCGCTCCTGTCCGGGCTCGTGCTCGCGATCACGCCGGTCGCGGCGCTCATGTTCCGCTTCAACAATCCGGACGCGCTGCTCGCGCTGCTGCTTGTCGCCGGTGCCTACTGCATGACCCGCGCTGTCGAGCGCGGTCAGACACGGTGGATCGCTCTTGCGGGCGCGGCGCTCGGGTTTGCGTTCCTGACGAAGATGATGCAGGCCTTCATCGTCCTGCCGGCGTTTGCGCTCGTCTATCTCGTCGCGGCACCGGTGCCGCTGCGCCGGCGGATCTGGCAGCTCGCTGTCGGTGGCGGCGCCGTCGTCGTCTCCGCCGGCTGGTGGGTGGCGCTCGTCGAGCTGTGGCCGGCGTCGGCGCGGCCGTACATCGGCGGGTCGACCGACAACAGCGTGCTGCAGCTCGTGTTCGGCTACAACGGCCTCGGGCGCATCAGCGGCGGCAACGGCCCCGGCGGCGGCGCGGGCTTCAGCGGTGCGGCGGGCGTGCTGCGGTTGTTCAATTCTGAGCTCGGCGGACAGATCGGCTGGCTGCTGCCGGCGTCGGTGGTCGCCCTCGGCGCCGGGGTCGTGCGGCTCGTGCGACGGCGGCCGGCTCGGACCGACCGGGTGCTCGCCACGGTACTGCTATGGGGCGGCTGGCTGATCGTCACCGCCGTCGTCTACAGCTTCATGAGCGGCACGATCCACCCGTACTACACGAACACTCTGGCGCCGCCGATCGCGGTTCTCACCGGTGTCGGCGCGACGCTGCTCTGGCAGCGTCGTGAGCGGCTGATCGCGCGGTTGACGCTCGCGGCGATGCTCGTCATCACCGGCGTGACCGCATTCGTCCTGCTGGGCCGCACGCCGAGCTGGCATCCCTGGCTGCGGGACGCCGTGCTCGGGGCCTCACTCGTGGCGGCGGTCGTGTTGGTCGTCCGCGGCGCCGCGCTGCGGCGTGCGGCTGCGGCCGCGCTCGCCTCGGCGGCGCTCGTCGCGGCACTCGCCGCCCCGGCGGCGTTCACGCTCAGCGCCGTGGCGAGTGCCCAGACCGGCACGAATCCGAGCGCGGGACCGGCGAGCGCATCCCGCGGAGGGTTCGGCGGTCCCGGCGGTGGGTCGCTGCCAAGCGGTGGATCGACGGCCGAGCGGCGCGTCGATGCCGAGCGGCGGGTCGATGCCGAGCGGCGCCCGGATGACCGGTGCGCCCGGCGGCGGGGGTGATTCCGTCAGCAGCACCGCGGCGGCCAGGCTCGCGGCAAACGCCTCGCGCTACACGTGGGTCGCGGCGACGTCCTCGGCGCAGAACGCGGCCGGGATCGAACTCGCGACTGGCAAGTCGGTGATGGCGATCGGCGGCTTCAGCGGCAGCGATAACGCGATCACGCTCGCGCGCTTTGAGCAGTTGGTCGCCCACGGCAAGATCCACTACTACGTTGCGGGCGGCGGTGGCCCGGGCGGAGGCACGGCGTCCGGCAGCAGCGCGTCCGGCAACAGCGCGTCCGGCACCAGCGCGTCCGGCACCAGCGCGTCCGGCACCAACCGTGCCGGCGGACCCGGCATGGGCGGAGGCGTTAGCCAGACGATCGAAACGTGGGTCGCCAAGCACTTCAAGTCGACCACGGTCGGGGGGATGACCGTGTACGACCTGACCCAGCGAACCTCGTAACCAGAAGTGGCTGCGACTTCCCGCGCGCTGACGTCACGTCGGCCGTGCGGGAGCTCGCGTCCGCGGGTACGCTAACGTACCTCGCTGGAACGCTTCCGTACCGGCATGCGTTACAAATTGTGCAGAAGTCACAACAGCTGCCGGACGAACGTGGCGTTGTGACGTTGCCCGCCGGCCCGACGTCGCCGATCATCCTGCAAACGCCGATCGTGTGTTGACGAAAACACACACACGCACCAACCTGAGACGCCCGAGGAGACCGCCCGTGACCACCGCAACCGCCGTCCGTCCGCTGTCGACCACCCCGCTCGCGAACTCCCACGTCGACGTGCTGATCGTCGGTGCCGGCATCTCCGGGATCGGAGCGGCTCACTACCTCAAGACGACGCTCCCGCACAAGACGTTCACGATTCTTGAGGCACGCGACGCGATCGGCGGCACCTGGGATCTGTTCCGGTATCCCGGGATTCGCTCGGACTCTGACCTGCACACGTTTGCCTACGCGTTCAAGCCGTGGACGAGCGACAACGCGATCGCCGACGGGCAGGAGATCCTCGACTATCTCGAGGAGACCGTCGCCGAGGACGACCTCGGCGCCCACATCCGCTTCGGCCACAAGGTGCTGAGCGCGGACTTCTCTGGGGCCACCGGGCGGTGGACGGTTGCCGTCGAGCGACTTGAAACCGGCGAGCGCCTTCAGCTCACCTGCGGCACTGCTGTTCAGCGCGGCCGGCTACTACGACTACGCCGGCGGCCATACGCCGGAGTTCGAGGGTCGCGAATCGTTCACCGGCACCGTCGTGCATCCGCAGGCGTGGCCCGAGGACCTCGATTACACGGGCAAGCGTGTCGTCGTGATCGGCAGCGGCGCCACGGCGGTCACGCTGATCCCGGCGATGGCGAACGCCGCCGCCCACGTCACGATGCTCCAGCGCTCCCCGAGCTATGTGATGACACTCCCCGGGAAGGACCCGATCGCCAACGGGTTGCGTCGCGTGCTTCCGGCTCGCACCGCGTACCGGATCACACGCCGGATGAACATCGCGCGGCAACGGTTCATCTACGAGCTGAGCATGCGCCACCCGCGGCTCGTGCGCCGGCTCATCCGGTTTCTGACCAAGCATCAGCTGCCCGAGGGCTACGCCGTCGACACCCACTTCAACCCGCGCTACAACCCGTGGGAGGAGCGCATGTGCGCCGTGCGCAACGGGGACATGTTCGCCGCGATTCGCTCCGGCAAGGCGTCGATCGTCACCGACCGCATCGCCCGGTTCACCGAGCACGGCATCCTGCTCGAGTCCGGACAGGAGCTGCAGGCGGACATCATCGTCACGGCGACCGGACTCAGCCTGCTGGCGTTCGGCGGGGTCGAGATGACCGTTGATGGCGAGGCCGTGAACCTCGCAGACACGCTCGCGTATAAGAGCTTCATGCTGAGCGGCATTCCGAACTTCGCGTTCGCCGTCGGCTACACAAACTCGTCGTGGACGCTCAAGGTCGACCTCGTGTGCGAGCACCTGTGTCGGCTGCTCTCTCACATGGATGTCCACGGCTACGACACGGTGGTGCCGGTCGCCGAAGATCCGACCGTCACCCGCCGGCCGCTGCTCGACTTCCACGCCGGCTACGTGCGCCGCACGGTTGCACCTGTTCCCCCAGCAGGGCTCGCACGGCCCGTGGACGGTGGAGATGAGCTACGCGGCCGACCGTGAACGGCTGCGCAAGGGTCCGGTGGAAGATCCCGCGCTGCGCTTCGGAGCGAGCGCTCGCCGTCAGCCCCGCCAGCGGGCGGCGGTCTGATCCGCCCGCGAACGGATATCGTGCGCGACATCGACCTGAGCGGCAAGATCGCGGTTGTGACGGGCGCGGGCTCAGGGATCGGGCGGGCGACGGCACGCCTGCTCGCCCGCCAGGGCGCCCGCGTGCACGTCGCGGACATCAACGCGGAGAGTGCAAATGGCGTGACCGCCGAGATCGAGTCCGCCGGCGGGAGCGCGGTGGCGCACGTGATCGACGTCGCCGACCCGGACGCAGTCGAAGCGCTCGCGCAGAGCGTATTCGACACCGATCGCCGCGTCGACATCCTCCACAACAACGCCGGGATTGGGCACGCCGGAAACATCGAGGCGACGACGATGGAGGACTGGCAGCGGGTGATCAACATCAATCTGCTGGGCGTCGCCTACGGGGTGCAGGCGTTCGTGCCGCGCATGCTCGCGCAGGGCCGACCGGCCACGGTCCTCAACACGGCGTCGGAGGCGGGACTCGTGCCGACGGCGCTGATGGCGCCGTACACCGCCTCAAAGTTCGGCGTGGTCGGCATGAGCGAGGCGCTGAACGCCGAGCTCGCCCCCCGCGGGATCCGCGTGATCGCCATCTGTCCGGGCGTCATCAATACTGCGATCGTTCGCACCGGAATCATCCGCGGCGAGGTCGCTGCGGCTCACGAGAAGGCGATCGCGTTCTATGGCAAGCGCGGAGCCTCGCCTGACGTCGTGGCGGACGCGGTGCTGAAGGCGATCGAGAAGCCGCGGCTGATCGTCCCCGTGCCGAAGAGCCACGTCGTGCTTCCGTACCTGCTGCACCGGATCTCGCCGCGCATCATCCAGCCGCTCTCGCGCCAGATCATGAAACTGATGAACCTCGGTTGAGGCGCGTCGACGTCTCGGCGAGGACGTCGATTTGCAGCGCCAGCAGCAGCTCGGCGACGCGTGTCGTGATCGGATGGCCGATCAGGTCCTCGGCCGCCCGGATCCGGTTCTTGATCGTGTTCTCGTGCACGTCGAGCCGACTCGCCGCTCGGCGGGCGCTCGAACCCTCCTCGAGATAGATCCGCACCGTCGCCGCGACCCGGCGCGCCTCGGCGGTGTCGCCGGCCAATCCACCGAGCTCACGGCGCGCGAAGTCTCGTGCCTGCTCGAGATCGACGGTCGCGATCGCCGTCAACGCGACATCGTCGTACCGGACGATGACGCCCGGAGCGGCACCCATCAGCCTGGCCACGCGACGTGCGTGCATCGCCTGCTCGTGGCTCTTGCGAAAGCCGCTGATCCCGATGCCGGGCAGCCCGCTCGCACCGTGGGGCGGCGGTCCGAGCCGCGCGGCGAGAGCAACGTCGCTGACCCGCTCGGCCGCCGCCCGCTGAACGCCGGCCATCCACACGGCGACGACGTCGTCCTCGAGTCCGACGACGAGCGTTCCCGTCGCGCCGAGGGCGTCCGCGAGCTCAGCCGCGGCTCGCTCGAGCATCGCCTGCACCGGTTCGCGTTCCGCGGCCGCGGGTGCGTCCGACCACAGCACGACGGCGATATGGGTCCGCTCCAGTGGGTAGCGCAGGCGGGTGCTGAGCGTCGGCGCGTCGGTCGCCTCGGCGGAGAGCACGGCGCGGACGTCCCGCAGACGCGCCGCCGCGGTGCTGCGAATCCACCGTTCGCGCTCCTCGGCGTAGCGCTCGGCGATCTCGCGCGTCAGCGCCCCGACGAACGCGAACAGCCAGCGGGCACCCTCCTCGATCGCCGTGCTCGCCGTCGCAGCGAACCGTGGCTCGGCGTGCACGCGCGCGACGAAATGGGAGAAGAAGGCCGCCTCGCTCGCGTGGTAGCCGCGGAGCAGCACGTCGATCCCGACTCCCCGGCGCACGAGCTCCTGGGCGAGGGCTACCGACTCCGGCGGCGGTTCGGCGTTGCCCGGCGGCCGGTCGGCGAGCACCATCTCGGCGAACAGCTGCAACGAGGCAACGTTGCTGGCGAGCACGGCCGCCTGCAGGACCTCGTCGCGGGCGATCTCCGGCAGCTCGCCGGCGACGGCCTCAGTGACCTCAGCCGAGACGCCTCGTGTCCACTCGGCATCTCCGAGCAGTGCCAGTACCGCGTCCCGCAGGACACCAGCGGCCGTCGGTGTGTCGCCCACGGAGTGAGACTACGACTCTGGGGCGGTTGAATGGGGGGTGTGGATTTGCATCGCCCCGACGGCGGGCGTCTGCGGATCGTCGTCCCGCGGTATAGCGCCGCCCTCGTGAGCGCCCGGATCGCGTCCGGCGGACCGCGGTGACCGAGGTTTCTCCGGCCAGCCATTTATCCTGAGCATCAGCGGCAATGGGGTCCAGTTCACAGAATGTCGGTCCGCCGGATCCGGCGTCGATCTCCGGCTACCGGCACGACCGTCGGGTCCCGATCGAGCCGGGCTGGCTCGCCGCGTTCGTCCTGGCGGCGCTGATCGGACAGGTGTCGGCTCTGTCGGGCACACACTCCACCGCGACCTATCTCGCGAGCTGCGCCGTCCTGGCGGTGGTCGTCGTGCTCGCGCTGCTGCTGCCCCGCCTCAGGGTGTCCTCGTGGGTGCAGCTGCTCGCTCCCGGCGGGTATCTCGTCGCGTTGGCGCTGCTGTTCAAGTCGCAGGAGAGCATCTCCACGGGGCTGGAGCCGCTCGTCCTGCTCCCGATCGGCTGGGTCGCGCTCTACCACCGGCTGTCCGAGTCGCTCGTCCTCATGGCCGGGGTCGTCGCGATGCTGGTACTGACGTCGCTCGGTCACGCCGACGCTGCTGTCATCGTCCGTCGCGCCGGCCTATGGGGACTCACCGGGACGATCATCGTGCTCGGTGCCTATTACCTCCGGCGTTGGCTCGGGGATGCGGTCGCCGAGCGCGAGGAGGCGCTGCGCCAGGCGGAGATGCTCGGCGACGTGGCCCGCGAGCTCAACTCGACGCTCGATCCGGGGCTCGTCCTGACGACCGGCGTGCGGGTGGCCGCCGAGATCGCCTCGCCGCCCGGCCAGCGCGCCCGCCGCGCCAATTACTGCCGGATCACCGACGGCACCGTCCGCGTCGAGGTGGAGTTCGACGCCGAGGGCGGCTGGCTGGGCGCGACGTGGCCGTTGGACGAGCACCCGCTGCTCGCGGTGGCGGTCCGTGAGCGCGTCCCGACCACGGGACCGCTCGATCCGGATCGGCTTGGCCCGACGGTACGGGAACTTGCCCGCACACAGGGGGTGGGGCACGGCGCGTGGGTCCCGGTGATCGTGGACGGCGAGCTGCACGGCGTGCTCGCCTTGGCGGGCCGCAACCGTCCGATCGGTGAGCACGAACTCGCCCGCTGCGTCGCGATCGTGCGGATCATGGAGCTGGCGCTGGCAAACGCACTCGCCCATGAGCGTCTCCATCGCGCCGCGCACACCGACCCGCTCACCTCGCTCGCCAACCGCCGCGGGCTCGAGCGGCTTGTCGGCGAGCGTCGCGGTCGGCGCTCGCTCGTCGTGCTGGCGATCGACGTCGACGGGCTCAAGCACGTCAACGATCGGCACGGCCACGCGGCCGGCGACGCGCTCCTGCTGACGGTTGCGGGCGCGGTCGGCTCCGTCCTCCGCACCGGCGATGTCGTCGCGCGAGTCGGCGGCGACGAATTCGCGGCGGTCGTGTTCGACTCCGACGAATCGAGCGGTGCCTCCGTCGCCGCTCGCATCCTCGAGACGGTCCGCGATCAAGGGACGCGCGGGCGTCGACCGCGGGTGAGCATCGGCGTCGCCACCGTCGAGCCCGGCGCCTCACTGGGCCGCGGCCTCGATCGAGCGGATGCCGCGATGTACGAGGCCAAGCGCTCTGGCGGGATGCGGTACATGCTCGCCGACGTCGGTCGGCTGTTTGACGACGAGGCCGATGTCCTCGCCTAGCTCTGGGTGAGAGGCGCCGGAGCGGGATCGCTGTCTCGGAAGCGGGCACCGCCCTCGATGCGCAGCCGGACGGTGTCGCCGACCCGCGGGGCCGGTAGCGGCGCGCTCGCGTACACCCGGCCGTTGGCGAGCTCGAGCTCCAGCCGGGCGGCATCCTCCTGGGGGATGACCCGGGTGACGCGGGCCTCGCGATTGCCATCGGCATCGAGCCGAATGTGGGACGGCCGCGTGAGGATCGTCGCTCCGCGGTCGTGCAGGGTGCCGTCGTAGCCGAGGAACCGGGCGACGGTGGGGTTCGGCGGCCGGTCCAGCAGATCCTGGGGTGGCCCGCTGGCGACGAGCCGCCCGTCGATGAGGACGAGCAGCCGGTCGGCGAGCGCCCACGCCTCGGCGCGGTCGTGGACGACAACGAGCGTTGCTCGCGCACACGAGCGCACCGCCGACAGCGCATCTTCGAGCAGCGTCGCGCGGACCTCGGCGTCAAGGCCGGCGAACGGCTCGTCGAGCATCAGGATGTCCGGGCGCAGCGCGATCGTGCGCGCGAGATGGACCCGGCGGCGCTCGCCGCCGGACAGCGTCGCCGCGGCACGGCCCGCGAGGTGGTCGGCACCGATCATGCGGAGCGCCTCGTGCGCGCGCTGGGCCCGTTCGTTGCGCGGCACTCCCCACCATGCGAGCGCAAGCGTGACGTTCGTGAGAACGCTTCGCCGGGCAAGGTCCGCAGACTGGAGCGCGATCGCGACGCGTCCTTGGCGCTCGATCTGGCCGTGCGCAGGGTCGAGCGCGCCGGCGAGCGCGCCCAGCAGCGTGCTCTTGCCGGCGCCGTTCGGGCCGAGCAGCCCGACGATCTCCCCGGCGCGCAGCTGCATGCTCACGTCGCTGAGCACCTCGCGCTTGCCGCGGCGGACGCGTAGCTGCTCGCAGCTCAGCAGCACGTCTTCTGCGACCCGCGCCTCGCTCACGACGAGGGCCGGAAGCGCATCCGGATGCCGTTGCCTTGATGCTGAAGTAGGCCGAGTCCGCACATCAGGACCAAAATCAGCCCGGTGAGCACGATCGCGATCGCGATCGCATCGGGGTAATGGCCGCCGCCCACGTAGTACAGCGAGGCGCTCGCAAGTGTCTGGTCATAGCCATAGATGTTGCCGCCGAGGATGGCGATCGCCGCAACTTCGGAGAGCGCCGTACCGAGCGCAGCGATCACACCGGCCATCACGCCGACCCTCGCCTCACGTAGGGCCAACACCGCGAGCTGACGGCGATCGGCGCCCAGCAGGCGGGCCTGCGCGAGCAGCCCCGGTGGGAGTCCCTGGACAGCGGCCGCCGTCAGCGCAACCGTGAACGGCAGGGCCAGGATCGTCTGTGCGATGAACACCGCTCGCGTCGTCCAGATCAGCTCCAGCGAGCCGAGCGGCGCGCGCGGGATCAGCAGCATGTACAGGAACACGCCGACGACGACGGGCGGCAGGCCGAGGCTCGCGTTCGCGAGGATCTGCAGTAGGCGCCTGCCGCGAAACCGCCCGAGACCGATGGCGAGTCCGATCGGCAGTCCGATCACGATCGCGATCCCGGTTGCGACCACGGCCACCTGGAGCGTGAACCAGATGATGTGCAGCAGGTGCGGGTCCCCGTGCACGATCAACGGAACGGCCGCGCGTAGCTCGTCCCAGATGAACCGCATCTCAGTCCGTCCGGAAGCGCAGCTGGATCGCGCCGGTGCTCTGCTGAAGCAAGGTGAGCACGCCGATCAGTACGAGGATCAGCGCGAGCAGCACGATCCCGATTGCCAGCTCATATGGCACGTTGCCGTAGTAGTTGAACTGAGCGAGCAGCGCGCTGGCCAGGGTCTGGTCGTAGCCCTCGGTGTTGCCGCCGACGATGATCACGGCGCCGACCTCGGAGATCGCCGCGCCGAACGCCGCGATCACCGCGCCGAGCACGCCGATCTTCGCTTCCCGCAAGACAAGCCGCGACAGCTGGAGTCGCCCAGCTCCGAGCGCCCGCGCTTGGGCGAGCAACCCGGGTGGCAGGCCCTGGATCGCCGCCGGCGTGAGCGCGACGATGTACGGGAGCGCGAGCAGCGCCTGGGCGGCGTACACGGCCTTGAGCGTGAACCCCCAGCGCAGAGAACCGAACGCACTCTGCGGGGCCAGCAGGATGAACACGGTCACACCGACGACGACGGGCGGGAGCGCGAGGCTTGCGTTCGCGAGGATGTGCAGCGCTCGCCTTCCTCGGAATCGCCCGAGCCCGAGCGCCAATCCGAGCGGCAAGCCAATCACGACTGCGATCGCGGTGGAGATGACGGCGACCCGGATCGTGACCCAGATCAGGTTGACGAGTTGGTCGTTCCCGCTCGCGATCAGGGCAATCGCGCGACGCAGTTCTCCCCAGATGTACTCCACGTCAGTGACTTTGCTGCTGCGGTGCCTGCTGGACGTACACGAGTTGACCGTTGGCGAGGCGGTAGACAACTCCCGTCTGCGTGCCCCGACCGATCGTGCGTGCGCCGGGCTTCGGCAGCGGCGCGACCGTCTGGCCGGGCTGGATGTAGATGTTCTTCGCTCGGTTCGCTCGCAGACCGTTCTTGGTGATCGTCCCGCCAAGGTGGAGCGATGAGAGCGCCGCGAGCAGGAACGCGACCGACAGGACGATCCCGAGGTCGAACAGGTTGACCAGGCCGTCGAGCGGATCGCCGGCGCGGTCCTCGCGGCTGTTGGAACGAGGCGTGACCGAGATCATGTCGGTGCTCCTGTCGGACGTGGGTCGCTGAGGATCGCCGCGAAGTACTGGAGGTCGGAGAGATCCTGGCCGTACATGCGATCGCGGGAGAGCGAGAGCCCAAACGCAACCGCTCCGATCATCAGCCCGACGACAGTGACGCTGAACGCGATTCGCAGATTCTGGGTCAGCACGGTGGTGTTGCCGTTCGCCAGACCGGTCAGCGCCGGAGACAACGGGATCAGCGTCCCCATCAACCCCAGCGCCGGCCCGGCACGGACGAGCAACCGGGTGCGTCCGAGCCGGCGCTGCGAATCGAAATCGAAGTCGGCGAGCGCCTTGTTGAGCTGATGATCGCCTCCGTCGGTCTGGGCGTGCTCGACGATGAACGTGAGCGTGGCCGCCATCGCCGGGCTACGCGCCGCGCCGCTCGCTGCGACCAGCGCACCTTGGCGGTCGTTTGCCAACAACGCTTGGCGTGCGTCCTCTGCACCGAGCGACAGCTTCTCGAACTGCCGCCGACGCCGACCGCGCAGTTCGATCAGGTAACTGCCGAACTCGTAGATCACGAGTGCGAGCGCGAGCAGCGCGAGGATCAGTACGGGCACCTGCAGAACGCTCGCGACGCTGAAGATCGTCTGGTCGACGCTGTGCGTGCTCAGGGCGAAGATCGAAAGCATGGGCCGGGAGAGGGGTGGGGATCAGCGTCCGAAGCGCAGCGCACGCCAGTTGCGCCGCCCCCGCAACTCGCGTGCCGCGCCGAGGGTCAGCAGCAGGACGACGGTCAGGGCCCCGCCGAGAATCGGTACGACCGATCCCCGGATCGCCCGCCGTGCCGCCGGGGCCGGTGCGATCGACGCGGGAACCGGGTGCACGAGCGGACTGGCGCCGGCCGGCAGCGGGATCACGTCGCTGACGAGACGGCCGGTGACGAGCGGAGCCTGCGAGCTCGTCCCCGTCGTCGGCGGCGACTTCAGCAGTGAGGGTGAATGGGGACCCCCGCCGGTGTGGCCTCGCCCGGCCTTGCGACCGCCCGCGGCAGAGGACGACGGGGCTGTCCCGCCGGCCCCGGAGGTGGGTGAGGTGCCGCCGATCGACTGAGTCGCGGTTGTGGAAGTGGTCGGCGTCGTCGTGGTGTGGACGTTGCCGCTGCCGTTGCCGCCGCCGGTGTGCTGGTTGCCGTGGCGCCCGTTGCCGGCGCCGCCCTGCCCGCCACCGCCCGGCCCGTTGCCACCCGGACCCTTGCCGCCGGGTGTCGTCTGCGTCTGCGTCTGGGTCTGCGTGGTGGTCGTCTGCGTCTGTGTGTGGGTCGTCGTCTGCGTCTGGGTATGCGTGCCGACGGTGATCGGGACCGTGTCCGCTCCGCTTCCCCCGGCGTCGTCGATCACCTGAACGGTGACGTCGTACGCCCCAGGCTGGTTGAACGTGACCTGAGGAGCTGCCGCCGTCGAATTGGATGCGGCTCCATCGAAGTTCCAGCTGTAGGAGATTTTCGCGGCGGGGGTGACCGTCGCGCTGAAGCTCACGGCCTCTCCGGGCGCCACGGTGGTGGCAGACGCACTCGCCTTGACCGTGAGGGCTGGCCCCTCGAACACCTCGATCGTCACCGGCGACCCCGTCGGCTCCTGGACCTGATCGCTGAAGTTGTTGTCGTTCCCGCCGCGCCACGGACGGTCGTACTCGAAGACGGAACCGAGGGAAGCGACCACTGGAGCCTCGGCAGTGTTGACGAAGTCGCTCGGGGAGGCGAGATCGTTCGGGCTCGAGCTGCGAGTTCGAAGATGTCTGCGGGGAGCCGTTGCGATCCACGATCGTGATCGCGGTTACGTCGCTCGTTCGTACGGGGGTCGGCAGGCACTTGAGGATCGTGGACAACGCCCATGTCGTGGCCGGGGTCGTATACGTGAACGTGTTCTGCCGGCCATGCTCCTCGATGCCCGGGCCCGAGTACTCAGGGCATTTCTGAGGATTCCCCTCGAGCGACGTGAGCGAGACGGAGTCCTGCCTGAGCCCCGCCGAGCTGTAGATCGTGGCGCTCACGAGCTGGCTGTCAGCGGCTACGGCCGCCGTTGCGCAGCATCCGAGCACCCCGAGCGCGGGCATCAGCAGCAACGCGAGCCGCCGCCCCCGGGAAGGTCCCGGGGCGGCGGCTGACCGGCTGTTCCGGTGCATCTAAGCGATTGCCCGCGCGTGACCGGGGCTAGTGGACGTCGAGGGTTCTCAGCTTCGAGAACGTCGACGGATGGCCCTTCTGCACGAACTCGAGCTGGAGCACGTACCGGAATCCGCGCTTGAACTTCGCCTTGATCGTGTACTTCGTCCTGCCGATCCCGACATTCGTCTTGGCGACCTGCCGGAAGCTGACGGCGGCGGTCCGTGCTTGAGCGGGGGCTCGTGTTGCGTGCTTACGCGCCTTCGGCTTGTTGAGCTTGACACCCACGGTGCGCAGCGCGAACAGTCTGACTTGTGCGCCGCCCGTGGTGGGTGCCTGACTCAGCGTTCCGGTCAACGTGAGTGCGCCGTTCTTGAGCGTCAGCTTGCTGAAGCTGGCGCTCGTGCTGACGTTCGGCACCGTCACGTTGACGGTGGAGCTCGTCGCGCCGAGAACCTGGCCTGGATCCTGGAGGGTCGCCTTGAGCTGCCATTTCCCGGGTGGCAGGCCCGCGCTCGCCGCGTACGCGCTCTGGCGAGCCGCGAGCGTCACCGAACCGAAGTTCGAGAACGCGCCCGTCGAACCCTGGTGCCGGGCGAGAATCGACACCGTCGCGTTGGCGTCCGGCGCGGCCGGCGCGACCGCGCCGGCGACCGTCGCTCCGCCCGAGGACGCCTTTGCCGAGGTGATCGAGATCGATCCCTGAACGTTCATCGTGACCGGGGCCGTCGCTGCCGGCGACAGCAAGTCGCCATACGCTGGGCTGAGCGAGCTGTCCTCGATCTGTGAGATCTGACCGGTCGAGACCTGGTAGGAGCCGTTCGAGGTCGGCGTGAACGTGATTTTGTAGTTGCCGTTCGCGTCGGTGGTGCCGGTCGCGATCGCGACCGGGAGTCCACCCTCGATCTTGTCAACGGAGACCGTCTTGCCCACGAGCGTCGGGAAGCTGCGGTTCGGCGTTCGTCACGTTGCCGGTGACCGTGACCGGCTTTCCGGCGGCGTCGACGCTCGGGAGTCCGGAGGCGGTGATGATCGGCGACGCGTCGGCGACGAACGGCGCGCCGGATGGGTCGCCGGTGTTGGCGAGGTAGTTCTTCAGCTGTCCCTGGACGGTCGACGAGGTGAGGAAGTTGACGAAGTCCTGGGCGGCGGTGAGATTCACCGTCTCATTGCGGCTACGATCGGGTTGATGATGTAAACGTGGAAGTAGTTGGTCAGCTCGTTGGCTCCGCCCGGGGCGGAGGCGCTGTTGTCGCGGGTCACGATCTTGAGATTCGGAGACCAGGCTCGGGCGCGACCGTGATGGTGCCCCCGGCCGACGAGGAAGTCGAACGTGCCGCGGTCCGTGAACACGTAGCAGCTGTTCGCGCCGCTGGTCGTGAACCGCCCGTGCAGCCGTTGGCGCCGCGTCACGTTCGCGGCCTGATTGACCGAGTTGATCACGTACCAGGTCGGCGCGTCCGTGGAGTTCACGCTGCCCGCTGTCCGGGCACGGCTGGCCGTGACGTGGCTGCACGCTGGACTTGATCGGCGTCTCGCCGCCACCGTCGGCGGCGCTCACCTTGCACAGCAGCGAGGCTCGCGCGGCGCGAGCCCGGAGCTGTCGACCAGCGCCCAGATCCCGTGCTCGGCGACGGTCGTGCCGAGGCGTTGGCGTGCCGCCGCGCGACTCGAACGTGGCGGTCCCGCTGTTCCCGGCCGTCGCGATGTCCGCGAACGCCTGGGCGATGTTGTTCGGCGCGTTCGCCGCCGACGCCTGCCGGGATCGGCCGTCGGACCGGCGAGCACGAAGTCGTTGGTCCAGATCGCGTTACCGAACTGGTTGTTGAAGGAAAACCCACCGTCGACGAACTGATTCTCCAGCGACGGCGCGTGGACGATCAGCGCGCTCGGCGCCCCGGTGCCGTTCTCGGCCGACTGGATCGCCGCCCCGGTGGCCGACCCGACGTACTTGAACGTGAACTGCGGGAACGCGTTCTGAAACGCTGGCTGGATCAGGTTCGGGATCAGCCCGGAGTCGCTGACGTCACTGGTCCCGACGACCGTGAGCGTGGATGGGGTGTCAGCGCTCGCGAGCGCCGGAGCGAGCAGCAGCGATGACGGCGGTCGCGAGACCAAGGAACGGTCCGACGAGCAGCCCGCGCAACGCAGCGGGGCGGCGTCCGAGCGCCGCCGGCCGGGTCGGGCGCTGGGAATAGGCAACGGTAGTCTTCATTTGACTACTATATCTGCACTGCTTGGGTAAAAGCTGCGCAGCCGTATGCGCGCCGTGGCGCGATTTCGTCATGGAGAGCCGGCCGGGCGGGGACGCCGGCCACCGGGTGGAACGGCCGGCGGCGCCGGACCGCCCGGCGGCGCCGGACGCACGCAGCGCCGGAATGCACGGCAGCACGGCCGTCGGTGCCACCCTCGTTGGTCTTGCGCTCGCGTTGCTGGTGCGGTGCGGCTCGACCGTGACCAAGCACGACTACATCGCGCGCGCCGACGCGATCTGCGCCGAACGCGGTCCGCCAGACTCGGTCGATTCCGCCGCCCGTGGCCGGGAACGTCCGCCGGCGACGCGGCTACAGGCGCTGGCGCAGTACGTCGCGCGGGTGACCCCGATCGCCGCCTCGGAGCTGTCGCAGCTGCAGGGCCTGAAACGGCCGCACGGCTCGGCGTCCGACGCGGCGGCGCTCGACCGGTACCTGGCGGCGCTCGGCAGGCGGTCGGGGACTACCGGGCGCTGGGGGCGGCCGCGGCGCACGGAGACGCGAGCGGCGTCCGGGATGCGGAGGCGGCTCTCGCCAGCTCCCGCGTGACGGCGCTCGCGAGCGCGTACGGGTTGCGCGCGTGCGGGACCCCGGGCGGGACGGGGGTCTGACCGGGGGTCTGTGCCGGTTGGGGTGCGGGGGTGCGTTCGGGGCGCATGACGCGGGGGGATGGTGTTTGGCAGCGACAGAGTGGGGGGCTGAGGGCGTTGTGTACTTCGGGCTGTGCACCTCGCCGAACCGGTCCGCGATGGATGAGCCGGTCGACCAGCGGATCGCCGCGACCGGCACACGTTCCCACGCCTCGAGTACGCGGACGGTGGTCGGGCGATCGTGCCGCTGAGAGCGGCTCGATCGCCCGCGCGGCCCCGGCGGGCATGTTGCGTGGGAGATCATGCCGGTGCGGGGTGGGCGGGCCGGACGATGGCCGAGTCAGGGGGCCTCTTCGGTGCAAAACCGACCTCGCGGGTGGTCGAGCCTCAGCTCGGGAATGGATCGATGGCAGCCCGGATCGTGACACCGTCCCAGTGGGCCAGGCTCGGCGAGCAGAGTGGGACGCTGTCCCGATCGGATCCGGAGAAGGTCCCGATTCGCCGACGGGACGCGCTCCAGTGGGAGGTTTCCCTGGTCCCGGTCCGCCACACACCGAAATAACCCGCCAGCGGGTACCGGACGGCGGGATCCGGGCGTCATCTTCCGGCTGGGTGGACGATGCCGACCGAATGCGACAGGCGGTGGCGCGTGGGCGCGTCCTTAATCCGGTTGGGAGGTCAGGCGGAAATCCGCACGCACGCACGCACGCACGCACGTCTGG
>CAWEYQ010000061.1:0-44785 GCA_963813265.1 uncultured Solirubrobacterales bacterium | reverse complement strand
GCGACCCCGGAAGGTCAGCGCACCCGGTAGCGGTTCGGTCGCGATCGCCCCAGTGGCGACGATCAGCGCGTCGAACGGGACCCGTCTGCCGGAGGCGGTGACGGCGACGCGCTCGTCCGCCAGGACGCTTTCGAGACGATCCCAAATGATCTCGCCGCCACCCTCGTAGTCGACGATGTCTTGGAGCGCGTAGCTGTGCGCTTCCCCACGATCGAAAGCCTCGGCGACCGTGACCGGGCGGTAGAGGAACTGGCGCTCGGGCGACAGGAGGGTGATCTCGACTCGCCGGCCGGCGAGCTCGCGCAGAGCGAGCAAGCTTTCCACGGCGGCCACGCCGCCGCCGGCGATCACGACATGCAGGCGGTCTCGACTCATGTGACAGGTCCTCGTCTTTTCATTCGATCCAATCAGTTACTGGAACGCCTTCGCTCGCTCGATCAGCTCCTCGAGCCCCGGCTCTTCAGGGTTGCGCGGCTTGCCGGGGTGGATAACCGCCACCTGGCACGATTCCGCTGCCTCCACGAGCTCCCGGAAAGTGCCGGCGTCGGGATCCTTGATGAACGCCTGCTTGTTGTCGTCGTAGGCGAACATCCGGGGGTTCAGCGCGGTGCACTCGTTGCAGGTCGAGCAGCGCGGCGTCTCAATCCACGGGTCGTCCGCAGCAAGCTCTCCCGCGACCGCCACTTCCGGCGGCTCGGCGACTGACTCTTCCACGGCCTCGGTTGGCGCCTCGCTGACGCGCGCCGGCTCGCCGCGCGGGTGCGCAAGGCCGAGCTCCTGGAGCCCGTGCCACAGCTCGCGGCAGCGGCGCGCGGCGTGCATCAGCCTCGCATCGACGATCAACCGGTGCAGATGGTCGTTCTCGTCGACAACCAAAACGTGCGGAACCCGTGCCTCGGCTGTGGCGGCGTCGAGCGCCAGCCACTCGTCGACGGATACTGTCTCGTCGCTCCAGTGCTCGCGCGGGATCCGCGCAAAGTGGCGCGCGTAGCGCCGGTCGCAAGCCGCGAAGTCGACGAGCGTGAACGGAACCTGCTCGACAACGCGCTGGAGCGACGGATCAGCGTACTCGAGCGGCGCGAGCGGCCAGTCAAGCTCCGGCTGCGGGTTCTCGTCGACCGAGAACCGCGATGCCAAGTCCGGCCCCGCTCCGGGGTCGTAGGTGAATGCCGGGAAGGCGCGGCCGTCCAGCGCCGCCGCCGACAGCAGGTACGGCGGCAGGTTGCTGGGCGACGTGGCCGTGCCGGAGAAAACGCTGACGAGCGTCGGGCCCGCGTACCGCAGCCCGGCGAGTAGCCGTTCCCGCAGTTGGTAGAGACTCGAGCTCGTCGCCTGGAAGGCGAACACGTCCATCAGCCCGACGACGGTGCTCGCCAGCTGCGTGCTCCGCAACCGAACCCCGAAGTGCTCCGGAGCGAGAAGCTCCTTGGTTTCGACGAGCACCTTGACCGGAAGGCCCGAGGACAGCAGCTCGATCACCGCGCCGCTCTCGTCACCGTCAACGCATACGAGGTAGTCCGGGAACCGCGCCAAGTCGTCGCGGGAGAGGGAGTTCTCGTCGAAGGCCTGAAACAACGCGTCGTGCCGTGCGCTGACATAGCGACCCTCGGCTTCGAGCTCGGCAATCGTCATGGCCTTCACGAACTCGACCACGGCGGGGAGCCGTTCCCGGAAAGCCTCGACGACGGCTTGACAGCTGCTGTAGCGATACTCGAACGGAGGCTCGAGTGAGTGCGCGAGCGCGGTCCCCGGAGAGGGATCGAAGAACCGCTGCCGCTTGAGCACCTCGAGCGTCCACTCGATCCGCTCGCGCCGGTCGGGCGGCAGCTCGTCCCTTGGCGCGCCCCTCCCGAGCAGGCGCGACATCACGTCGAAATCGAACTGATCGCCGTGCAGAGAGCCGAACGCGGCCTGCAGACTTTCAGGACGGCGCCCGGGTTCGGAGTGGATGAAGGCGGCACGGAGGATGTCGGATAGCGCCTGCACAAGCCGGTCCACGTCGGCGTGGAAGCGCCGCGCCTTCTGGCGCTGGACGCTGTGCCAGGCGTGGTCGACGACGCGCCGCGCTAGCTCGTGATCGCAGTCGGCGACCTCGCCGTCGACGTTCAAGCCAGCGGCGGCGTCGGCAAGGTCGGGCGCTGCTCGCGTCCAGAGATCCGACAGCACCCCGCCTGCGCCCTCGGCGACGAGCCTGCGAATCGCGCGCTCGGCGCGAAGGACGTCCCGGCGCACCCGTTCCCCCTCAGCGCCACGCGGGGCGCCGTCCCGGAGCATCTCGTCGACGAGCGCGGTCAGCGAGCGTACGCACGCTTCATCGCTCGCATCGTCAACCAGCACGACGGGATAGTCGTAGCGGAGAGCCGTAAGGTCGCGATAGGGCGCTAACAGCGCCGGCCTCATCGTGGAGTCGACGGGCTCGAGGTCCCCGCCCACTCCCGTCAAGTGGAACGCGGTCTGCCGCTGGATCTCGGCCGTCTCTTCCATGATCACGCTGCAGCGCGTTCGTCGTCCGCGGGCCAGACAGTGAATTTGTCGAACTCCGCCTCGAGGCTTGCGCGGATGCGGTCGCCCGGTCGTGCCTGGCCCGCGTGCCTGATGTCCTCGTAGCAGGCAACCTCGGGGTTGCGGTACAGGATCCCGACCGGGATCGTGTCGTCGGAGGCGACGAGCCGCCGGGCGGCGTCGATGTCGAGCGGATCGTGCTCGCGGTGATTCGTGTAGATCCGGGCGAGGTCAGGAGCGAGATGGAGACCGTCCTCGTGCGTCAGGAGCTGTGTCTTTGACGGATCCTGCAGCCATGGATCGAGTATCCCCGGCATGAACTCGGGGCACCGCTGGATGACCCGGACGAACGAGAAGCCGCGGTGCCGGTGCGCGGCGGCGATGACGTCGTAGAGGACCTGCGGAATCCAGTCAACCGCCTGGGCGACGAACGAAACCCTTTCCACCCCGAGAGTGACACTGAGCGGGTTGAGACCTTCCAGATCCGACCCGCGCGGCGTGGTGTTGCTCTTGAGTCCCTTCGGCGACGTCGGCGAGGCCTGCTTCTTGGTGAGCCCGTACACGAGGTTGTCGTGCAGGAGCACGGTGAGGTTCATGTTGTAGCGAATGGCGTGAATCCAATGCGCCGCGCCGATGCTGCAGCAGTCACCATCGCCGGTGTTGACGAACACGTCGAGGTCCGGGCGTGCCATCTTGATCCCCTCCGCGACCGGAAACGCGCGGCCATGGATTCCGTGGAAGCCGTACGTTCCCATGTAGTGCGGGAACCGGCTCGAGCAGCCAATGCCGGATACGAACACCGTGCGCTCCAGGCTCAGCTCCTCGGCGGTGCAGAGCCGCTGCACCGCCGCCAGGATGGCGTTGTCGCCGCAGCCACTGCACCAGCGGGGGACGCCCCCCTCGTAGTCCTCAAGGCTGTGGTGGTCGTCCGTCATCCGGACCAGGCATTGGCTGAGTTCGGGCGTCATACTCGCTCCATTCGCTCGAGCCGCTCGCGCACGACGTTGCACACGGTCGCGGGCTTGATTGGCTGGCCGCGGACCTCGCTCCAGCAGTCGATGTCGACGAGGTAGCGCGACCGCAGCACGGTGGCAAGCGGCGAGTAGCGTCGATTCTCGTCGTCGACGAGCTCGTCCTCCAGGCGATCGGACCAGGCGGCCTCGACCGTCAGAACGCTGTCGAAGCGCTCCATGATCGCCTTGATGCCGGGCGGCAGCGGCTGCAGAAAGCGCAGATGCAGCGACGAGACGCGCAGGCCCTCGCCGCGCAGCCGATCGACTGCCTCCTCGATCACGCCCTTCATACTGCCCCAACCGACGATCAGCACGTCGCCGTCTGGGTCGCCGAAGACCTCGGGTGGCTTCAGCGTCTTCTGCAGGGCAACGAGCTTCAGGCTCCGGTGGCGCAGCCCGTCCTCGTTGCTGCCGGAGTCGTAGGCCACGTGGCTGTCGCGATCGTGGGCGAGCCCGGTGACGGTGTGCATGCCGCCCGGCCGGCCGGGAAGGAGGCGCGTCGCGATGCCGGTCACGGGGTCCCAGTCGTACGGGCGCGCTCCGGGCGCGGCGGGCGTCTGGTCGACGGGCGGCGCGAGCCAGTCGGCGCTGAACTCCGGCCGCGGGAACGGCTGCTGCGCCGTTGCGAGGCTCGCGTCGGACAGGAGAACAACAGGGATACGGAACGACTCCGCAATCTTGCGCGCGGTGATCACCGAATAGAAACAGTCCTCGATCGTGCTCGCCGCCATCACGACCTTCGGCGCATCGCCATGGCTCCCGAACATCGCTGCGAACAGGTCGCCCTGCTCGACCTTGGTCGGCAGGCCTGTGCTCGGGCCTCCGCGCTGCACGTTGATGATCACGAGCGGGATCTCCGCCATCGCGGCTAGCCCGATCGCCTCCTGCTTCAGCGAATAGCCCGGCCCGGAGGTGATCGTGACGGCGCATCTGCCGGCGTAGGACGCGCCGATCGCGAACGAGCACGCGGCGATCTCGTCTTCGGCCTGATGGACGATGCCTCCGGCCTGCTCGAAGATCGCGCTCAGATAGTGCGACGCGGAGGTGGCTGGGGTGATCGGGTACATGGCGCAGATGTCCATCCCGGAGGCGAGCACCCCGAGCGCAAGCATGGTGTTGCCGTTGGTGACCACCTGCGGCGTCGTTGTTGGCTCCGCGGGGATCGCGTAGCGGAAGTCGAGGTTCTCCTCCGCCCACGCGGAGCCTGCCTCGAGCAGTTCGATGTTCTTCGTGATCACCCGCTCGTCCTTCTTGGCGAAGACGGCGCGAACCTGATCGCGCGCGAGCCCCAGGTCCAGGCTGTAGAGGTTGCAGAGGATGCCGAGCGCGAACATGTTCTTGCCGCGGCGCGGGTCCGCGATGAGCTTGCGGCACTCGACCTGCATCGGGATCTCGATCACGCGGAAGCCCTGGTCGACGAGGTGCTCGACCGTCTCGGCATACGAGTCGGCGATCGCCGGATCGCGGTCCTCGCGCCACATGCTCTCGAGCATGATCGTCGCGCCCGGCTTGAGCTCGTTCGCCCGGACGCGACCGAGCAGGACCTGCTCGTTGAAGGCAATCGCGAGATCGGCTTCATCACCGCCGTTGGTGACGCGTTGCTGGCCGATCCGGATGCGCACGCCACTCGCGCCTGCGACGCTGCGGGCCGGCGGCTGGATCTCCGCCGGGATGATCTCCACGGTCCAGATCCCGTTTCCCATCTTGGCGGCGATCGCGCCGAGCGACTGGCCGCACCGTTGCGCGCCCTCACCCGAGTCGCTGATCACCTCGACGATGTGTTCGCCGATGACCACCGGCGCTTTCAATTTGGTGTTGCTCATGTCGTCACGCGCGCGTAGTTGTGTTCCGCGAGGTCGATGCCGAAGCGCTTGCCCGCACCGCCGGCGGCCTCCGTCCGATAGACGACGTCCGTGTCGCGCAGCCCGAGGTGGGCCTTGATCTCCTGCGCCGCCCTGCGGCCGGCGCCCATCGCCTCGATCACCGTCGCCGCTCCGGTGACGATGTCGCCGCCGGCCCACACGCCTGCGATCGACGTGGCGAGGCTTGTGTCGGTAACGATGTAGCCGCGCTTGTTGAGCTCGAGCGACGACGTCTGGCCGAGGATCGGGTTTGCGCTCGTCCCGATCGCGTACACGACCATGTCGACGTCGATGTCGAACTCGCTGTCAGGCACCGCCACCGGACGGCGACGGCCCGACTCGTCCGGCTCCCCCAGCTCCATGCGCTGGCAGCGGATCCCGCACACGTTGCTGTCCCCGTCGCCGAGGATCTCGACCGGACTTGTCAGCCAGTGGAAATCGATGCCCTCCTCCTCCGCGTGGTGAAGCTCCTCGGCGCGGGCGGGCGCCTCGTTGCGCGTCCGCCGGTAGACACAGGAGACGGATGCGGCGCCCAGACGCAGGGAGACCCGCATTGCGTCCATCGCGGTGTTTCCGGCGCCGATGATGGCGACCCGCTTGCCTGCCTGAAGCGGCGTGTCGTAATCCGGAAACTCCCGTGCATGCATCAGGTTGCAGCGGGTGAGCAGCTCGTTCGCCGACATCACTCCAGCGAGGGACTCGCCCGGGATGCTCATGAAGCTCGGCGCGCCCGCGCCGGTGCCGATGAACACCGCGTGGTAGTCCAGGTCGGTCAACAGCTCCTCGACCGTGAAGAGCCGGCCGACGAGCGTGTTGCACTCGAACTTGACCCCGAGCGCTCGCAGCTTCTCGATCTCGGCGTCGATGACATCGTTCGGCAAGCGGAAGTCCGGGATCCCGTACTTGAGGACACCGCCCGGCTCGTGGAAGGCCTCGTACACGGTGACCTCGCAGCCGGCCTTGGCCAGATCGGCGGCGCACGCCACGCCCGCGGGACCGGACCCGACGACGGCGACGCGCAGCCCGCTCGGCTCGATGTACGGCAGGCTCGCCCAACCCTCGGCGATCGCCATGTCGCCGACGAACCGCTCGAGTCGCCCGATCGCCACCGGCTCGAGCGTCTCGCCGACCGTGCACGCGCCCTCGCACTGCGCCTCCTGCGGACAGACGCGGCCGCAGATCGCCGGGAGCAGATTCGTCTCGGTGATCGTCTCGTAGGCGCCGCGGGGGCTCTTCTCGGTGATCCTCGCGATGAAAGCGGGAATGTCGATCTCGACCGGGCAGCCGCGGATGCACGGCTCGTCCGGGCACATCAGGCACCGGTCCGCCTCCCGCAGGGCGTCCTCGAGCGTGTAGCCGCAGGCGACCTCCTCGAAGTTGGTGGCGCGAACCTTCGGATCTCGCTCCTGCATCGGCGTCCGCTCCTGCGGAATCGTCCGGATCGTCTTCTTCTTTTTCGGAGCGGCCATCGTCACGCACTCGCCGGTAGGCGGCAGCTCTCCGTCCAGCGTTCCACCGCTGCCGTCTCGCTCATTGTGAAGCGCCGCAGCCGTGCCATCAAGTCGTCGAAGTCGACCTCGTGCCCGTCGAAGTCCGGCCCGTCGACGCAGGCGAACCTCATCCGGTCGCCGATCTTCACGCGGCAACCGCCGCACATGCCGGTGCCGTCGACCATCACGGGGTTCAGGCTCACGACCGTCCTGATCCCGTGCGGACGAGTCGTCGCGGCGCAGAACTTCATCATGATCGGCGGGCCGATCGCGACGACCTCGTCGATGTCCGGATGGTCGCTGACAGCCTGCTCGATCCCCGCCGTCACCAGCCCCTTGATGCCCTCGGACCCGTCATCGGTGCAGACGATGAACTCGTCGCAGACGGCACGAAACTTGTCCTCCCAGAACATCAGCTCCTTGCTGCGGAAACCGACCACCCCGATCACGTAGGCGCCGCTCTGCTTGTACGCGCGGGCCTGGGGATAGACGGGCGCGACGCCGAGGCCTCCGCCCACGCAGACGACCTTGCGCGCGTCCCCGATCCGGCTCGGGGTGCCCATCGGGCCGACCAGCGCATGCAGACTCGTGCCCTGCGCACAGCTGGCCTGCATCTCCTTCGTCGTCTTTCCGACTGCTTGGACGACCAGCGTCACCGTACCGCGCTCGGGATCGAAATCCGCGAGCGTGAGCGGGATCCGCTCACCACGGTCGTGCGCCATGACGATCACGAACTGCCCCGGCTTCGCGGCCCGCGCCATCCGCGGATGCAAGATCTCGAGCAGGTACGTGACGTCCGAGAAGTCTTCGCGGCGGACAATCTGGAACGGATCTGACATGAGGGCAGGAAAACACCTTGTGACGAGGCGCACATCGGTGATAAGTACCAACGCACCGCGCACCCGAGCCTGCGAAACCCGTCCGATCGGGATTGGCGCGCCTCGACGGGACTCCGACCGGGCCATCGGCCTGCCACCCACCAGGCCGATCAGCGGAGAGCGGGCGCGCGCGAGCCAACACAGTTCCAAGATCCGGCCCGTAGACTCGTTCGCATGGATCGTGACGCGATGTGGCGTCTCGTTGAGGCCTACCGTGACGCGTGGGTCGCCCACGACGTCGACGGCCTACTCGAACTGGTAACACCGGATGTCGTGTTTCACAACTACACGGCCGGTGAGCGGGTAGAGAATGCCCAACAGTTCGGCGAGCACGTCGCGCAGATCCACGCGCGTTGGCCGGACACACGGTTCACGGAGCGACGCGATCACCTCGGCGATGACTTCGCCGTGGTGGAATGGACGGCCACGGCGACGCGCCAGGACGGGCGCCAGATCGAGTGGGACGGCATCGACGTGATCGTGCTGCGGGGCGATCACGTGTGCGCCAACTACGTCTACTCATCGTCCCACGCGCCACGCGTGCTCGATGTTGAGAGCTCTGCCTGAACAACACAAAGGCCCGTGCTGACCCGGGACTGCACCCGATCGGCCTCCTGGCTGGTCATTGGAGCCACTGGATGAAGCTCTCGTACAGCGGCCCGCCGGCGATCAGCTCGTCCAGCGATTCGATGAGCGGACCGATCGTCGCAGGCCCCTGGGGGAAGCGGCGCGGGTTGAGAATGACGATCCCGCTGTGGTTGCGAGCCTGGCGGCGGAACCACCGATCGAGCTCAAGGAAGTCGTCGCGGTTGTACGTCACGACCGATCGCTCGGCGGATTGCGCGTACCCGAACACCTCCAGGTCAGGCAGGCCCCGGAGCTCGCGCCGCTCGCTCACCGCCTCCACATCGCGCTCGCGCAGGCGGAGCTGCTCGGCCACGACCGCCGACATCATCTCATCTAGCAGCAGCTTCACCGGGTGAGGCTCTGCTCACGCCAGCGCCGCTCAGCCGCGTCCGCCTCTTCCTCGTTCAGACGGATCCGCTCGTCGATCTCGGCCGGGTACTCGCTGTGGTAGCCGACTGCATCGCGAACCTGCCGCACCGTCAGCCCCGACCATTCGGCGGTCGCCTGGACCGCCTCGTCTCCCTCGAGCGCAGTGGAGCGCAAGGCGCTCAACACCTCCCACACATCCGGGCCCGCCGCCAGTCCGGCGCGCCGCCCGGTCGGCCCATCACGGAACACGATCCCCGGATGGTCCTCCATCCGCATCCCCTCATCGATGTAACGCTCGGCTAGCCGCGACTTGTTCAACCCCGCACGCGCACCGCGACGCTCAAGGCGATCCACTACCTCTGGATCCAATCGCGCTGAGAATTGACGTGTCGACATGCATTACAATGTAACGCACTGTCGGACATCGCATATTGAGACGTCGTGCGCGCTTCCCGCGCAAGGGCGCCCCGGCCGATCGCGCCCGTCATGACTGCGCAAACGGCTATCGCGCGTCAATCCCGCGCTCACAGGACCCCATTCGGCACCGGACCCTTAGGTGCCGTACTCGTCGTGGCGGCGGACCCAGTACTGGTTGGGCCGTCCCTCCTCGCCGCGTCCGAGTGGAACGAGGTCGAGGTAGTTGTAGGCCGTGTTCAGCAGGTCGATCCCACGCCCGTACGTCGAGTAGGTGCGGTAGATCGACCCCTCCTCGTCCTTGAAGAAGACCGACACGCCCTCGCGATCGGCGAGCCCAGGCACGATCGTGCCGAAGTTGAAGACGGGCTGGTCGCGCTCGTCGTCGCGGAACGAGACGCCGAAGGCGTAGTTGAACTCGCTGTCGTACGACGACACCCAGGTGAACGTCCAGCCCATCCGGGCCCGGTAGAGCTCGATCTTCTCGATCTGCGCACGCGAGACAGCCACGAACGTGACGTCGCGTGCCTGCAGGTGCACGACGTTGGGGTTGAAGTTGTCCGCCCAGAACGAGCAGTGCTTGCACGCCTCGGTCCACTCGTCGTTTGGACTGAACATGAAGTGGTAGACGATCAACTGGCTGCGGCCCGCGAACAGCTCTGAAAGCGTCCGCTCGCCGGACGGTGTCGCGAACACGTACTCGGTCTGGACGCGCTCCCACGGCAGCTCGCGGCGTGCGCGGCTGAGAGCGTCACGCCGCCGCGTGAATTCCTTCTCCGCCTCCAGGAGCTCGAGACGAGCCACGAGCCACTCGTCGTGGTCGACGATCCGGTGATTCATCGCATCGGCCTCATCTCGACGATCTCCGGCGGTGCAGCCACGACGTTCTTGAACTGCCCCACCAGCGTCTGCACGTGCGCGGCCTGCATGTGGCGGTCGCGATCTTCGCTCGAAGCCCAGCGCTCAATCGCGGTGATCACACCGGGCTCCGACTCCGAGCGCAACAGCTCGAAGCCGAGGCAGCCCGGCATCTCGCCCGTCGGTGCGGCCGCGTCCCCGAGCGCCTGCTCGAGCTGGGCGGCCTTGCCCGCACTCGCTTTCGCGGTGGCGAGAATGACAAGCTCGCCGTCCACCTCAGCCCCCTTCCCCGAGCGCGCCGAGCTGCCGCAGGATCCCGAGCTGGTCGAAGTTCGTCCAGTGCTCGACGATCCGCCCGTCAGCGATACGGAGCCAGTGGATCTCCGTCCACTCCACGCGTGAGCCGCTCGGCGGCACGCCGAAGAACTCGCCGCTGCTTGTCGCCGTCACGTGGTCGCGGAAGACGACCATGTCGTCCTCGGCGACCACGTGGTCGATATGCACGACGACATCGGGAAACGCGTTCCGCGTCGCCTTGACGAGCTCCCGGAAGCCGTCCTTGGTGCCCGCAATCCCCGGGACGGGAATGTTGTGGTTGACGTAGTCCTCGGCGAAAAGCTCCTCGAAGGCAGCGAGGTCGCCGGCGCTCAACACGTCCCGTGCCAGTCGCAGCGCGACGTCCTTGGTTTCCTGCCCAACTGCGCTCATGATCTTCCTCCTTGCTATCAGTGTTTCTGCGTGCCGCTCAACGGCGGCATCGGGCACGCACGCTACGCGGCGGCCGTTGGAATTCCGCTGTCGCGCCCACGGGGTGCCGAGACCGCCGCGCCGCCGCGCCCCGCTGACCCCGTGCAGATCCACCGGCGGCCGGGGTACCCGTGGACGGTCGAGCAGCTCGCGGCACACGTCGCGCTCTCCCGGCCGGTGTTCTCCTCGCGCTTTCGCGAGCACGTTGGCGAGTCGCCGAAGCGCTACCTCACGCGTTCCCGCTTGCGCGCGCCGCCGCGCTCCTCCAGAACGGCGACACCTCACTGGCATGATGGTCCCTCGTTCTCCTCGACCGGCACGGCCACCGCGAGAATCTGCTCGGGCGTGAGCTCCATGCCGTGCACGTCGCGCGCGTGCACCGTGCATTGTGCGATCAGGTGCTCGTCGCTGCCCCGGCAGGTCCAGCCACAGTCGCACTCGATCAGCTTCTCCATGACGCATTCCTCCTTGGCTATAACGTGGTTGCGTGCGTGTTTACGTTCTCGGTCAGCTCACGGTCGAATGCCACGGCGGCCTGTTGCATGAACGCGATCTTCCCGGGAACCAGGCGCGCACCGCGCTCGCGATGCTCGCGGTCGAGCACCGGCATCCGCTCAGCCGCGACGAGATCGCCGACGAGCTCTGGCCCGAGCAACTCCCAGCCTCGTGGCAGACCGCGCTGCGGGCGATCATCAGCAAAGTGCGCTCGAGCCTCGCCAACGCCGGAGTCAAGCCGTGTTCCATCGAGAACGCCTTCGGCTGCTACCAGCTGCAACTGGATCGCGGCTGGCTCGATCTCGACGCGGCTTCCGACGCACTGCACCAAGCCGAGGCCGACCTGGCACGCGGCGACGCGGTCAGTGCGGCGGCCAACGCCACCGTGACCTGCATCATCTGCAACCGGCCCTTCCTTCCCGGAGCCTACGGCCCCTGGACGCTGCGCCAGCGCGACCGCATCCGAGATCTGCACATCCACGCGCGCGAGTGCCTGGCCGATGCGCGCGCAGCGATCGGCGACTTCAAACGCTCCGCCCACGCTGCCGAGATCGGCCTGACGCTCGACCCCTACCGCGAGGCCATCTATCAGCGGCTGATTCGCTCGCGCGCACTGGCCGGCGACCGCATCGGCGCAGCCGCCGCGTTCCAGCGCTATCGCAAGCTCGCCCAGACCGAACTCGGAATCGAACCGACAGCCGCGACCTTCGCCGCGTACCGCGAGGCGATCAGCGATATCGCGACCCCCGGTGTCTGACGACATCACGTGCGGCTCCGGATCGGCGGCCCGGTATGAGCCTTCGTGGCTCAAAGCCCGTAAACGGCCACGACGGCGCGCAGCCCGAGGCGGGTCAGTTGCAGGCGGATTCGCAGCGCGAGGCCGGCGCGGGCGGGATCGGAGATGGCGTGTCCGTCGAAGATCCCGATCGCGGCGACCGGTTGGCTGCGGTGTTCGGCCAGCAGCATCGCTCCTTCGGGCGGCCGGCGGCCAGCCACAGCTGCGAGCTGGTTGATCCGCTCCCTGTCGGCTCCGTCGGCCACAGCACCTCTGATCGTTGTCGATATGAGTGCGGGTTGGATCATGCTGCCGCCTTCAGTCCGAGCTCCTCGATCGCGACCTCGCGCATGCGGTACTTCTGGGTCTTGCCGGTCACCGTCATCGGGAAGGAGTCGACGAACTTCCAGTAGCGGGGGATCTTGTATGTCGCGATCCGCCCGCGGCAGGCCGCGATCAGGTCATCCGCGGTCGCGCTTGCGCCGTCGCGCAGGCGTACCCAGGCCATCACTTCTTCGCCGTATCGCTCGCTGGGCACTCCGATCACCTCGACGAGGTCGATCTCCGGCAGTGCGTAGAGGAACTCCTCCACCTCGCGCGGATAGATGTTCTCGCCGCCGCGGATGATCATGTCCTTGATCCGCCCGACGATGCTGACGTAGCCCTCGTTATCCATGACCGCGAGGTCGCCGGAGTGCATCCAACCGTCCGCATCGATCGCCTTCGCCGTCGCGTCAGGGTCCTCCCAGCTCTCCCAACAGCTCACGCAACAAGAACGGGTTCCCGCCCGTGGCCGCATGGCAGGCGGCCACGAACTCTGGATCCGGTGCCGCCCCCAACCACTCGCCCGCCAGCGCAGCGGCCGCCCCCTCACTCAGATCCCGCGGCGCCAGCAACTCCGCCCCTGGTATCGAAACCAGCTCGTCCAGCAGCTCCTGCACCGGCCCCGCCTCGGCCGGCCTCGTCGCCAGCAACAGACCGACCGGCACCCCCTCCAACCGTCTCCCCAGATACACCAGCCAACGCAACGAGGCGAGATCCGCCCACTGAACGTCATCCACCACGACCAGCAGCGGGCCGCCCTCGGCAAGATTCACGATCAGCCAGTAGAGGCCGTGCAGCGCCGAGAACGCAGGCTCAGCAGCCACCTCACCGTCCCGCGCGACCAGCACCGGCTCGGCCAACGCCCCTGCCCCGGCCAGCAAACCCTCCCGCTCCGGCCCATCCGCCGTCGCCAACACCGACTCCAGCAACTGCCGCACAATCCCGAACGGAAACTCGCGCTCCAGCTCACCGCCACGCGCACCCAAGACGCACAGATCGCTCGCCTCCTGGCGACCGATCGCCAACAGGCTCGACTTGCCGATTCCCGGCGGCCCCTCCACAACAACAACCCCACCGGCACCAGAGCGGGCCGAACTCGCCAGCCGCTCCAACATGCCGAATTCAAGCTCGCGCTCGAGCAGCGAAGCCTGACCAAGGGCCATCAGCCGATCCTAAAGGCTCCGGCCACCACCCACCAGACGGATCGCCGCCACAAGAGAACAGTGCAACCATTGGGTTGCGCTTCGGACGAGAAGGAATCGTCGTGGACGCATCATGCACGCCCGCCGTAGTTGATGATCCGGATCTGTCGCTCGTTGGCGTATGCGAGCGTGCCGGCGCCGAGGCTGATAACGCCAACCGAGCAGTCTCGCGCGAGTGGCGGTCCTGTTCGCCGGGCACGGCCGCTCGCGCCGATCCGATAGCGCTCCAGTCGGTGTGAGACGTAGCCGCAGACGAACAGGTCGCGGCCCGACGCGGCGAGTCCGGCGGGAGCCTCGGGGGGCAGTGCGGTCGCGAGCTCCGGACGTGGGCCGAGATCTGCGCGCGCAAGGTGCTCGACCGCGCCGGGCACGGCGTTGTCGGCCACCCAGATCGCGCCTGAGGGGGCGATCGCGAGGCCGAATGGATTGAACCAGCCGCGAGACAGCAGTCGAGCGTGCTGGTCGGCCGGTCCGGACGGGTCGAGCGACAGCACGGCGCCCTGGAACCCGGGCCAGGCCGGCCACACGATTCCTGACGGTGTGACCTTCAGCGACGTGAGACGGTCACCGATTGTGACCAGAAGCCGGCCGTTCGGCGCGAACGCGATTCGGCCGCCGTTGGTTTCGGCCGCTGCTGGCGGACCGCGCCAGAGGAGCCGTGCCGGTCGCGGCCAGACGCGCGCGACGCCCAGCTGCTCGCTTGGGGCAGGCGTGGTGAACGCTGCGAACACGGATCCACGGCGGTCGACCGCGAGGCCGAGCAGGCCCTTGTAGCCGTCGGTTGAGACCGCGACGGTTGCGAGCGGCCGGCGCGGCCGGCGCCCGCGAGCGTCGACGCGCCAGATCCGTCCGTCTCGCAGCTCGCCGTAGACGAGTCCGCCGTCCCGGAGCGGTGCCATCGCAGCGGGAAAGTCCGCACGCAACAGCAACCGGCTCTTCGCGCTCGCGTCCGAAGGCGGGGCCGCGACAGGCACCGTGCTCGCAAGTGCGACCACGGCAGCCGCCGCGGAGAGGCGACGCGGTTTGAGCTTGCTGGCGGCGATCTTCGCGAACCCGCGCAGACCGATCATCCTGCGCAGGTTCGACGGGCTGAAGAATTGCGGGATCGGGAAGGCTCCGGCGAGCACCCCGAAGAACCGACGCGCCTGAACATCGTCGTGGGCGAGCGCGTCGAACAGCAAGTGCTGCTCCAGCCGCGGAGGGCGCAGCGACGCAACGTCGGTGGTGAAGTCGTACATCGGCGTGACCGCCTCGTTGCGCGCGCGCTCGTAGCCGGTTAGCGCCGCGTCGAGCGTCGTGCCGTCGCTCAGGCCGGCGATGATCGCGTTCGCGAGCAGCTCGGCGTCGCGGAACGCATCGGAGATGCCTTGGCCGGTGACGGGGTCCATCGCGAGCCCGGCGTCCCCGACCAGCGCCCAACCTGGCCCGTACGGTGTGCGGAAGTAGCTGCCGGTCTGCGCGGTCCCGTAGTAGCGCTCGGCTCGCGCGCCGCCGCGGACTCGCTCCCCGAGGTCCCTGGCCAAGTCCAGCGACGAGAGCATGTTGGCCTCGATGTTTGATCGAAACGCGTGAAACTCGTCAATCGGTCCGGCGACGTAGGTCATCACCAGGCCGTCGTTGGTCGGCCACGCGCCGATCATCCGTTGCGGGCGTGCGTACATCTCGCCCCCGTCGACCGCCACGTCGCGCCAGTAGGTGTAGTAGGCGAACGTCCGCGCCGGCTTCTGTCGGTAGGAGCGGGCCCGCATCGTCCTAGCGACCAGTGAGTGGCGGCCGTCGGCGCCGATCACGATCCGGGCCTTCTCGATCGTCGAGGCCCGACCGCGCTCCCGCCCACGGATCACGGCGACGCGACTGTCCGCGATCAGGATCTCCTCGATCGTGAAACGCTCGCGCACCTCCGCACCCGCCTCCCGCGCCGCCTCGACTAGGATCGTGTCGAGGACCGATCGCCGCGGGCTGTACAAGGCGTCGATCCCCTCGAACGCCGGGTAGCTGCCCTCCAGCGCAACCGGACCCGGATCGAAGCGCACCCGACGCGTGGCCGGCGTGCCAGCCGCAGCGATCCGGGCAAGCAGCCCCCAGCGCTCGAGCCGCGCCACGCCAGGGAGCTGCACCTGATGGGTCGACAGCGTCTCGCTCGGAAAGGCCGCCTTGTCGACCAGGAGCACATGCAAGCCCGCGCGCGCAAGCAGCATTGCAGTCGCCGACCCGGCCACACGGGCGCCGACGACAATCACGTCGTACATCGTTCAAGCCTCCTCAGGGTCAAGCGTGAACGCAGTCATCGCTGCGCCGTGTAGAGGGCGTTGAGCGGATCGTCGATCGCGAGCCGCTCGACGCGCGAGAACCCTGCGTCGCGGCAGAGCTCTCCGACCGTGCCCGGCGGGCAACCGCAGGTGCCCAGGCCGGCACCACCGCCGGCCAGCGAGGTGGTCATGCAGTAGAGCATGCTGACGCCGTACAGCAGCGTCGCAACCGGGCCGACGTTGTCGAGCGGGTCATCGACGCAGTTCATCTCCCCGATCAGATACGTGCCGTCAGGCGCGAGCGCGTCGTGGATGCTTTGCACCAGCGCCGGGGGATCGGCGGCGTCGTGCAGCACGTCGAACGTCGTGATCAGGTCGTAGGTGCCAGCGATGCCGTCGCTCGCGTCGCACAGCTCGAACCGCACTCGATCCTGAACGCCCGCATGCGCCGCGTGCTTGCGCGCCCGCTCGATCTGCCCGTCGAAGCTGTCGTACCCGACGAACGCCGAGGCGGGGAACGCACGCGCCAGCTCGATCAGTGCCGACCCGGAGCCGCAGCCGACGTCCGCGCACAGCGCTCCGTCCTGCAGACGCTCGGTGATGCCTGCAGCCGCGGGCAGCCACTGCTGAACGAGCGCGTTCTCATACCAGGAGCGACTCAGCCGGTACATGCCCTCCCATGTCTCGTCGCCAAACGCCGACTGCGGAACGCCGCCGCCCGAGCGGAACGCCTCGATCAGGCGGTCGATCGGTCGCAGGTAGCCAAGCGTCAGCTGGAACGCCCCTCCCAGAAAGAAGGGACCGCCCTCCGCCGCCAGCACCTGTGCGTGCTCGGCGGGGAGCGCGAAGCGTCCCGTGCGCTACGTCGCTCGTCAGATAGCCGGCGGCGTGAAGGCCGTGAAGCCACTCGCGCGTGTAGCGCTCGCTCACGCCGGCGCGCGCTGCGAGCTCCTCGCTGTCGGCCGGCCCGCCCTCGGCGAGCGCCGCGAACAGGCCGAGTCGATCGCCGAGCATCGCGAGGACGGCCGTCATCAGGCCCGCCGCGTCGGTCATCGTTCGCTGCATGAAGGCGCCGACGGCCGCTTGGTCGACCTGCGCCAGCGTTGTGCTCATCCTGTCGCCCCTTTCGATCGTGGTTGTCTTGGCGCTGCAGATTGGCGCTCGACCGCAACAGCTCCGTGACGGCGCGCGCAACCCGTGCGTTACGGCGTGGCGGCGGTTACGCTTGCGCCCGCGATGCTGCGCATTCGCGCGTTGGGGAAGCTCGAGCTGGAGCTCGACGAGGAGCCTCTGGCGATCCCGCGCGGGCGCCGCTTGCAGACGCTGCTTGCGTGGCTCGTCCTGCATCCGGGGCTACAGGACCGCGGCGAGGTCGCGGGCTCGCTGTGGCCGGACGTCCTCGACGAGAGCGCGCGCGCCAGCCTTCGCGGGGCGCTTGCGCTGCTACGCCGGGAACTCGGCTCCCAGGGATCGCGCCATGTCGTCGCCACGCGCGAGCAGGTTGGCCTCGGACCCGAGGTGTGGGTCGACGTCCGCGAGTTCGAGCGGCTGGCCGGGACCGGCGAGGCGGAAGGGGCGCTTGCGCTCGTCCGGGGGGAGCTGCTGGAGGGGCTGGGCGAGGACTGGATCTACGCCTCCCGCGATCGCCAGCGCGATCGGGTGATCCACCTGGTGGCCGGGCTCGCGCAACAGGCCGAGGCGCGCGGCGACATTCCCTCGGCGATCGCTCGCCGCCGCGACGTGCTCGAGCTCGATCCGCTCTCGGAGCCCGCGCATCGCGAGCTGATCACGCTGCTCGCTCGTGCCGGCGACAGGACGGGTGCACTTGCCGTGTATGAGCGCGCGCGAGAGCGACTTGCGCGCGAGCTCGGCATGGCTGCGTCGGCCGAGACGAGGCAACTGGTCGATGAGATCCGGCAGGCTTCGATCGCAGCGGTTCGGTCCGATACGGCCGCGCTGGTGTTCCCCGCTGCCCTGGAGCATGCTCATCCCAGCCAGCTCGTCGGCCGGGACGCAGCGCTCGAACGGCTGCGCTCGAGCTGGGAGCGCGCACAACGAGATGGCGCACGAGTGGTGCTGCTGGGCGGCGAGGCCGGCATCGGCAAGACGCGCGTGCTTGGCGCGTTCGCGGCGCAGCTGCACGAGCGAGGCGCCGCGGTCCTGTACGGCCGCGCGCCCGAGGAGCCGCTCGCGCCCTACCAACCATTCGCTGAGGCGCTGCGCCCGTACGTTGCGGCGTGCGATCCAGACGAGCTCACAGCTGGCGTCGGGCCGCTCGGCGGCGAGCTCGCTCGGCTGCTGCCCGACCTGGCGTTGCGGCTCCCGCCCGCGTCTGACCGCTCCGAGCGTGACCCGGAGGGCGCCCGCTACCGGCTGTTCGAAGCGATCGCGTCGGTGCTCACGTGGGTTGTTCGATCGACGCCGCTGTTGTTCGTACTCGATGACGTGCATTGGGCCGACCGCCCGACGCTGCTGCTGCTTCGTCACGTCGTGCGTCGCGCGCCCGCGGCGATGCTCGTGGTGTGCGCATACCGGGAGGGGGAGCTCGCTCAGGACCATCCGCTGATCGCGGCGCTCGCCGACCTGCGCCGCGACGCCGGCGTCGAGCGCGTCTCGCTCGGCGGGCTCATGCCCGATCAGGTCGGAGAACTGGTTCAGGCGTGGCTTGGTGCCACCGCGCCCGGACTGTCTGACGCTCTGTGCGAGCAAAGTGGCGGCAACCCATTCTTCATCGAGGAGTTGCTGAGGCACATCGGAGAGGCGGGCGGAATTCAGGAGGGAAGCGGCCGCCCGTTGTCGGGGACCAGGTTCGGTCTCCCGGAGGGCGTCAAGGACGTGGTGCGGGCGCGTCTGGCCCGGCTGGGACCCGCGTCGGACGCGCTGCGCGTCGCCGCCGTCGCCGGTCGCGAGTTCGAGCTCGACGTCGTCGCTGAGGCGGCCGAGGTCTCCCCGGAGTCGCTGATCGGGTCGTTCGATGCGGCGCTTGCCGCGCAGCTGATCCGTGAGACCGGGGTGCCCGGAAGCTACTCGTTCAACCATGAGCTCGTTCGCGAGGCGATCTACGATGAGCTGTCGGGCACACGCCGTGCGGTACTTCACGAGCGCATCGGCACTGCGCTCGAGCGCGCCGCAGGAGATCTCGCCGACGCGCACCTCGGCGAACTGGCCAACCACTTCCTGCTCGCCGGGCCAGCTGCAACGGACAAGGCAGTGGACTACGCGCGCCGCGCCGGAAGGCAGGCCGCCTCGCAGCTCGCGTACGAAACCGCCGCTGAGCTGTTTGAGCGCGCCCTCGATGCAGCCGCCCGCGCGCGAGGTGGCCACCCGACGCTTTCACGAGCCGGGCTACTGCTCGAGCTTGGTGATGTACTGCTGCGCTGCGGCGACGTAGCCAGCTCGCGCGAGCGCTTCGATGCCGCCGCAGCGATCGGGCGTGAGTTCGCGGATCCGCGACTGGTCGCGCGCGCCGCACTGGGGCGCAGCGGCTTGTCGGTCACGGTGCTCGGCGTCGACTCCGTCAACGTGTCGCTGCTCGAGGAGGGGATTTCGCTGCTGGGTGGCGTCGACGACGCCCTGAGGGCGCGTCTGTTCGCAAGGCTCGCGATCGAGGTCTACTACGAGCCGCCCACGGCGCGGCGCGAAGAGTTGAGCTCCGCAGCGATCGAGCTTGCGCGAACGACAACGGAGCCTGCCGCGCTCGCAGACGCCCTGAGCGCTCGCCACGTCGCGCTGTGGAGCGCGCCGCATCTGCCCGAGCGGCTTGAGCTCGCCGACGAGATGATCGCGCTCGGCAGTGTCGGCGGTGATCGCGAGCGCACGCTTCAAGGACACAACTGGCGCTTCATGGACCTGCTCGAGTCGGGCGATGTCGCGGCCGCTCAGGCTGAGCTGGCTCGTCATGCCGAGTTGGCGGACGAGCTGCGGTTGCCCGGATATCAGTGGTGGGATCCGATGTGGTCGGCAATGCTGACGCTGCTCCAGGGACGGCTCGCTGATGCCGAGCGGTTGAGGGACCAGGCGCTCAAGATCGGTCGCAGGGCCGGCGACAAAGTGGCCGAGCTGTTCGCCTGGATCCAGCAGTTCTATGCCAGCTGGGAGCGCGCCGCGGACGAGCTCGGCGCTCCGCCCGACACCGTTGCGGTACAGCCCGTGCGCAGCGCCCTGCGCAGCGACATGCCGCTGTTGCTCGCAGAGGCGGGACGCACCGAAGAGGCGTGCGCCGAGCTCGACGCACTTGCAGCCGACCGCTTCGGAGCTGTCCCGCTCGACCTGAACTGGCTCGCTTCGCTGGCGGGCCTGACGCAAGCGGTGACGCTGCTGCCCGACCCGGACCGTGCCCGGGTCCTGTACGAGCTTCTGCTGCCATACCGCTCGCGCACGATTCTGGTCGGCCGCGCGGCGGTGTGCCTCGGCCCGGCGGAGCTGTACCTCGGGATGCTGGCCGGGACGGTCGGAGAGCGCGATGCCGCGATCGATCACTTCGATGCGGCCTGGGTCTGGTCTGAGGCCGTCGGCGCCGAGCTGTGGCTTGCGTGGACCGAGGTGCAGCGGGCACGAGCGCTACTTCACGATCCGGCGTGCGGATCCGGGGCTGCGGAGGCCGCCGCCAACAGCGCGCTATCGCGGGGGGAGCGGCTCGGCCTGGGCCGGGTCGTCAAGCACGCGCGCGCGGTGCTGGCCGGCGCGTCGTGACGACGTTTCACGCGCGGATTCACGATGGAGTTGCGCACGGCTGAGATCGTCAGCCGATGGGAAACAGAGACCTCATCCATCGTGGCGCCGTGCAGCAGGCCGAGCTCGTCCGCAGCGGAGCAGTCGCGGCGCGCGAACTGGTCGAGGCGTCACTTGCGCAGATCGAGCGCACGAACCTCGAAGTCCGCGCATTCGTGCGCGTGTGCGCCGAGCGGGCGCTGAGCGACGCCGACGGAGTAGCGCCCGGCGATCCGCGGCTGCTGTGCGGAGTCCCGGTCGGCATCAAGGACTTGCTTTCGGCGACCAACGGCGTCGCCACCAGCCACGGAACCAGAGCGTTCGGGGACTGGATCGCCGACCACGACGCCGCCCACGTCCGGCGGCTGCGTGAGGCCGGCGCGATCGTCGTCGGCAAGACGGCGACTCCGGAGCTCGGCTTGCGACCCGTCACCGAGTCCACCGCTCACGGCGTCACCCGGAATCCGTGGGATCTCGCGCTGACGGCCGGGGGTTCCTCCGGCGGCAGCGCCGCGGCTGTCGCGTCGGGGATGGTCGCGTTCGCCGATGGCAGCGATTTCGGCGGATCGATCCGGATCCCCGCGTCCTGCTGCGGCGTGGTCGGACTCAAGCCGAGCCGCGGTCGAGTATCGATTGGCCCCGACTATGCCGACGTCGGCTCGGGCGCGCCAAGCGATGGCGTGCTCACTCGAACCGTGCTCGACGCCGCCACCGGACTCGATGCGATCGGCGGCTACGAGGCGGGAGACAAGCACTTCACCGCACCTCCCGCCGTTCCGTTCGTCGAGGCCGCGCGCGGCGCAGTCGGTGCCGTCGCTGTGCGCGTTGCGCTCAGCGCTCCGCTGGACGTTCCAGTGGACCCAGAGCCGCAGCGGGCCGCGAGACTGGCCGCGGATGCGCTCGCGGGGCTCGGTCACGACGTCGTCGAGGCCACGCCCGACTGGGAGGATCCAGATTTCGCGCCGGCTTGGAGCACCGTCGCAACCGCCACCATGCAACACCTGATCAGAGTGCTGGAACGTCTGCACGGCCGGCCGGTGGATCCGGACGCGCTCGAGCCCGCCACGCGCGCATGGGTGTACGACGCCGCACCCGTGCAGCTTGTCAGCTACCTCGAGGCGATCGAGCGGCTCGGAGAATTCGCGCGGCGCGTACTGGCGAGCTGGCCCTGGGACTCGGTGCTGCTCACGCCGACGCTGACGCGCCTGCCTGCCCCAGCCGGGACTCTCCGCTCGCAAGCGGGCGTGACCGACGACGCCGTTCGCTTCAGCGCGCTCGTGCGGCCGTGGAACGTCACCGGCCAGCCTGCTATCACGCTGCCGCTGCACGAAACCGACGACGGAGTCCCCGTCGGCGTGCAACTGATCGGTCCGCCCGGGCGCGACGATCTGCTGATCGCGCTAGGAGCCCAACTCGAGCAAACACTCGGGTTCCGCCCGCGAGGCCGGCATTGCGGAGATGGCCGGTTCGAGCGTGGGCGGCTGACGAAGCGCGACTCAATCCGGACGCTCGACCGCTACCCAGATCAGCCGTCAAGGACTACCCGCGACCGCCGCAGAACCCCGGGCGGTCTGCTACGCGATGTGACCGATGTTGTCCTGGGCCGACTCCGCGGGCGATTGGCGGACGCGCCTTGTGGCGACCATCGCGATCAGCTCGACGCAGGTGTCGACGTTGATCCGTGTGGAGTCGATGATCAAGTCGTAGCGGCGCGGGTCGTGGAGGTTCTCGTCGTACCAGCGCTCAACGTAGATCTCGCGCGCCCGGTCGGCGATCTTCAGCTCCCGCTCGGCAGTTGGGCGGTCGACTCCGTGGATGATCATGGCCTGGCCGATGCGCCGCTCGAACGGACCGTCAAGCCGGACATGCAGCGCTCCCGGCTCGTCCCGGAGCACGGCTGCGGCGGCACGCCCAAGGATCACCGCTCCGACCTCGGAGTACTCGTGCAGAACCTGCTCCGTGGCCAGCCGAAACTCGTCCTCGGTCATCGTCGTCGGGTCATCCCGCGTCGCCGTCCCGGCGAACACGTGTGCGGCTGGCGCAAAGCTGGGAAGCCAGCGGCGGAACACGTTCCGCGGAACCTGCTGCTGTGTGAGCCCCTCGCGGGGAACCTCGAGCTGATCGGCGACGGACACTGGGATAGCGCGGTCCAGGAAGCGCACCCCGAGACGCTCGGCCACGCGCGGCCCGATCAGGCTCCCACCGGCGCCGTAGGCCGCCGAGATGGTCACGAGCGCGCTCATCGATTAAACACTACCGCCGCGGGTCTGACGGCGTCAGCGGCCAACGTGAAACCGAAGCGGCAAGCGTCTCGTGCGCGCTGCCAGCCAGCCACGCAACACGTCGCCCGCCGCGCCTCACGACTCGTGTCGCAGGGGGTGTTCGTTGCGAGCGCACCCAACCCGGCTGCGCGGCAAAGACCTCGACGCCAAGGGAGCGCGCCCGAAGAGATCCCGACCTTCGGGGGGCTCCGTCGACCCCGCCGCTGCATACGACACGGGCCACGATCGGTGCTAATCCCTTGCAAACCAGGCACGTTTTCGCTCCAACGTAGGTTCCAATGCCCGCAGCGGCAGAGGTCGCTCTCGCGACGTTCGGGCCGTATCCGGTCACGAGCGGCAGTCATGCCCCCGCCTCGCGTCCCGTCACGATGTGAACGAATAGCTGGTCGTCCTCACAACCGACAACTACAAACTGCGTGGTCGGATCGTAGGTATCGACCATCGCCTTGAAGTTGCCACCTGCCGGGTCTCCAGCGCCTACCAGTCCGTCGTTAACAAAGCGGCGCAGCAGGTCTGGCATCCGAGCAGCGGCGAAGTACATCGCCTCGCTCTTTCCCAACGCCTTGACCTGCTCTTCGTCACTCGTCACCCAGAACCCTCGCCCGTTTGCTTCGTACGCCTCGCGCGATGCCGTAAACATTTGATCGCCATGGTCTGCCACATTCAGCCACTCCATGTAGCGATCTCCGGGTTTGTAGGTACTCACTGCGGGTTCTCTCCTTCAGGCTTGATGAGCGCGCCGTCCCTCGGGTTTGCTCCAAGCTGCTCGAGCGGGTATCGGAAGTCCGCGTCGGCGGGCGTGCCAGGCCCTTCGGTGTAGCCTTCCACCCCGCCGCGCGGCCGACCAGCGACCCGGTCGCGATCTGAAACACCATGGCACATCCTGCCGAATGTGTTCGCGCCCTGCGCGCCGAGGGCTGACCCGCGCCGACGTTGCGCGAGGCTTGGTGCCGGTCGACGAGTGCCCGCTTCATCGCCTTGACAGACGCTGGCCCAGCTGCACCCGCAAGGACTCGACCGTCCGCCACGGCGCTGGTCCCGGCCGCCGTCAAGCAACGAATCGCGGGCCGTGAGGCGGCGCGGTGCTCTCCGGCGTCGACAACGTTGTCGGAGTGGCGGTGGCGGATGTCGGGACCTGACAGGAGGGCGGGATCACGCTTGGCCATTGCCTCGCCGTCACACTACGCGATCGCGCCGAATGGCTCGACGGCCACGTGCCGGCTCGCTGCACCTGCCCCTGTGCGAGCTCGGCGACTGATTCAGCCCGACCACAACGCCGGACCGGCGCCGCTGCGCGTGGCGATGCGCCGCAGCGCACCGGTCAATGCGTCGACGTCCGCGCACGTGTTGTAGAGCGCCAGCGACGCGCGGACCGTCCCCTCATGGCCGAACCGGCGGATGATCGGTTGGGCGCAATGATGCCCGGCGCGCACCGCGATTCCCTCGTGGTCGAGCTCGGCGGCGACCTCCTCGGGCGGGAGGCCGCTCAGGATGAACGAGAGGATCGCGGCCTTCTCCGGCGCGGTGCCGATCAGCTCCAGACCGGGGATCGTCATCAGCGCCTCGGTCGCGTAACGAAGCAGATCGCGCTCGTAGCGGGCGACGTTCTCGAGGCCGAGGCGCTGGACATAGTCGAGCGCGGCGCCGAGAGCGACGGCGTCGGCGATGCTCGTCGTCCCGGCCTCGAAGCGGTTTGGGGCCGTTTGGTACTCGGTGTGCTCGAAGGTGACGTCGCGAATCATGTTGCCGCCGCCCTGCCACGGGGGCATCGCGTCGAGCAGGTCGCGTTTGCCGTACAGGACCCCGATCCCGGTCGGACCGAACACCTTGTGGCCGGAGAACGCATACCAGTCGCTGTCGAGCATCTGGACGTCGACCGGCATGTGCGAGACCGCCTGCGCCCCGTCGACGAGCACACGGGCGCCGTAGCGGTGCGCAAGCTCGGTCATCTCGCGGACGGGCGTGATCGTGCCGAGCGCGTTGGACACGTGCGAGACGGCGACGAGCCGCGTCCGATCCGACAGGCGCCGCTCGTACTCGTCGATCTGGACCTGCCCGCGATCGTCAACGGGAACGACGCACAGCCGCGCGCCCGTCGCCTGGCACAGCTGCTGCCAGGGCACGATGTTCGCGTGATGCTCCAGCCAGGTGATGACGATCTCGTCGCCCGGGCCGACGTTGGCGCGACCCCAGGACTGAGCGACGAGATTGATCGCCTCGGTGGCGCCACGCAGGAACACGATCTCGCTCGGCGAGCCGGCGTGCAGGAACCGGCCGGTGACGTCGCGGGCGTGCTCGTAGGCGTCCGTCGCCCGAGCGGCGAGCGTATGCGCGCCGCGATGGATGTTCGAGTTCTCGTGCCGGTAGAACTCGGCGAGGCGATCGATCACGACCTGTGGTTTCTGCGTCGTCGCGCCGTTGTCGAGCCACACGAGCGGGTGCCCATGCACGGTCTCGGCGAGCAGGGGAAACTGCGCCCGGGCGTGCTCGACGTCAAGACCCGGGTGCGCGGACTGCAGCCCCACGTGTGGAGCGGGCGGCGGAGCCGGGCTGATCCCTGCCGCCGGCGCGCTGGAGGCTGACTCGTCGATCAGGTAGTGGCGTGCGGCGAGCGGGTCCTCCGTCTCTCCGCGTGGCCGACCGGCCAGACCAAGCTCGTCAAGCGGAATGGGATCACCGCTCAGCGTGAACGGGCCGGGTTCCGGCGGCGCGAGCGGGACCGGCGGCTGCGGCGGCTCGAGTGGGACCGGCGGCTGCAGCGGTTTCGGAGGTTCGTCGTCGAGCCTCGGCAGCACGGCGCCGGGCATCGCCCGGAACATCTCGTTTGCGACCCGCTCGATCTCGCCGAGGTCGAACGGCCCCCCTTTGCGAACGGGGGGCGCGCCGGCCGCCCCGTTCTCCTGGGCGGCCGGTTCGCGCGACGATGGACCGGCGCCGTTGTGACTGGCGCCGTTGTGACTATTTACGGTAGGCATGGTCGTACCGGTGATACTTGCTCACGTCGACGCCCTCGAGCACGGCCACGGCGTCGTCGGTGAGGATCGCGGCCGAGCAGTACAGCGAGATCAGGTACGAGGCGATCGCCTTGCGGCTGATCCCCATGAACTTCACCGACAGGCCGAGCCCCTGGTCACCGGAGGGCCCGGGCTGGTAGAGCCCGACGACGCCCTGGCGGCTCTCGCCGGTGCGCAGGAGGAGGATCTGGCTCTTGTTGCCCTTGATCTCGAGCTTGTTGCTCGGAACGATCGGGACGCCTCGCCAGGTGATGACGGGCGAGCCGAACACGCTCACCGTCGCGGGCGGAACCCCACGCCGGGTGGCCTCGCGGCCGAACGCGGCGATCGCGCGCGGGTGCGCCAGGAAGAACGCCGGCTCCTTCCATACGCGCGTGATCAGCTCGTCGAGGTCATCGGGTGTCGGCGGGCCGCTGAGCGTCTTGATCCGCTGAGCGGGAGCGATGTTCGTGACGATCCCGTAGTCGGGGTTGTGCAGGAGCTCTGACTCCTGGCGCTCCTTGATCGTCTCGATCGCGAGCCGCAGCTGCTCTTTGATCTGGTCGTGCGGCCGGCTGTAGAGGTCGGACACGCGGGTGTGCACGTCGACGACCGTCGTCACTGAGCTCAGGTAGTACTCCCGCGGGTGCTCGACGTAGTCGACGAATGTCTCGGGCAGCTCGCGCTCGTCCTCTAGTTGCGAGCACGCCGTCGTGACCCGTGATTCGTCCTTGACCTTGTTCACTCGGTAGATGCCGGCCTCCACCGGTACCCATGGGAGGAGGTGGACCAGCCAGCGGGGCGTGATCGACAGCATCGTCGGCGCTGTCTTCTGAGCATTCGCAAGCTGACGGGCTGCAACATCGCCGAGGGCGAGATGCGGCTCTGCGGTCGTGGCCATTGTTCGGTCCTTTCGTGTCTGCCTGACCACGCGGTCAGGCATCAGCAATTCGCCTCGCTAGACGGCCGCGCCAACCGCGGCCCGGACGGCCTGGCCGTCGGCATCGAAGAGCCCCTCGACCGAGAAGTACCGCTCACCGGTGTCGTATGAGAAGGTCAAAACGACGCTGCCATCCGGGATGTCGGGCAGCTTTTTCGCGACCGCGGCGAGGGCGGCGCCAGAGGACGGGCCGACGAAGATGCCCTCTTCACGCGCTACCCGCACGGCGTACGCAAATGCATCCTCTTCACTCACTCCAATCACGCCGTCGATCACGTCGAGATGGAGGTTGTGCGGTACGAAGCCGGCCCCGATCCCCTGGAGCTTGTGCGGGGACGGCTTGCCGCCGCTGATCACGGGCGACTTCTCGGGTTCCACGGCAAAGGTCTGCAGCTGGGGGAAGTGCTCCTTGAGTACCTCGCTGACACCGGTGATGTGTCCGCCCGTCCCGACTCCCGTAATCAGGTAGTCGATTCCGTCGGGGAAGTCGGTCAGGATCTCGGCGGCCGTCTGCCGGCGGTGGACCTCGACATTCGCCTCATTCTCGAACTGCTGCGGCATCCAGGCGCCGGGCGTCGTGGCCACGATCGCGGCGGCGCGCTCGATGGCGCCTTTCATCCCAAGCTCGCGTGGTGTGAGTTCGAGGTCCGCGCCGTAGACACCGAACAGACGGCGGCGCTCGATCGACATCGACTCAGGCATCACGAGCAGGAGGCGATAGCCCTTTACCGCGGCGACGATCGCCAGGCCAACACCCGTGTTCCCAGAGGTCGGCTCGACAATCAGCCTCCCCGGCCCGAGCAGGCCACGTTGCTCGGCATCCTCGATCATCGAGAGGCCGATCCGATCCTTGATGCTTCCCCCGGGGTTCGTGCGCTCCGCCTTCATCCAAACCTCGACCTCGGAATCGAACAGCCGGTTGATGCGGATGTGCGGCGTGTTGCCGATCGTCTCGAGAATGCTGTTGAACCTCATTGCTGGTCTCCGTGGTCGGGTGGCGTGGTCAGATGTGGAAGTCGACGAGATCGTCAGCGCCCCGTGCGGCATTGGTATGGCGCTCAACGCGGGCTGTCGGTGTGACGACCGAGTACGGGGGCACGCTGGCCGTCAGCCAGACGTTGCCGCCGATCCGGCTGCCGCGGCCGATCACCGTCTCTCCGCCGAGGATCGTCGCGTTGGCATAGATAACGACGTCGTCGCCAATCGTCGGATGGCGCTTGACGTGCTCGAGCCGCTTGTTGACGCGGACGGCGCCGAGCGTGACCCCCTGGTAGAGACGGACCCGCGCTCCGATCACCGACGTCTCCCCGATGACGATGCCCGTTCCGTGATCGATCGCGAACGAGGGTCCGATCCGCGCGCCGGGATGGATGTCGATGCCCGTCGCCCGATGCGCGACCTCCGTCACCAGACGGGGGAACAAGCGAATCCGACCGTGCAGCACGTGGGCGATGCGATACGTGGCGATCGCCAGGAACCCCGGATAAGCGAGTATCACCTCGTCGATGCTCCAAGCGGCCGGATCGCCGTCGTATATCGCTCGGGCGTCGAGGAGCAGCGCCTCGCGGATGACCGTCAGACCGGCGAACAGCTCGTCCGCCACCTGACGGCGGCTGGCGATGTCGCCGACGATTGAGTCCGGCCAGTCGAGCGCTCGCTCGACCATCGCCGTCATGGCGGCCAGATCGCCAGCCAACTCGTCACGTCCGGTCCGGGGCAGGGTTGCGAAATGCGGGAACAGCAGGGCCAGCGTTCCGTAAACGAAACGCTCAGCGAGTTCGCGCATGCCGGACGGCAGCGGATGGTCGCGGTGCTCGCGGGCGAGGACGTCCAGAAGCGCGTCAGTCGAATCGCCTAAACCGTTCGCCTCAGCCTCGGAGCGGGCGGCTGTTCGGGTCAGAGCGGCGTCATGTGCCTGCGATCCCATCTCCGGTGATTGTCACTGGTCAGCGGAGAGCGAACATCCGCAAACACCAGTAACTCGATTATCTTAATCTACTTAGTGCCCTAGGTAGTTTCCCGGCACTAAAGGAGACAGAGGCGCCCTCTGCCCCTCTCTCAGCTCACGCCTCCGGCGAGCGGGTCTGTGAGCGCTCGGGCGGCGACCTCAGCCCCGCGCTCGGCCTGAGTGATCGTGTACGTAGCACCCCCTCGATCCAGGCCTGCCACCCCGCGCCGACCGCACGCCACGGACCAGGCCCATCACAACTCAACTACCACCCAGCGGGGTCGGGCGCGAGATCGCCCGGGCGGCCGCCGAGAACCTCGTCCCGGTGACGCTCGAGCTCGGAGGGAAGTGCCCGGCGATCCCGCCGCGGACAGCATCGACGCGGAATCGGTCAAGCAGGTGCTGGGTACCAAGGCTGTCAAGAACGGCCAGATGTGCATCTCGGTCGACTACTGCTTGGTCCCGCGGGATCAGCTCGATGCGTTCGCGGCGATCGCCGCCGAGCAGGCACAGCAGCTGATGCCCGGCTACTGCACCTCCGACAGCTGCACCGGGATCATCACCGCTCGGCACCTGGAGCGGATCGAGCGGCTGCTGGCGGATGTCGCCGCGCGTGGCTGCGACATCCGGCCGCTGGAGGACGCTGGCCCGGCCGACCCTGCGCGCAGTCAGCTCCCGCTGACGCTCATCATCGACCCGCCGGCTGACGCCGCGCTGATGGGCGAGGAGATCTTCGGTCCCGTCCTGCCTGTCGTTCCATACGACACCCTATGAGGGCGCGGTCGACTACGTCAACGCCGGCGAGCGGCCGCTGGCGCTGTACGTCTTCTCGCGCGATGCGGCGCACGCCGAGGACGTGCTGCGGCGCACGACCTCCGGCGGTGCCTGCGTCAACACCGCTGCCGTCCATGGGGCGCTGGCCACGCTGCCGTTCGGCGGTGTTGGCCACAGCGGGACCGGCCGGCACCACGGGGTGGAGGGCTTTCGCGAGTTCTCAAACCTCCGCGGGGTGTTCGTGCGCGGCGAGGGCGACCTGGTCGACGCGTTCATGCCGCCGTACGGTCCGACCGCGCAGGCGGTCGTCGACGGCGCGCTTGGGGAGGCCGGCGGCTAGGCCGCCGGCCGCAGGTACCGATGACGCGGATTCGCGGTGACCTCGATCAGCCGCTGGACGGCGATGTTGGTCTGGGTGATGTCGAGTGCTACGTCGCCGGCGGGCATGTGCATCAGCTCCCGACGGCCGGCGGCGCGGTCACCGCACTGCGCGGGTCGATGAGGATCTTGGCGTGCGCCTCGGGAGAGCCGAGGGCATCGAACGCCGCCGCCACACCCTCGAGTCCCACCACTCCGGTGACAAGCGGATCGACGTTCACCTTGCCCTCGGCGAGCATGTGCAGGGTATCGCGGAACTCGAGTGGGGTGTACCCGAGCACGAAGCGCACATCGATCTCCTTGTTGATCGCCAGGGAGGGGCGGATGCGGTCCTCACCCATGCACACACCGACGCCGACTACGCGCGAGAAGATCGGGGCGGAGGAGATCACGCTGTCGAGGATGCCCGGCACGCCGACACACTCGAAGATCACCGGATGCTTGGGCTTGATGCCTAGGCGGTCGATCGCGCGGAAGACGTGCGTCCAGTCGACCGGCAGCCGCTGGAGCTTCTCCATCGTCGTCATCAGCAGGTCGACGGCGTCGGGCATCGTGTTGAGATGGCCGCGGTCACCGGCGGCGTACGGCGACTCCTGCGCCGGGTCGACGACGATGTCCGCGCCGCAGCGGGTGGCGAGCCCCCGCCGCGCGGCCGACAAGTCGCTGGCGACGACAGTCTTCACGCCCCGGGTCTTCAGCAGCGTGATGACGGCGAGACCGATCGGACCGCACCCGATCACGATCGCCACCTGGCGCTTGCCGATCTCGCTGCGTCGCACGGCGTGCCACGCGACTGCCAGCGGCTCGGTGAGCGCGCTGACGTCCGGCGGCAGGCCGTTGGGCACCGGCAGCATCAGCGACTCCTCGACGATCACCTGTTCGGCGTAGGCCCCCGGCGCGTTTGCCGCCAAACCGATGCCGTGGTACTCCCCGCCGCGCCGGGTGAGCGGCAGCGCCACCACCTGCGCGCCGGCCGGCACCTTGCGCCGCGACTTCGGCCCGTACTCGGCGACGGTGCCGCAGAACTCGTGGCCGAACACCACGCTCTGGTCTGAGCGCATGAACCCGTCGTAGCCCATCTCGGTCATCTCGTCGGCGAGCTCGTCGCAGTGATGCCGGGCGTGGAGGTCCGAGCCGCAGATTCCACAGCGCAGCACCTCGAGCAGCACCTGCCCCTCGCCAGGCGTTTCGGCGGGCAGCTCCGAGACGCGGAGCTCGGCCTGCTGGCAGGTCACGGCCCTCATGCCTCCACCAGCTCTCGGATGGGGCTCATCAGGCGGTATGCCTCGGCGGGCGCCTCGCGGCACCGCTGCCGGAAACGCCAGGTCCAGTCCGGCCACAGGGTGGCGTTGCGACCAGTGCGGTCGATGTAGAAGCTCGAACAGCCGCCGATGTCCCACACCGTACCGCGCATCCGGGAGTCGATCTCACGGTTGTAGCGCGCGTGCGCGTCCGCGCGGACGCGCGTGCGCGTCAGCTGCCAAACGCCGCCAACGTCCGCCGCGCGCTCCAGCACCAGAACGTCTCGGCGACCGGCCTCCTGCAGCTTGATGGCCATGGCCAATCCGGAGAATCCAGCTCCGGCGATGATGATCTCGGCGTGCTCGGCCATGCGCTCCTCAGCTCTCGGCGGCAGCGAGGCGCGCCTCTGGTTACGGTACTGTCAGTTACGGTAGCGTAACCTCACCGGAATGCGCCCGCCGCCCCGATCGTCCGCCCGCTGGAGCGCCGCCGCTCGGCGTGAGCAGCTGATCGCTGTCACCACCCGTCTGGTGGCCGAACGGGGGTTCTTCGACATCTCGATCGAGGCGGTGGCGGCCGATGCGGGCGTTACCCGCGCGACCGTCTACAACCACTTTCGGGATCTACAGGATCTGCTGGAGGCGGTGATCGAACTCGAGACCTCACGCGCGCTCGCGCAAGTGTCCGAGACGACGCTGACGAGCCTCGACGAGGGCGACCCTCGGGAGCTGATGCTGGAGGCGCTCGCCGCCTACCTGCACGCGGTGCAGAGCGCGCCTAGCACGTGGCGCCTCGTGCTGATGCCCCCGGAGGGCGCGCCGGCCGCGCTCTACGACAAGATCGCCGAGGGACGGGCGGCTGTGCTCGGCCGACTCGTACTGGCCGTCCGTCCGGTCACCGACAGCGGGGGCGCAGACCACGACGCGGAGCTGACCGCCCGGGTCCTGTCCGCCGTCTCTGACGAGTACGCCCGGCTCGTGCTCACCGATCCCGCCCGATTTGCGCCGGGGCGGCTGCTGGAGCACGCGCGCTGGTGGATCAGAACCAGCGCGCTGGTCGCTTAGCCACAGCCTGAGATCCGCGGGTCGTGCCGGGTGGCCGATGGGCGGTCGGTGGTCTTCGACTGAGGGCCAATGACACGGCTTGGCGAGGCGTTTATGTTGCTGATGTTGAAGCTTGTGAATGTGACTGGGAGCTGCGCGCCGTCGTCTTGCGCGAGGCGCTTTGAGCGAGGAGGAGTACCGATAGCGTCCCCGGGGTCGTGGAACCGAGCGTTGCTCCTGACCCGGACGAACGGAGACTGGTGCGGATAAGGGTGGGGTGCGAGTTTCGCTTCGACGCGGCGCTTGCGGTGCCGGCCGTTGTGCTCCTGCGCGCCCGCTCGGACGGCGGCGTGACGGTTGAGCGCGAGACGTGGCATGTGCAGCCCAATGCGTCCTTCTCAGATCTCGTCGACATGTACGGCAACCACGCCAGGCGCGTCGTGATCGGAGCGGGAAAGGCGAGCCTGCGTTACGACGCGGAGGTCACGACGTCGGCGGCGGTGGACGAGGTCGGCACCGTAGCGGTGCAGCACCGGGTCGAGGACCTGCCGGGCGAGATCCTGATCTACACGCTGGCCAGCCGCTATTGCCTCTCCGACATGCTGTCCGACGCGGCCTTGAGACTGTTCGGGACGACGCCGCTGGGGTGGGAGCGAGTGCAGGCCGTCTGCAACTGGGTTCATGACAATGTCCGCTTTGAGTACGCCGCCAGCAACCCTGACGCGACCTCGGTCGATGTCTTTGAGGCGAGGGCGGGCGTCTGCCGGGACTTCGCCCACCTCGCGATCTCGTTCTGCCGAGCTCTGAACATCCCGGCGCGCTACGTGTTCGGATATCTCCCCGACATCGACGTGACTCCCCCGCCAGAGGCGATGGACTTTTGCGCCTGGATGGAGGTCTACCTCGGTGGACGGTGGTGGACGTTTGACCCCCGCAACAACGCAAGGCGGATCGGGCGCGTCGTCATCGCGCGAGGTCGCGACGCCATGGACGTGGCGATGGTGACGTCCTACGGCAAGCTACTGCTCGAGCAGATGACCGTCTGGGCGGACGAGATCATTCCCGCCGCCGCGACCCGCGACGATCGGCAGCGGTAGCGCAACGCCTGTGGACCTCATCTCGCAGAATGAGTCGGGCGGGCGGCACGACGCGGACATCCTCCCGGTCGACTTTCGTGACCACGCGATGAACTGCGGCCGGATCCAGCGGACTGTCTACGAGGTGCAGCAGCACTTCCGCTACCGCTACGCAGCGCCGATCTGCGACCTGAGGCAGCGCCTGGTCGTGGTGCCCCCGCCGGTTCACGGACACCAGCGGGTGCTCAGCCACCGCCTGGAGGTGAGCCAGCCCCGCTCGCGCACACGGATGCGCGTCGACCGGTTCGGCAACGTCATTTTTCAGATCAGCATCCCCAAGGTCGAGGAGGCCGTCGACTTCGACGTGTCACTGGTCGTGGAGCGGTTGACCGGGCAGGGGCCACACCTCGAGGCGGCCGCGAGGCAAGCGCTAGACGTCTACCTGCGGCCGTCGGCTCTCACCCGGCCGGACACGGCGCTGCGCGCCGCGGCCGCCAAGCTTGCCTCCCGCGGCGAGAAGGGCGCCGACCTGGCCAGAGCCGTCGGCGGCTGGGTGTATCGGCACATGAGCTATGGCTTTGACCGGACCGCCGTGCACACAACGGCAGGCCAGGCGCTCGCCGCGGGACACGGCGTCTGCCAGGACTACACGCATGTGATGCTTGCGCTTTGCCGGCTGCTCGGCATCCCCGCTCGCTATGTGTCCGGCCATCTCGTCGGCGAAGGCGGCACGCACGCCTGGGTCGAGGTGCTTCAGCCCGTACCCGGCCAGGCGGTCGAGATCCTCGCATGGGACCCGACACACGACCGGCCGGCCGACCTCCGTTACCTCACCGTTGCCGTGGGCCGCGACTACCGCGACGTTGCGCCCGTCTCCGGCACCTACTGCGGGCCGCACCCGGGGTGGCTATCGGCCGCCCGCCGCGTGAGCGTGGCCCATGGAGAAGCACGAGATCGCCGCCTGACCTCGATCGCAGCTCGCGAGAGCATCGGTCTTCTGCACGACGATCGTCGTGATCAGGTCGGGCGCGGCGCGCTACTCGTACACGTCTACACCGGTGACGATCGCGCGGTGGGCGCTTCGCTGCAAGTTCGGTAGCGCCGGGTCTGCGCGCCATCAGGCGAGCGGTCGGTGCGGGAGCCCGTCTCGAATGAGCTCTGTCCGTGTCGCGATCCCGAGCTTGGTGAAGATCTTGTGCAAGTGGTAGTCGATCGTCCGTGGACTGAGGAACAGCTGTCCGGCGATCTCGCGGTTCGTCAAGCCCTGGGCGACGAGGCCGGCAATCTGAAGCTCGTGCGGGGTCAGATTGTCCAGCGTGGAGGGGTCGCGCTTGCGCGCGGTCTCACCGCTCGCCCGAAGCTCAGCCTCAGCACGCTCGGCGAACGGCGACGTCCCGAGGCCGCGGAACAGCTCCAGCGCCGCTCGCAAATGGGCGCGCGCCTCCTGACGTCGGCGCTCGCGCCGCAGCCACTCCCCGTAGAGCAGCTCGGTGCGGGCGCGCTGGAACGGCGGCAGCGCTGCCGCCCCGGCGATCGCTTCGCCAAAGGCTTCGTCAGGCGGTCGTTTGCCAAGCAGCGCGTGGCAGCGCGCGAGGAGCGCCCGGCGCCCCTCCGCCGGCCCGGCCGCGGTCCATTGCTCGAACGCCGCCAAGCGCCCGCCAAGCTCGTCGGTCCTGCCGCAGCGCGCCGCCGCCTCGATCGCGTCCGGAATCGCCGGCGGTGCGACGAGCGGATTCAGGTTGGGCTGCTCGAGATCTGTGACGGCAAGCATCCGAGTGGCCGCCTCGGCCGGCCTTCCGAGCGCCAGCTCGAGGAACCCGAGCGTCCACTCGGCGATCCCAACAAGGAACGTGGAGCCACTCCGCTGCCCGATCGCCAGTACTTCCGCAGCGTGTTCGCGCGTGTCGGCCTCGCGACCCCAGGCCGCTTCGACGCTGGCCATGTTGGCCAGGAGCCAGCCGCCGCCGTGACCCACGTCCAACGACAGCCGGTAGCCCTCCTCGGCCGCGGCGAAGGCAAGATCGAAGCTACTGCTGTTCACGAGTTCCCACGACTGCGTCTCGAGCGCCCGCGGCAGCTGGCTGAGCAGCCCGCGTCGACGGGCGGACTCGACGGCGCGGCTGGCGTACGTCAGCCCATCTCCGGGATGACCGCCAACCGACGCCGCGCTGGCGGCCAACACCAGGGCGCGGGGATCGTCGAGGGCGTCCGCCTCCCGCATCGTCTCCTCAAGCAGCGGCCGTGCCGCCTGCGGGTCGCCCGATAAGACCTTCGCGAATCCGAGCAGCAACGAGGCCATCAACCGATCGCGCGGTGTCGTGGCCTGTAGCGCACCCGCGCGTTGACCGAGCTCCACGGCCTTCGCGACCTGTCCGCTGAACACCGCGGCCTCGCCGGCGTCGACGAGCATCTCGAGTGTCAGTGACGGGTCGGTGCTCGTGTCCGCGCCCTCCAGCAGGCGCCCGAGAGCGATCGGCAGACTGCCGCAGAGCACCTCGATCGCGCCGCTGAGCTGCAACAACCGAGCCTTCAGCTCTCCGGTGGCGGTGGGCAAGCAGCGCGCGATTGCCTCGCGAGCCCGGTCGGGCTGTCCCGCGTCCCATGCGGCTTCGGCCGCGGCCGCGATCCGGCGCATCCGCCGATCCGTGTCGGTGCCCAGCTCGGCCGCCCGCAGGAATGCGGTCGCCGCCGAGGAGTGCGCGGCGCGCGCCTGCGAGCGGCGGGCGGAGGCCTCGAGCGCGGCCGCGACTTCTTCGTTGGCAGTGACGGTGGCCATCGCCTGGTGCCACACGCGACGATCCGCGTGCTCGTCGCCCGTGAGCACATCGGCGAGCGCCGCATGCGCTCGCTGGCGCTGGCTGAGCGTCGCTGCGTCATACAGAGCCGAACGTACAAGCGGATGCCGGAACGCGATGGCCCCCACCGAAATCCGGATCAGATCGGCGGCCTCGGCGGGATCGAGCACATCGGTGGGTAACTCCGAGTGCGCAGCGGCACGCAACACCGTGGCCACGTCGCCCGTGTTGTCCGCGGCGGCGATCAGCAAAGCGGCCTGGGTCGCCCGCGGCAAGCGGTCGGTCCGCTGGCGAAAGACGCCCTGCAGGCGCGGTGTGAGCGGCATCGCGTCAGGCAGCGGTTCCTCGCCGGCAAGCTGGTCGCCGGATAGGCCGCCCGGGAGCTCGAGCAGGGCGAGCGGGTTGCCAGCAGCCTCCGTTAGCAGGCGCTCACGAACGGCGGGTGAGGCCTCGCGGCCATCTCCGGCCAGGACCGTCGCGGCGGACAGGGCATCCAATCCCTCGAGCACCAGCTGCGGGAGTCCCGCTGCCTCAAACCGACCCACCTCTCCTTCGCGTGCGCCGAACAGGATCGCCAGGCGCTCGCCACGCAGTCGCCGGGCGGCGAACACCAGTGCGTCCGCCGACGGGCGATCGAGCCACTGTGCGTCGTCGATCACACACAACACCAGGCCATCGTCTGCTGCCGCCGCCAGCAGCCCCAGCACCGCTGCCGAAACCAGGAAGCGATCGGCTTCCGCTGAGGCTCCGAGCCCCAGCGCTCCGGCCAGCGCCGCACGGTGCCTGCCCGGCAACTGCTCGAGCTTGTTGAGGACCGGGCGCACCAACCCATACAGGCCTGCAAACGCGAGCTCGGACTCGGCCTCCACGCCGGTGGCGCTCAACACCGTCGCCCCGCGCGCCCTATCGGCGGCGTACTCGAGCAGCGAACTCTTCCCGATCCCCGCCTCGCCCCGGACCACGAGCGAGGCGCCCTCCCCGTCGAGAGCCTGGTCGAGCACGCGATCGATCACCGCACACTCCTGCTCGCGCCCGACCAGCCCGAGAGGCGCTCGCATCACCCCGGTGCCAGGCATCGACGTTCATCGTAGACCCGCCATCTCGGGCACGCAATCGAGCGACAAGGCATTCCCTCCCTGACCTTGCCGCGCAACCGGACTAGTGACTTCGCAGATGCGAGCCCCACCCGATCCGTCGAGGCTTCGCCGACAACAGACGATCGAAAGGAATCGCTGATGCTTGCATCAAGAACCGGGCGTCACGCGCTGGCGCTCGCCGCCGCCGCTGTCCTATCGCTACCCGCAGCGGCCTCGGCCAGGACCGCGCGCTACACGCTCCGCATCACGGGCACGATGCACACGCAGTGGCAACGGCCTGAGTTCTCTGCGGACCAGAACAGCTACCACATCTTCTGGACTGAGTCGCACGGGTCGGAAACCGTGCAGTTTCATACCCGCAGCACGCCGGTGTTGGTCGTGCGGAGCGGATCGTTCGTGACCTTCCGCGTCGGTGCCAGAACGCTGAACGATCCGCCGAGAGGCCTCACCGCGACCGTCAAGATCAACCGCACGTCGGAGGCGAGCGGCGGCAGCCATCCGGGTCCGCTCGGTGGAACCGAGGAGGAAGACCCGGCTCCCCTGTTCGACTGCCGCAAGCGCTCGGTTGCGTCGATCGTGACGATCAGCCACGACGGCCGGGAGCTGTACGTCGGAGCCGAGGCAGACGAGCTGGCCCCGTCACCGTTGACCATCAACCACTGCCCAGTCCTATACCCGAGCGACCTTCCGCCCGCCACGTTCCCAGCGGTGGGTTCGCCGCTCCCGATCGGTGAGCTGTTCGCGAGCGGCAAGGAGATCGTCAAGGCCCACCGTATGTTCAGCGGCACCGCGTCGGCCGGGACACCGCCATTCACCACGCGAACGTCTGTTGATTGGCAGGCCACGTTCGTTCGGATCCGGTCAAGAAGGCACTCATGACACGCGCAACCGTCACCCGTCGCCTCGGCGTCGCTCTCGCCGCGACGCTTGCGAGCGCCAGCATCGTCCCAGCGCTCGCGGACGCGAGCAGCATCGTGTTCATCAAGAACGGCAACGTCTGGCTGAGCGCACCAGACGGCTCACGTCAGAGGGCCGTGACCACCGACGGTGGTTGGTCCTCCCCATCGCAGGCAGACAACGGCACGATCCTCGCTCTGCGAGGCGAGCGGTTCGTCCGGATGGGGCCGACCGGGGAGCGGATCGGCGCGCCCGTCGCCAGCATCGTCCCTGACGATCACGGTGACGCGGGCGGGCTTCCGCAATGGTCAGGCCCGTTCGATCCGGTGATCTCGCCAGACGGAACAAAGATCGCGTACTGGTGGAGCTACCGCTACTTCCACTGCGACACGAGCGTCTGTGACTACCAGCTGCGCTTCCAATCAACAACCTCATACGCCGATCGCTTCACCGACCCCACCGAGCTGGGCGAAGTGCGCGACTACACCGCACCGTCGTGGCTCGACGATCAGCACCAGCTGCTCAGCGCCACCGCCGGCGGCGTCGAGAGCTTCGGCCTGCACACTCTCGGAGGAGGCGACGACGCCCAGCACTTCCAGCAGTGGTTCTCGACCCGCGCCAGTGACGGAAGCTACCTGTCGCTGGACTACGGGACAATGAGCCGCGCGCACGACAAGCTCGCCGCGATCAGCGACCAACAGAGCGGCGGTCCGATCGAGATCTACTCCTGGGGAGGCACACCGCCGTATCCCGGCCAACAGGTCGGGCCTGAGTACCCCCAGTCGCGCTGCACGATCTCGCGACCCACCGGGACGTTCGAGTCGCCGACCTGGTCACCCGACGGAACGAGCCTCGCCTACAGCGACGGCGACGGCGTCTCGGTCGTCGACGAACGCGACCTGACACCAACCAGCGCCGCCTGCTCGCACGCGCCAACGCTCATCATCCCCGGCGGCCGCGACCCCTACTGGGGACCAACCGACGTCCCCGCCGGAAGCCAGCCAACCTCGCCGCCCGCAGGCGGGAGCGGACCAACCCCGCCGGCGACAACACCCCCCGGCGGCCGATCCAAAGCTCCCGCCATCACCGGCCTGCGGCTATGGCCGAACGGCCGCCTCCGCCTGCGGCTCTCCGTCCCAGCCACACTCACCGTGAGCGTGATCCGCTGCGCACGACGGACCTGCACGCAGATCTTCACCGCCAAACGAGTGGCCCCCGCCGGCACGATCACACTCCATGCCCACCGACTGCGCGCCGGCCGGTACAAAGCAACCGCAACCGCGACCGACGCCGCAGGACACCACTCCCACGCAGAACACGCCCAACTCCACGTCACTGCATGAGCCCGAGCGCGTGGCCGCGCACATAACACCGATCCGGTCCCGCCCGACCCTTGCCCCCCCGAGGAGCGAGAGCCGGGACCAGACTCCCGGGATCACCGGCGCGTCTGGCCGTGCGGAGAAGCAGCAATCGTGTCGGCGCATACGGCGGGCGCAGCCGAGGCGCCGCTCTCGGACACAGGGGATCACGAGGTCGGCGCCAGCTGTGGCACCCGCGCGAGCGGACGAAGCCGCCTGGCGGGCCCGGCTCGCCTCACACTCGAACACGCTGTCGTCGCCTGGAGCGCTGTTCACCCTGAACGCCGCCGGGGAGTACGGCCCCTCCGGGGTCGTCTCCGACCGACGGTAGCGAGCAAGCACACTGACAAAATAGAACTACTCACCACGCCCTACAAACCCGGTCTCCGTCGAACAGGGCACTCCGCTCTTGATCGTGGCGGGACGGCGAGCAGCGGGCGTGGAACGACTCGCCTTGGCTGTGTTCTGTGGGGTTTTTTCAGGTGGGACGGTGGGTCTGTCGCCGTTGGGTTGTCGCGAGCTGCTGCGTTGGTGCGGTCGTCGATCGGGCGGCCTGGTTCGGGGTGGGGCGTGGGCCGGCGATCGGGGTGCTTGCGTGGGATGTGGGTGTGGTCTGTGAGTAGTGTCGTGTGTGTGAGCGAACCGTCGTTCCGCACGATCATCGAGCCGTTTCGGATCCACTCCGTGGAGCCGCTGCGGATGACGACCAGGCAGCAGCGTCAGGCGGCCTTGTCGCGGGCCGGCTACAACCTGTTCAGGGTGCCCGCGAGGGATGTGCTGATCGACTTGCTCACTGATTCGGGCACTGGCGCGATGAGCCGTGACCAGTGGGCCGCGATCCAGCACGGCGACGAGTCCTACGCTGGCTCGCCGTCCTACGACGTGTTCCGGGACGCCGTGCGGGAGTTGTTCCCGTTTGAGCACGTGATCCCGACCCATCAAGGGCGGGCGGCCGAGAGGATCCTCTTCAGCGTCCTGGCGGAGCCGGGGAAAGTGGTGCCGAACAACACGCACTTCGATACCACTCGCGCCAACGTCGAGTACACCGGGGCACAGGCCGTCGACTTGGTGATCGCGGAGGGCCGCGACCCGCAGGCCGACCACCCGTTCAAGGGCAACATGGACACCGAGGCTCTGGATGCGTTGCTGCGCGAGCGTGGGGATGACGTCCCGGTTGTGTTCATGACGATCACCAACAACAGCGGGGGTGGTCAGCCGGTGTCCTTAGCCAACCTCCGCGCGGTCCGCGCGGTCTGCGACGTGCACGGGAAGAAGCTGTTTCTGGACGCCTGCCGCTTCGCCGAGAACGCCTGGTTCATCCATGAGCGAGAGCCGGGGCACGCGAAGCCGCGACGTGCCCGACATTGTGCGTGAGATGGCATCGCTGGCCGATGGCATGACGATGAGCGCCAAGAAGGACCCGATGGGCAACATCGGTGGATGGCTGGCGATGAACGACGACGAGTTGGCCCGGGGCTGCCGGACCCTGCTGATCCTGACCGAAGGGTTCCTGACCTACGGCGGGTTGGCCGGCCGCGACCTCGAGGCGGTAGCGCAGGGGCTGCGCGAAGCTGTTGACCACGACTATCTGACATACCGAATCCGCTCAACCGGGTACCTCGGTGAGGCGTTACGGCGAGCCGGACTGCCGGTACTGACCCCGATCGGCGGGCACGCCGTTTACCTCGACGCCCGGACTCTGCTCCCGCAAATCCCGCCGCTCGAGTACCCCGGCCAGGCACTCGCGGTCGCTCTGTACCAGGCAGGAGGAGTGCGCAGCTGTGAGATCGGCACGGTCATGTTCGGCCGCCAGCCGGACGGCTCCGAAGTGCCCGCAACCCTCGACCTGGTGCGGCTGGCGATACCGCGGCGGACATACACGCAAAGCCATATCGACTACGTGATCGAGGTCTGCGAGCACGTCGCCCGCCGGGCCGACGAGCTGACCGGCTACCGAATCCTCGACGAACCCGCCGCCCTCCGCCACTTCACCGCCACCTTCGAACCGCTGAGCTTGCGATAAGACATACACACGTCCTTCGAACAGAACCGCCCAGCTCCGGCCGAAAGCGGCTACAGCCCCGAGCCAAAACGGAACGTCGCCAGTCAACGAGCCGACCACAGCCGTACGGTTGTCCGCGCCCCAGGCAACGCTGGCGGAGGCGAACGAGCCGACCAATCCCGGGAGGCGAGTGAGGATCCCGCCGACAGCGGTGCGCATCAGCGCGTTCTCGGCGCCATCATCAGGCGCGGACGCCAGCTCGTCCTCGCGCAACAGTCGATCCGCGATCTCGCGCTATGTCTGCTGCTCGTGTCGAGCGCCCCTCCCCGATCAAGGCTCTCGGCGCCTCACGGTTCCGACTCGGTCGATAGACCTGTCGAACGACAGGATCGTTCCGATGTCGGTGGCCTCGGCCTGCGCGACGAGGTATGCCTCGGCGAAGTCCAGGCGGTCCAGCTCGTAGACCTCGAGGGAACGCAGCAGCGTGGCGCGGTCCACGATCTTGATCGAGGGCAGCGCGAGCGCCGCACGCATGAGCTCGGCAACGCGCTCCCGCTCCACCTCGTAGTAGGACTCGAGCACATAGACGCACTCGGCGACGTCGAGGTCAGCGAGCAGCAGCTCGTCGGCTGCCTTAGCGCGGCGGTCGCCCGGGCCGCCATCGCCGGCGGGTCGCCGGTCAGGTGCCGAATCAAGATATTGGTGTCGACGAACGCGCTCAGTGACGTCGCCTCGCGCGCGCGGCGCGGGTGGCGCGCAGCACCTCGTCCCACGCAGTTCCGCGCTTCGCAGCCGGAACCGGAACGCTGCCGGCGAGCTCGAGGAAGTCCGGCGTCCTGGCGATCACCGCACGTGCGTGCTCGACTCGGAAATGGAGCTCGTCGCCCTCGGCGAGCCCCAGCGCGTCCCGTACATCCTTTGGGATGGTGACCTGCCCTTTGGAAGTCATCCTGGCGCTCGAATCCAATATCTCCTCCTTACCTACGACGGATAGTAAGGATAGCGACTGTCCCCCCCGGACAGGTGGCCCGCGCTGACAGCTGCACCGCTGGCACGGCCACACCTGCCGCGCATTCCGAGACTATGGACCGCCACCGGCGACATGCTCTTCGGATGACCAAAGATGGCATGAGCAGTACGGCGTGATCGGCCTTGGCGCAGGTGGCCGGCCCGCCGTGTCGAACGACATACGTTGAAGGCGCGCGCGGGTACCAGCCGCGCGGCCGGTTCATTCGAAGCACGAAGGGCCGACCGGTGACCCACGGTATGCGATGGGTCGGGCTGCACGCTGCCCGCGCGTCGAGTTCGACGCGAGGAGAAAGTCATGACGATCATGATGGGATTGGATCAGCATCGGGCGCAGATCACGGCCGAGTGGCTCGAGACCGAGACGGGCGAGATCTCGCGGACACGAGTCGCGCCAGCAGATCGAGCGGCGGTGCGCCGGTTCCTTGAGCGGTTCTCGGGCCAGGCGCTCGAGGTGGCGTTGGAGGCCACGACGGGCTGGCGGTTCGTGGTCGAGGAACTGCGGGCGGTGGGCGCGCGAGCGCATCTCGCTGAGCCGGCGCAGACCAGCGCGCTGCGCGGCAACAAGAAGCACGCCAAGAGCGACCGGGCCGACGCCAGGCATCTGCGCGAGCTGTTGATGTGCGGGCGGCTGCCGGAGTGCTGGATCGCGCCCGATCACATCCTCGATCTCCGCGCCCAGGTCCGGCTGCGCCACAGCCTGGTTGACGAGCGCGGCGAGTGGCAGCAGCGGATCCGCGCCGTGCTCTATCACCACGGCCTGCCGCGCCGCAGCGATCTGGACCTGCTCACAGCGGCCGGGCGTGACTGGCTCACCGAGCTCCCGCTGGCGGCGGCCGCGCGCGATCAGATCACGGTCGCGCTGCGGATGATCGGCGCGCTCGACACCGAGATCCCGGCGATCGACAAGCAGCTGCACGGCTACGCGCGGCGCCAGCCCGGCTGTCGGGCGTTGATGGGCCACTACGGGATCGGGGAGCTGACCTCGGTCGCGATCCTCGCCGAGCTCGGCGACTGCCGCCGGTTCTCCTCCTCCCGGTATGCCGTGCGTTACGGAGGCCTGGACATCACCGTGCACGCCTCCGACCGCCGGCGCGCACCCGGCCACCTCTCCCGCCAGGAACCACACCGGTCCTGCGCTGGGCGCTGTATGAAGCAGCCCAAGCCGCGACCCGCCCCAGCTCCCCCGACCACGCCTACTACCGCCAAGCCGCGCAGCGACTCGGGCACAACCGCGCCTGCCTCGCGATCGCGCGCAACCTCCTCAAACGCAGCTACCACACCCTCAAAGACCTCGGCGACCAGGCGCTCGCGCCCGCATGAGTGTCCTCGCGCGCCACGCCCCACGTCAGCCGATGCACCGCGACCAGCTCCCGACGCCCTGCTGCCGCCACGTCCGCGTGGACGGCCTCCAAAGACCGAGCGGCCGCACCGCAACCTCCCCCAGCGGGAACCCCATCACCACCATGTCGCCGACCCCGGTAGCCAACCCCAGTCGCGGACCAAGATAAGCATAGGCACCCGCGCGCACACCGATCAACCCTCAACAACTTCACCCCGGAGGACTTGACACGCCCGGACTGCACAGATAAGCAAGGCAGGCGCGCGAGACCTGCATCGGCGAGATTTGCGCGTCTTTCGCTGGCGACGGAGCAGGATGCGCAGCTGGCGATGAGGAGATGCTTGCGATGGGCGGGTCAAGCCCCGCATTCGTGGTTGCGCGCGCAGGAGGCGAGTACGGCTTCGTGACCGCCTTTGTCCGACAGCAGCAGCCTGAGGGCCGAGCGTCTGGTGGCCGCTTCAGCGGCAAGGGGCTATCCATTTGAGTCAGGTGGTCCGGGGTCTTCGTAGCGACTGGTCCCCGCCAGCCGCGGCGATCGTTGGGCAGGTCGCATCCCAAGCCGTGTGGGCCGCGAGGCGCCACGTCCGCCTGGAATCAAGGGTCCCCTCCCACTCTTGGGCCGTGGGCTGCGCATGGGGGCGAGGATGCTCGACCTGACTCAAATGGATACCCCACCAGCGGCAAAGCAGCCGTCACGCGGCGCCGCGCCAGACGACTGCTGGTGGGGGCGGTTGCGGAAGTCTCAGAAACGACGTGACGAGCTCCGACGGACGACTGTTGTCACTTGCGTCGCTGCTTGCAGCCGACCGACATCACAGCTAGCGATCTCGGCATCCGGGCTGCCCGCGCAAACCGGGGACGCATGCTCGCCACGTGGCATTGCGAGCAGCATGCCAAGGAGGTCTCGGGCTCTCGGCGAGACCTGCTTGCGCCGTTTCTCGACGACTGGCGTCTCATTTCACCAAGACCTGAGCGGACAAGGCTGACGGCCGACCTGTGTGTTACGGCCGCGGTCGTTACATCGGTCCGCGAACGGCGGACACGTTCGCCGTTGAGGTTTCCCTCGCGCTCAGCTCA
>CAWEYQ010000060.1:0-12954 GCA_963813265.1 uncultured Solirubrobacterales bacterium | reverse complement strand
AGGCCGGGATGTCCGGCGCGTGGTTGGCGATCGGCGAGATCGGGAAGCTGGCCCGCATGAGCGTGCTGCGGACAAAAACCGTCGAACAGTCGATCGCGGACACCGAGGAGCCCGGTCAGGGCCTGCGGCGCTCGCTCGGACCAGTGCAGCTCACGCTGCTTGGGATCGGCGTCATCATCGGAACCGGGATCTTCGTGCTCACCGGCGAGGCGGCCGGGACGATCGCCGGTCCGGCGATCTCGATCTCGTTCGTCGTTGCCGCCGTCGTGTGCCTGCTCGCCGGGCTCTGCTATGCGGAGTTTGCCTCGGTCGTTCCGGTCGCCGGCTCCGCGTATACGTTCTCCTACGCGAGCCTCGGCGAACTCGTGGCGTGGATCATCGGCTGGGACCTCATTCTGGAGCTCGCGCTCGGGGCGGCCACGGTCGCCTCCGGTTGGTCGCAGTACCTCCAGGTCGTGCTCACGTCCTCGCCGTGGCACGCGCACCCGCCGACGTGGATCTTCGCGGATCATCACAACCTGATGGCGGCGGTGATCGTGCTCGCGCTGACCGGGCTGCTGTGCTTCGGCGTGAAGACCTCGAGCCAGTTCAACGGCGTGATCGTTGTGATCAAGCTCGCCATCATCCTGCTCGTCATCATCGCCGGGCTGTCGTACATCCACAGCGGCAACTACCACCCGTTCATCCCGGCCTCGGGAGCGAAGCCGGCGCCGGGCGGAAGCTCAGGGTCGACGTTGCTTCAGGAGCTCGGCGCTGCCCCCGGCGCGTTCGGGGTCGGCGGCATCTTCAGTGGTGCGGCACTCGTGTTCTTTGCGTTCATCGGCTTCGACATCGTCGCCACGAACGCCGAGGAGACCCGCAAGCCCCAGCGCGACGTGCCGATCGGGATCTTCGCCTCGCTGGCCGTGTGCGCAGTGCTCTACGTCGCCGTCTCGCTCGTCGTGACCGGGATGGTCAAGTTCAACCACATCGACGTCAAGGCGCCGCTGGCAACCGCGTTCCAGTCGGTTGGCCAGAACACAATCGCCACGATCATCAGTTACGGCGCGCTCGCCGGCCTCACCTCGGTCATCCTCGTACTGCTGATGGGGCAGAGCCGGGTGTTCTTTGCGATGAGCCGTGACCGGCTGCTCCCGGCCGCGTTCTCGACGGTGTCGCAGCGATTCGGCACGCCGTACCGCACGACGATCGTCACCGGGCTCGCCGTGGCGCTGGTCACGTTCCTGTTCCCGCTCAAGGTGCTCGCCGAGATGGTCAACATCGGCACGCTGTTCGCGTTCGTGCTCGTGGCGATCGGTGTCCTCGTGCTGCGGCGCACGCGTCCCGAGCTCGGGCGTCCATTCAGGACGCCGTTCGTCCCGCTGCTGCCAATCGCCTCCGTGCTCGCGTCGCTATGGCTGATGCTCAACCTGCAGTCAACGACGTGGGTGCGGTTCGGCGTGTGGCTCGTCGTTGGACTCGTCGTGTACTTCGGCTACTCGCGCCGCAGGAGTCGGCTCGCGCGGGAGGGTGAGGCGACGCAGGCTGGATCGCGTGCGGAAGACCGGACACCGGTCGGCGCCGGTACCGCGAACTAAGGACCCATCCCACTTGGGTCGCACGCCCAACCGGGATCGGCCCTAAGCGCTTCGGCCGGCCGCTCAGGCGACCTGGGAGAACAGCTGGGCGAGCTCGGGATAGCCACCCGAGGCCCAGCCGGAGTTCTGGATCGCGGACATCTGGGCTTGGGGTGACTGCCCGGCCGTCTTCATGATCGCCTGGACCCCGGGGGCGGCCCGGCCGTATCCAGGAACCGTGTCCTGACCCTTCAGCCATCCGGCGGTCGCGTCGGCCGCGGTGGCCGGGTTGCTCCAGATCGAGTCGCTCGAGCCGTAGGTGCCGCTGTCGGTGTAGCCGATATTGAGCCAGTCGTTGTTGTGCGCCGACTGACGAGTCTGTGCGGCACCGCCAGACTCCTCGGCGAGCATCCAGGCGGCGATCACCTGCGTGCTGAGGCCGGTATCGGCCGCGAGCCGGGTGGCGAACTGCTGCTGATCGGTTGTGAGCATGCTCTGGGCCTTCGCCGACAGCGTGCTCGAGCCGGTGGTTCCAGTCGCCGTCGTCCCACCGGCTTGCGCGAGGGCGTTGGCGAAGCTGCTCCCGCCGGTGGTGGACGTCCCCGTGCCCGTGGTCGGGGACGTACTGCTCGTCACCGAGGTCGTGGCTGGGGGCGAAAACGCGGTTTGGAGCGCGGCGAGCTGGGATTGAATCTGCGCTACGCGGCTGACTGCATCGACGTGACTCACTTCTCACCTGTATTCGGCTGGCCATCGCCGGTCTTGATCCAGCCTCAAGCGGCCGCTGCGAGCGCCGATCACCGGCGTATGGGAACCCGAGTACGCGCCGGGTCGGATGCGGAGCGCTGAACACGAACACGCGTTGGCGCTCGTGGAGAGCGGCGACGAGCATGAGGCGCTCGCGGTGCTCCGTGACGCCGTCCGGCGCTCGGTCGATCCCGAGGCCCTCAACGACCTCGCCGTGCTGGCGATGCGCGACGGTGACCGCGCCGAGGGCGCCGATCTCCTCCGTGCGCTGACACGCCTGCACCCCGACCACGCGGCGGCTGCCGAGAACCTGGCCGCCGTGCAGCAGACCGCGCCAGCCACCCAGAGTTCACCCGAGGCGGCGGCGATCGGCGGCGGCTCCGGCTCCGGCTCCGGCTGAGCATGGTGATGCTGAGCGCCGGGCCCGCTTCCTTCAGGTCGTTGCCGACGGGATGGCGACCCATCTCGCCGACAACGTCGACTACCTGTTCCACCCCTGGGGCATCGAGCTTCCCGACCCGGCCGGGACGGGGCGTCGGCTGGCCGACGAGCTGGAGATCCTCGACCGCGCGAGCACCTTCTGGCGCGGACTCGGGGACGAGTCGAGCCGCGCGTTGTTCCTCCGGTTCCTTGCCTACCGCGCGCTGGGCCCCGCCCACGTGCGGCTCCAGCTCGATCCTCAGGAATACCGGCGCGCCGTGATCGGCCTCAGCGCCCAAGCGCTGCAGCAGGCGGCTGCGGTCCACTTCCCGGGCCTCCCGCTCGAGTGGCAGCTGCACCTGTACGACCTCGGGGCGCTCGGCCTCCCGATCCGCGTGCTCGGACCGCCGCTCCCGCTCGCGTCGACGATGTCGTTCTCCCAGTACGCCTATCGCGACGTGTCGGCCGGCGCCCGTCCGCGGCCGGGCGACGTCGCGCTCGACGTCGGCGGCTGCTGGGGCGAGACGGCGCTGTGGCTCGCCCATGTCGTCGGCCCGACGGGTCGGGTGCACACGTTTGAGCCGTCGCCGAGCAACCGGCGGTTGCTCGGGCAGAACCTGCAGCTGAACCCGATCCTCGGTCCCCGGATCACGGTGTGGGATCAGCCCGTCGCTCCCCGCGCGGGCGAGACGCTCTGGATCCCGGACGTCGTCGCCGCCGGCGCGACGGTCCAGGAGCAGCTGTCCGGTGACGAGCAGCGTCAGATGGTGCAACTGCAGACGACGAGCGTCGACGCGCTGCGTGCCGCAGGCCAGATCGAGCGCGTCGACTTCCTCAAGGTCGACGTCGAGGGAGCGGATCTCGGGGTCCTCGAGGGCGCTTCAGAGACGATCCGGGATCAGCGTCCGCGGCTCGCGCTCGCCTGCTACCACAAGCCCGACGACCTGGTGAAGATCCCGGACTTCGTCGCCGGCCTCGGCGTGGAATACCGCTGGTACCTGCAGTGCTCGACGATGACCGACGTCGACACCGTCGCGTTCGGCGTCCCCTCGTAGCGCCGGCTGTCCATGTGTGCCGCAAGGACACTGTTTGACGAAGCAGTCGCGGGCGCGGCTCTGCAGTTGCGAGAGATGCGGGGCGCCTCCGTTTACGTAAACGGCGCTTCGGGATTCCTCGCCTCAAACCTCATTGCGCTGATGGACCTCGCAAACACGAGTCGACGACTTGATCTAAAGCTCTACGCCAGCGCTCGCCGCCCAATCGCGGACGTGCCTCTGTTCAGGTTCCTCGAGCTTCAGCCCCGTGTCGACTGGAGCATTGCGAGCGCGGAGTCGGCGACGCTGCCCGAGCTACCCGGGTGTGTCGTCGTGCACACTGCCTCGTATGGCGCGCCGGCCGATTATCTGCGAGAGCCGATGGCGACGTTTCGTGCCAACACCGAAGGCCTCATTCGAACGTTCGCCGAGGCCTCGAGGATCGGCGCGGCGCACGTCGTGTTCTTAAGCAGCGCCGAGGTCTACGGTCAGCCGCCCCCGGAGTCGATCCCGACCAGCGAGGACTATTCCGGCGGACCCGACCTGAGCGATGTACGCAGCATCTACGGCGAGTCGAAGCGAATGGCCGAGGTTCTCGGAGTTGTGTTGTCACAGGAGACTGGGATCCCGTTCACGGCCGTGCGACCGTGGAACCTCTACGGACCAGGTCAGCGAGCCGACGATGGTCGTGTGCCCGCGGCACTTATGCGGATGGCGTTGGCGGACGGGGTGATACGGCTGCGGAGCGACGGAACGCCGCGGCGCTGCCCGTGTTTCGTTTGGGACGGGTTACTTCAACTCACCGCGTGCCTGGATCCGGCACGGGCAGGGGCCGGTCCCGCCAACATCGGAAACCCGAACGATGAGCTCAGCATCGCCGAGCTGGCCCGACGATGCGCTGAGGAGGCAGGTATCGGAGCCGACCGCGTCGAGCTGGCTCGGCCAGGCGATGCTCAGGGTCTGGTTCGTTGTACGCCGAGTATCGAGCGGGTCGAAGTTCGGGCGCTCTCGCCCCTTCCGGCGATGACATCCCTTGACGAGGGCCTCGCGGCGCTACGCGAATGGCTCACGTGGAGCACGGCGGATGCTTGATTTGCCGGTACAGCAATTCTGCCGTCTATCGGGCGAACCGCTGGCGGGGGCACCCGTTCTCCTCGAGGTTCCGGACTGCCCATTGCCCGGGATCTACCCCCACGGCGCCGCAGAGTCGCTGCGGATGCGCTCCCCGCTGCGCGTTGTCCAGGCTCCGCGGAGCCGCCTCGTGCAACTGGGACACAGCTTCGACTCCTCGATCTACGAGCAGTACGGCTTTGCAGCTGACACGAGCCGGGCGTACCGAACACACATCGGCTGGTTCGCCCGTGAGCTGCACCAGGAACTTGATCCCTCCGACGCCGTCCTCGAGGTGGGGTGCGGGGATGGCACATTGCTCGGATTGCTCGGTGACCTCGGGCACACAGCCGTCCTCGGCATCGATCCGGGTCGGGCTGCAGCAGCGCAGCGCTCATGCAACATCGTGTCGGGGTACTTTCCCGACGATCTGCCGCCCGATGCAGAGCTGCAGACGTATCGGCGGATCATCGCCCGGCATGTGCTCGAGCACATCGAGGAGCCACGGGAGTTCATCGCGGCCCTCGCCTCATTCCTGGCCGAGGACGGCGAGCTGTGGATCGAGGTCCCGGATCTCGACGCGACGCTTGCGACCGGTCGCTGGAGCAACTTCTACCAGCTGCACTGCAACTACTTCGACGCCGACACGCTGGATCGACTCGCTGACACGGCGGGCCTACGCTGCGTCCGCGGCGATGTCGTTGACGTGTTCGGAGGTTCGATTTTGCGTCGTTACCGGCACGGATCGCGGCGTCAGTCCTCTCGCCGGATCAAGAACGTCGTCGATGCCGCGAGTGGTTTCGTCGAGTTCCAGAATCGGCTGACTCGGCTGGCCTCTGTGCTGCCGCCGGGCTCGGTCGGCTACGGCGCCGCGGAGCGCACAGCCCTCACGCTCGGCGCGTGCCCCCAGCTCGAGGATCGGTTGCTCGCCCTTCACGATGGCAATCCGCTGCTCCATGGCAGGCGGCTTGCCGGCACGTCGATTGAGATTCGCCCGCCGGCCGTGCTGTACGAGTCTGGGGCCGCGGCCGTCGTGCTATTCGCCATCTCGCACCGTGAGGAAATACTGGGCGCTTGGCGGCGTCACCTCGACCCGAGCACGTTGGTAGCGATCGCCGACGGAGACTGCAGCCTGGCACCGCTCGGGAGTATCGACGACGTCTGATCTCGTGTGAGTTAGCTCAAGTGGCCCCGGCGACCGTGCCGAGGCGTTCTCGGTACCACGCGACCGTGCGAGAGATTCCCTCATCGAAACCGCAGCTGGGCGACCACCCAAGCACCGATCGGGCCTTCGCCGAGTCCAAGAACTGATCCTGGATCTCGTGGCCCGCCGTGGCGAGGATGCGAGGCTCGAGATCGTCGCGCCCACATGCCTTCAGCACGCGCTGAGTTACTTCCAGCGCATTCATCGGATTGCCGGCGGCGAAGTTGAAAGCCTCGCCCCGCACCCCCGGCTCCGGTGCGCGCTCGGCGACCGACAGGTAGACCTCAACCGCATCCTCGACGTACAGCCAGTCGCGCAGCGGTGTCCCGTCGCTACGCAGCACGGGCCGGTCGCCAAGGAGTGCAGCTCGGATCGTGCCGGGGACCAGCCGGTCGTAATTGAGGTCGCCGCCGCCGAACAAATTGCCGCAGCGCGTCACCGCGACCTGAAGTCCGTACGTGGAAGCGTAGGCCTGGGCGATGAGGTCCGTGCAGCTCTTCGAGACGTCGTACGGGTGGCGGCCGATCAGCGGCTGGTCTTCGCGGTACGGCAGGACGGACTGGCTGCCGTACGCCTTATCGGACGACGCGACCACGATCCGTGTTGCCGTCCCGCCGCGCCTGCACGCGTCAAGTACCTCCCACGTGCCTTGGACGTTCGAGCGAAAGGTGCCGAGCGGGTCTCGGTACGCCTGGCCGACGATCGTGCGCGCAGCGAGGTGAAAGAGCGTGTCGATCTCGTACTCGGCAAGAACGCGCTCGATCAACGGACCGTCGCAGACGTCGCCCGAGACCTGAATGCAGCGATCAGCCGCACCGCTGGTGAACACCCACGCATCAGGTACGCGGTCGCGCACCAGCATGACGATCTGTGCGCCACGCTCGAGCAACCCGGCGACGAGCCAGGAGCCGAGCAATCCTGTGCCGCCGGTGACGAGTACCGGACGGTCCCTCCAAAAGTTCTCAGTCATGTCAGGAGCTCGATCGCCGCCTGCTCGATGTGGTGTGCATCAAGCCGATAGTGACGCAACAAGTACTCGCGTGACCCGACGACGTGGGCGAACTCGTCGCGCAAGCCCAGTCGTCGCAAGCGGACCGCCATCCCTCGTTCTGCGAGCGCTTCCGCCGCAGCGCTGCCAAGCCCGCCGATGATCGTGTGTTCCTCGATCGTCAGCAGAGCGCCCGTCGATGCCACCTCAGACATCAGCGCTTCTGCGTCGAAGGGCTTGAGAGTGCCGAAGTGCAGCACGGTCGCAGCCACACCCATTGCCGCGAGCCGATCAGCGGCATCGATTGCCTCGGCAACGATCGCGCCCGTGCATGCGAGCGTGACGTCGCCACCGGTTCCCAGCTTGAGTGCACGCCCGACCGCGAATGGCGCGTCGGCTGGGAGCACGGATGGCTCACCGTTCTTGCCAAGCCGCAGGTAAACCGGCCCGTCAAGTTCGAACGCCGCGCGCGTTGCCTGGAGTGCCTCACCCGGATCGCCCGGCGCGAGCACCGTCATCCCGGGAAGCGCCCGCATCAGCGCAAGGTCTTCGATCGCGTGGTGTGTCGGTCCAAGGTAGCCGTAGGCGACACCTCCACCCACGCCAACGAGCTTCACGTTCGCACGGGCCATGGCGACATCCACCCGGATCTGGTCGTACGGTCGTGCGGTCACGAACGGTGCGATTGAGTAGGCGCAGGGGATCTTGCCCGAATATGCAAGCCCTGCGGCGATGCCGACGAGGGCCTGCTCGGCGATTCCGACGTTCAGCACACGTCCTGGCGCGGCCCGGTCGATCGCATCAAATAGCCCGATGCCAAGATCGCCAGTCAACGCCCACACGCGGTCGTCATCGGCTGCCAGCTCGGCCAGCGCTCCGAAGAATGCATCCCTCATGCCGCGCTCCTGGCCGCCAACTCGCTCAGCACGCGCTCTCGATCGCGCTCGCTGAGCGATCGGTAATGCCACATCAGCTCGTGCTCCATGAAGCTCACGCCATACCCCTTGATCGTCCGGGCGATCACGGCGTCCGGACCTTGACGTGGCGAGCAAAGCGCACGGTGCAGTTCGCCGTGATCGTGGCCGTCAACGACCGTCACCCTCCAGCCGAATGCTGCCAGTTTCGGAGCGAGCGGCTCGAGGTCGGTCACTTGTGCCGTGGTCCCGAGACCCTGGAGGCCGTTAGCGTCGACGATCAACGTCAGGTTCGTCAGCTGCAAGTGGCCGCCAAGCGCGATCGCCTCCCACACCGACCCCTCGTTCAGCTCCCCGTCCCCGACCAGGCAGAGGGTTCGCCGGGCGCTGCCGTCGGAGCGATCGGCAAGTGCCGCCCCAATCGCGATCGCCGGCCCGTGGCCGAGCGACCCGCCGGTCATTACGATCCCGGGGATCCCCCGCTCGGGGTGGCCAGGAAGCGACCCACCGTCGGCGCAATAGTTGCGAACGACCTCGGCCGGATCGAGAATGCCGGCAGTCGCGAGCGTCGCATACAGAGCTGACGCTGCGTGGCCCTTGGAGAGCAAGAATCGGTGATCTCCCTCGGGAAGGACGTCGGCGTAGATCACGGAGAGCACGTCGACGATCGATAGGGAGCTACCGATGTGGCAGCTTCCGGCAGCGATCGCCGCCTCGAGTACGAGGCGCCGCGCGGCGTCGGCGCGCTGCCTGCTCGCGCTCATGCCGCTGGGGCGCTTCTCAGCATCGCGACGACGGAGTCCGCCGCACGCCGGCCCGGGTGGGAGTCAGTCTGGGCGATACGGTCGTCCCACACGCGCCAGGGTGCGTCGCCGCGATCCCACATCCCACGCAGCAGGTCGACATCGCGGACGGTGTCGGCGCACTGCCAGAAGCCGTCATGGCGGTAGACGCAGAGCTCTCCCTCCTCGGCCAACCGCTCGAGCGGCTCACGCTCGAGGACGCACCCTGGGTCCGAGGAGACGTATTCGAGCATCGCCTTTTCGAACACGAAGAAGCCCCCAGAGATGAGCGAGTCGGTAACTGGTTTCTCAGCGAAACGGAGGACCTGCTGGCCGTCGTGCACGAGCTCGCCGAACCGGGAAGGGGGATGCACGCCGGTGACCGTCGCTAGGCGGCCGTGGGATCGGTGGAAGCGCAGCAGGGCGCCGATGTCGATATCTGCGACGCCGTCCCCGTAGGTGCAGAGAAACACGTCAGAGTCGATCAAGTGATGCTCGACCCGCTTGACACGGGCGCCTGTCATCGAATTCTCACCGGTGTCGACAAGCGCGACCGTCCAGTCCTCAACATCGCGGGTGGCGCAATCGACAGCGCCGCTCGCCAGCGACACTGTCACGTCGGAACTGAGCGCGTGGTAGTCGAGGAAGTACTGCTTGATCATCGTGCCCCGGTAGCCGAGGCAACACACGAAATCGGTCAGGCCGTGGGCCGAGAACAGCTTCATGATGTGCCAGAGCATCGGTTTGCCGCCGATCTCCACCATTGGCTTCGGTCGGTACTCCGTCTCCTCCCGCATGCGCGTGCCAAGGCCGCCGCAAAGAAGTACGACTTTCGGCGGATGGGAGGGAACCGGAGCCATCAGCCCTGATGATCGGCAACCGGCAGCGGCCCTAAAGCTCTCGCGTGGTTAGACGATGACCGGGAATGAGCGTCCCATGGCCCCTACCGCCGACCAGATTCTTGAGCTCGTCGCCGAGTATGCGCGTGAACGTCATGCCGTCCGTGGCTTTGACCCGTTGCACCCGTCGGTACCCGTGTCAGGGAAGGTGTTCGGGCCGGAGGAGGTTGTCCAGCTCGTTCGCACCAGCCTTGACTTCTGGCTGACTGCTGGCCCGGAGACCGACCAGTTCGAAAAAGCGCTGGCGCGTCGCGTCGGCTTACGCCACGCTCTTATGGTCAACTCCGGCTCATCGGCCAACCTTGCGGCCGTCGCCGCCCTCACCTCACGGCATCTCGGCGAGCGCCGCCTGCGGCCGGGCGACGAGGTGATTACGGCCGCCGCCGGGTTCCCCACTACGGTCAACCCGATCGTCCAGAACGGGCTTGTGCCGGTCTTCGTGGACGTCTCGCTCCCGACGTACAACGTCGACATCACTCAGCTCGAAGAGGCGGTTTCCGAACGAACGCGTGCGGTCGTGCTTGCTCACACGCTGGGCAATCCGTTCGATCTCGCGGCCGTTGTCGAGTTCTGTCAGCGCCACGGCCTGCTCCTCGTCGAGGACTGCTGCGACGCGCTGGGCGCCGTCTACGACGGACGCTCGGTCGGCACCTTCGGAGACCTGGCGACGCTTTCCTTCTACCCCGCCCACCAGATCACCACTGGCGAAGGCGGCGCGGTGCTGACCAACCGTGGTGTCCTCAAGCGCGCGGTGGAGACGTTCAGAGATTGGGGTCGCGATTGCTGGTGTGCGCCGGGCTGCGACAACACCTGCGGGAAGCGTTTCACGCAGCAGCACGGCTCGCTTCCGCGTGGCTATGACCACAAGTACGTCTATTCCCACCTTGGCTACAACCTCAAGGCGACCGACTTGCAGGCGGCTGTGGGCACGGCGCAACTCAACCGATTGGATGAGTTCGTCGCGCGGCGCCGGAGCAACCATGACTACCTGCGCGCGGCGTTCGCGGACTTGGCGCACGTCCTCGTTTTGCCCGAGGCGACGGCCGGTTCGGAGCCATCATGGTTTGGGTTCGCGATCACCGTGCGTCCCGAGGCTCCGTTTGCGAGCGGCGACCTCGTCCGGTATCTGGAATCGAGCGGCGTAGCTACCCGTCAGCTGTTCGGCGGCAATCTCCTGCGCCAGCCGGCCTACGAGGACATTCGCCATCGGGTCGTGGGATCGCTCGCCGTCACCGATGCAATCGCGGAGAACACGTTCTGGGTCGGGTGCTACCCCGGCCTGGACGCGGCGCACCTCGATTACGTGGCGGGGCGTGTGTTTGAGTTCTACGGCCGAGCCGGCCGTCTCGCTGCCTGAGCCAGACTCACTGGCGTTGGCCTAGGCGGGGCGACAGTCCAGCTGGTCGAGCGCCTGCATTGCCTGTGCAGTCCCGGGATGCCCTGGAGCGACCTCTGCGAGTCGTCGAGCATCGTGGGCCGCGGCTACCGGCTGGCCGGCTGCAAGATGCCACAACGCCCGATTCACCAGCGCGTCCACATTATCCGGGTCAACGGAGAGCGCGGCGTCGAACGCCATGCCGGCCGGTTCGGTGCCTGTCGCGTCCAGCACGACGCCGAGATTGCACCAAGCGGTGGCGTTGGTCCCGTCTTCGGCGAGGGCCAACCTGAAGTGCTCCTCAGCGGCCCGGGCATCGCCTCGACCAAAGCACGCTTCACCCTCGCTGACATGCGCCAGCGCTCGGTCGGCTGCGCCGCAGCGTCGTGCGGCTTCGGCGGCGAGCTCGATGAGCTCCATCGAGCCGTCTCGTCTCCCCCGATTGACCAGCAAGCGCCGCAGCTCGCGGCTGGAAGGAAACTGGGATACCGCGGAGGCGAGATCGTCGACTGGTGCGATCATCCAATAGTCCTGATCGGAGCCCAGCCCGGGACCGTAACGAACGTCGAGGATTCGGGCGAAGCCCGCATTGTCGACGACGAGCCGGAGACCATCCTCAAACGCCTCGACGACGCGACGGGTCAGCACCGTCGCGCGCCTCGGCAACCATCCGGAGTCCACACCTCCGCTGACCCCGATGTGCGGCAGGACCACGCACGGCCCACGTCGTCCGGCGATCGCGAACCAAATGTATGGAGCCCAGTCGTTGTCCGTCGGGGCGAGACGCACCGCCTCCCGGAGCGAGTTCTGCTCAGCGACGGTCGCCGACACGAAGTGCAAGCAATAGGTGGTGAAGAGGAGACTCCGACTGCCCGGGTACCTCTCGACAGACTCAGGGCACGGCGTTGAACCCGCCGGTACGCCATCCTCCGTTTCCCACCTGGACGGCAAGTGGATGAGGCTCGGGAACTCGTGCTCGGTAGCCGCGAGAACGGATTCGACGGTGCCCGGTAACGGCAGATCGTCATCGCCGAACAGCCACAGATAATCCGCCGCGGGGGCGTGCTCGATCAGCCACCTCATGTTTGCGACCGGTCCGATATTGCTCGTCTGTTTGTGCAGGCGAAGGTCGAGCCCAGGAAACTCCGTCATCAGCGCTCGGCTCGTGGCGACAGTGTCATCCGAGGAATCGTTGTCAGCGACGAGCACTGGACACCGACCATCGGCGAGGGCTGGGTCGGCAGCGAGTGCGCGCAACAGCCGCTCGAGGTGTCTCGCGCGCGAGTAGGTCGGGATCAGGATTGCGAGACGCGCTGGCGCCGCGGGGTTCGGATCCGCAACGGCCATGGTCTGTGTCATCGGTCCGGGACGAGGACGGCGGCGGTCGCGGCGTCCTTGCCGATTCCGGCCGCCTGGACGAACTCACGCAGCTGACTGAGCGATTCGGGCGTGAACACGGGCAGGTGACTCGTCGCACCATGCTCGGTGCGGCGGTACTGCGCATCAGCCCCAGTCAGCAAACGATGCCGCTGGGCGGCATCTCGGGGGCCGGTCACGGCCAGCAGGTCGATGTCGGTTCGATCGCTGAGCCCGCAGCGCTCAACCAGCGCATGCAGTTGCACTCCCGCGTCCTCAGCCCGTAAGCGGCTGGCGTCGATTGCGAGCGTGACGAGCTCGGATCCGGCCACGGCGTCGGCGTATTCGATCAACATTCCGTCCCTGCTCAGCAGATCCTCAGCGTCCGCGAGCACGACGAACTCCCGAGCTCCCTCGAGTGGGTGTGGCAACGTCGCCGCGGCGCTGGCACGGGCAACGGCGCCGGTGAAGCGTTCGTGCGCGTCGAGCCGGAACGGATCCCAGGCGAGCGCTCGGAGCGCGAGTGCCGCCTCACCTGCGAGATCGCCCGCCGCGCACAGCCGATCGGC
>CAWEYQ010000059.1:0-7823 GCA_963813265.1 uncultured Solirubrobacterales bacterium | reverse complement strand
GCGACGCCGAGGACGGCTCCCTCCGCCGTCGCTCGGACGACGCGCCCGAGCCGGGTGGCGGATCGACGGTCTGGCTCGGCGGCGCGGGCGCCGGCGGTCCTACCCCTGCGCGGAAAGCACTCATCCGTCGGCGAGCGCTTTCGTCCTCGCGGCAGCATCGGAGCTCGCGAGCGCTACGGCGACGTCTGGATCATGCGCGAACCGGCGCCGAGCCTCGATCTGGAGTCCGTAGCGCGGTCAACGCCAACCAACGCTGCGTAGGCACCGCCGATGCTCTGCGCCCCGTCGCGCCTGCCCTGCTCCCGGCGACGAGCGCGTCTCCGACGGGGCCGATCGGCACGATCGTATTCGTCATGGGCGGGCGGCTGCGTCCAGCTTGCGCTTTGGCGACGAAGCACAAGCCCGCGACCGGGCGGTGCTAGCCGCTCACACGATGGCCAGCAAACGGCCGCTGGCGTGAACGCAGAAGCCTGGAGCGCCTCGGGAATCTGTGATGCTCCTGGGGACTTGCAGCAGCCGACCAGCGGCCGCGACCGCTCTCGCAATCGCTCGCTGAGCGGCACTTAAGCCCACGACTTCTGCATCGCGAGGACACAGCGGAGCGGTGTCGTCCGAGCGGCGCGTCAAACGGGCGTCCTCCGGGAAACGCCTGTGAACCGGGCGTTCAGTCCGCCGACTCGCGGCGGATCCTCGGTTGCAGAACATCGTCAGGCAGCCGGGGCGCCGGTCGCCTAGCTCGCGGACGGTGCCGTCGAGTGGGGGAGGGCCGCGCGAGACGACCCCTCTTCTCTCCTCAGCAGCCGTCGAGCTCGTGTGGGGCGCGGCCGAGCGCGATCACCAACCTACTGGCGGCCTCGATCCCCACATTGCGCTGCCGGCGGCCGTTCTTGCCCGGCTCGTACCCGAGCTGGCGGTCGAGGTCGATCTGCTTCATGTCCAGATAGTGCGCGATCTCGGCCCGGTTCAGTCCTGGCGTGCGCTTGAGTTCGTGCTCGAGAAACGTCCGCACGCGCTCGGTCGAGATCATGTTCAGCCTGTAGCGCTCGAGGTCCTGGCGATCACGCTCCTGCGCGACGAGCAGACGGATCCGCGCGGGCGTCAGGTGCATCCGCTCCGCGGTCTCCTCGTTGCTCAAGCCGTCGACGGTGACAAGCCGCCAGGCATGCTTGCGCCGCTGCGCGCACGACGGGCACGTCCCGCGACCATCGCACCGCGAGCACGGCTCAGCAGTGTGCGTGCTCGCGCGAGTAGTCGAAGCCGAAGCGGTTCTCATCGACACCTCCGACACCTCCGTTCCAAGCCGAAATGCGTTCTCATCGACACCTCCGTTCGCAACAAGATGAGATCTAGGCGCAGTATATCACTATCTTTCGTTCTGCGCGTTATTCGTGTTAATCGTGACCGAGGAGGGGCATGGCACAAGGTTCGGCACTCGCGGACGCGATCGGCGGGCTGCACGGGCTGCGGTCGAACCCCCGCGGTCGTCCCTCTCAGCCTCAGATCTGGAAGCCGGCGAACTTCCGCTGGCCGTCGATCACACCGCCATCAGCCCTCGGAAAAGTGCCGCCGGCGCCGCTCCACAGCGGCTCGGCGTCAGCGCGGCGACCGAGCGCCGCTCGACGCGCTCGTGCTCGCGGCGTTCACCGGTCAGGTAGCGAAGCAGCCTCCGACCCCGCCGTCACGCATGACGTTCGGGATCACTCGTCCTCCTCGTCCTCGCCGCGCAGCCGACGATCCGCCTGCTCGCGCCAGTCCGGGCCGGCCTCTTGCTCCATCAGCTCCACGCACAGCGCGACGCACTCGTCGCACACGTAGACGCTCGGCCCGGCGATCAGCCGCCGGACTTCCTCTCGCCGCTTGGCGCAGAACGAGCATCCGGCCGCCAACTCTTCAACCGTCGCTCCGGCCAGGCCGTCCGCTACGTGGCGCGCGGCGCGTCCGACAGCCGCGTACGCGCGGGCGTGGTCGGCGAAGCTCGCCTCGGGCTCATCCAGCGCCGCCAGCAGCGCGTCGAAGGACCGGTCAAGCGCCTGCCAGGCCTCGGGCGCGCCCGGCCGCGGGAGGTCGCGCGAAAGCTCTGGCGGCGGGCGCCAGTCGGCGTTTGCCCGCACCCCGCTTGGCACCAGTCCCGCCTCGTGCAACCGCTCGTGCGCGTGCGCGTGCTCGAGCGCGCTATCGCTCACGGCCACCAGCCGCGCCCGAAGGCTCCTGTGCGCGCTCAGCGCCCGCACCACCGCCGCCTGCGTTGTGGAGTAGGCCTCCACCAGCCGCTCGCGCTCGACCTCCGCCGATTCCGTCTCGTCGAGGACCTCGACCGGCTCGCCGCGGCGCACCCACCACGCCCCAACCAGCGCGCCAAGCGTCCCGACGGCGAGGACCCCGACCACTGCCAGCGCCACGCGGGCGAGCGTGCTCATCCCCGCCGCCCCCTCACACCCGGGGCGGGCCTCATCGACGAGAGCCTGATCGACTCTTCAGGCAGTCGCGGCACGCGCCACTCAATGTGCGCATAGCGGCGCGCGGCGCGGTCACCGGAACACGGCGGACCGGCCGCCGACGGCTGGGCCAGCGAACGGGTGCCAGATACCGATGGGCGCCGTCGTGAGCGCGGACGCCGTGGCCGTCTTCCCGTCGAGTCGCCGCGCGACTCGGGAGTTGAGGAGCGTCTCTCTCATCGCGGCCGCACCGGGCCGCCGGGGACGATGTCGACCGCCTGCCAGCCCTGCGAGACGTGACTGAGAATCATGGTCACGTACCCCCAGTCGGGTCTCATGCCGACCTCGCGGATCTCCACAGCTGCCGCGTTGCCGTCGATCAGCACGTGGCGGATCCGGAACGACTTGGCGTTCACGTCGCTGAAGTAGCTCAGACAGCTGCGGCCGGTATCGGCTTTGAACACCGCAGCGAGCGCCGGAGCGAACAGCTGGCGGCACTCGCGGCTCGGGTTGTCCATCGAGGCTGCCGTCCACTGCTCGACCCATTGCTGCGGCGTTGACGGTAACGACGCGCCCGTGGCCTGACGGGCCTCGTGTTGGCTTGCGATAACTGCGACGGCGATCGCGCCAAGCATCGCGGCCAGCGCCCACCAGCGACGCGATGGGATGGGGTACGTCTGTCGTCGTCGCCCGCCTCGCGCTCGGTCGAGCTCATCGACCTCGCGCTCATCGAGGTGCTCCACGTGCGTCCGGAACGCGGGCGCTGGCGTGGTTGCGCCGCCGCCCGGCCGCCAGCGACTGTGAATCCGCTCATCACCGCGGTGCGGGCAATCATCGGCGCTTCGTTCGCTTCCCGTGCTTGTGCCGGTGACGATGCTGCTGCGGTGGTGGTGGTGGTGGTGGATGGCCACCGACTCTCACGTAGGCCTTGCGGCTGTCCGCCGGGGCGAAGGGGTAGTCGCCGCCCATCGGCAGCGATGCGATTTGGAACCAGAACGTCCGGTGGACGGTTGGGAGCCCGGCGCCGAACGTGTAGGTCGTGGCGAATCGACCGTTGCCGGTCACGTGTTCCTGGATGCCGTAGGTGGTGAAGCTCTTGCCCTGACCGAGCCGGAGGCGCACGAGGGCGCCGCCTGGCGGAAGGTAGCCGCCGAGCAGCCGCCCCCGGATCCGGACGGTGCCGCCCCAGGGCACGCGGCGCGGCGAGATGCTGAGGAGCTTCACGTTGGCTGGGACGATCACGTGGACCTGTCCCGAAGAGGCGGCTTCAGTCGTGGAATCGCCGTCGTAGACGGCCTCGACGAGTCGCGAGGGGCCCGGTGGCAGCTTCGCGCTCCAGGTCCCGTCGGCCGCCGTCGTCGCGGTGGCGGTCTCGGTGAACGCGTTGCTGCCGTTGTCAGGAGCAGTGAGCACATGTACGGCGTGGCCGGCGATCGCCGTCAGGGCCGAGGTGCCAAGCCAGCCGTTCACGGTCGTGGTGCGGCCGAACCCCACGCGCCTGGACGTCTTCGCGATCAGCCGCGGCGGCACGACGACTCGCACCCGCTTAACCCGCCTGACTGTGACCAGGTGGTGGTGGCGGCGAACGCGCACCAGCACAACGGTGCGGCGGAGAACGGTGCGGGGATGGCAACGCGTCACGCGCTCGAGCCTGGTGCGCGCGCGAGTCTTGATCCGGATGCGCTTGCCGTGGCGGCGGATCGTCCGCCAATGGGGCGGGATCGTGACCCGCACGCGCACACGGTGACAGCGCAGGCCGACGAGCTTGTTGAAAGCGATTCCGACGATGGTCGGCTGTCCGATCTTCAGCGACCAGCCCGTCCCGGCCGACCGTCCACGCGCCCCGGATGGGTCGACGGCGTTGTTCTCGGCGTAGCAGTCGACGGCGTGCTGACCGATGCCGCTGACCGCCACCTGTGCGCTGGCGCCTGGATAGGTCTGCCGTGGGCTCCCGTCGACGGTGCAGACAATGTCGGCGATGCCGGAGGGACTGCCGATGGCGGTGGCGGTCACGTACTGAGTGCCGGCGGTGGATGGCGCGTCCGTCGGACCGCTGATCGAGAGTGTCGGCGTCGAGTTATCGATGTAGACGGTCTTGGTAAGGCTCGCTGGAACGCCTGCCGCGTCGGCAGTGCTCAGCGTGAGCGGCAGCGCGCCCTGCCCGTACCGGCTGGTGTCGAGCGGTTGGTTGATCGGCAGCGCGGCGCACTGGTGCCAGGTCGAAACGTCCCGCGCCGAGGTGATGGTGTTGATCAGCTGCCCGTTCAGGCTCGCGGACAGCGAGCACAGACCTGACGGGGAGTTGCCCCAGGCGAAGAAGGGCCACGTCCCCCTGATCCAGCCCGATGTCTGCCACAGGCCCGTCGGGGCGGCGAAGGTGGGGCCGGTCGTTTCGCGGACGTAGAGCGATAATGCGCCTATCGCAAACAGCGCGGGAGCTTTGCACGTGCTCTTCCCGCAGACGAGCTGCATCCCGAAGTAGCTCGAGGGAGCCGAGAAGGGCATCCCGAGGTTGCTGGGGGTCTTGTCGTTAACTCCGGCTCCTCCGCCGGCCCAGTAGAAGCCGCCTCCGTAATCGAAGCCGTCGTTCACACCTGTGGAGACCAGTTGGTTCGCGGTGGCGCCGACTAACTTCAACCCAGCGGGCGCCGTTGTTTGCCAGCGACCGGTCTGGCCGCGATTCGTGTTGCCATTGTTGAACAGCGAGAAGCCGCCTCCGTTGTAGGACGCCGTGGGACACCGGCCGGTTGCGGCAATACCGGGCACGGAGCTCGACACGAAGACGTTGTTGCCGTAGGAGCCGCAGACCTGCACGGTCTCGTCGCCGAGTGCCGCAGGGGAAAGCGGCAGACACGCGAGAATGGCGACGACGATGCCAAGTGGCGCGAGCTTTCGGTGAGTGATCGCTCGGGGCATCGCCGACGTCGGTCAGGGGCAGATGACCACGACGTTCACGCTCAGCGGCACGTTGTTGCCAGTCCCATCGAACGTTTCAACGAGCAGGTTGGCACTGCGACCGTGGCCGGCCGGTCCGAACGTGCTTGCACTCGCCGGCGCGATCGGGGCGACGTTTACTGGGTTGGCGATCGCGATGCAGTTCGACGGGATGGACCTATGCCAAGACACGCGGAACAGCCCTCGGGTCGGGTCGGTCGAAGAAACGCTGGCGCGCGGGCTCGAAGACACCACGTGCCCATCGGCACGGATCTGAGCCCAGTCTGCGATGTGACCAGCGATGGATCTGGGATCGAGGTTCGCTGCGGTCACTGCCCTCTTCGCCAGCTTGCCGTTGGTGACCGATCCGTTACGGAGCTCTCGGGTCCCCACGCTCCCCGGGGGCAGGCTGAAGGCCGCGTAGGACGTGCCGCCGAGCGCGACGAACAGCGCAAGCAGCGAGATAACGTTGTGGCGGATAAAGGTCAGGGTCTTGAGCACTTGACGGCTGTCTCCTTACTGGGTGCCGGGGGCGCCCCGGCCGGGGCCGAGCGTCCCGTTTTGCCCAAAGGCGGGCTGACTCCTGCTCGCTTGGGTTTGTGAGCCGGCTGTTGCTTGGCTGGCGCTGGACGTGACGGGTGCCGGCGTGGAGTTGTACGTTTGCGGTGGGGGCGACGGTTGGGCGGACGCGGTGCTTTGCACGCTGACGGTGGCGGGATGACTGTGGTTTGCCGTACCGACCGTGTGGCTCGGGCGATGACGCCGGGGCTTGTGGGGCGGATGCGACGTCCTGCGCGCGGGGGGTACCGCTCGCGCAAGCGCATGGAGCTCGGAGGTCACCGCTGCGATCGTCGCGCTCAGCGCGCCGCTCGCCCGGTTGCCCGGGCCAGCCGTCAGCGCCGCGTTCGACGTTGAGATCTGAGCCCGCGCATGCGGCGTTCCAGCTGTCGCTGCGTTGATCGCGATCGCGGTCCCGCCGGCGCCGAGCGTGAGCGCGGCGATCGCCGCGGCTGGACGTGCAAGCCGGCCGAGCGGTCGCGATAGCGGACCGCTGCGGCGTAGCCGGCTGCGGGAGCTGGTGACCGGCGGCACCGTAGCTTCCTCGCACGGAACGCCGGCAGTGCCGGACGCGGCCGTGGGAGCATCACCTGACGCCAGCTCTCGGGCGTCACTGGCAAGCGGAGGCGTACTCGGCTTGGACGCGGCGACGACGCTGCCCAGTCCGGGAGCGCGGTCCGCGACCCAGCGGTCGAAGTCCTCATCGCTCTCCCGGCCGGGCGCGTCGCTTGCGGGTGGGGTTTCGGCTGGGGTGCGGAGCGGCCGGCTCGCTGCTGCGGGAGGCTGCCCTTCGCTGGGCTCGTCGGGTTCGGCCGCACCATTCTGTGTCGCCCGCGCTTGCTCGTCGTGCCGGTCGTCGGATCGATCGAGTTCGCTGAGGTCGACGATGTCGTCGTCGGTGGTGATCGCGCGTTGATCGAGATCAACCTCGCCCCGGCCCCCGACGCTCCTCAGCGTGCTCATCCCCGCCTACCTCACCTCTCGATTCCCCTCTCGGAAGCGCACGGCGCTAATATTAGCGCAGCACGCCGCTATTCGCGTCAGCTTTTGTCGTTCGTTCCGCTTTTTCCGGAGGCCTTGTTTGCCAGAGCCCAGTCAATCCTCCCAGGACGAGTGGGTGAGCGTGGCGGATGTCGCCGCGGAGTTGGGGATGCATCCGTCGACGGTCCGCAAGTGGGCGAATGACGGGCTGCTTCCGGGGATGCGGATCGGCCGGCGACAGTGGCGCTTTCGCCGCTCGGCGCTGCGCCAGTTGGAGACCGCGCGGGTTCCAAGCGCTCCCAACGCGCCGGCCGAGGGCCGCGGCGCGGATGCGCTCGATCCGCGGGCGCTGACCAGCGACGACGATCTGGTGGAGCCCGATGAGTCCTGACGCGCGCGAGGAGTACCGCCGCGCGTCGGCGCGCTGGCGCCAGGCGCTGGTGGCCTCGGCGGAGGCGCCGCCGGATGCTGCTTTTCCGGGTCGCCTGCGCGAGGTCGCGACTGCCGCCAATCAGCAATCCGCGGCGTTTGAGCTGTTGGCGGCGGCGCGCATGGGTTGGAGGCCGAGACCTGGCGCCAGCGCGATGGAGCTCTCCTACGAGCTGCGCCCGGGCGCGCGGTCGCGGCCGGGGCCGCCGGAGCTGTGGGAGCGGTTCGACCGGGCGGTGCGGGTGCTCGGCGATGCGTACGAGGGGATCTCGCTGGCCGAGATCGCACGCGCGTTCGGGGCGCTGGCGAGGATCGCGCATGAGATCGGCGACGAGCTCGAGCAGGCGGCCGCGGCCGCCGCTCGGGCACGGCGCCCGGCGTGAGCGGCCCGCCCGGCGCACACGTCCCGTGGCGCGCAGCGCGGCGGCTGGCGCTGCAGCTCTCGGGTTAGGAGCGGTGTGAGCCGTTAGCGCCAGCATCGGCAGC
>CAWEYQ010000058.1:0-18679 GCA_963813265.1 uncultured Solirubrobacterales bacterium | reverse complement strand
AGGATGATGCAAGCTTGATGGTATTCGTGGTGCAGCGCTTACGCATCACATGGTGCATGCGATGGTCAGTCGCCATGCGTTCGATGCTGCAATCGATGGTGCATATGTGCAGTAGCGTTGACACACGTTGGGCGAGTCCACGGCCAACCCGACAGACGAGGGCCAGTGTGGTAACTTGGAGAGACGGGGGACACGCCCGAAGTCACGCACAGTCGGAAGGGAACAGTGAGCACAGAGAGGCCCACATGGACAGCAGCGGACGACGCCCGCGAGGCGGAGCTGTTCGAGGAGCAGACCGAGGCGCTTCGTGTCGCCAAGGCGCTGCGGGAACTGGCAAATAGGCTCGACGATCAGGAGTGGCTCAATGCCGAGTGGCCCGCGGACGCACTCGACCTAATCAAGTCGGCGTACGAGGGCAAGGGCCAGGCCAGCGATGCAGATGCCATCGAGGCTGGTGTGACGCTCTACGCCAAGGAGATCAAAGAGTCACGGAAGGCGAATCGCGGGGTCTTCACGCGCGATGAACCCGCCGCCGCCGCGGAGCGTCTGGAGGCTGGACAACCGGACACCAGGCTGCTGCCTGCAGGCGACATTGAGGGCTACTCGGACACGATCAACGAGGCGCTATCCAGCCTACTCGAGCTAACGGCAGAGTCGCTGCAGCTTTGGGATGCCGATGGCAATGGGTGAACGTCGGTTCGGCGACGAGTTCCTACTAACGCCAGCCGAATCCGCGAAGCTCCCGGTCGAGTGGCGCGACGCGCACATCGCAAAGCTGATCGCGGACGTGGCGCTCTTCTGGAGGGACCTCGATCGGGTCCTTCGCACGGACTACGAGCTCCCAATCGGGACCGTCGCCGCGGAGCCAGAGGTGACGGCATGAGGGTCATTGGTGATCTCGATTACCGGCGACAGCAGACTGACGAAGAACGCTGTGCGGAGGTTCGCGACCACGATCGCCGGCGCGCCGAGCTGAAGGACGAGCTGGACCGCCGCGAGTTCGAACAGCTTGACGCAGAGCAGACTGGGCGGCTCGAAACGATCATGGAGGCCCGGCGTGAGATTGCGAGCGCGCAAAGCTATGCCGCGGAGTGGTACTTCGCGCTGGAGATCGACGACGACGCCGCGCGCAGTTACGCGGAGTGGTACTGCAAGTCAGTCGAGAACGAAAATCGGGAGGACACGCGCCCGGAGTGCCTCAAGGCGATGGTGTTCCTGCACAACGCGGTCGGCGACCTCGCGATCTGCCGACACCACATCTGGCACCCGGCGGATGTCGTGTTCGCCCTGATGGCGACTCTTCTGGCGGCGCGCGAACTCAAGAGCTACGTCGACTCGTCGGAGTACTACGTCGCATTGGAGCAGGAGACCGACGGTCATGCCGATGCATTTGTCGACGAGATGGGCGAGCGCGTTCGGGATCTGCTGGCGGAGGTGGCGTCATGACCGACCACGCATACGAGCACGTTCTGAGCATCTTCGGGTATCAGCGTCAGCAAGACGGCCGGTATTGCGCGGATGCGACCGTCGAGGTGTCCGTACCCGATGATCCGGGCCGACTCAACGCTGGAGATGATGATCCACACCGACGCGGAAGACATCTGGCTCGCGTCCGCAGAGCCGCAGGTCCGCCTGAAGGATGAGCAGGCGTCACCGGCAAACAGTTTCTACGAGCGGTATCTCGGGGGGACGTTATCAGGGAGACCAATAGCCGCAAGGTGTCGACAGGCCACCTCAAACCGGCTCGCAACCGAGCCACGCACGGACGGCGGACGCCCAACCGGGGCCACTTCCGCGCGGATGGCACCCCCAAGGCGGCCTACGAGACCGAGGGGCAAGCAGCCGCTGTGTCGAGCGCCCACAACGGCGCGACCGCGTGCTACCTGTGCGATACCTGCGGACAGTGGCACATTGGACGCAAGCGGAGATGAGGACAAGCCTCACCGGGTACGAGCGACACCGTCATCTGTTTCAACGAGGCCGAGGACACCGCTCACGTGTTCACGATGGAAACCCTCGCTGAGAGCGACACGGAATGATCACAAGAGACCGTTTGGACGACGACTTGACTCTGCGAGCAGTGGCTTATGGCCTGCTGCCCTGCTGGTACTGCGCCGAGGATCCCCTTGCCCGGGCGTTCGCCCAGATCCTAGAGCGCAAGTACCCTAATACCCGCTGGCACGTTGATCGGGTGCAATCCGGGGTTCCTACGAAAGCCGCGACGGCTGAGACCCGCTGGGGCCGGTGCCGGTAGGGAAGACGGCGAGTTCGAAGATGCCGTTCTTGGAGAGGACGAGAGCGTCGAAGCGAGCAGCCATCAGTTCGCGCTTCTCGGTGGCGTCGAGTGAGTCCCACTCTGCGCGGAGGGTCGTGATCGACGGCATGCTCCGCCTGGGCGCCTGGCCTACCGGGCCTCTGCCGCCCTGTCTCGTTCAACGCGGCGATCCTCGATCATTTCCGCCCAGGCGTCGCCAGCCGCGTCCTGCACCTCGGGCGACATTGCATGGGTAAGCCGTCTCTCCGCCTTCTCCAAATTCGTCTGCAATTCGGTGAGGTCGGGCCGGTCCTCTGCATGCGCCGTGGCCTGCAAATCCTCAGTGATTTCCCAGAACGCCTTCTCCGCCACGTGTTCGACTGCTTCAGCGAACACCCAGAGCGGGTGTGGACAGGGACCGCCCGCCTGACGACGATTGCAGCGATACATCCGCTTGTCGCGGCTGGTGCGGGTTCCCTGCATTACATAGCCACACGCCGCGCAGCGGAGCAGGCCAGTGAGTGCGTATCCACCGCTGCGTGGCGGACGTGGACGGGAGCCGTTCGAATTCTGTGCTGCGGTCCACGTCGCCAGGTCCACGATTGGCTCATGAGCTTCGGTGTTCACGTACCGGCGATCCTTGCCGTAGGACAACTCGCCCAAGTACACGCGGTTCGCAATCACGCTCATGATCGCTGGCCTGCTCCAGAACCTCGCTCCCTGCGACGTGCAGACACCGTGCGCCTGGAGGAAGTCAGCCAACGCGGCAGGACCATCACCTCGTGCCCGGCGCTCGAACAGCTCAGCAATGATCGGAGCGACATCAGGATCAGGCTCAAGGCGACGGTCCTCTCGCTGGCGGTAACCAACGGGCGGACGTGTGGCAACGGGGATCCCCTTCATGATCGCCTGCTGTTTGGCGCGCTCGAAGCCAGCTCGCTTGCGCTTCCGCTCCAGTTGGGCGAGCAGGAACCACAACCCGATCTGGAACTCGCCCTCTGGAGTGGTCATGTCCTCCGGGGCGTTAGGTGCCCAGAAGCTAGCTCCCGCTTGTTCGAGTTCGCGGATCAGCCGGTGCCCGTGCTCGGAGTCCCGGGATAGACGATCGATATCCGCTACGACGATCCCTCCAGATTTGCCTTCCCGCACCCGGCGCAGAGCTTCCTGGAGTCCTGGCCGATCCCAATTGCCTCCAGACTCATCGAGGTCCGCTGGCAGGACGATCCCAATCTTGAGCCCCAGCTCCTTGGCGTGGGCTCGTGCCCGTCGCTCCTGTTCTTCAGGCGAGATCAGGTTCTCGCGTCCGCCGACGCGGGACATTGAGTGGCTTGTAGCCGCCGGCGTCGGCATGGACGAGCACCGACCCGTCGGCCTTGACGATGATCAGCCGCAACGCCTCGGGCAGCAGCGCGTCCAGGCGGCCGGAATAGCGGACTTCGCATCGGGCGACGATCAGGCGCATGGGCGACAAAGCTACGCGGTCGGCGCGACGGAAACGCCGCCCGAACGTGTGCGACGATCCGGTGATCGTTGAAGCGACGGCGGCCGTGCCACAGCAGCGGCTCCGGAACGGAGAGAGGCCATGCGTGGCGTTCCGGAGGTCGTTTGCCCTGCTCATCTCGGCAAGCGCGGTCGTGTGGTCACCGCGGCGGGGCCGGCATCCGCATCCAATCTCGACGCGATCACGTACACGATCAGCAATTTGCCCACCGACGGTCAGGTGCAGGTCTACTACACGAGTGCGTCGCCACGGGATACGGCGGCGTCGTGACGGTCAGTTCCGGATCGCTCCTGGTCGCTGGCCTTCCGACCAATGTGAGGGGGAACCCAGGTGCGGTGCCGTGGTGGCGCCCGCGCGTGCCAGGCCAACGTCTCGATCGCCGGCGGCGCGAGCAACCGCAAGCTCGTCATCAAGCTCACCGACACGAATCTCCGGCTGACCTCGGTGACGGCGTCTCCGAAGGGCTCGCGCGGCGCCTACGTGCTCACCGGCGGCCACTATGCACTCGGCGGCTCGGAATACGTCGTCACGCTGAACGCCGTGAGGTCCAACCACAAGGGCGCGCGCCTCACTCTCAGGTTCGTCTCCTAACATCGACGGACGTATGCGTAATCAGCTCCGCCCCTTGTTCGACCGTGTCGTGATCAAGGAGCTCGACCCGGATCGCATCCGCCGTTCCGGTCTGCTCGTCCCGCCGGGCTCCAACGAGCCTCCGCCCCAGCACGGGATCGTGCTCGCGATCGGCCCCGGCCTTGATTGGTGGGACCACGTCGGCGTCCGGATGCCGGTCAAGCCGGGGGATCACGTCGTGTTCCCGGCGTCGGCGGGTGCCTGGGTCGAGGTCGACGAGGAGCGTCTGCTCGTGTGCGGCGTCGGCGAGCTGCTCGGCGTCCTCGAGCGAGCCGAGGACTGCCCGATGTGCGGTGGCCGCGGACTCGAGGGGCAGGACGCGTGCCCCGTCTGCGGCCGCGAGGGCTTCCTGGCCTCGCCGTAGCCGGTAGCCGGGCGCCCGGCGCCTGGTTGGACGCCCGACGCGAGGTCGTGTGGGACCGGCGAAAGGGCGTATCGAGAGGGTCGAAAAGGCGTATCGAGAGGGTCGGCGAGCGACCGCCTGGCGGCGTGCCCCAAGCGGGAGTTTGTCGCCAAAGCGCCCCCGGCAAGGCGGATCCGGGCGAAATAGTTTCCGTCAGCGCAACGAACACGCCAGGATCCTGATGGCGCTCGGGGTTTGGCGCAAAAGTTCCCCAGGCCAGCCGGGCCAGCCGGGCCAGCCGGGCCAGCCGGCCAGCGGGGCGTGGGTGTCTACGCGGCGCTGCGCGCCGGGAGCACGCGCGGTCCGGCCGCCTCGACGCGCTGGAGCAGGTCGGAAACCTCCGGATCCGGCCCGAGCCTGAGCGCGGTCCGGCACGCATCGATGCACTCCTGCACCCGATCGGTCCGGGCGAGTGCATGGGCGTACGCCGACCAGGCGGCCGGAGATGTCTCGTCGAGACGGGTTGCCGCCTCGGACGCGGAGACCTCGGCGCCGACATCGCCGGTCAGGTGATACGCCAGCGCGAGGTCAAGCAGACCCTCGACCGTTGGCCCCATGAGTCGTGCCCGCTCGAGTGCGGTCACCGCGCCCGCGCGGTCCGAGAGCCGCAGTCGCAACCGCCCGAGACGCTCCCACGCGGATGCGTCTCCTGGCGCGCGGTCGGCGGCCCGCGCGGCCGCCTCGGCCGCAAGGTCGTACGCGCCCATGTCCTCGTAGATGCGGGAGGCGAATCGCTCGGGCGTCGGGCGGTCGGTTTCGACGCGGGCCCAGTCGCGCACCGCGCGCGCCGCGGCTGGAAGGTTGCCGGCCTGCCAGAAGGCGGCGGTCAGGAGCCGGAGCACCGACGGGTTCGACGGTTCGGCGTCCCGTGCGTAGATGAGCCGTTGCGCAGCGAGGCCCGGATCACCCTCCGCCAGTGCGTGCTGGGCAGCGGTCATGAACCGCTCCACGCGGTCTGCGGCTGGATCGGGCTTGGAGAAGTCGACGAACTGCAGCGACCCGGCCGGAATCGTCCGGACGCCGACGGAGAACGAGACGCGCGCCCATTGCTGCACGTCGTCCCCGTCGCCGGAGAAGTAGATCCCACTGACCGTGCCGACGCCCCACTCCGGGTACGAGACGCAGCGGGCGTACCGGTGCACCACCGAGTGATCGGGCACGCGAGAGCCGAACGGGTCGTGCTTCTCACGGTCGGCGGCAGCCGCTCGGGCGCGCTGTTCCTCCTCGTACGCGCGGCGGCCGGCCTCCTCGCGAGCCTTACGGGCGGCGGCAGCGGAGACCTTGACCGCGTTACGACTGACGCGTCCGCCGCGTGAGGTCTCCGCCAGCTGCTGGAGCTGGTCGGCGGCCTCGTTGATCGCCTGCAAATGGCGCTGGTGCTCATGCTGGCGACCAGTTGGCGCGATGTCCGGGTGCCAACGCTTGGCCATCCGTCGGCGAGCAAGCTGAACGTCCCGTTTATCGAACGGTGCATCGAGCTCCAGGAGGAGCATCGCCGGTTCAAGATCGAGAAAGCGCGCCATACGAGCCCTTAAGTTAGCGGCGACCATTAAATCCCAAAGCAGGCGCCCACCGATCCGCCGCCGATCCGTCGCTCCGGTCCCGGGCCCGCCGGGATGTCACAACTTTGTACCAATTTGTCCGACCCGCGCCGGACGCCCCCTATGGTGGGCCGCCGTGTCCGCTCGGCCGTCCACATCAAGCACCCGCTCGGCGGCGATCGTGATCGTCGCGATGCTCGCCGGCGTCATGAGCGTCGGCGTCGGAGTTGCAGTTCTGGTCGTTCTGTTCGGCCAGCAGAACGGCGACTGCGGCACGTCGGCGAGCGGCGGCGCTGGGTCGATCGCGCTCGGGCCTCCGGGGAGTGGACAGCTCGTCGGCGCGACCGAGTACGGCGGACCCGGTGACCCGAGTTCCGGCACGCTGGGCGCCCGCGGCGACAACCTGCTCAGCCATCCCGACACCTATGCGGAGCTCGGAGGGCTCACATGGCAGACGGCGTCGGCGATGGGCGGCCTCGGCTATATGACGCCGCTACGCGTGACCTGGGGCCCTCACTCGGCGGTCGCCTACAAGCGCGACTTCGGCCTCGGCGGCGGACCGATCGCGGGTCTGCCGCGCGTCATCGACCTGTGGTGGCAGTTCGCCGAACGGCTCGGGATCCCATACGAAAACGGCATGTGGTCCGGCCCGGTTCGGGTGTCCCGTCCGCCCGATCCCGGCGCCGCGAGCGTGCTCGGCCAGACCGCACCCGCGGCCACCGCAACCGGCGGCGCGCTGCTGGGACCGTCCGCGGGGGCGACCAGTGCGACGGCGTGCACGCCCGGGTCGCCCGCCGGTCTACCGCTCACCCCCGGCGAGCGGGCGCGGCTCCTTCCGAACGGTCAGGCGGCCGCTCCACAGAGCGCACCGGCGGCGATCAAGGAGATCATCGCCGCCGGGAACCAGATCGTCGGCAAGCCCTACGTCTACGGCGGCGCGCACGGGCTACCGCTTTCGAACGTCGAACCGGGATACGACTGCTCGAGCAGCGTTGAGCACCTGCTCTACGGCGCGCGTCTCGTTCCGGTGACCTACGGCGCGGCATCGTCCACGCTCGAGGGCTTCGGTGCTCCCGGCCCCGGACACTGGGTCACGCTGTACGCGAGTGCGGATCACGTGTTCATGTACGTCGCCGGCCTGCGCTGGGACACGCACGACGCGGCTGGGCCCGGCGACGGCAGCGGCGGGATCGGGTGGCATCCGCTCGTCCGCAGCGCGGCGGGGTTCGTCGCGCGGCATCCGGTGGGTCTATGAGGACCGCGACCGCGATCGTCCTCAGCGCCGCCGCAGCCGGGCTCGCCGGGTGTGCGGCGTTCGGAGGGGGGAGCGCCGCGTCGAGTTCGACGCGCGCGAGCACCGGCACCGCCGGGAAGGTCGCCCAGGCCGAGCGGACGCACGAGTACCCGGCTCCGACGCCGCCGGTCCAGACGGCACCCGCGGGCGCGAGCACCGCCGCCGCCACCGCAGTCCGCCGGTTTGCCACCCGCTACATCAACTGGGACGCGGCCACTGTCACGCGCCAGATGCAGGCGCTCGCGGTGGCGAGCATCGGTCAGGCCCGCTCGGCAATGGCGCTCGCCGCCGCACAGACTCAGAACGACTACGAGCTGAGGCACGGCGGAATCGCCAACAGCGGTGTCGTCGAGGCGGTCGCACCGCTTCCGGGTCGCCGCAACCAGTTCGTCGTCGTCACGCGTGAGCAGACGACCGCGACGAACACCTCCGCCTACGCCGGGCTGCGACCGGCATGGCACGTCGCGGTCGCGGCCGTGACCGAGACCGCACCCCGTCAGTGGGTCGTCAGTCGCTGGCAGCCGGAGACCTAGTCAGACCGTCGATGCGACGGATCGGACGCACTAGTGCGCGATCACGTTCAGGATGACGGTGATCGCAAAGCAGGCCACGGCGGCGATCCGGAGGACCGCGCCCATGCGGTCACCCGGACGGCCGGTCACCATCCCGACGATCGCGACCGACATACACGCGACCGCGATCAGCGCGAACACCGCGGCAAGCACCCGCATCTCTCTCATCGTCGCAGGCGCGCGCTTCGTCCTATCCTGCGAGAGCGAATGAACGCTCAGTACATCTACACGACCTACAAGCTCTCCCGCCGGTATCCGCCGGACAAGGAGGTCATCAGCGACATCTCCCTGTCGTTCATGCCGGGCGCGAAGATCGGCGTCCTCGGCTACAACGGCGCCGGCAAGTCGACGCTGCTGCAGATCATGGCCGGTCGGGACACCGAGTTCGACGGCCAGGCTCAGCTCGCGCCGAACGCCAAGGTGGGCCTGCTCGAGCAGGAGCCGGCTCTCGATCCGACCAAGGACGTCAAGGGCAACGTGGAGGACGGCGTCGCCGAGCTTCGCCAGCTCCTCGATCGCTTCAACGAGCTGTCGATGAACTACTCCGACGAGACGGCCGACGAGTTCGCGCGGGTCCAGGAGCGGATCGACGCGACGGACGCGTGGAGTCTCGACACGACGCTGGAGATCGCGATGGACGCGCTCCGCTGCCCGCCCCCGGACGCGGACGTGACCAAGCTGAGCGGCGGCGAACGGCGCCGGGTCGCGTTGTGCCGACTGCTCCTCAGCCAGCCGGACCTGCTGCTCCTTGACGAGCCGACGAACCACCTCGACGCCGAGTCCGTGGCGTGGCTCGAGCAACACCTCCACGAATACCCGGGCACGGTGGTCGCGGTCACCCACGACCGCTACTTCCTGGACAACGTGGCCGGCTGGATCCTCGAGCTCGACCGCGGCCGGGGGATTCCGTATCAGGGCAATTACTCCGGCTGGCTCGAGCAGAAGCGGGCTCGCCTCGAGCAGGAGGCCAAGCAGGAGAACGTCCGCAAGCGCACGATCGATCAGGAGCTCGAGTGGGTGCGGATGAACGCGAGCGCCCGGCGGAACAAGCCGAAGGCGCGCCTCAACGCCTACGAGGCCCTGCTCGCCCAGGATCGCAACGTCAAGCTCGACCAGGTCCAGATCCATATTCCGGCCGGTCCGCGGCTCGGCGATGTCGTCGTCGAGGTCGACGGACTGCGCAAGTCCTACGGCGACCGCCTGCTCATCGACGATCTCTCGTTCAAGCTGCCCCGCGGCGGGATCGTCGGCGTGATCGGCCCGAACGGCGCCGGCAAGACGACGCTGATGCGCATGATCACCGGGCAGGAGCAGCCGGACGCCGGCTCGCTGCGGATCGGCGAGACCGTCGAGCTCGCGTATGTCGATCAGTCGCGCGACGCGCTCGATGGGGACAAGACCGTGTGGGAGGAGATCTCCGGCGGCGCCGACCAGATCCCGCTCGGCGAGCGCACCGTCAACAGCCGCGCGTATGTCGCGGGGTTCAACTTCAAGGGCACCGACCAGCAGAAGAAGGTGGGCAAGCTCTCCGGCGGCGAGCGCAACCGGCTGCAGCTCGCCAAGCTCCTGCGGACCGGCGGCAACCTGCTCCTGCTCGACGAGCCGACGAACGATCTCGACGTCGACACGCTGAGAGCACTTGAGGAGGCACTGCTGTCGTTCGCCGGGTGCGCGGTCGTCGTCTCCCACGATCGCTGGTTCCTCGACCGCATCGCGACCCACGTGCTCGCATTCGAGGGCAACTCGGAGGTGCGCTGGTTCGAGGGCAACTTCGAGGCCTACGAGGCGTTCCGTCACGAGCAGCTCGGCGCCGAGGCCGACCGCCCGCACCGGATCACCTACAAGAAGCTCGTCCGCGGGTAGTAGGCTGCCCGCCGTGGCGCCCGAGTCCAAAGCGGCCCTCATCACCGGTTGCTCGTCCGGTATCGGCGAGGCGACCGCCGAGCGCCTGCTCGCCGACGGGTACACCGTCTACGCCACTGCACGCCGGACCGAGTCGATCGAACAGCTCGCGGCCAAGGGGTGCAGGACGCTCGCCCTCGACGTCACCAACGAGGACTCAATGGTGGCCGCCGTGACGGCGGTGACCGACGCCGAGGGGGCGGTCGGCGTGCTCATCAACAACGCCGGCTACAGCCAGTCCGGCGCGGTCGAGTCCGTCCCGCTCGACGACGTGCGACGCCAGTTCGAGACGAACGTGTTCGGGCTCATCCGGATGTGCCAGCTGGTGCTGCCCGGGATGCGGGATCAGGGTGCGGGCAAGATCGTCAACATCGGCTCGATGGGCGGCCGGCTCACATTCCCCGGCGGCGGGCTCTACCACGCGACCAAGTACTCCGTCGAGGCGATCAGCGACGCACTGCGCTTTGAGGTCAAGGGGTTCGGCGTCGACGTCATCCTGATCGAGCCCGGCCTGATCGTCACGAACTTCGGCGAGGTCGCGTCGGCCTCGGTCGGCGTCTCCGACGACGCGGGGCCGTACACCGACTGGAACCGTAAGGTCGGGAAGATCACCGAGGGCGCCTACAAGGGCCCGATGTCAAGGCTGGGCGCCGGCCCGGTCAAGGTCGCCGACACGATCGCCAAGGCGATCACCGCCTCCCGGCCAAAGGCCCGCTATCCGGTGACGGCGAGCGCCCACCTGATGATCAACCAGCGCAAGTTCACCCCGGACCGTCTCTGGGACCTGATGATGCGCGCCCAGTTCCCGACGCCCAAGACCTGAACCGCGGCGACGACCGACCGCGCCCCGCCGCGACGCGCGGCTGGGCTTTTGGCGAGGACGTCGGGCGATTGCGTACGACTGTGGTACAGAACGCCCCACGCGCCACCCAGGTGGAGCGCCGGAGGGCAGGCGCGCAACGTGTCCGCCGACTAGGATCGCTCCCCACCGATCGATCATCCGAGGTGATGCGTGTGACTGAGATAGCCGGACGCCGAATGACGGCGGAGATCGAAGGGGACTTCGTCGTGTTTCTCATCGGCCCCACCTTCAACAGCAAGCTGCACCTATTGCGAAGCTTTGCCGACCTGGGCGGCCGCAAGGGCATGAAGCACATGCTCGACTACCTGACCGCGCATCCGGAGAAGGGACTGCTCGCGTACCAGATGGGGATCCCGGCGATCGTTCAGTACTGGCGCTCGTTTGAGCACCTCGAGGCGTTCGCCAAGGACAAGGATGATCCGCACCTCGAGGTGTGGCGCAACTACTGGCGGCGGGTCGGGCGTAGTAGCCGGACCGGGATCTGGCACGAGACGTTCCTCGTCAAGGCTGGGCAGTACGAGGCGGTGTACGGCAACACGCCGCCGCGGGGTCTCGGCAAGGCGGGGCGCCTGGTGCCCGTGGGTCAGGAGTCGACCGCGCGCGTCCGGCTCGGAGCGGGTTCGGGCGTCTAGGCAGCGTCGGGCGTCTAGGCGGCGTCCAGCGCCGCCTCGATCATCGCGCGCAACTCCACGGCGTTATCGGCGACTGCGTCCGCGCCCTGAAGTTCGCTCGTCGCGAACGGGCCAGTCGCGACCGCGAAGCACCGAACTCCGTCGGCGCGGGCACACGCGACGTCCCGCGGCGTATCTCCGACCACGATCGTGTCCGCCCGCGGATACGGGCGTCCGCGCTCCCCGGCCCGACGCCGGGCGATCGCGGGAAGTGCCGCGCGGTCCTCGTGGTCAGAGCCGAACCCCCCGATCCCTGACGGGAAGACGGAGCCGAGGCCGGCGCACGTGAGCTTGCGCCGAGCGACGCACTCGTAGTTGCCGGTCACGAGGCCGAGCGTCACCCCGTCAAGCGACCCGAGCCACTCGAGGAGCTCGAAAATTCCGGGGAGGACCGTGTGTGAGAGGTCCCCCGTGCACAACCGGGTGTAGGCCCGGCAGCACTCATCCTGCACCTGATCCGCCCGGTCGTCGATCCGCTCGGCGGATACGCCGGCCGCGATCAACAGCGCGCGGGCGATCTCCCCGTCCGTGCGCCCCGCGGGCGCGATCGGCCGCGTCACCTTGGTGGCATCAACCCCATGGACGTTCCGCAGCGCCTCGTGCAGGGCATCGCGATGGGCGCCGGTTGCACCGGCGACGAGCGTGCCGTCGATGTCGAACAGGAACAGCACGCCGAGCGCGTCTCAGCGTTCGAATGAGGTATCGGCCGCGAGCCGGATGGCGAACGCGGCGATCAACCGTGCGGCTGCGTCGACGTCGCCGAGCGAGACGAGCTCAACTGGGGAGTGCATGTAGCGCAGCGGCACCGACACGAGACCGGTGGGGACACCGCTGCGGCTGAGGTGGATCGCGTCGGCGTCGGTCCCAGTGCCACGGCCGAGCGACTCGACCGTGAACGGGATCTTCTCCGCCTCGGCGGTTTCGTGGAGCAACTCGAACACGAGCGGGTGCAGCGTCGTCCCCCGAGCGATCACCGGCCCGCTACCGAATTCGTGCTTGGTGATCTGGCCGAGTTCGACCCCGGGCTGGTCGGTGGCAAACGTCACGTCGACGGCGATCGCCACGTCGGGCCGGTGCCGGTAGGCGGACGTCCGTGAGCCGGCGAACGTCGTCTCCTCCTGGGCGACCGCGAGCGCGATCACATCACCGGCGGCGCGTCCGCGGTCGGAGACGATCCGGGCGGCCTCAGCGGCGACGTAGCAGCCGACCCGATTGTCAAGTGAACGAGAGACGACCCGGTCGTGGCGCAGCTCGATCGGCTGGACGTCGATGACGGCGACGTCCCCGATCCGGATGACCTCGCGCGACTCATCGGCGTCCTTCGTGCCGATGTCGATGTGGAGGTCCTTGAGTTCGGGCACCTGCTTGCGGGCCTCGTCCTTGAGCAGATGGATCGGCTGGCGGGCGATGACCCCCTCGACGGGACCGTTGCGCGTGCTGATCGACACGCGCTGGCCGACGAGCACGACGGGATCCCAACCACCGACCTGACCGAACTTGAGAAAGCCGTTGTCGTCGATGTGGGAGATGTGGAGGCCGATCTCATCGATGTGCCCGACCACCGCCACCGACCGGCCGTCACCGCTTCCGCGGACCCGAGCGAATGATGAGCCGACGACATCCCCGCCGACCTCGTCGGCGAACGTCTCGCAGTGCGTGCGCCAGACGCGCGCCGCATCCCCCTCGTGCCCGGAGGGCCCGGCCGTGCTGAGCAGTTGCGCAAAGAACTCGGGAATCGCCACACGCCTAGGCTACCTCGCGAGGTCGCGACCATGCTGCTCCACTCCGACCAACAGCGGCCGGCGCCCTCCGTCATTTCGGCAGGAGCGGACTCAGCCACCACCTCCCACCTTGCTCAGCGGCCCGGGGCCCACGACATGCTGCACGGGCAGCGCCGGCCCGACGCGCAGGTGCAGGGACTGGGCGATCACGAGCGCCAGCGCGGGGTGGGTGTAGTACACCCGGCCGCCGGTGCCGCTCTTCCGACACGTGTAGTAGACAGACAGCGGAACCTGATCCGCCCGGACGAACTGGGCGACATCGAGACCCGCAGGACCGTCGAATCCGTTCGGCTGGTAGGTCTTGGTGTGCCGGTTGTAGACGAACGTCTGCGTCGCCGTCGTGAGCACAGTGGCGGAGCCGTTCGGCGGGCCGGACAGCAGTGAACACGTCACCTTGAACGTGCTCCGGGGACCGTAGGCGATCGCCTGCTCCCGCTGGATCGTCCCCTCGAACGCGTAGTTGCCGCGCGTGGTCACCGTGCTCGAGATCGTGAAGCCGTTCGTGTACTTGGCCGGGCCGAACGCGACGGCCTGGGTCGCCGAGGCTCCCGCCGCGCCCGGTGCACCGGGCGGGCCCTGCGGGCCCTGCTTGTCCCACTGCACCGTCGTTTGACCCGACGTGCACGTGCCCGAGGCGCTGTACACAAGCGGGCCACCGGCCGGATCGACACACGCGGTCAGCACGTTCGGATCCGCGTGGCAAGAGAACCCTCCTCGTGTGGACGAGGAGGAATTCTCTGCCTACCCGACCCGTCCGGCAATATCGGGCGGGTCTCGATCTGCTCTCAGCGAGCCGTCATCTGCTGAGCAGCCCGCGCAGGACGAACTGCAAAATCCCGCCGTGGTGGTAGTACTGCTGCTCCTTCGGCGTGTCGATCCGCACGCGCGCCGTGAACTCCTTCTCGTCGGCCTTGACGGTCACCTCCCGGGGAATCTCGTCGACATCGGCGAGCCCGGCGATCGAGAACGTCTCCTTGCCGGTCAGCCCGAGTAACTCGGCCGATTCGCCGTCGGCGAACTGAAGCGGCAGCACGCCCATCCCGACGAGATTCGAGCGGTGGATCCGCTCAAAGCTCTCGGCGATCACGGCGCGCACGCCGAGCAGCCGCGTGCCCTTCGCCGCCCAGTCGCGACTCGATCCAGAGCCGTACTCCTTCCCGGCGAGCACGACGAGCGGCACACCCGCGTCGATGTACTTCATCGCCGCGTCGTAGATCGGCATCTGCTCCTCGCCGCCATCGCCGAAGTACACGGTGACCCCGCCCTCGGGAAGCGGACCCCGCCCACCCACGAGCTGATTGCGCAGGCGGATGTTCGCGAACGTCCCCCGCATCATCACCTCGTGGTTGCCGCGGCGCGACCCGTACGAGTTGAACTCCTTCGGCCCGACGCCGTGCTCGATCAGATACGCACCCGCCGGACTGTCGCGCTTGATCGACCCGGCGGGGGAGATGTGGTCGGTCGTGACGCTGTCGCCGAGCCGCGCCAGCACCCGCGCGCCCTCGACGTCGGTGATCGCCTCGGGCTGCGCCGGGAGGTCGATGAAGAACGGCGGCTGGCGCACGTACGTCGAGTCCTCCGCCCACGCGAACCGATCGCCACTCGGCACCTCGAGTGAGTTCCAGCGCTCATCGCCGTCGAACACCTCGCCGTAGCTCTTGTGGAACATGTCCGACTGCACGGCGTCGCCGACCATCTCGGCGACCTCGGCCGCGCTCGGCCAGATGTCCTTCAGATAGACCGGCTCCCCGTGGGAGTCCTCGCCGAGCGGCTCGTCGTAGAGGTCGACGTCCATCGTCCCGGCGAGCGCGTAGGCGACGACGAGCGGCGGGGACGCGAGATAGTTCATCTTCACATCCGGGTTGATCCGGCCCTCGAAGTTGCGGTTGCCCGACAGCACGGAGACGACCGCGAGGTCCTCTGCGTTCACGACGTCGGAGATCGCCTCGGGCAGCGGCCCGCTGTTCCCGATGCAGGTCGTACAGCCGTAGCCGACGAGATTGAATCCGAGCTCGTCGAGGTACTCGGTGACACCGGCGCGGTTGAGATACTCAGTGACGACCTTCGAGCCCGGCGCCAGCGAGGTTTTCACCCACGGTTTGACCGTCAGGCCCCGCTGCACGGCGTTCCTCGCCAGGATCCCTGCGCCGAGCATGACCGAGGGGTTCGACGTGTTCGTGCAGCTCGTGATCGCGGCGATCACGACACGACCGTGGTCGAGGTCGGTCTCGGTCCCGTCCGCCAGCGTCACGGGCGCGCGGGTCTCGGCGCGATCGGTGACCTGGGCGCCGCCCGATCCGCCCGTCGGCTCATGACCGACGCCGTTTGGCGTATGCGTCGACACGGGATCGCTCGCCGGGAAGCTCTCCTCATTCGCCTCGTCCTCGGTGCTCTCCTCGGGCAGGAATCCCTCGAGCGCCATTCGGAACGCACCCTTTGACTCCGTCAGCGAGACGCGGTCCTGCGGGCGCTTCGGCCCGGCGATGCTCGGCACGACCTCGCCGAGGTCGAGTTCGAGCGTGTCCGTGAACGTCGGCTCCTCGGAGTTCTCGTCGTGCCACAGCCCCTGCTCCTTCGTGTACGCCTCGACGAGCTCGATCAGCTCCGCCGGCCGGCCGGTGAACTCGAGATAGGAGAGCGTCTCGCGGTCGATCGGGAAGATCGCGCACGTCGAGCCGAACTCCGGCGACATGTTCCCGATCGTCGCCCGGTCGGCGAGCGGCAGGTTCGCCAGTCCGGCGCCGTAGAACTCGACGAACTTGCCGACGACGCCCTTCTCGCGGAGCATCTCGGTGACGGTGAGGACGAGGTCGGTCGCCGTCGCTCCCTCCTGCAGCTCACCGCTCAGCCTGAAGCCGAGGACCTGCGGGATCAGCATCGACATCGGCTGACCGAGCATCGCGGCCTCCGCCTCGATCCCGCCGACACCCCAGCCGAGCACCCCGAGGCCGTTGATCATCGTGGTGTGCGAGTCCGTCCCAACGAGCGTGTCGGGGTACGCGATGGGTGGGCGGGATTCGTTTCCCGAGTCGATGAACACCACGCGGCCGAGGTACTCGAGGTTGACCTGGTGGACGATCCCGGTGTCCGGCGGGACGACCGCGAAGTTGTGAAACGCACCCTGGCCCCAGCGCAGGAACGCATAGCGCTCCTTGTTGCGCTCGAACTCGAGCTCGGCGTTGCGCTGGAAGGCACGCGGCGTGCCGAACTCGTCGACCTGAACCGAGTGGTCGATGACGAGCTCGGCCGGCACGAGCGGGTTGATCTTCTCCGGGTCGCCCCCCATGTCGGCCATCGCGTCGCGCATGGCGGCGAGATCGACGACCGCGGGAACGCCGGTGAAGTCCTGCATCACGACCCGGGCGGGCGTGAACGCGATCTCCTGACTCGGCTCCTCCTTCGCGTTCCAGGTGGCAAGCGCCTCGATGTCCTGCGCGCGGATCGACTCGCCGTCCTCGTTGCGCAGAAGATTCTCCAGCAGGATCTTCAGCGAGAACGGCAGACGGGCGACGTCGTACTTCGACTGCAGCGCATCGAGGCGGAAAATGTCGTAGCTGCGGTCGCCGACCGAAAGCGTGCTCTTGGCGTCGAAGCTGTTGGTTTCCATCTCGGATCTCCTGTTTCTAAGAGCGGTGCTTCGTACTGTAGGACTCGCCGGACTCTGCCCGCTCCTACGCGGCTCTTAGCTAGGTCTTCGCACCGTCTTGCGGCGGAGGTGGATTCTCATCGTGCAGATGAGAACTGTCTCACCAATCAGGAGGCCAATCATGCGGAGACTGCGACGCGGACTGGGGAGCTGCGCACTCGGCGCGCTCGGGGCTCTGTTCGCGGCCGGGGCGTACGCCGAAGCCCATCGAGTGCCCGGTCAGCCATGAGCGACGTGCTGATCGCCATCCCGGTCTACAACGAGCGGATCGCGCTTGAGGGCTCGGTCCGACAGGTGCACGTGGACTCGAGGACGCGGGCCTCGCGCGTGAAGGCCGCCTCGACGGCGCTTGCCGATCTGCGCGGCGTCGCCCGGCTGCTCGTCCATCGGGGCTCGTCACAGACTCATAGGTTGCTCTCACCCAAGCATCCGATGCTGGCGCCATGAGTACCGACTCGCTGTCCTACTCCGCGCCGACCGCGCGGTCGGGGGCTGCCCGGCTGACGCGGATCCGCTCGCGCGCCACCGCCCGGCCCGAGCTCATTGGTCTGATGGTCGTCGCCGCCGTGCTCAACCTGTGGGGCCTCGGCATCAACGGCTGGGCGAACACGTACTACAGCGCCGCCGTGCGCTCGATGAGCTCGAGCTGGCACAACTTTCTGTTCGCCTCGATGGACCCGAGCGGCCTGATGACCGTGGACAAGCCGCCGCTCAGCCTCTGGGTGCAGGCGCTCTCGGCGCGGATCTTTGGCTACCACCCGCTCAGCATGCTGGTGCCCGCAGGCGCTGATGGGCGTGGCGGCGGTGGTACTCGTCTACGACCTCGTCCGGCGGCGGTTCGGCCGCGTCGCCGGCTTCGTCGGCGGGCTCACGCTCGCCGTCACGCCGACCGCGGTCGCGGTCAGCCGTCACAACAACCCCGATGAGCTGCTCGTCCTCTGCTGCGTCGCCGCGCTGTGGTTCGCCGTCCGCGCGTTCGAGACCGGGCGGACGAAGTGGCTCGTGCTGAGTGGCATTGCCGTCGGCCTCGGCTTCGAAACGAAAATGGGTGTCGCGCTGATGGTCGTTCCCGGCATCGCCCTCGCCTGGATGTGGGCCCGCTGGGATGCACCCGGCGGGAAGCTCCGCGCCGTACGCCAGCTGCTCGCCGGCGGCGTCGGGCTCGCGGTTGCCGGACTCGCGTGGCCGCTGCTTGTCACGCTGACACCGGCGGCCGACCGCCCGTGGATCTCGGGCAGCTCGGACAACAGCATCTGGTCGCTGATCTTCGGCTACAACGGGCTCGGCCGCGTCGCCGGACAGACCGGCGGACCCGGCGGTGGTGCAGGACCCGGCGGAGGACCCGGCGGCGGGACGATGTTCGGCGGCGCCACCGGGCCGTTCCGGCTGCTTCAGACCGGCCTCGGCGACCAGGCCGGCTGGCTGCTCGGCTTTGCGCTCGCTGCGGGTATCGCGCTGCTCGTTCTCACCCGCCTGCGCCGCCGCGACCCGCGCACCGCCTGGCTGATTGCGGTCGGCGGCGCATTCCTCACGACTGCAGTTGTGTTCAGCTTTGCGAGCGGAATCTTCCACCCGTATTACGTCTCGCTGCTCGCCCCGTTCTCCGCGTTGCTCGTCGGCGC
>CAWEYQ010000057.1:0-35653 GCA_963813265.1 uncultured Solirubrobacterales bacterium | reverse complement strand
ATCAGCGGGTGCGGCGTGCAACTCGTCGCGCGGCCCGGCGAGGACGCGCGGCTGCTGAGCTGGGCTCGCGAGCTCGAGGATCTCATCGCCGGCTAGAGCCAGTGGTCTGGTCCGTTGGGTTGGCCTCGGTCGGTCCGGCCCGCGCGGTCACGGTTGGCACCGACCGCGAGAACGAGCGGTTCGTCGCCGCCCCGGCAAGCTCGGCCGCTAACGCGTCCGCCGTCCGCTGTCCGCCATCCGCCGGCCGCCATGCGCCGTCGGTGGTCCGCCGTCCGTGGTCCGCCGGAGGACGAAATCGTCCGAATCTCCCTTCTCGGCGCCCGCTGGGGGACACAGGGATTCCCGGACCACCAGATGGTCCGGAAATCCCCGCCTGCCCCTGAGAGTCGTGAGCCGGGGATTCTCGGACGATCGCTGCGGCCAAATCGGCCGCGCGAACGTTCATCCAGGCGACGGATCGGCACAAGCTCCCACTGGGAGGCCCGCGCCGGGCAGGTTGCACCGATGCACCGATCCGATCGGGACTCCATCGCAAGCCGCCCGCCGAACCTCTCCATTCGGACGTTGTCCCGAGCCGGGATGCCGGTACGGCATTCCGTGCTCAGGATCGACCGCGCGCCGGGCCGGCCTTGCACCGAACGGGACCCGCACCGGGCATCGTCAGGTCCGCCCGCCCCCGGCCCACTTCAGAATCCCGCCGACGCTCCAACCGGGGATCCAAGGCCGCTCTCAGCAGCACGTTCTCCCACGCGTCCACGTGAACGCTGCCGCGCGGCAATTCGTGCCGATCCTCAAGCAAGGATCTCGACACTAAATTGAACGTTCATTCAAGAGAGGGGGCGCCGACGGGCGTCTAGGCGACGGGCGTCTGAGGGCGGCGGGCATGCCGTACCGCTCGCGATTCAGGCTGCGGCGCGTCGGATCTGAGCGTCGAACTCCTGTGCGGCCGCGCGCATGCCGGCGGTCAGATCGTCGCCGTGCGCAGCACCGGCGATCCCGCGGGAGACGCTGATGATGAACGCACGGCTGCCTGCCTCGACGTTGGCACGAACAGATGCGTCGAGGTCGCCGCCCTGAGCTCCGACGCCGGGAATGAGGATTGGCACGTCGGGCGGGACGTCGGCGCGAATCTCCTCCATCTCGCGGGGGTAGGTGGCGCCGACGACGAGCCCGAGCCGCGCCTGCGCAGTCCATTCGCCAGCGACCCTCCTGGCCACCTGCCGGTACAACGGCAGTCCATCGATGAGCAGGTCCTGAAATTCGCCCGCTCCCGGGTTCGAGGTCCGTGCCAGCACGAAGATGCCGGCGCCGGGCCGATCGAGGAACGGCCGCAGCGCCTGCTCACCGAGGTACGGGTGGACCGTGACCGCGTCGGCGCCGACCTCGTCGAACACGGCACGCACGTAGCCCGCGTTGGTCGAGCCGATGTCGGCGCGCTTCGCGTCCAGGAGCACGGGGACGTCGGGGGCGACCCGGCGGATGTAATCGACGGTCCGCCGCAGCGCCTCCCAGCCGGCCGCGCCCATCGCCTCGTAGAAGGCCGCGTTGGGCTTGAAGGCGGCAGCGATGTCGTGCGTCGCATCGACGATGCATTCGTTGAAGCGCACCACGCGTTCCTGTGCGGAGAGCGTGCGGTCGATGCTGTCCGGGAGCGATGCCGGCGACGTGTCGAGCCCCACGCAGAGATGAGCGCCGGTGGCGACGCGAGCATCGAACAGCTCGGAGAACGTTGGGCGTGTTGGACTGAGGTTGTGGCTCACCAGGTCTTGATCTTCTCGATTGGGCGCACGGGCTCAATCCGCATTCGCACGTCGAGCACACTGCAGCCGTGGGTCGCGCACCGAATCGTATTGAGGTCGGCCTCGGCGAGCTCGGGCACAATCTCGACGAGCAGCGCGAAGCGAAGGATCAGCTCCCGGAGCGCCGCGCGATCGAGCGGCCGTCCGCCGGGGAAGTTCGCGAGCTCCGCCGCGACAGGCTCGCACGCATCGATCAGCTCGTCGGCTTCGACGTCGGTGACCGGCGGCAGGCGGAACGCCGTCGCCTTCCCGTATCCGGCCTCGCGCCCGCCGAGCCCGACGGCGATCACCGTTCCCAGGTCAGGATCGCGCACCGCGCCCACGAGCACGTCGGCGCCTGGCGGCGCGAGTGGCTGGACGATCGCGCCATGCCATCGCTGTCCCGCTGCCCGCACGCAGCGTTGAAGCTCCTCCCAGCCCGAGGTGATCGCATCGTCGCCGCGTAGGCCCAGCAGGACGGCATGAATCTCGCTGGCTCGGGCGGGTGCCGGTAGGTTCGCCTTCAGGGCGACGGGGCCGGCGATCGCATGGGCCGCATCGAGCGCCTGACGGAGATCGCTCGCGCGCTGCACCGTCGCCAGCGGAACGCCATGCGTGGCCAACAGCTCCTCGAGCTGCTCGACATCGAGCCAGCCGCCGGCGGGGCGTTGCTCGAGGACGGAGTCGATGATCGTGCGGGCCGCCTCCGCGTCGATGTCGCTGTAGGCGGGCGGCTCGCCCAACGGGCGGGAGAGCCACGCGCGACGTTCGGCCGCGCGCGCCAGCACCGCGGCGCACGCCTCGGGGAACAGGAAGTTAGGGATGCCAAGCGGTGGCGGGGCGGGTAACCGGCCGTCCGAGCCGACGACGCAGGCGACTGCCGTCTTCGACCCTCCGGCGCAGGCATCCGAGATCGATTCCAGGATCGACGCGGCGCCGCCACCGTGCTGATCGACGTAGCACGGCATCACCGCGTCGATCGCTGGATCGGCGAGCAGCCGGCGGATGGCCTCTTCGTACTCGCGCGCTCCGGCGTCGAAGCTCATGATCAGGGGGTTCACAACGCAGGCGGTATGTCCCACTTGCAGCCCTCGCGTCGTGCAGCTCTCGGCAGCGAGGTTCGCGAGCGACCGCGAGTTGCTGACGATCCCGATGTGCGGTCCACGCGGCAGCGGCTGGCCCTCGAACAGCTCGGCTGCCTGACAGAGCTCCTCGCCGCTTCGGAAGCGGAGCACGCCGGCGTGGCGCAAGACGGCTTCGAAGATCTCGTCGCCGCCGAGAGCGGCTGCCGTCTGAGACGCCGGTTCGCCACCGGCACGTTTCGTTCGGTGGTTTCCCTTCAGCACGAGGATCGGCTTCTCACGCGAGACGCGCTGGGCGACGCGCAGGAAGCGGCGGGGATCGCCGAAGCTCTCGACGTACAGCATCAGCGCTCGCGTCCGTTCGTCCTCGGCGAACCACTCCAACAGGTCGCTGGTCGAGACGTCGGCACGGCTGCCGAGCGACGCGAACGCCGAGACGCCGAGCCCGCGCGCGGCCGCGTAACCGAGCAACCCAAGCCCCGACGCGACCGTGTGCGAGCCGATCGCCAAGCCGCCCTGTCGGAGGCGAGCTCCGCTGAAAGTGGCGTTGAGGCTGACATCGGATGCCGTGTTGAGCACGCCGAGCGAGCCCGAACCCACCATCCGCATGCCGGCGTCCCGGAGGACGTCGACCAGCCGCTGTTCCTGCTCTGATGACGTCGCCTGCGACTCATCGCCGTCGGTGGACAGCACGAGCAGCGCCCGTGCTCCAACGGCGCCCGCCGCCACGGCGTGCTCGAGCAGCTCCTCCCCCGCGGCGGCGACGATCACCAGGTCGGGCGCGGCCTCGAGCTCGCCGAGGCTGTGCACGGCGGGAATGCCACAGATCACACCCCCATCGGGATCGACGGGTAGGACCTGGCCGCGAAAGCCTCCGGCGCAGATGTTGGTCATCACCTGCCCCAGCAGGTTCCCCGACGGTCCCGCCGCGCGGACGACCGCAATCGAGGACGGCGCAAGCACCGAACGAAGCGCGGCGACCGCGCCGACATGATCGCGCTCGCCGATCCGCTCCTGGACGGCCGGGCCCGGCGTGATGTCGAGCGACACCGTCAGCTCGCCACCTGACCCCACACGGCCGACCGCGAAGCCTGCGTTCTCGAAGAGACGCACCATCGCCCGGTTCTCGGCCATCACCTCCGCGTCGAAGCGACGAATCCCACGCTCCGCCCCAACCGACGCGAGCTGCTCAAGCATGCGGGTTCCGATCCCGCGCCGCTGGAACTCATCCGCGACCGCGAACGACACCTCCGCCACGCCCTTCTCGCGCAGCTCGATGTAGGCAGCGGCGACGACGACCCGCCCGGACTGTCGGCCGATCAGCGCAAATCGCTCAACGCCGCTCGCGTCCGCCTCCAGTCGCGCCACCAAGTCCGAGCGCGGATAGCCCCGAAAGCGCAGGAACTGACTCTCCCAGGAGAGCCCGTCATAGAACGACTTGATCTCGTCGTAGTCCGCCGGTGACGGCGTCTGCAGGCGGAGCGTCGACCCATCCCGAAGCAGCACATCGCGGACGAGAGCCCGCGACGCGCCGCGAGGGCTGACGCTGGATGCCGAGCTCATCGCGATTACGGTGCCTGGAACCCGACCCGAGCGCATCCGTGAAAGTCCGCGAGCCGATACGTGTGGGCCACTCCTCCACACGGCTCCGGCGGCGACTACGCTCCGGAGCGTGAAGCGTGTTCTCGTCTTCTGCGGATCGAGCGCAGGTCGGCTGCCGGATTACTCCGAGGCGACCGGCGAGCTGGGCCGCCTGCTCGCCGGGCGCGGCTTGGAGCTCGTCTACGGTGGAGCGAGCGTGGGCCTGATGGGAGTGCTGGCCGACGCGGCACTGGACGCCGGGGGCACGGTGATCGGCGTGATCACAGACCGACTCGTCGAGCACGAGATCGCACACACCGGGCTGACAAAGCTGCACGTCGTGGGCACGATGCACGAGCGCAAGGCGCTGATGGCCGAACTATCGGATGGTGTGATCGCACTTCCGGGTGGGACCGGAACGCTCGATGAGCTGTTCGAGCTGTTCACTTGGAGCCAACTCGGCCTGCATCACAAGCCGCTCGGCCTGTTCGACATCGCCGGCTATTGGCGACCTCTGCTCGCCTTCCTGGAGCACGCCGTCACCGAGGGATTTGTCCGCGCTGAGCACCTCGACGAGCTTGTGGTCGATCGCTCGGCGCCTGCGCTCGTGGACCGTCTTGCCTCCTACCGCCACAGCGCGCAGGACAAGTGGCCGAAACGCGATCAGGCCGTGCCGAACACTCGGTCACCGGCGTCGCCCAACCCTGGACGGATATAGGCGTTCTCGTCGAGCTCGCGGTCGACCGCCGCGGTCCAGATCGGCACGTCCGGGTGCTCCAAGCTGACGGCCTCGATCCCCGTGGGAGCCGCGACGAGGCAGACCAGCTCGAGCCTTTTGGCCCCCGCGCGTTTCAGGTGGTGCAGTGCGCGCACCGCGCTCCCGCCGGTGGCGAGCATCGGATCGAGCACGTACACCCGGGCCGAAGGCAGGCCAGGCGGCAGCCGCTCGTAGTAGTCGACCGGCACCTTCGCAGCTTCGTCGCGATAGATGCCCACGTGACCGACGCGCGCTTCGGGAAGCAAACGGAGGAAGCCCTCGACCATCCCCAGCCCGGCGCGCAGGACGGGAACGACCGTCACCTCGTCTCGCAGGCGCACGCCCGCCGTGGCCTCGAGTGGCGTGCGAATCTCGACCTGCCTCACCGGCAGCTGCCTCGCGACTTCGACGGCCACGATCGCCGCCGCCTCGGACAGGACCTGGCGGAAGGTGGCGTGCGGCGTCTCGCGGTCGCGCAGCACGGTGATTCGATCGGCGAGAACCGGGTGCTCGACGACATGCAGGTTCTGCGGCACGGCGCGATGTTAACCGCGAGTCACGCCGGCGCGCGTACAGCCTCACGAGGACGCCACGACGGCGACACCCGGTGTCGCCGTTTGCCTCACGCGGCAGCCGGGATGAGCGACGTTGACTGTCCGGTCGCTCGGCTGGCGCGTCACGCGGTCGACGACGACGACCGGTGGAGCCTCGTACAAGGTTCCGCGCCACCATCTCGGGATCGCCGAGTGGCGCTCACTGTTCTCCACCCAGGTCGTGTACCAGCGCCGCTATCAGCGGCGGTGCACCCAGTTCGGCTGCCCCGGCGGCTGGAGCGCGATGGACCAATACGAGACCGCGTACGCGAACCGCTACGTCGGGCCAGACTTCCGCAAGGTGATTCGCTGACCGGCGTGGGCTGACCGACGTGGGCTGTCCGGCGCGGGCGTTCACGTGGAAGTCCGGGCGTTGGGCCGGACTTCCACGTGCGCTGGCAGCTAGCCCGCCCTGGCGCTGTCGTTGAAGGCGGGCTTGGCCACGAACCCGTATTGGCTCGACTTCCCTCGCCGGAAGCTGCCGGTGGCCACGCTGATGACCCACGGTCTCGGCAGGCTGCCGTCCGGACGCTGCAGGAAGGCGGCAAACAACTGGGTCGACTGGGGGCAGGTGATGTTCGAGTCCTTGAAGATGCTGACCCAGTACGGACCGGCCGGGAATGAAAGGGCACCGATGCGGTCGTTGTGCAGCACCCGGAAGGTCGCGGGGCAGCGTGTGGTCTTGGTGGGGAAGCGGTTGCCGCCGCCGCCCGAGGGATCGGGCTCGAGGCGGAATCCGTAACTGACCGATCCCCGAACGAACGAGGCGTCGTCCGGAAGCAGCACCCAGCCGCCCGGCAGGACACCGTCGAAGTCCAAGAGGAACCCTTGGAGCAGGGACATGGCCTGCGAGCAGGTCGGGGAAAGCGGCCCGAGACGATCGAGGATGTACCGCCCCTTCTTGATCACGAGGGGTCCGATCCGATCGTTTTCGGTGAGGACGAGACGCTGGCTACAGACCAGTCCGCCACCGCCGCCGCCGCCACCGCCGGCGCGCTGGACGTTGAACGATTGCCCGCGGGAGTTCGTGAAGCCCCCGTTCCCGACGCCGCGGATGATGGTTTTCCACCCGCCCGGGAGCCGGCCGTCCCAGTCGTTGAGGAACTGGGTGAAGAGCTGCGATGCCGTCCCGCAGCTCAGCCCGCTGGCAGTGATGTTGTAGGGCCCGCCGGGCAGGGAGAGCTTGCCGATGCGGTCGTTGTGCAGGACCTGGAACGTCCCTGGGCACTTCACGGTCGCAGCACGACTCTGGCCGGCGAGCCCGATGCAGAGAATCGCAGCGGCGGCGAGTCCCAACCCCAAGAGGACGGCCCGCCGTGAAGCGCCGGCGGCGAGAATTGAGCGACATGACATGGAAGGGCCCCTCCTCTGGGAAACGTCCGCGGAAGTCCGTGAGGCCGTTCCGCGATGGCGAGTTCTGCGTGAGTTGTAGCGCGACTCTCGGCGGCGAGTCACCTGCGCGGCGTCTCACCCCGTCGCTCTTGCTGACGCGGGTCCGGACGGCGACTCGAGAGCCCGCGTCGCGGCGTCGATGAAGCCGCCGGCAATCGCGTCCCCGATGCCGCCGACCGGGATGAAGCGTGGCACGGAGATGCTTGCGGCGAGGTCGAGGTCGACGCGCGTCCCCCGCTCCTCCCGGAGCCGCCACGTCACGGCGAATTTCGAGGAGCCGGCGTCCGCGATGCGCGTGAGGCGGATCGTGCCCGGTGGCTCGGATACGACCGCCAGGACAAGGTCGAAGTCCTTGACCAGCGGCCCCCGAGCGAGGTGGAGCTTCGCCCGTACCTTGGTGGGCCGACCGGTTGGGTCACACTCGAGCACCTCGACGTCGCGAACGGCCTCGGGGTACCACGTTGGGTAGCGATCAACCGCCTCCAACAGCTCCCGACACCGATCGAGCGGCGCCGCCACAACGGCGCTGGCTGTCCCGTGCAGGTCCTTCATGGCGCACAGAGTGTCACGGTTGGAGCACGATCGGCCGCGACCGCGACGAACGCGCCTCCGTCGCGCACGGCATCAAGCGCGGCGAGAGGTCGGCGACCCGCCGAGAGGTCAGCGAACGAGTCGGAAGAAAGTCCGCAGGTCGTCCACGAGCACACCGGGTTGCTCAAGGGCGGCGAAGTGCCCGCCGCGCTCGGGAGCGTTGTAGAAGCGCAGATCGCTGAACCGCTGCTCAACGAGCCGCCGGGACAGCCGGAAGATCTCCTTGGGGAAGATCGTGCATCCGGTCGGGACGGAAACCGGCGGGAGGCTGCGATCCCGCAAGCTCTCCCAATAGAGCCGCGCCGACGAGGCACCGGTGGCGGACAGCCAGTAGAGCATCACGTTGTCGAGCAGCTCGTCACGCGTCAGCACGTTCTCCGGATGGCCGTCGCAGTCGGTCCACGCCCAGAACTTCTCGACGATCCAGGCGCACTGCCCGGCGGGTGAATCCAGCAGGGCGTAGCCGAGCGTCTGCGGCCGGGTCGACTGCTGCTTGGAGTAGCCCGTACCCCAGCGGCGGTGATTGGCGAAGTCGCTGAGCGCCGCCTGTTCGTCGGCGGTCAGCTCCCCGAGTTCGCTGAACGCGGAGGCGGGCACGACCGGCATCGTGAGGTGGATACCGGCGAGGTGCTGCGGATCGGCGACCGCGAGCTGCGTGCTGACCACCGAGCCCCAGTCGCCTCCGTGAGCGCCGTAGCGCGCATAACCGAGGCGGCCCATCAGCTGGGCCCAGGCGCCGGCGATCGCCGCCGTCCCCCATCCAGACTGGGCCGGCTTGTCGCTGAAGCCGTAGCCGGGCAGTGACGGGCACACGATGTCGAACGCGTCCGCCGCGTCGCCGCCGTGCGCGGGAGGGTCAACCAGGGGGCCGATGACCTTAATGAACTCGGCGACGCTGCCTGGCCACCCGTGCGTGAGGAGGAGCGGCAGCGCATCGGGGTGCGGCGAGCGCGCGTGCAGGAAGTGGACGCCGAGCCCGTCAAGCTCGGTGCGGAACTGGGGCACGGCGCCGAGCTGGGCCTCGGCGCGGCGCCAGTCGTAGTCGGTCCGCCAGTACTCGCACAGCTCCTGCGCATAGGCGAGCGGTACTCCCTGCGACCAGTCATTCACCGTCTCGCGCTCCGGCCACCGCGTGCGCGCGAGCCGATCGCGCAGGTCGTCGAGGTCGGCATCCGCGATCTCGATCCGGTACGGCTCAACGACGGCGGACATTCACCGACCCGCGCCGGACGGGACGAGCGGTTTGCCTCCGATCGCGAGCGCCTCGAGCAGGTCGGCGGCGTGCGCCGTGCCGGAGCGGCGACGCAACCGCTCGCCGGCCGTCGCCACTCGGGCCCGCGTGCCGGAGTCGGAGAGGAGTGTCGACAGCGCCCGGTCGAGTTGGTCGTCGGAGAACGTGTACGTCGACAGCCGCACGCCACAGCCGGTCTCGGCCACGCGCTGCGCGTTGTCGTGCTGATCCCAGAAGATCGGGAGGACGAGCATCGGTTTGCCGTACCACAGGCACTCGGTGGTCGTGTTGTTGCCGCCATGGGTGACGACGGCGTCGACGTGCGGCAGGACCGAGATCTGGGGGAGGAACTCGGCGCCGGTCATGTTCTCGGCGAGTTCGTACTCCGCGTGCTGCGGCCCCTTGCTGACGATGTAGTGGTACGGCGTCCGCGCCAGCGCCTGGACGAGACGCTTCATCAGCGGCACATCGGCCGACCCGAGCGAGCCGAGGCTGACGTAGATCAGCGGACCGTCGTGCTCGGGCGGAGTCCACGGCTCATCGGTCGCGCGGACGCTCGTCTCGAGGTTGTGCCACGTCGGGGGCAGCGGCGCGCTGCGCCGGTACTCGAGCTCGCGCGGGTAGATCGTGAGGTTCAGCCACGGCGATTCGTGGATCATCTCCCCCGCTGGCAGCGGCGGCGCACCCCGCTCGGCGCAAAACGCGGAGAAGCTCTCCTGGATGTCCTTGACCTGTTCCGAGTACTCGGCGCGGAATGCCGCCCACCCGGTTGAGTCCTCCGACGGCAGCCCGGAGAACGGCGGCGGAAGCGACGGGTCCTTGACCTCCAGCGGGTTGCAGGAAACGATCCTGACCCACGGTCGCCCACTGGCGGCGATCGCCGGAAACGCGCAGACGTTGTCCTCGACGATGACATCGGGCTCGAGCTCGCCGAAGATCTCCTCGAGGCGGCCGTCAACATACCGGGCGCCGTCGACGAGCGCCTGCCACGTCGGAGCGATGAACGTGCCGAGCTGCTCGACAGTGCTCTGGCGGAAGACCGGCGCCGTATCGCGAATGAAGTCCTTCCAGAATTGCCCGGGTTCCTCCGGCACGTCCGGCGGGGGGCCGAGGCGCATGAGCCGCTCCTCGAAGCCCTTCGCCTCGAGCGTCCCGGCGAACGACTCCTCCACCACGAACACGACTCGGTGACCCCGTGCTTGCAGCACCGCCCCGATCCCGACGCAATTGTTCGTGGGACCAAAGGCTCCCTCGGGAAAGAAGACGATCGTCCTGGTCGTGCCGCTTGGGATCAGCGCAGCCTACTCGCCGCCGCGGGCGAGACCTCGAGGAACGACCGACGGGTGAAGGGCCGTCGGCGCGAGCTGCGCTCGCGCCGATCGGAACCTCAGCGCTGGGCGCCGGCCCGGCGGTGCGTGCCTGACCGACGTGACCGGTTGCCCGCGCGGCCCGCGCGGCCCGCGTGAGAGGGGCTGGTCCGGCGCTCGGTCGCGGCAGTGGGCAGTCCGTGCTCGAGACCGAGCCGGGTGGCGAACCGGCTGACATCGTGATGCTCGCCCGGTCCGACCAGCGTGATGCCGATGCCCTTCGCTCCGGCGCGGCCGGTCCGGCCGATCCGGTGAACATACGTGTCGCCATCGGCAGGAGGATCGAAATTGATGACGTGCGAAATTCCGCTGACGTCGATCCCGCGGGCGGCGACGTCGGTCGCGACGAGCGTGTCAACGTCGCCGGACTCGAACCGCGCGAGCGCCTGCTCGCGCTGGCGCTGCGACTTGTTGCCGTGCATCGCCACTGCCTCCACTCCGTGAGCGCGAAGCCGTTTGACGAGGCGATCGGCGCCGTGCTTGGTCCGCACGAACACCAGTGTCAGCTCGCGGTCGCGCCGCAGCTCGGTGACCAGCGCGTCGAGCCGCTCCTCATGGGCGACCGGGAGAAAGCGGTGCTCGATATCGATTGCCGCGCGCCTGGCCGTCGGGCCGCGTTCGTGGATGGCCGGCTCCCGCGTGTATTCCTGGGCAACCCGGCCGGCCTCGCCGTCGAGCGTCGCCGAGAAGAACAGCGTCTGACGGGTCGTCGGACAGAGCGCGACGATTCGGTCGACCGCGGGTCGAAAGCCCATGTCGAGCATCCGGTCAGCCTCGTCGAGGACGAGCATGCGGACGTTCTTCAGCGTGAAGGCGCCGCGCGCCAGAAGATCCTCAAGGCGTCCGGGCGTCGCGACCAGCACCTGGGAGCGGGCTGCCTCCCGCGCCTGCTTGACGAGGCCGACGCCGCCATAGACGGCTGTGACCCGGAGCGCGCGGGCATGCGCGATCGCGTGAATCTCGTCCACGATCTGGGTGGCAAGCTCACGCGTCGGGGCGAGAACCAGGGCGGCCGGTCGCGGATCGTGAGCCTCGATCCGGTCGACGAGCGGGATACCGAAGGCGAGCGTCTTGCCCGAGCCGGTGGGGGATTTCGCGAGCACGTCGCGACCAGCGAGAACATCGCCGATGACGTCGCGCTGAATCGCGAACGGGTGAGTAAAACCCTGCTCAGAGAGCGATCCGAGCACGGCGTTTGAAACGCCGAGATCGGCAAAGGACTGCGTAGACATGTAGAACTCCTTGGCGGCGTTGGGGCCGCGAACGATTCGGGAGGCTATTGCTGACCCGAACCGCTGATCTGCGGGACCCAAGCGAGCTGCCTCGCGGCCGACGGCGTCGACCACTCCAGTCAACGTAGCAGCTTCAGCGCCCGTCTCGACTGGCTCGCCTGCCGCTCGCGGCGACGAGCCGCTCGAGCGGCGGGTGCCACCACGGGAGTCGATCGCCCGAGAGAACGTACGTACCGTCGGACGTGCGGTCGACGAGCCCTTGCTCACGCAGTGCCGTCAACGCCAGGGTGACTGAGGGGCGCGGAGCGCAGCCGCGTCCGCCCGAAGTCGGCTCGAAGTCTCGCGACGCTCGACGGCTGTCTTGCGTGCGAGCGCCGCCTCGGCGGCGAGCGCGTCGCCCGACCGCCCGAAGATCTGGCGGTGCACGCGGCGTCAACCGACGCCGAGCTCGCCATAACGCCCGCTGGCACTGCAGCGAGGGGATCAGCGCGACTGTCGTGAACGCCGATCGCGCAGTCGTCGCTCAGCACCGGCCAAGCGCCGCTCGAGCTCTCGGAGGCGCGGCGTTGACCCCTCACCCCACCGGTAGAGCTTGGCCCGCAGAAGCGCGACCCGGTCGCGGCAGTAGCGCGCCTCGGCCTCGAGTAGCTCGATGTCTTTCGCGGAGCTCACCCGTCGAACTCCAGAACGGAGTACGCGCTCCAGCCAAGCACCTCGCAGCAGCCGCTCACGGACGCGCTGTCTTGAGTGCGCCACACGACAAACGGCTGGCGGGCGCCCATGTCGAAGATTGCCATGACGGTCCCGCCTCGCAGCGGATCCGGGCTGCCCACCGCAGTCATGCAGTCGATGCTGCCCCGGCGCGTCCACAGCTTCTCGATCCGGCGCACGGTGGGACGCCGGCCCATGTCGAGCTCCACGCGCGCGCGGATGTCGAGATATGCGTGCTCCGTCGCATGACCGTTGTCGTCGCCGGGGATGCCCGGGATAAAGAACGCTGTCATCGGAGTCACAGCCCGCGGTCGCGGGCGTCCTTGCTCAGCGCGACGCTGAGCGCGGCGGGCTGGGTGCGAGCTTCGAGCTCGGCGATCCGCCGGTCCTGTCGCGCCGATTCCCGATGGACGGAGTCCTGGAGCGCCTCGACGAGGTGCTCGACATGCTCGAGTCGCGCTTGCAGAGCCTGAAGCGCGGTCGTGTCATCCTTCCGCGGCGCCGTCGCCGACACGTCGGCCGTGCGGCGGATCTGACGAATTCGCGTGATCAGCCCCTCTCGCTCACGCATCGGGCTCACCGCTTCCCCGGACGTTTGTCTCGAGGCGGCCGCGGCGGATACTGCTCGCGTTCCGCCTCGGTCATCTGCCGGATGACGAGCTGGCCATTCTCGACCTGCTCCGCGACGAAGTCCAGCTTCTCCCGGCGTTTCTCCTCGGCACGTTCCCGTGTCGTCTTCGGTCCGGTTGGCCGGCTCGGTCGGTCGGGCATCCTCCGTCTCCCTTCACCGGCGCGATCACGTTCGTTCAGGCGAGGTTCGCTGCGTCGGCGTGCTGAACCCGCGAGCGACTGACGTCACCCGTCACCTTTCACCGTAGCACGCACCCCCAGCGGTTCTTGCGGGGGCCGGTGCGAGGGAGTAGTCTCGATCCGGCGCTGACCCCGCGGTCATTCGCTCAGCCTTGAGCTCGTTGCACACCGACGCGCAACCGCGCCGAGGCGTGGGACCCGAGGCTCATGATCGACTCCGCGGGGGCCAGTCGTGCATTGGCGCCGAACGGAGACCGGATGTCACAACCTTCTCATCGCTCGACGCACTCATCTGACGCCGTCCGTGCTTGGTCGGCCGGCTGACCATGGAGTCGTCCCGGCCCCAGGTCACGACTGAGATCACGGTCGTCGGAGGTGATCGATACCGAATCGAGGGTACGGCCGAGGATGCCGAGCGCGCGATTCTCAACGCTGCCAGAGGCTCGATCATGGAGTTCGCGTGGTTCGATGACGCCGACACGGGCGAGCGCATCGGGATCAACCCAGAGCACGTCGTACTGCTGCGAGTCCCCCCGTCCTAGTGAGTCGCCGGCGGTCGGATGATTGCCCTGACGCTGCTCGTCGTGTCGGTTGCGCTGGCGGATTCGCTGAACCCGTCGACAGTCATTCCGGGGCTCTGGCTCGCGTCTGCCCCGGCGGCGGGTCGGCTCGCCAGCTTCACCCTCGGCGTGTTCGCCGTCTACACGGCGGGCGGACTCGTGCTGCTGTTCGGTCCCGGACGCGTGCTGATCAATGCGCTGCACCATGTCCATGGGCCGTTCGAGCACGTTGTCGAGGCGGTCGGCGGATTGCTTGTCCTCGCTGTCGCCGTTGCCCTGTGGCGCTCACGGGCGAAAGGAGATGATCAACCGCGGACGCGCCGCTCGTACACGCGCGCGTCCGCGTTCGCGCTCGGCGCGGGGATCATGGCGATCGAGCTACCCACCGCATTCATGTACTTCGGAGTCATCTCGGCGATCCTCGCGGCACATCAAGCGGCGCCCGTCGAGTTTGCCCTGGTGGTCGCCTACAACGTGCTGTTCGTCGCGCCACTGATCGTGTTGCTGGCGATCCGCCGCTGGGGTGGGCCGCGAGTCGACCTATGGATCGCGTCGGCCGAGGCGCGGGTGCGCTACGTCGGGCAGTTGGCCCTCAGCGGCGTGGCGGCCCTTGCCGGTACGGCGCTCCTGGCGATCGGCCTGAGCGGACTCTTCGCCGTCTCGACCTAGATCACCCAGAAGGCGACGACGGCGTACTGCAGTGCCGCGGCGGCGACCACGAGCAGATGGAACACCTCGTGGTACCCGAATACCGCCGGTATCGGGTCGGGTCGCTGGCGCGCGTAGATAACGGCGCCCGCGCTGTAGAGGATGCCGCCGAGCGCCAAGGTGCCGACAGCCACAAAACCGAGCCGATCGATGAGTTGCGGCATCGCGATCACGGCGATCCAACCGGCGGCGACGTACGTCCCAGCCACGAGCCAACCGGGTGCGTCAATCCACAGCAGCTTGAACACCGCGCCACCCAGCGCCACGCACCATGCGGTGATCAGGATCACCAGACCGAGGGTCCCGCGCAAGACGAGCAACGCGAACGGTGTATAGCTACCGGCGATCAGCACGAAGATCATCGTGTGATCGAGTTTCCGCATGCGGACGCGCGCGCGGACCGTGCGCCAGTCGATCCGGTGATAGAGGGCGCTCGTGCCGAAGAGCGCGGCCACGCTGAAGGCGTAGATCGCAATCGCGATCCGCGAGCGCGGCGACCCGGCGTCGAGGATGAGCAGGACACCGGCGGCCAGGGCCACCGCAAACGTCCATTGATGAAGGACCCCCCGCAGGCGAGGTTTCAACAGCGCGTCGGGTCCAGCGAGAGCGGACATGACTTCCTGTCCGGACGGCGTGGCGCCTACGCCTCTTTCGGTTCGGGCGACTCGGCAATCCCGGCCGGCACGGCCATGCCGTTCTCGTCGAGGACCGGCGAGTCGTCTGATGCTGCCTGCTTCCGAGCGTCCTTGCGGGCCTGCTTGTCAATCCGACGCTCGCGAAGTTTGTGTTCGCGGTTGAGCTTGGCCATGGTCGTCTTCTTGTTGCGCTGCGCCATGCTTGCCGTTCCTTACGTTTCGAGTTTCGCCGGCGATCGTGTGCGCGCGGGCCGCGACTCAGCTCTCAGAGGAGCGAGTCGGCACACAGCCTCGGGCGACGGAGGCGCAACGCGCTTCCGTCGCCGTTGGCCCGTGGTTGCTACAGCGCTTGGACGTTCGCCGCCGAGGGGCCCTTCTGGCCCTGCTCGGGGTCGTAGCTCACCTTCGCGCCCTCGGCCAGCGACTTGTAGCCGCTGCCCTGGATCGCGCTGTGGTGCACAAACACGTCCTTGCTCTGGTCATCGGGCGTGATGAATCCAAAGCCCTTGTCGTCGCTGAACCATTTGACGGTTCCTGTTGCCATGTGGCTTTCCCTCCAGGGATGATGTGCAGCGAAACTCGGATGACGCTGCAATGGCAACGACTGCGGAAACGCGGGCACTTTGACGTGTTGAGCAGTCTTGCTCAACGAGTAATAGAGAAGTCTAGCGCGAACGCACCATCGCGATCTAGGTCTTGGGCTTGGCGTAGTCGGCGAATCCCTGCCAGTCGATGACGACGCAGTCGACGTCGCCGACGATCCACGCGTCGTGCCCCGGGGGCATAATCGCAAAGTCGCCCGGCCCGTACTCGACCTCCTCGCCGTCGTCCATCACGACCTTCATCCGGCCGGACACGAAGTAGCAGACGTGTCCGGCCTGACAGCTGTCGGTGCCGGCGATCGGCTTGACGTGCTCTGACCACCGCCACCCGGGTTTGAACGTCGCGCGCCCGACAGGGCCTGCCTCCAGGTTGACCAGCTCGAGCTGGCCGCTGTCGCCCGCGAACGGCCGCACCTCTTCCGGAGCGTCGAGGCTCATCCGAATCAGTCCCGTCATGTCACTTTCCTCCGTCTTTGTTCGGTGGTCTGTCTTTCGTTGACTGGCTCACGCCGCGCGGCCGTACTCGACCGGACGCGACGGGTCCGCACTCCACTCGTTGAACGACCCGTCGTACACGCCCTCGGCGTGAACGCCGATGCATTCCAGAGCGAGCAGCGCGACGGTCGCGGAGATCCCGCTCCCGCAGGTCGCGATCAGCTCTCGCGGCGGACGGTCGGGGTCGATCCCCGCATCCCGCGCGAGCCGTCTGATCGCCGCCGGCGCGGCCCACAGGCCGGTCGCGCCATCGACAAGCTCCTGGTAGGGCAGGCAGCGCGATCCCGGGATGTGGCCCGTGTTTGCGACGCCCGGCTCGCCGAGGAACAGGTGTCGCGGGCGAGCGTCCACGAACGTCGCGCCCGCCGCCCGCGCCGCTTCCACCTCAGCCAACGTCCGCCGCAGCTGCGACCTCGTGCGCGGGGTGAACGCTCGGCGCGCTGCCGTCTCATGTCCATTGCTGACCGCGCGGCCCTCGTCCTTCCAAGTGCTCCAGCCGCCGTCGAGCACTCTCGACCCGGCGCCGTAGTACCGGAACGCCCACGCCACGCGGGCGGCGAAGATGCCGTAGTAGTCGTCATACGTGACGACGAGATCGCCGTCCCCGACTCCCAGCTCGGCAGCGCGCTCGGCGAATGTCCGGGCGCCGGCGACCTGCACCGGCACGGGGTCAGCCGTGTCGATGAAGTCGTGCTCCCAGTCGACGAACGCGGCGCCCGGGATGTGCCCGACGGCGTACTCCGCGCGCTTGGCGTGCGGCAGCGATGAGCTCGGGTGGCGACCGCGGACATCCAGCACTCGCACCCGCGCGTCGTCGAGGTGCTCGTGCAGCCAGTCACCCGTGACCAGCGGCCCGTCGTGCAGTTCGAGCTCCGGCGATGGTGATCCCATTTTGACGCTCCTTGTGCGCCATCGCCGGTATGTGCCGGCGCGGCCTAGGCTTCTTCGGCCATCGCAACCAGATCCTGCCGAGTGACCTTGCCGACCAGCTCGGGGTGATCCTCGCGCATGTGCGCCTCAATCACCGTCGCTGCCTCGTCCACGCTTTCGCCGCGTCCGAGGAATCCGCACTGACACCGGATGACCTTTGCCATGACCGTCTCCTCTACATCGAGCGCGACCATACGGCCGCTGGTTTGCACGCTTCTGCGATTCTCCTTGCACAAACCTTGGGCGACAACCGACCGACGCGAATTCAAATCTGCGGGCGCCTCGCCGTCGAGCTCGAAGGCCGCGAGCTGACGCCGAAGCTCCCGAGCGGTCAGGCACGCGTGCTGTTCACCTACCTCACCGTGACCCGTGCGCTCGCGTCGTCGCGCGATCAGCTCATCGAGGCGCTGTGGCCCTATCGCCAACCCGCCGGCGCCGACACGGCGCTGAGTGCGTTGCTATCTCGACTGCGCTCGGTCGTCGGCGCCGACGTGCTCTGCGGCCGCGGCGAGATCCGCCTCCAGCTCCCCGAGGAGGCGTGGATCGATCTCGAGGCCGCCGAGGAAGCGATCCACCGCGCCGAGGCCGCGGTCACGCAATGCGACTGGGCACGCGGGTGGGGGCCATCGCTGATCGCGATGTTCGCCGCCCGACGCGGCTTCCTGCCCAACGAGGACCTTCCGTGGGCCACGGAATACCGCCAACGTCTGACCGAGATCCACGTCGCAGCGCTTGAGAGCTACGCCGCCGTCGCGCTCGGCGTCGGCGGGTCGGAGCTCGCGCCCGGCGAGCGCAGCGCGCGCGAGCTGATCAAGCTCGGGCCATACCGCGAGCGCGGGCATGCCCTGCTCATGGAGATTCTCACCGCCCGCGGCAACAGCGCCGAAGCGCTGCGCATCTACGAGCAGCTCCGCCAGCGGCTCCGCGACGATCTCGGCGCCACGCCGGCACCGGAGCTGCGCGAGCTCCAAGAGCGCCTGCTCCAGCGTTGACCGCCGCCGCCCACCGTCGGCGCTGGGTTCAGCGCCGACGGCAGCGACGTGGATGCGTTACCCGCGGCGGTGCTTCGCGACCGCCAGCGGCAGCGTGACGATCAGGATCCCGGCACTCCACAGCAGCGCCCGGATCACGAGATACGAGCTTGGATGTCCGAGCAGCGCCTGGGCGTGTGGACCAAGCGTGAGCGCGCGGAATCTGCACCCAGCCGCGCCCGTTACGACGCCTCGGCGAGCAGCTGATCCAGCGACGTGCCCGCTATCCGCACGTGGCGCCGCCGGCCGCTGCGGTTTCGGCCGGGAACGTTCGCGCCGCCCATGTCGCGAGCGCGCTGAGCATCTGCGTGCCGGTACCGAACGACCCGTCGGACGGCTTGGCGAGGTAGGAGAGCACCCAGCCACGGCCGTGGCCGGTGGTGACGATCGCCGACTGGCGGACGAGGTAGCCGCCGCCGTCCTCCGGCCCCCAGCCGCCCTTGAAGGCGAGGGCCACGGTCGCCGGGTAGCCGGCCGACCCGGCGCCCCACCGCTGGTCGGACTCGACGCCCTGCATGAGCCCGACCACGTAGCCGGTGTCGGCCTGGGAGAGCAGGCAGCCGGCGGCGAGCGCCCGGTAGAACGTCACCTCGCCGGTCGCCGACCATTCCGTCTGCCCCCACGTGGTGAAGCCGGATGAGTTCGGGGCCGTGTTCACGGTCGTGGAGGTATCACCGGCGCGACGCAACGTGTCCTGGACGGCTGCGCTTGCGCCGCCAAGGCCGCCGTCCGACTGCTCGAGCCGCGAGAACAGCGCCTCCGCCGCGCTGTTGTCCGAGGCGTGCAGGGCCCGGGTCGCGTCGTCCCGCGCGGCGGCGTCGAGCCCCTGGCCACCCTTGGCGAGCTGGCCGAGGAGGGTCACGAGCACCGGCACCTTCATCGTCGACCAGCCGTGACCGACCTGCAGCGAGCCAAACGTCACGACGTCGGCGCGACCGAGCGGGCTCACGGCGAGCCCGACCGATCCCGGCTGCGACGCGGCAAAGCGGGCAAAGCTTGCCTGAGCGCCGGTCGTCGAGACGCTCGTGGTGGGAGCGGTCGCCGTCGTCGGAGGCGGATGGCGGTGGCGCTGCGCACGCCTGGCCGCGGCGCGCTGCGCCGCCTGCCGTTGCTCGCGCTGCTGCTGGTGCATCGCGGTGAGCGTCTCGGCCGTCACCTCCGACGCGGTCACGGTCGGCGGCGATTGCTTCGTCTTGTGGGTGGTCAGCGCGTAGGCGAGCGCGGCGACGCCGAGGACGTCAACCGCGACGATCAGCGCAACGAGCCGACGGGAGCGCCACCAGGGGCGCTCCCGTCGGGGGCCTGAGGTCATTGCCAGGAGACCGAGGCGTTATTCCCGCCCGAGCAGGTGATGCCTGATCCGGCCTGCGTGCAGTTCATCGTGTACGTCTGGCCGGTGACCGGTGAGTACACCTGCACCGTGTTGTTGACGCCCGGCGCCGCCTCCCACGCCGCCTTCACGTTGAGCGCGAACGCGCACGACGTGTTCTGGTTCGCCGAGACACCATTGCCACAGTCCTTCGTCGTCGGCACCGCCGGCTGCGCGACGGGGGGATTCGGCTGCGACGACGGTTGGCGGCCGCACGATGGTGATCCTCGTCGTGCCGCCAGCGCGCTGGTGGCGATTGCTCGCGGCGACGCGGCCGGCCGCCCACGACACGAGCGTGTTCGTCGCGTTCAGGCTGTTACCGATCCCCGGGGCGACCTCGCTGAGCGGCACGAGCGCGGCGCTGACGTTCCCCGCCTCGGCCTGCAACTGGCCGCTCGCGCTCGCGGGATTGTTGAGCGCCTCCTGAACCGACTGCAGGTAACTGGATTCCTGCGCCAGAGCCTGCTGGACCTGCTGAGAGAGCTGCTGGTCGGAGCTCGGAACGCTGAGGACGGCGACCGCGCCACGCGCCTGGGTGATCGCCTGCTGCGCCTGACTGGTCGCGGTCTTCGCCGTCTGCGTCTGACTGCCGCTCAGGCCCTGCAAGCTTTGCGACAGGGTCGTGTTCGCGGCGAGCACCGGCGACAGCGCCGATGACAGCTTGTCCCGGTAACTGCTGCCGCTCGACCCTGAGCCCGCGGACAGGATCAGGATGAGCGCGGCAGCGATCGCCGCGAGACCGAACGCCGCCGCGGCCACGATGACCGCCACGCGGGAGTGCGGGTGCCGCTCGGTCGCGGTCGCCTGCGGTGGCGGCGAGGCCGCGTACTGCGGCTGCGCGGCCTGTTCATAGCGCGGTGGCGGCGGCGGGCCGGCCGGCGGCATTTGCTGGGTGACCTCAAACAGGTCTGAGCCGCAGCCCGGGCAGAAGCGCCCGTCCGCGGCCGCATGCCCGCAGTGCGGGCAGAAGTGATTGTCCGTGACCGTGCGCTGAGCGCTCGTGTCCGGCCCGTCAATGATGGCCATGCGATACCCCCTCGCCGATATGCGAGTTGTTCGCCCGTTTCAGGCTCCGTCTGCCCTGGCTTGTCCGCGCGCTGGACGGTCAGCGCACGCACCGGTGGGGAGACTGTGGTCGCCCCACCGCGCCCCTCGTTGACATAACAATAACCGGAGCGACCCCGAAATTGCTACTCAAATGTCACGGAACTTCGCGCTCTGCGCGGCCGACCGTGCCCGCGACGGTCTCAGTCAGTCCGCGCGCCGGTGATCAGCCGCTCGCTCGTGAGCCAGAGATCGGCTCGCCTTGGCGCGATCGAACGACTCGGCTCGACGAGCTCGTCGCCCTGAGGCCGGCGAAGTACCGGCCGCTCGTGCTCGCGTAACGCTCGTCGGTGACGAGCGTCGCCAGGTTCCGTCCGGAGGTCCGAGCGCTGTTGACCCCGGGGAGCACGCGCAGCAGCGGGCCCACGAAGCGCCAGGCGAGGCGCTGCGGGCCCGTGTAGTCACGCGCGAGGCCGGATCCGGGCAGCAGCCCGGGATCGAAGACGTTGACCGTCACGTCACTCCCGTTCTCTCGGAGCCGGCGATCGAGCTCGTAGGCGAACAGGACGTTGCACAGCTTCGAGGTCGTGTAGCGCCGGCGGCCGAGCGTTCCGATCGGCTCGTGCGGGTCCGCCGCCGGATTGGCTTGCGCCAGTGCGTCGGCGGACGTGTACCGCGGCGCGGGCATCCCGGTTCGTTTCGATGGATCGTGCGTGCCACTGCTGACGACGACGATGCGCGCGGGGTGGGCGAGCCGGCTGAGCAGCCCCTGTACGAGCGCGAAATGCCCAAGGTGGTTGACACCGAAGGTGAGCTCATATCCATCGTCGGTCAGGCGCGTGTTGGAGATCACCTGCAGGCCTGCATTGCAGATCAGCGCATGGGTCGGCGGCACGCCGGCCTCGCCGTAGGCGGCGATGAACGCGCGCACCGACTTCAGTGATGCCAGGTCGAGCGCCATCACGGCGCAGCGGTCTCTCGCTCCGAGGTGTGCGGCGGCAGCCCATCCGCGTTGGACGTCGCGCACCGCCATCACGACGTGCCAGCCGCTGTCGAGGAGCGCACGCGCGCACTCGTACCCGAGCCCGGACGTCGCCCCGGTGACGATCGCCGTCCGCGACGTACTCAAGGTCAGTTCTGCACCGCCGCTCGACGCTCCGACACACCTGGTGGCGCGACATCGTCGGCCTTGGTGAGGTCGCGGATCGAGCTCGCGATGAGGACCTCACCCTCGGCCTGGATCGCATGAAGGCGGATCTCCACCGGAAACTCCGTGCCGTCGCCACGACGCCCGAAGATCTCCACGCTGATCCCCATCGGGCGCGTCAGTAGCTCGGCGAGGAACCGGTCCCGCTGATCGACGTGCCGTGCCCGTACGGCTTCCGGGATCAGCATGTCAACCGGATTTCCGATCATCTCATCGCGCGGATAGCCGAACAGGGCTTCAGCCTCGTGGTTGACGAACGTGATCTGGCCACGGTCATCAACGATCACTGACGCGTCGGGGAGCGACTCGAGCAGCGACCGGAACCGCTCATCGGCGCGGGCCAGGTCACGGGCAGTCTGACGCGCGGCGATCAGGTTGGACGCTCGCGCGCGCAGCTCCTTGGCGGAAACCGGCTTGACCAGGTATTCGCTGACCCCCTCACCGAGCAGCCGCTCACGCAACTCGTCGTCGAGCTTGGCGGTGAGCACGACGATCGGCACGCCATCCAGCTCCGGCCGGGACCGCACAGCGCCAACGAGATCGACGCCGGATGCCCACGGCATCATCAGGTCGGTCAGGATCAGATCGGGCAGCTTGCGCAGTGCAAGATCGAACCCCTCCCCGCCGTTCGGAGCGACGAACACGGTGAAGTCCGCCGCCAGCACGTCGCGCAGGTAGGCCGCCAGCTCGACGTTGTCCTCGACGATCAGCACGGTTCGACGATCCGATCCGACTTCCGGGCCTGCGGCCTCCTCCGGTCCAGAGCCCTCCTCCGGCCGCGCGATGTCCGTGTCCGGCTGTTGCCAGTAGTCGAGAAACGACGGATCACGGACGAGCGCGTCAGTGATGGTGCTGCGCCGGACCGGCGCGGTCGCGGGCGCCGTCAGCGGGAGTTGCACCCGCAGCCACGCGCCGGGCTGGTCGTGTTCGACCAGCTCGATAACGCCGCCGTGCAGCTCCACGATGTCTCGTGCGATCGCGAGGCCCAGTCCCGTGCCTTCGTGAGAGCGCACAAGCTCGGACTCGACCTGACGAAAGCGCTCAAACACCTTCTCGCCCCAGTCCGCCTCGATCCCGGGGCCATTGTCACGCACCGACAGCTCGGCCCGGTCCTCGTGCCGACACACGGTGCAGGTGATGGCTCCGCCCTCAGGCGTGAACTTGAGCGCGTTGCCGATCAGGTTGACGAGCACGCGTTCCACCTGACCACGGTCGCACTCACAGATGAGCGCATCGGGCGCACTGAGCGTCAGCATCTGATGGCGACGCTCCGCCTCACCCCTGAACGTGTCGACGATGATCGCCGCGAGGCTCGCCAGGTCGACCTCCTCGTAATCAAGCGAGACGGTCTCGCTCTCCAGCTTCGCCGCGTGAAGGAGGTCGTTGACATGCCGCAGCAACAGCCGCGCGCTACGAGCGATCGACGCCTGCGCCGGCTCGGCGTCTGCGCCGGCCCGGAGACGGTCGAGTTGACCGAGGATCAACGTCAGCGGGGTGCGAAACTCGTGACTGATGTTGCTGAAAAACGCCGTCTTCGCTCGGTCGAGCTCCGCGAGCCGCACGTTGGCGGCGCGCAGCTCGCGGTTGACCTCCTGGATCTCCTGCGCGCGACGGTAGATCTCATCCTCCTGCTCGGAGCCTCTGCGCTGCAGGCCGACCAGCTCGGTGACGTCCTCAACCCGGTGGATGATGAGTCTGACCGAGCCGTCCGGGGCGCAGAGCGGAGTATTGCGAGGGCTCCAGAATCGCGTCTCAAAGCCGCCACCGTCCTCCTCCGGTTTGGCGATGTCGTAGCGCTGCACCGCCATCGTGTCCGGGCGTCGGTCGCTGATCACCAGCCCAAGCGACGCGCGCAGGTTCGCCATCCCGGTCGCCGTTGGATCGTCCGGATTGTCCGGGAACACGTCGAACAGGCCACGCCCGACGATCGACTCGCGCTGAGTCATCGTGGCGTGTAGGTAAGCATCGCTGACGGCGACGATCGTGAACGTCGGGGGGTCGGCCGCCAGGATCAGATATGGATCCGGCGACGCCTCGAACAACTCCCGGTAATTGCCCTCGAACTCAGATTGCGGCTGCATCGTGGCGGCTTCCTTGCGCATAAGCCTAACCTGACGGTCCCAACGAATCATCGTTGTTGCGCCGGCGGCGCTCTGCGCTGTCGGGGATCAGGTCTGGTCGTCGGCGACCGCTACCTCCCGGGGTCGTGAAGGTTGTCGGCGAGCTGCTCGTCCGCGTGCGCGTCGCCGGCGAACGGGCGCATCCGGCGGCTCGTGCTCTCCAGGAATGCGGTGCGCGCTCATGTCCGCGCACGAGCAGAAACCCGAGCCTGATGATCGGGTTCGGGATGTGAGCCATCCGCGAGATGGAATGCACGCGGAATTCGACGGCGCCGGTGTCAAGCCACTTCCATACCCGGGCCAAGACGGTCGATCAGGACGGCAGGAGTAGCCGCGGGCGGCCGCCGCCCGGGATGTCGGAGTGTGACCAGGTCGCGGCTCCCCCGTTCTCACCGGAGGCATATGGTTCGCTCCACGCATCTGTATGAAACCTGTTGAAGGGACCCTGATGGCCGACTTCGCTGAGACGATCTCAACCGCATATGCCGCCGAGGGCGCGGCGCTCGACCTGGGCCGCGGCGTGCTCGACGGCGCAGTCGTGCCGGAGGCGGTCGTCAAGCTGCCGCTGCGGATGGTCAACCGCCACGGCCTGATCGCGGGCGCGACCGGCACCGGCAAGACGAAGACGCTGCAGGGCATCGCCGAGCAGCTCTCCGCCGCGGGCGTGCCGGTGTTCGTGTCCGACGTCAAGGGCGACCTGTCCGGCGTCGCCGAGCCCGGGGAGGCCGGGACCGCAGCCGCGAAGCGCGCCACCGAGCTTGGGATGACGTTCACCCCGACCGGGTTCCCGGTCGAGTTTCTGTCGCTCGGTGGCATCGGCCCGGCGTTCCGGTGCGCGCGACCGTGTCGGACTTCGGCCCGCAGCTGCTCGGCAAGGTCCTCGACGCCAACGAGACCCAGGAGCAGTCGCTCACCCTCGTCTTTCACTACGCCGACCAGAAGGGTCTGCCGCTGCTCGACCTCGCCGATCTCCGCGCGCTGCTCACGTTCCTCATCTCGGACGACGGCAAGGCCGAGCTCGCCGGCATCGGCGGCCTGTCCTCGGCAACCGTCGGCGTCCTGCTGCGCTCGCTTGTCGGGCTCGAGGATGGCGGCGGTTCGGAGTTCTTCGGCGAGCCGATGCTGGCCGTTGCCGACCTGATGCGCACCGCGCCGGACGGCCGCGGCGTGATCTCCTGCCTCGAGCTACCGGCGGTACAGGACAAGCCGAAGTTGTTCTCGACCGCGCTGATGTGGCTGCTCGCCGAGCTGTTCGAGGCGCTGCCCGAGGCCGGTGACCTCGACAAGCCGAAGCTCGCATTCTTCTTCGACGAGGCCCACCTGCTGTTCGACGGCGCGACCGAGGCGTTCCAGAGCTCGATCGCCCAGACCGTCCGGCTGATCCGCTCCAAGGGCGTCGGCGTCTACTTCATCACCCAGACTCCCAAGGACGTACCGGCGGAGATCCTGGGGCAGCTCGGCAACCGGGTGCAGCACGCCCTGCGCGCGTTCACGCCGGACGACGCCAAGGCGCTCAAGGCGACCGTCTCCACGTTCCCGAAGTCACCGTTCTACGACCTCGAGCAGCTGCTGACCGGCATGGGTATCGGCGAGGCCGCGGTGACGATCCTGTCCGAAACCGGCGTGCCGACCCCCGTCGTACACACGCGGATGACGCCGCCGGTGTCGAAGATGGGCCCGGCGTCCGACGTCGAGGGCACGGCCAAGGCCTCACCGCTGTGGGCCAAGTACGGCGAGCGGGTCGATAACCAGAGCGCGCGGGAGATTCTCGCCGCACGGATCGCGGCGCCCGCGGCAGCCGCGGCCCCGGTCGCCACCGCTGCCGGCGCTGCCGCCTCGGCGCCGGCTCCCGAGCCGACTGACCACGCCAAGGAAGCCGCGGGTGCGGCCGCCGGTGGCGTCGGCGCGATCTCGGCCTTCCTGCAGTCCAAGCAGGGCAAGCAACTGCAGCAGCAGGTCGTCCGCGGCGTGTTCGGGATGCTGAAGAAGAAGTTCTGAGGAAGGGCCGTCGCTACGGCGCGGCCGGCCGCGGCGCGCGACGCCGACCGGATGTCCGGGGCGTCGAGCCGCCACCAGCAGACGTGACCGGACTTTGCATTGTCAAGCGCTTTGGTATGATCGTCCGCGTGCACCCGTACGCCGATCACGGCCATCCGACGACGCGGCTCGACCCCGCGATCCATCAGCCCGTCCGACTGGGCATCCTCACCGCCGCGTCCGAGACGAAACGCATCGACTTCGTGTCGCTGCGCGAGCTGCTCCACCTCACCGACGGCAACCTCTCACGTCACCTCTCGACGCTTGAGAAGGCCGGATACGTCAAGCAGACGAAGGTCTTCGAGGACCGCAAGCCCCGCACATGGATCACCGCCACCGCGACCGGCCGCAAGGCGCTCGCCCAGGAGATCGCCGCGCTGCGCGAGATCGTCGGCGCCGCCGACGGGCCGGCGGCGGAGGTCGACCTCCCGTCGGGCAAGCCGCTCACCGCGACGTAGCTGTCCCGCGGCTTTGACAATGGTCTAGACCATGTGTTAGGACTCGTCGCCGTGTCGGCGACGAGCGAGCCCAGGCCGATCATCGGGATCACGTGCTACCAGGCGCCCGCGCAGTGGGGCTTCTGGAACCTGCCGGCCGCGCTCGTGCCGCTCGGCTACGTCGAGCGGGTGAGCGCCGCCGGCGGCCGCCCGGTGCTGTTGCCGCCGCTCGCTGACGGCGTCGCCGAGACGCTGGCATCGGTCGACGGTCTCGTGTTCGCCGGCGGTCCGGACATCGACCCGGAGCGCTACGGCGCCGCGCCGGCCGATGAGACTGCGGCGCTCAGCCCAGAACGCGACGCGGCGGAACTCGCGCTGCTCGAGGCGGCCCTCGACGCCGATCTCCCGGTGCTCGGCGTGTGCCGCGGGATGCAGCTGCTCAACGTCGCCTATGGCGGCACGCTCGAGCAGCATCTGCCGGATGTCGTCGGCCACGACGGGCACCGCACCCAGCCGGGGTGCTTCGACCTGCATCCGGTGCGGATCGAGCCGGGCAGTCGTCTCGGTGAGGTGCTCGGTGCGCATGCGCTCGTCAGCTCCGGCCACCATCAGGGCATCGCGTTCGTCGGTGAGCGCCTGCGCGTGAGCGCACAGGCGCACGACGGGTCGGTCGAGGCGCTCGAGGATCCGACGAAGACGTTCACGGTCGGCGTCCTGTGGCATCCCGAGGAGGGTGAGGACACACGGCTGTTCGCCGAGCTGGTGGCGGTCGCCGGGGCGCGACCTCGCCTCGCTGCGTGACCCCGTGGCCTCGGAGCCGCAGCTGCCGGATCGCCTGCGCTCGCTGTTCACCGAGCAGTGGGCGCTCGATCGTGACGCCGACGTCCCGGCGTACGCTCAGATCGAGGAACGGGTGATCGAGCTCGTCGAGTCGGGCCGACTGGCCGTCGGCGACCGGCTGCCCTCCGAGCGCGACCTCGCCGGCTGGGTCGGCGTCAGCCGGCTCACCGCCCGCGCCGCACTGACCTCACTCGCGCAGCGCGGGCTCGTCGAGCGCGGAGTCGGCCGGCGGGGAACCGTCGTGTCCCGCGCGAGGCTCGCGTATGACCTCGGTGACCTCGCCGGCTTCACCGAGATGGTCCACCGTCATGGACTGTCGGCGAGCGCGCGGATCCGCGCGCTGGGCGAGCTCGCCGCGCCCGAGGCCGTCGCCTCCGAGCTCGGCATCGCACCCGGCGAGCCGGTGTATCGCGTCCAGCGGCTGCGGTTCGCCAACGGGGAGCCGCTGACGCTCGAGGACTCGTGGCTGCCCGCCGGCCGGTTCCCGGGTCTGCTCGACCACGACATGCGCGGTTCCATCTACGCGCTCATGCGTGATCACTATGCGTGTCCCCCGGCGCGCGCGATCGAACGGCTCGAGCCGACGCTCGCCGACGCCCACCAGGCGCACGCCCTCGGCGTCACGATCGGCAGCCCGCTGATGCGCGTCGAGCGCCAGACATACGCCGCCGACGACACGCCGGTCGAGTTCGCGCGCGACCACCATCGGGGCGATCGCGCGCAGTTCGTCGTCCAAGTGTCGACGCCCGGCGGACGCTCGGAGTGAGTGCTTAGGTCCGCGCGGGTACCGGCCGGATCCGCTCGCCCCGGGGATCGAACAGCGGCTCGGCCGTCACCTCGCCCGTGACCCAGCGGCCGAAGATGTCGACCTCGACCGACGTGCCAAGCTCGACGGACGGCGGCAGGTAGGCATACGCGATCGACCGCTCGACGCTGTAGCCGTATCCGCCCGTCGTCACCCGCCCGACCACGTCCCCCTCGACGCGCACCGGCTCGTTGCCGAGCGCGACCGAGCGCGGATCGTCAAGGATGACGCAGCGCAGGCGCTGAGCCGGGCCGGCGGATCCGTCTTCCTTGGCTCGGACGAGCGCATCGCGGCCGACGAAGCCACCCGGCTTGTCGAGCTTGACGCAGAAGCCGAGGCCGCCCTCGTACGGATTCTCGTCCGGAGTGATGTCGGCGGCCCAGACGCGGTAGCCCTTCTCGAGGCGCAGCGTGTCGATCGCCTTGTAGCCGCCGGCGATGAGTCCGTGGGGTCGGCCGCCCTCCCACAGCGTGCGCCACAGGCCGGCGCCGTATTCGGTCGGGCAGTACAGCTCCCAGCCGAGCTCACCGACGAACGTGACCCGCAGTGCCCGAACGGGGACGTCTCCGACGGAGATGGCTCGCATCGTCATGTACGGGAAGCCTTCGTGACTGACGTCGTCGGGCGTCAGTGGCGCAAGGATCTCGCGGGCGAGCGGGCCCCACAGCGCGAAGCACGCCCAGCGCGCGGTCACGTCGGCGATGCGTACCGATCCGTCCACGGGCAGATGCGACCGGATCCATGACAGGTCGTGATTGCCGAACGCCGTGCCGGTCACGATCGAGAACGTCTCCTCCTCGACGCGGGTCACGGTGAAGTCGCATTCGATCCCGCCACGCGAGTTGAGCATCTGCGTGTACGTGATGTCGCCCACCCCTCGCGCAACGTGGTTGTCGCACAGCGACTCGAGGAACGTCGCCGCACCGGGACCGGCCACCTCGATCTTCGCGAACGAGGACTCGTCGAACAGCCCAGCCCGATCGCGGGTGCCGAGGTGCTCGGCGCCGATCGCGGGTGACCAGTGCATACCGGCCCAGCCGCGCGGACGCAGCGCCTCATCGCCCGCCGCGGCGTTTGACCCATACCAGTTCACGCGCTCCCAGCCGGACTTCTCACCGAAGGCCGCGTCGTGGTCGGCGTGCCACGCGTACGCGCTCGAGACTCGCAGCGGACGGCCGGCCTGGCGCTCGTGCCCCGGATAGCGGATGTCGTAGTAGGTCTCGTACACCTCCTGGGCGCGCTTGAGGGTGTACGACGGCGAGCGGTAGTGCGCGCCGAAGCGCCGGATGTCCATCTCCCACACGTCCATCGTCGGCTCGCCGGCGTGGATCCACTCGGCCATCACCTTGCCGATCCCGCCGGCGCCGGCCAGTCCGTGGGCGCAGAACCCCGCGGCGACGTAGAAGCCGCGCACGTCGCTCTCGCCGAGACAGAACTCGTTGTCCGGGGTGAACGCCTCCGGACCGTTGATCAGCTTGGTGATCGTCACCTCGTCCATCACCGGCACGCGCCGCTTGGAGTTCTCGGCGATCTCCTCAAAGCGCTCCCAGTCCTCCTCGAGCAGGCGCCCGTTGAAGTCCGGCGGGATGCGGTCGACGAGGTGGTCATCCAGCGACCACGGCGCGCTGTGTCGCTCGTACCCGCCCATGACCAGACCGCCCCCCTCCTCACGGAAGTAGATGAGGTTGTCCGGGTCACGCAGCGTCGGCAGGTGCGCGCCGCCGCGATCACGGAACGGCTGGGTGACGAGGTACTCGTGGGCAAACGGCACGATCGGGACCCGTGTGCCCGCGAGGCGAGCGATCTCGGCCGCGAACATACCGCCCGCGTTGACGACGACCTCGGCCTCGATGTCGCCCCATTCGGTGCTGATTCCGCGGACGCGGCCGTCACGCACCGCGATGCCGGTGACGCGCGTGTGCGTGAAGATCTGCGCCCCACCCTGGCGGGCGCCGTCGGCGAGCGCGTACGTGAGCTGAGACGGATCGAGGTAGCCGTCGGTCGGGAGGTAGGAGGCGGCGCGAACACCGTCGGTCTCCATCAGCGGGAACAGCTCGTGTGCCTCCTGTGGTGAGATCCGCTGCAGCGGCAGCCCAAACGTCCGGGCCCACGCGACCTGACGATCGAGTTCCTCCTCGCGTTCTTTCGTACACGCGAGGCGGATGCCGCCGCACTCGATCCAGCCCGGATCCGTGTCGGTCTCGGCGGCGAGGCGCCGGTAGAGCTCGACGCTGTACATCATCATCCGCGTCAGCGAGACCGAGCCCCGCAGCTGCCCGACGAGACCCGCCGAATGGAACGTCGACCCGCTCGTCAGCTCGTTGCGATCGACGAGCACGACATCACGCTCGCCGAGTTGGGCGAGGTGATACGCGATCGAGGTGCCGCCGACGCCGCCACCGATGATGACGATCCGGGCGCGGTCGGGCAGCTTACGAGGACGCGGCATCAGGGTCACCTTTCGGGGGTCGGAGCGGAGTGGGCATTCGCCGAGCGGGCGGCGATTATTGGTCTAGTCCATAACGCTAGCGACGCCGCGGCGCGGCCGTCAACCGCAGCAACCGCAGCAACCGCAGCAACCGCAGCAATCCGCAAGAACGGTTCCGCTATCCGGAACTTTCCTTGCGCGCGCCTGCAAGCAACCCGCCGCTATGCGGCGGAAACCCTGCGTGGCAGGTGACGCCGCTGTCGTGAACAGTCGTTCCGACGTCTCGCCCGCTCAGATCGGGTACTGCCGTGGCGTGTCCTGAACGGTGATCCAGCGCAGCTCCGTGAACTCCTCGAGCGCGGCGCGCCCGCCAAAGCGGCCGAATCCGCTGGCCTTGACGCCGCCAAACGGCATCTGCGGCTCGTCTTGCACAGTCGTGTCGTTGATGTGGCAGATGCCGCTCTCGATCCGGTGTGCAAGCTCGAGCGCCGCCGGGACGTCCTCGCTGAAGACGGCCGCCGACAACCCGTATTCGGTGTCGTTGGCCACCCTCACCGCCTCGTCCGGTCCGTCGACCGCGATCACTGTCACCACCGGACCGAACGACTCCTCGGAGTACAGCCGCATCTCGGGCGTGACGCCGCTCAGCACGGTCGGGGGAAAACACGGTCCATCCGGCTCGCCGCCGCTGAGCGCCGTCGCACCCTTCTCGATCGCGTCGCGCACGAGCCCGGACACGCGCTCGACGGCCGCCTGGTTGACGAGCGGCCCAATGGCCGTCGTCGGTTCCCTTGGATCCCCGATCGGAAGTGCGCGCGCTCGGTCCGCGAGCTTCTGCGACAGGGCGTCCGCCACGGCCCGGTCGGCCACGATCCGCTCCGTCGACATGCAGATCTGCCCCTGATGGAAGAACGCGCCGAAACTCGCCGCCGAGGCGGCGCGATCAAGGTCGGCATCGCGCAGGACGACGAGCGGGGCCTTACCCCCGAGCTCCAGCAACACGCGCTTCAGATGACGCCCCGCCTTCTCGGCGATGATCCGTCCGACCTTGGTCGAACCGGTGAAGTTGATCCGGCGGGTGGCGGGATGGGCAATCAGCTCGTCCACGACATCGGCGGCGTCTGCGGGATTATTTGTGATCAGGTTGATCACGCCGGGCGGCAGGCCCGCGTCCTGCAGCGCCCGGACGACCGCGGCGTGCGTACGAGGGCAGATCTCGCTGGCCTTGAGCACGACCGTGTTGGCGTAGGCGAGCGGCGTGGCGACCGCGCGCGTGGCGAGGATCACCGGCGCGTTCCACGGTGCGATCGCGACGACCACTCCGGCGGGAGCGCGGACCCCCATCGCGAGCTTGCCCGGAACGTCTGAGGGAATCACGTCGCCAACCAGGCCGTACGCCTGGGCGGCGGCCTCGCGAAGCATCCCGGCCGCCAGCTGGACGTTGAACATGCCCCAGCCGAACACGCCGCCGGTCTCCTCGGTGACGATCCCGGCGATCTCCTCCTGGCGCTCCATCAGCAGGTCAGCCGCCTTGGACAGAATCGCCCGTCGCACGGCCGGAGCACTTGTCGACCACTCGGCGAACGCCGCCTGCGCCGCCTCGACCGCAGCGCGCGCGTCCTCCCGTCCCGCTGCCGCCGCCGCCCCGACCGCCTCGCCGGTGAACGGAAAACCCTGCTCGTACTCGCGGCCGCTCTGGGCGTCCGTCCACTCACCACCGATCAGCAGCTGCTGCTTCGCGATCTGTGTCGTCGCCATGTCCCTCTCCTGTTGGGTTGACTCCCTCGACGCGAGTTCTACCGTAGATCTCTGCGCGTGATCTCGAGCAGGTACGCCACCATCATCTCGCGCCCGCCGACGTCAAGATGATGGGCGTCCGAGCTGGCTTCGACCCGCAGGATCTGCTCGCGCTTCTCCTCGAATCCCTCGGCCATCTCGAAGAACGCGAAGTCGACAACGCGCGACTGGTAGCCGAGCTCCTCGAGCAACTGGACGGTCCGGCGCTCCCCGATGATCGACAACTGCATGACGTAGGCGGTGCCGTCGTCGGCGAGAGCGGCCGGCAGCAGGCGGATCAGGTGGTCGAGCAGGTTGCGGCCCCAGTAGTCGAGCGGGCGATGGGTGACCACCTGTTCGAACGGGTCGACCGGGAGTTGGTACAGCGACGCGACGATCAGGTCATACCGCTCTTCGGGGACCCACGGATAGAGATCCTGGACCGAGGCTGTGACCCGCTCGGCGACGCCGTTGCGAAATGCGTTCGTGAGCGTGTTCGTGATCGCGCTCTCGTCGATGTCAATCGCGTGGACGTGCGCGGCTCCGTTGCGCGCGAGCTGCACCGTCTGCAGGCCCGTCCCGCAGCCGATGTCAACGCAGCGCTGATGTGCCCCGATCCCCTCCCGGTACAGGTACTTCCAGATCAGCAGGCTGCCCTGGGTTGGAACGAACACGTCCGACTCACGCGTCATGTCGGGGAACTCGAGCGGGAACATCGCTCGGCCGCGGGAGTCGCTCCACCCCGGTCCAGTGCGACGGCCACGCGCCGCCATCAGCTCGCCGTCGCTCGGAAGCGCCTCGGGACGTGCGTTTCCCGGCTTGGTGCCGGCCAGCTCGGCGCGTGCAGCCGCCAGGTGCTCGGGCCCGACGCCGCAGCACCCGCCGATGATCTGGGCCCCCTCCTCACGCCAGCGTCGTGCGAGCTCCGCGTACTCGGGCCCGCCGATGCTCGTCTCGTGTCGCCACCCGGCCGCGGAGAGGTAGCCGAGGTTGGGGTAGACGCCGAGCGGCAGATCGGTGAAGTCACGCAGCCACGACAGCATGCCGGTGACATGGTCAGGCGGGACGCAGTTGATCGCCAGCGCGCCGACTCCCATCTCCTCGAAGCGTCGTGCCGCGCGTCCGAACGCGTCGCCCTCGGGACCACCCCAGTGCTCGCCGTACACGCCGCAGACGCCCTGACGGCAACGCCGGAAGCTGAGCCACACCGGCAGACCGGTGTCCAGCAGCGCCTCCACGGTCGCGTACGTCGATCCGCGCACGAGCGACAGCGTCTCCAACAGGATCAGGTCCGGTCGATCCTGCTCGAACGCCCGCGCGAGCAGCCGGATGGTCTCGCGACCGTCGGCGGTATCGACGTCACCGTTGATGCTGAAAGCGACGGCCACGTCCTCACGACCGGCGTCCGCGGCGGCCGACCGTGCGAGCCGCACCGCCTCGCGCGCGACATCCATCCAGTGCACCGACCCCGCCGATTCCCACAGTGACCCTTCGCGCAGGGCGGTCGGCAACCCCCACGTGTTCGTCGAGACGAGGTCGCACCCGATCTCCACGTAGCGGCGATGCACGTCGGCGACCTTGGCGGGAGCGTCGAGGATCGCCGTGACTCCCCAGAGGTGCTCCTCGACGTCCGGCGGTTGGCCGGCGACATCGAACAGCTCAGTCCCGACCGCGCCGTCCATGATCACGCATTCCTCCGCGGTGATGAGCTGGATCAGCCGGGCGTAGGGATCGCTGTGCCGGTCGGCGTCCACGGTGCCGACCCGGTTCACGTCGGTGGTCCTCAAGGTCCCCGCTCTCCTTCCAGATCGTTGGCGGCTATCCGCGCGCTCACACCTTCGCTCACACCTTCTCGCTCACGCGAGCGCGACGCCACCCCCAGATCGCCTAATTGTCCTGTCCATTCGGATAGGTCCGGCACGGTTTGCCGAGACCGATCCCTTCCGGCATCGATTCACCTCCCGATCGGTCGGGAAACTCCTCCATAAGGGATAGGGTGCCGCGAGCAACATCCGGTTATCGTCGCTTCCATGTCGACAGTTGCTCGGAACGAAGACGCTTTCGTATCGATCCTGCGTCAGGCCGGAGCCGTCGTTGCGGAACACGAGGGGCGGTTGACCGTGCTCAACTTCGGATCTGCCGCTGGTGAGCTGGCGGTCTGCCTCAGGGCGGTCGGGCTCGTCGACCGCTCCGAGCTGACGAAGCTCGTGCTCACGGGTCCGGCCGAGCGGATCGGCGCGCTCCTCGTTCGCCTCGCCGGCACCGACCTCGCGGTCGGTGGGGTGGCGCGGCGGTCGACGATCTGGTGGTGCCGGACCGGTCCTGACCGGGTGATCGCGCTCTGTGAACCGGCCCGCGGGACGCGACTGTGGGGGGAGCTTCGCCTGCAGGCGCGTCGGCATGGGTCGATCGCCCTCAATGATTGTTCGCACACCTGGACCGCGATCGAGCTGCTCGGCCGCGCCACGCCCAACATGTTGGCGGCGCTCGGGGTCTATGGCGAGGCTGGAGATCCCCGGCGGGTCGCACCCTTCTCCGTCGCACGCATCGGCCCGGTGGACGTGAGCTGGCTGCTCCAGTCACCGCGCCGGGCGCTCGCCCTCGTCGCGCGGGAGGACGCCGCACCGGCCTGGCGCGCGCTCGAGGAGGCGGGGCGGCCGTTCGCAATCAGCTGTGTCGGCCAGCAGGCCGCGGCCCGGTATTCGCTGCTCGATCCGTCCCCGTAGCGCGCCGCCGGCCCGCGGCCGCCGGGGCCGACAGGCTTGCTTGTGGGGGCCCCTGCACTGATAGCTTCGACGCCGGTGAGCACGCGTGCGGCAACCGAGCAGGTGCGCCATCGTCAGGGACTGCAACGCGCGCTGGCCGCCTGCCGTCAGCTCGAGCGCGAGATCATTGAGCTGGAGTATGTTCGCCGTTCCGACGCTTTGGAGCGCGTCGGTGACGCCGTCAGACGACTTGGCGAGGTCGGCACGCCTGACGGCATGCTCCACCGCGCCGCGGAGGAACTGGGCCACGGATCACAGTTCGACCGCGTGCTGATCAGCAAAGTCCTCGACAATGAGATGTGCGCGTACGCCCTATGGACGCGCGAGCCGGAGCCGGGAGCACAGGCGATCGTCGAACGGCTGCAGCGCAATCCCGTCGTCCTCGACTACCCGCTGATCGAGGCCGACGTGGCGCGGCGACGCGTCGCCGCACGCGTCACCGTTGCATCAGCGCGACAGCGCACACCCGCGCTGCTGGCCGACGTGTTCGGATGGCCGTGCTACGTCGTCGCCCCGATCGCCGTCGGCGCGGACACCATCGGGCTGCTGCACGCCGACACGGCCGCGAGCGGCCGCATGCTCGACGAGCTCGACGACGAGGTGTTGAACCGGTTCTGTGACGGGCTCGCAGCCACGTTTGAGCGTGCCGCGCTGCGGGACACGCTGCGACGCCATCGGACCGAGCTCCAGGCGGCGGTGCAGTGGATGTCGGGACGGCTCGGGCGCCTCGCCGCGGATG
>CAWEYQ010000056.1:0-42738 GCA_963813265.1 uncultured Solirubrobacterales bacterium | reverse complement strand
CCGCGTCGCCTCCTCAAGCTCGGTGGTGAACCCGAGGAACATCTCGTAGTCATCGTCTGGCACCCGAGCAGGTCCATCACGACTCCGAGCGGGATCCGCTGGGCGAGCTCGGGGACGAGTTAGTCGTGCCGCGCTCGACGAATGCGTCGATCGTCCGCACGACGCGCGCACGGACGGCGCCCTCGAGTTGGCGCACGGCGTGCGGGGTGAACGCCCGTTGGAGAATGAGCCGGTACTTCGTGTGCCGGGGCGGATCCATGTACAGGAGCAGATTCCGCGCGAAGTCGAGCGGGGCGACCTGATCGGGATGGAGGAACACACCTGCCTCGTGGGAGGAGAACGTGGAGAAGTCCCGGCTCGCCTGCGCGACCTCGGCGTGGCCGAGCACCGTCCAGCATCCGGTGCCGTCCGCCACCGGGTTCCACCGCACCGAGGCCTCGGCGCGCAGATCGGCGAGCATAGCATGGGGCGGCCCGTCGACGTGCCACTGTGGGTCAAAGAGGTCGACTGTCTCCGGGATGATCGCGGCGTTGGCAGGCACGGGCTCCGACACTATGCCCGACACCCTGTCGATGTCAAGCACGCGATCCTTTCGCATGGAACTCGGCCGCTTCGGCATCTGGACGGCGTACCGCGCGATCGGCGAAGAGAACGCGGGTGAGGCGGCCCGCGTCATCGAGCAACTCGGGTTCGGCGCGGTGTGGCTCGGTGGGTCGCCGCAAGTGCCGGTGCTCCGGCCGTTGCTCGCGGCGACCCGAGCGGATCGTCGTCGCGACCGAGATCCTCAACGTGTGGCAGAGCGATCCCGCCCAGGTGGCCGCGACTTCGCCGCGCTCGACGAGGAGTTCCCCGGTCGGGTCCTGCTCGGAATCGGGATCGGTCACCCGGAGGCGCAGGGCGAGTACACCAAGCCGCTTGCGGCGATGCGCGCGTTCCTCGACGCGCTTGACGCCGCCCCGGCGCCGGTGCCACGGGACCGGCGCTGCCTTGCCGCGCTCGCTCCGAACATGCTCGCGCTGTGCGCTGAGCGCTCGCTTGGCTCGCACACGTACTTCGTGAACGTCGAGCACACGCGGTCCGCTCGCGCGGCGCTTGGCCCGGGCGCGCTCCTCGCCCCCGAGCTCGCCTGCGTTCTTGATGGGGACGAGACGGAGGGTCGGGCGACGGCCCGGAAGTACGCAAAGCTGTACCTCGGGCTCAGCAACTACACGAATGCGCTGCTCCGATCGGGCTGTACGGCGGACGACATCGCGGACGGCGGATCTGACCGGCTGATTGACGCGGTCGTGCCCCACGGCGACGCCCGTGCGATCGCCGCTGCGGCATCCGAGCACTTGGCTGCCGGCGCCAACCACGTGTGCCTGCAGACGGTCGGGGTGTCCGGGGTTCCGCGCAACGAATGGACCGCTTTGGCGGGCGCGCTCGGGATCGCGTAGTTATCGACGGTGGCGCGGCGCGACCGCGACGGGGCCGATCGGGTCAAGCGGATTGCCGGGTGGGATCTGGCCGCAGTCCTGGGTCGCCGGAGTACCGGCGAAGCGCGCCTGCAGCCACGTGCCCGCTTCCGGCAGCCACCTGAGCGCGGCGCTCGTGTGCGAGAGGGTGTCGTACTGCGCGTAGTGGACGGTGACGCCGCGGTCGCAGTACTCGTGCGCGAGCGTGCGGACGTCGCCGGTGATCATGACCCCGTCTCCCGCACCGATGCCCGGCTTGTCGCCGGATGTCCCCTCGATCCCGCCGCCCGCACCCTGGCCGATGAACAGGGGCACCGTCGGCGTCCCGGCCGTGCCCATGATGAGCTGATTGGCGACGTGGACGTAGGCGGACACGCTCTCCGGCGTCGCGTACTGGGGCTTCGCGAGCTGGGTCCAGGTGAGGCCCGGATACGCGCCGAGGACCGGACGATCGAGGCATGCTGGAGTCGGTTGTACAGCTGCAGTCCGTAGTCGCTGAGGTACGGCGTCAGGTCGATGTTGAACGCGCGGGACACGCCGACGATGGCCATCGGCATGACCCCTGCCCAGACGCTGCTCCCGTCGACGTAATGGAGGTTGTGCGCCGGGTCAACGAGCACGCCGCCCAGCGCGGCGCCGACGAGCCGCCGGTTGATCCCGGGCGCGTACCGCGGCGCGAGCTCGGCGGCCCAATCGGTTGCGATCGCGCCACCCGAGTAGCCGACGAGTCCGATCCGGGGATGTGGGCCGAACGCCCGCGGCGTGCGAGCGAAACGCGGCGCGGAGTGAATCGAGCGTGTTCAAGCCGTACTCCGGCCCGGCGGCGAAGTCCGCGTTCTGGCCCTCGGTGTCCGGCACGACGATCGTGTAGCCACGCAGCAGCGCGGGGACGATGAGCCCTGACTCGACGGTCGGCAACAGCCCCCGAAGGTGACCCCTCCGGCGATCGCGTACGACGGCTCGTCGTCACGATCGAGCGAGTCGTAGAACGACTGGTAGGAGATGACCTTGGCGACGCCCGCGTGAAGCGGGGACGGAGGACCGACGTGACGTTGATCGTCGGCTGGCCGAGCTGCCCAGTGGAGCGGTAGAGGAGCTGCACGACCCGGATCGGAAGGGGGAGACCGATCACGTGGTAGTGGACGACCCGCGCCTTGAGGATCGCGCCGGGAGCGATCGTGGTCAGCGGGCGGGCGCCGTCGTAGGTGTAGAACGGATCCTGCTCTGGTGCCAGCGCGGCGCGTGCCGCGGGGGCGAGCAGCGCCGAGCCGATAACCCACATCACGAGTAGCGCGAGTACGGATCGGCGTGCGCCGCACGTGGATGCGCGGATGGATGCGGTCGCGGCACTCGCCATTCCAGTCGCAACCCTAGTCGCTCGTTCGACCCCGGTTGAGGTCCGCGGGACAATTGCGGCATGGTCACAGTCAGGAGCGCATACGACTTCGCGGCGACGCTGGCGGGGCTGCGGGACGCCCTGAGCCGCCGCGGGCTGACGGTCTTCGCCGAGATCGATCATGCGGCGGGCGCCCGCGAGGCGGGCATGGAACTCCCGGACGAAACGGTGATCGTCTTCGGCAACCCACGAGCGGGGACGCCGCTCATGCGGGACGATCCACGCGTCGGTATAGAACTGCCGCTGCGCATGCTCGTCGGGGACAGCGGCGACGGGACCCAGCTCGGGTATCGCGACCCCCTGGGACCTTGCCGACAGCTATGAAGTTGACGGGCACGCCCAGAGGCGTGCCGCGATGGCGTCGCTGCTCGAGTCGCTCGCTACGGAGGTCGCCGGCGAGTCGTCCGGTTAGCCGGACGGCTGCCCGTCACTGACCGCCCGTCCGAGCTTGCGCAGCGACCAGGCGGTGGCGCCGAGCATCACCCCGCGGATGATGAACGCGAGCCCGATGAGCAGAGCGAGCGTCGTGACCCCGATCCCAGGGCTCGAGACGATCACGATTCCGGCGAGCATCTCGAGCGCCGCCAGCGCGAACGAGGCGCCGCGGGCACCGAGTTGACTGAACGTTCGGATCAGGCGCAGCAGCCCGGCGACGAGCAGCCACAGACCGACGAGCAGCGCGATCGCGGTGAGCGCGTGCGTCGGGTGCCGAATGAGGATCACCCCGGCGATCGCCGTGATGACCCCAAAGATCGCGATCAAAGCTCGGTTCTCCTCGGCGTCGACGAGCGCCGAGGTGACCTCGACGATCCCGTCGATCAGCAAGAAGATTCCGGTCAGCACGGCGAGTGTGGCGAGGCTGATCGACGGAACAGCGAGCACGATGATGCCGGCGACGACACCCAGCAGCCCGAGGAGCGCGAGCACCCACCACGCGCGCGCGATGTCCGCAAACTGCGAAGCGGCCGCCTCGTTCATCTCAACGCTTACCGGCATGGCCGGGGAGTCTTGCTCAGTGCCGCGGTCCCGTCAACGTTGGTGGTTGGCGCCCGGATACGATGCGTCGCATGGTGCAGCGACCTCGGCGTGGGCTCGTCAGGCTGACGGTTGTCCTCTGCGTCGGATGTCTGATCGCGGCACTCGCGCTCACGCTCGGTGCCGGGCGACTCGGCGCCGCGCCGGCGCGCGCCGCGGGTCGGTCGCCCGTGATCAGCTTCTACTTCGGCTTGCGGCGTCCGGACACCCAGGCGGCGGCGGCGTTCTTCGCCGTCGAGCAGCCCGGCAGTCGGAGCTATCGGCGGTTCCTCACCCGGCACCAGATCTCCTGGCGGTACGGCGCGAGCGCTGTCACCCGGGTCGCGTTCACGCGCGCGATCCGCGCGCTCGGACTGACGCCGCGGATCGACGCCTCAGGCGTGTTCGCGCGGGTGAGCGGAACGCCGCACGAGCTCAGCCGCGCCTTCCACGTCCGTATCACCTCGTTGGTCCAGGACAACGCGACGTCGTACACGGCGGTTGGCCGGCTTCGGCTCTCGGGCGCGCTGCGCCCGCTCGTTCGTGAGGTGATCGCGGCCTACGACAAGACAGCGCGTCCGCCCGGTGGTGTCGGCCCGCGGCGCGGGCTCGGAGCCGCCCGGGCACCGGGAAACGCCGGCACCTGGGTCGACGGCTGCAACGCAGCACGGGCGACCGGTGCGTACAGCTTCGCCCAGGTGCGGCACGCGTACCGGCTTGATCGGGTCGGATCCGGAGCCGGGGGCACGGTCGCGATCCTCGGCGACCAGGAGGGAGTTCCGCAGCAGGACATCATCGCCAATGCCCGGTGCTTCCATCTCCCGGCGGGTCGCGTGCACACGCTGTTCACCGACGGGCAGACGCGCCCGTTCGGGCGTGAGAGCTTCGAACCGCAGGAGGACCTTGCGCTCGTCCGTGGGATGGCGCCACAACTGCGGTCGGTCCTGCTCACGGGCATGTGGGGCGCACCGAATCTGTGGTTCCTCGGTCCGGCCAAGCTGATGACCCTCGGCCGGCTGCCGGATGCGGTGACGATCTCTTACGGCTATTGCGAACGGCAGTTCCTCGCCAGCGCGTCGTCGCGTCAGGGGTCGAGCCTGCTCGGCTCGATGTTCGTCCGTCTCGGTCTCGCCGGCGTGCCGGTCTTCGGCTCTGCCGGCGATTCCGGGCTCGACGTGCAACGGTGTGTCGATCCCGGGAGTAGCGTGGCCGGCCGCCTCGCCGTACGTGACCGTCGTCGGCGGGACGCGGCTCGTCCTGAACCGCGACAACGATCGCACCGGCGAAGTCGTCTGGAACGACCTGAAATGGCTGACGCCGGACAACGGCGGGGGTGCCGGAGGCGGCGGCCTCTCGAGTTTCTACGCGCGCCCTGAGTACCAGCGTGGCATCGGGGTGGCCGGTCGGCGGCGGGCGGTCCCCGATGCCGCCGTCCACGCGTCGATGCTCCCGGGCTGGGCGGTCATCAGCGCGGGCCACTGGATCGAGGACGCGGGCACCAGCGCGGCGGCGCCGCAGCTCGCCGTCGGCGTTCGCCGTGATCGGCGCCAAACTGCGGGCCGGGCACCGCCCCCCGCTCGGACCCGTCAACGGGCTGCTGTACTGGCTGCGCCGTCATCGGCCGAGCACGATCTTCGACGTTGTCTCCGGCGGACAACCAATACAGCCCCAAGGTCCCCGGCCACCGGGCCAAGCGCGGCTACGACCTGGCGAGCGGGGTCGGCGTGCCGCGGTTTGACCGGATCATCCACGCCCTGCCGGCACGCGCACGCTGAGCCGGGGCGGCGGCCGAGCCGCGGCGGGGCTGGGCTCTCCGTGGTTCCGTAGAAAGTACGGTCGGGCCGTCTCGGACGATGCCGAGAACACTCTCGTACCACTATTGCAGGGGCTCTCCTAGGGACGAACGGAAAGATGGATCGCATTTCGCCCGCCAGCGCTGAGGTTGCCGTGCCCCAAAACCGCCGGCGCCGAAACACGCCGCCGGGCCGCCGGAGCGCTCCGAGCTATTCGTGGCCCGGCAGCCGATGTTCGACCGCCGGATGCGGGTCGTCGGCTACGAGCTGCTGTTCCGCGCCGGGTTCGTCAGCGAGGCCGCGGTCATCGACGATGTGGCCGCGACTGCCAACGTGATGCTCAACGTCTTCACCGAGATCGGCCCGGAGCGGATCTTGGGTCCGCATCCCGGCTGGATCAACGTGTCCCGGGACTTCCTGCTGCGCGGCCTGGCGACGCGTTGCGCCGCCGGGGCTGGTCGGCCTGGAGATCCTGGAGGATCAGGTGATCGACGACGAGTTCATCGCCAGCGTCGCGGAGCTCAAGGAGCACGGTTACCGGCTGGCGCTTGACGACTTTGAGTACAGCCCGGAGGCGGAGCCGCTGCTCGCAGCTCGTCGACGTGGTCAAGCTCGACGTGCTCGCGCTCGGACGGGAGCGCTTCGCCGAGCACGTGAGGCGCGCCCGGCGACACGGCCTGACCGTACTCGCCGAGAAGGTCGAGACCCACGAGGACCACGACTTCTGCATGGCGGCCGGCTGCGATCTGTTCCAGGGGTACTTCTACCGCCGCCCGAAGCTGTTCGCGCCGGCGCGCCTGAACGCCAACCGCGCCGCGCTCATGCAGGTGATTGCGGCGCTCCAGGATCCCTACGCCGAGCTGAAGGAGCTCGAGCGCCTCATCGCCCGCGACGTCGCGCTCAGTGTCCGGTTGCTTCGGTACATCAACTCGGCGTTCTTCGGACTGCACTGCGAGGTGACCTCGATCGGGCAGGCGGTGGCGCTGCTCGGGATCGAGAACCTGCAGCGGTGGGCGACGCTGACCGTGTTCGCGAGCATCGACGGCAAGCCGGCCGAGCTCACGGTCACTGCGCTGACCCGGGGCCGATTCTGCGAGCGTGCCGGGACGCGGATCCGCGGCGCCGAGCCGTCCCAGCTCTTCACGCTGGGGCTGTTCTCGGTGATCGAGGCCCTCCTCGACACGCCGATCGAGGAGGTTCTGAAGTCGATCCCATTCCCCCAGCAGATGCGCGACGCGCTCGTCGCCCACGCGGGAGAGATGGGTCGCCTGCTCGACTGTGTGACGGCGCTGGAGATGGGCGACTTTGCCCGCGCCGACGAGCGCATCCCGGGCTGTGCCCGCGCTCACACCGAGGCGATGATCTGGGCCAACGGGGCCGCGGATCCGCTGCTCGGAAACTGACGGGCCCGCCCTGCTGCACGGTGCGGCGTCGCGCCATCGAACATTCTGCGAGCCATGCCGTCCGCGAGGCGATCCGCACGGTGTAGACCCCGCAGACGCCTGAACGAACGTCGTCAAGGACGGGCGGGCCGGCGTAATACGCTGAGCCTCGTGGACGAGAACACGGGATCGGTGCTCTTGCACGGGGGCCGCCGCCTGCCCTGGTCGCTCGGCGTGCTCGTGGGGTTAGCGCTCGTCGCGTCTCTCCACCGGCCTCGTGTATCCGCTCAAGCAGGTGACGGCGGTCTCCTCGCTCGGCGTCGTCTACCTGCTCGCGGTCGTGATCGTCTCCGCGTTCTGGGGCGCGTGGCTCGGGATCGCGACCGCCGTGATGAGCGCCGCGGCGTTCAACTTCTTCCACATCCCGCCGGTCGGCCGGTTCACGATCGCGGACAGCCGCAACTGGATCGCCGTGGCCACGTTCTTCGTCGCCGCGATCGTCACGAGCACGGTCAGCGAGCGTGCGCGGTCGCGGGCGATCGAGGCCGAGCGCCGTCGCGCCGAGGCCGACCTGACCGCCGAGATGGCCCAGCTGTTGCTCGCGCGCAGCGGTGTCGACGACGCGCTGGCGCTGATCGGGCGGCGCCTGGCGCAGATGTTCGAGCTGCCGTGGGCGACGATCGCGCTTGACGAGCAGCGCGGCGATCCGCGCCGGACGGCCATCCCCCTGGTCGCAGGCGGACGTCGTCTGGGGACGCTCCTGATTCCGGCCGGGATCCCGCCGCGGCTGACAACCCGGCTCCGCGACCGGATCGTGCCAACGCTGTCGGCGCTGCTCGCCATGGTCCTCGAGCGCGAGCGACTGGTGGCCGAGGCGGTGCAGACCGAGGGCCTGCGGCGCAGCGAGGCGGTCAAGACCGCCGTCCTGCGAGCCGTCTCCCACGATCTTCGCTCCCCGGTGACGGCGATGGTCGCAGCCGGCGCGGCCGTCCGGGCGCCGGATCTCAGTCCGGCCGAGCGCGACGAGCTCGGCGGGCTCGTCGTCGACGAGGGCGCCCGCCTGGCTCGGCTCATTGACGACCTCCTTGACCTATCGAAGCTCGAGGCGCACACTGCCGCCCCGCGGCTCGTCGAGTGCACGGTGGAAGAGGTGATCGACGCCGCGCTCGTCGCCCAGCCAGCGGACGCGAGCTTTGAGGTCCGGATCGATCCCGACGTCCAGCCGCTTCGCGCCGACTTCGTCCAGATCGAGCGCGTGCTCGCGAATCTGATGGAGAATGCCCGGCGGTATTCCGATGGAGAGCCTGTCGTCATTCGCGCCCGCCCGGTCGGCGACCGCGTGATCATCCGCGTGATCGACCGCGGCCCTGGGATACCGGCCGCGGCTCAGGAGCGGATCTTCGAGCCGTTCTACCGGGCCGAGGGTTCCGGTGAGACCCATCCTGGCTCCGGTCTCGGCCTGGCGATCGCCAAGGGCTTCGTCGAGGCCAATGGCGGCCGCATCTGGGTCGAATCGGCTCCAGGAAGCGGCAGCACGTTCGTCGTCGAGCTCCCGGCCGCGGGTGCCGGCGAGGAGACATCGTGAACGGCCCGGGCGCGAGCGGGCGGCGGATCCTTGCCGTCGACGACGAGCTCCAGATCCTCCGGGCGCTCAAGGCGACGCTGCGGAGCCAGGGTTACGAGGTCGTGACGGCGGCGACGATGGAGGAGGGCCTCGACGCTGCTGCGCTGAACCCGGTCGACGTCGCGATCGTCGATCTGCTGCTCCCGGATGGAGACGGCATCGAGCTGGCCCGGCGACTGCGCGAATGGAGCTCGATGCCGATCATCGTGCTCTCGGCGGTCGGCGACGAGGAGGAGAAGGTGCGGGCGCTCCGGGCGGGGGCCGACGACTACGTGACCAAGCCGTTTGGGCCGGCCGAGCTCGTCGGCCCGGATCGAGGCGGTGCTGCGCCGGACGGCCCCAGAGCCGGAGAGCGCGCTCGTGGAGGTCGCCGGGCTCGAGGTCGACCTGGCCGAGCATCGGGTGCGCCGCGACGGCGAGGAGGTCCACCTCACCCCGACCGAGTTCGGTCTGTTGCGGATGTTCGTCCGCAACCGCGGCCGCCTGCTGACCCATCGGATGCTCCTGAGCGACGTGTGGGGCCCGGAGTACGCGGAGGACGTCACCGTGCTCCGCGGCCAGATCGCCAATCTCCGCCGAAAGATCGAGCCGGCTTCGGCCGCCCGCCGGCACTTCATCCGCACCGAACCGGGCATCGGCTACCGGTTCGATCCGCGATAGCGACGGCGGTTTCCGCCCGCGCGGCGGGCATCTGTACGCAATCTGTACGCCGCTCCCGGGTTTCTGTATGCGGCCTACACGACCGCGGGCCCATGATGTTTGGCATGGACATTGTCGCGGTTGTACTCGGCGTCATCACCTTCGTGGTGTTGTACGCATTGATCTTCGGAATCGAGCGGATATGAGTTTGTCGCTCGCCGCGTTTATCGGCCACATGAGTGGCGCTGACTTCTTTGGACTGGTCGTCTCGGTGCTCGTGTGCCTGTACCTCGTGTACGCGCTGCTTCGTGGAGAGAGGTTCTGATGACCTTCCTCGGCTGGGTCACGATCTTTGGCTTCGCGGCCATCCTCACCGTTCTGGCGTTGCCGCTGGGCCGGTACATGGCTGCCGTGTACTCGGGCGAGCGCACGTTCCTGGACCGGATCTTCCGGGGGCCTGAGCGGCTGCTGTACAAGGTCATGCGGGTCGATCCCGCGAAGGGTCAGGACTGGAAGGCGTACGCCAAGAGCCTGATCATCTTCTCGCTCGCCGGCTGGCTGCTGCTGTATCTCATTCTGCGTACGCAGACGCTGTGGAATTTCACGGGGCTGAACCCGCAGCATTTCCATTCCGCGCCGTGGAATGTGACGTTCAATACGACGTCGTCGTTTGTGACGAACACGAACTGGCAGTACTACGGCGGCGAGACGACGATGAGCTATTTCAGCCAGATGGCTGGGCTCACCGTCCAGAACTTCCTCTCGGCGGCGGTCGGTATCGCGGTCGCGGTCGCGGTCATCCGCGGCATCATTTCCCGGTCGGGGAAGAGCCTTGGGAACTTCTGGCAGGACCTCGTCCGCACGACGATCTACGTCCTTTTGCCGATCGCGTTCGTGGTCGCGCTCGTGCTCGTCTTCCAGGGCGCGATCCAGAACTTCTCGCACTACCTGACCGCGCACACGCTGACCGGCGGAGCGCAGACGATCGCCCAGGGACCGGTCGCCTCTCAGGAGGCGATCAAGGAGCTCGGGACGAACGGCGGCGGGTTCTTCAACGTCAACTCGGCGCATCCGTTCGAGAACCCGTCCGGGTTCACGAACTTGGTCGAGATGCTCGCTGTGTTGATCATCCCGGCCGCGCTGATCTTCACGTACGGCCGGATGACCGGCCGCCGGCGCCAGGGTTACACGATCTACGGCGCGGTGATGGTGATGTTCCTCGGAGCGTGCATCGTCGCCTACATCGCCGAGGCGCACGGCTCGCCGGCGCAGCACGCCGCCGGTCTGCACACCGGCGTCCTGCACGGCTCGGTCGGCGGGAACATGGAGGGCAAGGAGACCCGCTTCGGGATCGCCGGCTCGGCCCTGTTCGATGTCGTCACGACGGTCACGTCGTGCGGTGCGGTCAACAGTGCGATCGAGTCGTTCACCGGCATCGGCGGCGCGATCCCGATGGCCAACCTGTCCGCCAGCGAGATCGATCTTCGGTGGTGTTGGCACGGGCCTGTATTCGATCCTGCTGTACGTCATCCTGGCCGTGTTCATCGGCGGTCTGATGGTCGGTCGCACGCCGGAGTATCTCGGCAAGAAGATCGAGGCGCGGGAGATCAAGCTGGTCGTCCTCGGTCTGCTCGCGACGCCGCTGCTGGCGCTGTTCTGCACGGCGATGGCGGTGGCGAGCAGCGCGGGGCGCGCGTCGATCTTCAGTCCTGGCAAGCCACAGGCATTCTCCGAGTCGTTCTATGCGTACCTGTCGCAGGCGAACAACAACGGGTCGGCGTTCGCCGGCTACACCGGCTTCATTCAGCCGAACGCCGGCAACCTCGGCTCCCACGGGATCACGTTCGCGAACCTGCTCGGCGGCTTCGACATGATGCTCGCGCGGTTCATTCCGATTCTGTTCGCGCTCGCCGTCGCCGGCTCGCTCGCCGGTAAGCGGGTCAGCCCCGCCGGTCTGGGCACGATGCGCACCGACAACCCGACGTTCGCCGTGCTTCTGATCGGCGTGATCGTCCTCGTCGGCGCGCTGACGTTCTTCCCCGCACTCCTGCTCGGCCCCCTCGTGCAGGGCCTCACTGGACACCTCTACTAATCATGAGAAAAGACATCATCAGCGCAGTCATCGGGATCGTCGTCCTGACCCTCGTGTTCGGGATCGCGTATCCGCTCGTCGTCACCGGCGTCAGCCAGGTGGCGTTCCCCGGCAACGCCAACGGCCAGAAGGTCTACGTCGACGGCAAGCTCGTCGGCTCGAAGATCATCGGCCAGGGGTTCACCGATCAGGTCGTCAAGAACGGCAAGCCCCAGGTGGACTAGGACGGGAACCCGGTGACGGTGCCCGATCCCCGGTACTTCCAGTCCCGGCCGTCGGGGACCGTGCCGGCGTATAACGCCGCCGGCACCGCGTTCTCGAACGCGGGCCCGAACAACAAGGCGACCGAGCAGGCGATCGCCTCGAACATGCAGGCGTACCTCGCGCTCGAGAAGCCCTACACCCCCGGGCTGAGTAACGCTCAGATTCCGGTCGACGCGGCGAACACGTCGGCGTCGGGGATCGACCCGGACATCTCGACCGCGAACGCCGACATCCAGGCGCATCGGGTCGCGACCGTCCGACACCTAGCGCTCGACCGGGTGATGAAGCTCGTGTCGCAGTACACGCATGGTCGTGGACTGGGCTTCTCCGGCGAGCCGGGAGTGAACGTTCTTCAGCTCAATCTCGCCCTTAACCGTTTGACAGGTGGACATTGATGTCAGTTGATACAGCTCCTGGGAGCACGCCGTCAGAGCGCCGCGCGATCTCGCTGTTCCGGCGAGACATCGTCAACCGCGCTGTGGTGGACAGCCTCATCAAACTCGATCCGCGGGTCCAGATCCGCAACCCGGTGATGTTCGTCGTCGAGATCGGCGCGCTCATCACGACCGTCACCTGGCTGATCCAGGTGTTCGGCGGCACGCCGCTCGGCGGCGGCCACGAGCCGGCGTGGTACACGTTCGTCATCTCCTTCTGGCTGTGGCTCACGGTCATCTTCGCCAACCTCGCCGAGGCGTTCGCCGAGGGACGGGGCCGCGCTCAGGCCGACACGCTGCGGTCGATGCGCCAAGAAACCGTCGCGATGCTGCGTGATGGGACGACGAAGAAGGCCAACGAGCTCGTCAAGGGCGACGTGGTCGTCGTCGAAGCGGGCGAGCTGGTCCCGGGAGACGGAACCGTGATCGAGGGCATCGCGTCCGTCGACGAGTCCGCCATCACCGGCGAGTCGGCACCCGTGATCCGTGAGTCCGGCGGTGACCGCAGCGCGGTGACCGGCGGCACCCGAGTGCTGTCAGACCGGATCGTCGTTGAGATCACGCAGGAGCCGGGGCACTCGTTCCTTGATCGGATGATCGCGCTCGTCGAGGGCGCCGCCCGGCGCAAGACGCCGAACGAGATCGCGCTCGGGATCCTGCTCGCCGGCCTCACGCTCGTGTTCATGATCGTCGTCGTCACGTTGCGGCCGTTCGGCCTGTTCGCCGACACGCCGATCTCCGAGACGACGCTCATCTCGCTGCTCGTCGCGCTCATCCCGACGACGATCGGCGCGCTGCTCTCGGCGATCGGGATCGCCGGGATGGACCGGCTCGTGCGCCGCAACGTGCTCGCGCTGTCCGGCCGGGCCGTGGAGGCGTCCGGCGATGTCGACGTGCTGCTCCTCGACAAGACGGGCACGATCACGATCGGCAACCGGCTGGCCAGCGAGTTCATCCCGATGCCGGGCGTGACCGAGGCGGAGCTCGCCGAGGTCGCGCAACTCGCCTCGCTCGCCGACGAGACGCCGGAGGGCCGCTCGATCGTCGTGCTCGCGAAGCAGTACGGCATCCGCGCACACGACATGGGCAGCCTGCATGCCAAGTTCGTGCCGTTCACGGCGCAGACGCGCATGAGCGGCGCCGATCTCGACGGACGCCAGATCCGCAAGGGTGCCGGCGACGCGATCATCGAGTTCGTCAAGGCCGAGGGCGGACGTCCCCCGGCGGAACTCCAGCCGGTACTTGAGCGGATCGGCCGCGAGGGCGGAACCCCGCTGGCCGTCGCGCGGGACTCACAGGTCGTCGGGGTCATCTACCTCAAGGACACGATCAAGGAAGGCATGCGCGAACGGTTCGACCACCTGCGCTCGATGGGGATCCGGACGATCATGATCACCGGCGACAACCGCCTCACCGCAGCGAAGATCGCGGAGGAATCAGGCGTCGACGACTTCCTCGCCGAGGCGACGCCGGAGGCGAAGCTCGAGCTGATCAAGGACCAGCAGGGGAGCGGTCGCATGGTCGCGATGACCGGAGACGGCACCAACGACGCGCCCGCGCTCGCCCAGGCGGACGTCGGCGTGGCGATGAACACCGGCACCCAGGCCGCGCGCGAGGCCGGCAACATGGTCGACCTCGACTCCAACCCGACGAAGCTCATCGAGATCGTCGAAGTCGGCAAACAGCTGCTGATCACCCGTGGCGCGCTGACGACGTTCTCGATCGCCAACGACGTCGCCAAATACTTCGCGATCCTCCCGGCGATCTTCGTGTCCACATTCGCCGTGTCAAAGAACGGCCAAGGACCGCTGCACGTGCTCAACATCATGAACCTCGGGACCCCGCGCTCCGCCGTCATCTCGGCGATCATCTTCAACGCGCTCGTGATCCCGGCCCTCATCCCGATCGCCCTGAAGGGCGTCCAGTACCGACCCATCGGCGCAAGCGCGCTGCTGCGACGCAACCTGCTCATCTACGGCCTCGGCGGCATCATCGCGCCGTTCATCGGGATCAAGCTCATTGACCTCATCATCCACAACCTCCTCGGAGCATGAGAAGCGCGCACGCGATCACGACGGCCCCGCTCCGCGGGGCCGGATCGCGGCGCCAGCCGCAGCTGCGAGACCGCATCTTCGCTCGCCTCCGCGCTCCGTCGCTCGACCGCGAGCTGAGGGCCGGGTGCGTGCCCTGGCGCTCGCCCGCCCACGCCGCACGCGCGCTGCAGCTGACCGGCGATCGCCACCGGCGAGGGCTGGCACGCTCGCTCGAGCACCTCGTTGAACATGCCGAGAAGCCCCCGGCGCGCTTCCTGAGCGCCGTCGTGCCGCCGTGCCGTGAGCAGGTCCGTGAGGCGATGCCGCTGATTCTCGCAATCTCCTCTCGGCTGCGATCCGGAGAACCGGTTGACGGCCGCGGAGTCGCTCGCCTGCGTGCGCTGCTGTCCGACGGCGCGGGCCCGTGCTACACGCGCAGCCAGCCAAATGCACTGGCGCTCGCGCTGCAGACCGTCTCAGCATCGCTCGACGTCTCGGCCTGAAACCGCGTCCCGTGTTTCCGGCCGGCCATCACAGCCCGCCGGCTGGTTCCCGGCCACGCGGCAGCACCCGGCCGGGTCGCGCTGACCGGCGAAAAGCCATGTATAACCTCAACTTGACCGCCCGATCCTGGTTCTCGACACCACGGGCGCGAGAAGATCCACCTGGCACGGGGTGGTCAAGACGGCTGGACACGTGCAGCGCCTGTACGGAATCTGTACGCGCTGATGCGCAATCGTCACGGAACCGGCACAGCCCCAGACCTACGCTGACACTGTCAAAGATGGTCCGTCGCACACGTGCGAATGCTGCGCGGCGAGGCCACCGCTGTATCGCTCACTTCAGGAGAGTGACATGCCAGCCATTGCTAATCCCAACGGCACTCGCCCCTTCGAGGCGCCGACCGAAGTCGTCCGGAGGATGTCCGGATCGTCGTGGAACTTCGGCGGCGGTCTCCACGGATTGACAGTTACACAGTAGCGACGGCGAGAGTGTCGGTGTGAGTGGCACTGCTCGTGCTTGCGGCCTTGACGCGGTCGGCGTGGCGTTCGATCGCGATCACGAGCTTGGCGAGGTCGCGGTAGCCGATGATCCGTCGGAACTGCTGCTCGGCGACGAGCATCCCGGCGGCGGTCCACCGCTCGCGCATGTCGCCGTCCTGCCAGTGTTTCACGTTGCGTTGCGTGTAACGGACGATCTCGATCATGCTCTCGCACGGGTTCGGTGAGCAGAGCATCTTGGCGAGCTGGCCGGTGATCCCCCTCGCGGCCCGAAAGCTTCGAGACGATCTCTCTGCTCGGCGAGCCCGCGGGGAGAGAATCGCTCCCAATCCCAAGCTGCGGTTCGGCGAAGCTGCCGATCGGTGGCTGAACGGGCCGGTGCTCGACCTTCGCGATACAACGCGGGTGAAGTACCGAAGCATTACGGATGGGCATCTTCGGCCTCGGTTCGACGCGAGACGACTCGACGGCATCGCCGCTGATGATGTGGCACAGTTGGTTCGAGAGCTGCGCGCCGACGGCAAGAGCGAGGCGACGATCGCGGGTCGCAGTCGCGGTCATCGGAAGGATCTACAAGTTCGCTGCTCGGCGGCTGGGATGGAACGGAACCATCCCGACGACGCTGATGCTCTCCTCCGAGCGTCCGAAGATCTCGCAGGCCAAGCGCCGTCCGATCTTCATCGGCGAACAGCTCGAGCAGACGATCGCGGCCGCGCATGAGCCGTTCCGGACGCTGTTCGCCGTGGCCGCGCTCACCGGTGCGCGGATCTCGGAGCCGTGCGGACTGGCGTGGGCCGACGTGCGAATCGACGATCTCGACGAGGCGGAGATCGAGTTCGGGTGGCAGGTCGACCGGCGTGGCAATCGGCGACCGACAAAGACGGACGGCTCCGCCCGGACGGTGCCGATCCCTCGAGAGCTCGCACTCGTCCTCGGCCGGCACAAGCTCGGAGCGAGGTACTGCGCGCCGACCGACTTCGTATTCGCGACGCGAACCGGCAGGCCCCTGCAACAGCGCAATGTCGCACGGGCGCTCAGGGACGCGCAGGAGCGGGCAATGGACGTAGCGGGACACCCGACTTTCCCGATCCTTCATGAAGTCGACGCCGACGGCAGACCTGTCCGTGTCCCGCGCGGAGTGCTGCCCTCAATGCACTCCTTCAGGCACACAGTCGCTTCGCGCGCGCTGCTCGCCGGCGAAAGCGTCGACGAGGTGGCGTTCCTGCTCGGCCACAGGGACGGCACCGTGACACGGACTGTCTATGTGCGAGAAGTAGCCGACGCTCGGAGGCGGGCCCTCCGCCGGTCACGGATGGCGGCCGAGTACGAGGGCGCACTCCGCGTAGCGCTCGACAGCGAGCACGGCTCGCACTGAGCGAGCCCGGCGGCGCCGTCGATCGGCGGCGCCCGCCGCGCCACGGACGCCGCGTCGTGCCGCCGGCGTGAGCTGCTCAGCCGCGGTCAGCTCGCTGCGATCGGGTTGGCCTGACTCCGAGGTACCCTAGAGGCATGGCGAATGAGCAAGCTGATCGCGGGCTGGAGTTGGTCGAGCTTCACGACGAGCGCGTGCGGGCAGCGCTCAAGAGAATCGACGAGATGAGCGACAGCGAGTTGCGCGAGCTGGCACGAGGCGAGCCGCAGCTCTTCGTCGAGGCTGCCGAAGGGATCATCGCCCGTCGGCACTCAGCGCAGCAGCCGTAACGAGACGACCGAGCGGCCTGCCAGATTCGGAGCATGTCTCCGCCCTGGTCAAGCGAACTCGCCGCTGGGCTTCGTCGGGACCGCGAGGAGCTGCTGACTGCCTTCCTGATCTTCGCGCCCGGCTGCGTGACACGCATGCCGACGAGTTCGCCGGGGGCGAGGACGAACGATCGCGGCTGCTGAGGGAGACCGAGCACGACTCCGTGGCTCTCGCCTCGGCCGGCGCCGAGGCAATGCGTCTGGAGACGATGCTTGAGCGCGCCGACCGAGAGGTCACGCGGCGCGAAGCCGACACGGCTGCGCTCGTCATCGCGCAGATGCGCGAACTTGTGACGGCCGTGGCGCGGCCGGCTGCCGTCTCCGTGAGTCCATCGGGCGCCGCGAGCGAGGCCTGCCCATGGAAACTTCTTGGAAACCGCAGCCCGCACGAAACCCCTCACAGCCGCCTGCATCCAAACCACCAAAGCCCGCATTTGCAGCATAAATCGGAATCCGCATGACGCCCGACGGGTCCCGCGGGGTCATGATAAGGAAGGGGTCGACGGTTCGAGTCCGTCAGAGGGCTTTCGACGCATGTCCAGGGATTTTGTCGGCCGCAGCGGGCGTCAGGCGCGCGTCTGCGCGTCCATCTCCCGTCCGTTTTGCGTCCAGGTCACGGCGGTTCGCGGCGAGCGGGCCGAACGCCAAATCCTCCGGGCAATGGCCAGTCTTCAACGTCCCACCCGGTTGCTCTTCAGGCGATCGTTTGATCTCCCGCACAGGAAGCGCGGAGCATCGCCACTGCGATCACGTCGGTGGTGACGGAGCCGCTGAGCCCGCTCGGCGCCAAGGACTCGCGAGCAGCCGCGATGCCTGACGAGTGCTGGGTCGCGAGGCTGTCGGAATATCGGCGTCGTCTGGCGGGTTTAAACCCTTCCTGGATGGCTCGAGATCTCGTTTCGTGTGAATGTGGCTTACCCGCCTGCCGGGCGGATCCTCGGGCTCTCGAAGCTCGCCCGCGTTGTCGAGCACTTCGCTCGCGACCTTCAGCTCCAGGAACGTTTGACCACCCACAGTGTCAACCGAGATGACGGGTGATGCTCACAACGAGAAGCGAGCCCGGCGCTGGCGTCCATGTCTCCTACCGCGAGGACGCGGTGGTCGGAGCGATTGCTGAGGGCCGTCACCCGGGGGCGTCTGCGACGGTCGCTCGTGCTAACTGGCGCTTCGCCAAGCGGCTGTCCAGGAAAACGGCGTCGGACCGCTGGAGATACGTGTGAGTCCGCAAAGATGGTGCCACTGAAGCTTGCGGTGCCGTGCGCGCTTGTCGGGGAGTCGAACGTGCCGTCGAAGGTGCCGGTACCGGGAGCGCCGTTGCCATCAGACGCGGACCAGACCTCGATTCCAGGTGGTGCTTGAAAGTGTCCGCCTACGATTGGTGACGTCGGCGACTTTATCCAGGATGAAACGCCGGTTCCGGAAACGTCACAGTGATCGAAGGCGCTGGAGTGGCTGTAGTGATACACGAAGCCAAAGCCGGTCTCGGTCGCTTGGTCGGGCAGGACGGAGAAGAAGATGCTGGTAACCGGGCCGACGGACCCGGTCAGGCTGGTAGCGACCCAGTAGCCGGGTTTCGGTTTCCGTTGTGGCGCGGGGATCGTGAACGAGGACCAGCCGCCGTTATCGGCCGCGACCGTTCCGTGCACGCTTGAGGCGATCACCTGCCAGTAGTAGCTGCCGGGCTGAAGCGCGCGGAGCGTCGCATGCGTGCTCGTGTTCGTGGAGACCCAGCCGCCGATGCACCGGCCGTTCTCGCTTGTGGCGATGCAGTAGCGGTATGCGGTCGCCTTGGTGCTGGCGCTCCAGTTCAGCGTCGGCGTGTTCGAGGTGACGCTGGTGCCGCTGGCAGGGCTCAGCTTATGCAGCGCGCCGGGCGCCGGCCCGAGCGTCGCGGTGAAGCTGACCTTGCCGCTGCACGGCTTGGTGATCTTCTGCGTGAAGGAGATCGTCCCGGCCGCGGTTGTGGCGTTCTTGAACCGCCCCGTGACCGTGCTCGTTGTCACCTTCGTGAAGGCGTGTGCGCCTTGCTTGCCCTTGAATGTCGATTTGACGTTCTTGACGGCGAAGGCGCCGGTGCGCGAGACATTGAGCGTCCCGAGCTTGTAGTTGTTCGCGGGGTTCGTCCAGGCGTTCCCGGGCCCGCCGAGCCCGATACAGCCGCCGCCGGCCCACTTGAAGGACAAAAGCTGCCTGCCGTTCTTGGAGACCGTGAAGCTGACCGGCGCCGTGAAGCCGTTATACGACGCCGAGGTCGGCCCGGTATAGAGCTTGCCCGGCTTCGGGCTTGCGGCGAGCGCGCCGGCCGCCGCCACCAGGCTCAGCGCTCCCGCGAGCGCTGCGCTCAGCGCCCACCGGTTGAATGTCGGGCTGCAACGCATGGCTGACTCCTTTCCGTGGGCCGCCATCTCACATCAGCTGCATACCCCGGCCGGACGCAGCGATGCTGCCGGCTCACGCGCTGAACTCCCTCCACCGTAGAAGCTGGGAGCCCGGCACGCATCCGGCGGAACCTCTCACTCCCATCCGTAGTTCCAGCACCACCCATCACACCTCGTCTCCACACCGCCCGGATCCCCGGGGGCCCTCCACCGAGCCGACACGATCAGCACGGATCCTCTGCATCCGACGAGGGTGAGAGAGAACCTCCGCAGCGAGCTGAGCTTCGTGTAACGCGTTGGCTGGTCTGGGCAGCCGCGCCGGGTTCTAATCGAGGTAGAGGCTCAGGACTGGATGCCGGTGCCAGCCCAGCTGTGACAGCCGCTCTGGCGTGGCGATCCTGAGCGCCTCAGCACTCGTCGGGGCTGGCGCGTCAGCGGCTTTTGCGATGCGCGGGGCGCGCGTGCTGCGGAGTGATGATGATCCCGTCGGCTGGGTACAGGATCGATTCGTGCTGCTCGTCCCAGCGAACTCGGTAGTGCTCGTGCCCGTCGTGGCCGAGCAGCTCGACAATCTGGCCGCGTCGAGCCGGCTCGCCGTGCACTCCGCGCGCCTCGATCCAATCGCCCACGCGGGCGGTGTCTGTTGTCTTTGCTGGCATCGTGATCTCATTCAACCGTGTGGCTGCGATCCTGGCATCGGGGTCGCCCGCTGAGGAACGTGCGGGGATCTACTGAGCCGACTCGTGTCGCTGGTCAAGGCACGGTCGTTACTGGACGGGCAGTAGCTCGGGATGGGCAAGGGCGGCGTACACATCCTCCACGCTCACGGCCGCGAGGCGCGATTTGGCGGAAGGCGAAGCCACCGAAGCTTCTCCCGAAAGCAGGCGGATGACACCAGGTCGGTGTCGATACCTCCAAGAGGGTCGCACCCACGGATTCGCGTGCCATCCGGAGAGGGCCTCGACCAGACCCCTGTGGCGCCCACAGATGAGCTCACGCCGCCAGCGCACCTCCCGCGGCGAAGCGACCGCACAGAATCATCCGAGCGGGCGGAGTCCGTTCCGCGGGCTACCGAGGAGCGATCGATGCGATGTCCCGAGTCGTGGGCACCCGGTCGCTGCCCTCGCTCGCGGCGTGGCGGCGGATCAGGTATCGCCGCAGCTCATCCGCGCCCCATACGATGAACGGGAACGGCATCAGGAGCAGCAGCTCAGTGGGGCTGAGCGCCGCCGTGGCCAGCAGCGATTGGAACAGAGGCACGTAGATCAGGACAGCCGTGAGCATGAGCTCGAATGCGATCCCCCAGAGCAGTAGGCGATTGCTGAACACCCCGACTGACCGAAGCGATGCGCGGTCGGTGCGGGCCGCGAAGGCGGTCCCGATCTGCCCGGCGATCATGCCGGCGAACGTCATCGTCGTCGCCGTCACGTAAGCGTGATGCAGGGGGTGCCCGGTTCCGACCGGGTCACCTGGGTGCCAACCGGCGCGGAGCAGCACGAAGAAGAAGCCGGCCATCGCCAGCAGCGCGCAGATCAGGCCGAGGAACAGCCACGCTCGCAGCAGCATCGGTACACGGATCACCCCTTCCGAACGCGGCCGCGGCGGCCGCTGCATGAGCCCCGGCTCGGCCGGCTCGCGGCCGAGCGCCAGTGCGGGAAGGGTCTCGGTGCCGACGTCGAATGCGAGCAGCTGCAGCACCGTCAGCGGGAGCGGGATCTTCCCCCCGCTGAGAGCGAAGACCATGAACGGTGTGACCTCTGGGGTGGCGTGGGCGAAGATGTAGAGGATGAACTTGCGGATGTTGTCGTAGACGCGTCGCCCCGCTTCGACTGCGGCGACGATGGTCGCGAAGTTGTCGTCGGTCAGCACCATCGTCGAGGCTTCCCGGGCGACGTCGGTGCCCGATCGCCCCATCGAGATGCCGATGTCGGCGCGCCTGAGCGCGGGCGCGTCGTTCACGCCGTCTCCGGTCATCGCGACGATCTGACCCTCGGCGCGCAGCGCGTCGGCGATCCGCAGCTTCGCCTCGGGCGAGGTCCGAGCGAACACCAGCTCCTCGCCCTCGCGCAGCAGCCGGTCGAGCTCGACGTCGCTCATGCGCTCGAGCTCCTCGCCCGTCAGCACCGGCGCGGAGTCCTCGCCGATGCCGACTTCGCGAGCGATTGCAGCTGCTGTGACGGGATGATCGCCGGTGATGACGATCACTCGAATGCCGGCGTCGTGGCAGCGCGCGACCGCGTCGGTGACCTCGGGTCGGGGCGGATCGAGCATCGCCACGAGGCCGAGGAAGCACAGCTCCCGCTCGGCCTGTTCTCGCCGATCCGGTGGATCGGCACCTTCGTCGAGAAGCCTGTCGGCGAGGCCCAGGATCCGCAGGCCGTCGGCCGCGTACGCCTGGATCGCGTCCGTCACGGCTCGCAGCTGATCGGGTCCGAGGAGCCGTTCGGAGCCGTCGCGCCAGAGGATTCGCGAACAGCTCGGGAGCAGCTGCTCGGGTGCGCCCTTGGCGTGGATCCAGAGACGGTCGTCGCGCTCATCCACTGTGCTCATCCGCTTGAGCACTGGGTCGAAGTGGAAGTGCCGGCGCCGCAGCGCTTCGCGGTGCTCGGCGTCGAGCTGCGTCCCCAGCGCCCGCGCGGACGTGAGCAGCGCGATCTCGGTAGGGTCACCGCTGGGGCCGGTCGGGGTGTCGAGCTCCGCGTTGTTGCACGCAGCCATCACTGCTCCCAGCCGGGCCGTGGATGCTGCTGCCGTGTCGTTCAGCGCGCCACCGGAGTCGACCGAGCCCTGCGCGGTCCAAATGCCTTTGACGTCCATCCGGTTCTCGGTCAGCGTGCCCGTCTTGTCGGTGCAGATCACGTTCGTCGAGCCGAGCGTCTCGACAGCGCTGAGCCGCTTGACAACGGCGCCGCGGCCGACGAGCTCGCGCACCCCGACCGCGAGAGCCAGCGTGATCACGGGCAACAGCCCCTCGGGAACATTGCCAACCAGCAGCCCGACAGCGAACACGACCGCCGCCGACAGCGACAACCCGGCGACAGCGGTCGCGAGCGGGATGAACGCCAGGCCGGTTAGGACGGCGATCAAAGCGATCAGCCACGCGACGCGGCGGACCTGCGCCTCCAGCGGGCTCTCCTCGCTCGATACGCGTTCGGTGAGCGCAGCGATCCGGCCGATTTCGGTGTGCATCCCGGTCGCAAACACCAGCGCCCGTGCCTCCCCCTCGGTGCACGTCGTGCCGCTGAACACGATGTCACGCGCCAGCAGCAACGGCACGTTCGGGTCCAGCAGATCCGCCGCCCGAAATACCGGCATCGACTCGCCGGTCAGCATCGACGCGTCGACTTCGACGCCGCCGCTCAGCAGCCGCGCGTCGGCGGAGATGCGTTCCCCCTCCTCGATCATGAGCACGTCGCCGGGGACGAGCGCACGTGCCTCGATCATCTGATGCTGACCATCGCGTACCACCTTGGCCTGATCCGGGAGGAACTGCGCCAGCGCCTCGACCGCGCGCTCTGCCTGCATCTCCTGGATGAACGCGAACGCCGCGTTAATGACGATCACGACGACGATCGCCAGCGCCACCGCCACGATCCCCGCCACCCAAGCAAGCACGGCAGCCGCAACCAACAACAGAGCGAGCGGGTGAGTGAACTGGCGTGCAAGCTCGCGTGGCCAGCGGCGACCTCCCCGGCGCTCGAGCTGGTTGGGCCCGAACTGGACCAGACGCCGCTGCGCCTCGCGCGAGCTCAGGCCCTCGCTCGTGCTCTTCAGATGGCGAAGCAGAAGCTCGACCGCTTCGGTCGGATCTGGCGCAGAGTCGACTGAAGGCGGCTGAATCATCGGTTCGCGCGGGGGTCACCTTGGTCGCGGGCTTCGCCGGGCCGTCATCGGCATGCCTCGACGATCGTGCGGTCATCCCTTCGATGCGATCGCGAGCTCTCGATCGCCCTCCCGTGCTTCGTGTGCCTCGATCGCCCCGGCGGCGCGAGGCAATACCAGAAAGTCGGCACCGATCACTTCGCAAAGCTCGTGCAGCCCCCGTCCCACAGAGGGGGATCCACGCCAGCGCAGAATTGCGTGGACGCCGGTCTCCTCACACGTCCTTTCAAGCAGCTGGCTTGCACGCTCGCGCTCGGATGCCTCGCTTGCGCCGCGGTAGAAGTGTGGATCGCCCGCGACTACGTGTGCGAGCGTAAGTTCCCCGTCCAGGGCAAGCAGATTCTTGGCCAATGGAACCGCGTCGCGGCCGCCCTCGCGCTCGTCGACACCGACGACGATCTGTTTGAACATCTCGGTTCCTTCTGACGTTCTCAGGTGATGGAGCCACCATACGCTTGCGCGTGCTCGCCCCCATCGGGGTCCGCTCACATTCCCGAGTGCGGGGTTCTACGGGGCGCCGTGAACTGGGTCAGATCAGCGGGTGCGGGCGATCGCGGTGCGGCGCCATAGCCGGGCGGCCTTCGACGTGCGACTTTCCGTCGTTCTCATGAATACCGCGTCCAGATGAACCGGTACTGCGCTGGCGGCGTCCGGGCCTGCCTGTCGCTATGGGAAGGCGACTGAGACGGGCCGAGGTGGCTCGATGCCGCTGACACCGCGCGGCGCTCCCTGCGTCTCGACGCAGGGTTTACCGCCCATCCTCAGGAGCTGAGGCTCGCAGAACCAGGAGCTCTGTGTACTCAAGAAACAACAGAGTGTGTGGCTCGCCTGTCAGCCCAGGAGAGTCGGGAGGCGAATGGGGGGCCGAGCGCGTCCACCCCGCGTCCACTAGATCCACATCGGCCGTATTTGCGACCACCACAGCCGTACAATCAGCTCTCGAGCCGTTTGCAGGGATTTCGTGCCCATTCGTGAGCGCTGCTGGACGCTCGTGACACCCTCGTCCTTCCATGGGTGCAGCTACTTCCCCCGGATAAACACTGAGATTGCGCCTGGCCACCAATCGACCGGAATCGAGCGAAGCTGGTTCGACTGGCATTTGCGGAGGGCGAGCCGGTTCCCGCGGCGATGAAACCTGACTATTTCCGGGGGAAGTAGCTAGCTACTCCGGTGTCCGGGACTTCGCCCGAAACCGGTGGCCCCTTCGGGGCAGATCCAGTCGCGGCCCGGTTGAGCCTACAGTCGCGGGATGACCGACCTGTTCAGCGAGCGGTGCGGTGACCTGCTGACGGGCAGCTATGACTGCGTGGACCGGATCGTCCTCAACGCGTATTTCTCTCTGGGGCATTCGCCGGGCGGCTTCCGGGTGTGGTGGCGCCGTTGGCACGGCGACAGCGATGAGCAGCTGGACAACGCGCACCTGATGCGGCTCGCTGGTCGGTTCGCCCGCCGGGTCCGTGCGTCCGCGCAGGCGCACGGCATTGCGGTGATCGACTGCAAGGCCGATGAGCGCAAGCATCAGATCGCCGAGGAGTACCTGGCCGAGCACCCGGTACGGACGGGCGTGTTCCTGGTCCTGGTGGCTCGGGCGCCGGCGACGGTGTGGAAGGTCAGCCGGTCCAGGGCGGGAGTGATCCATCACCTGGAGAAGACGAGGCAGTTCGTCAACCACTACTCGTTCCACATCATGGATCCCACGTGGGGGCATGTGACGATCAAGATCAGCGGTCACCCGCCGTTCGGCGCTCAGGTGATCCTCAACGGCCACGAGTACGTCGCCTGCGCCGGGCAGAAAGCCGGCCTCGGCTTCGCCAAGGAGGGGAACTGCTTCACTCGGGTCAGCGAACCCGAGCGCCTGGCTCAGATCGCAGACACCTTGTCCCAGCCCGGGACGATAGGGCGCCTGAGCCAGGTCATCGACCGGTGGATCTACACCGCGTGCTTGTGCTTCGGGCTGGGCATCGACGAGCAGCAGCAAAGCCGCTTCGTCTACGAGTACTCGATCTACCAGGTCGAGTACAGCCGCAACCTGCTGTTCGCCTCCGGCGCGGTGATGGATCGCTTGTTCAACACCGTGGTAGACCGCACCCGATCCCGGCTCGACGTGCCCAAGGTGCGCACGCTGTTCGGCAGCAAAGGCCGTCCGCACCGCAAACCCGGTTTCGAGCTATCGCCGCGACAGGCAGTCGTGATCGAGAGACCTCAGTGGAACCTGACCATCTTCAAGGTCCGCTTCGGACTGTTGACGCTGAAGGGCTACACCAAAGGCGAACGCGTCCTGCGCTTCGAGGCGATCGTGCACAACACAAAGCAGCTCGGCTGCGGCCGGACGCTGGAGAAGTTCGGCCAGATCACCACCCGGCTGACCGGAATGGTCGACCGGTTCATGAGCATGCTCGACTGCGTCGATGTCGGCTTTCTGCCTGAGGGGATCCTCGACCAGCTGCCCGCACCCTCGCAGGTCGCCGGAACCCGGATCGGCGGCATCGACATGAACATACCCCGGGTCCGTGCCGCCCTCGCCGCGGCGCTCGCGTTGGCGGTCGCCCCGCAAGGGTTCACCGTCGCGCAGTTCACCGCCCAAGTGCGGGCGATGACCGGACAGACCCCCGACGGCTACAGCACCCGCCAGGGCGCCTACGACCTGCGCAAGCTGCGCGGCAAACAACTCGTCATCAAACCGGGCCGCACCCGCCGCTACCACGTGCCCGGTGATGCGGCGCGCATCATCACCGCGCTGCTCACCGTCCGCGACAAGGTCATCGCCCCCCTCATCAGCGGAATCCGGACACCACGACGCGGGCGGCCACCCAAGCACTGGACCCAGATCGACCGCGACTACGAAACCCTCCGCCTCGACATGCAGACCCTGTTCAACGACCTCGGCATCTCACGCAAGCCGGCCGCCGCATAGACAACATCTTGTCGATCGCGTCCCGGCAAGCCTCTAGCTGGTGGGTTCCGTCAAGCGAGCTGCTTCACTGCTCGAAGACGAGCACAGAAACCAAGCGCTGCGCTACATGGAGTTCGGGTGATCGAGATGCAGGAAGCACGCCACCAGTTCCGAGAATCGCTCAGTGAGCTCGAGCAGCAGACGCTGGGCGGGCTGGACATGGTCGCGCAGCAGCTGGACCGCGCGCTCGAGTCGGTCAGCTTCCAGAACGTTGAGCTTGCCGAAACGGTGATTGCTGACGACGACCGGATCGACGAGCGCTACCTGGAGATCCACACGGGTGCGCTGTCGCTGCTGGCGCGGCAGGCGCCAGTCGCTGGCGATCTGCGGATCGTAGCGGCGCTGCTGCACATCATCCGGTGCGTCGAGCGGATGGGCGACCAGTGCGTGAACATCGGCAAGCTTGTGCGGCTTTCGGGTCACGATGCGCCGAAGGACAGAGACATCCTCGACACGATCGAACGTATGGGTCAGCTTGCACAAGCACAGGTGCTCCAAGCCAAGGAGGCGTTCGGCATGCGCAACCTTGCCGTAGCCCAGGAGCTCGTCGGCCTGAACGGCGAAATCAGCCGCATGAACCTAGAGATCGTCGCTCGCGCGGTCGACATCGGCGACCACCTGGAGATCCGCGAATGGGCGATGTACATGGTGCTCGTCGCGCGCTGCCTGGAGCGGGTCGCGGGCAACACCGTCGACATCGCCGAGCAGACCGTGTTCGTTGTGACCGGGCTATTTCGGGAGTTCGCGGGCGAATTGCAGCCTCGGTAGAAGGAAGGCGAACACAAGCGTCGGTGGGGGCCACGAGCGGGTGGCGGCTCGTGAGGCCTTCGAGACGGGTTCGCGAAAAGTTCACATGGGGTGCACACGCGGGTCATCTGACGCGGGACCGCCCGCGAGATGATGTGGCTGCCGGTCACGATGACGGGCGTGGGGGCCTGAGCCTCGCCGGACGCCTTCTCTCTCCTCCGGGCGTCCGGCGAGGATCGATCAAGCTCCGGCGATCTGGTCGGTGGCGGCTGCCGCGGCCGGGCCACCAGCGACCGTCGCTCACACACAAGAAGCTCCGCCGCCTGGAGATCACCGCCGGCGGCATCCGGGGAGCACCCACCCCGGCGTTATACGCTGAGCTCGGGTCGCCTCCGATATCGGCTCGGCCATGAATGCACACGAAAGGAGCTGGAGTATGCGAGCGTTGGTACATAGGTACCGGGTCGTGGACGCAGACGCCCTCGTCGAGCGGATCCAGGAGGAATTCGTCGAGCGCGTGAAGGCGATCGAGGGATTCGTCGCCTATTACGTCATTGACGGCGGTGACGACACTGTCACGACGATGACACTCGGGGAAACCGTGGAGGCGGTCGAAGCCTCGTCCGCGAAGTCGCAAGATTGGATCGTGGAGAGGGCCGCCGCCCTCGTCGCGGGGGCCCCCGACGTGACTGCGGGCGAGGTACGCGTGCGCACCGAGCGCTGATCGAACCCCGATGCGCCGCAGGATGTCGTCGCGCGGAGGTCGCCTCGATGATCCGTGGGCGTTTGTTCAGCATCACGCTCGCGGTTCGCACGCCCATCGTGGCATCGGTGATCCCCGTCGTGGAACCAGCCTTAAGGACGGATGTCCTCATGCCAATGCGGGGACGTGACGGCGTCAGGGTAGGGCCACCTCGGCCGGCGAGTGAGCTGGTCCCTGGACTTGCCTGGGTTCGACGGAGAGTCGTTGGTAGTTGAGTAGTTAATTTTATCAGTCAGTGTCATTCCTCCGAACCGCCCATCGGAGAGGCCACAGTCCTGACGCTTCGTAGATCGGTGACTGTTGGGGCGGCCTGAGCCGGGAGCGGTTCGAGCCCGAGCGCGAGCCGCGCCCAGTACTCGCGTTCGTGCTCGACCGGCGGCCGGTTCCCGATCGAGGAGTGCAGCCGGCGGTGGTTGAACCAACCGACGTATACGACGGTCGCGAGCTGTAGCTGCCGGTTGGTGCGCCACACGCGGTCGGCGATCAGCTCGGTCTTGTACGAGTCGACGAAAGATTCGCTGAGCGCGTTGTCATAGCAGTCTCCGACCGACCCGACGGACGCCAGCACGCGGTGATCGTCGAGCACCTGCGTGTAGTCCTCGGCCGTATATTGCGATCCCTGGTCGGTGTGCGCCACCAGCTGCACGTCAGCGCCGGGGTGTCGGGTCCCGAGCGCCATCCGCAGCGCGTCGAGCACCAGGTCGCACCGCATGTGTGAGGCGATCTGCCAGCCGACGATCATCCGCGAGTAGACGTCGATCAGGAACGCGAGGTACATGCGTCCCTCCCACGTGCGCAGGTAGGTCAGGTCGCCGACCCACAGCCGGTCCGGCGCGGTCGCGGTGAAGTCCCGGTTGACGAGATCAGGGCGCTTCTGCGCGGCGGGATCGGCGATCGTGGTCCGCCACGGCTTGCCGCGCCGCTTCGCGCCCTTGATGCCCTCCTGGCGCATCAGCCTGGCGACCCGGTCACGGCCGACCTGTTCGCCCTGGCGCTGCAGCTCGTGCCACACCCGCGGATATCCGTAGCACTCGAAATTCTCCTTGTGCACGGTCCGGATCCGGGCAACCAGGCGCTCGTCCTCGACGCTGCGGTCCGAGCGCTCGCTCGTCGCTCGCTGGTAGTACGCGGACGCCGACACGCCCAGGGTCCGGCAGACAGGCTCGACCCCGTAGCGAGCGCGCGTCTTGTCGATGAACGCGCTCACGACGGCCGGTTCGGGTCGAGCTCCTTCGCGAAATAGACCGACGCCTCCTTGAGGATCGAATTCGCGCGCCGCAGCTCGAAGTTCTCGGCACGCAGACGCTTGAGCTCCTCGCGCTCATCCGTCGTGAGACCCTCGCGCTTGCCGGCGTCGACCTCCGCGCGCCGCACCCGCTTGCGCAGCGCCTCCGCCGAGACACCCAGATCACGCGCGACATGCGCGATCGGCCGGCCAGACTCGAACACCAGACGGACACCACGGTCCATCAACTCATCGGGATACTTCTTCGGAGCAGCCATGACGGTGGAATTCCCTCCTCGAGGACCGAAACCCTCGTTTGGGACCCTCCGTCAAATCCAGGCAAGCTCATTGGACAGGGGTAGGTGTGGGCCGGGCTATTGAGCAGCGAAATCAGGAATCCGGGGTGCTGACGTCGTGTTTATAGGCGGAAGGCCATATCGCTGGCAGCGTTATCGCGAGCGGCCAGCGGACCCCGCGCTGTCGAAGAACCTGAGCACGCATCGAATCTCCATGTGCGAGACCCGGGAGAGCCCACGGTCGCCCGCCGTCGTGATGGCCGGGCGGGCCGCTCGGGGAAGGCTAAGGCCGTAATCCCGTGATGCACGAGCGTGGGCAGTCGGACAGGCCTGTAGTACCTGCGAACCTGCCGAACAATGCCGGTGTGCCGGCGGAGGAGGCGGGGGAGGAAAGAGGCCTGGGCAAGGAGAACGCGGACAGCAAACCACGCCCCGGACGCAGTGCTGGCGTGAGCGTGCCAAGTGCGCTGGATCGCGTGCGCCGAGTCGCAGAGCAGGACAGGGATGCGCGGTTCACCGCGCTCTTGCATCACGTCGACATCGACCGCCTGCGAGAGGCCTTCTGGGCGTTGAACCCGAAGGCCGCGACCGGGGTGGACGGGGTGACGTGGCAGGACTACGCAGAGGATCTCGAGGCCAACCTTCGGGATCTGCACGCGCGGGGTGCACAGGGGCGCGTACCGGGCGAGGCCTTCTCGGAGGGTGTACATCCCGAAGGCGGACGGGCGGCAGCGACCGTTGGGAGTTGCCGCTGTGGAGGACAAGGTCCTTCAGCGTGCCGTCGTCGAGGTGCTCAACAGCATCTACGAGGAGGACTTCCTGGGGTTCTCCTACGGGTTTCGGCCCGGGCGCTCACCGCATCAAGCGTTGGACGCGCTCGCGGCCGGGATCCTGCGGAGGAGGGTGAACTGGGTGCTCGACGCTGACATTCGTGGGTTCTATGACGCCATCGACCACGAGTGGATGCTGACGTTCCTCGAGCACCGGATCGCGGACAAGCGCGTTTTGCGCTTGATCCGCAAGTGGCTGAAGGCGGGAGTGATCGAGGACGGGGAGTGGTCGGAGACGTTGGAGGGAACGGCGCAAGGAGCATCGGTGTCACCGCTGCTCGCCAACGTCTACCTTCACTACGTGTTCGACCTGTGGGCCGAGCAGTGGCGGCGGCGGCACGCGGGCGGTGAGATGATCATCGTGCGCTTCGCTGACGACTACATCGTCGGCTTTCAGCATGAGGCCGATGCGCGCCGATTCCTGGGGGAGCTTCGCGGCAGGCTCGCGAGGTTCAGCTTGGAGTTGGCACCCGAGAAGACGCGGCTGATCGAGTTCGGCAGGTTCGCCGCCGGGCGACGAGCGGAGCGTGGTGTCGGGAAGCCTGACACGTTCCAGTTCCTGGGCTTCACACACATCTGTGAGAAGACCAGGCAGGGGCGGTTCATGCTCAAGCGCATCACCGACGCGAAACGGTTGCGCGCAAAGCTGCACAAGCTCAAGGCTGAAGTGCGGCGGCGCATGCACCTGCCGATCCCCGAGCAAGGGCTGTGGCTCGGCCAGGTGGTTCGAGGACACCTCAACTACTACGCCGTGCCCGGCAACATCCACGCGGTCAACGCCTTCCGCGATCAAGCGACCCGTCACTGGTATCAGGCGAGTGAAGATAGGAACCGGCGTCTGGCTCGAGGTCTGACTTACCGTCAAACTGACCCTTCGGGTGTCTCGCTGGGACCTGTCGGCCCCGGGCTGGCCGCCGTTGATCGCCCATATCGGGCGGTCGGGTCGGGCGGCGTGACCTCATAGGAACCTGTTCACGACAAGTGCCTCGTCACTGTTCTGTCCGCCCTTCCCGACCAGGCCGCCCTCCCGACAGAGAGGACGGCATGCACAGCATGACGCAGGAGGACACGCTGGTCGTCGGCGGCGTCGACGCGCACGCGGACACCCATCACGCGGCCGCGTTGGACCAGCGCGGAGCGTTGCTCTCGACGAACAGCTTTCCGACGACAACGTCGGGCGTACCGCGAGTTGCTCGACTGGCTGAGCGGACTACGGGGAGATCGATGTCGTCGCGGTCGAGTCGACCGGCTCGTATGCAGCCGCGCTCGTGCGCTACCTACGCCAGCACGGCGTCAGGGTCGTCGAGGTCAACCAGCCGCATGCGCATACTCGCCGGCGCGTCGGCAAGAGCGACCCGATCGATGCGGAGATGGCCGCCCGCCTGTTCCAGGCTGGCAAGGCCAAAGCGGTCCCGAAGCAGACCGACGGGATCGTCGAGTCGATCCGGCTGCTGCGCGTCGCGCGCCACAGCGCGGTGAAGTCCCGCAGCGCCGCACTGGTCCAGGTCCGTGATCTCATCATCACGGCCCCGCAGGAGCTCCGTGATCAGCTCTGCTGTCGCAAGACGCTCCGCGGCAAGGTCACCGTCTGCGCGCGGTTCCGCCCGTCAGGCCGGGAGCTCCGCTCCCCGTCGCAAGCCGCGAAGTTCGCGCTGCGCTCGACCGCTCAACGCGTCCAAGCGCTCGATCAGGAGATCACCGCGTTGGATCGCGAGCTCGAGCAGCTCGTCGCGACGGCAGCGCCGCGCACCGTCCAGCTGCTCGGCATCTCGACCGGGCACGCCGGTCAACTGCTCGTCACGGCCGGACAGAACATCGACCGACTCCACGGCGAGAGCTCATTCTCGATGCTCTGCGGCGCCAGTCCGATCCCTGCCTCGTCAGGCAAGACGACGCGTCACCGTCTCAACTACGGCGGCGACCGCCAAGCCAACCGGGCGCTTCACCTCATCGCCGTCTGCCGGCTGCGCTACTGCGAGCGCACCCGCGCATACGCCAAGCGCCGAACCGCAGAAGGCAAGACTCAGCGCGAAATCATGCGCTGCCTCAAGCGCTACATCGCGCGTGAGGTCTTCAACTCCCTCCGTGCCGACCTCGCCGACACCGCGCAGCCGCGACCGATGGTCTCGACCACCATCATGTGCGGCAACCCGGGCTTCGGAATCAACCGAACCCGCACTTGACATCTATAGGAACGTCCCAGGCAAGTCCACTACATCGAAGAAATAGCGATTCGACGGTGGCCCCGAGTCATGCGTTGGCGTTCCGTGAGGGCGCAGCGAAGCGTTGACAGGGGGCGTGTGGGCGGGGCTATTGAGCCGCGAAATCTCATGGAAGTTCGGGGTGCTGACGTTCTCCCCATCGGCGGAAGGCAATACCGCCAGCGGCGTTTTCGCGAGTCGTTGGTGGACCCTGCGCGGTCAGAGATCCCAGGCACGCACGCAATGCTCCATGCGCGAGAACCGGGAGATCTCGCGGTCGCCCGCGGTACCGACAGATGCCTCGTCCTTCGGGTTCGCGGGGTAGTGGTGCGGTGCTTGGCGGGTCGTGAGGGGAACGCTGAGGCGGTAATCCCTTGATGCACGACCGCGAGAAGTCAGACAGGCTCGTACTACCTGCGAACCCGTCGAACAAGCCCGGGGAACCGGGGGCGGAGGCGGTGGAGGGAAGGAGCCTGCCCGAGGGGAACGCGGCCGGTGAAACACGCCCCGGACTCGGTGCCGGGTTGGGCGTGTCAAGCGATCTGGATCGTGTGCGCCAAGTGGCGCGGAAGGACAAGGATGTGCGGTTCACCGCGCTCCTTCATCACGTCAGCGTCGATCGCTTGCGGGAGGCGTACAGGGCGATCAGCCCGAACGCTGCCCCGGGAGCGGACGGCGTGACGTGGCGGGACTACGGGCTGGACTCGGAGGCCAACCTCCAGGATCTGCACGCCCGGGTGCACAGGGGTGCGTACAGGGCGACGCCGTCTCGAAGGGTGTTCATTCCGAAGCCGGACGGGCGGCTTCGGCCGCTCGGGGTCGCTGCGTTGGAGGACAAGATGCTGCAGCGGGCGGTGGTCGAGGTGTTGAACGCGGTCTACGGCAAGCGCCGGACAACCGGCATGAGGAAGGGAATGAGAGGTTCCTACATCGAAGTGCTAGCGACACACGGTGGCCCCGAGCCATGCGTTGGCGATCCGCGAGGGCGCAGCGAAGCGTTGGACAGGGGTGCACGCAGGCCGGCTATTGAGCCCCGAAATGCGTTCGGCCGGGGTGCCGACGCGATCGTAGACGACGGAAGGCAACACCGGTGGCGGCGTTTTCGCGAGCCGTCTTCGGACCCCGCGGGGTCTGAGAACCCGTTGCATGCGTGCGATCTCTTCATGCTGAGAACCGGGAGATCTCACGGTCACCCGCCTGTGGTGATGGGAGGGCGGGTCGTGCGGGGAAGGCTGAGGCCGTAATCCCGTGATGGACGATCGTGAGAAGTCGGACGGTCCGGTAGTACCTACGAAACCGCTGAACAATGCCCAGGGCGGGGCGGCGGAGGCGGTGGAGGGAAGCGGACCGGCCAAGGGGAACACGGCCAGCAAAACGCGCTCCGGACCCAGTGCCGGGCAGAGCGCGCCCAGTGGGCTGGACCGTGTGCGACGAGTGGCAGGAACGGACAGAGAAGCGCGGTTCACGGCGCTCCTGCATCACGTCGATGTCGATCGCCTGCGGGCGGCGTATTGGGCGCTTGAGCCCAAGGCCGCGCCAGGGGTGGACGGTGTGACGTGGGAGGACTACGGGCTGGATCTGGAGGACAACCTCCAGGATCTCCATGCTCGGGTTCATCGCGGGGGCTACCGGGCGAGGCCGTCGCGGAGAGTGTTCATACCGAAGCCCGACGGGCGGCAAAGACCGCTCGGGGTCGCTGCGCTGGAGGACAAGATTCTCCAGCGGGCGGTGGTCGAAGTGCTGAACACCATCTATGAGGCGGACTTCCTCGGTTTTTCGTATGGGTTCCGGCCGGGTCGCAGCCCGCATCAGGCGTTGGATGCGCTCGCGTTCGGGATTCAGCGAAAGCGCGTGAATTGGGTGCTCGACACGGATTTCCGTGAGTACTTCTCTAGCCTTGACCATCAGTGGCTGGAGAGGTTCCTTGAGCACCGGATTGCGGACAGGAGGGTCCTGCGGCTGATCCAGAAATGGTTGGCCGCGGGGGTCATCGAGGATGGGGCGTGGACGGCGTACGAGGAAGGCGTTCCGCAAGGGGCATCGGTTTCTCCGTTGCTCGGGAACCTCTACTTGCACTACGTCTTCGACCTGTGGGCCCACCAGTGGAGAACTCGGCACGCGCGCGGTGACGTGGTCATCGTGCGTTTTGCTGACGACGCCGTGGTGGGATTCGAGCATCGGGATGACGCCGAGCGGTTCTGGGCGGACCTTCGCGACAGGCTCGCGAAGTTCAGCCTGGAGCTGAACGCCGAGAAGACGCGCCTGATCGAGTTCGGACGGTACGCCGCCGAGCGACGAAAGGCGCGGGGTCTTGGCAAGCCTGAGACGTTCGCGTTTCTCGGCTTCACGCACGCGTGCGGGAAGACCAGGACGGGGCGCTTCAAGCTCAAGCGGACCACCGACTCGAAACGGATGCGAGCCAAGCTCAACGCCCTCAAAGGCAAGATCGAGCGACGCATGCATCTGCCCATCCCCGAGCAAGGGCGCTGGCTCGCCAGCGTTCTGCGTGGGCACTACAACTACTACGCAGTGCCCGACAACAGCGAGGCGCTACGCGCCTTCCGCCGCCAGGCGGTGTGGCACTGGCTCAGGGCGCTCCGGCGTCGCAGCCAGCGCACCACACTGACCTGGGAGCGGATGTCGCGTCTCGCTGACCGATGGCTACCGATGCCGCGTGTCCTGCATCCCTGGCCCGAACAGCGATTCGCCGCCATTACCCAAGGCAGGAGCCCAGTGCGGTAGTCCTGCACGCTGGGATCTGTGCGGGGGGCAGCGCGAGCCCATTGGGCGAAGCGCTGTCCCTACCGCGACAGGCGGGACGTTCTCGGTTTCTCCTACGGGTTTCGGCCGGGGCGAGGGGCGCATGATGCGTTGGACGCGCTCGCGGTCGCGATCGAGCGGAAGAAGGTGAACTGGGTGCTCGACGCTGACATCAGCGACTTCTTCACCGGCCTTGACCAGTCGTGGCTGGTGAAGTTCCTCGAGCATCGGATCGCGGACAAGAGGGTCCTGCGGCTGATCCAGAAATGGCTCAGCGCAGGAGTCATCGAGGACGGGGAATGGTCAAGCACGGAGGCGGGGACGGCGCAAGGGGCATCGGTATCGCCGTTGCTCTCAAACGTCTACCTGCATTACGTGTTCGACCTGTGGGCCGACCAGTGGCGGCGGCGTCACGCGCGCGGGGACGTGATCCTCTTGCGGTTCGCCGACGACTACGTGGCGGGCTTTGAGCATCGTGAAGACGCTGAGCGGTTCCTTGCCGAGCTCCGCGACAGGTTCGCGAAGTTCGGTCTGGAGCTGCATCCGGAGAAAACGCGGTTGATCGAGTTCGGTCGGTTCGCCGCCCGAGATCGACAGCACCGCGGGGTCTCCAAGCCTGAGACGTTCGATTTCCTGGGCTTCACGCACATCTGCGGGAAGGACAGGCGACGGACGGTTCAAGCTCAAGCGGGTCACGAGCAAGAAGAAGATGCGCGGCAAGCTGCACGCGGTCAAGGCCGAGATGCGGCGTCGGATGCATCACCCGATCCCCGAACAAGGACGCTGGCTCGCCCGCGTCCTGGCCGGGCACTACAACTACTACGCGGTGCCCGACAACAGCACAGCGCTCCGTGCGTTCCGATTCCGGGTCATCCGGCACTGGCGACAGGCGCTTCGGCGTCGCAGCCAGAAAAGCGAGATCACCTGGGAACGCGTGCGACGCCTCGCCGATCGATGGCTACCCCTTCCGCGGATCCTGCACCCCTGGCCGAGCGTGCGCTTCGACGCCAGAACCCAAGGGAGGAGCCCAGTGCGTTAGACGCGCACGCTGGGATCTGTGCGGGGGGCCGCCAGCAACGGCGGTCCCTACCGGTGCGCCCGGCATGACCAGCAGCTCGGGGGTGAGAGTCCCCCGTGGAGGAGATGACACCAACCACAAGCCAAGGGCAACTGCGTCGTCGTGAGGCGGGGTGGGAAGGAAGCCGGAGGCGAAGTCGCGACCCTAGGAACACATGGCTTGGCGCCGTGGTGGCGTTGGGCTGCGCGTATAAGGCGGGGCGGTCCGGGCGAGCTGGCCGGTTACAGCGAAGCCCGTTGTCATCAAGGGGCCGTTGCGTAGACGCGGTGGGTGTGCGATGAAGGTTGCTGGTCTTACCCGGGGAGATCTCCACGGGGGTCCCAGATGCCCCGCCCTACGGGATCGCGGGGTGGTGCGGGACGGCGGCGGCCGAGAGGCTCCCGCTCGCTGTGGAGAAGTCAGCAGAGGTCGTATTACCGGCGGGATCGTCAGTCGCCGGGAAGGACCGAACGCGAAGCCGAGCGTCAGGACGTTCGTGCTCGTGATCGTTGCGTTGACCGCAGCCAACCCCGCAAGGGGCCTGGACGGGAGGGCCGGAGGGTGAAGCCCGATGGTGCCCGGTCAGAGCGCAGCAACGATCCGGCGCCGGGCGAGATCGCCGCTCACCCCGCCAACGCGAGCGACTTGTGGGAGCAGGTGTTCTCCCGCGGGAATCTCGCCGCGGCGCTCAGACGTGTTGAGCAGAACGCCGGTGCCGCGGGCATCGACGGGATGAGCACCGAGGAGCTACGGCCGTGGTTGTTTGAGCACTGGCCGGAGATCCGCTCGCAGCTCAACGCGGGCATCTACCGGCCCGAGCCCGTCAGGAGGGTGATGATCCCCAAGCCCTCGGGCGGCCTGCGGAAGCTGGGGGTGCCGGCCGCGGTGGATCGGTTGATCTGCCAGGCCATCGCGCAGGTGCTCACGCCTGTGTTCGACCCGCATTTCCATCCCCACAGCTTCGGGTTTCGCCCGGGGCGCTCGCAGCATCACGCTGTGAAGCGGGCACGCCAGTTCATCGATGATGGCGCGGTGTGGTGCGTTGATTTTGATCTCGACTCGTTTTTCGATCGCGTTCAGCACGACGCACTGATGGCCAGGGTCGCACGACGGGTTCATGACAAGCAGTTGCTCGGACTGATCCGGCGCTACCTGGAAGCGGGCGTCATGGATGACGGGCTGGTGCAAGCGACGATCGAGGGGACCCCGCAAGGGTCTCCGCTCTCGCCGCTGCTCAGCAACGTCATGCTGGACGACCTCGACTGGGAGCTGGAGCGGCGCGGGCATCGATTCGTGCGCTTCGCCGACGACGGACGGATCTTCGTTCGCAGCCGGCGAGCGGGCGTGCGCGTCATGGCGAGCATCACGCACTACGTCGAGCAGCGCCTGAAGCTCAAGGTCAACCGGGAGAAGTCCACGGTTGCGCTTGCGAAGCGCCGATTCTTTCTCAGTTTCGGCTTTCTCGTGCGTGAGGACCAGGTGCGGGTGCGGATCGATCCCAAGCTCTTAACCGAGCCAAGGAGCGACTGCGCCAGCTGACCTCACGCAAGCGTGGCATCTCGATGGAACAGCGGATTGAAGAGATCAACCGCTTCACCGTCGGATGGACGGCCTACTTCGCGTTGGCCGACACGCCGACAGTGCTCGAGAGGCTCGACAGGTGGCTCAGACGGCGGCTGCGGCAGGTTCGCTGGAAGGAATGGAGGCACGTGCGCAGCAAGCTGCGCGCGCTGAGAGCGGCAGGCATTCCCGAGCGCGACGCCCGCGAATGGGCGTACTCCCGCAAGGGCTACTGGCGCATCTCGAACTCTCCGGTCCTCGCCCGCGCCCTGCCCAACGCCTACTGGGCCAACCTTGGCCTGCAAGGGTTCGCCGAACCGCACCGCCGCTTCCGGGATGCAACGCGAACCGCCGGATGCGGACCCGCACGTCCGGTGGTGTGGGAGGCGCCGGGGTGAGCCCGGCGCCTACCCGATCGATTGATCCCGCTGGGGGAAGCGTTGCGGCCGCTCGATCTTTCTAGGCCGTCCACGGGTTGGTGGCGGCAGCGGGTCTTCGGGAGCCGGCCGCGGCGCATCTGTGTGAGTGAGGGCTTGACGCGCACGGGGAAGGTCAGGCGGGCAGGAGCGCCTGATCGCCGAGTTCGCGCAGGGTGTGGTAGCAGCGCTTGAGGAGCTTCCGCGCGACGGCCAGGCAGGCGCGATTACCACCGAGCCGCTCCGCGGCCTGCGGGTAGTAGGCGCGGTCGGGGCTGCCTGGGCGACGCGCGACTTGCGCGGCCTCATAGAGCGCCCAACGCAAGGCTGGTGGTCCTTGGCGGGAGAGTTTGCCGGGAGCGCGATGCTGGTCTGATTGGTAGACGGTGATGTCCAGGCCGGCGTAGCGGACCGCGTCGCGGCTGTTGGCGAATCGGCGGGCGTCTCCGAGCTCGGCGAGGATCGTGACCGCGGTCAGCTCTCCGATCCCGTAATGCGCCATCAGCGCCTTGCAGCCGGGTTGCTGGCGCGCGTACGCGCGCAACTGCTTGTCGATCGGCGCCATGTGCCGGTCGAGCGCGTCGATCATCGCGATCGCGATCGTGACTTGTTCACGGGCGGTCTCGGGCAACGGCTGAGCGTCAAGCCACTCGCGCCCGTCGCCGACCATCAACGAGCGCCGGGACGGGCAGCCGTGGTGGTAGAGCACCGCCTGGATCCGCTGCTGCCACTCGCAACGCTGGTGCGAGAGCGTGTGCCGCGATCGGACCCGCGCGCGGAGATCGAGGATGTGCTCGGGCGGGATCCACGACTCAGGCAGCCGGTCGACCATCAACAGCTCCCGCAGATGCCGGGCGTCGGCACGGTCGGTCTTCGCGCGCTTCTTGTTGCCCTTGCGAGCGCTGGTCTCCGCCGGCTCGGCGAGATGCACCCGCGCGCCAACGCGGCGCAGCTCCTCGACCACGAACCGCCAGCCGGTCGTCGCCTCCAACGCCACCTCGAGCTCCTCGCCGGCGAAACGCTCAAGGAACCGGCGCACGCCAGCGCGATCAGCCGGTGCGACCCGCCCGCGGGACACCTCGCCGGTCGACGTGTCGATCCACTCCGCGGTGATCTGCGCACGATGCTGATCCAAGCCCATCACGATCGACATGCCGTCGCCCCCTTCACCAGCCCACCATCGCGCCCGCCAACGACAAGGGCTGCGACGCGAGCAGCGTCCAGCCCGACCCATCGCATACCGTGGATCACGGTCGGTCCTCCTATTCGAATGGCCGGCCGCGCGGGCTGCAACCGCGCGCGCCTTCAACCTATGCCGTTCGACGTGGAGGCCCGACCACCTTCACCGCGGCCTCACGCCAACCCGGACATGACATCTTTCGCTCCGGGAAGTACCTGATCCGGCCCCTCGGTCCGCAGACCTCGTTTGCGCGCGGAAGGCAGGTTTGTCGGGTAAGCCGATCGCTCAGTGGCACACCGGGTAGACACAGGACCTTGACGGGAGGTGCCGGGACCGTCTCACCGGGAACCCTCAGCGAACGGCGAGCAGACATCGATCCGCTCCCTCGACAACTCCTGCAGCCGCTTCACAGATGCTGCGTTGCGGGCTCCGCTGCGGAGGATCTCGCGGGAGCGGCCGCAGTGGGGGTGACCGGCGTGCGCATCGGCTGCTGCTCGATGACGGGTGGGAGCTGAACATCAAGCGGACCCGCCGGGCGTGGCGCGAGGTGGCCTCCGCGTGCCGCGCAAGCGCCAACGTTTCGGTGCGTCGAGCGTCCCGGCCGGCCGGTTGCGGGCCGAGCGCCCCGGATCACGTGTGGGCGATCGACTTCCAGTTCGATCAGACCCAGGATGTGGGGTGGTCCCCTGTCGAGCTTCCCGAGGTCAACCGCAGCAGCATCGTGTCCGTACCGCGATCCCGGGCAGGCTCAGCCCGCGGACGGGCCCGTTGTGTCGCCGACGAGCGTGCGCGCGATGTGCTGCCGCCCGCGGTGAAGGCGTGTCGTGAGCGTCGCCTCGCGCGTGCCGAGCGATCGCGCGGCCTCGCGATAGGACAGGCCGAGAAGGTCCACAGCGATAACGGCGTCCCTATACAGGCGCGGTGTTTCGCTGACCGCCTCCATGATCTCGCGAGCATTGACGTCCGGGTCGTGGGCCGACGGAACGTCGTGTTCGAAGAGCTCGCGCGTCGCGGGCCGCCGCGACGCGGTGCGGAGCCGGTTCGCGTAGGTGTTCCTCAACGCCCGCATCAGGTACGCGATCTCGTTGCCGTCGCAGATGAGGCGGGGGCGCTTGAGCACTTGGGCGAAGGTCTCTTGCACGAGGTCCTCCGCGTCGTGTTGTGAGGAGCACATCGCCCGTGCGGCTCGGTACAACGCGTCGATGTGATCCGACAGCGTGGCCGGATCGAGGATGCGCGGGTAAGCCTTGCGCCGCGACTCTCGAGGCGGGGGGCTACCCAGCACGCGCAGCGCCGGGCGTGGCCTCCCCACGGCCGCGGGTGTGATCGCGGAGGCACCGTTTGCCAGCGCATCGTCAGTCGATGCTTCCTCGAGACATCTTCGGGCTGACACCTGGTGGTGGCTCATTGCCAGGATCGTGCGCCACGACGACGCCCGCGTCGCTAGCCGACCCGCCCCAGTGTTTTGTCCTAGGCCCCCCTCCGAGAGCTGCGGGTAGCTCCTCCCGCGAGGCGACGTCGAGCTTGCGGTAGACGTTGCGCAGGTGCCATTGCACGGCCTTGACGGTCACGAACTGGCGTTGTGCGATCTCCCTGTTCGTGAGTCCCTCCGCGGCCAGCGCCGCGACGCGGTCCTCGCTGGCCGTGAGCGACTCCCGTCCGGACAGCAGCCGCCGATCGCGGCGAGGGCGAGCGCCCGCAGCGACGAGCTCCTCGTGTGCGCGATCGGCCAGTCCGCTTGCCCCTGCGCGCGCCGTCGCGTCGAGCGCCTCCCGCAGGACTTCCCGCGCCTCGGCGCGTTCACCGGCGCGTCTGAGCGCGGCGCCCAGCTCGAGCACCGAGCGTGCATGCTCGAGTCGCCCCTCGGCGAGCTCGAGCGTGGAGACAGACGCGCGGAGCGCCTCCACGCCCTCGGCGCCACCGACGACGAGTCCGAGCGTTCGCAACGCGGCGCCCTCCGCGTCGGGGGCGGCGAAGCGGCGGGCGTCGGCCAGCTCGTCCTCCGCGAGCGCGCGCGCCTCGGCGCCCCGGTCGAGCGACGCCAGCGCCAATGCGGCTGAGGACCGCCACGCGCAGCATGCCGGGTTGGAGATCGTCGTGGACATGAGCTTGCCCGCGCCGCGGGCGTCCTTCAGTGCGGAAGTCGGCCGACCCAGGGCGAGATGCAGGTTGGCCCGCGCAGCGAGAAACAGTCCGAGGGGTAGCGTAGGCGCCGCGCTTGGCCCGACGGTGCCGCGCCCCAGCAGCTCATCGCCCTCCTCCAGCGCCCCACGCGCGACCAGGGCATTGAGGAGGTGGGCTGTTCCCCATACGTACGCCTCCACACCGCTTCCTTCCTCGAACAACTCGAGGCCGGCCCGCGCCTCGGCCTCGGCGCGCCGGATCTCGCCCAGCCGCAGCGACGCGTCGGAGCGCATCACGGATTGCCAGGCCACGGTCAGGCGGCTGCCCCGTCGCATTGCCGCCGCGATCGTCTCGTCATAGAAGCGTCCCGCGCGTGAGGGCGCGCCCGCGTAGATCAGTCCGTTGCCGAGCAAGCCGGCGACGACGCTGTTCGGATCGCCGAGCCAGCGCGCGCCCAACACGCGATCGGCCAGCCTGAGAGCGGCATCTGCCGGCCCCCGGGACGCGGCGATCGCGACGACGAGGCAAGCGAGCGTCGTCGGACTGAGCTCCTCACCGTTCTGGAGCTGGGCGAGCCTGCGATCCCAGTACGGCGCGGCCAGCTCGGCCGACGTGAACTCGTGGAAGCCCATCGCCATCAGCTCGGCCTCGAGTGCGATACCGAGCTCACCCTCGGGGTCGTCGAGGCCGCGCAGCGCCTCCTCGAGCACCTCTGCCGACGCCCGGAAATCGCCGACCGACGCCCGTGCGCGGCCCAGGTCGAGCGCAATCTCGGCACGGAGGTGGGCATCACCCACCGCCGCCATCGCCTCCCGCAAATGGATGTCGAAGCGGTCGCGCTGGCGGTCGGTTGCCTCGGCGACTCCGAGCTCGTGAAGGAGGACGCCGCGCTCCGCGTCGGTCGGCGGCTCCTCAATCGCGCGCCGCAGGTAGTGGGCGGCCGCTCCCGCGTCCCCGTGTGCCGATGCCGCACGGGCGGCGGCCCGCAGCGCCGCGACGCGCGCGGCGTCGCCAGCTGGCGGCAGGCGCAGCAGATGTCGTGCGACGCGCTCGCTCTCGGCTCCGCGGGCTGTGAGGAGCTTGGCGGCCTCGGCGTGGAGCGCCTGGCGTTCGAGGGGCGGAATCTGCTCGTAGACCGCGGGGCGCACCACCGGGTGCACGAAATCCAGCGCGCGCGCGCGACCGAAGTCGCGTCGGGGGCGAGCCCGCGAAGACGCCGGCGGACGGCACGACCAACACGCTCGGAGCCGAACTCCAGCACCTTTCCCGCATCGCTGGCCGCGCCCTCGACGCCGTCGGCGCCCAGCTCAACGAGCAGCTCGCCGAGCAGGAATGGATTGCCACCAGTCGCTCGATGGCACGCCCCACCGAAGGCATCGACTGCCTGAGGCAGGCGGCCCCGGACCACGGCCGTCGTCGCGACCTCGGACAGCGGCGCCGGTCTCACGACGCGAGCCGCCTGCGCCGCCATCAGCGCGTCGAGCAGCTCCTGATCGGCGC
>CAWEYQ010000055.1:0-15948 GCA_963813265.1 uncultured Solirubrobacterales bacterium | reverse complement strand
AACTGCCGTCGTGGCCGCACTTCCCCGGCACCGGCCACGTGACGTACCGCCAATTCACGCCCGCGCACGCTGAGCGCACGGGACCGGGACTGTTCCGGCTGTTGCGCGAGCAGGTGCAGCAGCGCGGGGTCGAGGTCCGCTACGAGGCGCCCGCGACCGAGCTGACGCGTTGGTTCGCGTTCGTCCATCCACACCACGTCGCGGGCTTTCCCCTCGACGTCCACGCCCCGAGCTTCATCTATGTCGATGCCGACGGCCGGCGGTTCGCCGACGAGACCGGATGGGAGGTCCACGACAAGGTCCGGTCGCTCACCGCCTATCTGCCTCGGCGGCGCAACTACCCGCACATGCCCGGACACATCGTGTTCGACGAGCGGGCGCGCGTCGCCGGGCCGCTCAACGGGATCGTCGGAACTCCCAACGACTACACGTGGAGCGCCGACAACTCGGCCGAGGTGGAGGCCGGCTGGATCACGCGCGCCGACAACGCCGACGCGCTGGCGCACGCGATCGACGCCCCCGAGCTACCGGCCAAGCTGGTGGCGTACGGCGAGCGTCCCGACGCCTTCGGGCGCGCCGACGCGACGCTCGTCCCGCTCGAGCCCCCGCTGTCCGCGATTCGCATGCACCCCGGCGTCGCGACCGCCTCTGGTGGGCCCCGCCGCGACGAGCGGGCGCGAGTCCTGCGTCCCGACCGCACGCCGGTTCCAGGCCTCTACGCCGCGGGCGCGGCAGGTGCGGTGTGGGGCCATCTCACCGAGCACGGCGGCGGCTTGACCGACGCGATCGTGTTCGGACGGATCGCGGGCGCCGACGCGCCTGGGTGAGCCCTCAACAAAGTGTGTGCACCGAAACAAGTGGACACACTTTGAGAGTTCGTGTACAGTTGCGCACCGACGAATGCCCGTCCGCATTCGTCACGAGGAGAGACCGTGACCTACCTACTTGATGTCGATGCGCTCCGGGTCAGCTATGGGGGCGTCACCGCAGTCGATGACGTTGACGTGAAGGTGCCCGAGGGTGTCGTCTTCGGTCTCATCGGCCCGAACGGCGCCGGCAAGACCTCGATGGTCGATGCGCTCACCGGCTACACGCGTCCGGCGGCCGGACGTGTCGTCTTCGACGGCCGCGACATCACCAAGATGCGGCCGTACAAGCGCGCCCGCATGCGTCTCGCCCGCACGTTCCAGTCCGTCGAGCTGTTCGACGATCTGACCGTGGAGGAGAACCTGCTCGTTGCGAGCGAGCACGTCAACGTCGCCTCCGCGCTGCGCGACATGTTCCTTCCCGCGCGCTCGCCGAATCGCCACGGCGTCGACTGGGCGATCTCGGTCTGCGGCCTCGAGGACATCGTCGATCGCTACCCGACCGAGATCTCGCACGGTCAGCGCAAGCTCGTCGGCGTCGGCCGCGCGCTCGCGCTCGAGCCGCGTCTCGTCCTGCTCGACGAGCCTGCCGCGGGACTCGACAGCGAGGAGAGCCTCGAGCTCGGGCGCCGGCTGCGGTCGTTGCCGACCGAGCACGGCGTCACGGTCTTCCTGATCGACCACGACATGGGGCTCGTGCTGAGCGTCTGCGACTCCTTGATGGTGCTCGACTTCGGCAAGCGGATCGCGAGCGGCACGCCCGCAGAGATCCGGGAGAACCCGACAGTCGTCGACGCGTACCTGGGAGCGCACAGTGACAACTAGCGCCCCGACCGCTCCGCCGACCGTCGCGCTCGAGGTCGACGGCCTGGAGGCCGGGTACCTCGGGACCCCGGTCGTGCGTGAGCTGAATCTCCGCGTCGGCGCCGGCGAGGTCGTGGCGATGCTCGGACCGAACGGGGCCGGGAAGACGACGACCCTGGAGACGATCGCTGGGCTGCACGAGCCGATGGCCGGTTCGGTGTCGATCTTCGGCGACGACGTCACCGGACGCGACGCCTACCTGCTCGCGCGCCAGGGCGTCGCGCTCGTGCCGGAGGGACGCGCGCTGTTCCCCGGCCTCACGGTCCGCGAGCACCTGCGTCTCGCGCATGGGCGTGGCTCCGCCAACGAGGACGAGCTGCTCGAGATGCTGCCCGAGCTTCGCAAGACGATGACCCGCAAGGCCGGACTCCTGTCCGGCGGCGAGCAGCAGATGCTTGCCGTCGGGCGCGCGCTGATCAAGCGTCCGCGGCTGCTGCTCGTCGATGAGATGAGCCTCGGGCTCGCCCCGGTCATCGTGCAGCGGCTGCTGCCCGTGCTCCGCCGAGCAGCCGACGAGCTCGGCGCAAGCGTGCTGTTCGTCGAGCAGCACGTGGCACTCGCGCTGCAGATCGCCGATCGCGCGTACGTGCTCAACCACGGCCGGATCGTCCTCGAGGACGAGGCGGCGAATCTTCGCAAGGACCGCGAGTTGCTCGCGGCGAGCTACCTGGGCGAGGCCGGAGCCGGCCCGATCGCCGACGACACCCACACAACCACAGGAGGGAACGACTAGATGAGGGCACTTCGAAAGACGGGGGCGGTGCTCGCAGCGGTGGCTGCGGGTGCGGTCTTCGTCGCCGGCTGCGGCAGCAGCTCGTCCTCGAGCAGCAGCAGCGCGTCATCGGGCGGCAGCACGTCGACCGCCGCGGGCTCGCAGACCGCCAGTGCATCGGCCCTCGGGACGCCGCACAAGGCGACCGGGACCCCGTACGTGTTCGGCGTCGTCAACGACGAGGCCGGACCCGTGACGTTCCCGGAGGCGCGGCAGGCTGAGATCGCCGCCGTCAACTACGTGAACAACTACCTCAACGGCATCAACGGCCACCCGATCCAGCTCGCGAGCTGTGTCTCTGACGCATCCCCGGCGACGAGCGCCCGCTGTGCGACGCAGCTCGTCGACAAGCACCCGGTCGCAATCCTGGGCGCCGCCGACGTCGGTAGCCCGGCGACGATCCCGGTGTACGGGCGGGCCAATCTCGCCTACCTCGGCGGCATCCCGTTCACGCCGGTCGAGCAGAACGCCCCGAACTCGATTCAGTTCTGGTCGGTCAGCCTCGGTGACAACGCGGCGGCGGCGGTCTACGCCGGCACGCGGCTCCACGTCAAGAGTGCTGCGGTGCTGTACTTCGACAACCCGCAGGGCAAGGTCGCGGGGCTCGGCATTCTGCCGCCGACGCTCAAGGCGGCCGGGGTCTCGACGGTGAAGACGATTCCGGTTCCGCCGGCGTCGCCGGATGTGACCGCCGAGGCCGCCGCTGCCGTCGGCGCGCACCCCGATCTCATCTACGTCGACATCCCGAACGGGTGCGGCGCCATGCTCAAGGCGATCAAGAGCCTTGGCTACTCAGGCAAGCTGATGGGGATCGACCCATGCACCGACCCGCGGGTGATCGCCTCGGCGGCCGGCGGAGCGGAGGGGATGTACGTCGCTGTGCCGTTCATCTCGCCGTTCGCGGGTACCCAGGAGGGTCAGGTGTTCTCGGCGGCGATGCAGAAGTACGCCGCGGCAAACACCGCGATCGACTCGATCTCTGAGGCTGGCTTCGCGACCGTGATCAACGTCCAGAAGCAGCTGAGCACGATCAAGGGGACGCCGACGACGTCGAACATCCTCGCGGCGTTCAAGGCGGGTGCGAACCACCCGAACTTCCTGTCACACGCGTACACGTGCAATGGGAAGGCGATCGCCCACGCCGTATCGATCTGCAACGACTACTACCTGATGGAACAGATCAAGGGTGGTAAGCCGACGCAGGCGAGCACGACGGACTGGATCACCTCGAAGGGTTACTTCAAGGGGCTCTAGGACACACCAGGGGAGGCGGGCCCGCCGGCGCGACGGGCCCGCCCTCTCCTCTCTGAGAACCACTGACACCGTATGTCCAGCTACATCCTCTTCCTGCTCCTCGGTCTCGGCTCCGGCGCCACGTACTCGATCCTCGGCCTCGGGCTGGTGCTCAAGTACCGCAGCGGCGGCATCGTCGACTTCGCCCACGGGGCGATCGCGATGTGGGCGGCGTACGTGTTCGTCAACCTCCGCGGGAGTGGGCAGCTCCCACTCCCGCTGACGGTCCTGCCGAACCACATCACGATCAGCTCGACCGGGCTCCCGACCGCACTGGCGATCGTCATCGCACTCATCTACTCGGCGATCCTCGGCGCCGTCCTCTACTACCTGATCTACCGCCCGCTGCGCTACGCGGCGCCGCTGACGCGTATCTGCGCGTCGATCGGCGTGATGCTGTTCTTCCAGGCGCTTGCCGTCCTCAACTTCGGAACGCAGGCGAAGACGACGCTGCCGATCCTGCCGTCGTCCTCGATCACGATGGCGGGGATCACGTTCCCGAGCGATCGGATCTACTTCACGGTGATCGTGCTCGCACTCGCGGTCGCGCTGTCGCTCGTCTATCGCTTCACCCGCTTCGGCCTCGCCACTCAGGCGGCCGCCGAGAACGATCGCGGGGCCGCGCTCGTCGGGATCTCGGCGACCCGAATCGCGGCGCAGAACTACATCATCGCCAGCGTCCTCGCAGGCGTGGCCGGGATCCTGATCGCGCCGATCGCGAATCTCGATCCGACGTCGTACACGCTGTTCATCGTGCCGGCGCTCGGCGTCGCGCTCGTCGGCCGCTTCCAGTCATTCTGGATCACCGCGCTCGCCGGGCTTGCGCTCGGGATGGCGCAGTCGGAGATCATCAAGCTGCAGACCGTATGGACCTGGCTGCCCCAGCAGGGCCTGGCGGACGCCCTGCCGTTCATCCTCATCATCATCACCATGGCCCTGCGCGCGCGCAGCGCGCTCGCACGGGGCGAGGTGACCGAGTCGCGCAATCCGTCAGTCGCGCGGCCGCAGAACCCGATCATCACCTCGGCCGTCTGTCTCGTCGCCGGCACCGTGATCCTGTTCGCCCTTCAGGGTTCGCTGCGCAACGCGTTCATCACTTCGCTGACCGTCGCCTGCATCGGGCTGTCGCTCGTCGTGCTGACCGGGTACGTCGGGCAGGTGTCGCTCGCTCAGATGTCGTTCGCCGGGATCGGTGGGTTCATGCTCGGCCACATCTCGCACGGGTGGGGACTCGGGTTCCCGTTCTCGCTGATCGTCGCGGGCCTCTGTGCCGTGCCGGTCGGCATCCTCATCGGGCTTCCTGCGTTGCGCCTGCGCGGCATCAACCTCGCGGTCGTGACGCTCGGCGCCGCGGCGGCGGCCGACGCGCTCATCTTCAACATCGAGGGGTTCACCGGCGGCGTGTCAGGCCTGAAGATCAAACCGCCGCACCTGCTCGGACTCGACCTCTCGATCTCGAAGGGGCACGCCTACCCGCGTGTGATCTTCGGCGTGATGGTGCTCGTCGTCGTAATTCTGATGGGGTTACTCGTCGCCCGGTTGCGACGAGGCTCCGCCGGCCGGATGCTGCTGGCAGTCCGCTCCAACGAGCGCGCCGCTGCCGCCGTCGGGATCAACGTCGCCATGGCCAAGCTGATGACGTTCGCGATCGCGGCGTTCATCGCCGGCATCGGCGGAGCGTTGACCGGCTACCAGCAGGGGACGCTCACACCGGACGGGTTCGCCGTGTTCACCTCGCTCGGGCTCCTGGCCGTCGTCTACGTGGCCGGCATCGGACGGATCTCCGGCGCCGTGTTCGCCGGGATCATGATGTCCGCGGCCGGCCTGTTCGTCACGTTCCTTGATCAGCAGTTCAGCGTCGGCAAGTACCAGACGATCGTCGCCGGAATCGCGCTGGTCGTGACCGCGATCGCCAACCCGGACGGGGTCATGAGCACGGCCACCGGGAAGGGGCCGGCGGTGGCATTCTTCCGCGCCCGGGACGCGGCGCTCCGGCGGCTCGGGACCTCGAAACGGCCGCCGGTCACCGTCTCGGGCGAACCGTCGAACGGCCCGCTCTGAGCGCGGACGCCCGCCATCCGGATGGCCAGTCTTGATCACATCGGGCTCTCGGTGGCCGACCTCGACGCTGCGGCGGCGTTCTACGAGAGCGCATTCGGCTTCGCCGCGGAGTTCCCGTTCGAGCTGCCGGGAACGATCCGAGGGCTGATGATGCGGGCGTCCGAGGGGCATCGGCTCGAGCTCTTCCAGGCACCGCATGCGCGGGCCGGGATCGCGGCCGAGACGCCGCTGCAGGCGCTCGGCACGCGCGGGTACGGCCACTTCGCGCTGGCGGCCACGGACATCGGGGCGGTGTACGAGCGCGCGCTGGCGGCCGGTGCCCGCGGCGTCGTCTCGCCCTCACCATCACCCGAGCCCGGGGTGCGCTTCGCGTTCCTCGCCGATCCGGAGGGGAACCTCGTCGAGCTCGTCGAGCGGCGAGACGGGAGTGCGGCGTGAGCGGTCGCCTTGACGGCAAGGTGTGCTTCATCACCGGGACGGCCGGCGGCCAGGGCGCCGCTGCCGCTGAGCTGTTCGCTGCCGAGGGTGCCACCGTCGTCGGCTGCGACATCAGGGTCGATGGGATCGACCTGTCGGACCCGGACCAGGCCGCGGGATGGATCGAGCGCGGGGTCGCCGACGCGGGTGGGATCGACGTGCTCTACAACAACGCCTCGGCGACGCGCGTCGGGCCGTTCGATGAGTTGAGCTGGGAGGACTGGCAGTTCGTGCTGCGCAACGAGCTCGACCTCATCTTCACCGTCACGAAGGCGGCGTGGCCGCACCTCAAGGCCGGCGAGGGCGGGGTCGTCATCAACACCGCGTCGGTCTCGGCGTGGCGTGGCGCGACGTTCATCGAGCAGGCCGCCCACGGTGCGGCCAAAGGCGGTGTCCTCGCGTTCACCCGACACCTGGCGGCGTCGGGCGCGCCGCACGGCATCCGCGCCAACTCGATCAGCCCCGGCCTCATCATCACCCCGCAGATCGCCGAGTTCCACGAGGACCCGTCGCACCCCATGCACGACATGGCGCGCACGCATCCGCTCGGCCGACTCGGCGAGCCGGTCGACGTCGCCCGGGTCGCGCTGTTCCTCGCCTCGGACGACGCGGCGTACCTGAACGCGATCGACATCGTCGTCGACGGCGGGCAGTCGGTGATCGTATGAAGCTCATCTCGCGGCAGCGACCCCGGGTTCGCCGACGCCTGCTACGCCCCGACCTTCAACGCTCGCTACCCGCTCGAGCGCACGCCCGCCGCCGTCCTGGAGGCGACGAGCGAGCAGGACGTGATCGACGGCGTGCGGCTCGCCCGCGAGCGTGGATGGCAGGTGTCGGTCCGTGCCGGCGGTCACAGCTGGGCATGCTGGAGCGTGCGCGACGACGCGCTGCTGATAGACCTCGGAGGCCTTGACGAGCTCTCGCTCGACACCGAGACGGGCCATGCCACGGCGAGCTCGTCGACGCGCGGCGGGCTGGAGCTGGCGCCGTACCTCGCGTCGCGCGGGCGCATGTTCACCGGTGGGCACTGCGAGTCGGTCGCGATCGGCGGCTTCCTCCTCCAGGGCGGGCAGGGCTGGAACAGCCGGCGGTGGGGCTGGGGCTGCGAGAACGTCCTCGGGATCGATGTCGTCACGGCCGACGGCGCCGTCCTGCACTGCGACGAAAACGAGAACCCGGATCTGTACTGGGCGGCCCGGGGCGCCGGTCCCGGCTTCCCGGGGGTCATCCTCCGATTCCACCTGCGGACCTACGAGGCGATCCCGATGTGGCACGACACCCGCGTCTTCCGACTGCAGGACGCCGTGCCGCTGCTCGAGTGGCTCCATGATGTGCTGCCGCGTCTCGACCTCGCGGTGGAGCCGGTCGTCGCCGCGACGCGCCTGCGCACCGGCGAGGTTGAGCTGCTCCTGCACACGACGCTGGTCGCGGAGCGTGCCGAGGACGCCGACCGCCTGCTGACGGCGCTCGATGCGCCGCCGGTCGAGCAGATCGAGCACGTCCGCGGGCCGACGAGCATCCCGGAGGAGAACGCCGCCCAGGCGCTCCAGAACCCGACCGGCCACCGCTACTGCGCCGACAGCCAGTGGACGAACGCGCCGGCCGCCGACCTGGCGCCGCGGCTGCAGGCGATGTGGGCTGAGTTGCCGACCCGGCACTCGTTCTCGATCTGGTACGGCTGGGCGCCGACGCGGCCGCTCCCCGACATGGCGTTCTCGCTCGAGGCGAACGTCTATTGCGCCGCGTACGCGATCTGGACCGACGCCGCCGAGGACGAGCGGCACCGCAGCTGGCTCCACGGTCACATCGGCGGCATCGCCGACGAGCTCGGCGAGGGGCTCTACGTCGGGGATTCCGACTTCACCCGCCGACCCGACCGGTTCATGGCCGCCGAGAACTTCGCTCGCCTCGAGGCCGTCCGCGCCGAGCGCGATCCTGACGGGCTGTTCGTCTCCTACCTCGGTGAACCGCAGTGCTAACGGAACACGAGTCCGCCATCGACGGACAGCGTCTGCCCGGTGATCGCCTCGGCGGCGTCGCTGCAGAGAAACGCCACCGTGGCGGCGACGTCGTCCGGGGTCAGGCTGCGGGGGAGGGCCTGGCGGGCGCGCACCGCTTCGAACTCCGACTCCTCCAGGTCGAGGATCTCGGTGCGGTAGCCGGCGCGGCGCAGCTCGTCGACGATCGCGCCTCCGATCGCCCCGGCGCCCCCGGTCACGACTGCCGTGCGCGGGTCCACCGAGCGAGCGAATCATGGGTCGCGGACACGTCCGGTAAATTGTATGCAGAGTCGACCACTACACACAGTTATGCCACCGAGTAAGCGTGGTCGGCGCGCGTCGGTGCGCGGGAAAACAGAAACCTTGGCCGCACGGGAGAATATTCAGTCGCTGATGGCGATCGATGGCTCTCCGGCTCGCCGGGACAACGTTGAGCAGGTCTACCGCCGCGTGCGCGAGGCGATCGTCGGCGGCGAAATCGCCCCCGGGGCGGTCATGTCACAGGTGGCGCTCGCCGACGAGCTCGGCGTGAGCCGGACTCCGCTGCGCGAGGCGCTGCGGATGCTTCAGAGCGAGGGCCTCGTCGACGCTCAGGCGAACCGGCGGGTCACCGTCACTCCGATCTCGGCGACCGACCTCGAGGAACTCGTCGTCGTCCGGGTGACGCTGGAGACCGAGGCGATCCGGCTGTCGGTCGAACGGCTCGAGCCGGAGGACATCGCGGCGCTCGAGGGCTTTCTCGCGCAGATGATCCACTTCGCCAAGGAGAAGGACTACGAGCGCTGGCAGGAGCCGCACACCGCATTTCATCGCGGCCTGACCGCCCCGGCCGGCGTCCGCATCAACGCGCTGCTCGGCCAGCTCTCGGACCACTTCGAGCGCTACCGCCGCGTCCACATCGCCCGCTCCCCGAAGGCATGGCTCGTCGTCGGCCACCGGGAGATCCTCGATGCGGCCAAGCGCGGCGACCGTGACGAATCCGGGCGCCTGCTCGCCGGGCACCTGTCGGCGACGGCGTTCGACGTCATGGAGCTGCTCGAGCCCGGCTACGAGCCGACCCGGCTGCGCCAGACGCTTCGAGACCTCGGTGCCGAGCCTCAGCGCAAGCGTTGAGCTGACCGGCGGTCGCGTCCGCGGTCGCGACGGCGCCTACCTCGGGATCCCGTACGCCGCGCCGCCCAGTCGCGAGCGCCGCTGGCATGCCCCGCTTCCGCTCGCGTCGTGGGCGGGCGAACTCGACGCGCTCGCGCCGGGGCCGCCGCCGCCGCAGCCCGTACGACCGATCTCGCAGTTCGCCTGGGGCGAGGTCCCCGCGGGCGACGAGGACTGTCTGTACCTGAACGTGTGGACGCCGTCGTCCGGGGCCGGCGACTGGCCGGTCCTCGTGTGGTCGATCGGTGGCGGCTGGACGATCGGCTGGACGGGATCCGGCGTTGACGATGGCGCCCGGCTTGCGGACGCCGCGGAGGTCGTCGTCGTCACCTTCAGCTACCGGCTCGGCTCGCTCGGGTGGGCGTTCGGCAACTGGGGCCTGCTCGACCACCTTGCGGTGCTCGACTGGGTCCAGCGGGAGATCCGCGCGTTCGGCGGGTGACCCTGACCGGGTCACGCTCGGCGGTCAGTCGGCCGGCGCGGCGAACGTCGCCGACCTGATCGTCAGCCCGCAAGTCGGCCGGACTGTTCACGCGCGCGATCCTCCACTCACCGCCGCTCCCCGAGGCCGCGAACGATCCAGCGCGCCGGCGCCGCTGGGACGACGACCTGGCGTTGACCGTGAGCACTGTCGGCGCCGACGTCGTCGCGCGGCACGAGGCGCTCCTGCGCGAGGGCGAGTGGCAGGGGACACGCGGCGCGGCGCTGCCGACGCTCGACGTCGATGTGCTGCCCGCCTCACCGCTCGATCAGCCCGGCGCGCGGATCGACATCCCGGTGCTCGTCGGCTTCGACCGCGATGAGGCGACGTTCCTGCTGCGCACCGGCGGCCGCGACGCGCCGGACGAGGAGGTGCAGCGCCTGAGCGCGCACCTGTTCACCGAGCCGACGCAACGGTGGGCGCGGGAGCGGGCGGAGGCCGGCGGTCGAGGTCGACCTCTTTCGTATCGATCACAGCTCGCCGGACCCCCGCCTCGGCGCGCTGCACACGATCGACGTCCCGCTCCTGTTCGGGACGTTCGCAACGAGCGAGGTCGCGCGTCACTACGTCGCCGACGACGAGGCGACGCGCGCGGTGTCGGAGTTGATGCAGCGCGACTGGCGCCGCTTCCTGCACGGCGACTCGCTCGGCTGGGGCGCGGCGCAGCCGCACCTCATCGGCGGCTGATCAGGCCTCGGCGCCCTCACGCACCTGCTCGAGCGCGCCGCCGCCGAAGTGCTTGTCGTGCTCCATCGCCATACGCATGATCGGGTAGACGACCTCACGCATGTCCGCCTCGTAGCCGGCGATCGCCTCGATGAGATCCTGCTCGCCGCGCCCGACCGCGGCGAGACGGTCGCTCAGCAGCCCGGCGTCGCGGAGCGAGAGGTTGGCGCCCATTCCGAGCGTCGGCAGCATCGCGTGTGCGGCGTCGCCGATCAGCGTCACCCGGGAGGACTGCCATGGCGCGGGTGGCTCGAGGAAGCCGAACGGGATCGAGAACATCGACTCGAGCTCGAGCCGCTCGACGATGCCGCGGGCGGCGGGATGCCACCCGTCGAGCGCCCGGAGCATCGAATCACGGAGCATCGCCGGCGTCTCCGCCGTCCACTCGCGGTTGGGCGGGACCGTCGTGCCCGCGGCGACGCTGCAGCTGACCATCATGTAGTCCTCGACGGGTTCGAGCGTCACGTCAGACGCGATCGCGGCCGGGGCGGATGGCGATCTCCTGGCGCGGCTGGAACGCGCCGAGCAGCAGGCGGTGGCCCGCGCGGTCGGCGACGATGATCACGCCCTGGCGCAGCAGCGGCGGGAGTTCCGCGACGACCTCCGGAGTGAGCGGTGAGCGGCCGAACACGCCGATCCCGTCGATCCCGGTGTCGATGACGCTGACCTCCGGGAGCCGCTGGGCGCGGATCGCGGAGCGGATGCCGTCGGCGCCGACGAGCACGTCGCCCTCGGCGGTCGTCCCATCGGCGAGGTTCAGGCGGACGCCGGACTCGGTCTCCTCGTAGCCGACGCCGGCTTGTCGAGGTGCAGCGAGTCGTCGAGCCGCGCGAGCAGGATCTGCCGCAGCGTCCGGCGGTGCACGCCCGTGTGCGGGCGCGGGCCCTCGTTCGGCGGTCCGAGGTGGGGCTGCGTGCTCAGCTCGTCGCAGCTGATCGCTGAGCACGATCGACTCGCGGCGCTCCGGCGTCCGCCGCGAGGTCTCGAGGTAGAGCTCGTACAGGTCGTCGGGCAGGCAGGTGCGCAGACCCTCGCCGCCGTACGCGTTCATGTGCAGCATGTAGCCGGTGCGACGGCTGAAATCAGGGTCGCGCTCGAAGACGTCGCAGGTGTGCCCGGCCTTGCGCAGACCGTGGGCGAGGCAGAGGCCGCTCAGGCCGCCGCCGGCGATCAGGACGTGCATTCTCTCCATCGGCGGAGTGTATACAGTTGAGAATCTGCACGCAAGTCGTTATTCTGCACACAGACTGATCGCGCGGGCTGCGTACGCCACCGCGCTCGAGGACGAGGAGAAAGCATGACATCGGTGATCGCCGAACAACAGCCCGTGACGACGCTGCCGGGCGAACCGGTCCCGTACGTGATCGAGGCCGGCAGCGGCCGGGCGCACGTGCTGCTCGGCGAGGTCGGGCGCGCGCTCGTCGGGGCCGAGGAATCCCGCGGCGCGATGTCGGTGATGGCGCTCGACGGCCCGCGCGCCGAGCGACCGATCCCGCTTCACTACCACGACAACGAGTACGAGTACTGGTACGTGCTCCGCGGCGCCGTGCAGCTGTGGGCCGACGGCGAGAGCCGCGTGCTCTACCCCGGCGATTTCGGCTACGTGCCCCCGGGCTCGGTCCACGCCTACCAGCTCCGCGGTCACTACTCGACGTTCGTCGGCCCGGTCGTCCCGGGCGGCTGGGATCGCTTCTTCGACCTGACGGGCGAGCCGTTCACGACGGCGGCCTTCCCGGCCGGTCCGAAGGGCCCGCCGCCGTTTGAGAAGTTCGCCCGCGCCGAGGTCGAGTTCAAGATGAAGTACCGCCCCGACCTGGAGTACGCGTCCACGCGCGACGACGCGGCCGACGACACCGTCCCGGAGGCGCAGGAGCCGTTCTTCCTGCGCTCCGGCGAGGGCTCGCGCCACGAGCTCGCCGGTCAGCTCCAGACGCTCCTCGTCGGCGCGCCCCAGACGTCGGGCACGACGACGATGACGACGATCGAGATGCCGAAGGGACCCGGCCTCCCCGCCCACGTCCACGAGCAGACCTACGAGTCGCTGATGGTGCTCGAGGGCAGCCTGCGCCTGGTCCTCGACGGGGACGAGCACGTGCTCACGCGCGGCGACACCGCGAGCATCCCCGCCGGCACAGTCCACTCCTACGCCGGCGACGGCCACTACACGAAGGTGCTCACGATGAGCGCCCCCGGTGGCCTCGAGGCGTTGATCGCCCGCGCCGGTCAGCCGACCGACGAGCACATCTTCAGCGCCGCGCCGGCCGCGCTCGACCTCGACGCTCTGCGCGCCGCGGCCGACGGGCTCGACGTCAGCTTCACCTGAAATGCCCGGGCGGTCGATCGGGCCTGGTGGGGGCTATGGCAACCATCAGGCCCATCGACCCCGCCGTTTCGCATAGGTTCGTCGTGGTGTCAGCGCGGAAAGGAGTGCCATGACGTTCATCGAGACCGTCCCCGAGGCCGACGCGACGGGCGCGGTGCAGGAGATGTACGAGACCGACCGAGCGGCGTTCGGCGATCTCCCCAACCTCACCCAGGCGTTCTCCCTGCGCCCTGAGGTCTACGCCGCCTGGCGGCAGCTCAACGGGTCGATCAAGGCGCGGGATGGACCTCCGCCGCTACGAGCTCGCCACGCTCGCGGCCGCCCGCCGGCTGCGCTCGAGCTACTGCGCGCTCGCCCACGGGTCGGTGCTGATGAAGAACGCGTTCCTCACACCCGACGCGCTCCGCGGGCTCATGGAGGAGGACGCGCACGCCGACCGCCGACCTCTCGCCGGTCGACGTCGCCGTCATGGACCTCGCCGACAAGGTCGCCGACGACGCCACCGCCGTCACTGAGGCCGACATCGACCGACTCCGCGCCCTCGGGCTGAGCGACACCGACATCCTCGACGTCGTCCTCACCGCCGCGGCCCGGTGCTTCTTCTCCACGTGCCTCGACGCGCTCGGCGCCGCCCCGGACGCCAAGTACGCGGCCCTCGATCCGACCGTCCGCGACGCCCTCACCGTCGGCCGCCCGATCGCCACCGAGTAACCCGTACCCCGGCCAGGCATCGGACCGGTCGCGCGCAAGACCTCGCCGCGCACCGGCGCCGATCCGCGCCAAATCGCCGTCGCCGAGGCAATCCGCCGCGCCCGCGTCGCCGAATTTGTCGCCGAATCCAGCGCGGCGAATCTCGGTTTGGCGCAATGCTCGACTCCGCGGCACCGCGCCTGACGCGTCGCCGCGCCGCCCCCTCGTGCGCCGTTCCTCGGTCCGCACCGCGCCCCGATGCGCCGTCCGCGCCGGGCGCCCCGCGCCGCGGCCCCGAGCGCCCCGACCAGCGCCGCCCCGACGCCACCGACGGCCGCTTGCGCAACCGCCACACGTTGATCGTGATCACGCGCTCCCCATCGGCCGCGACCGTCGCCGAGTGGGGCACACCCCCCGGCAACACCGCGAGCTGCCCCGGCCCGAGCGGCGTCGGCGCTCCATCGACCACGAAGTCGACCGTGCCACCTTCACAGACGAACGTGATCTGGTCCTCCGGATGCGAGTGGGTCTCCCACGCGCATCCCGGCTCGTACCGGTAGACGGTGACCGTCAGCTGCTCGGTGTCGATCGTCGCGCCGAAGATCCCCGGCCGGACCTCGGTGAACTCCTGCTCGTCCCAGCGCAGGGCAAGAGCCTCGGCGAGCATCAGACGCTCGCCGGGACGCTCGCGGGGACGACGTGGTTGCGGAGCACGCCGATCCGCTCGATCTCGCACTCGACCGTGTCGCCGGGCTTCAGATACAACGACATCGGGTCATCGCTGAAGCCAGCCACACCCGACACCGTGCCCATGGAGATGACGTCACCCCGGGAGAAGCCCATCGGTGAATAGTGACTGATCACCTCGGCCACGGACACCGACATCTTGCTCATGTGCGAGCTCTGGCGGACCTCGCCGTTCACGCGGAGCTCCATCGACAGCTCGTGGGGATCGCCGACCTCGTCCGGGGTCACGATCCACGGACCGATCGGGCAGAACGTGTCAATGCTCTTCGACAGGCAGAAGACGCCGGACTTCATCTCCTCGCGCTGGATGTCGCGCGCGGTGATGTCGTTGAACACGAGGTAGCCGGCGATGTAGTCCTCGGCCTCCTCCGCGGAGAAGAACTTGCCCTCCTTGCCGATCACGACGGCGAGCTCGAGCTCGTAGTCCAGCTCGTTCGTCAGCCCGTTCGGGGGGTAGACGATGTCGTCCTCGGGGCCGATGATCGCATCGATGTTCTGGAAGAACACGATCCACGGGAGCACCGGGTGCGACCAGTTGACGTTCTCGGACTCCTCGTGGTGCTCGCGGAAGTTGCCGGCGGTGTGGAAGAACTTCTTCGGGATGATCGGCGCTCGCAGACGCACGTCGGCGAGCGGGAACGTGGTGCCGGTCTCGCCGGCCTGCTGTCCGCGCTCGTAGAAGGTGCGCATATCAGGCACGTCGAGCTGGACGACCGTGTCGCCCTCGACCCGCCCCACCTTGCCATCGTCGAACGTCACCAGCTTCATCTCGCATCCCTCTGTCGGAGTCTTCGGCCGTGTGTCGGCATTACCGTAAGTTGCATACACTCTACCGAGGTGTGTAGAGTTCTGCAAGATGCGGATCGCGAATCTCGACAACCGCCTCGCGCTGCTGCGCGACGACCGGGCACTCGACGTCGAGTGGGGGAGTGAGGGGCACTTTGGCAGCGACCCCCAGGCGGTCTACGACGACTGGGACGCGTTTACCGACTGGGGCGCCGACGCCGATTTCGAGACCGCGGCGCCGCTTGACCGAGCGCGTCTCGGTCCCCCGGTCCCGCGCCCGCGCCAGGTCTTCGCGCTCGGGCTCAACTACGCGCTGCACGCCCAGGAGGCCGGGCTCGAACTGCCGCCGATGCCGCTCACGTTCACGAAGTTCCCGTCCTGCCTCGTCGGCCCCGACGCGGACGTGAAGGTCGCGACCGACCGCGTGGACTGGGAGGTCGAGCTCGTCGTCGTGATCGGGCGCACCGCCCACAACACCCCGGCCACAGACGCCTGGGATCACGTCGCCGGCGTGACCGTCGGTCAGGACATCTCCGCCCGGGACATCCAGACGATCGGCGTCGCCGCCCCAGTTCAGCCTCGGCAAGTCGTTCCCCGGGTTCGGACCCACCGGACCGTGGCTCGTCACGCCGGACGAGCTGCCCGACCGTGACGACCTGGAGCTCGGCTGTGCCGTCAACGGCGAGGAGATGCAGCGTGACCGCACCTCC
>CAWEYQ010000054.1:0-58231 GCA_963813265.1 uncultured Solirubrobacterales bacterium | reverse complement strand
CCTCCTCGCCGAGGATCGCGTCGTCCGGCCGATGCTCCGCGAGCACGCGCCGGATCGCCCGCTCGGCCGAGACATCCGCCTCCGACACGAGGTCGGTCGGAGTGCTCTTGGTGTGCACCCCCCGGACGCTCGTGCCGTACCGCGCCCGCAGCTCGTCCGCGGCGGCGTCTGCGGCGACCTCGGCCACTGCGAGCAGCGCCCGTTCCTGGTCAGCGGTCATGCGCCCGTTCTACCGCAAATGCCCCGACCGACGCCGTGCGCTTCGCGAGCTTGCGATCATGCCGCGTCCCATGGGAGCCGTCGAGACAGTCAGCGGGCTCGCCGCGTTCGAGCGGCGCGCCGGAGGCTCGGACACCGAGCGCCGCGCCGCCGGGTGGCTCCGTGACGAGCTTCTGCGCGCCGGAGCCCACGATCCTGACATCGAGACGTTCTGGTGCCGCCCAAACTCGGCGCTCGCCCACGCCTGGCACGTCGGGCTCGGGCTGGCCGGCAGTCTGCTCGCGGTTGCGTCGGCCCGGGTCGGAGGCATCCTCATCCTGATCGCGCTCGTGTCGATCGTCGCCGACGCCCTGCTCGGCGTCTCGCTCGGACGGCGGCTCACCCCCGAGCGGGCCAGCCAGAACGTGCTCTCCCCCGCAACCGCCGCCACGCCCGCGACACCCGCGACACCCGCGACGAACGGCTCAGCGCCGCCACGCGTCCGGCTCATCATCACCGCCAACTACGACGCCGGCCGCGGCGGCCTCGTGTACCGCGACCGACCGCGGCGTGCCGCAACCCGCGCGCGCCGCCTGACGCGCAACCTCGGACCGGGATGGCTCGGATGGATCGCGATTGGGCTCGTCTGGCTTGAGGTGGTCGCGCTCCTCCGGCTCGGTGGCGCGCACGGAACCGGCATCGGGCTCGCGCAGCTGCTCCCCACCGCCGGGCTCGTGCTCACGCTCGCCGCGCTCCTCGACGTGGCGAGCGCTGACATCGTCCCCGCGGCGAATGACAACGGCAGCGGCTCCGCGGTGGCGATCGCGCTGGCCCGAGCCCTGGCCGCGGCACCCCCGCGCCACGCCGACGTCGCGCTCGTCCTTCAGGGCGCCTCCGACGGCACCGGCGCCGGATTGCGCCACCACCTCCGGACCCGTCGCAAGACCCAGCAGCGGACGAACACGATTGTGCTCGGCATCGCAGCGACCGGCGCGGGACACGTCACCTGGTTCGAGAGCGACGGGCCGTTCGTCCCGCTGCGCGCGTTCAGCCGACTGCGCGGACTCGCCCGGGACCTCGCGCGCCGAGATCCCGAACTCGGCCTGACCGCCCATCACGGCCGCGGCACGAGTCCGTCGCTCCCGGCGCGGATCCGGCGGATTCCGGCGATCACGATCGGGGCGGTCGACGCGCACGGCATCGTCCCGCGCTCGCACCAGATGACCGATTCGCCCGACGCGATCGACCCCGGCGCGCTTGACCGCGCTGTCGAGGCCGGACTGCTGCTCGTCGACGCGATCGACGCGACGCTCGCCGATCGCGTCGCCGCCCCGACCACCCGCGCGTGACCGCCGGCGCCCGGCCTACGCCGGCGTCACCGCGTTGTTCTTCTCCGGCCACTCCCGGAGCTTGCCGACTGCGTTGGTGAAGCGACTGATCAGCTCCTCCCGCAGCGCCTCCGGTTCGATCACGGCGTCGACGATCAGTTCCGACGCGAGATGGAGGATGTCGATGTCCTCCGCATACTCGGCGCGCAGTTCCGCCCGTCGGGTATCGCGCTCCGCCGCGTCGTCAATCCCCTGAAGCTGGTTGTAGTACACGGCGTTGATCGCGGCGTCGGGGCCCATGACCGCGATCGAGGCCGTGGGCAGCGCGAGGCAGCAGTCAGGGTCGAACGCCGGTCCCGCCATCGCGTACAGGCCGGCGCCGTACGCCTTGCGCACGACGACCGAGATCTTGGGAACGTTCGCCTCTGACACGGCGCTGATCATCTTGGCTCCGTGCCGGATGATCCCCTCCTTCTCCACCGCGGTGCCGATCATGAAGCCGGGAACGTCGGCGAGGAATAGGAGTGGGATGTTGAACGCGTTGCACGTCTGGATGAAGCGAGCGCACTTGTCCGAGGAGTCGACGAACAGGACGCCGCCCTTGACCTTCGGCTGGTTGGCGACGACCCCGACGGCCCGGCCGTCCAGGCGCCCGTAGCCGACGATCACCTCCTTCGCCCAGCGGGCATGAATCTCGAGGAACGAGTCGCGGTCGAGCAGCCGCTCGAGCAGTTCCTTGATGTCAAACGGCTTGTTCTCATCGAGAGGGATCACGTCGCGGATCGGCTCCGCGGACGCCGGAGACGCCGGAACGGCCGCGGGCGGCTCCTCCCGGAAGTTCGACGGAAAGTAGGCGAGGTAGCGCCGCGCGAAGTCGATCCCCTCCTCGTCGGTCTTGACCAGCGCGTGACCACAGCCGCTCTTGGACGTGTGCATCCGAGCGCCGCCCATCTCTTCGAGCGTGACCTTCTCGCCGATGACGACCTCGGCCATCCGCGGCGAGCCGAGGTACATCGAGGCGTTGCCATCCCGCATGATCACGACGTCGCAGAACGCCGGGATGTAGGCGCCGCCCGCGGCGCTCGGGCCGAACAGGACGCACACCTGCGGCACGACGCCGGACAGCCGGACCTGGTTGAAGAAGATCCGCCCGGCGTGGCGGCGGCCGGGAAACATTCGCACCTGCTCGTTGATCCGGGCCCCGGCGGAGTCGACCAGGTACACGAGCGGGATGCGCAGCGACAGCGCTCGCTCTTGGATGCGGAGGATCTTCTCGATCGTCTTGGCCGACCATGATCCGGCCTTGACCGTCGGGTCGTTCGCCATCACGGCGACGCGCCGTCCGGCGATGGTGCCGATGCCGGTGACGACGCCGTCGGCGCCGAGGCCGTCCTGCTCCCAGCTCGCGAGCAGTCCGTCCTCGACGAACGAGTCAGCGTCGACGAGCAGTGCCACGCGCTCGCGGACGGGGAGTCGTCCCTGCTCGGCGGCGCGCGTGCGATGCCGCTCGGGCCCTCCGGCGCGCGCACGGTCGACGGCGACGCTCAGTGGATCAGTGTGGTCGAGATCAGTCATGTTCCTCAGGGTTCAAGGGGATCGTTGGTGCGGGCGAGTCGGGGCCGGGCGGTGGGGGCAGTGGTCGGCGAGGCCGCAGCCCGATCGTCAGCCCGCCCAGCCCGATCACGAGCAGGAACAGGGGCCAGCCGATCAGCGAACCGCGACCAGCCCGCGGCGGCGCCACCAGGAATGCGAATTCGACCAACAGCACAACTCCAAAATACGCCGGACCGGGCTCGCGGTCCGCGCCCGCGTATGCGATCACTCCGAAACCGACCGCCAGGATCCACAACTCCCACCCGAATCCGGCGTGACCGGAGAGGTCGGCGGAGCAGGCGCTGCGAGCGCAGTCGAACAGCGCGGTGATGGCCGGCTGAACGATGAGGCTCACGCCCAGCACGACCGTCAGCAGCGCCCCCGCGTTGATGAGCTGCACGGCGTGCCGCCGGCGATGGTCGCGGAAGCGCAGGACGCCTCCGCCGCACGCCACCGTCAGCACGATCAGCACGGCGCGGAACGTCCCCGCTCCGTGCGGGTCAAACGCCCACGCCACGAACGCCTCGACCGCGATGGCCACCGCCAGCGCCGCAATCAGCGTGCACGCGCCGGAGTTCGCCCGACGAGCGCACAGCACCGCCACGAGTCCCACGACCGCGAACACCCACGTCAGACCACCCGCGCCCGGCGGTCGCGTCGCCCCGAGCAGCTCCGCAAACAGCACGAGCGCGACCGCAAGCGTCAGCAGCCCGCTCACGAGCAGCATCGAGTGGTAGGCCCGGGGCTCGTCGGTCTCGAGCTCGGCGAGCCACCCCATCGCCAGAAGCAGCAGCGAGATGACGGCGACGACGCCGAACCTCGCCCCGAGTGGCCACTGCACCATGCGCAGCGGCACGACCAAGGCGAACACGGCGAGCGGCACGGCGCCCGCGGCGATCACATCTCCCCGATGGGGATGCGGACGCAGCCGAGAAATAACCGCCGCAGTCACGGCACGCGGTCCCCTCCCGGCTGCGTCGGCGCTCATGCCAGCCCGGGGTTCTCCACCGGCTGCTCGCCGGAGTAGTCGTAGAAGCCCATGCCGGACTTCCGTCCGTACCAGCCCGCGGCGAGCATCTTGCGCAGCGTTGGCGGCTGGGCGAAGCGCCGCTCGCGGAACTCGTCGAACAGCACGTCGCAGATCGAGCCCATCGTGTCGAGGCCGACGAAGTCGGCGAGGAGGAGCGGCCCCATCGGGTGGCCGGCGCCCGCCTTCATCGCCTCGTCGATCTCGCTGATCGAGCCAACGCCCTCCTCGAACGCGCGGATCGCGTCGAGCATGTAGGGCACGAGCAGGCGGTTGACGATGAACCCGGCGGTGTCACGGGTCTGCACGGTCAGCTTCCCGAGCGCCTGGCCGAACTCGGTGCCCACGGCGAGCGCCTCAGCGGACGTCGTCACGCCCTTGACGACCTCGAGCAGCTTCATCACCTGTACCGGGTTGAAGAAGTGCAAGCCGAGAAACTTCTCTGGCCGGCTCGTCGAAGCCGCCTGGTTGATGACCGGCAGCGACGACGTGTTCGTGGCGAAGAACGCCTCTGGCTTGACGATCTTGTCGACGTCAGCCCACATCGCGAGTTTCCCGTCGAGATTCTCGGTGATCGCCTCGATCACGAGGTCGCAGTCGGCCAGCGCCGCGTAGTCCGTCGTCCCCGTGATCCGGCCGCGTACCGCGTCGGCGTCCTCCTGGCTCGCCTTGCCCTTCTCGACCGCTCGGGCGAGCTGCTTCTCGATCTTGCCGATGCCTTTGGCCAGCACCGCGTCGTCGATCTCGCGCACGACGACGTCGTAGCCGGCTTCGGCCGTCACCTGGGTGATGCCGTGCCCCATCAGGCCACAACCGACGACGCCGACCTTCTTGATGTCCGCCATTCCTTCTCCGTTATCCGCCGGGACTGAGGCGGCGAAGGCTACGGCCTCAGGGCCGCTCGGCGGGGTGACGTCACCGCCACTGGACCGGGCCGGCCAAGAGCACGTGACTCCCGAGCGGGCGCCCGAGCACGTCCTGCGCGGCCCGCGACGCGGCAATCAGCTCCGGCAGATCGATCCCGGTCTCGATCCCCATCTCCTCGAGCATCGACACCAGATCCTCGGTGGCGATGTTCCCGGTCGCGCCCGCCGGGACCGGGCAGCCGCCGAGTTCGCCAAACGACGATTCGAAGCTGTCGATGCCGGCTTCGAGCGCGCTCAGGACGTTCGCGAGGCCTTGGCCGCGGGTGTTGTGGAAATGAGCGGTGAGCTCGACGCCGGGCAGCGCCTCACGAGCCGCCGTGAAGAACTCGCGGACCGCAAGCGGATTCGCCATTCCGGTCGTATCGCCGAAGCCCACTTCCTCCGCGCCCGCTGCCGCGAGCGCTGCGGCGATCGAGAGCACGCGGTCAACCGGCACCGAGCCCTCGTACGGGCAGCCGAACGACGTCGAGATCACGCCCTCGCACCGCAGGCCCTCGGACCGCGCGCGGGCGAACGTCCGCTCGAGGCCGGCGAGCGAATCGGCGATCGGCCGCCCGACGTTCTTCTCGTTGTGCGTCTCGGACGCTGACAGGAAGCCGTTGATCTCCTGAAAGTGCTCGCGGTGAGCGAGCGCCCGCTCGAGTCCACGCTCGTTCGGGATCAGCACGCTGACCGAAACCGACGCGGGCAGCCTGACCGCGTCGAGCACCTGCTCGGCGTCGGCGAGCTGCGGGATCACGTCGGGCCGGACAAAGCTCGTCACCTCGAGCCGGCGCAGCCCGGTTGACCCGAGGAGCTCGATCAGCCGCACCTTCTCGGGCGTCGGGATGACCTCGGGCTCGTTCTGAAAGCCGTCACGCGGACCGACCTCGCGGATCCGCACGGCCTGGGGCAAAGCGGCCATGGCGACTCGGAGGTTATCTGTAGACGATCCGGATCCCGAGCAGCTGCGGGATCGTCACGAACGAGTAGCCGCGGGCCCGCAGCGTGTCGATCTCCGTCGGGAGCGCCGCCAGCGTCTCAGAGCGATCCCCGCCCCCGTCGTGCTGAATCACGATCGAGCCGGAATGGGTCGTCCCGAGCACGGTCGAGATGATCGAGCCGGTCCCCGGCCGCGACCAGTCGCGCGGATCGACGTCCCACTCGATCGTGATGAACCCCATCGAGCGGGCCAGGCCGATCAGCGACGAGCTGACCGCTCCGCCGGGCGCCCGGAACAGACATGGGGCGAAGCCGGTCAGACCGCGGATCGCGGATGCGGTCGAGGCGATCTCGCCGGTGGCGAACGACCCTCCCCCGGCGACGTTGGCGTGGTTCCACGTGTGGTCGCCGATCACGTCGCCATCGGCGAACATCCGCCGCCACACCGCGGGGCCGTACTGGCGAACCTGCTGACCGATCCAGAAGAACGTTGCCGGGACGTGCTTACGTTCGAGCACGCTGAGGAACTGGGGCGTGTCGTACCAGGGGCCGTCGTCGAACGTCAGCGCGATCACGCGGCGGCTCCGCGAGCCGTTCGTCACGTACGACGCGCCGCTCGGGACGCACCCGACGGGTTGCGGCACGTGCAGCCGCAGCAGCACCGGACGCGACGGGTAGTACGTGACACATCGGTTGTGACCGCTGCGGGCGAGCGGGCGGCAGCCACGTTGGGTGAGCGTGGTCAGCACCTGCCAGCGCAGGGGTCCGTAGGCGGAGTGGACGTCCCCGGGCACGAACCGTGCCCGGAGGTTTGCGTTCGAGGTGCGGCGAATCGCGGCGCCAATGACCCGTCCGGGCCCGAGACCGTGCGCGGTGACGGCCTGGTAGACGAGCCGCGGGCTGCGTCCGCCGCGGACGGGCGGAGCGACGCACAGCTGCCCGGACACCGACCCTCCGGACCGCCGAAGAATGAGGCACAGCGTGCGCCTCTCGGCGCGCATACCGGTCGGGGAGAAGGGGGTCGTCAATTCGACGGTCCACAGCAGCTGCTGACCGTCCTGCGCCAGGCTGCTCGCTCGGACGCGCTGGGGCGCCGGGACACTCCGTGCCGCCGCCGGGACCGTGCCGAGCGCGAGCGCGGCGAGCACGACGACCGCGGCGGCGCCGGCGCTACGGCGAGCGGCCCTGGACAACCCGGCGCTCGTGGGTCCCGACCCCGATGGTGCGTCCATCGTCGGCCACAACCTCGACCGAAAAGCGGAGCTTGCGGTCATCGACTACCTCCTCGAGACGAGAGCGTGCCGTGCACCGGGAGCCTTCCGGAGCCGCCGCAACGTGCTTGATGCAGACCTCGAACCCGACGGTCGCCTGACCATCGTCGAGGTGGGGATAGACGAGCATCGCCGACGTCCGCTCCATCATCGCGATCATGCCGGGCGTCGAGAGCACCGAGGCTCCCAGTGTCCCGCCGACATCGGTGAGCAACCGGTCATCGACCTCGAACTCGTGCGTGCCCTCCAGCCCCACTTCCAGCGAGGAAGCCATCGCGTGAGCGTATCCCACGGGTCGGCGCGTACACTCCCGCGCCGTGACGCCGCCAGTGTGCATCGTCGGCGCGACCGGAGCCCTCGGTTTTGGTCTCGCCCTCAGGCTCGGACAGGCCGGGGTCCCGATCGTGATCGGGTCCCGGGACGCCGGCCGAGCGCAGGAGGCGGTGACGCGCGCGTCGGAGCAGGTCCCGAGCGGGTCGTTCTCGGGCGCTGAGAACGCGGAGGCCGTCCAGGGTGCCGAGATCGTCATCCTCAGCGTCCCGTTCCGCAACCAGTCCGAGAACCTCACGAACCTCAGGGAGGCGCTGCAGCCGGGACAATTGCTCGTCGACGCGACCGTTCCCCTCGCGGCGGCCGTCAGCGGCAAGGCAACCCGGACGATCGGCGTGTGGCAGGGGTCAGCCGCCCAACAGGCGCAGGAGATGGCACCTGACGGCGTGCGCGTCGTCTCTGCGTTTCACACCGTCAGCGCGGTGCTGCTCACCGACCTCGAGCACGAACTCGACGAGGACGTCCTCATCTGCGGCGACAAGAGGGCCGATAAGCAGGCGGTCGCCGCGCTCGTCGAGCAGATTGCCGGTTTGCGGCCCGTCGACTGTGGACCGCTGGAGATGGCGCGGATCGTCGAGTCAGCTCACACCGCTGATCATCTCGATCAATGTCCGCAACAAGGTGCGGGCCGGGATCAAGATCACCGGCCTCGGGACCGCTTGAGCGGCCCGGTCGTCGTTCTCGCCGGCGGGACCGGCGGCGCCAAGCTCGCCCGCGGCATGCAGGACGTCGTCGGCGCCGAGGACCTCGTCGTGATCGCCAACACCGGCGATGACGTCGAGATGTACGGCGCCTACGTCTCTCCCGATCCCGACCTCCTCACGTTCTGGCTCGCCGATCGGATCGACGACCGCGGCTGGGGCCTGCGCGACGACACGTTCCACGTCATGGATGGCCTCCGCGAGCTCGGCGTCGACGTCTGGTTCAACCTGGGCGACCGTGACCTCGCGATCGGGATCGAACGGGCCCGCGCGCTCGCGGCAGGCACTCGGCTCACCGAGGCCCACGCCGCGATCACCCGCGCGCTCGGCGTCGGCGCGCGCGTGCTGCCGATGAGCGACAACCCGGTCCGCACCCGGGTCCTCGCCCACGATCGCTGGTGGCCGTTTCAGGAGTTCATGATCAAGGGCCGCGGCGCGGGCCCCGTCGGGGGCGTCGAGTTCCGCGGCGGTCCCGCGGCACCGGCGACCCCGGACGTCCTCGACGCGCTCGCCTCCGCACGGGCGACGATCATCGGTCCCTCGAACCCGGTCATCTCGATCGGCCCGATCCTGGCCACGCCGGGTATCCGCGACGCCCTCGTCGCGAGCTCAGCGCCCGTCGTCGCGGTGAGCCCGCTCGTCCGTGGCGAGGTCGTGAAGGGACCGACCGACGCGTTCATGCAGTGGGCGGGGCAGCCGCTCTCCAGCGACGGGATCGCCGCGTCCTACGCGGGCGTCATCGACGGACTCGTCGCCGACGAGCGAACGGACGCTGTTGCCGTGCTGGAAACGAACGTCCTCATGTCCAACCCGGAGGAGCGCCGCCGCGTCGCCGAGGAGACACTCGCGTTCGCGCTCGGCCTTTAGTTGAGATCCGCGAGTAACGTGTTCGAACCCGATGCGCACGCAAGCGATCCTCCCAGTCAAGAGTTTCCCGGACGCCAAGCAACGGCTCATGGAGCACCTCTCACCCGGTCCGCGTCGCGCGCTTGTCGAGGCGATGTTCTCCGACGTGCTCGTCGCCCTGCGACGCGCCGAGCGGGTCGATGAGATCGTTGTCATCAGCAGCGACCGTGACGCCCAGGAAATCGGCGGCGGGTACGGCGCCGGCGTGCTTGACGATGAGCAGCTCGGACACAGTGAGGCGGCCGCCCTCGCCATCTCCACAGCGATCGAGAACCACGTCGACCGAGTCCTCCTCGTCCCGGGCGATTGCCCGCTGCTCGATCCTTCAGAACTTGACGCACTGCTCGCCCGCTCGCCCGAGCCCCCGTCGGCACTGATCGTCCCCGACCGCCACGGCACGGGCACGAACGCGCTGGTGCTCACCCCGCCCGACTCGCTGACGCCGTCATTCGGCGAGGACAGCTGCCAGCGGCACGCGGCGAACGCCCGGCTCGTCGGAACGGCCCACGAGGTTGTGCCCGTCCCGTCACTCGGCCTTGACATCGACACTCCGGAGGACCTGGGCGAGCTGATCGCGGTGCTCGAGCAGACGCACGGGGGCGCCGCGCACACCCGCGGGATGCTCAACCAGATGCTGCGCAGCCGCACGTGATGGCCGTTCACGCGGTCGCGCTTCAGTCAATCCCGGAGATCCGCCGCGGTAACGACCTGGCGAAACTGATCGCGGACGGCACCGACCTGCGTGACGATGACGTCGTCGTGATCGCCCACAAGGTCGTCTCCAAGGCGGAGGGCCGCGTGCGCGCTCTCGCCGAGGTCACGCCGTCGCCACGCGCCCGCTCGCTCGCTGCCGAGCTTGGCAAGGACGACCCTCGCCACGTCCAGGTCGTGCTCGATGAGACCCGTGAGATCGTTCGTGCGACCGCCGGTGTGCTGATCAGTCTCACCCATCACGGTTTCATCTGCGCCAACGCCGGGGTCGATCGCTCAAACGTGCCCGGGCAGGACGCGGTCGTGATGCTCCCCGTCGACCCGGACGGCTCCGCCCGGCGCCTGCGGGCCCGCCTGGCCGAGCTCACCGGCCTGCGGCCCGCGGTGTTGATCACCGATTCGTTCGGGCGCGCGTGGCGGCACGGGCAGACCGATGTCGCGATCGGCTGCGCCGGCCTCGCGCCGCTCGAGGACTGGCGCGGCCGCGAGGATGCCACCGGGCGCGAGCTGACCGCGACCTGGATCGCGGTCGCCGACGAGCTGGCGGCCGCCGCTGACCTCGCGCGGACGAAGGACGGCCGTCAACCCGTCATCCGCGTCCGTGGGGCCGGCCGCCACGTCACGGCCGAGGATGGCCCCGGCGCGCTCGCGTTGTTACGCAGCGCCGCGCAGGACCTGTTCAGGTAGCGCTTTCGACGACCGGCGCTCTGGCCCGACCGCGGACGCGTCGCGTCGCCGTGACCAGGCCGGTGAGCACGAGGACGACGCCGACAAGCTGAAGGAGCGTCGGGCTCTCGGCGAAGATGATCGCCCCGAGGATGACGGACCCGACCGGCTGCACCGTCAGCAGCACCGAGGTGAGTGCCGCGGGCAGCCGCGGCAGCGAAATCGTGATGAGCAGCCAGCCGACGACCTGCGACGTGAGCGCCAGGAGGAGCAGCCAGCCGGCACTCGGCCAGCTCGGGACGAGGTCCGCGTCGCCCATGATGAGGCCGGCAATCGTGCAGATGACGGCGCTTGACGCCGTGGCGTCGAACAGCGGGCCCGCGGGGCGCCGCAGATCGGTCCCGCCGCGCCGAAGCAGCATCAGAAACCCGACGTATGAGATGCCCGCGCATAGACCGTAGATCGTCCCGCGGCCAGGATCTCGGCCGTACGCCCCCTGCTCGAGCACACCCGAGATGAACAGCACGCCGAACAGCGCGATCGGCAGCGCCGCGAGCACCTGCCGCCCCGGCCGCTCGGAGAGCACGGCCCACGCGATCAGCGGCACGATTACGACCTGGATATTCGCGAGCACCGTCGCCAGCCCCGCCCCGACATCCCCGATCGAGCGATTCCAGAGGAGGAGATCGACGCCGAGGAACAGGCCGGCACCGATGGCGAACCGGCGATCGCGCCACGATCGCGCCCCGTAACGGCGGTCCTCGATGAGCGCCAGCAGACCAAGGACGGGCAGCGCGTATACGCAGCGGAAGATCGCGGCCGTCGACGGCGAGGTGTGCGCGACTCGGGTCAGAATGGCGGAGAATGCGATCGTGACCGCGCCCAGCAGTGCACAGATCCTCACGTTGGTCTCGGTTTGAAGCCAGCGCAACATCCGACGGCCCAGCTTACGGTCCGGGTTCGGTGGCGGATGGTTCGCCGACGGCGCTGCCGGGGGACCCGCAGATCGGTTGCGGAACGTTGCGGATGACACAGGGCTCCCCATGCTCTACTTTTCCGGCGTGATGCACGGGGTAAGGAAGGCCCTGGTTCTGGGGTGCGCGAGCGCCCTCCTGCTCACGGTGGTGGTGAGCCCGGCGGCCGCGTACCCGGCCGCGTCCTCGAGCCGGCACCTATCCGCCCACGATCTGCGGCAGATCGCGAAGCTGGTGCGATCCCGGGGCGGCCGCCCGCACAGGCGCGGATACCTGATCGCACCCACCGCCCACCCATCGATCGTCAACGGCATCGACGCCGACCAGAGCGCGTGGGGCTTCGCGGCGTTCGTCCGATACAACGAAGACTTCTTCTGCAGCGGCACCCTGATCGCGCCCGAGGTCGTGCTCACCGCCGGACATTGCGCGACCGCGGATGGGACGAACGCCGCGCTTAACCCCAGCGGCTTCCGGATCATGACCGGCTCGGTTGACTTGGACGACCAGGCCGCCACCCAGGTCTCCGGGGTGAGCCGAGTCGTCGTCAACCCGAGCTATGACAGCAGTAACTACTCCGGCGATGCCGCGCTGCTCGTCCTCAGCACGCCGTCGACGGCGCCGAGGCTCCGGCTCGCTCGATCCACCGAAACCGGGCTGTATGCGCCGGGGACCGTCGCGGAGATCGCCGGCTGGGGTCTGCCGTATCAGGGCGGCGCCTCCCCAGCGCTGCTTCAGGCGGCGGGGATCACCGTGCAGAAACCCAGCTATTGCGTTCAGAACAACCCCGACTGGTACCTCGAGTCGTGGGAGACCTGCGCGGTGGACTACCCAACGTTTACGACGGGGACATGCAACGGCGACAGCGGCGGCCCACTCATCACAGCGGACGCTGACGGGCAACCGGTCGAGATCGGTGTCACGAGCGTCGGGCCGACCAACTGCAACACGTACACCGCGGACTACTTCACCCGCGCGGATGCGATCTCGAAGTGGGCCAACGACCTCGTCGCGTCACTGAGCACGACGACGACGACGACGACCTCGACCACGCCGACGAAGACCACCACCACGACGACGACGACCACGACCACGACGACCACACCACCACCACCACAACCACGCCGACGAAGACGCCGCCACCAACGAGCACTCCGGCCCGAGCGCCTAAGCCCACGATCCCCACGCTGACCATGTCAGAGGTCCGCTCCTACGCGGCGACGATGGTGCGAGCGCGGACGCATAAGCGCCCGCGTCTCACTCTCACGTGCTCCCGCATGGACGCGTGGACGGTCCACTGCTCGGTTCGCTGGAAGACAGGCATCTCGTCGTATGCGGTGAGCGGTCGGTTCTTCCACTACCTCCAGGGCGCCCGCGCCTACTGGTGGTACGACTTCACCGGGACGCACAAATGGCACTCGTGCCGCGTGCGACACGGGCGCCGCGCCTGCACGGCGTATGTCCAGCGCTTCCGCTGGTACTAACGGTCGTCCCCGGGCTCGCAGCTAGTGCCCCGACACTAGAGCTGCATCGCCTTGACGGTGAGGAACTCCTCCAGGCCATGGCGGCCAAGCTCCCGGCCGTGGCCGGACTGCTTGTAGCCGCCGAACGGCGCGAGCGGGTTGAACACCCCGCCGTTGATCTCAACCTGGCCGGTCCGCAGCCGGCGGGCGATCCGCTGCGCCCGCTCCGGGTCGCCTGACCAGACGCCGCCGGCGAGTCCGTATGACGTCGCGTTCGCGATCCGCACCGCGTCGTCCTCGTCGTCGTAGGGCATGATCGCGAGCACCGGACCGAAGATCTCCTCGCGAGCGATCGTCATCGCGTCGGTGACCTCGCTGAACACGGTCGGGCGCACGAAGTAGCCGGTGTCCCGGCCTTCCGGAGGCTCGGCGCCGCCGATGACGAGCTTGGCTCCTTCCTCGACGCCCTTGGCGATGTACGAGCGCACCCGCTCGCGCTGCGTCTCGGACACGATCGGACCGAGCACCGCGCTCTCCTCGAACGGGCCACCGACCGTGTACGCCTCGGCTGTCTGCCGCGCGATCTCCTCGACGATCGGGAGCTGCGCGCGCGGGACGAGCATCCGGGTCAGCGCGCTGCACGTTTGACCGGAGTTCAGGAAGCACTTCTGCACACCGTCGATGACCGCGGTCTGCAGGTCGGCGTCGTCGAGAATGACGTTCGGCGACTTGCCGCCGAGCTCGAGCGCGACCCGTTTGACGGTCTCGGCCGCATTCGCGGAGACGCGGCGCCCGGACGCGGTCGAGCCGGTGAACGAGATCATGTCGATTCCCGGGTGGGCGCTCATCGCCTCGCCGACGACGTTCCCGTAGCCGCACACGAGGTTGAACACGCCCGGCGGGAGCCCGACCTCGTCGATCACGTCCGCGAGCACGAACGCGTTGAGCGGCGTCACCTCGCTCGGCTTGACCACGATCGTGCAGCCGGCGGTGAGCGCGGGCGCCACCTTCGCCGCGATCTGGTGCAGCGGATAGTTCCACGGCGTGATCGCGCCGACGACGCCGACCGGCTCGCGGACGACCAGCGAGTTGCCGATCTGCTCCTCCCACGCGAGTTCGGAGACGAGCTGCGGCTGAGTCAGAAAGCTCATCACCGGCAGCGAGGCCTGGATCATGACCGACTGGGCGACGGGCATCCCCATCTCGCGGCTGATCAGTGAGGCGATCTCCTGTTGGCGCGCGTACAGGGCGTTGCCGATCGCCGCGCACACTTCCGCGCGGTCCTCAGGCTGCAGGGCGCTCCACGCCGGGAACGCCTCCTGCGCGGCCGCGACCGCGCGGTCGACGTCGTCGGACGTGCCCTCCGGCACGGATCCGATGACGGCCTCGGTCGTCGGATCGAGCACCTCGATGCGGCCGGTCCCGGCGGGCGTGACCCACTGACCGCCGATGAACAGCTCGGTGCGATCGATGGTTGCCGTCTCTGCGGTTGCTCGACATCGTTGCTCAGGCCTCCTGGAGGGCGGGGGTGGCGGTCGTGGCGCCGACGCCGGAAGCGGCGGCGAGGTGTTCGGCGGTGCGATGGGCGAGGGCCATGATCGTGATCATCGGGTTGCTGCCGCTCGCCGTCGGGAACGCGGATGCGTCGCCGATCCACACGCCTGGTGTGTCGTGCAGCTCACCCGTGGGGCCGGCGACACTCGTGCTCGGGTCGGCGCCCATCCGGCACGTGCCCATCTGGTGCGCGGCGAACAGGCTCATCGCTCCGGCGCGCAGCGGAATCCGCTTCGCCCGTGCGATGAACGCATCGAGGTCCTCCCCGCGATGCCACAGTGGGAGCCCGGCGGCGAGCACCGAGATCTGGTGGGCACCCGCGGCCGCGTGAATGCGGATCTGAGCGTCGAGCGCCGTCCGGGTCATCGCCTGGTCGGCCGACTCGCGGAGCGCGTAGTACGGCTGCGCCATCCCAGCGGCGTCGAGCACGACGCGCCCGTTCTCGTCCCCGCGGTCCCGCAGAAGCCCGATCAGCGTCGCCCCGTAGCGGAAGTCCTCGAACGACTGCTTGTGCTGCCCCGCGTTGCGCCACGGGATCGCCGAACCGCCGAGACCGGTCGTGTACTGAACGCCCTCGATCAGGAACCCGTAGCCGTCCTCGGCGCCGGCGAACTCGTCGACCAGGCCGACGTGCGGTGCGCCCCACCATGCCTCCATGTCCTCGCCGTACGAGCCGAGCACCGCCGTGCACGGATGCAGGCGGAGGTACCGTCCGACCGCGGGGCCGCCGATGCCGGAGCGCAGCAGCACGCCCGGACTCTCCAGCGAGCCCGCCGCGACCACGACCTGCGGCGCGCGCACGGTCAGCTGCGCGCCGGTCGTGAGCGATCGTCCGCTGACACCGGCCGCACGGCCGCCGTCGACGAGCACCCGCTCGACGAAGCAGCCGGTCACGATCTTCGCCCCGGACGCGACGGCGTCCGGCAGATAGGTCTTGAGCGTCGACTGCTTGGAGCCGGTCTGATCACCGAAGCCCAGGTAGCCGGCGCTGGCCGGGTCATACGAGTCGCGAGCAGCGTTGCGGTTCGTGATCACGAACGACCAGCCAAGCGCCTCCGCACCGCGCTTCATCACCTCGTGCGGCTTGTTCATGTCGCAGCACTCGTTGTTGACGCCGAGCCGCGTCCACACCGCATCGAGGTGGCGGTCGAACTCGTCCGTGGCGATATCGGCGAGGCCGTGCTCGCCGGCCCACTCCTCGCGGACCCACGGCTTCGTCCTGATGCTGTTCGTCCAGTTGACGACCGTCCCGCCGCCAAGACACGAGCCGGCCTGGATCGTCACGTTCGCGTCGGCCGACGGCGTCGGGCCTCCGCGCCAGTACAGGTTCTGCCACGCCCACAGCTCGTACTGGTTGAAGTCCGCCTCGTTGAAGTATCCCCCGGCCTCGACAATCACCACCGACGCACCGCGCGCGGCGAGCTCGGCGGCGATCACGCCACCGCCGGCACCGGAGCCGACCACGACCACGTCGGCTTCGAGGGAGATGTCCTCGGTCCCCAGCCCGATCGGTTGGAGCGGTTTCGGCGTTTGCGGCGGTGCGGACACCGGCCCCGGGTAGCCGAGCACGTCCCAGCTCGGGTTGCGACCAGTGCTCGGGTCCGGAGCACCGTAGTGGATCAGCAGCGTCAGTCCGGCGAGCGCGGCGATTCCGGCGGCGGCGTCGGGCGCGCCGAGAGAGACGTTGCGCAGCAGCTGCTCCCGGGAGAGCTGGGAGGCCCGCGTCAGTCCCTGCTGCCCGAGCGCGTCGAGCAGCTGGCAGAGGCCGTCGCGCACGTCGGGCGGAAACGTCGCCATCGCGTCCGCGATGCCCTGTGGCACCCCATACCCGGATGCGGAGCGCGCCCAGTGCCCATGCGGGTCGGGGCGGTGCTCGATCGACGGCACAATCGTGTCGCACAGCGCGCTCAGAACCTCCATGCGTTGCGCGTCCAACGCGAACTGCTCACTCATGTCTCGTCCTCCGGGGCGTCTTCGGCGGTTTGGCTGCGTGGCCAGTCTGGGACGCTAGGGGTCGGGTGGGCTGCGGTCAACCCCGGGTCCCGTCGCCTGGTCGACTGCCAGACCAGATCGCCGAGAGCCCTCCCGCGCGTCCGCGACCGACGAATGACGCATCGAGGAGAGGTCTGCTGGAGCGCCCACGACGACCATGTCGCACGAAAGCGCCGCCTCGGACGACCACAACGCACGACAGCGCGGCCGGTTTTCGCAGCTTCCGTGCGTTCCGGCCAATTCGCGACCCAAACGCAAGAAAGCGGCCCGGTGGACGTTCGCTGTCATGCGTTTCGGTCGTTCCCGCCGCGCTTCCATGCGTTTCGGTCGTTTCGTACCGAGTGCGAGCACCGCCCCGTCGGGCGCGCGCCCACCGCCCCGTCGGGCGCGCGAAGCACCCCCCGGCCCCCGCCCGCACCGCCGAACCCCTACAGATCCGCCGGCGCCCCCACGGCATGGAACCCGCCGTCGACATGCACGATCTCGCCGGTGATCCCCCGCGCGTAGTCGGACAACAACCAGCAGATGGCGGACGCCACCGGCGCAGGATCAGAGACGTCCCACCGCAGCGGCGCCTGGCGCTCCCACAGCGACGCGAGCTTCTCGAACCCCGGGATCCCCCGCGCGGCAACGGTCCCCAGCGGCCCCGCGGCCACCAGATTCACCCGCACGCCGGCCGGGCCGAGGTCCCGTGCCAGGTAGCGGGAAACCGACTCCAGGGCAGCCTTCGCCACCCCCATCCAGTCATAGATCGGCCACGCCAACGACGCGTCGAAGTCCATCCCGACGATCGACCCGCCTCCCTCCATCAACGGCGCCAGCGCGGCCCCCAACGCCTTGAACGAAAACGCGCTCGTCTCAAACGCCTGGGCCGCGCTCGCGGCCGGCGTCGTCAGAAACCGGCCCCCTAACGCGTCCTCCGGCGCAAACGCGATCGCGTGGAGGACGCCGTCGACCCTCCCCCACCGCGACCGCAGCTCCGAGGCCACACCGTCGAGGTCCTCGGGACGGTTCACGTCGAGTTCGAGGACGTCGACCGGCGTCGGCAGCCGCTGCGCCGCCCGCTCGGTCAGCCGCCGCACGCGCCCGAAGCTCGTGAGCAGCACCTCGGCGCCCTCCTGCTGGGCCTGCGCCGCGGCGTGGAACGCGATCGAGTCCTTGGTGATGACGCCGGTGATGAGCAGGCGCTTGTCGGCGAGGATCACCGACTGGACCGCCCCGACAGCGTCAGGAGCGCCCAGGACAGCCGCTCGCGCGTGTCCCTCGGCTCGATGATCTCGTCGACGAACCCCTCACTGGCCGCGGCCGACGCGCGCAGGTGCTCGTCGGCATAGACGCTCGCCAGCCGCGCGCGCTCGGCCTCGGAGTCGTCGGCATCGTGGAGCTCGCGCCGGTGGACGATGCCGACGGCGGCCCGTGCGCTCATGATCCCGAGCTCGGCGTCCGGCCAGGCGAGCACGAGGTCGGCGCCGAGGTCGCGTGAGTTCATCGTGATGTAGGCGCCGCCGTAGGACTTGCGCAGGACGACGGTCAGCTTCGGCACGCGAGCGGCGGCGAAGGCGCGTACCAGCGATGCCCCGTGGCGGATGACCCCCGCCTTCTCCTGGCGACTCCCCGGCATGAAGCCCGGTGTGTCCACGACCGCGATCAGCGGCAGCTCGAACGCGTCGCAGAAGCGCACGAACCGGGCGGCCTTCTCGGAGCTCTCGGCGTCGAGCACGCCCCCGAGATGGCGAGGCTGGTTGGCGACGACGCCCACCGGACGACCATCCACGCGGGCCAGCGCGGTGACGACGTTCCGGGCCCAACGCGGGCACAGCTCGAGCAGCGAGTCACCGTCGACCATCCCGTGCAGCGCTTCGCGCACGTCGTAGGCACTCCGCCCCTCGACCGGGACGACCGACCCGGGATCGCGCAATGACGGTTCGATCACGGCCGCCCGAGGCGGCGCCTCGCCACCCGACGACGGCAGGTAGGCGAGCAGCTCGCGCACGCGCGCCGCGGCGGCGAGTTCGTCGTGCTCGACGAGGTGGCAGACGCCGTTGCGCTCATGCACGCGCGGGCCGCCGAGCGCCGCCGCGTCGATCTCCTCACCGAGCGCCTCGCGCACGACGCCCGGACCGGTGAGGAACATCGCCGCGTCGTCGGTCATCAGGATCAGATCGGTGAGCGCCGGTGAGTACGCGCCGCCGCCCGCCGAGGCGCCGGAGACGACCGAGATCTGCGGCACGACGCCGCTCAGTGCCACCGTCTCCCGGAAGATCCGGCCGTAGCCGGCGAGCGCCGCGGTGCCCTCCTGCATGCGGGCGCCGCCGGACTCCACGAACGCCACCACGGGGATCCCGGCGCGGCCCGCCGTCTGGAGCACCCGGACGATCGTGTCGGCGTGCCGCTCGCCGAGCGAGCCCCCGAGGAAACCGCCGTCCTGTGCGTAACAGGCGATCGGTCGCCCGTCCACGGTTCCGGTGGCGCCGACGACCCCGTCGCCGACGACGGCGCGGGCACCCAGGCGGCCCGAGACGACACGCGTGCGCAGCAGCTGGAGGCTGCCGGGATCGCACAGCGCCTGGAGCCGCTCGAGCGGCGACAGCCGCCTCGCCTCCGCCAGATGCGCGGTGGCGCTCACGCCGCCTCCGGCCCCCGGAACACGAGCGCGACGTTGTGGCCGCCGAACGCGAACGAGTTCGACACGGCGACCGGCGGCCGGCCGTTGCCGAGCACGAGCGGGCGGGCCTCACCGGGCACGTAGTCGAGGTCGAGCTCGGGGTCCGGAACCTCGTAGCCGAGCGTCGGCGGGATAACGCGCGTCCGCAGCGTCTGGATGGTCGCGACCGCCTCGACCGCGCCCGCGGCGCCGAGCAGATGGCCGATCGCCGACTTGGTCGAGGAGATCGGGACCCGCCTGGCCTGCTCCTCACCGAGGGCGCGCTTCAGGGCCGCGGTCTCGGCCGCGTCGTTGAGCTGCGTCGAGGTCCCGTGCGCATTGACGTAATCGATTCCGTCCACGGCCACCTCCGCATCGGCGAGCGCGAGCTCGATCGCCCGTGCTGCGGGCACGCCGCTCGGCTCCGGCGCCGTGAGGTGGAACGCGTCCGAGGTCGAGCCGTAGCCGACGACTGAGCCGAGGATCTCCGCGCCGCGCGAGCGCGCCGCCGACTCCTCCTCGAGCACGAGCATCCCCGCACCCTCACCCATCACGAACCCGTCCCGGCGCAGGTCGAACGGCCGGGAGACACCGCTCTCGGACAGCGCCTGCATCGCGTTGAAGCAGGCGAACCCGAACTCGGTCAGGGTCGCCTCGCTGCCGCCGACGACGGCGGCGTCGGCATCGCCGTACTGAATCATCCGCAGCGCCGAGCCGATCGCGTGGCCGCCGCTCGCGCACGCCGAGACGATGCCGTACATCTGACCGCGCAGGCCGTGCTTCATCGACACCGCGGCGGCTGCGGCGTTCGGCATGTACGCGGGAATCCCGAGCGGCGAGACCATCCGCGCCCCTTTGTCGCGCATCACGTCGTGCTGGGTCTCGACGGTGTTGATCCCACCGATCCCGGTCGCCACGACACAGCCGATGCGCATCGGGTCGTACGGGAGCTCGCCACCGGCCGTGTCCCACCCGGCGTGCGCGAGCGCCTCTGCGGCCGCAACCAGAGCGAATTGCGAGAACCGGTCAAGCCGCCGGGCCTCCTTGACCGACAGGTGCTCGGCAGGCTCGTACTCGGTCACGGTGCCGGTGCCGTCGACGATCCCGCAGGTGCCCTGCGCCCACCGTTCGTGCAGCGCAGAGGCGCCGACGCCGAGCGGCGTTACCGCCCCGACACCCGTAATGACGACCTTATGCTTCAAGAGGCCCTCGATGCGATCAGATCGATCGCGTCGCCGACCGTCTTCAGTTCCTTCATGTCCTCGCCCTTGAGGACCACGCCGTACTCGTCCTCGACGATCTGCGCCAACTCGACGAGATCGAGCGAGTCGATGTCGAGCGCCTCAAAGGTCGCGTCACGCGTGATCTGGCTCTGGTCGGGGCCGAAGCTGGCCAGTGCCTCGACCACGCGGTTCTCGATCTGCTCAGGTGTGGTGGTGGACATTTGGTTCAGTACTCCTGTTCGTGGTTGTGGTTCACGCGGCGAGCCCGCCATCGACGGAGAGCACCGCGCCGGTCACATAACTGGCGTCGTCTGACACGAGGAAGCGTACGCACGCCGCAACCTCATCCGGAGTTCCGGCCCGCCGAGCGGGAACCGCCTCCAGCAGATCGGTCGAGACCGACGCCGTCATATCGGTGTCGATCCAGCCGGGCGCGACGGCGTTGATCGTGACCCCACGGCGCGCGACCTCCTTCGCGGCGGTCTTGGTCAGTGCGATCAGGCCAGCCTTGGCGGCAGCGTAGTTCGCCTGGCCGGCGTTCGCCCGCAGCCCGACGACCGACGCGATGTTGACGATCCGCCCGCGGCGCGCCCGCAGCATGCCCTTCAAGGCGCGACGCGTCATCCGGAAGGCCCCGTTGAGATCGGTTTCGATCACCGCGTTCCACTCCTCGTCGGTGAGCGATGGCGACAGGTTGTCCCGGCTGATCCCCGCGTTGTTGACGAGCGTGAGCACGGGGACGCCGAACTCGGCCTCCACCGCGGTGAACAGGGCATCCGGCGCGGAGGCATCGGCGACGTCGCCCTCGAGCACGACCGCCCGGCCTCCCGCTTCGGCGATCGCCGCGGCCACCGCCTCGGCGCCGCGCCGATCGGCGCGGTAGTTGACGCCCACCGGCCAGCCATCGGCGGCCAGAACCCGCGCGATCGCCGCACCGATTCCCCGCGAGGCACCGGTGACAAGCGCACAGCCGTCGCGCTCCTCAGTGGCATCTCGGACTCCGGTACCGCCGCCAGACGTGCGCGGGGGTTGAGATGCCTCCACTCGCGCCCCACTCGATCACGCCTCCGCCCCAGGTGAACCCCGCGCCAAAGGCGCTGACGAGCACACGGGCACCCGGGCGCAGACGACCATCCCGCTGCGCCGAGGCGAGGGCGAGCGGGAGCGTCGCGGCCGATGCATTGCCGAGCGTCGCGATGCAATCGACGACCCGATCGGGGTCTAGCCCGAGACGGTCGCCGAGCGCCCGGGTGATCCGCGCGTTGGCCTGGTGATAGACGAACAGATCGATGTCATGCAGCGTAAGGCCCGCCTCGGCGACCGCGGCATGCGTGACGTCACCCATGCGGACGACCGCGTGGCGGAATACCTCGGTGCCGTCCATGCGGATCAGACGCTCGTCGTGAGTCGCGTACAGCAGCGATGCCGCCGAGCCGTCGGCCCCGAGCACGACCGGTCCGATCGCGCCGCGCTCGCCGCCGCCGTGGCCGAGGACCACGGCACCGGCCGCATCCGCGAACAGCGGGGCGGTGCGCCGGTCGGTGTAGTCGGTGATCCGGGTGATGAAGTCGGCGCCGATCAGCAGCACGTACTCGGCCCGGCCACTCTCGATCTGGGCGGTACCGACGGCGAGCCCGGACAGGAACGCCGTGCATGCGGCGCCCACGTCGAACGCGCCGGCCCGGTCGGCGCCAAGCGCGTGCGCGACAAGCGGAGCCGCGTTCGGCGTCAGCTCGTCCTGACTCATCGTCGCCACGATCACGAGATCGACATCCTCGGCCGCGACGTCCGCGGCGTCGAGGGCGCGCGCACCCGCGCGGATCGCGTAGTCGGTCAGCCGCTCGTCCGGGCGAGCCCGGCGGCGCTCGTGGATACCGGTGCGCGAGATGATCCAGTCCTCGCTGATCCCCAGCGACTCGGCCAACTCACTGCTCGTCAGCCGCTCCTCGGGGAGCTCGGTCGCGACCGACATGATCGTCGCCGTCTGCACGTGCGTGCGCTCGGTCGTTTCAGGGACAAGCGTCTGCTCAAGCACGAGGTACCTCCACACCACGCAGGGTCCGCTTCACCAGGCCGGTGAGCACCCGCCCGGGGCCCACCTCGACAAACTCCTCCACCCCGAGGTCATGCAGCGCGAGCACGGTCTCGCGCCAGCGCACCGGTTTTGTCAGCGCCTCGGCCAATCGCGCGCGCACGTCATCGAACGGCTCGGCCGTCACCGCCGAGAGCACGGGCACCTTCGCCGAGCGCACGTCCACGCGATCCAGTGCCGCCTGGAACTCGGGCACCGCGGAGGCCATCATCGGCGAGTGGAACGCGCCCGTGACGGGAAGCGGCATGGCGCGGATGCCGAGCGCCTCGGCAGCGTCGACGGCGGCGGGAATGGCGCTGCGCGCACCGGACAGCACAACCTGCTGAGGCGAGTTGTCGTTGGCGACAGCGAGCCCGTGCGTCGCGGCGAGCCCACCCGCCTGATCGGCCGCGCCGTTGCCGAGCAGCGCGACCATCCCGCCGCCACCCTCCCGTTCCCCTGCCTCGTGCATCAGGCGACCGCGGAGGACGACGAGCTCGAGCCCGTCCTGTTCGTCGACCGCCTCGGCGGCGACGAGCGCGGCGAGCTCGCCGAGCGAGTGACCGGCCATGTAATCGCCGAGGGGATGACCGATCGCCTCCCATCCGGCGAGGCTCGCGCAGAAGATCGCGGGCTGCGCGAAGTGCGTGCCCTCGTCGACCCGCGCGAACGGGTCGGACCCGACAAGCAACTCAACGCGCTCGAGCAGATCCGGCCGCTGCTCGGCGACCGTGTCGCGCATCTCAGGTGTCTGGCTTCCCTGTCCGGGGAACAGAATGGCTGTGGCGGTCATTCGCATCACCGTACGCACGCGGGCGGCAGCGGATACAGCTGGGACGGCGCCTTCCCCCCGAACGGGGGGAGCACAGCGGCCGAACGTCGACAGCTACGCTTGCGGTTCGCCGCTATGAGCCTGCCTGAGCCACGCCCCAACTCCGCCGCCCTCGTCACGGGGGCCTCGGCCGGAATCGGCGCCGAGATCGCCCGCGAGTTGGCCGCCCGGGGCCACAATCTCGTGCTCGTCGCGCGGCGCAAGGATCGGCTCGACGAGCTCGCCCAGGACCTCGAAGCCGACTACGGGATCCGGGCCGAGACCGTCTCCTGCGACCTCGGCAAGGCGACGACTCGGAAGAAGCTGCCCGCTCAGATCAAGCCGGTCGCGCTCGATGTCGAGATCCTCGTCAACAACGCCGGGTTCGCCACGAACGGCGCCTTCCATAAGTCCGACCCCGAGCGTGAGCTCGAACAGGTCCGGCTGCTCGTCGAAGCACCGGTGGCGCTGACCTCGATGTTTGCGCCGGACATGGTCAGGCGCGGTCGCGGCGGCATCCTCAACATCTCCTCGACGGCCGGCATGCAGCCGCTCCCGTACTCGGCCGGATACTCGGCCGCCAAGGCCTACCTCCTCACCTTCTCCGAGGCGCTCCACCAGGAGCTCCGCGGCCACGGCATCACGGTCACCGTCATGTGCCCGGGTCCGGTCTCGACCGAGTTCTGGGAGATCTCCGGATGGCAGGTGCAGGGTGGTCAGACCTTCGAGAGCGCCGTGCCGAGGCCGGCGTGGATCACGCCACAGCAGGCCGCCAAGGAGGGCGTGCGCGGGCTCGAGCACGGCACGCGCGTCGTCGTCCCCGGCTTCCAGGTTCGCGCCGCGATGCAGGCCGTGCGGTACCTGCCGCATGCGGTCAAGCTGCCGGCGATCGAGTGGCTGATGCGCGGCCGATGAGCGAGCTGCTGCCGCGACCGGTACGGCTTCTGCTGGGCGCCACGAGTCGCGGCGCCGGAGACGCCCGCCTGCGCCGGGCCGTCGCCGGCAAGGTCGTGCTCATCACCGGCGCGTCCTCCGGGGTCGGCAAGGCAAGCGCGCTCCGGCTCGGCCGCGCGGGCGCGACCGTCCTGCTCGTCGCACGCCGGACCGCTCTGCTGACCGAGATCCGGGACGAGATCAGGGCCGAGGGCGGGCAGGCCGAGGTCCACCCGTGCGACCTCGCCGACGTCGACGCGGTCGCGGCGTTGACCGAGCGGGTGCTCGCCGACCACGGGCATGTCGACGTCGTCGTGTCCAACGCCGGCGTGTCGATCCGTCGTTGGGTGTCAGAGACCTACGACCGCTTCCGCGACATCGAACGGACGATCAACGTCAACTACCTGGGCCCGACCCGCCTGCTGCTCGGCTTGTTGCCGTCGATGCGAGCGCGCGGCAGCGGGCACATCGTCTATGTCTCGACGATGGGCGTGAACTTCCCGCCGCTGCGCTGGAGCGCGTACATCGCATCGAAGGTCGCGTTCGAGACGTGGCTCGGCGGGGTCGCTCCGGAGATCCGGGCCGACGGCGTCACGACCACGTCAATCCAGCTCCAGCTCGTGCGCTCGCCGATGCTGGGCCCGTTCCGGATGTGGAGCTACATCCCGGGGATGAGCAGCGACGAGGCCGCGGCCATCGTCGCCCGCGCGATCGTCGAGCGCCCGCGCGTGATCGCCCCGGCCTGGGCCCGCGTCGGCGGCGCGGTGACGAGCCTCGCGCAGGCGCCCGTCGAGCGGGCGCTGAGCGGCTATGCGGCTCGCGTCAACCCGGCGAGCCAGGCGGGCCTGCCGTCGCCGGTGTCGGCGCTGACGACGGTCGCGGGCGTGGTGCGTCCCGTGCGTCCAGACCGAATCGCCCGAGCGCTCATCGCGCTCGTGCGCTTTGGGGCAACCCCGGCCGCGGTTGCGGCAACCGCCGCAGCGCTGTACCCCGGGCGCCCGGCGGTCATCGACGAACTCGGGACGCTCAGCTTCGCCGATCTCGACTGGGAGGCCCAGGCACTCGCCGCCGCACTCCACGACCGGTTCGCACTCGGGGCCGGCGACACGGTCGCGGTCATGTGCCGCAACCACCGCGGGTTCGTGCTCGCCGCGGTCGCCGCCACCCGCCTCGGGTGCGGGCTGGTCCCGCTCAGTCCGGACTTCGCGGGACCCCAACTCGGTGACGTGCTCACGCGCGAGCACGCGAGCGCGATCGTGTTCGACACCGAGTTCCGAGGCGTCGTCGAGGCGTCCGATTTCGCCGGCGCGCGGATCGTCGGTTGGCACGAGCACGGCGAAACGCTCGACGATCCGACACTGGCCGAGCTTGTCGCGAGCGGCGGTCGGGGCGAGCACGGCGTTGCCCCCTCACCCCGTACGCACGGCAGCGTGACGATGCTCACCTCGGGCACGACCGGGACGCCGAAGGGCGCCAAACGATCGGTCAGCCCGCGCTCGCTCATGCCGCTCGCGTTCGGGGGCGGCTCGGACCTCGGCCGGATCCGCAGCGCCCCCCGTTCGGGCGACCCGTTCGTCGTCGCCCCGCCGCTGTTTCACATGTTCGGCCTGATCGGTATGACCGCGGCATTCGCGCTCGGATCGCCAATCGTGATCCGCCGGCGGTTTGACCCCGAACAGGCGCTCGACCAGATCGAACGCACCGGCGCCGGCGCGCTGCTCGCGGTGCCAACGATGCTGGGCCGGATCATGGCCCTCCCGGCTGAGGTGCTCGACAGCTACGACACCGGCCCGCTGCGAATGATCGTGAGCGGTGCCGCGCCGCTCTCGGCCGAACTCGCGACGGCGGTGATGGATCGCTTCGGCGACGTCCTCTACAACGGGTACGCCTCAACCGAGGTCGGCGGCGGAACGCTCGCGACGCCGGAGGACCTGCGCGCCGCCCCCGGCACGGTCGGGCGTCCGATGGGCGGCACGAAGCTACGGATCCTCGACGGCGCCGGACGGGTCGTCCCGGCTGGGACGACGGGCCGCATCTTCGTCGGCAGCCCGCTGCAGTTCGACGGCTACACCGGCGGCGGCAGCAAGGAGGTCATCGACGGGCTGATGAGCACCGGCGACCTGGGCCACGTCGATGGGCACGGCCGGCTGTTCATCGACGGACGTGACGACGACATGATCGTCTCCGGCGGGGAGAACGTGTTCCCACAGGAGGTCGAGGACCTGCTCCACACCCACCCGGATGTCGCCGACGCCGGCGTGTTCGGCGTCACCGATCCGGACTTCGGTCAGCGGCTGGCGGCCTACGTCGTCCGCTCGCCCGACGCCGCGCCATCCGAGGATGATCTGCGCGACTACGTCCGGGCCCGGCTCGCCCGCCACAAGGTCCCCCGGGAGATTCGCTTCGTCGACGAACTCGCGCGCACCTCCACCGGGAAGGTCAAGCGCCACGAGCTGTTGGCGCGGTACGAGTCCGACACCGCAGTGCTCGACGGCCGACCGCGTGACTGACCACGCGGCCCGTCGCCTTGATGCGCTGCTCGGGGTCGCGCTCCGACTCGCGCGGTCCGCCCCGAGCGGGTTGATCGCGCTCGCGCAGGTTGAGCGCGCGCTCGATCTGTCGTGGGTCCCGTTGCCCTGGGGCGAGTCGCTCGTCGGGGAGCTCCGCGCGGCGGTGGGCGCGGCCCGCGAACCGATTCCGTTCAAGCAGGTGGAACGCGCCATCCGTGACGCGTGGGGCACCAAGCCAGCCGACGAACTCGACGAGTTGGACATCGACCCGGTCGCCGTCACGCCGGGTGCCCAGATCCACCGAGCCGTCCTCGACGGCGAGCCCGTCGCGGTCAAGGTGCTTCGGCCCGGCCTGGCGTCGTCCGTTCGCCAAGACCTCTCCGTGCTTGAGCGCCTCCTCGCCCCGCTCGCCTCCGCGTTCCCCGCGATCGACGCCCCCGCGGTCTTGCGGGAGGTCCGCGAGCGGGTCCTCGACGAGCTCGACCTCGAGCATGAGGCGGGCGCGCAGCGTCGCTTCCACCGAGCCCTCCGTCGCCACGCGAGCGTCGTCGTACCCGCGCCCGTCATGCGCCTCGCTCATCCAGGGGTGACGGTGAGCCAATGGATCGACGGCGTGCCGCTACGCGAGGCCGGCGACGAGCGTGACGCGGCGTGCGCGACACTCGTGCGCTTCTCGCTCGGCGCCCAGCGGTCGCTCGGCATGGCCCACGCCGCCATCGATCCCGACGACGTGCTCGTGCTCGACGACGGCCGCATCGCGGTCCTCGACTTCGGTGCCGTCGCGCCGGTGCCGGCCGAGCGCCTCGACGCGTCGGTGCGCGGCCTCGACGCCTTCATCGCCGGAGACGGCGAGGCGCTCGGAGCGGCGCTCGAGACGATCGGCGCGCTGCCGGCATCGCTCGGGCCCGTCGCGCTCGCGCTCGCCCGCCACGCGCTCGGGTCCGCTCGGCGAAGGCGGCCCGTCACGACTCGATGTCGACGCCGTGACCGCGGCTCGTGATCGGCTGCTCGAGCGTCCCGACGAGCTCATTCAGATCATCACCCATGGCGCAACGCCGCCAGAGGACCTGTGGCCGGCTCGCGGTATCGCTCAGACGTTCTCGACGGTCGCCCGCGTCGGCGCGACCGGAGACTGGCTGGCGCTCGCGCGCGACGCCCTGCGCGAGGGCTGGGATTGAGCTCTCACGACTTCCGGCCGGTGAGCGCGAGGCCGATCCCGAGCCCGATCAGCGTGACGCCACCGCCCGCGGTCAACCACTGAAGCCGTCGCTCCGAGCGCCCGAGCCATTGGCGCGCGGTGCCCGAGGCGAGCGCCCACGCGCCGTCGGAGAGGAGCGCGATCGCGATGCAGATCGCCCCGAGCAGGATCAGCTGGACCGTCACGTGACCGGCGCTGCGGTCGATGAACTGCGGCAGCACGGCGGTGAAGATGATGATCCCCTTTGGGTTCGTCGCGCCGACGAAGAACCCCTCGCGGATGATGCGGCCGCATCGGCTTCGGCGCGGTGCCGGCACCGGATCCACCGAACATGCGCGCGAGCTCCCGTCGGTCCCGGATGTTGCGGATCCCGAGGAACACGAGATAGGCCGCCCCGATCAGCTTCAGCACCGTGAACACCGCCTCTGAGCGGGCGACGATCGCGCCCACGCCCAACGACACGAGCGCCAACTGGAGCGCGAACCCCGATGCGTTGCCGAGGACCGTGGCCAGTGCCGCCCGCCGCCCGAGCGCGACACCGCGGCTGACGACGAACAGGACACTCGGTCCCGGGATCAGGATCAGCACGTAGACGGTGAGCAGGAACTCGGCGAAGTGGCGCGTCGGCAGCACGCCGTAGATCTAATCGGACGCGGCCGCGTCCGTCCATGCATCAAGCAGCGGGTCATGCGCCGCCGCCGCCCGCATCTCGGCGAGCGCACCGCCCGTAGGTCGCGCTTCGTGCGCGCGTACACGCCGGCCGGGAGCGCCGCCAGCTCCTGCGCGCGGACCGTCGCGCGGGCGACCACGTCGTCCGGCGTGACGACCTCGTCGAAGACGCCGAGCGCCAGGCACGCGTCGGCACCGAGGAGCTCCGCGCCGAGGACGAGCGGCGCGCCGCGCCGGCCGTCAGCTCCGCGCGCACGAGCATCAGCGCCGCCTGCGGGTATGGCACCGCGACGCGGACCTCGGTGAGTCCGTAGCGACCGACTGCGGATCCGATCCGGACGTCCGCGCCGAGCGCGAGCACGAGGCCACCGGCGACCGCATGGCCGGTGACCGCCGCGACGACCGGGCACGGCAGGCGTAGGCGCCGATCGCCATCCGGTTGATCCGCTGCACCATCGCGCGCTGGTCCGCCGGCCCGTACCCGGGGACCGCCTTGAGGTCAACGCCGCCGGAGAAGAACCCCGAGCGCCCAGCGAGCACGACCGCTCGCGGCGGATCCGCAGCCAGCCCGTCGATCGCATCACACAGCTCGCCGAGCAGCTCGACGTCCATCGCGTTCGCGGGAGGCCGGTCGAGCTCGAGCAGCATCACCCCGTCGGCGATGCGCGCGTGGAGGTGGGTCAAGCGGCCTTCGCCGTCGGGTGCTCGATGACCGCCTCGACGGACGGCTGGCGCGCCGCGCCGCGGCCGAGCCGACGGGCCATCCAGTCGAGCGCGACCGGCGTGCCGGCGACCGCGCCGCTGATGTGGTCCATGCCACCGCGGGTCACGTACAGGCGTACATCGACGCCGAGTGCATCCCAGTCGGCCTTGAGATTGAGGCTCTGCTGGAAGGAGACGATCTGGTCACGGCGGGCGTGATGGAGCAGGACCGGCGCGGACGGCGCGATCGTGCCGAGCCGGTTCTCCCGCAGCCGCGTGCGCCACTCAGGTAGCTCGAGCACGTTCGGGTTCGTCAGCTCGTCGGCGTGGATGAAGCGCGGGCCCATCAGCATCGCCTGGACGATCGTCGACTCGCGGAGCATCCCGATCCGTTTGCGCGACATCGGCGTCAGATACGTGTCGAGGTCCAACTCGGGGTAGGCGGCGGCGTAGCCGATCCCGCCGTAGGCCATGAAGAACGAGAAGAAGGTGCCGTCGAGGCTCTCGCCGCCGGTCTCGACGTTCGCCGCCGCAGCACCCGCGACGACGGCACGGAGCTCAACATCGGGCGCGTACGTGGGCTGAAGCTGGGCGGCCCACGCCGCCGCCGCGCCACCCTCGGAATAGCCGATGATCGACGCCGGCCCGTCCTGCGGCAGTTGCTCGGGGCAGACATGGCGCGCCGCGCGCATCGCGTCGAGCACGTTCGGGCCGAGCGCGCGTCCGACCATGTACGCGTGATCGCCGGGTGTTCCGAGGCCCTGATAGTCGGTGATCGCGACCGCCCACCCGCGGGCGAGACAGGCCGCCATCATGCTCGCTTCCCACTCGAGGCCGCGCGGGAGCAGCCGGGACGGCGCCGCCGCGTCGCCGATCCCGTGCGTGCCGATCGCGTAACCCACGAGCGCCCGCGCCTTCGGTCGCCCACGGGGGATGAGCACGGTGCCGGACACGGCGGTCGGCTCGCCGACCGCGCCGGTCGAGCGATAGAGAACCCGCCACGCCTGCGCGCGCAGGCGCACGCCGGGCACGAGATACGCGTCGGTGGGCTCAGCCCGGATGATCTCCCCTGGCTGGAGGTCCGGTAGCGGATCCGGGGGGAGGTAGAAGTCCTCGGCGCCAGACACCCGCCGCCGTGGAGGTGACACGAGCATCAGCTGTGCCGTGGCCTGGCGCGCTACGTCGAGGAAACTCACGCTAATCGGCTCTTTTCGTCTTTGGGTTTCCCATCCGTGAAACCCTGGCAGTCAACACCTTACTGGAGCGAGCTGGCGAGTTTCCACAATCCTGCGCAATCCGCGGCAAGGGTGCCCCTCCGCTGGGCCTGCGCATACCCCTGTTGGCGCAACGCCAATCACGTCTCTCCACCGCGCACCCGGTCCTCATGCCGGGCGATTGTGACCGCTCACAAGCCGGATGGGAAGGGCAGTTATTGCGAGGGGCTGTCCGGGACCACTACGGATTCGATCCAATCCCCTGCTTTCGGGCCCAAATGGCGGGCCGCATCGAGGCGTCGAGATCGGGTGCAAACGCCACGGCCCACGGACCGGTTCCCCAGACCGGAATTTCGCGCCCCGCCCAGCCCCGTTGCCCTACCCGAGCAGCCCGATCCGCTGTGCCCGCTGCACCGCCTCGGCCCGGTTGCGAGCCTGGAGCTTGCGGTACAGGGCGCTCGTGTGCTCCTTGACGGTGTGCGGGGAGAGGAACAACCGCTGGGCGATCTCCCGGTTCGTCGAGCCCGCGGCGATCAGGTCGAGCACCTCCCGCTCCCGCTCGGTCAGCAGCGGCGCCGGCTGATCGGCCTTGGGCGGGAACATCGTCATCCCCAGCCCGACCATCCGCACGGCCATCGCCACATCGCCCGCCTCCCAGTCCTTCGACACGAAGCCCGACGCCCCCGCCGCCCGGGCGGCGGCCGGGGACATCCGGCCGGCACCGGAGATCAGCAGCACCCGCGTCGACGGCGACGCCGAGCGGATCGACTCACACACGTCGGCGCCGGACTCGCCGGCCAAGAACAGATCGACGAGGGCGACGTGGGGATTGAAGGAGCGCGTCAGCTCGAGCGCCTCCTCTCCGGTCCGCGCGGCGAGGCAGCGCTCGACCCACGGCTGCTCGCCGAGCAGCACCCGGAAGCCCCAGTGGACGACGTCGTGATCGTCGACGACGAGGACGCGCAGGCGGCGGTTGTCAAGCTTCGGCGTGGGCACGCGCCACCACCAGACGGACCCGCCAGCGGTCGCCGGGACACGGTCCGAACTCGACCACGCCCCCGTGCTGGAGCGCCTCGAACGCGCTCAGCCGCAACCCCATCCCGGCGCCCCGCGCCCCTGGCCGCACGCCGTCGTTGCGAACCTCGAGCGTGAACGTCTCAGCGTCGAGGCCGACCGACACGTCGACGCAGGTGGGGTCGGCGTGCTTGACGACATTGCGCATCGCCTCGGTCAGGACCGACTGGGCGAGCGGCTCGAGCTCGGCCGGGACGACGATGCCATCCGGCCACTCGACGCGCACCGGCGGCCCGGGCGCGGCGCCGAGGCGGTCGAGCTCCTCAGCGAGCGTCAGTCCGGTCTCCAGCGCGACGGGCGCGAGCGGACGCTCGAGCGCGCGCCGCAGGTCGCTCAGGGCCTGCTGCATCTCGACTCGGCAGCGCTCGCGCTCGTCGGCTGACAGCGGCGTCTCCGCACTCAGCGCCAGCGACACGCCGAACAGACGCTGCAGGACGCGCTCGTGGATCTCGCGGGCGAGACTCAGCCGCTCGGCGAGGCGCCGGTTGCGCTCCTGCTGACGGGTCGTCGTCCGCGCGGTCGTGACGAGCGCGGCGGTCTTGCCGAGCGTCCACAGCAGGTGGCGCTCGCCGTCGGTGAGCTCGAAGCGGCCGCCGCCGCGGTCGGCGCAGATCACGCCATAGTCACGGCCGGCCGCGCTCATCGGCGTGCACACGAGCGTCGTGATCCCCAGCACCTTCGCGTAGTCCGGCGGGACCCACTCCTCGATCCGCTCGGACACGACGACCACCTCGTCGTCGCGCAGCGCCCGCTGGGCGATCGGCGTGTTGACGAGCGTTGGGCGCAGCTCGATCAGCTGCTCGTACGGCGTCCCGTGAGATCCGACTGCGCGCACCCGCCGGCGCGCGGCGTCCGCCATGAAGATCGCGGCGCGACGCATCGTCGTCAACCGGCAGATCGCCTCGCAGATGCGGTCGTAGAACTCGGTCGAGGACGTCTCGGTATCGATCTCCGCCAGCAGGTCGACGAACACCTCGAGCGGTTCGACCCCGGCGAACAGCGCGGCCGGACGGTCGACCGTGTTCACGCCGCGAGCGCGAGGTCGTAGCGCTGACGAATGTCGTAGAGCGTCGTTCGCTCGGCGGCGGGACGACCGGCGCGGTGCGCGGCCGCGACCAGGTCATCGGGCTCGAGGCGGACCCCGTGGTAGCTCCCGGCCATCCGCGAGATCGACTCCTCCATCAGCGTGCCGCCGAGGTCGTTGACGCCCCAGTGCAGCGCCTCGGTCGCCGCGTCGAGTCCCATCTTCACCCAGCTGGCCTGCAGGCTCGGGACCGTCTTGCCGAGCGCGAGCCGGAACGCCGCCGTGTGCTTGAGGTTCTCCTCCCGGGAGATCTCCTCGACGCCGTGGGTGCGCCCGAGCAGCGTGTGGAACGGGATGAACGAGAGCGGGACGAACTCGGTGAAGCCTCCGGTGCGCTCCTGGAGCTCGCGGATGACCCGCATGTGCTCGGCGAGCTCCCACGGCTCCTCGATGTGGCCGAACATCACCGTCGCCGTCGAGCGCAGCCCGGCGCGATGTGAGGCCTCGATGATCTCGACCCACCGGGCGACCGGGAGCTTGTTCGGCGAGATCCGCTCGCGGACGCCGTCATGCAGGACCTCGGCCGCGGTTCCCGGCGTCGACCCCAGCCCCGCCTCGCGCAACCGCTCGAACACGGCCTCCGGCGAGAGCTCGCTGACGTCGCACATGTGCGCGATCTCCATCGGGCTGTACGCGTGCAGATGCAGCTGTGGCGCGACCGACTTGGCGAACCGCAGCCAGTGCAGATAGTCCTCGAGCCCCCAGTCCGGATGGATCCCGGACTGCATGCAGATCTCGGTCGCGCCCGCCTCGACGGCCTCCTGCACCCGGCGGGCGAACTCGTCCTCCTCGTGGACGTAGGCGTCCGGGGAGCGCCGCGACTGGCCGAACCCGCAGAACGCGCACCCGACCGTGCAGATGTTCGAGACGTTGATGTTGCGGTTCACGACGAACGTCACGGTCTCGCCCGCGAGCTCGCGCCGGAGCTCATCTGCCGCCCAGCGCATCTCTTCGATCACCTCCGGACGCCGCTCGGCGAACAGCGCAGTCAGCTCCGCCTCGGTCAGCGCCGCGCCGTCACGGGCCTTTGCCACGGCCCGCGGGGCGAGGTCGTCGGCCACGAACCGCTCGTCCCGCCGTCCGGAACCGCGGCGCGGGATGAACGACCAGTACATCGTCTTGATCACGTCCATCACCGGCCGCGCGACCCACTCGGGATCGATGTACTCGGAGTACACGCACAGCCGCTCGGTGAGCGCATACCCGTCCTGCTGCAGGCGCTTGCGGACCTGCGCCGGCGACGGGAACGGATGCTCCGGCGAGATGTGATCGCCGTTCGCGCTCAGGCCGCCGAGATCGGTCGCCCCCGCGCGGACGAGCTCCGGCCACCAGTCGCTCAGGTTCGGCGGCACCTGAATCCCGATGTCCGGCATCAGCCGGCGCGTCTCCGCGATCAGCCGCGTCATGTCCTCGATCGAGACGGGACACGCCCAGGCCGGCGCCGGGAGCTGCGGCCCGTCAGCGATCCCCGTCTGCCAATACGCCCGCGCGGCACCCTCCGCGATCTCCGCCGGCTCCTCCCCGTAATAGCTTTGGTGGGGGACGAAGTTCTGGAGGATCACCTCCTGGATATGGCCGTAGCGGCCGTGCAGCTCGGCGATCGCCTCCAGCGACGCCATCCGCTCCTCCTCGGTCTCTCCGATCCCGACGAGGATTCCGCTCGTGAACGGGATCCTCAGCTCGCCGGCCGCCGCGATCGTCTCGATCCGCCGCGCCGGATGCTTCGTCGGCGAACCGGCATGCACCGTCTCCATCAGCCGCTCCGCCACCGACTCCAGCATCAGCCCCTGCGAGGCCGTCACCTCACGGAGCCGCGCGAGGTCGGAGCGGTCCAGCACGCCCAGATTCGTGTGCGGCAACAGCCCCCGCTCGAGCGCCCGCTCACACACCCACACCACATACGACGTGAAGTCCTCGTAGCCGAGCGCGTTCAGACGCTCACGGACGCCGGCGTTGACCTCCGGCTTCTCCCCGGTGAGCACAAGCAGCTCCTTGACCCGGTGCCGCGACACCGCCTGGTCGAGAATCCGCTCGACCTCATCCGGCTCGTGCAGATGCGGCTGATGGGTCGCGAACGCGCAGTACTTGCAGTAACACCGGCACGTCCGCGACAGGGAGAGCGTGAGGTTGCGACTGAACGTGACTCGGCGGCGCATGCGTGTTGGGATTCTACGAAGCGGCCTGGCCGACGCTCCGAGCCGCATATCCTGCCTCGGCGATGCGCTCGAAGCGATTGCTCCTCATCGTCGTCCTGGGCGCCCTGGCGCTCGCCGGCTGCGGCGGCGGCAACGCGAGCATCCCGCAGGGTCAGGACGTCAATCTCGTCCTCGACTTCACGCCGAACGCGATCCATGCCGGCATCTACAGCGCGATCGCGCGCACGTTCGACCAGGGCGAGGGCATCAACCTCCACGTTCAGGTGCCCGGCGCGAGCACCGACGCGATCAAGCTGCTCGAGACCGACCGCGCCGACTTCGCCATCCTCGACATCCACGATCTCGCGATCGCCCGCGAGCACCACCACGACATCGTCGGGATCATGGCCATCGTCGAACGGCCGCTCGCCGCCGTCATCGCCCAGCCTGGGATCCGCAACCCACGGGAGCTCGAGGGCAAGACGGTCGGGGTCACCGGCGTCCCGAGCGACACCGCCGTCCTCCGCTCGATCGTCGCCGGCGCCGGGGGCGACCCGAACAAGGTCAAGACGGTCACGATCGGCTTCAACGCGGTTCCCGCCCTGCTCTCTCATCGCGTCGCCGCCGCGACTGCGTTCTGGAACGACGAGGGCGTCGCGCTCCAGCGTCGCCGCCCGGGGTTCCACAGCTTCCGCGTCGACGCCTACGGCGCCCCCTCCTATCCCGAACTCGTGCTCTGCGCGACCCGTTCGACGCTCAACGAGAAGCCGGGCATCGCCCACGCGATCGTCCGCACGCTCGTGCGCGGCTACGGCGTCACGCTCACCGATCCGGAGGGAAGCGCCGCCGACCTCGAGCAGTCGGTCCACGGTCTCGACCCGGCGCTCGTCGGCGCGGAGCTGAGCGCCGAGGAGCCCGCGTTCCTCGCTCCGGACGGCAATTTCGGGGAGCTCACGCTGAGCGCACTCAAGGCGTGGTCGGCGTGGGAGGCCCGCTTCGGGATCGTCAAGCGCCCGCCCAATGTGTTCCAGACCTTCGACCCGCGATACGTCGTCGGAACGCAGTCCCTGATCGGGAACTAGCAGGCCGTCTTGATCCTGGGCGCGCTTTGACGAGGCCGTCGGCGGGGCCGATATTGCATCGAGAGACGAGGAGGGCGGCGCGTTTGCGGCTGGATGCCCCGAGGCGGGCGGAGCGGCTGGATGCCCGGGGCGGGCGGAGTCCCGGGATCCGGCACGGAACGTCCCAACGGACGAGGCTCGGCGGGCAGGGTGTGACGGAATCCCGGTCCGATCGGGAGAACGTCACGATCCACCGTCGCGGCGCGCTCCGGTGGGACGTTGTCCCGATCCGCGGCACCGAACCGAGACCGACGCGACGGGTTCCCCGGCCGGCCCAGACCGCGCCCCCACCCCCGCTCCCCTCGTTGCAAATACGGCCCCCGGCGCGGGCGCGCGTCCTGAGCCCCACGCGGCCGCGGAACAACCATCCAGCGCCCTACTGGGCGTTGAGCCGCTTGTACTCCTCGCGGATCGACTCCGGCCGTCCCCACATCTGGACGACCTCGGCGCGCCCGGTGCGCACCTCGCGCACCGCGAACTCGGCGGCGATCTCGGCCTCGTCGAGCAGATTGAGCGCCGCGTGGACGGCCGGCACTGAGGCGGCGTGCCCGAACCGGTGGGCGACGATCACTCGCCAGTGCCAGTCGTAGTGCGAATACGGCTGGGCGTTGCACGTGACGAGCAGGACCGCGGCGTCGACGTAGCGGCGCTCGTCAAAGATGCGCAGGTCGAACTCGAGGTCGGTCCAATCGTCAGGAAGGGAGTCGACGATCTCGGTGAAGGTGTCTGCGAGGCTGGTCATGAGAAGAGCTGCTGGCCGATCAGGAACAGGTTCATGGCGGTAATCAGGCCGGTCACGATGTACGCGAAGACGTTCGTCACAGTCCGGTTGACTTGCACCCCCATGATGTCGCGTCGGCTCGTGAACATGACCAGGGGTACCAGCGCGAAGGGTATCCCGAACGACAACACGACCTGGCTGAGGACGAGCGCGCTCGTCGGGCTGACGCCGATCGCGAGGATCACGAGCGCCGGGATCATCGTGATCGCGCGGCGCACCAGGAGCGGCACGCGGATGTTGATGAAACCGGCCATCACGACCTGGCCCGCGTAGGTCCCGACGCTTGACGACGAGGCACCGGAGGCGAGCAGCGCGACCGCGAAGGCGAGCGCCGCGCCACCGCCGACGAGCCGTCCGAACTCGGCGTGGGCGGCCTGGATCGTGCTCAGGTCGTGAAGCGCCGGCGTGTGGAACAGCTTCGCCGCGACGGCGAGCATCGTCACGTTGATGACACCCGCAAGGCCGAGCGCGATGACCACGTCGAGCCGCTCGTAGCGGAGCACGACGCGCCGCTCGGCGTCGTTGTGCGCCGGCATCCGCCCGTTCGTCAGCGCGGAATGGAGATAGATGGCATGCGGCATCACGGTCGCGCCGATGATCCCGACCGCGAGATACAGGTACGTGGTGCCGTGCACCGACGGGATCAGCCCGGTGAGCGACGCGTGGGCCGAGGGCCCGATCCGCAGCGTCTCGTACAGGAAGCCGGCGAACACGATCGCGAGCAGCGACGCGATCGCCAGCTCAAAGCGACGGACGCCGCGCCGCTGCAGCTCCAGGATCCCGAACGCGATCACGCCGGTGATCAGCCCGGCGGTGAACAGCGGAACGCCGAACAGCAGATTGAGTCCGAGTGCGGCGCCGAGGAACTCGGCGATATCGGTCGCCATCGCCATCACCTCGGCCTGAATCCACAGACCCCAGCGCAGGCTCCGCGGCAGCCGCTCCCGGGCGAGCTGCGGAAGGCTGCGGCCGGTCGCGATCCCGAGCTTCGCGGACAGGTACTGGATCAGCATCGCCATCGCGTTGGCGAGCACCACGACCCACAGCAGGGCATAGCCGAACTGCGCGCCGCCCTGGATGTTCGTGGCGAAGTTCCCGGGATCGACATAGGCCACCGCGGCCACGAACGCCGGGCCGAGCATCGTGAACAGCGCCCGCATCCGTCCGCCTTGCAGCAGCCGCTCGACCGGACTGGCGGCTCCGACCGGAGTGGCAACCCCGACCGCGTCCGGCAGCGCGACCGTGCGTCCGTCTGCGGCGGCGGCTGGAACCCGGGTGAGCGGAGGCGGGCTCACCCGTCGACCTCGACCCGCATCGCGCGGGTCAGGTTCCCGCCGAGGACGTGCACCTCATCGCCGAACTGCACGAACAGCGGACCGTCGAACGGTTGCTTGTCGATCACCTCGAACGTCGCCCCCGGCGCGATGCCGCGCTCGGCGAGGAACCGAAGCATGTCCGGGTCCGAGTCGGAGATCCGCGTGAAGGTCCCCCGCGCGCCCGGCGCCAGTTCGCAGAGCGACTCGGTCGGCTGCTCGTCGATCGTCAACTCGCGGGTCGGGATCGGGTCGCCGTGGGGGTCGCGCGTCGGGTTGCCGAGCTTCGCCGCGATCAGCTCCTCGAGCTCTTCGGAGAGCACGTGCTCAAGCACCTCCGCCTCGGCGTGAACCCGGTCCCACGGAACCCCGAGACTCTGCACGAGGTAGAGCTCGAGCAGCCGGTGATGGCGCATCACCTCGAGGGCGACGCGGCGTCCGTCGTCGGTCAGCGACACACCGCGATACGGCTCGTGCTCGACGAGTCCGAGCTCCCCGAGCCGCTTGACCATCCCGGACGCCGACGCGGGCGTCACGCCGAGGCGCGCGGCGAGCGCGTTCGTCGTGACGGCGTCGCCACCCTGGCGCTCAAGCGCGTAGATCGCCTTTGCGTAGTCCTCAACAGCGGATGAGATCGTGGTCTCGTGGCTCGACATGAGAAGAATTATGGTACGCCTAAATTATAGTTTCGGCAAGTCGGGCCGCGTGGACGAGGTGGCTATCCTGTCTCGGGTGAGCACTGTCCAGGCGAGCGACTCCGAGTACCGCGCGCTGACCGAGTCCTGCGGCGCGGTCGACCGCTCCGAGCGCGGCAAGCTCGCGCTCAGCGGCGCGGAGGCGAAGTCGTTCCTCCAGGGCCAGGTGAGCAACGACGTCGAGTCGCTCTCCCCCGGGACCGGCTGTTACGCGGCGTTCCTGACGCCGAAGGGCAAGATGCTCGGCGATCTCCGGATTCTCGACACGGGTGAGGAACTGCTGCTTGACACCGAGCGCGTCTCCCTCCAGGGCCTGTTCAACATGATCCGGCGCTTCAGCATCGGTTACGCCGTCGAGCTCCACAAGCGCACCGTGGAGCGCGGCCTCATCTCGCTGATCGGCCCCGGGTCGGCCGCGGTCGCGCGCGCCGAGGGGCTGCCGGCCGCCGAGCACGCCCATGCGCTCGTCGAGGTCGCGGGGATCGCCACCCGGGCGATCCGCACCGACGTCGGCGTCGACCTCCTGTGTGACGGCGCCGACACCGAGGCGCTGATCGCCGCGCTCGCCGCCGCCGGAGTGCCGTTGGTCGCCGCCGAGGCCGCCGAGTGCGTCCGCATCGAGCATGGCCGCCCGCGCTACGGGATCGATCTCGACGACTCGGTGATCCCCCAGGAGGCCGGGCTCAACGAGCGCGCCGTGTCGTTCACGAAGGGCTGCTACGTCGGCCAGGAGACGGTCGCGCGCCTGTTCTACCGCGGTAAGCCGAACCGGCACCTCCGCGGCCTGGCGCTGTCGGCGCCCGCGCGGTCAGGTGACGAGGTCGAGTTGGAGGGCCGCGTCGTCGGCCACGTCGCCAGCACCGCGGTGTCGCCGCGGTTTGGGGCGATCGCGCTGGCGATCGTCCGCCGTGAGGCGCCACCCGGCTCGAGTGTGCTCGTGGGCGGCGGCGGGGTCGCCGCCGACGTCGTCGAGTTGCCGTTCAGCTGACTCCGTCACGCCCGCGTCGCGGACGAACCGCACGAGCGCAGCCGCGCTCGGCGGCGGATCGAGCGTCAGCTGGCGCGCCTCGGGATGTGCCGCGATGTAGTTGCTGACGATCCGGATCTCATCGATCTCATCCGGCGGCACGTGAACCCCGAGTTCCCCCGCGCGGACGTCGTGACTGAGCGCGGCGCGCGTGCGCGCCTGCAGATCCTCCGCGCTCGTGGTCAGCGGCCCCCAGCCGATCAGCCGGCCACCGGCGACCCAGAAGCCGTCCCCGCGCGGCTCCGTCGGATGCGCTGCGATGAGCAGCCGCGGCCGGGCGTGCGTCGCCTCGAGCGTGCCCTCGAGTCGGTCGAGGATCTTCGTCAGCCGGCTGGCGCGCCGGCGCAGCCACGCCGCTCGCTCGTAGCGCTGCTCGGCCGCGGCGGCGCGCATCTGGCCGCGGACGTGCGCAATCAGACGCGGTCCGGAGTCGCCGGCGCCGCGGAAGACCCCGAGCGCCGCGTCGAGTCGCCGCCGGTACAGGTTCGGATCGAGATCGCCGAGGCAGGGCGACAGACATCGGCCCATCTGCCCGTACGCCGACGGATGCTCGCGTCGTGGCAGCGTCCGGCCGCAGTGCCGCAGTCCGAACAGGGAGTCGAGCTGCTCGACGAGCTCGGTCGCGAGCCGCCGACCGCGTAGGGGGCCGATCGTGACGGCATGGCCCGACGCCGGCTCGGCTCCGATCTCGAGGATCGGGAACGGAATGTCGAGCCGACAGCGGATGTAGACGAGCCGGTCGTCGCCCGCGCGCAGGCGCGTGTTCCCGGGCGGGCGCAGGGCTTTGATCAGGCGGTTCTCCAACACGAGCGCCCCGAGCTCGGAGGACGTCGCCCGGTAGTCGACGATCGTCGCGTGGGCGGTCCAGTTCGCGCGTACCGTCGATGGGGCGAAGTGCGCTCGGGCGCGACTCCGGATCGACACCGACTTGCCGACGTACAGCGGATTGCCGGCCGCGTCCCGGAACAGGTAGACGCCGGGATCCTTGGGCAGCTCCTTGAAGTTGAGCTGCGGCAGTGCGTGATCGTGCGCGGCACGGCCGGCCCGTCGCGGGGCCTTCGGCGGTTTCGGCCGACTCGCGCGACGCGGTTTGAGCAGCGCGAGCGCGTCGGCGACGGTCGCCGCATTGGCGCACAGCCGCGGGAACAGCGCGCACAGCACCCGCGCGCACGTCTCGGCGTCGGCGAGCGCCCGATGGGCGACCCGGACCTCGATCCCGAGCGCGTCCGCGAGCGCCCCGAGCCGGCGCTCGCGCTGGAGCGGCAGCATCGTCCGCGCGAGCGCCGCCGTGCAGATGATCGGCGGATTCGGCCAGTCGAGGCCGCCGCGGTCGAACGCCTGGCGGAGCACCCGTCGGTCAAACGGTGCGTTGTGGGCGACCATGACGCGCCCGCGGAGCAGCTCCCCGAGCCGGGGCAGGACGTTCTCCGCGGGTGGCGCGCCGTCGACCATCTGCTGCGTGATCCCCGTGAACCGCTGGATCCCGCGCCGGAGCGGCATGGTCGTCCGCACGAGCGAGGACCATCGGTCATGGAGCTCGCCCCCACCCACGAGCACCGCGCCCACCTCGGTCAGCTCACAATCGTCGCCACCGAGCCCGTTCGTCTCGGTGTCGATCGCCAGGAACTCAGCGGTCCGGATTGGCTGCTCGAGCGGCTCCAAGTCATGCGTGATACGCCCGCGCCCGGACGGAGCGAACGACGCGTTGCATATGAGCGGTCTTAACTGACCGTACGGAGGGGTACCATCGTCTTGATTCCGACACGGGAAGGAGGCTCATTTGACGGCCGTCGCTGACAAGGCGCGAGAGATCGACGCCGACACGAAGCGCGCTTGGAGTGCGTACAGCGAGCGCCTACGGGATCTGACCGGAGAGGAGTACGAGCAAGTGGAGGAGGACTCGTGGTCTGAGTTGCAGGGGGAACTGCGTCGGCTTGACCGGCGTCGTCGAACGCTCAATCAGACCGGGATTTAGGGCATCGGGAACCGTTTAAGGCTCACCAGGCTTCCTCACCACGATCCGGTCAGTTAGGGTTCCGGCACGTCGAGAGGAGAGCCAGGGCCCAGCATGCGCAGGTGGACGTCCGGGATTCTCGCGGTCATTGCTCTGACCGCGGCAGGGTGCGGCGGAGGCACGACCTTCGCGAATAAGCCACGACCTCCCACACCGGTCAATCTGACCGTGTACATCAACAACGCCCGCGTGTCGGTGTCCCCGTCATCCGTCGGCGCCGGCCCGGTCGTGTTCATCGTCAGCAACGCCGCCGACCAGACCGTGTCGCTCAACATCGGCACCAGCGACGGCTCGAGCATCGGGACCACCGGCCCGATCAACCCGCAGTCGAACGCGCAGGTGACGGTGGACTTCCGAAATCCGGGCACGTACACCGTGTCCGCCGGCAAGACCGGGAAGACCCAGGCCGAGCAGCACCAGGCCTCGTCGATCTCCCCCGCGAGGCTGCGTATCGGCAAGCAGCGTCCGAGTGCGTCGTCTCAGCTTCTACAGCCATAAATATTGAGGTTCTACGCGGCGAGCGCGACGGGCGACGACACCGATCGGGGTGACCGCGAGGCTGCCACGCGCGGCGCATCCGGCGACGGAACGCCGTCGGCTTCTCCGCGTAGACGCGCTCACCGATCCGGAGCGCCTCGGCCCGAGCTCATCACGCCGGTGCGCGATCAGCTCGCGGCCCCATCGACGTCGACCGGCGCCGGCAACCCGTGCGCGAGGGTCTCATCGAGGAGCATCAGGTCGTGCTCGTCTCCGAGCAGGTCCGCGAGCGCGTGCGCGTCCTTGGCCTGTCCGCCGATGACGGGACCACACACGTCGGCGAGGAGCCGCGACTGGTACCACAGGTCCTTGACCCGCTTGCGCCACTCGTGCATCGCCTCCGCCCTGCGGCCGCGCTTCGCCCGAGCCAACGCCTTCCGGCCGCGCCCGGCGCGTGTAGCGAGCGCCAGCGACGCCAGCTCCCGCGTCCAGCGCGCGCCATTCGCTCGGTCGCGATCTCCCGCTCGGCTGCGTCCGCATCTGGCGGATCGATGCGCGCGCATCGGCGATCGGCGCCACAGTCGATCGGCGTGATCGGACAAATCTCGCCTAGACAGCCGGTGGCGCCCCGGCGAGCCGGCGGCGCCTCGGCGAGCGGCCCGTCCACGACTCATCCCGTGCGTCACCGTCCGGATCTCCCTTCCTCAGACGCGCACGGATAAGGAAGGGATCCGCGGACCATCAGCCGGTCCAGGAATCCCCCGGTCGCCACAACGGCAGCGGGCGAGGGATATCCGGACGATGGTGCCCGAAGTCCGGGCGCGTTCCCACCGCGCACACCGTCCCTGCACCTCGCTGTTCTGTGCGATTCGGCCGGGACAACGTCACTGTGGACACGGTCCGCGTGCCGGGGTGCACCGTTGTCCCGATTCGATCGGTGGAAAGACACAACTTGGCTGGCGAGGCGCGCCGAGCGGGACTTTGTCCCGGCGCGGTCTCGGGTCACCCGACCCGGCTCGCCCCTGCCCGACCCGGTCGACCCGACCCGGCCTCCGCCACCCGACCCGCGCCTCCGCCACCCGACCGCGCCTCCGCCGCTCGATCGGTATTCCGGCCCCAGCCGGCCCGGTTCCCCAGGTCATTGCCCTTGCGCAATCAACGCTTGCATGGAATACTTGCATTCGTGCAAGTAACTACCTCGCAGGGAACAGGGACGGCGGCCGGCACCGCGGCAGCGTCCGCAACCGGGACGGCCACCCCCACCGACCTCGCCTACGACCTGTATGCGCTCGTCGTGTTCCTGCACAAGAACTGCAACGCCGATCTGTTCGAGGCCGTCGGGGCGCTCGAGCTGAGCCTGACCCAGATCAAGCTGCTGCATCACCTTGAGGATCAGTCGCGGGAGCTGACGCTGAAGGAGGCCGCGGATGTCGTCCTGATCTCGCTGCCCGCCGCCAGCCGCACCGTGGATGACCTGTATCGCCGCGGCTTCGTCGAGCGTCATGAGGACTCGGAGGATCGGCGGATGAAGCGGGTATCCCTGACGGATCCGGGCCGGGCCGTGATCCGTCGCCTCAACGCCGCTCGGCTCAGCGGCCTTGAGCAGTTCACCCAGACCTTGAATGACGCCGAACGACGCAAGCTCGCCGGAGCGCTCACGAAGCTGCTGGAGCGAGACGACGTCGCGGCGTGCCGACCGGAAGGACTTGACAAGTGACCGAACGACTGACCGCGCACCGACACCGACTCATCACCGACGAGAACAGCCGCTGGTGGACGCTCGGCGCGATGTGCTTCGCGCTGTTCATGGTGATGCTGGACAACACCGTCGTGAATGTCTCGCTGCCCTCGATCCAGCGCGACCTTCACGCTTCGCTGTCCGCGCTCGAGTGGACCGTGAACGCCTACACGCTGACGTTTGCCGTGCTGATGGTCACCGGCGGACGCCTCGGCGACATCTTCGGACGCCGCAAGATGTTCCTGTTCGGCGTCGTCGTGTTCGGGCTCTCGAGCATCGCCATCGGCTTCGCCCCGAGCGATGCCGCGCTCGTCGGCTTCCGAGCCGTTCAGGGCATCGGCGCCGCGTTCATGATGCCGGCGACGCTCTCGATCATCACCCAGGCGTTCCCGGCACATCAGCGCGGGACCGCGATCGGCACGTGGGCCGGCGTGAGCGCGCTCGCGCTCGCCATCGGCCCGGTCGTCGGCGGCTTTTTGACCCAGGAGGTGAGCTGGCGGGCGATCTTCTTCATCAATCCCCCGATCGCGATCATCACCGTCGCCGTGACCCTGTTCGCGGCACGGGAATCACGTGACGAGACCGTCGGCAAGCGCGTCGACTACGCGGGCATCGCGGCGCTGACCGTCGGGCTGACGGCGCTCGTGCTCGCGCTCGTCGAGGGCAACGCCTGGCACTGGGGCTCGCCCCGGATCATCACCCTGTTCGTCGTCGCCCTCGTGGCGCTGGTCGGCTTCGTCCAGATCGAGCGGCGAGCGAAGGCGCCGATGATCGACTTCGCGTTCTTCCGCTCGCGGACCTCGGCGGGGGCGAACCTCGTCGGCTTCCTGGTGACGTTCGCGATGTTCGCGCAGTTCTTCTTCATCACGATCTACATGCAGAACATCCTGCATTACACGCCGCTCGAGACCGGCGTGCGGTTCCTCCCCTCGACGCTCGTGATCATCGTCATGGGCCCGCTCGCCGGCCGGCTCACCGACCGCGTCGGGCCGCGGCCGCTGATGACCCTCGGGCTCGTGATCGTGAGCGCCGCCGTGTTCGTCCAGTCGCACATCACCGTCCACAGCGGCTACGGCCTGCTGCTCCCGGGCTTCATCCTGATGGGCCTCGGCATGGGCCTCGTGATGTCGCCGATGAGCACCGCCGCGATGAACGCGGTTGACCGCACCAAGGCGGGCGCCGCATCCGGGGTGCTGTCGATGAGCCGGATGGTCGGCAGTACGTTCGGCGTCGCGGTCATGGGTGCCCTGGTGGCGACGATCGGACGCTCCAAGATCGACGAGTTGCTCCCCAGTCTCCCGACCCACACCCGCGCCGCGATCGCGAACGGGATCAGCAGCGGAGGCAGTTTCAGCGGACATCACGTGTCCGCCCAGATCGTCTCGGCCAGCCGCGAGGCCTTCGTCTCCGCGCTCGGCACCGGCCTCACCGTCGGCGCCGCGGTCACGCTGATCGGAGCGTTCGTCGCGTGGACTCTGATCGCGCCCCGGCCGAAGCAGGTCGAGCCCGAAGCCGCCGCCCCGGAGCCCCGCAGCGAACCGGAACGCGCGGAAGTCGCGGTCTGACCCTCCCCCGCCGTGCCGGCCGGCGCCGCGGGCCCGCTCGGACGCCCCAAGTTCTCTACAGTTCGACCTCTGTCCAGGAGTACCCGAACCAAGAGAGGCAACCCTCGTGGCCGTCGATCTCAGCCAAGTCGCAACCGTCGAAACCGAACCCGGAGACCTGCCGTCCACGATGGCGGCATGGGTCATCCGTCAGGAACGGGAGGGCGAGCCGACCGACGCCTTCCAGCTTGAGGAGATCGAGGTACCTGAGCCCGGCGCGTTTGAGGTCGTCGTCCGGGTGATGGCGGCCGGCGTCAACTTCAACAACGTGTGGGCGGCGCTCGGACAGCCGGTGTCCGTGTTCCGCTATCACCCCAACGAGGATCACCACATCGGCGGCTCGGACGCCTCCGGCATCGTGTGGAAGGTCGGCGAGGGCGTGACCCGCTGGAAGCCCGGCGACGAGGTCGTCATGCACTGCAACCAGGCCTCCTACGAGGATCCTGAGGTTCACGGCCTTGACCCGCTCGCCGCGCCGAGCCAGCAGATCTGGGGCTATGAGACGAGCTGGGGCTCGTTCGCCCAGTTCTGCAAGGTCCAGGCGCAGCAGCTGCTGCACAAGCCCAAGCACCTCTCCTGGGAGGACGCCGCCTCCTACGGGCTCACGTACTTCACGGCGTACCGGATGCTCGTCGACCGCTGCAAGCTCCAGTCCGGCCACCGCGTCCTCATCTGGGGCGCCGCGGGCGGGCTCGGCGTGTTCGCCACCCAGCTGTGCAAGCTCGCCGGCGCGGATGCGGTCGGCGTCGTCTCGAGCGAGGAGAAGGGCAAGCTGATCGAACAGCTCGGCGCCATCGGCTACATCAACCGCAACGAGTTCGCGGGGATGATGCGCCGCGGCGATGAGGACTCCGATCAGGAGAAGGCGCGCTTCAAGGAGTCCCGCCGCTTCTGCAAGGAGGTCGAGCGCATCCTCGGCGGCGCGCCGGACATCGTCTTCGAGCATGTCGGCAAGGCGACGTTCCCGACCTCGGTGCTCGCTGCCCGCCCGTTCGGGAAGGTCGTGATCTGCGGCGCCACCTCGGGCTACGAGCTCGACTTCGACGTCCGCTATCTGTGGATGCGCCAGAAGGAGATCATCGGTTCGCACTTCGCGAACGCGTGGGAGGCGACGAAGGCCAACGAGCTGATCGAGGAGTCGAAGATCCGCCCCGTCCTGTGGCAGACGATGCCGTTCGATCAGGTCGCGAACGCCCACCAGCTGCTGCGGGACAACAAGCATCTCGGCAAGATCGCGATCCTCGTCGGCGCGACCGAGGAGGGTGAGGGCAAGACCGCCGAAGGTCCGGGCGCGATCCGGGCGGAGGTCGGCGCCTGATGGCGGGCGTCATCCACGTTCCCTGGTACGCGACGGTCTTCCGCGGCGATGACTTCGCCGCGGCCGTCGCCGCGGAGGCGCCGATCGCGATGCGTTACGGCGCGACTCAGTACGCCGTGCATCGCTCGGGCGACGACCGGTACAAGATCACCCAGATGATCTGGTTCGAGGACAAGCGCGACTGGTACCGCTACTGGGAGGGCCCGGAGATGATCGCCTTCCGTCGGCGCTACATGGGCCGCTATCAGATCCCGATCACCTACATCTGGCACGAGGAGATCGCCTCCGGCGCCCTCGGGCCGGACGTCGCCCTCGAGCCCCTGCAACCGGAGCCGGAGCCCGAGCCGCAGGCGACCGCGTAACGCGACCGGTCGTCAGCCGTCAGAGTCCCGCGCGCACCCGCAGCGCGAGATCGAGCCAGAACCGCTCGTCGGGATCGTCGAGCGCGGGGCCGAACAGCTCCCGAAGCCGCCCGAGCCGATAGCGGGCGGTCTGCGGATGCACGCCGAGCCGCTCGGACATCGGTCCGATTCGCCCCTGTTCCGCGAGCCAGCTGCGGAGCGTCTCGAGCATCCGGGCGCGCGACCCCGGGGAGAGCCGGGCGAGGGGAGCCAGTTGCTGGCGGGCGAGTTCCTCGCCGAGCGCTGAGTCGCTGCGCAGCATCAGCTCGCCGATGTGGTCACGGGCGACGATCAGCGACGGCGCGACGCCGGCGAGCTCGAGCGCGGCGCGTGCGCGGACGAAGCTGAGCGCGGCCTGCGGCCATTCGACGGTCGTCCCGAGCGCCCCCGTCAACCCGCTGTCAACGATCGCCCGCTCGAGCTCGGCCAGCCGCCCCGGGGCGTCCGGGTCCGGCACGATCACGACCGATAGGTCGCCGATCGTCTCGGCGATCGCGTCCGGCGGCAGCGGAAGCGAAAACGGACCACGGTGGCCGGACGCCACCAGCACGGCGAGCGCCCGCGGCAGCTCCCAGCCCGCCTCGAGCGCGCCGGCCTGGATCGCGGCCGGTTCGGCGGCCGGCTCGTGCACGAGCATCCGCACCAGCCGCCGGCGGTGAAGCTCGGCCTCGCTGGCCGCGGCCGACTGTTCGCTCGCGTGGCCCTCCGCCGACTCTGCCGAGAGGGCATCGATGTAGGCGAAGATCGACTCGGCGAGGAGATACAGCGTCTCCGGTTCGAGCCCGGCGGCGCTCCCGAGGGCGACAAACCGCCTCCAGGCCACCCGGGCACCGGCCCGGTAGGCACTCAGCAGCGCGTCGAGACTTCGGCCGGCGCGCATCTCGCCCTGGCCAAGCGCCCGATACACGTCCGCGCGCTGGACCGGGCCGCCCGCCTCGATCTCGGCGAGGAAGTGGTGGAGCGCCTCCTCGACGCCGGCGCGGATCCCGGCGCCGAACTCACCCTCGAGCGGACGCGAGTACGCGGGGACCCGCCGGACCGCGTCGATGATCTCGTCCGCGATGTCAGGCAGCGCGGGCCGGAGGACGTCAACGACACGCGGCGGCAGCTCGTGCCACGGATGATCGGCCATTAATTCGTCACTGATGTATGAGATTTCGCCCGGGAGTCGTCGGAAAAGCAAAAGAAACGTGAGTCACTGCTCAGTATTCTCCTTGTCACTACCCAATGACGCGAGCTCATAAGACCGCAAATCTGATTGGTGTCCCGCTGCCGTTCGTGGGGCTGCTCGTTGCGATCGTCTTGCTGTGGAATCGGGCGGTGGGGCCGCTGGAGCTCGGCCTGCTTGTCGGCCTCTACGTGGTCACCTGCCTCGGCGTGACGCTCGGCTACCACCGAATGTTCACTCACCGCGCGTTCGAGTCCTCGCGCGTGTTCCGGGCGATCATCGCGGTGCTCGGCTCAATGGCCGTCGAAGGGTCGGTGATCACCTGGGTCGCCGATCACCGCAAGCACCACGCGTTCACCGATCAGGAGGGCGACCCGCACTCCCCGCACCTGAGCGGCCCCGGCTTCTGGGGTGGCGTCAAGGGCCTGTGGCACGCCCACATCGGCTGGCTGTTTGAGACCGTCGGCACGGCGGAGCGTGAGCGGTTCGCGCCGGACCTGCTCAAGGACGGCGTCGTCCGCGTCGTCGACAAGCTGTTCTGGGTGTGGGTGCTCCTCGGATTCGCGATCCCGTTCGCGCTCGGCTGGATCATCGGTGGCGGGCTCGGCGGCGCGATCACCGCCGTGCTGTGGGGCGGCTTCGTCCGCGTCTTTTTGCTCCACCACGTCACGTGGTCGATCAACTCGGTCTGTCACTTCTTTGGGCGCAAGCGCTTCGACATCGAGGACGAGTCGCGCAACGTGTTCTGGCTCGCTCCGCTCTCGATGGGCGAGGCGTGGCACCACAACCACCACGCGTTCCCGACCTCGGCGTTCCACGGGCTGCGCTTCTGGGAGCGGATCGCCGACCCGACCGGCCTGCTGATCTCGCTGCTGGAGAAGTTCGGGATCGTGTGGAACGTCGTGCGGATCAGCCCCGAGCGCCAGCGGGCAAAGACGCTCCCGCCGGAACAGCGGCGCCGCGCGAAGATCGTTCCCGAGACCTAAGCGGTCTCACCGCCTGCCCCGGGCTTACCCGCCCTCGAGCGGCGCCATCGTCAGGCCGGCGCCATCCAGCGCCTCCCAGTACGTCTCGGCGTCCTCCCGGGGGCCCGACCAAACGATCGCGCAGCCCGTGTTGTGAATCCGGTCGGCGAGCCGGTAGCCCTGCGCGAGGTTCACCTCGGGGATCACGGAGGACAGGGTCTCGGCGACGTGGTCGAACGTGTTGTAGTCATCGTTGAGGACCACGACGCGCCAGAGGCCTCCGAGCCCGCCGCCCGGACCACCCAGGCGCGGCAACTCAACCGTCTGCGACATCCGCTCTCAGGATACCGGTGCGCTGTGTACGCGGCCAGCCCGCTCGTCGCGCTTGCGCCAGTAGCGTTCGAGTCCGGCGTACAGCTGCTCCGGCGGCGCCGCCTGGGTATAGGCCTGCGCCACCTCCGGACTCGCGGTCGTGGCGATCTCCTGCTGGATCGCGGCGATGAATCCGGCCTCGTCGTTGTCGCGGGCGAGCTCGGACCAGCGCCCGAGCCGATCACTCAACTCCTCGAGCTGCCGCGTGACGTCGTGGCTGCCGCCGAAGTGGGTCATGGCGAGCTGCGTCGGCGCCCACCCGCGGATCACCTCGATCGAGTCCTGCCACTTCTCGACGTCGATGTCCGGCGGCGGCGTCGGCGGGATCGTGATCGTGTCGTCGGTGATCCGGACGCCGCCGACATCGCCGACGAAGGCCGTGCCGTCATGGAGATAGGAGACGTGATGCGACGCGTGACCCGGCGTGTACGCGACCTCGAACGCGCCGTCGAGGAGCGATTCGCCGCCAGTGAGGACTCGGATCGAAGCCTCGGGCACTGCCACGAACTCGCCCCACAGCCGGTCCATGTCCTCGCCGTAGAGCCGCCGCGCGCTCTCCAGCAGGCGCCCCGGGTCGATCATGTGCGGCGCGCCGCGCTCGTGCACGTACACCTCGAGGTCGGGCCACCGCCGCACGAGCGAGCCGCTCGCACCGGCGTGGTCAAGGTGGATGTGCGTCAGCAGCAGCGCGCGGGGGCGCGCGTCGCCGAGCGCCGCGAGCAGCGACGGCAGGCACGAGCTCGGACCCGGATCGATGAGGACATCCCCGACCTGCCAGCAGCCGATCACCCGCTCGCGCCCGACGTGATGGAGCTCGATCAGGCGTGGCGTCATCGACCGTGCGGCGGCTGGTCGGAGGCCGGCCACGGCGGCGGCTGGTGCGGCGGTGCGTCACCCGGAGGGGGCGGCAGGTGGTGCTCTTCGGTCGCCGGCGGCGGCGGCGCGGGGGGCTCCGACTCCAACCCTGGCTCGGGCCGGGCTCGGGCTCCACGACGGGCAGGACCGCCGTCGCCTCGGGGTCGATCTCCTCCCCGGCGGCCTCAACATCGAACAGCTCCGTGGAGGCTGTCGCCTCAACGTCCGGCACCTCCTCGGGGGCGCCCAGCGCCTCGTCGGGAGCGGCCAGCGCCTCGTTGGGGGCGGGCAGCGCCTCGTCGGACGCCGCCAGCGGCTCGTCGGACGCGGCCAGCGCCTCGTCGACCACGGCCGGCTCGACCGCCGGGACGCCCCCGGTCGCCTCCTCGGCCGGCGGGAACCGCTCGGCGGCGGTATCGGCAAGCGCCGTCAGTTGCGCGGCGAGTTCGCGCGCGTCCTCAATGATCCGCAAGCGCTCAGCCCAGATCCGGTCAGCGTCGGCGTCGAGATCCTTGATCCGCTGCTCACCGGCGCGGGCGATCTCGATCGCCTCCTGGCGGGCCTGCTCAAGGCGGTCCTCGGCCTCCCGACGCGACGTGGTCGTGATCTGCTCGGCGGTGTCGTGGGCCCGCTGCAGAATCCCGGAAATCTGCTCGCCGACACGCTCGAGCGCCCGCCGCACGGCGGCATCGGGCGAGTTCCGGGCTTGGAGATCGGCGATCAGCTGACTCATCCGGCGCACGTAGGCATCGACCGCCAGCGGGTCGTACCCACGCCGGACACGGGGGAAATCGGTCTCCTCTGGAGTCGGCAGCGGGTCGTCGGGCAGCGACGCGAGCGGGGCGGTGATCTCCTGGAGGATCGCGTGTTCGTCGGCAGCGCGGCTCTGATCCGGCATCTCCCTGAAGTTACCCGAGAGCGCCGACGGGCGATCCCGTCGGGTCGCTCAGGCGGTAGGTTCCGGGCGCAATTGCCGCAGTTCGGTGGCGATATGCGCTCCAAAGCCACGGCCATTGGTTGGGGTCGTTGCCGTTCTCATCGACGTACCAGTTCGTGCACCCGGTGTGCCAGACGGTGCGCGCGAGTGCGGCGCGCAGCTCGTGATCGAACGCATCGGCCACCTCGGCGCTCACCTCGATCGTCCGAGCGGCCGCGAGCTGCATCGAGCGCAAAGCCGCGATCACGTGCTGAACGCCGGCCTCGATCGTGTAGATCACCGAGCCGGTGCCGCCGTTCGTGTTCGGGCCATAGATCAGGAACATGTTCGGGAAGCCGGGCACGCTCAGCCCGAGATACGCGCGGGGATAGCCGTTCCAGCGCTCGGTCAGCGAAACGCCGTCCGCCCCGGTGATCTCCATCGGGGTGACGAATCCGTGCGTCTTGAAGCCGGTCGCGAGCACAAGCACGTCGGCGGACCGCTCGACGCCGTCGACGGTGCGCACGCCGCTGGGCACGATCCGCTCGATCCGGTCGGCGATGAGCGAGACGTTCGGCCGCGTCAGCGTCGGGTACCACTCGTCGGTCAGCATCACGCGCTTGCAGCCGATCTCGTCGGTCGGGGTCACGTTGGCCCGGAGCTCCGGATCCTTGATCGCCTTGTTGATCTGCCAGCGGCCGATCGCGCGGAACGCCGGGAGCAACCATGGATTGCGGCCAGTCATCGCCGCCGCGCCGAGTTCGTGGAACGCGAAGTTCCCGCTGCGATCGGCGCGCTGCAGCGCCGGAACGCGCTCGAGCAGACGCTTCGTCCGCTCCTTGTAGGCGTAGTCCATCCGCGGGAACGTCCACCCTGGCGAGCGCTGGTAGATGTCGAGCTGAGCGACGGACGGCGCGATCGCCGGACCCGCCTGAATCGCGCTGCAGCCGGTCCCGACCATGGCCACCCGGCGCCCGTCAAGGGGGACGTCATGGCGCCATTGCGCGGTGTGGAACGCGGGGCCGGCGAAGTCGTCAAGTCCCGGGATCGACGGCACGCTCGGCACCGACAGCTGGCCGCACGCGGTGAGGAGCACGTCGGCCTGATGGCGGCCCGCGCTCGTCTCAAGCGTCCACGTCGCCCGGTGCTCGTCCCAGGCCGCCGAGTGGACCTCCACCCCGGTCCGGATGCGATCGCGCACGCCCTCGCGCTCGACGATGTCCTCCAAGTACGCCTGGATCTCCGCCTGCGGCGCGTACCGCCGCGACCACCGGGGGTTCGGCGCGAACGAGAACTCGTACAGATGTGATGGCACGTCGCACGCCGCGCCGGGATACGTGTTGTGGTGCCAGACGCCGCCGATCCGCTCGCCGCGCTCGAACACGGTCACATCCGCGAACCCGGCGCGCCGGAGCATCACGATCGCGGCGACCCCGCCGAAGCCGCCGCCCACGACAGCGATGGAAGGCATCGACGAGTAGCCTATCCCTATGCCGGAAACTCCCTCCCCCCGCCTGCCCGAGCGTGATCGTCCGTGGATGATGCGGACCTACGCCGGCCATTCTGACGCAAAACGGTCCAATGAGCTCTACCGGCGAAACCTCGCCAAGGGTCAGACCGGACTGAGCGTTGCGTTCGACCTGCCGACCCAGACCGGGTACGACCCCGATCACGAACTGGCGCGGGGCGAGGTGGGCAAGGTCGGGGTTTCAATCGCGCACGAGGGTGACATGCGCACGCTGGTCGACGGGATCCCGCTCGACCAGATGAACACCTCGATGACGATCAACGCGACCGCCGCCTGGCTGCTGTCGCTCTACATCGTCGCCGCCGATGATCAGGGAGTCGCCGAGGACAAGCTTCAGGGCACGACGCAGAACGACATCCTCAAGGAGTACCTGAGTCGGGGCACCTACGCGTTCCCGCCCGGACCAAGCATGCGGCTGATCGCCGACACGATCGCCTACACGGTCCAGCACGTCCCGAAGTGGAACCCGATCAACATCTGCTCCTACCACCTCCAGGAGGCCGGCGCCACGCCCGTTCAGGAGATCGCCTACGCGATGAGCAACGCGATCGCGGTGCTCGACGCGGTCCGCGAGCGCCTGGGTGGGCGGGCTCAACCTCTGATGGGGAGTGTGTTCGGGCGGATCTCGTTCTTCGTCAACGCCGGGGTCCGCTTCGTCGAGGAGCACGCCAAGCTCCGCGCGATGGCCGAGCTGTGGGACGAGCTCGGGCGTGACCGCTACGGCGTCGAGGACGAAAAGCAGCGCCGCTTCCGCTACGGCGTCCAGGTCAACTCGCTCGGCCTCACCGAAGCCCAGCCGGAGAACAACGTCTACCGGATCGCCTTGGAGGCGCTCGCGGTCACGCTCGGCCGAAGCGCCCGCGCCCGCGCGCTCCAGCTCCCGGCCTGGAACGAGGCACTCGGCCTCCCGCGACCGTGGGACCAGCAGTGGTCGCTGCGCCTGCAGCAGATCCTCGCCTTCGAGACCGACCTGCTCGAGTACCCGGACATCTTCGAAGGCTCGACGGTCATGGAGGGTCTCGTCGCCGAACTCGCCAGCGGCGCCCGAGAGGAGATGGCCCGCGTCGCCGAGCTCGGCGGCGCGGTCGAGGCGGTCGACTACATGAAGGCGTCGCTCGTCGACTCGCATCGCGAGCGCTGGCGGCGAATCGAAAACGGCGATCTCACCGTCGTCGGCATGAACAAGTTCACGTCGACGGAACCCTCGCCCCTCACGGCCGATGCCGACGGCGGGATCCTCGTCGTCGACCCGGAGGTCGAGGCCGACCGGCGCGCCGCGCTCGACGCCTGGCGTGCTGACCGCGATCAGGCGAAGGTCGACGAGGCGCTGCGCGAACTCGCCCGGGTCGCCCGCGACGACGGCGAGAACATCATGCCCGCAAGCATCGCCGCCGCTCGCGCCGGCGCCACGACCGGCGAATGGTCGAGCACGCTGCGCGAGGTGTTCGGCGAGTACCGGGGCCCGACCGGCGTCGGTGATGCAGCCGCCGTCTCCAGCGAGGACGTCGCCGAACTGCGCGACGAGGTCGAACGGATCAGCGAGGCGCTCGGCCGGCGGCTGAAGTTCCTCGTCGGCAAGCCCGGTCTCGACGGTCACTCCAATGGGGCCGAGCAGATCGCCGTGCGGGCGCGGGATGCCGGCATGGACGTCGTCTACGAGGGCATCCGCCTCACCCCGTCCCAGATCGCCACCTCGGCGGCCCAGGAGGGCGTCCACGTCATCGGACTCTCGATCCTGTCCGGATCGCACCGGGAGCTGATCCCGGCGGTGCTCGAGGAGCTCCGCGCGGCCGGGCGCGGGCGACGTGCCGGTCGTCGTGGGCGGGATCATCCCCGAGGCCGACGCGGTCTGGCTGCGCGAGGTGGGTGTCGCCGCGGTGTACACGCCGAAGGACTGGGATCTCAACCAGATGATGCGCGACATCGTCACCCTCGTGTCAGAACGCAACGGCATCGACACCGCTGCACCCGCCTGAGCCCGTGCTGCCGACACCACCGGGGCTGAGCTCGGCGAGCGCCTGCGGGCGCGAGATCTGAGCGCGGCGCCGGCCGTGCTCAACCTGGTCGAGAACCGCACGCCCGCCGCCCAGGCGCAGGCGGCGACCCTGCTCGCCGCCGTCTCCCCTGCCGCACTCGGCGACGAGGCTCCGGCGCACATCGTCGGCGTCACCGGACCGCCCGGCGTCGGCAAGTCCTCGTTGCTCTCCCGGCTCGTCGCCGAGTGGCGGACGCGCGGGCGATCGGTCGCCGTGCTCGCGGTTGACCCGACCTCTCGGCGCTCCGGGGGCTCGTTACTCGGGGACCGCGCCCGGATCGAGGTCGATCCAGCCGACCGCGCGGTGTTCATCCGCTCGACGGCGGCCGGTGACCGGCTCGGCGGCCTGGCGCCGGCGACCCGCGCCGCCGCGGCCGCGCTCGCCGCGGCGTTCGACGTCGTCGTGATCGAGACGGTCGGCGTCGGTCAGTCGGAGACCGAGATTGCCGACGTCGCGGACACCGTCGCCGTCGTCGTCCAGCCAGGCTCCGGCGACGTGCTCCAGTTCCTCAAGGCCGGGATCATGGAGGTCCCCGACGTGCTGGTCGTCACGAAGGCCGACCTCGGGCGGATCGCGATGCGAGCACTCGCCGATCTCCGCGCGGCACTCCGCTCGCTGGGGGCGCGGGACACCGCCGTCGTCGCCGTCTCCTCACTCGCCCCGCCGAGCGGGATTGACGAGCTCGTCGACGCGCTCGACGCCCACCGAGCATCACTCGATCTCCCAGCCCGCCGGACGCGGGCCCGGAGGATGCACGCCCTCGCCGACTTCGCCGCCGAGCACGGCGACAGCGGGGTTCGCGCGGCTCGGCGGACGACGGGCAGGCGAGCGGCTGCTCGGTCAGCAGGATCCCGGGCTCGACGTGCCCGCGCTGCTGGCCGTGCTCGAGACCGCCGCGGCCGACGGGCGCTGATCGGCAGAATCTGACGCGATGCGAATCGATCTCGCGATCATGTTCGGTGCCTTTCTGCTCGCCAGCGCGCTCGCCGGCGCCGTCGGCGCGGCCAACCTTGGCACCGCGCTCGCATTCGGCCAGATCGCGTTCGCGCTCGCCGCCGTGCTCGTGATCGTCAAGCGTCCCTGACGCGTCGCGATGCGGCCGCTCGCGCACGAAATCGTCCTCCCGGACCAACCGCTGATCGACGGCCCGACCGCTCTCCGTCCGTGGCGCGACGAGGACATCGCGGCAATCGTCCGCGCCTGCCAGGACCCGGAGATCGCCCGCTGGACGCGCGTGCCCGAGCACTACGGCGAGGTCGACGCTCAGGCGTATCTGCTCGAGCGCGACGCCTCGCTGAGGGCCGGAGCGACGGCGCCGTTTGCGATCGTCGCCAGCGATGACCTCGGGCGGCTGTTCGGCTCTGTCTCGATCCTCCGGCTCGCCTGGGAGCATCTGCGCGGTGAGGTCGGCTACTGGCTTGCCGCCGAGGCGCGAGGCGCCGGTCACGCCACCCGCGCGGTCACCCTCGCCTGCCGATGGGCGTTCGATGCGCTCGGCCTCGAGCGGATTGACCTGCTCGCGGCGGCCGGCAATGGTTCCTCGCAGCGCGTCGCCGAACGTGCGGGCTTCACTCGCGAGGCGCTGCTCCGGGCGCACAGCCGGGGCCCGAACGGACGTGAGGACATGGTCGCGTTCGGCCGGTTTGCCGACGATCCCCCGCTGCCCCCGGGTTTCGGAGAGCGAGTGCACTAGCCTGTAGAAATGGCACTTGAGCCGCTGCGAGACGGGCATGGCCGGCTGATCGGTGACCTGCGGGTGTCGGTGACCGATCGCTGCAACTTCCGCTGCCAATACTGCATGCCCGCGGAGGGGCTCCCGTGGCTCGAGCGCAACGAGATCCTCAGCTTTGAGGAGATCGCCCGACTCGTCACGGTGCTGAGCGCGATGGGCGTGCGCGACGTCCGCCTGACCGGAGGCGAGCCGCTCGTGCGCCGCAACTTCCCCCACCTCGTCCACCTGCTCAGCGACATCGAAGATGTCGCGGAAGTCTCCGTGACGACGAACGGGTTCCTGCTCGAGCGCGACGCCGAGAAACTCGTCCGCGCCGGCGTCAACCGCTTCAACGTATCCATCGACTCGCTCCAGCAGGACCGCTTCTTCGAGATCACGCGTCGCGACGCGCTCCCCCAGGTGATGCGGGGCCTCGAACTGCTCGCGTCGTTCCCCGAGGCGCACCCGATCAAGGTCAATGCCGTCGCGATCCGCGGCTTCACCGAGGACGAGGTGCTGCCGTTCGCCGAGTTCGCACGCAGCAGCTCGTACGAGATCCGTTTCATCGAGTACATGCCGCTCGACGCCGACCGCGCGTGGACCGCCGAGCAGGTCCTGACCGGAGCAGAGATTCGCGACGCGATCAACGCCGTCTACCCGCTCGAGCCCGAGCCGCGCGAGCGCCACGCGACCTCACGCGTCTACCGCTTTGCCGACGGCCGCGGCCGGATCGGCTTCATCAATCCGGTATCCGAGCCGTTCTGCGGTGACTGCAACCGCATCCGCCTCACCTCCGACGGACGGCTCCGCACATGCCTGTTCTCGCTGAACGAGACCGACCTGCGTGGGCCGCTGCGCGAGGGCGCCACCGACGTCGAGCTCGAGCGGATCATCCGTGACGCCGTCTGGCGCAAGGAGCTCAAGCACCACGTCGGCGAGCCCGGCTTCATCCAGCCGGCGCGCACGATGAGCGGCATCGGCGGGTAGTCCGCCGGTTAATCAGTTCGCAATTTCCTCGGAGGATCATCCGGGGGAGCGATGCCACTCCTGCTGCTGTTCGCGTTCATCGCCGGCGTGGGCACGGCGATCACGCCGTGCGTGCTTCCCGTGCTGCCAGCACTGCTGTCCGCGGGTGCCATCGGCGGTCGCCGTCGGCCGCTTGGGATCGTCGTCGGGCTCGCGACGACGTTCACGATCGCGATCGTCGCCCTCGCCCAGCTCGTCAAGGGCGTCGGGCTCGCGAGCGGCGCGGCTCGCACCCTGGCGATCATTGTGCTGATCGCGTTCGGGCTGGTGCTGCTGATCCCGGGGCTTGCCGCTCGGGTCCAGGCGCCACTGTCCCGTCTCGCCCGCTTCGGTCCGAAG
>CAWEYQ010000053.1:0-33374 GCA_963813265.1 uncultured Solirubrobacterales bacterium | reverse complement strand
TGCTCGGAAATGATGTACACGCGCACCGAGGCGGTGGCCGTGTTCGTGCCGTCGCTGACCGTCACGGTGAGATCGTGGCTTGAGCTCTCGTTGAACGAGGTGCCGTCGCACAGGTGGAGCGTCAGGCGAGGACTGTGTCGAGACCTGTTGGACGGGACCGAGGTCCTTGCTGTCGGTCCACGTGTAGGTCACCGGACCGACACCGCCGCTCACGGCTGTCGTGAGCGTCACGTCGTGGCAGTAGTAGGTCGGATCGGGCGAGTACGGCGCACCGAATCCGCTCTGGTCAGCCGGGCTCGTGATCGACACGTGCAACGGACTCGGCTTGGCGTTCACCCTGATCGTGACCGTGTCACTGGCCGACTTGCCGTCACCGTTTGTCCCCGTGACCTTGACGACGTGCGTACCGAGTGTGTTCTCAACATGCGAAAGGACTGGACCCGTCCCGATGAAGGAGCCGTCCTCCGTCCACACGATCGCAGCGCTCGGCAGGGTGCCGTCGACAGGGTCGCTGACCGATGCGCCGTAGGTGGCCGTGTCACCCTGTGTGTAGCTGGTGAGATTCGGCGGTGCCGTGATGTGCACGCTCGGAGGCGCGACGTACGGCGTCGCACCGTGCCCGTACTCGATTGAGTACCAGTGCATGTTGGTGCCGCCGGGATCCTTCTGGGCCGTCGCCACCATGATGAACGACCGCGACGTCCGGCCGGGGCGCGGCTGTAGTAGTCACCGGTCTCATGCGGCTGTCCTTCGGGCAGCGCCTGCGCGAACTGCTCGTCTGGCGTGAGGAAGCCGGCGACCGGCTGCGGGTTGTGATTGGCCGCTGAGGTCCGGAGCGCTATCCCCACCTCGCCGGCGCCGTCGGTCTGAAGCGCCGGCCAGCCGAAGCCGAGCGTCCCGTTCCACAGCCAGCGCTCGCCGACCTCCTTCCACGTGTTCACGTCGAACTTCGTGATGAGGACAGCCGGCTGGTCGAACATGTGCTTGAGCACCGGGGTTTGTCCGGCGCCGCACTTGTCCGTGCACAGGTCGCGCCCGGTGCCCTGCGCCACGTACAGCGTGTTGCCGCTCAGGGTCGAACTCTCGACCTCGCCAGGGAAGATCCCGTAGCGGTCGTTGCCGGTCTCGCTGCCGTCGCTGCCGTTGATCGAACTGTTGTTTGTCGGGATCGACGAGTAGTAGATGTCGTGCGGGAACGCCGTGCCGGAGAACGGAGCCCACGACCAGATCTGGGAGTGGCTGGTCGACGTGTTCTCGACGAAGTAGGAGGTCGTCGTGCCCGTCCCTGGGCCGCGCTCCAGCGGCCGCCCGGCGCGTAATAGCCGAGGTTGACGGTGCCGCGCTTGCGCAGGTCGGACAGCGAGATCCGCCCGAGCACCGATCCGCCGGTCCCGCAGAGCACGTCAACGGTCCAGTCCATGTTCCAGGCGTTCAGCGACAGGTCGCTGCGATCAAACCACGCATTCGAAGGTTGCCCCACGGTCGACGGCGTGATGTCCCAGTACGTCCACGCTAATCCCGGGTTGGAGGCGTTGCGGATCAGGTCCTGGGGGCTGCGCACGGCAATTCGGATCCGGTTGAACGCGCCGTTCGTCTGGCAGACGTTGTTGCCCTTCGCGTCCTTGCCGAAGCACGAACCACCGGGTTCGTTGCACCAGTATTGACTGACCCATACGAACATGTTGTCCGGCGCGTCATAGGAGACGAGCTGGTCGCAGCAGAACGCGAGGCCCTGGTCCGGGAGCACGTTGGACGGGTCGAACAGGGTGAATGTGCGACCGTCGTTCGTTGAGAGTCCGACGGACGTATTCCCCGTGTACCAGACGACGTGCCCGCCGATCGCGACGGTTGGCTCCATCGGGGAGGCCGTCCGCGGCGGGATGCCGACGTCCGAGATCCGGAAGAAGGTGAGCGGGTCCGCCGCGGCCATTCCTTCTGAGTGGGATCCCGGCAGACTTAGACTTGCCGTGCGGGTCAGCGCCGAGGCCGCTGCCGGACCGATGCTATGCGGCACACGCAGGGGCCCGGTCGGGAGCTCCGGGTTGAAGCCTTCGCCCTGCTCGGGGGACACGGGCGGTGGCGCCGTCTTCGGCGCGCCCGACCCACCACGGTTGCCCCGGATGCGCTTGGGCTTCGACGCCCGGGCGCACTTGCGTCCAGCCAGCTTGAGTTGGGCCTTCTCCGCCTTTGTCAACACCCCGATCGCGGCGCGCCCGCCCTTCGGGATCCGCCCGCGCTTCCAGGTGGACGGCGTACCAGTGGCGTTCAGCAACCGGTCGATCGCACCGAGCGCGCGGCAGCGCTGTCGGCTCTTGACGGTGCGAGCGCCCTGTGCGGCGACGCGCAGCAACGCGGCACGCCGGCCCTTGTCGAACGCGCTTTTCGAAATGTGCGCGAGCTGAGTGCGGGCCTGGGCGTACTGCTGCGCAGGGGTCGGCGGCCGGTGCCGCTTCTTCTGGCCGCCAGCGTCACGGGTGACGCGCCGAGAGCCGCCAGTATCGCTACGGCGGCAATCGCGACCGCACGACCAGCCCGCCTGCCCGAGCCGGGTCCCCCAAACATCCCCATGACCACGACGCTATCCGAAGCGCCTCCGTTTTTGAGATTTCTTTTGTGAAGCGCCTTTCGCCCGCGGCGCATGTCGTCCGAACACGCTCGCGGTTCGTTTCGACGACGAGCCGAAGCGAATGAGGATGAAACAAATAGCCGGTCGGCGCATGACGGCGGAGATCGAAGGGAATTTCGTCGTGTTCCTCATCGGCCCCACCTTCAACAGCAAGCTGCACCTGCTGCGGAGCTTTGCCGATCTCGGCGGGCGGCGGGGGATGTCGCACATGCTCGACTACCTCGTCGCGCATCCGGAGAAGGGGCTGCTCGCGTACGAGCTGGAAATCCCCACGATCGTTCAGTACTGGCGATCGTTTGAGCACCTCGAGGCGTTCGCCAAGGACAAGCACGATCCGCACCTCGAGGTGTGGCGCAACTACTGGCGGCGCGTCGGGCGCAGCGACCGGACCGGGATCTGGCACGACGTTCCTCGTCAAGGCTGGGCAGTACGAGGTGGTGTACGGCAACACGCCGGCGCGCGGGCTTGGCAAAGCGGGCCGGCTCGTGCCGGTGGGTCAGGAATCGACTGCCCGCGGGCGGCTCGGACAAAGGGAGCCACGCTTGCGCGTCTGCCCGTTAAGACCCGCGCGACAGCGAGGGCAGCTCTCGGCCAGCCTTCGCGATCGTCGCGCTTGTCGCCGGACGCGAGGCGCTCGGTGAACGGCAAGACCATCCTTGGGAGTCACGCCGCTCCGCCGGATCTGAGGGTGCGGAACATCGCAATTGCGCTCGCGCGGGCCACCGCCGCGCCCACGATCGCGTTGGCGAAGCACTCGCGCCACGCCGGTAGGCCCCAGCAGCGCTACGTCGCCAAGGCTATCGTTGCTCGAAGCGGTCCCTGGGAACGGAAGCGATCGTCGGCGGTGCGTTGACGTTGAACCATGACCGCAACGGCGGTCCGGGCACGCTTCTCTCGATCGGCACGGATCGCCGTACGCCTGACCGCATACGAAGCGGCCGGTCATTCAGCTCCCGCAAGTCAAAGGGCGCGGGCGTTACGAGCAGATCGGCTTGAGAGATCTCGTAGCCGCGTCGAAGGCCTTTACATATCGCGACCACGACGCGGGTGGGGCTCTGCCCAAGACGGCGTAGCTGAGTCCGCACATGTTCGAGAAAGTGTCGACGTAGTGGTACAGCACGCCGTCATAGTGCGATAGGTACTCCCAGCGATACGCGTTCCGGTCATAGCTGAGCTGTAGTGGACCGCGTCTTAGGTCGCGGTGATCGCTGAGGTTGGCTCGAACCGTCATGGCGGCCGAGTACGCGTCTGAGTTCGACGGCGTGTAGTCGACCCTGAAAGGCAGAGGTTCACCCGGTGTACCGCTCCGAGCGTCCCAGAACGAGTCCAGGTCCCTCCCGAGCCGAGAACTTCGACATGTACCGGCTTGAACGCCGCGCGTGGCAGCAGCACGCTGAATCTACGAGCGATGGCGGGATGTGCTTGGAGTTCGTCCGTCGTCGTCTTGTTCCTGTTACGGCCCCCGCCGTCGCCAAGGTTTGCCTGAACGAGAAGGAATACGGCGACTATGGTCGCGGCAAGGATGGTCACGGTCAGTCCGCGGCCAGTGCGCGATCGGCGCCGTGGCGGCCGTTCGGTCGGGGGATCTCCACGCTCTGGGACGCCGATCTTTTGCCCCGAGCGGATGTTGGGCCGAGCGCGCTGGGCTCTCTCAGCACGCCACGGAGTGTCTCTGGGGACACTGGCCGCTACGGTCCGCCTCGTGTCGGATGGCGCGGTCGGCGGCTGGCGGTCCGAGATCCGAGGCGCATTCTTGGTTGGTGCGGAGTCCACGACCGTCGGCCCGTCCGGCGCCGACAGAACCCGGGTAGGCGATTCGGACGCCGCCGCATCACCGGAAGCGACGCTGCGTTCAGGTTCTGTGACCGCCTCACCGCGCGCGCCGGCAACCGCAGCGCGTCCGAGATCACCGGCCGACGGGTACCGGTTGTCTGGGTCCTTCGCTAGCGCACGCCGAATGACGCGATCGAAATACGGTCCTGAGCGGCGCACAGCATCCGAGATAGCCGGCGGAGCCGCCTCGAGGTGGGCGTACATAAGAGCGAGCTGGGTGTCGCGCGGAAAGGGCACACGGCCGGTGAGCAATTCGAAGAGAACGCACCGAGCCCGTACACGTCGACCCGGGCATCAAGGCGCTCGCCCTTCCACGCCTCGGGAGCCATATAGTCAGGTGTACCAACGATCTTGCCTGTGTCTGTCAAATCGCGCGTGACATCGAGCTGCCGCGCGAGCCCAAAGTCCGTCAGGTACGCGTGGTCTCCTCTCCGCCCTCGTCGACCAGCACGTTCGCCGGCTTGACGTCACGATGAACCTGGCCTTGCTCATGCGCGGCGTCGAGCGCATCCGCTAGCTGGTCGACGAGTGTCGCCGCGCGCACCGGGTCAAGTGGGCCCTCTGAATCGAGGAGCGCGGCAAGGTCTGCACCCTGATGAGGCGCATCGCGATGAAGAGCATTCCATGCTCCTCACCGACGCGCCATACCGGAACGACGTGCGGATGCTCTATCGACGCGGCAGCTTGGGCCTCCCGGAGAAACCGCGCTCGGAAGCCCGGATCGGCGGCGAACTCGGGCAGAACTACCTTGAGCGCAACGGTTCTCGTAGGCCGAGACTCGGTGGCCCGGTACACCACGCCCATACCGCCTCGTCGGATCATTCCCTCGATCCGATAGCCAGCAAAAAGTCCCCGGCGCCAAGTCCGGCACGGCACCGTTATACCGGCTTTCTCGGTCGCGATCCGGCGGGACGATGGTCCGCTGGCAGCTAGAGCTCCTGGCGCCCCGACGCCGCGACACCGAGGTCGACGCGAGATGCCGAGCAACCGAACGGGTCAGGACCCACACTCCGCATTGCTCGGCGGCGGACGCCCGGACGAGCACATGCAGAGCGGAACGCTGCCGCCGCCCACCGATCGGCCAACGTAGCCACGCTTGGGTGCCACGGCAGCGAGTCCCTGAAGCAGGTCGTCCAGAACTCCGCCGAGCGCAGGCTGCATTCCTGCGAAACGCCGCGCCGGGGGTACATCGCCCCGACGGTGCTACGTCCTCAAAGCACAAGCGCGGCGCGACGAGCATCCGCGACAAACGAGTCGCCAGCACGCCCGATCGCCGGCGCGCAGTCCTGTCCGGGGAGGGGGTTTCGCTCGGCCGTAGCTGCGCGCCTCCGGACAGGGCCAAGCCGGACCTGTGGCCAACATGAGCGATACGCCATCGCTACCTTGACGCTGTCGCGCCTCCTGCAACATGGTCTGCCGCCCGGCAGTGGCCACCGAACGTCTGCGGTTATTCGGTCAGATTTGTCATCGCGCCGTTGGGATCAGGGGCACGTGATGTGGATGTGGTGCAGTAGCCACGCGTTGATGGCTCCGCGCACCAGGTCAACGGTGCCCTGACAATGGCCAGGTCCGTTGGTCCGAATGGGCGTCGTCGCAATCGCGACCGTAGCGACATCGCTGGACTGACTCAGCACCTCTGCAGAGACGAACGTGATCGATTCAACTCCAGACATCAGGTTTTCGAACTTGGCGTAACCGTGGAGCTGAGTTCTGAAGCTTGAATCGGCCAAGGCCCACGCCGCCGAGTAGCGGTGCGATGCAGCAAGTTTGTAGAACGATTCTGTCGCTGAGACTGGAGTGGTCGCCGGAGACCCGGGCGCAGGTGATTTGGTGGTGCTAGAGATTGCCGCAACCGTGCCCGGTGTCGTGGCGCCGTTGGTCGAGTGGTCGGATGAGAACAGCCCACTCGCTGCGAGGATCCCGGCGAGCGCGCCAGCAATCGCAACGATGGCAGCGGTGACCACCAGACGCTGGGCCGCCGACCCACGATTCGCGGCTCGGCGAGGCTGATGCGTTTCGGAGCCTTGTATCCGGCCGGCGTGAGCTTGGCTACAGGCTGAACGGCTGTCCGTGGAAGTTCGGCGATTAAATCGAGCGCCGCGAGCTCGACGGTTTTGATCGCGCTCCGAACGTCGATTTCTTCGGTGATGTCTAGTCGTGCGGCGTCGCCTGTGGCGACACTTCGGTCGATCTGAGTAATCGTCCGAGCCTCAGCTGCCGCGACCGCTGCGAACCCAGAGATCGCCAGCGGACGCGTATCGCTCTGCAGGCTCCTTTGCCATTGCTCGGCCAACAACATCATTGAACCTGAACCGCTCAGGCACCAGCGAAGAGACCGTCGGCACGGGCTCGTTCACATGCGCGTACATCCGGGCGTGCGGACCATCCCTCTCGAACGGCACACGGCCGGTGAGAGCTTCAAACAAGACACACCCAAGTGAATACACGTCGGTGCGGGCATCGACTCGGAGCCCTTTCCATTGCTCCGGCGCCATGTAGTCGGTCGATCCCACGACCGCACCTGTCGACGTCATCCCGCCGCTTGAACCGAAGCTCTTCGTGAGCCCGAAGTCGGTTAGGTACGCATGCTCGCCACGACGATGGCGCTCGACCAGAACGTTTGCCGGCTTCACATCCCGGTGAACGAGGCCTTGCTCGTGCGCGACATCGAGGGCGTCGGCGACCTGATCAATAAGGCGTGCGGCCACAAGCGAATCAAGGCGTCCTGCTGCTCGGATCATCGCGGCGAGATCCTGGCCGCGGATGAGCCGCATCGCAATGAAGAGCCTCCCTGCCTCTTCCCCAACTCGCAATACCGGAACGACGTGAGGATGCTCGATCGATGACGTAATCTGCGCCTCACGCAGGAAGCGTTCTCGAAAACCGGGGTCCTCGGCGATTTCCGGCGCTACGACCTTGAGCGCCACCGTGCGGGCAGGACGAGGCTCAGATGCCCGATACACGACACCCATCCCGCCGCGACCGACGACTCCCTCTAGGCGGTAGCCGGCGAACAGCGCCCCAATAATCAGCTCGCCCACGCGACTTCTATATCGCGCGCTGCGGCCGCGTGCTCGAAGAGCATCCTGAGTTCGCGTTAGCAGCAGCCAGCGACCTCAGCGACGACGCGCTGCGACATGAGGCGCACACCCCGAACCCATGTACCTCAAGCGGAAATCCGCTGGCGCCCTGACCGGCCCGGCACGGACCGACCGCAGATGCGCGGTGTTCCGGCCGCATGTCGTCGCTCGCACCCGAGCGATGACTCCTCCGGGCCGAGCAATCGTCCGCGGTGGCGCCGGCGAACCACGTCGTGTGTCGCCGAAGACGTCGGGTCCGGGCGGCTCGAATCCAGCGATGCAATCGTCGTGCTGTCGGCCCGGGCTGCGCTGTCAGCCCATCTGAGGATGAGGGGAGGCTGCAACTCGCGAGCCCTCGGACGATCCGGACCTTCACCCTGCCGCGGTACTCCGGGGCGCGGACGAAGCCGCATCGCGTTGACGCGCTCACTCACGCAGCGGAGGCGAGTCGTCCGGCGATAACCACGACCGTCGATCAGAGACGTCTACGCATGGTCGTGAACGATCGCTCACAGACTGTGGCGCGTCGGTCTCAGCGCGTGGAAGTTGGCGCTCATGTGCCGGCGTAGATCGGCGCGCGTCAGACCCCCTGGAGGTTATGCGTGATGTGCCAGTGATGCCCGCCATCCGTGCTCGTGTACACCGATGCTGTGGCCGGCGAGCCGATTGGTGGCGCGTCATCGGTGACGGCGAGCAGCGTTGTTCCGCTCGGGACGACAGCCAGAACGGTGTTGGGGACCAGTGTTCGCCACCAGTGCTTGCCCGCATCAGAGGTCGCGTCGATCGACTGCGCGCCCCACGCGAAGTACTGCCTCGCGCTCAGGGCGCCGACCTGTGTAACAAGGAACGGCGCGTCCGATGCAGGCGGAAGGTGAAACGCCGGCCCGTTGATCCGCCAGGTCTTCCCGCCGTCAACCGTGACCGCTGGATAGAAGACGCCGAACCGCTCCCTTGCGAGCGCGAACCCGTGGCGCGAGCTCGTGAACACGCGCGTGCGTAGCGCGCTGGAGCGCACGACAGTCCCTCGCTTGAGCGGACCGAGGGGACTTGGCGTCACCAGCCTGCCGGTGAGCGTCGCCGGCGGCGTCGCGGCCGCCCTCGCCACCGGACCACGTACTACCGCGCGCGCGAGCGCGATCGTCGGTAGGGCAAGCGCGAGACTGACAAGCCCCGTCGCTGCCGCAACGTGCGCCGCCTTCTCGCTCGCACGACGCGGTAGCTGGAAATCGAATCGGGTCATGTCCATCGCCTCCTCGTGATTGCCGGGCTCGCGCTGCACCGGCATCGATCTTGTCGCCGATCCTAGAGTCTCCGCAAAATGTGCCGTCCGGTCTTGATCGGCCCGCGAAGGCCGCCTTATGGGCGGCTTGCAGGGCTCGTAGGCAGACAGAGCAACGAAGACTTCCATTGGAGCCCGTTATCGGCACGCTGGAACCGTCGCTACTGGTTGAACGACCGCGGAGATATCGAGGGAGTTCAACTTCGTTGTCAAGAATGATGGGTGCCGGCCTCAACGGCCTGTCGTGCACCACGGGACGGACGTCTATGGCGGTGGGATCTGACGCGCCGGTCGAACGCGTCACTAGCAACACTCGGTCGCCGCAGCGAGCCGCGATCAAAGATGACGACCCTTGCGAGCATCTCGTGCACGACCGGCACCCGGTGTATGGCCGTCGGCCACCGCGGTCCACGTGCGACGTCGCCACCCTCGGCCCTCGTCCGCCGGTTCCCGCGCCTATCGGATCGGGGCTAACCAGCAGCGAGGCTCTGAGCGCGGTCGTCCGCTCGTGGCGAAGCGATCGAGCTGAGCTGGACTTTGCCATGATCGAGACGTCGCGACGCTGCGACGGACCCGTGGAGAGCCCATAAGCCGAGACCAGATCGCAGCCGACCGTCGTGTCGTCGGCGTCGAGTGTGTGCGATCGCCTTCGCTGGGAAGGAGTCGTGCGACGCCACGACCCCGAACGATCACTCGGTCGCCAATCCAATCGTCATGGCGGCTCAGGCGTGCCGACGATTGCGATCGTTACGGTAGGGCGAAAGTAGTTGCCAGGCTCCGGCTTGCGTTCGCGGGTTGTCACGGGCGAGAACTCGTTTGTTCACGGAGAGTGTCGAGGGCGAAATTTCCGCACAGTCGGGAAGACGAGCCGTCTGATGGCGTCTTAAGCAGCAAGGCTTGACGCTGGCCGCAGCGCGGCGACTCGGCGGTCGTTACTGATGCGCGTGCGGAGACACCTCCGTGCGCGTGATGGTCCGTGCCCGGAGTCGACCGCTGCTGCCGGTGGTCGAGACACGTACGAGCAGATAGGAGGAGGGACATGAGCAGTCAATCATCAGAGCAGGTGACCAGCCGGCGCTCGTTCATCGCCGGCGCGGGTGCTGGAGTGCTCGGAGCGGGCGTGCTGGCGAGCGCGCCGGCTGCGTTCGCCACGGGCAGCCTCAGCCGCGGAGATGCGGCCATCCTGCGGTTCCTGTCCGCGGCCGAGATTCTCGAGACCGATCTTTGGCAGCAGTACAACGAGCTGTGCGGGATTCAGGATGGCGAGGTGCCGGGCGGCAGCGGCAACAAGGCGTTCACCGAGGCGCTCGCAGTGCTCGATGAGGACATGGCCCAGTACGTCCATGACAACACCGAGGACGAGTTCACGCACTTCACATTTCTCAACGCGTATCTGAAGTCGCGCGGAGCCGACCCGGTCAACCTCGATCGATTCCGCATCCTGCCGGGCAGCGCGGCCAGTGGTGCGGCGCGCCGTAAGCGCCTCACCAATCTCATGGAGTTGACCGTCGACACGAGCTGGTGGACCCGGTATCGCTCACGCCGCGGGAACCCCGACCTCGGCGACACCTTCCGGCAGGCCGTGCCCGGGTTGGCGCGCGGCCGGTTCCCGGCCATCCCGCGCAGCGATGCCGACCTGAAGCCGGCCAAGCACCTTCAGGCGATCGCCAACACCGCCGGCTTCCACTTCGCGACAATCGAGCAGGGCGGCACCAGCCTGTACCCAGCGGTGGCCCAAAGGGTCAACGACCCCGAAGCGCTGCGGGTGGTACTCAGCATCGGGCCGACCGAGGCCATGCACTTCCAAACCTGGAGCGATAAGGCCGGCAACGCGCCCCCGCTGACCGACCCCACGAACGGACTCGTCTTCCCCGACCTCAACAAGAAGCCCTTCGGCGGACAGAACTTCCAGAGCAACCTGATCATGCCCGAGCCGACGAACTTCCTCTCTCGCAAGTTCCCGGTCGTCTCGATCGTGCGGCCCACCGGGACGAAGGGGATCGCGATGGGCGTGGTCCAGTTCCTGACTGCCATGGGTCTGTTCCGCGGGCAGTCGCCGGCGTTCTTCGCCACAATGACCACACTCGCGCAGCAGGCGGACGCCGCCCGTAGGCACCAGTAACTTGGCCGGCAAACCCATGTACCGCTGCCTGCTGACGAGGACCCACGAGGCGCTCGCATCTGGCGTTTCCACTCGTCCGGCACCGGCGTGGAAGACCCCGGATCCGGACGCCTCCTACGTCGCCAAAGCAATGATGCGCCGCGTCGCGGCGAGACGACGAAACGAATCATCCGACGCCGACATCGGCGACGCGTGCCTGTGGGCGCAAGTAAACGCAGGCCGGACGCGCGCACCGCCGGCGGGCACGGGCGAAGCGAGCGTCGACAGCAACCGTTGATTAGGCAGAGCTGGGCTTGGCCTGGGAGAGCGTTGAGCGTAGCCTGCTTTCGTGACTGGAGCGATCAGAGATCGGGCGACGCTGTGATCGGTCGCGAGCGAGAGATCGCAGGCGTGTCGGCCTTTCTCGATTCGATTCCGCACGGCGGGCAAGCGCTGCTACTTCAGGGCGAGGCGGGGATCGGGAAGTCGACGGCCTGGTTCGAGGGCGTTCGTCTCGCCGAGGCGCGTGCGTATCGTGTGCTGAGGGCTCGGCCAGCGGAGAGCGAGGCGAGGCTCTCCTACGCGGTACTCGCGGACATCGTCGGTCCTGCGTTCGACGAGACTCGAGCCACATTGCCCTTGCCACAGGAGCGTGCGCTCGCTGCCACGCTGCTCCGCGTCGCGACGGACGAGCCCGCCGACCCGCGCACGACGGCGACGGCACTGGTCGGCGTGCTCGGCGAGCTCGCCCGCGAGGGACCGGTGCTCGTGGCGGTCGACGACGTGCAATGGGTGGACGCGGCGTCGGAACGCGCTCTCGCGTTCGCGGCACGCCGGCTTCCCGCCGACTTGGGGCTGCTCTTGGCGAGTCGCACTGAGGGCGAGGACGAGGCTCCGCTCGACCTCGACCACGCCTTGCCGCAGGACCGGCTCAGGCGCATCGTCCTCGGCCCGCTCTCGCTCGCGTCGCTGCATCACATCGTCAGCAGCCGGCTCGCCCATGAGCTCACGCGCCCGACGCTCGCGCGCATCGCCCAGGCCTCCGGCGGCAACCCGTTGTTCGCGCTCGAGATCGCCCGGGCCCTAGCCGGCTCGGGGGAAGAGTCCGCCGGGCATCGGCCGCTGCCGGTGCCCCGCAGTGTGCAGACGCTCGCGGCCGAGCGCGTCGGGGCGCTGTCGCTCGCTGCCCGGGAGGCCGTGCTCGTGGCGGCGGCGCTCTCGCGGCCCACGATCGAGACGGTCGCCGCCGCGGTTGAGGACGAGCGCGAGGCGCTGCCGGCGATCCTCGAGGCGGAGCAGGCGGGCGTTCTCCTGACCGAGCAGGGCCGCGTCCGGTTCACGCACCCGCTGCTGGCGTCCGCGGTGTACGGCGCTGCGTCCGACGCGCGGCGCGGGCAGCTCCATCGGCGACTGGCTGCGGTGGTCTCCGATGATGAGGAGCGGGCTCGCCACCTCGCGCAGAGCGCGACGCAAGCAGATGAGGCGACAGCGTCGTCAGTCGAGCAGGCTGCGCGGCAGGCCGCCTTGCGCGGCGCATTCGACGCGGCCATGGAGCTCTTCGCGGCCGCTTGCCGGCTCACGCCGGCCGATTGCGATGAGGCGCTCGCGCGGCGGACGCTGGGTCATGCGTCTGCGCTGCTCAGGACCGGCGACGTCGCGGGGGCACGGCTGCTCGCCGAGGGTGCGACGGCCCGTGACCTGGCGGCTGCGGTGCAGGCAGAGCGCCTTCAGCTGCTTGCGGAGGTCGAGTGGGACGACGGTTCGATCCGGCTCGCAACCACTTATCTCGAACAGGCGCTCAGCATGGCAGCAGGGGACCCGGCGCTCAGCGCCCGGATCTCGGCGCGGCTGGTTCTGATCGGCGTCCCCGGTGAACCGGCCCGCGCCCTCGAACGTGCTGAGCGGGCGGTGCAGCGGGTAAGCGCCGACCAAGAGCCGGGGGTGCTGTCATCGCTGCTGATCGACCTGTGCTTGCTCGACCTGCTTCTGGGACGGACTCCTCGCACCGAACTCATGCAGCGCGGGCTCGAGCTCGAGGTGCGAGCTGGGCCAGATGCTTACCCGCACCCGGTTCCGCTCATCTGGTTCCAGTGCATCGACGATGTCCAAGCCACCCGAGAGCGCTATGTCAGAGAATCCGACTGGGCCCGCGACCACGGCGACGAGCCTCATGGGGCTGAGCGGCTCGCCTACCTGGCACTGGTCGAGTTCCAGGCTGGCAGGTGGGAGCTCGCCGAGGGGCTGATCGAGCGCAGCTGCGACGCGATCGAGGAGCGGCTGGAAGTGAGCGGCAGGTTCGCCTACCCGTTCGCCTGGCGATCGCTGATCGACGCTCATCGGGGCCGGTTCGATCGCGCCCGAACCACGCTGCGACCACTCGTCGTGGAGACGGCTGGAGCCGAGAAGGCGTGGTGGGCGGCGATCCTGCTGAGCGTGCTTGGCTTCGTCGAGTACGCCGCAGGTGATCAGCAGGCAGCCGATCGAGCGCTGACGCACATGCGCGAGCTGCTCGATCAGATCGGCATCAAGGACGGGCTCCTCGATCGCACCGAGCCCTTCCACGTCGAGTTGCTGGTGGAGCTGGGGGAAGTCGACCGTGCGCGGGAAACACTCGCGCGGCTCGAGCAGAGGGGACGGACGTTTCCGCGGATCTGGATCGATGCGACGCTCCCCCGCGCGCGAGCGATCGTGACCGCGGCTATGGGCGACCTGGCCGGCGCACTCGCGGCGCTCGACACGCTTGACCTCGAGGCAACATCGCGTCTTCCGTTCGAGCTCGGCTGCGCGTGGCTGACGAAGGGGCGTGTGTATCGTCGAACAAAGCAACGGCGGGCGGCAGCAGCTGCGTTCCGGGAGGCGCTGGAGATCTTCGTGCGGCTGGACGCCCCAACCTGGGCCGAACGGGCACGCGGTGAGCTCGATGTCGTGGGCCCGAGGCGGCGCGCACCCGACGAGCTGACGGCGACCGAGCTGCGAGTAGCGCAGCTCGCTGCGACAGGGCTGACGAACCGCGGGATCGCGCAGTCCGCGTTCATCAGCGAGAAGACGGTGGAGGCGCACATGGCGCGCGTCTATCTCAAGCTCGACATCCGTTCGCGCGCCGAGCTCGGCGCACGCATGGCGAGGAACCCGGAAGCCGCGAGTTAGAAACGTAGGGAACCACCCGATTCGCCTGCGCCAAAGGAGACGTAGCGTCCTGCCGTGGCACGCGGTGCGGACACTGGAACACGACAGGCCTACCTCGTCGAGCACTACAGACCTGGCCTTGACGTCTCGCAGCTGACGAACGCGATCGCGCGCGTCCGCGACACGGTCGTGGACATGGAACACACTGGCGCGCCCATCCACTACGTCGGCTCGACGATCGTGCCGAGCGACGAATCGTTCTACTGCGTCATCCAAGCAGCCACCGAGGAGGACGTGCGCGACGCGTACGCCCGCGCAGGCGTCCCGTTCGAGCGGATGTCGGCAGCCATCCTGGTGGAGGCCTAGATGGCGCGCGAGTAAGGAGGTAACGCGATGAACACCAGAATCCAGGCCCTAACCGCCGGAGCGCTCGCTGCGATCGCCGCGAGTGTCGCAATTCCGGCACTGACCGGTGCGCAGACATCGCCCGCACGCTCGGCGCATGTCACGCACGCGCGGCCGGGCGCATCCCAGGCCGATCGGCTCCCCGCGATCGAGCGGACGCGCCTCCACGCACTGGTCGACGCGGACACGGCAACCGCGCGCCGGATGATGGCTTCGGACTTCCAGGCCGTCACTCCGTCCGGCGACACGCTCTCGCTCGACGACTATCTAGGCGCCGTCGCGGCCGGGGTCATCGACTACCTCGTGTTCAAGCCCGTGTCCCGGATCGCGGTGCGCCCCTCGGGAGATTCGGCGGCCATCCGGTACAAGGTGAGCTTCGATCTCGTCGCCGGCGGGACCAGGGTAACTCACAAGGGGTGGATCACCGAGCTCTGGGAACGCCGCGCCGGGCGCTGGCTCCTCGTCTGGGAGCACGCTACCGCGATCCCTAATAACTTCGACCTGTTCCTCCAGTCGATCGAGCCGCCCGGGCACTCGTGAGGACGGCCGGATCGCACGGCTCGCTGACACGCCTGCAAGTTGGCTACCAACGTGTGTGCTTGGGGTTGGTCTCGGCATACGCACCTCAGAGCCGCGTTGGGCTGGCCCTGACGGGAGGGGGTAAGGGGGCGCTCCTACTTACAACCCAGATGTGGCCCGGACAGGGGGTGGCAACCTTGGAGGAGAGCGCGTGAGGGGCTTTTCACGCCGTCGACGAGGGTCGCTGGCTGTTGCCGTTGCCGTTGTCGTTGTGGCCGGCCTCGAGATGTCCGCGAGTGCCGGCACCTCGACAGGCGCGACGTGCGCCGGTTGAGTTTGAACTGGATCGAGCTGGGCACGCGCGAGTTACTGTCCATGACGAGCTCGACGCACCTCCTCTCGAGACGCGAACGGTAGCTGCCCGGATTGGGCGACCGTCTCGCGTTGCGCGGAGGGGCCAGCACCAACCGCCCAAAGATGGCATGAGCAGGTCGGCGTGGGCCCGGCGTTGAAGGTGGTCGGTCCTCCGCGTCGAACGGCGTAGGTCGAAGGCGACGCGCGGTTGCAGCCCGCGCGCGCCGGCCATTCGAATAGGAGGTACCGACCGTGTCCCACGGTATGCGATGGGTCGGGCTGGACGCTGCGCGCGCGTTGCGGACCGTGCTGCTCGACGATGAAGGCGAAGGTTTCGCGAGGAGTTCGGTATGTCGATCGTGATGGGGCTCGATCAGCATCGGGCGCAGATCACAGCGGAGTGGCTCGATAGCGTGACGGGCGAGGTCTCGCGCGGTCGGATCGTGCCGGCCGACCGCGCGGGCGTGCGCAAGTTCTTGGCGCGGTTCCGCGGCCGGGGGCTCGAGGTGGCGTTGGAGGCGACGACCGGCTGGCGGTTCGTGGTCGAGGAGCTGCGTCGGGTCGGCGCCTGTGTGCACCTCGCGGAGCCGGCGGAGACGAGCGCGTTGCGTGGCAACAAGCAGCGCGCGAAGAATGACCGGGCGGACGCCAGGCATCTGCGGGAGCTGCTGATGGCCGGTCGGTTGCCGGAGTGCTGGATCGCGCCGGACCATCTGCTCGATCTCCGCGCCAGGGTCAGGTTGCGGCACACGCTGGTTGATGAGCGCGGTGAGTGGCAGCAGCGGATGCAGGCCGTGCTGTATCACCACGGGCTGCCGAAGCGCGCTGGCCTGCTCACCGGCGAGAACCGCGCGTGGGTTGAGCAGGCTGCGTTGCCGGCCGCGGGACGCGAGCAGATCACGGTCGCGTTGTCGATGATCGACGCGGTCGACGCTCGGATCGTGCCGCTCGATAAGGAGCTGCGCTCCTACGCGCGCCGCCAGCCAGGATGTCGGGCGCTGCAGGCCGCGCATTACGGGATCGGCGCGCTGACGAGCGTCGTGATCCTCGCCGAACTCGGCGACACGCGACGGTTCTCCTCCTCGCGCGAGGCGGTCCGCTACGGCGGGATGGACATCACCGTGCACGCCTCCGACAGGCGCCGCGCCCCGGGACACCTCTCCCGGCAAGGCCCACCAGCGCTGCGCTGGGCGCTATACGAGGCCGCGCAGGCCGCCCGGCGGCCCGGGTCACCAGACCGCGCCTACTACCAGCAGGCTGCCGAGCGGCTCGGCGGTAACCGCGCGTGCCTGGCGCTTGCTCGCAAGCTGCTCAAACGTCGTTATCACACCCTTCGAGAGCTCGGAGACGAGGCGCTCGCGCCGGCGTGAGAACTTCCCGTGCGCGCAATGCCTGAACGTCACCGATGCACCGCGGCTGGCTCCCTGCATGCTGCTGCCGCCACGCACGCGTGGACGGCCTCCAAAGACCGAGCGGCCGCAACGCTTCATCCAGCGAGAACAACACCCCATCAACCATCATGTCGCCGGCCGGGAGCCAACCCCAGGTCGCGGACCGAGATAAGCCTGGGCGCCCGCGCGCACACCGCAACCATCGATCGCGCCATCGCGGCGCACCAGTCAAGCGCTGCGCGCTCGGCCCTCCGGGCCGCCCGACGGGGTGACAGGTCGCCGCTCTCGGCGCTCAATCGCAAGGACGTCGAGGACTCGCTCGACCCCGACGTCCAACAGAAAGCTGCGGTGGCCCGCTTGACACGAGGCGCCTGCACAGATAAGCAGCATGGGTCAGCCCGCCGCCGCCAGGACCATCCACCACGCGCCACGCAAACGCAACACGCCCGACCAGCTTCTCACTGGAAAAGCAGCGGTCTCGCGCGCCATGTGCATATGACCGCTCCGGGCTACACGCGATTGCGCGCCCTTGAGGTGCGCAGGGGCATGTGCATAGGCACCGCGCCTCCCCTGGCATCGCGCCGGCGCCCGGAACAGCCCATCCGCAGGAGCTGGTCAGCGCCGACGCGGACTACTGCTTTGCTCGCCACCGTGTCGCCGAGCTCATGACCGAGTTGGCGACGATGCAGTTGCGCGGCTTCCGGCCCTGATCAGGTCAGACCGCGGTGGATGGCGCAGTCGGTCCCGAAGAAGCGCTGGATCAGTCATGGGATTGGCGACAAGCACATAGGCGAGTCGGGCCCTTTGCCGTTCTACGCGCATCCGATGTCGACCCACTCAGCCGTGACTGCCTACGTCCGGCGCGGCAACGGTATGAGCTGCGGTGGCTCATCTCGTTGTCGGTCAGCACGCAAACGAAAGGGCCGTTGCGTCCGACTCCGTCCAGCCGTCGGCGATCACGGGAACCCAGCGATGTGGACTGGCGTTGAGGTGGTCGTTGTCGTGCCATTGCCGAACTGCGCGAAGCCGTTCCACCCCCAGCAGGCCACGCTGTTGCCTGCGAGCAGCGCGCACGTGTGGTAGCCGCCGGCGGCGATTGCGGTGGCGTTGGCGATCCCACTGGCGGGCACGGGTGCGGCGCAGTAGTTGCCGGCGCAGTTGGGTGCACTCGCACGCCCGTTGCCCAAGGCGCCGAGGCGGTTATAGCCCCAGCAGTCAACGCCGCCGCCGGTGAGGAGCGCGCACGCATGGTAGAAACCTGCGCTGATAGCGGCCGCTCGGGTGATGCCCTTGACGGCTACAGGCGTCGCGCTGTCGTTCGTGCTGCCGTTGCCGAGCTCGCCGGTCCGGCCTCGGCCCCAGCAATCTACGGTGCCGTCCGTGAGAAGAGCGCATGCGTAGGCGTTGCTTGCGGCGATCGCTGTCGCATTAGTGATGCTGTTGACCGCGACGGGGGTCGAGCTGCACAAGCCGCCACAGTCTGGCCCGGTCGTGCTGCCGTTGCCCAGCTCGCCGCTCGCGTTGTAGCCCCAGCAGTCGACTCCTCCGCCGGCGAGCAGCGCGCAGGTTTGGTCCGACCCGGCGGCGATCGCGGTCGCGTTGGTGATGCCCGTGACTGTCACTGGGGTCTCGCTGCAGGAGCCGCCGCAGTCTGGCCCGGTCGTGCTTCCGTTCCCGAGCTGCCCGAGGCCGTTGTCGCCCCAGCACTCGACGTGCCCGCCGGTGACCAGCGCGCATGTGTGACCGAAGCCGGCGGCGATGCTGGTGGCGGTGTTGATGCCCTGGACAGCGGTCGGCGTCGAGGTGTCTGTAGCGCGGTTGTCCGCGAAGCTGTGGTTGTGGCCCCAGCACTCGACGCTGCCCGCTCCCATGAGCGCGCATGTGCGGAATGCCTGGACGGCGATGGCGGTCGCCGTGGTGATTCCGCTGACCGACACAGGCGTCAAGCTATCGGCGATGCTCCCGTTCCCGAGCTGCCCGTAGCCGTTGCTGCCCCAGCACTGCACTGCCCCGCCTCTGAGCAGGACACATGTGTGCGCGCCCCCCGCACCGATGGCCTCCGGCGAGGCCGCGCTCGCAAGATCCGTGGCATGCGACGCGTCGCGTGCGCGAGTCAACGTCCTGGGGAGGATCGACCTGCGCCCGGAAGCGGCCGTGCTCGAGCCGAAGTCGCTCCCGTGGGTCGACCGCGAGGTTTGGTGGCGGATGGTCGTAGTGCCCTTCTGAATCAACTCGCTGCCCGAGTCATAGCCGCTGCTCAAGCGGACGCGGTAACTGCCGTGGCGTCGTCCCCGTCCAGACGGCCGAATATCGACTCGGTAGTCGAACGAACCCGCTCCGTCGATGCTCGCTTTGCCGAACATGCTCGCCGTAACCTCACGGGTGCGGCATGTGAGCGATCTGATGCTCAGCGAGCGGACGCGGATGGGCAGAGCGGGTCCGCCGTCGCGGTAGCGCAGGGAGCCCCGAGGGGTTTTGGCTTGAGCGGTGATGACAAAGCTCGACTTGTCTCCATTAGCGGCGATGATTGAGCCGTTTGCGTGAACGCGGCAGCCACGAGAGCTCACAGGTTCAACGACTGTCACCTTTGTGCCACCACTGGCGGTGGCGTGCGCGCCGTCGCCGTGGTACCGCGCGGTGATCGTGTGAGTCCCGGGGGACAACGATGTGTACCCCACCGGGCAACTCGCGACGCCGCCGCCGGCCTGCCTGAGAGCACAGCTCCCATGGAGGGTGAAGCTGTGGGCCCTGCCGGAGGTGAAGCTCACTGTCCCGCGGGGCGTGAGCTTCGAACCAGTGGATTTATCGTTCACGTGCGCGGTGCAGCGTGTCGAATCGCCAACCGTGAATCGGTGTGGCGAGCACCCCACCGCAAGCCCGGTGGCACGATTGGTCACGGTCACGGGCGTGCCGGCGGTACTCGGACCGTCCATGCCATCGCCGCCATAGGCCGCGGTGATCGTCTGCCTCCCGGTCGCGAGCGGCGTGTAGCTGACCGCGCAGGTCGCCTGGCCCGGGCCGGCCGGCGTGAGCCTGCAGCTTCCGCTCGCGCTAAAGCTGCCGGCTCCGCCTGAGGTGAGGCTCACTGTCCCGGTTGGCGGCAGCTTCGGGCCAGCGTAATGGTCGCTCACATGCGCGGTGCAGAGGGTCGAAGCGCCGGCCGTGATGGGGTTCGGCGAACAACCGACCACGGTGGCAGTGACATGCAGCGCGGAAGGCGCCTCATAGGCGCCGATATCGCAAATTGCCACGCCGGTTCCATGGCCGTCTTGAGGGCGCGCGAGGCCCCGTTCATCGGTCGCTGGACAGTTAGCCGAGGAACTGTCGCCGGCGTCGATCGCCGGACTGCCTGGAAGCAGCGCAAGCGTGCCATCGGCTCGAAGCGCTCCGAGAAGCGGATCTGCATTGCGAAGGTCGCCAGCTCCCGCGAGCGCGCAGCTTTGGCCGTCCTCGAGATTGTTGCCGCTGCCCAACGCCTCGGCGACGTTGCTGTCGCAGTTATCGGCGGCGTTGTAGGCGAGAATCGTGTTATTGATCCGCATGTCGCCGCCGCTGATTCCACCCCCGGCAACCACTGCGAGGTTGTTCGCAATCGTGACATTGTCCAACGTCGTGGGGCCGCCTGAGTTCTGAATCCCCGCATTGAACTCGCCAATGTTGTTTGCGACGGTGTCGTTGACCAGCGTAAGAGTCGCCGTGTCCGAACTTGCGATGCCGCCGCCGCCCCAACCATCCTGCGCGATGCAGTCCCGAACCGTAGCGTTGACGAGTGTGAGGCGCCCGTGGACGTGGATGCACCCCCCGTGTCCGTGATCTTCGAGTCCGGCGGTCCCCCTGCCGTGCTGAAGAGTCACATTCGCGATATAGGCGTTTCCGGTGGTCTCGACCTCAAAGATCCGATCCAGGCCTGCGCCGTCAATGACCGTGGCCCCGGCACCGGCTCCGCTGATCGTTGGCGCACCCGTGATCAAGATCGACCCGAGCCTCAGTACGTAGGTCCCGGCGGGGACCGAGAGCACGCCACTCCCAGCGGTGTTGATCTCATCGATCGCCGCGCGGAGCGTACACACACCCGATGGCGTTGACACGCATCGCCCATTGGCCGTGGCGCTGAGATGCTCGTCCAACGTGCTGTTGACAGTGAACATGGGAGCAGCGCCTGCGCCGGGCGCCACAACTAGGACGACGAACATCAGGACGACAGCACCAAGCGGCCGCGTGAGGCCGATTCGCCTCCTCGGTACGCGTGTGGCCACACGGGACCTTCGAAGCGCCCCCCGAGGATCACACGCCGGCATCACTGAGCGAGCCATCAGAGCCGTGACCGAGGATCGGCCGTCAGGGCATCGTCATCAACGCGAAGCCGTCGGCCCGTCGGACGCGCCGCGAAGGGCGCGAAACTCACCAGCTGCCTCCCATATGACAAGCGGGCACCTGTTCGCGCGCTGCCACGCTGTAGATGCCTGGATGGTGTCGGTCTCAAGCCGGAAGCCGAGGTCGTCGACGAATGAAACCCCGCTCCGGGAGCTGGAGCCTGCTCGAACGCTTCCCGGTGGGCGATGGCCAACGCGTCGCTCCCGGCTGAGCGAATGAGCGCGAGCCGAGCGATGGGGCACGCCATCCGCTCCGCTCGTCTGCGACCCGGTCGAGGACTCCCGCTCACGAGCACAGTGTTACCGATCGAGGGCGCGCCATAGCACGAAATTTCCTGCATCTCGGACCAGCCCAATCGGATCACCGTCGATGCGTCAGCTATGACCCGCTTCGGCTACCGAGCTCTTGAGCCTTCGGAGGATCGCCCTCGCGATGCCCGCGCCAGCGTGACGCCGCACCGGCAATCCTGCGTACCAGCCGTGTGGGGCGGGTGCTGCTCCTACACGAAGCGGCCACCGGGCTGGGTTCCTTGCGTGGAGGAGCAACGCACGCCCGCGACGACCGACGCAGACCAGCAAGGGTCGTCGTGCGGGCATTTCGTCGGCGACTCCACGGACCCAGCTCGGCGCCGCAAGCGCGTCTTGCTAGCAATTGCTTACGCGAACTGCGATTGCCGGACCGGACGAGTCCAACGGCGACAACTGGCCGGCGTGGCGCTGACGGCGACGGCGGGCGCCGCCAAACCCGGCGAGGTGCGAGTTGATCAGCTCTGCTCTGCGAATACGGCGGCCGCGATCTGGTACGAGTCGAAAGCGCGGGCCGCGCCGGCGTATGCCTCGAGGTGGATGAAGAGTTCGACGATCTCGTTTGTGCTCACCCCGCTGTGCAGCGCAATCCGCAGTTGTCCACGCAGCGGCTCATGAGTGCCGAGGGTCGCGGCGATCGCCACCGAGATCAAGCTGCGCGTGCGGGTGTCGAGTTGCTGGGTGCGGGTCCAGCTGTCGCCGAAGGTGTGCAGGGTCGCGAGACGCCGGAACTCGTGAGCGCTGTCGGGCTCTCCAGGTCCAAGCGGCAACTCCAGCGGCTTGCCGAGCAGTTCGCCGGCCAGCTCCAGCGCGGCGTCATAGGGATCGGTCATCGTGTTCCTCCTGTGGGTGTTCGCGGCGCAGCGGTCGGCCGGGCGCGGGGCCGCGGGCTCGCCACACGATGGTGACGAATGCGCGCTCGGGCTCCATGCTTGGCCTGTTCCGCCAGTGCGTGAGCGAGGTCACGATCTCTTTGTGACCAGCGGCGACCGGAGTTGAACGAGTGCTCCGGCGACGTCTGGCGCGGCGCAGCCGCGCGGAGCGGTGAACGCCATCACGACCGTACTTGCCCGGTCTGACGAGCGACCGGAGAGTCCCGGCGGGAGGCGAGTGCCGGACGATGGTGGCGTCAACCATCGTCCACAGGAGGACGTCATGGAATCCCTACCACCATCGCTGGACCGTGCCGGTCGCCGGCGCTCACCGGCGGCCACCTCCAGCTTTCCACCGCGGCGTTCCGCCATGGAATAAGGGCCGTCGCTACCCGCCCGACCCGCCGACCGTGGAGGAGATCATCGCCGTGATGCGTGCCGTGGGAGACGATCCGGACGGTCTGCGATTGCGAGGCGTGGTCGTGATGCTCTGGCGGGCCGGCCTGCGGATCAGCGAAGCGCTTACGCTCAACGAGACCGATCTGGACCCTGACCGCGGCGCCGTGCTCATCCGGCACGGCAAAGGTGACAAGCGTCGCGAGGTCGGCATGGACCGCTGGGCGTGGGCGCACCTCGACCCGTGGCTCAAGCTCCGCACAACCCTGCCTGCCGGCGCGCTGTTCTGCATCCTGCGGGGTCCGACACGCGGGCGGCCGTGCGCGCCCGCCGGGATCCGCTGCCGGCTCCATCACGCCGCCCAGCAGGCCGGTGTTCGGCGCAGGTTCGCGCCGCACCAGCTCAGGCACGCGCACGCGGTCGAGATGTCCCGCGAGGGCATCTCGCTGATCGTGATCCAGCGACAGCTCGGGCATGCCGACCTCGCGATCACATCCAGATACTTGCGCGGGATCGACAACCCCGAGATCATCCAGGCCATCCACGACCGGCCCGAACCGATGATTCCCGCAAGCCGACGGCTCGCGCCTCAGCGCTGACTCCGCGCAACCCATCGCACATCGTGAGGCCGCGGTCACGTCGCGGCCTCACCGCCCGCACGGCCTGCCGCGGTTGCTCAAGAGCAGGCCTGCTCGCCGGACCGACGCCGCTCGCGCGTCGCCAAAGGGAATGGCGCGTTTCGGCTCGGCGGGTGCACGAGAGCGGTCGTCTCGCCCAGGCTCGCGGCGCCATCGGCCCCCTGAGGTCATCGAGCGGCACGGCACCGGGATTGACTCTCGGGCGCGGTCGCAGTTAGCGTCTGGGTGGCACGTCGGAGGAGGGACGAAGATGGCAACGCAGGCCGGCATGTTCACGATGTCATGAGGCGGCGGGGTTCCCGACTCGCTGACACGACGGCTGAGGATGGCGCGGCGCACACGCGCGCGCTCGTCCGTCGGCCAGGCCCTCGTCTGGCTGAGGCTTTGGTCACGCATCCGATCAGGACCCCGGTCGACGTTGACCTGGCAGGCCGCCAGTGGCAGGGGTACGTCGATGCGCTCCGGGCCGAGGGCTGGGAGATCATCGAGGTTCCGCCGGCCGACGACTGCCCGGATGCCGTGTTCGTGGAGGACACCGTCGTGGTCTGTGGCGACCTCGCCGTCATCGCTCGGCCAGGCGCCGACGAGCGCAAGCCCGAGGTCGCGGGAACCAAGGCGACGCTGGCTTCGCTGGGCTATCGGATCGACCGGATCGAGCCGCCGGGCACGCTCGACGGCGGTGACGTCCTGAAGGGCACGGGCGTCGTGTGGGTCGGTCTCAGTGGACGGACCAATGCATCCGGGGTGCAGCAGCTCGCGGAGCTGCTCGAGCCGCTGGGCGCGCGGGTCATCGGCGTCCCCGTCTCCCGGACGCTGCACTTGAAGTCGTCGCTCACGGCTCTTCCCGACGGCACCATCGTCGGCTTCGAGCCGCTCGTCGATGACCCCGCCCAGTGGCCGTCGTTCCTCTCGGTGCCCGAGGAGGCCGGCGCCCACGTTGTCGTGCTCGACGCATCCGCGGCACTGATATCCACGAGCGCACCGGCCACGCGCGCCCTGTTCGAGTCCCGTGGGCTACGCGTGGTCGCAGTTGACATCACCGAATACGAAAAGCTGGACGGCGGTGTCACCTGCCTGTCAGTGCGGCTGCGCGAGTGAGCCACGCGCCTCGTCGCCAACTCGATAGCGCGGCTCTCCTCGCTCGAAGAATGAGTGCGATCGTGCGGGGCTGGGTCCTCGAGGTTGGGCGGTGTCGGATGGAGCGCGTGCGGCCTCTTGGGCTCGGTGCTCGGGTCGTGGCGCTCGGGTCGCGAACCGTTCGTCTGGTGTGTCCGTAGTGACGGGCAGAGCGATCTGTACATACACGAAGGTCGGGCCGATTGACGCCACTGGGGCAGCAACGGCAGCGTGAGCGCCACCGACCCCACGCTTGTCGCGTGTGAGCACGCGTCGCGGTGGGTCGCAAGTGGCCTGCTGTCCGGTGTCCCTGGCTGTTGGGGTGGCGCGAGTGGATTTCGACTGCCGGGCAGACTGCGCGGCGAAGGGGGAAGGCGATCATGGACATGTTGAGATCACGTCGAGCTGGCCTCGACGATCGGGTTGACGCCGGGCGCGTGCCACGCTCGGCCATGCGCAGCGCACGCCGACGTGTGCTCGCCGCGGTCTGGCTGGTGGCCGGGTTGGCTGCGCTGCACGCCGGCGTCTCGCCGGGGCAGGCGATGGCCGCGGGAACGATCGAGGTGCGCAACACCAACAGTTCGGGGCCGGACTCGTTGCGCGATGCGATCAATACGTCCAACCGCCAGGCTGGCAAGCAGACGATCACCTTCAACATTCCTGGCTCGGGCACGCAGGTGATCACGCCGCTCACCGACCTTCCCCAGATCATCGATGCGGTGAAGATTGACGGCTACACGCAGCCCGGTGCCAGCGAGCCCACGGCGAGCGCGGCGGGGAACCCGTTGATCGTGATCGACGGCACGAACGTCTTCAACGGTCTCGACATGGAGGGCTCTAACAGCGAGATCCGTGGACTCGTGATCAACAACGTCGCCGGCGGGGCTGGCATCTTTATCGGGAACGGCTCTGGGGACGTGATCGCGGGCAACCACCTGGGCGTCGGGGCCAACGGCTTCAAGGCCCTGCCAAACGCCCTGGGTGTGTACATCAAGGGCGAGGGCGCGGGCAACACCGTCGGCGGCACGGCTCCCGCCGATCGGAACGTCATCTCGGGCAACACCTACGCACAGGTGGAGATCGACAGCTATCCCGGGAACGTGGTCGAGGGCAATCGCATCGGCACCAACGCGACCGGCACCGCCGCCGTATCGTCGACCGGCTCGTTTGACAACTACGGCGTGCTGCTCAAGTCCTCCGGCAGCACGGTCAACGACAACGTGATCGCCAACCAGGACGACGGGCTCGAAGTGTGGGGGGACGACAACGTCATTCAGAGCAACCGTATCGGCACCAACGCCGACGGCACGGCGGCGATCGCGAACAACGTCGCGATCGCAATCGAGGGCGGCGATGACAATCAGATCGGCGGGACCGGGCCGGACGAGGGCAACGTCATCTCCGGCACGTGGTTCTGCGCGATCTCGATTGGCTTCGGCGACGACGCCAGTGAGGCCGGCTTCGACGGAGGCCCCGCCGTCGGCACCGTCGTCGAGGGCAACAAGATTGGGACGGATCTCGGCGGTAGCACGGCGATCCCCAACAACACGCGGAGCGTCGGCAGTGCGGCCGTCGAGGTGTCATCCGGCCCGACCACGATCGGCGGCGCGGCGCCCGGCACGGCGAACGTCATCTCAGGAAACACCGAGGACGGGATCGCCATCCGCGGCGCCGACACCGGCGAGACCACGGTCCGGGGCAATCTGATCGGCATCGACGCGACGGGAACCCAAGCGCTGAAGAACGGCGACTCGGGGATCTACATCGATCACGCCGACGACAGCGTGATCGGCGGACCCAACGCCGGTGATGGCAACACGATCGCCAACAACGGCGGCGACGGCGTGACCGTCGCCGCCGGCGTGCGCAACCGCATCCTCGGCAACGCGATCTACGACAACGACGGTCTGGGGATCGACCTCGGCGCCGACGGCCAGACTCCCAACGATGGCGCACCGGACGCCGACACGGGCGCGAACTTCCTCCAGAACTATCCCGTCATCAAGAGCGCCACCGCCTCAGGTGCCAACACCGATGTCACCTGGACGCTTCACAGCCTGCCGTCACGGGACTTCCGGCTCGAGTTCTTCGGCACGACCTGTGACCCGTCGGGCTACGGCGAGGGACAGACCTACCTCGGCGCCGCCAACGTCACGACCGACAAGAACGGCTACGCCGCCGACACGACCACCGTCACGGCGCCCGCGTCCGGCCAGGTCGTCACCGCGACTGCGACCCTGCAAGGCCTGCCGAGCACGCCCTCGCCGGGACTCCCGAAGTTTCCACGGAGCTCTAACTCGACCTCGGAGTTCTCAGCATGCACGACGGTCACCTGACGGGTGTGGTTTGCGTCTGAGCTCGCGATAGAGGTCAGGCTGTTTTCAACCTAATCCTGGGAGGCTTTCGGGGCCTCGAACCAGGGGGACGTGATGATGGACAACGGCAAGCGCAGACCCCGTCGGCAGCTGTCTTCAGAGGAGAAGTGGGAGATCTTTCTGGAGGTGACCTCGCAGGAGATCTCGCAGGCGGACGCGGCTCGGAAGTACGGTGTCGATGTGTCGGTGATCATCCGCTTGCGGGCGTTGGCGAAGGACGCCGCGCTCGCGGCGTTCGCGTCGGCGAAGCCGGGTCTGGTGGCGTCGGTGCAGGACGTCGAGCTGGAGCTGTTGCGCTCCGAGAACGACCGGCTCTCCGAGGCGCTGAAGGAGCTCGCGGTCGAGCTGACGCTTCACCGGGGAAGGCAGCGCTCGGGCTTTTCGGCCCGGTCGGACCGCGGGTGAGCGCGGAGACCAAGCTCGAGCTGTTGGGGCTGATCGATGGCGCGGTCAAGGACGGGTGGGCGCACACGCGCGCGTGCCGGGTGCTTGACCTCGCCGACGTCCGCGCGCAGCGCTGGCGTCAGCGACTTCGCGAGACCGGAGGTCTTGAGGACGGCCGGTCGGTCGGCGACGCGGTTCACCGGCTGCTTGCGTCTGAGGAGCGAGCGATCCTGATCTGATCGAGGAATGGGGGTGGGTCGACCGCTCGCATCGCAAGCTCGCGCACCGCGGCAGCTACACCGGGATGGTGTTCGTGTCGCCCTCGACGCTGCTGCGGGTCGCGCTGAAGCACCAGGTCGTGCTGCCGGGCGAGCCGTTCCGTCCACGACCGGTTATGCCTGCAATACCTGAGGTTCCGAGGTTCCGTGGGAGCGCAACCGGATCTGGATCTGGGACTGCTCGCACTTCACCCGCGCCAAGCGAGTCGCCTACGCGATCGTCAACGTCGTCACCCGCTACTGGATCGGCTACCTGCTCACGACCGAGCAGACCTCGACTCAGGCGCAGCTGCTGTTCGCCCGCGCCCTGGAGGACCAGGGGCTGCTCGGCCCGGACGGGCTCCCGCCTGAGCGCGACCCCGAGGACCCGCCGATCCTGGTGGCGTGGTCGGACAACGGGTCGGAGATGACCGCGATCGACACCCGCCACTTCATGGCGCTGATGGCGATCGCCCAGCATCACGGCCGGCCCGGAACGCCGACCGATCAGGCTCACATCGAATCGTTCTTCAGCCATCTGAAGGGCGACTGGCCTCACCGACTCGGCCTCGCTCGATGCCAAGCTCGCTCGGATCCGCATCGAGTACAACACAGTGCGCCTGCACGCCGCGATCGGCTACGTCACCCCCGATGACGAGCATCACGGCCGTGGCCCCCAGATCCGCCGCGCGGATCAAGCAGAATCGAGCGACCAAGCGATGATCAGGCTCCCCGACACCGACCGCGCAGAGCTCCCTCTGGGGAAGAGGGGCGCTTTGAGGGGGTCGCCCGCCGGCACGGACGCCGGCGGAACCCGGCATGGATGACGCCTCGGAGCTCGCTCCGAACACCCACCTACCAGCCCCGCCACAGCCCTCAGCGTTGGGTTGAAAAATGCGGCCGCTCTATCAAAGGCTCAGATACACCGCAATCCACTCGGCCGAGATCTGCGCACGATGCTGATCTAACCCCTTCACGATCGACACCACACCACCTCCTGCACGCCACCACGACGACGGTCACGCGTCGCTCGGCAGCGGCTCCGGGCAGCCCGTCGCATACCGTGAACCACGGTCGGTACCTCCTCTTCGATTTGGCCGGCCGCGCGGCCGCAATCCGCGCGCGCCTACAACGCCGTTCGACGCGGAGCACCGGCCACCTTCATCACCGGGTCACGCCAACCGGGACATGACATTTTTCCTTCTTCCGCCGTTCGCGTCGCGCGATCGCGTCGGCGACCCAAGGATTCGTTCTGACGTCGGCGATCACGGGAACCCGGTGATGTGGACTGGCGTCGAGGTAGTCGTGGTCGTGCCATTGCCGAACTGCCCGAAGCCGTTCCACCCCCAGCAGGCCACGCTGTTGCCTGCGAGCAGCGCGCACGTGTGGTAGCCGCCGGCGGCGATTGCAGTGGCGTTGGTAATCCCACTGGCGGGCACGGGTGCAGCGCAGTAGTTGCCGGCGCAGTCGGGTCCACCCGCGCGCCCGTTGCCCAAGGCGCCGAGGCGGTTATAGCCCCAGCAGTCAACGCCGCCGCCGGTGAGCAGCGCGCACGCATGGTAGAAACCTGCGGTGATAGCGGCCGCTCGGGTGATGCCCTTGACGGCTACAGGCGTCGTGCTGTCGTTCGTGCTGCCGTTGCCGAGCTCGCCGGTCCCGCCGAGGCCCCAGCAATCTACGCTGCCGTCCGCGAGAAGAGCGCATGCGTAGGCGTTGCTTGCGGCGATCGCGGTCGCATTAGTGATGCTGTTGACCGCGACTGGCGTCGAACTGCAGGCCCCGCCACAGTCTGGCCCGGTCGTGCTGCCGTTGCCCAGCTCGCCGCTCCCGTTGTAGCCCCAGCAGTCGACTCGTCCGCCGGCGAGCAGCGCGCAGGTTTGGTCCGACCCGGCGGCGATCGCGGTCGCGTTGGTGATCCCCGTGACGGTCACTGGGGTCTCGCTACAGGAGCCGCCGCAGTCAGGTCCGGTCGTGCTCCCGTTTCCGAGCTGCCCGAGGGCGTTGTCGCCCCAGCACTCGACGTGCCCGCCGGCGATGACCGCGCACGTGTGATCGAAGCCTGCGGCGATGCTGGTGGCGTTATTGATGCCCTGGACAGCGGTCGGCGTCGACGTGTCGGTAGCGCGGTGGTCTACGAGTACGCCGCTGTCGTTGTGGCCCCAGCACTCGACGCTGCCCGCTGCCATGAGCGCGCATGTGCGGAACGCCTGGGCGGTGATGGCGGTCGCCGTGGTGATTCCGCTGACCGAGACCGGCGTCAAGCTATCGGCGATGCTCCCGTTCCCGAGTTGCCCGTAGCCGGCGCTACCCCAACACTGCACTGCCCCGCCTCCGAGCAGGACGCACGTGTCCGCGCCCCCTGCACCGATAGCCTCCGGCGACGCCGCGCTCTGAAGATCCGTGGCATGCGACGCGTCGCGTGCGCGAGTCAACGTCCTCGGGAGGATCGACCTGCGCGCGGAAGCGGTCGTGCTCGAGCCGAACTCGCTCCCGTGGGTCGACCGCAAGGTTTGGTGCCGGATGGTCGTTGTGCCCTTCTGAATCACCTCGCTGCCCGAGTCATAGCCGCTGCTCAAGCGGACGCGGTAACTGCCGTGGCGTCGTCCCCGTCCAGACGGCCGAATATCGACTCGGTAGTCGAACGAACCCGCTCCGTCGATGTTCGCTTTGCCGAAGATGCTCGCCCTGGCCTCCCGGGTGCGGCATGTGAGCGATCTGATGCTCCGCGAGCGGACGCGGATGGGCTGAGCGGGCCCGCCGTCGCGGTAGCGCAGCGAGCCCCGAGGGGTTTTGGCTTGGGCGGTGATGACAAAGCTCGACTTGTCTCCGTTAGCGGCGATGATTGAGCCGTTTGCGTGAACGCGGCAGCCACGAGAGCTCACAGGTTCAACGACTGTCACCTTTGTGCCGCCACTGGCGGTGGCGTGCGCGCCGTCGCCGTGGTATCGCGCGGTGATCGTGTGAGTCCCGGGGGACAACGATGTGTACCCCACGGGGCAGCTCGCGACGCCGCCCCTGGCCTGCCTGAGCGCACAGTTCCCGTGACTGGTGAAGCTGTGGGCGCTGCCGGAGGTGAAGCTCACTGTCCCGCGGGGCGTGAGCTTCGAACCAGTGGATCTATCGTTCACGTGCGCGGCGCACCGTGTCGAATCGCCAACCGTGAATCGGTGTGGCGAGCACCCCACCGCAAGCCCGGTGGAACGATTGGTCACGGTCACGGGCGTGCCGGCGGTACTCGGACCGTCCACGCCATCGCCGCCATAGGCCGCGGTGATCGTCTGCCTCCCGGTCGCGAGCGGCGTGTAGCTGACCGCGCAGGTCGCCTGGCCCGGGCCGGCCGGCGCGAGCCGGCAGCTTCCGCTCGCGCTAAAGCTGCCGGCTCCGCCTGAGGTGAAGCTCACCGTCCCGGTTGGCGGCAGCTTCGGGCCAGCGTAATGGTCGCTCACATGCGCGGTGCAGAGGGTCGAAGCGCCGGCCGTGATGGGGTTCGGCGAACAACCGACCACGGTGGCGGTGACATGCAGCGCGGAAGGCGCCTCATAGGCGCCGATATCGCAAATTGCCACGCCGGTTCCATGGCCGTCTTGGGGGCGAGCGAGGCCCCGTTCGTCAGTCGCTGGACAGTTGGCCGAGGAACTGTCGCCGGCGTCGATCGCGGGACTGCCTGGAAGCAGCGCAAGCGTGCCATCGGCTCGAAGCGCTCCGAGGAGCGGATCTGCATTGCGGAGGTCGCCAGCTCCCGCGAGCGCGCAGCTTTGGCCGTCCTCAAGATTGTTGCCGCTGCCCGACGCCTCCGCGATGTCGTTGCCGCAGTTATTGGCGGCGTTGTAGGCGAGGATCGTGTTATTGATCCGCATGTCGCCGCCGCTGATTCCGCCCCCAGCGTCGAGTGCGAGGTTGTTTGCGATCGTGACATTGTCCAACGTTCGTGGGGCCGCCTGAGTTCTGAATCCCCGCATTGAACTCGCCAATGTTGTTTGTGATGGTGTCGTTGACCAATGTGAGCGTTGCCGTGTCCGAACTTGCGATCCCGCCGCCGCCCCAACCATCCTGCGCGATGCAGTCCCGAACCGTAGCGTTGACGAGTGTGAGGCGCCCGTGGACGTGGATGCACCCTCCGTGTCCGTGATCTTCGAGTCCGGCTGTGCCTCTGCCGTGCTGAAGAGTCATATTCGCGAGATAGGCGGTTCCGGTGGTCTCGACCTCAAAGATCCGATCCAGGCCTGCGCCGTCAATGACCGTCGTTCCGGCGCCGGCTCCGCTGACCGTTGGCGCACCCATGATCAGGATCGACCCGAGCCTGAGTACGTAGGTCCCGGCGGGGACCGAGAGCACGCCGCTCCCCGCGGTGTTGATCGCTTCGATCGCCGCGCGGAGCGTGCAGACACCCGATGGCGTGGACACGCATCGCGCATTGGCCGTGGCGCTGAGATGCTCGTCCGACGTGCTGTTGACGCTGAACGTGGGAGCGGCACGTGCGCCGGGCGCCACGAGGAGGACCGCGAAAATCAGGCCGACAGCACACAGCGGCCCTCGGACGCCGAAGCGTCCCGTCCGAAAGCGTTTGGCAACACGGCAGACACGATGCGATCTCCAGGGCTCACGCAACGGCGTCACCGAGCCAGCCATCAGAGCCATGACCGAGTATCGACCGTGAATGCATCGTCATCTACGCGAAGCCGTCGGCCCGTCGGACGCGCCGCGAACCGCGCGAGACTCACCAGCGCCTCCCATATGACAAGCGGGTACCTGTTCGCGCACCGCAACGCTGTACATCCCTGGATAGTGTCGGTCTAAGGCCCGAAGCCGACATCGTCGACCAATGCTACCTCGCTCTGGGAGCTCGAGCCTGCTCGAACGCTTCCCGGTGGCCGATGGCCAACGCGTCGCTCCCGGGTGAGCCAATGAGCGCGAGCCGAGCCACGGGGCACGCCATCCGCTCCGTTCGTCTGCGACCCGTACGAGGACTCCCGGCCACGGGCACAGTGTCACCGATTGAGGGCACCACATGCAGGAAATGTCCTGCGTGTCGGACCAGCTCGTTCGGATCACCGTCGATGCGTCCCCTATGACCCGGCTCCGGCTACCCATCGTTTGAGCCTTCGGAGGATCGCGATAGTGAGAAATCGGGGTCCACAAACGGCCCACATGCCTTGCTGGTCATGGTAAGGAAGGGTCGACGGTTCGAGTCCGTCAGAGGGCTCTGAGCGATTTGCAGGGTTTTGTCATTGCGTAATCAGGAGGACGTTGACGAGTCGCCAATCTGCGCCATGCTCGCCTCCTTCGACATGGCCACCGTCCGCATCCTCCACGTAGTGTTCTTCGAGGCGACGCTCTACGCCTGTCGCTTGATTGCCCGCGACAACTCGACGCTCGCACGCCGCCTCTACCTGCGGCTGACGGAGCGGCTCAAGACGGACGAGCCAGCGAAACTCCGCAGGCGGTGCTCGACACCTACGACGGGATCGTCGGTCCAACTCTCGGTCCCCCGGAGTCCGAGTTCCTGAACCGCCTCTGCTCCGGCGATGAGCGGTCGATCCGCGACCGCGTCAACGAAGTCAGTCCCACGAAGCGAGCACGCGCCACGGCGGCGAACTACTTCGCGACCCTGCCGCTGTTCGCAAAGGCGGCGGGCATCCGGCATGTCCTCCTCGGATGTGACCAACTCGAAGATTTCGCCGCCACAAACACCGCCAAGCAGAAGCGCTCACAGGAGACCTCAATGGTTCCGCGACGACGTGCTCGAACTCCAGCCGATGGCCGACATGCTCTCAGTTGTCGTGACGCTCCACCCTCGAGCTGCCCAAGTCATCGGAACCGAATGGCGGCTCGCCGACCTCCCGAGCTTCAATCACGCCGACCCCCAGAACGATCGGCTCGTCTGCGTCCTTCGCGAGATCACGCACCTGCGCGAAGCCGAGTGCGCTGCTCAAACCCTATCTC
>CAWEYQ010000052.1:0-67458 GCA_963813265.1 uncultured Solirubrobacterales bacterium | reverse complement strand
GGCGATCGGATGCGGTCTTCCGCTGATGCCAGAACGGATAGATGAGCGGCGGGCGGCTCACCCGCTCAAGGCGCTGGTGCTCCTCCGCGCTCAGCTGCAAGTTGATCGCGGCGAGGTTATCGCGCAGCTGCTCTTCGGTGCGGGCGCCGACGATGAGGCTCGTGACTGCCGGCCGCTTGAGCAGCCAGGCCAGTGCGACCTGAGCTGCGGACACGCCGTGTGCTTGAGCGACCTCGACGAGCGCATCGACGGTGTCCCAGAGCTTGTCCTCGTCGTAGACCGGCGGCTGGTCCCAGTCGGTGGCGTGCCGGGTGCCTTCTGGTGCGGGCTGGTCGCGGCGGTACTTGCCCGAGAGCAGGCCGCCGGCCAGGGGACTCCAGATGAGCAGGCCCAGTCCCTGATCGAGCGCCGAGGGGAGGATTTCGTACTCGGCCGAGCGCTCCTGCAGCGACAGGTACACCTGCTGGCTGACAAAGGCCGGCAATCCCGCCGCGCGCGCGACGCCAAGCGCCTTCATGAGCTGCCAGCCGGAGAAGTTCGAGCACCCGACGTAGCACACCTTGCCGCTGCGCAGGAGGTGCTCGAGGGCGCCGAGGGTCTCCTCGAGCGGCGTCTGCCCGTCCCATTCGTGGAGCTGGTAGAGGTCGATGTAGTCGGTGCCGAGCCGCCGCAGGCTGGCTTCACAGGCCCGGATGAGATGGTGGCGGGACAGGCCCGCGTCGTTCGCTCCGTCACCCATCGGAAAGCGGGCCTTGGTGGCCAGGATGACGTCGTCCCGGCGAGACCCAAGCGCCTCACCGACGATCTCCTCCGACCTGCCGCTCGAGTACATGTCTGCCGTGTCGATCATGTTGACCCCGGCGTCGAGGGCGACGTCGAGCTGACGCCTTGCTTGCTGCACGTCGCCGGTGCCGAAGATGGCCAGGTCGGCCTGACGGCGGGCGTCCCGCACATCGCCGGAGCCGAGGTTGGCGAACATGCTTCCGCCACCGAACCCCATCGTCCCCAGCGTCATGGCCGAGATGCGCAGGCCCGAGCGCCCCAGTTGCCGGTACTCCATAGTTTCTCCTTCGCAGCCGTGATTTCGGGGGGACCCCCCACTAGCATCACGCCGATGTCAAAGTCACCTCTCGTCTGGCGGCGGCGAGTATCGGCCTGGGCGCCACCGCCGGGGCCGCAATGGCACTGCACAGCCGGACGCTGAATCGCGTCGCGACTACGCCCGTCCCGTCCCGAATCCTCGCTCGCGGAGTCGGGATCGGGTTTGCGCTCTATGCCGGCGGCGCCGGAATTGCGTTTGTGATGCAGCTCTGTCTCGCGCGGTGGCTCGGTGCGACTGCCTATGGCACATACACCTATGTCATTGCGTGGAGCGGGCTGCTGGCAATCGCGGCGGGGATGGGATTCCCCACGCTGGCCCTTCGAGTACTACCCGATTATTCGATGCGTGAGGACTGGGCGCGGGTGAGGGGCGTGCTCGCCACCAGCCTCGCCGGAACACTCCTGATCGGCGCGTTGATCGCGCTGCTTGGAATCACGCTGGTCCTATCCCTTGGCCGCCAAAGCAACGCGTCTGTCCCCGACTTGGTGATGGGCTTTGTCATGGTCCCCCTCCTCGCCCTGATGGCCCTCCAGCAGGAAATCGTCCGTAGTTTCCAGAGGATCGGCCTCGCTTATGCGCCGTCTCTTCTCCTGCGCCCCGGCCTCGTCATCTTGGGCGCCGCAGGTGTCCTCGCGTTCGGTCACCAGCTCGATAGCCGCATTGCCCTCGCACTCACGATCACGGCGACGGTCTTTGTGATTGGACTCCAAGCGTGGCGGTTCCGTCGCCCGCTAGGTCCGATCGTCTTTTCAGCACGAGCCGTGTACGAACGGCGCACATGGATGAAAGCAGCTCTTCCGCTGCTCCTCGTGTCGGGCTTCATAGTCATCATCGAGCAAACCGACCTCGTGATGGTCGGCGCCATCCTGGGGGACCGCGCCGCTGGCCTCTACGGCGCGGCCGCCAAGACGGCAGGCCTCGTCGGGCTCATTCTGGTGGCGGTCAACGCGATCGGAGCACCGATGTTCTCAGTCCTGTTCGCACAGGACCGCCATAAGGACCTTCAGCAGCTTGCCTCGGCAATAACCGCCTGGGCGTTCTGGCCATCGTGTCTGCTCAGCATCATCCTCGCCGCCTGCGCCCCTTTCGTTCTCACCACGTTCGGGCCGACGTTTGCATCGGCCGAGTGGCAGCTGCGCGTCCTCCTCGTCGGCCAGATCGTCAATGCCGCCGCTGGCTCGGTCGGGTGGCTCATGCTGCTGTCAGGCCGTCAGAACGCGACCGCCTGGGTCTACGGATGGGTTGCGCTCATCCACGTTGTTCTTCTTGCGATCCTGACTCCCGCATTCGGGACGATCGGGGCCGCGGCTGCGACGACGGCCACGATGAGTTTGTGGAACGTCTGGCTTCATGCGGCAGTCGTCCGCGACCTTCATATTCATCCTTCCATCATCTTCAATCTGCGCTCGGCTCGTCCCGGCGGGAGAATCCGGCGCCTGATGCCGCCGCTCGGGTGATGCCGGCGTCGACGAGGTGGACTGCTCCGAGCTCGTGGTGCGGCGGTCAAGGACGAGACTGGCAAGGGCGATAGCATTACGCCGGTGCGTCGCTCGGATGCGGCCTTGCTGGCCTCGCGCTGGCTGTACGACCGACTGGGTGCGTCCGGCAGGGCACGGGGGATCCCACAATGAGCGGCCGTGGGGCGCCCCCGCTGTCGCGTGCCGAACGCCGAGATGCCCCCGGCAGGCGCGGTGCCACTGTCTGGTTCACAGGCACGCCGGCAGCCGGCAAGACAACGCTTGCTGCGGCGGTTGAGCGGGCTCTGGTTGAGGCGAGCCATTCGGCCTACCGGCTTGACGGGGACGAGGTTCGCCGCGATCTATGCAGCGACCTCGGCTTCGATCGCAGAGGGCGCGCCGAGAACGTGCGCCGGGTCGCCCACGCCGCGCGGCTGCTCGCAGACGCCGGCGTGCTCGTGCTGGTCGCGCTAGTTAGTCCCTACGCCGCGGACCGCGAGGATGCGCGGCAACTGCATGAGGTACTCGACATCCCCTTTGTCGAAGTGTTCCTAGATACGCCGATCACGATTTGCGAACGGCGGGACCCGAAAGGTATGTACTCGCGTGCCCGCCGTGGGGAGATCGCCAACTTCACTGGCGTCAATGATCCATACGAGCGCCCGGAGAATCCGGATGTCCGCATATCGCCGGCTTCCATCGAACACTCAGCGAGGTTGGTGCTCGACACGCTCTCGAGATTCGACATCATCTGATCCGCTTCGTCGACGTCCGAGAACGGAGCGATCGCGCGCTTGGTCACGGCCGACGGGTCCCCCGATCGCGGGGGTGGGCGTCACCATGGTGCGACGGTCCCGTCCCAGGAGAACAGCTGGCCGGTCGTATGTGGTCACGGGCGTTTGGCGATGTCTGCTGCGACGCCACAACTAGAAGGGGTTCCGGTAGCCGCAATGCTCGCACGTGACGTATGCCTCGGCGTTGTCGCCATCCTCCCACGCTGGTGTGAACTCGGAGCGACGCGTCATTGGCCAATCACAACTGATGCAACGACGTTCGCGATCAGGCCGATCACCGCGCCTCGACAACTCGCGTTCCACCAGTTTGTCGTCCTCGTAGACAAACTCGACGTCGCACTTCCAGCATTCCCATCCAGTCAACGCCGTACCGCAATACGGGCAGTGATCCAGGTCGCTCATCAGTCGAACATCCTGTCAAAGAGTCTCATGTCCGCTTCCATCGGCGCTGGGCCCAGAGCGACATTGGGCGAGGCCGCAGGGGACGATGCTCGGGCTCTCCATAACGTGGCCGAGCGGCGTCGGCTCCCGCTTTGGGCAGAGAGCGCTCTCGTCACGGCCGCCCTGGGCGTGAGTCTCGGTGGCCGGTGGCGGGCGCCGAACTCGGCGGCGCCGCATAAGCGGCCGACGGACGTCGCCACTCGGTGCGCCGAGACCGTCACTGGTTGACACCGAGCTTCCAGCGGGTTTAGATAGACCCGGGACCGGCTCTCGGGGTTGGAGGGCAAATGGCGCGCTTTAGCAGTGTTGGGCGAATTGCGACGTCGGCGGCTGTCTGTGCGGCGGTACTCGTAGCGGCAGGGGTTAGCGTAGTCTCATCTGGAGCTGCAGTGCCGGAGCTGACGGTTACATCACCGGAGAAGATCTCCATCAGCACCGGCGGCACCATGAAGGCGACTGTTGTCCTGTTGAACCCCGGCGCTACGACGGCGAGCGTGAGTTTTCGCGTTGCGGCAGAGCATGGAGTCACCGTCGCGCCAGCTAAGTGGAGCGTCAGAGCCGGACGAGTATCGCCTGTCGCACTGACGTTCACGCCGTCCGGGAACACCACCAAAGCATCAGGTCAGCTAATCGTGAGCTCGAAGGGATGGCAGGCTGCAGTGCCGTTCGAGCTGGTGCGAAAAGCAACGGCGCCGGACTGGGCTCTCCTCGTCATCGTGCTGCCGATCGCCGTTGCTGCTCTGCTGATGCTCGGCCTGTGGGGCTTGCTTCCGCTAGAGCATAAGAACGGGCGCTGGGAATGGATCTGGGCGCATCGCGTGGCCGCCAGCGAGCGAATCGGCCCAGTGGACTGGGACTTCTCAAAGAGCTTCGCGAGCAACCTAACGGTGTTCAGCGCCGTACTCGGCACCATCCTCAGCGCAGGCGTGCTCCCGAAAGACCTGTCTTCCGATCGCACCACCACATACGCGGCGTTGAACCTGCTCTTCGGGATCGGGGTGATCGCCGGCCCCTTCCTCTACACCGCCTGTCAGCGCCAGGTGCTCGTCAACCGCCGCGGCAGCGCGAAAGAGCCTCAGTACCAAGGGTATGTGTGGTCGTTCCTAATCGCGAGCGGCGTCACGGTATGGGCCACGGCCGGCGAGTTCGCCACCATGGGCATCCTGTTTGGGGACATCCGCAGTGGCGGCTCGCTGCCAGGTATCGGCGTCGGCGCGTTCGAGGCAATCATCGTGATCGCGGCGATCGCACTATTCGTACTTGTGGGATCCCGGTCCCGTGCAATTCTCTCTGCCCAGGCGCAGACCGAAAAGAAGACCGTGAACAAGTCCGCCACGCTGTCGCTGCTTCGGTCGCAGGGCGCCACGGTGTCATCTGCGGAGTTTGAGCCTGAACTCAGCGCTTGGCACGCCTTCTAAACCCCGAGAGATGCGCCTGCCAGCGCGCTAGAGCCGCACTCCGGGGCAGCGCTGTGTGCTGCTTCTCGTCCGGGGCGGCACTCCGAGTCCTGTCAAGCGTGGCCGATAGTTCGCCATCGTCCGTGTTCTATCTCGTCGGGATGGGATGATGACCCGATCCAGGAAACCCAGGGTGCGGAGAGAGCATGGGCAACCACGTCATCACCGTTCGTAATCAGCGCGTCGATCTCGATGCTGTGTACGACGAGATGGTCGCTGAAAGCCGGATAGAGGGCGGGCAGCGGGTCCACACGCTCGGGCTGAAACACGTTCTAGGACGGATGTACGGCTTCTCTGTCGATCACCGGACACCGAAGCAGCCGCTCCGCGCGATGCGCGAGGAGGCGGTAGCCGAGTTGCAGCGATTGGGATCGATCGAGTCGATCCCCGGCAAGAACAACGGCCATTACGTTCTCCGCAGGTAGTGCGGACGACACAGGTCGCCCGTGGCTACGGAGCTGTGCTCGCCTGGATCGTTCGGGATCCGGGGGCTGGCAGCTCGACGCGCGCCCGACGGCTAATTGCTCGTTTGGACGATCGGCGACAGCCCGATGCTGAGCGCGGCCATGCGCAGCGGCGCTGTCCCTTCGAGGCACGAGCAGGAAGCCGGGATCAGGCGAGGATGCGCCGATTCGAAGCGATGGCGCTGCCGTCGGCGTCCGAACCGCTCGGCCTCGTGGGCGCGTAGCGCGCCTGATCAGAGCGCAGCCAATGTGTGCGTGACCGGCACTGAGCGCCACGCGCGGAAAATCGCGACGGGGGCGTGCACCTGACCCGCACCGATGCGAGCTCACCGCGGTCAATCCATTATCTGGACTTCCGGGTTATGCCGATCGCGGCCGTCGTGCCCGTCGATTGCGGGGTTTGGTGATGGCGCGAGTTCGGATAATCCTGCGCGCCTGAGCTGAGTCGGCGTCTCCTTTCTCGGTCGATCGAGAAAGGAGTTGGTGATGGGTGATTGGGTGTCGGTCTTGGGGGTGCGGGTGCGCGGCCCGTTGGCGGGCTACGCGGCGGGGTTCGCCGAGTTCTTGAGCGGCCAGGGGTACACGCCGGGGTCGGCTCATTTGCAGGTGCAGCTTGTCGCGCAGTTCAGCCGCTGGTTGGACGCCGAGGGTGTTGGTGTTGCCGGGTTGACTGAGTTGGCGGCGGAGCGGTTCATCGCTGCTCGCCGGGCGCGGGGAATGCGCCTGTTTCGTTCGCGGCGGGCGCTTGAGCCGGTGATCGGCTACCTGCGCGATCTGGGTGTTCTGCCCGTACCGGCGGCGGCGGCGCTGTCGCCCGTCGAGGAGTTGTTGGAGTGCTATCGCCGCTATCTGCTCATCGAGCGGGTGCTGACGGTCGAGAGCGCTCGAGTGTATGTGACGGCGATCCGTCCGTTCGTGGAGGGCTTCGGGGGTGGCGACGATCTCGAGCTGCACCGGGTAACGGCAGCGCATGTGAGCGCGTTCGTGCTGGCGGAGGCCACGCGCCGGGAGGGCACGTCGATCCGGTCGGTCGCGACCGCGTTGCGATCGCTGTTGGGGTTCTTGCATGTGGTTGGGGTGCTGGAGCGGTCGTTGACTGGTGCGGTCCCGGGCGTCGGGGCGTGGCGCGCGGCCGGGTTGCCGAGACCACTCGAGAGCGGCGAGTTGCGCCGGCTGTTGGCGAGCTGCGACCGGCGCACCGCGATCGGACGGCGCGATTTCGCGATCGTGGTGCTGATGGGACGGCTCGGCCTGCGCTGCGGCGAGATCGCGGGCCTGACGCTTGATGACATCGACTGGCGTGCCGGCGAGCTTTTGATCTATGGCAAGGGACACCGGGATGAGCGCTTGCCCTTGCCGGTCGATGTCGGCGGTGCGCTGGCTGGCTATCTGCGCCGTGGTCGACCACCGAGCGCTCTTGGCCGGGCGGTGTTCGTGCGAGCGCTCGCTCCGCATCGCGCGATGGGCTCACGTGCGGTCAGCCGCGTAGTCGTCTTCGCGGCGGAGCGCGCCGGGCTTGGGTCCGTCGGCGCGCACCGGCTGCGGCACACGGCCGCGACCGAGCTGCTGCGTGCGGGCGCGAGTCTGCCCGAGGTCGGGCAGGTCCTGCGGCATCGGCGGCTGCTCAGCACCGCGGTCTATGCCAAGGTGGACGAGCGGGCGCTGCGGCAGCTCGCCCGCCCGTGGCCGGTTGAGGGGAGCTGGTCATGACCGCGTTGCGTCAGGCGGCCGAGGACTACCTGCGGATTCGTCGCGCGCTCGGGTTCAAGATGGAGAACGCCGGCCGGTTGCTGCCCCAGTTTCTCGACTACCTGGAATCGGTCGGGGCCGACACGATCACCACCGAGCATGCTGTGCGCTGGGCAACGCTGCCGAGCGCCGCGAATCCCGTCTGGTGGGGAGTGCGTCTCACCGCGGTCCGCGGGTTCGCGCGCCATCTGCAGACGATCGACCCGAGGGCGGAGCTGCCACCAACCGGCGTGCTGCCCGCCGCCGCTGGCGGGCGACGCCCGACCCCATACATCTACTCCGAGGCAGGACATCGTCGCGCTGATGACAGCGGCCGAGCGCTGGCGCCCCCGGCTCAGCGCCACAACCATGCAGACGCTGCTCGGGCTGTTGGCGGTCACGGGCATGCGGATCGGCGAGGCGATCCGGCTTGACCGCAGCGATCTTGATCTCGAGCACGCGCGCCTGGTTGTGCGCAACAGCAAGTTCGGGAAATCCCGTCAGCTTCCGCTGCACCCGACGACGATCCAGGCGCTGCGCGGCTACCTGCGCCGACGCGATCAGCTACGCCCGCGCGTGGACACGCCCGCGCTGCTGATCACCGCGACCGGCAAACGACTCGACCGCCACAACGTCGAGCGACAGTTCCGCCAGCTACGCAGGCAAGCCGGGCTGAGAGCCCGGCCCGGATCGCGGCCGCCGCGGCTGCACGACGCCCGCCACAGCTTTGCCGTTCACACCATGCTGGACAGCTACCGGGCCGGCGGCGATCCCGCCGCACGCCTCGCGCAACTGGCCACCTACCTCGGGCATGCCGATCCAGCCGCGAGCTATTGGTACCTGTCCGCCGCCCCCGAGCTCCTCGCGCTCGCCGCCGCACGGCTCGAATCCCATCTCACGGAGGCATCGCGATGAGCGCTCTCGCACCGACCCTGCAAGCGTTCTTCATCGACCGGCTGATCGCTCAAAGGCGCGCCAGCCCACACACCATCGCCTCCTACCGCAACACCATGCGGATGCTGCTCGAGTTCGCGCAAGACCGGTCTACGCACGCCCGCCGCCCAGCTCGACCTCGGCCAGCTGGACGCCGACCTGATCACCGCGTTCCTGGAGCACCTCGAGCACGACCGTGCAGAACACCGTCGGCACCCGCAACGCGCGCCTGGCCGCGATCCGATCGCTCTACAGCTTCGCCAGCCTCCGTCATCCCGAGCACGCCGCGCTGATCGCACGGGTGCTCGCGATCCCAACCAAACGCCACGACCGAACACTCATCACCCACCTCACCGACAACGAGATCAACGCGCTACTCAACGCGCCTGACCAGCGAACCTGGATCGGACGACGCGACCGAGCGATGCTCGCCCTCGCGATCGAGACCGGACTCCGCGTCTCGGAGCTGACCGGCCTCACATGTGGCGACACACACCTCAGCGGCGTCGCGCACATCGCCTGCCACGGAAAAGGACGCAAACAGCGCATCACCCCACTCACCAAGCCCACAGCAGCGGTGCTACGCAGCTGGCTTGCCGAACGCGGCGGGCTAGCCGGCCGATCCGCTGTTCCCAACGAGCCGCGGCAAACCGTTGACCCGCGATGCCGTGGCACGCCGACTCGCTAAACACGCGATCACCGCCGCGCACGCCTGTCCGACCCTGCACGGCAAGAACGTCACCCCACACGTGCTGCGGCACACCGCCGCGATGCGCCTGCTGCACGCCGGTGTTGACACCGCCGTCATCGCCCTGTGGCTCGGCCACGAATCGGTCGAGACAACCCACATCTATCTGCACGCGGACCTCACCATCAAAGAACGCGCACTCGCACGGACCAAACCAAGCACGATCAAGCCCGGCCGCTACAAGCCCTCCGACGCACTCATGGCCTTCCTCGACACGCTCTGATTATCCGAACTCGCCACAAGCCCCGGCCGGCAACGGACATCACCCGCACCACGCAGGTCCAGATAATCCGGAAGTCCAGATAATGGGTCTAACCCGGAATTCTGGGTTAGACCCAGTTACGCAACGTCACATCGGAGATCCCGAGATCCTCCGCGATCTGCCTCTGCGACTTGCTCGAGATGCGTACGAGCTCGATCGTCTCACGCTTGAACTCCTCGCTATACGGCGGTCTGGTTCGAGGCACTTCTCACCTCCTGGCCCAGTCTTTCGACCAAAGCCCTCAGGTGTCCTCGAAACAGTGAAGATGAGATCAGGCGTTATGGCCTGAGGTCTGACCTACCGCGAAACTGACCGCTGTTGTGTCTTGCCGGGACGTGTCGACCTCAGGTCGGCGCCGCCGATCGCCCATTCGGGGCGGTCGGGTCGGGCGGCGTGACCTCATAGGAACCTGTTCAGAGTGCCTCGTCACTGTTCTGTCCGCCCTTCCCGACCAGGCCGCCCTCCCGGACAGAGAGGACGGCATGCACAGCATGACGCAGGAGAACACGCTGGTAGTTGGCGGGGTCGACGCACACGCGGACACCCATCATGTCCCGGCGCGCTCACGCGGCCGCGCTCGACCAGCGCGGGGCGCTGCTCTCGACGGAGAGCTTCCCGACGACCACGTCGGGCTACCGCCAGTTGCTCGACTGGCTGAGCAGCCACGGACAGATCGACGTCGTCGCGGTTGAGTCGACCGGCTCGTATGCCGCGGCGCTCGTGCGCTACCTGCGCGAGCACGACGTCAGGGTCGTCGAGGTCAACCAGCCGCACGCGCACACCCGCCGGCGCGTCGGCAAGAGCGACCCGATCGATGCGGAGATGGCCGCCCGCCTGTTCCAGGCCGGCAAGGCCAGAGCGGTCCCGAAACGGACCGACGGGATCGTCGAGTCGATCCGGCTGCTGCGGGTCGCGCGCAACAGCGCCGTGAAGTCCCGCAGCGCCGCGCTGCTCCAGGTCCGAGACCTCATCATCACCGCCCCGCACGAGATCCGAGATCAACTCTCCTCTCGCAAGACGCTCCGCGGCAAGGTCACCGTCTGCGCTCGATTCCGCCCGTCAGGCCGGGAGCTCCGCTCCCCGTCGCAAGCGGCGAAGTTCGCGTTGCGATCGACCGCTCAACGGATCGAAGCACTCGATCGGGAGATCGCGGCGCTCGACCGGCAACTCGAGCAGCTCGTCGCGACCGCAGCGCCGCGCACCGTCCAGCTGCTCGGCATCTCGACCGGCCACGCCGGCCAGCTGCTCGTCACCGCCGGACAGAACATCGAACGACTCCGCAGCGAGAGCTCATTCTCGATGCTCTGCGGCGCCAGCCCGATCCCCGCGTCCTCCGGCAAGACCACCCGCCACCGCCTCAACTACGGCGGCGACCGCCAAGCCAACCGAGCGCTCCACCACATCGCGGTCTGCCGGCTGCGCTACTGCGACCGAACCCGCGCCTACGTCAAACGCCGCACCGCCGAAGGCAAGACCCAACGCGAAATCATGCGCTGCCTCAAACGCTACATCGCCCGCGAGGTCTTCAACTCCCTCCGCGACGACCTCGCCGACACCGCGCAGCCGCGACCGGTCGTCTCGACCACCATCATGTGCGGCACCCCCGGCTTCGGAATCAACCGAACCCGCACTTGACATCTATAGGAACGTCCGGGGGCACTCCAGGGCGAGTAGAGGTCCGCAGATCCGCTCTTGGGTCAGCGTCGACCACCCCAGATCGAGCCGCGAAAAGGGAACGCTGAACCGCCGTCCAAACACGACGATGGAGAAGAAGTGGGCGGGTCTGTCACCCACATGAGAAAGCTAACGCGCCAAGCGTCTGGACTTCGCTAGGGCGCGGCACGGACGCCAACGCTGACACGGATCGCCTGACCCGTAACTCGTGCGAGCGCTCCCAGGGCATCGCGACCCCCGCTCTGACAGTCCGGTCGCCGAGCTAGGCCACCGCGTACCATTTCGCCCGAGGCGCCCGCGAGCGGCGGCTGCTTCCCCCAGTAGGAATCGTGATCGGATCAGCGAGGCGATCGTGGCGAGGTCTGCGTCGGCGAGCATGGCGAGGATCGTAGCGCCGCTTCAGTTCAACGGAGATTGAGCAATCGATCGCGTACGGTGTGAGTATGGTCCTGTCGGATGTGAGCGATCGACGGACCTCGGCGACGGCCGCGAAGCGGCTGGCGCTGCTGGCGCTGAGCCTCGGCTTCGCGGTCGTCCAGCTCGACGTGACGGTCGTCAACGTTGCTGTCAAGCAGATCGGATCGGGGTTGCACGCGGGTGTCAGCGCGATGCAATGGGTCGTGAGCGCGTACACGCTGGCGTTCGCGGCGCTGATCCTGACCGCCGGTGCGCTCGGTGACCGGTTCGGCGCCAAGCGGCTGTTTCTCGCAGGATTCGCGATCTTCACGAAGGCCTCGGCCAGCTGCGCCCTCGCGCCGGACGTGACGACGCTCGTGCCCGCCCGCGCCGTCCAGGGGATCGGCGCGGCGACGCTTGCGGCGTGCTCGCTCGCACTGCTCAGTCACGAGTACCACGATCCGCACGAGCGCGCGCGTGCAGTCGGCTCGTGGGCGGCGGGGGCGAGCACCGCTCTCGCCGCCGGCCCCGTGATCGGAGGGATGTTGATTGCCGCGTTTGGCTGGCGCAGCATCTTCTTCATCAACCTCCCGATGGGGCTCGTCGGGATGTGGCTGACGGCGCGCTTCGCGCGCGAGACGCCGGCGCACGAGCATTCGCTCGACCTGCCCGGTCAGCTGTCGGCGGTCCTCGCCCTCGGCGCGCTCGCGACGGCGACGATCGAGGGTGGTGAGCTCGGCTGGACGAGCGCCGTCTCGCTGGTCGGCTGGGCGGTGTTCGTGCTCGCTGCCGCGTCGTTCGTGCTCGCCGAAGCGCGTGCGCGCGCGCCGATGCTGCCGCGGGCGCTGTTCGGGGATCGGACGTTTCGAGCCACCACGCTGATCGGGCTGCTGATCAACATCTGCTTCTACGGGCTGCTGTTCGTCTTCAGCCTGCTGCTCCAGCGCGAGCAGGGACTCTCGGCGCTGAGCACAGGGCTTGCGTTCCTGCCGATGTCGGGGGCGATCGGCGGCGCGAACGTCGTGTCCGCCAGGCTTGCGCGACGGGTCGAGCCGCGCAGGCTGATCGGGCCGGCGTGTTCCTGATGGCATGTGCGTGTGCGGGTCTGCTCGGCGCGGACGCCCACAGCACGTACGCGTCGATCGTCGCGCAGATGGTGGCGCTCGGCGCCGGAATCGGCCTGACCGTGCCGCCGATGACCGCGGCGCTGCTCGGCAGCGTCGATCGCAGCCGCTCGGGTTTGGCCTCGAGCACGCTCAACAGCATGCGCCAGACCGGAAGCGTGATCGGCGTGGCGCTGTTCGGGTCGCTGATCGCGACCGGTTCATTCGCCCGCGGGCTGCGGATCGCGCTCGCCGTCTCGGTCGTCGTGATCGCGGCCGCGAGCCTGCTCGCGCGGGGCGTGGCGTCGGCCGGCCCGACCAAGGGAGGTCTCGGCTGACTTCGGGCGGACTCAGCCTCAGCCGGCCCAGGGGCCGACGCCGCCGATCCGCTCGACGGCGATGTGCGTGATGTAGCCGGGCGGCGGGCTGTCCATCGGCGGGAACTTCACGTCGGGACCGAGATAGACATGGGCGAGGCGTTGGAGCAGTTCCGGTGCGCCCCCCTCGGTGATTCTCGCGCGGCCGTGGATCACCACGTACTCGTCGAGGCCGATCGCGTTGCGGGTACCGGCCTCGATCGACAGCGCGACCCGCGGATCCCGTCGCATGTTCTTGACCTTGCGGTGCTCGGGCAGGTGTCCGGCGACGAGGTCGCCGTCGAGCCCGACCCACACGATTGACACCTGCGGGCGGCCGCTCGGCTCGATCGTCACGAGGTGCGCGAGCGGGCCCGCTTCGATCAGCGCGCGAACGGAATCCGGCAGGACGGCCACGCCCGGGAGCCTAACGCCTCAGCGCACGCGCAGCCTGGCGTGCATGCCGAGCCCCAGATGTCCTGGCATCGAGCAGTACAGCTCGTAGCGCCCGGTGCCGAGGCGCCAGCTTGCCTGACCCAGCCTCCCCGACTGCGTCAGCGCGAGCCGTTGCGCGCGCCCGACCATGTGCCCGTACGCGTCGAGCCGGCGGATCCGGAGATCGTGGGCGTCCTGGCCGCGATTCCACAGCTGGACGATCATCCCCTGACCGGCGGGCAGCGACGCGCGCGAGGGCCACAGCGACCATTCCTGGGCGTAGACGAGCATCCGCGCCGGCGCCCGGCTCGCCGCGGCGGCGGGCCGGCTCGCGGCAGCGCTCGTGCGTGGGCCGCCGCTCAGAACGGCGGCGGCGGTCAGGCACGCGCTCGCCAGCGCGAGCGTCGTCAGCCGCCGCGGGCTCATCGGAGCAGCCCGTAGCGAGGGAAGCGGCGCGCGCCGGGGATCACGGCTCCCGCGTCGGTGCCGAGCCACTGCTCGAGCAGCGAGCAGCACACGCCGCCGGAAGTCGACGTTCTCGCGGAGGTTGCCGTTCGCGTCCAGCCGTGTGAGGCCCGGCCACTCGCCGATCATCGTCCCCTTGACGCGCGCGCCGATCAGCATCGACGCGCCCGCGGCGCCGTGATCGGTCCCCTTCGAGCCGTTCTCCTGCGCGCGACGGCCGAACTCCGACCACACGTGCACGAGCACCCTGTCGGCGAGACCGCGCGCCTCGATGTCGGACTGGAACGCGAGCATCGAGTCGGCGATCAGCGACAGGCCGGAATCGAACGTCGTCGTCTGGGCGGAGTGTGTGTCGAATTGCGTGTCGGAGGTCAGCGCGACGCACCGGAGCGGCAGCCCGCGGGCGAGCATCGCCGCAAGCCCGGCCAGGCGTTGAGGGAAGTCGGAGTCGGGCGACTTCGGATACGGCACGGGACTCGTGTACGCCGGGTTGCCGCCTGAGTCGTGCAGCGGCGCGAGCGCCCGGCGGACGGTCCCGACCTCGGCGGCCGCCTGCGCCACCTGCGCGATCGCCGGATCGCGTGCGTGCTGCTGCGCCTGCCCGAGCGCAGACGCCGAGTCGAGCGTCCAGGTGAAGACGTCGCCCCAGACGCCGTCGAGCCAGAGCGAGAAGTCCTCGGGCTTGTCGATCGCGGCGACCGGGTTGCGCGAGGTCGCGAGCGTCGGATTCATCTGCCCGTCCATCGACAGCCCCTGGAGCGGGTTCGTCGACGAGCCGACGATGTCGAGGTAGCGACCCATCCATCCGGTCGTCAGCCGTGTCTCGGTCGCCCCGACCTCCCAGTAGTGCCTGCGAGGTGAAGTGCGACATGTCTGGGCTCGTGTAGTCGATCCCCGGGAAGACGGTCAGCTTGCCGGCGTCGTGGAGCCGTGCGAACGACGCCGCCGACGGATGCCAGCGCAGACGCGGACCCTCGGCGAACGGCAGTGACGTCGAGGGCGAGACCGCGAGCGTCGGCCGAAGCTTGCGGTACAAGGGGATCGGCGACCGGCGCCAGCATCGACAGCGAGTCGATCCCGCCGGCGAGGAACACCGACACGAGCACCGGCGCGGGCCCCAGCGCCGCCGCCTGTGCGACTCCGTCGCCGAGCACCCGGCTCGTCAGACCGAGCCGCCCGGCGCCGTACACGGACAGCGGTCCGCCGCCTGCGCCGAGCAGGAAGCGCCTGCGGTCGACGCCCGCGCCGGCCGGAACCGGCATCCGCGGGTCCCATTCGCGCGCGGAGGCGGGACCTCCCGCGGCCGCGGCGCTGCGGATCGCCTCGGCGCGGGTGAACCCGTCGCAGCACGTGCGTGGCGCGCCGGCCATCAGCAGGTCTGCCAGTCCGGTGTCGTCGGGATCAGCGCGCGAAGCGCGTTCTGACGCAGGATCCGGTAGGTGACGCGCTCCCAATCCGCCGTGATGCCATGCTGCGCGCGACGGCTGAAGGCGAGCAGGCTCCGGCGCGTCGGCGCGGAGATCTCCGGATCGCCCCAGTAGGCCAGCGCGCGGCTCACCGCCTTGGCCGCGCCCTCGCTCGTCGGATAGTGCGTCGCGTCGGGGTTCAGCACCCTCGGCGCCGTCGCGTAGCGGATGACCATCCGCGGCCCGTCGTAGAATGAGAGATGACGGAGGATCGCCTTGTCCAGCGGACGGACCTCGAAGCCGCCGCTCGTGCAGGCCCGCTCGAGCGCGCGGCGCGTGCTCGCGGCCGGCGCCTCGCCGACGAAGTAGCCCCACAGCTTGTTCACGAGGAACGACGGGTGCAGCAGGTGGTTGACGCACACGCGGCACGTGTCGCGCCAGTCGAAGTTCTGGCGGCCGGTGATTAGCAAGGCGCGGCGTGACGCCCGGGCATGACGAGCGGTTTCGGCGGATCGCCGAGGACTACCTTGAGCGACCGGGCGGCGACGATGCGGAGCTCCTGTGTCGTGGGGACGTCAGCTCGCCTGAGGGCGTCGATCCGGAGCAGTGGCCGGCCGAGATTCGCGCGAAGGCACGTGCGGACAAGATCCGGGTAATTACGATCCGCTCCGGGGGCGAGCGATCGCCGCACGGCATCGGAGGATTCCGAAGGATCAGGAGTTCGCCGAGCTGACCGCTGCGCCGGAGCCCGGCGAAATGCTGCGGGGCGTTGCCGAGCGAGCGCGGCAACTGCGGCAAGAGATCGTTCGCAGGGGTCGCTCACGACCAGGAGGGCATCGCGATGTGCCCGCGGTCTTTGCCCGGATCTATGTCCGGCCTGATGTGGATCCGTCGGTCGCGGATGGCGAAGCGCTCGATCAGGGCCGTCGGGGCTGACCGCAGGATCAGAGGTCGGTCAGGCCGTGGGCGATCACCGGGATCCAGTAAGCGGTCTGTTCGTCTTCGCCCGGAGCCTGCTCAGCACTAGCCTGGCCTGCGCTGCTTCGACCGGGAGCGATTACGTGTTTCATGCGGAGCTGACTCAGGGCATCCTGCGGATGCGGGATCCGTGCAGTTCTGTTAGGATTCACGAAGATTCAAGCAGTTTGACGAGCTATGTAGAGCAAGCGGAACGATTCCGTTGAGGCCGGCGGAGCGCGGTCTCGGTGATTCTTGGGGCAGAAATGAGGGCGTTGCGCCCAGTACCGACCGATGAACCGCGCCTGAACGCACCGCGTGCGCAGACCGCCGGGCTGACGCTGGCCGTCCTGTCAGCACCCGTTGCCATCATCGCGCTCCTTAAGCCTGTCTATCTCGACCGCTCCGAAGCTAGCGCCGGGATCGAGACCGCGATCACGGCGCTTGCGTTCGCATGCGTCGCCCTGCTCGTCCGCCGGTTCAGGGTCAGTCATCAGCTGCGTGACCTGCTCCTGCTGGCCGCGGTAGCTGCGGCCTGCGTGATCGATTTCGCGTTCGCTGCCGCACCTGCGCTCGCCGGGGTTCACAGGGCCGTAGCTGGAACGAGCGCTCGGCTGGCGTTGCAGACGTTGGTCGCGGCTGCGTTTGTGGCAGCGGCGCTCGCGCCTCGCAAGACGGTCGCAGAACGCGTGCGCCGGATGGTTGCGCTGGCCGGCGTCGCCGCCGTCACCACGTTCACTGTGGCGGAGCTGCTCGACCTGATCACTGGAGCAGGCCCACTGGTGGGCACCGTGGACGCAGCGATGACCGAGGCACACGCGCCCGATCCTTTCGTGCTCGCGGCCGTCATCGCATCGAGTGGCATCCTGGTTGTCGCCGGGATCGCGTTCGCCGGCGGCGCTCGACGCAGAGTTCGAACCGACGCTTGGCTGCTCGCAGGGGCAACGTTCCTGATCGCCGCCGCAGGGGTCGAATCGATATCGATGCCAGCAGCCGCCGCCAGCTGGGTCACTCCGGCCGCGGTATTGCGACTGATCGCCTTCACGATGATTCTGACGGCCACACTCCTCGCATCCGCGAGAACGCGCCGAGATGAAGCGCTGGCTGCGGTGATCGCAGAACGGCAGCGGATCGCACGGGACCTGCACGACGGCCTTGCCCAGGATCTGGCCACGATCAAGCTGCGTGCCCAACGGCTGAATGGATCGGATCCTGATCACGTGCTCATGCTCGCGGCGCAGCGTGCGCTGGCCGCCTCACGTGGAACGATCGTCGATCTCTCCGCGTCCGGCGCACCGACCCGGAGGCAGCACTGCGTCAGGTGGCGGATGAACTCGCGGCCCGCTTCACCGTGATCGTGAACGTGAACGTCGATGAAGGCGCTGAGCAGTCGCCCGCAGGGGAGCTCCAGTCCTTTCGCCGCGATGAGATCGTCCGGATCGCGCGGGAAGCGATCGTCAACGCTGCGGCGCATGGAGGCGCCCATCGCATCGACGTGACGCTCGACCGCGGGCGGTGCGCAATGAGGCTGCGCGTATCCGATGATGGCTGCGGGATTGCTCGCGACGCTATGCGATCGAAGAACGGGTTCGGCCTGCAGACGATGACGGCTCGCGCCAAGACGCTGGGCGGGCGGATGACCGTGCGACCCGGCCTCCATGGCGGAACGGAGCTCGAGGTTCTCGTCCCGTGACTCGGGCGGACGCCCGTCGCGGCGTGGCGATGTCCACGCCGGCAAACAGCTCGTGCAGCGCATCGTGGAGCAGCACCGGGTCGTGCGTGCCAGGCTGGCGGGCGCGGAGCCTCCGCGCAATCGCCGGAAGCTGTTCACGCGCGAGCTGCCCGGTTGCGAACTGCAAACTCGCACCGGGGTCGTAGAGGACGGCATCGACCCGCACGCCGTGGCTCCGCACCGCAGCCAGGTGGTCGGCAGCCGTCATGCCCGCCGTCTCGCACTGTTCAGGCTCGAGATTGCAGATCCAGAGCACCCGTGCCCGAGTGCGCGCGATGGCCGATGCGACGTCGGGCAGCGCGGTCGCCGCCAGAGTGCTCGTGAAGAGTGAGCCAGGAGCAAGCAGAATCCAATCGGCGTGGTCGATCGCCTGCAGCGCCGCGACCGGGCTCTTGGGACACTCGGGTTCGAAACGAAGCCGACGGATTGGAATCCGTGCCGCGCCGATCGCCGACTCTCCGAAGATCACTTGATCGTCACCGCCGTCGGCAAGCAGCCACACCGGCTCGGCGCTTGCAGGCAGGACGTGGGCGGAGATGCCGAGCCGTCCGCGCAGCGACTCGGTCGCCGTTTCGATGTCTCCGAACGCTCCGGTCAGAGAGTGGATCACGAGGTTGCCGAGCGGATGCCTGCCAAGGCCGTTAGTCGCAAGCGGTTGCGCAAATGCACGAGCCAGCGCGGTGTCCTCGCCCGCCAACGCGATCAGCGATCGACGCACATCTCCGACCGCGGGCCCGCCCCAGCGACGGCGCAACTCCCCGGAGGAGCCACCATCATCGGCAACGGTTACGATGACCGTCAGCTCGACGGGATCCTCGCGCAGCGCGTGCAGTACGGAGGCGACCCCGTGGCCACCGCCCAACACGACGATCCGTCCGCACATCCTCGCCTACTCCACGGTCACCGTCTTCGCAAGGTTGCGTGGCTGATCCACGTTCAACCCCCGCGCGCGAGCAAGGTGGTAGGCAAACAACTGAAGTGGCACGACCGCGAGCGGCACCTGAAGCAGCGGGTCGGTGCGAGGGATGTAGAAGATGTCCTCGGCGTGCTCGGCAATTTCCTTGAACCCCTCAGTGGCGACGGCGAGCACGCGAGCGTCTCGAGCTCGGACCTCTGAGAGGTTCGAGAGCAGCTTGGGGAGCACACTCTCCTCGGTCGCGACGCATACGACGGGCGTCTCTGCGCTGAGGAGTGCGATCGGCCCGTGCTTCATCTCGCCCGCCGCGTACGCGTCGGTGGGGATATACGAGATCTCTTTCAGCTTCAGCGCGCCCTCGAGCGCAACCGGAAGCCCGGCGAGGCGGCCGAGATACAGGAAGAATGGGCTCCACATTAAGCGCTGGGCAAGCTCGCGCGCGCCCTCATCGACGGAGTTCACGACGGTGTCGACCTGCTCTGGCAGCAGCTCAAGCTGGCGAGAGAGTTCAGCGAGCCGCGCAGACGGGACCTTCCGCGTGATTCTCGCTAGCCGCAGCGCGAGTGCGTACAGCAAAACGACCTGTGCGACGAAGGTCTTCGTGGCAGCGACGCCCATCTCGATTCCGGCGCGCGTGAGCAGAACTGTATCGGCCTCGCGTGTGGCTTGGCTGCCGGCAGCGTTCGTCACCGCAACGACCATCGCACCCTGTTCGCGTGCGAGCCGCATCGCCGCGAGCGTGTCGGCTGTCTCGCCCGACTGGGTGATCCCGAGCACGAGCGTGCCCGGGTCAACGATTGGATCGCGGTAGCGGAACTCCGACGCCACATCGACCTCAACCGGGATCCGGGCCCATCGCTCGATCGCCATTCGCCCTGCCAGCCCGGCGTGGTACGAGGTCCCGCAGGCGATGATGATGATGCGGCGAACCTTGCGCCGTCGATCGTCCATTAGCGACCCGATCGCGTCCGATGCCGCATGCCTGTGCCAGTGCGAAAGCGTCGCCGCGATTGCCCTGCCCTGCTCGTGGATCTCCTTGAGCATGTACGTTTCGAAGCCTTCCGTCTCGATCGGGTCCTCCTCCCAGTCGATGTCGGTCGACTGTGGCGGGTGCGAGAAGCCATCGCGGTCGATGATCGTCACCCCGTGCGGGCGCAGCACAGCGACCTCTCGGTCGCGGAGAGCCACCACTTCGCGGCTGTGTGCGAGGAACGCCGCGATCGATGATGCGATGAACTGCTCACCATCTGCGATCCCGACGACGAGAGGACACTCGTGCCGCACGCCTACCAGCGTGTCGGGCTCGTCTTCGCACATCGCAACGAACGCGTAGTGGCCCGAGAGCTCCGGCATCGAGCGCCGCACAGCGTCCGCTAGGTCGCCCTCGTAGTGGAACGCGATCAGGTGTGCGACGACTTCGGCGTCGGTCTCGGAGCTGCACTCGATCATCCGTTCGGCTAGCCGCCCGCGCAGCGCAAGATAGTTCTCGATGATGCCGTTGAGCACAATCCAGACGGAACCGCCGGCGTCGACATGGGGGTGAGCGTTCTCCTCGGTGACGCCGCCATGGGTCGCCCAACGTGTGTGCCCGATGCCGATCCCCGGCTCCGCAGTCGCGGTTGACAGCGCTCCCTCGTGCTGGCGCCTATGAGCCACCAATGCGACATGTGGCGCCCAAGCGGCGTGCGATGCGAGCGCCCCATGCAGCGAGTCGAGGTTGCCGACCGCCCGGACGCGTTCGATCTTTCCGTTCTCCCGCCATGCGATGCCGGCCGAGTCATAACCCCGATACTCCAAATGCTTGAGCCCGTCGAATAAGACGTTCTGGGAACGCTGTTGCCCGACGTAGCCGATGATTCCGCACACGACCGGCTCCTTCCGGTGCCCCTCTGTGATGTTTCTCGATTACAGCGCAAAGGACTGCTCCAGAGAATGGGGATGTCGAGCGAAAAGACGTTCATCCCCTGATCGACCGGGGCATCGCCCCGGAAGCAATCCTCCCGGGGACCGATACGCTGAAGGCATGGTGCGGGGTAGCGAGTCTTTGCGTGTGATCGTCATCGACGACCACGAACTGTTCCGGACCGGTCTCGTGGATATGCTCGAGGATCGGGGGATCCGCGTCGTCGGCACAGCGGGACTCGCTGCCGATGGCATCCGGCAAGTCCTGGAACTGCACCCCGACGTCGTGCTGATGGATCTGGACATGCCAGGGATGTCCGGGATCGAGGCGACGCAGCGCTTGAATGCGGCCGCGCCACTGGTACGCGTCCTGGTGCTGACGGTCATCGACGCTGACAGCTACGTGGTAGACGCGCTCCTGGCAGGAGCAAGTGGCTACCTGCTGAAGGACGCACCGATCGATCAGATCATCGAGGGTATTCGGGCGGTGACGCGTGGAGAATCGATGATCTCGCCGCGCGTCGCCAGTCACCTGGTGCGGCATCTCCGCGAACCCGCGGAGATCGAACCCGGCATCACCGGCGCCGACCTGACCCCGCGCGAGTTTCAGGTGCTGGAGCTACTCGCGCGGGGAATGGACAACCACGAAATCGCGGAGACGCTGTTCCTGAGCCCACACACCGTCAAGAACCACGTGTCCAGCGTTCTCGTCAAGCTCCAAGTGGAGAACCGGATCCAGGCTGCGGTCCGCGCTGTTCGCGGTGGGCTCGTGTGAGCGCCGCAGGCAGTTACGGCTGACTTACACCAGTACCGGCACCGCTGCGCACCTCAGCGATTCTCGCCCGTAGCGCCTCGAGCTCGGCGGTTATGTCAATCCGGCGTCGCTCCAGCTCGACGAGGACCCCCTGAGCCGCGGCCGACTGGACGATCTCGTCGACGAGCCGGCAAGTCCGCGCCCGCTCGGCGTCCAGCTCGAGCGCCCGCGCGCAGAGATCGTTCAACCTCTCAGACGTACGACGATCGACATAGCCGCGATCGGACACCCAGCTCCGGTCGTGGCCCAGGCGAGGCGCGTCCCCGGGGTCAACGCTGGTCCGGTCCATGGCAATCAGCTTCGCGCACCCGCAGTCGCAAGGGAATCGGTCGACCGGGGGATCGCGCGTTCAGACAGGGCACGCTCACCCCGACGTACGCTTCACCACCTTGCCATCGACACGGCATCGCCGCTCGCGCCCCGCCGTACCTACGCGGACGCGCGCTCGTCGAACTCGCCTTGCTCCACGCGCTCGAGCAACTCGACTGCGCCCCGCCGGTCGCGCACGCCGAGTTTTTGCACTGTCGTCGCGATGTGGCGGCGCACAGTCACCTCGGAGATCTGGAGGCGATGCGCGATCATGGCGGTCGGATCGCCCACTCGAAGGTGCGCCAGCACCTCGAACTCCCGGGCCGTGAGCGCCACCTGTTCCCCCGAGATCTCGTGCGGAAGCGATCGCTTTCGCCCACGCTCGCGGAACTCCCGGATCAAATGTGAAGTCAGCTCGCGCGGGAGCGCGGCTTCGCCGTTGACCACCCCCCGGATCGCGTAAGGCAGTCGCTTGACCGGGATCGTCTTAAGCAGGTAGCCGTCGGCCCCGGCGCGCAGCGATGCGAACAGGTCATCATCGCGATCCGATCCGGTCAGCATCACGATCTTCGTGTCGGGCAGCGTTTCGCGGATCATTTGCGTCGCAACGATTCCGTCGCCCGGCAGGTGCACCGACAACAGGCAGACGTCCGGACGGTGCGCGGCAGCCGCCGCAAGGGCCTCCGCGGCGCTTGATGCCTCGGCAACGACGCGGGAACCATCTGCCTCGAGCGCCCGGCGCACGCCGGTCCGCATCGCGGCCTCATCGTCGGCGAGCAGCACAGTCAGCAATGGCTCGCCGTCGGTGTACGCGGCGCTTACCCCTCCAGGCTGAATCCGTTCATGCCTCATGCACCGTTAACGGTACCACGTGAGCCGCCCCGTTCCGGGGGTAATCCGGGCGTTTCTCGTTCACTAGATGAACTCTGGCCGCAACAGCTCGACAGCGGCCCCGAGGCACCCTGTATTGCCTCGTCCGTGCCGCCTGGTCTGTCGTCAGAGGCGGGTAGCCGGAGCACTCGGAACTCACCAGTTCATGAATGAACGAAGAAGGGGCGAGAGAGCCCATTGGCGAGTCAAGGTCCGAAGGCCAGACTTGCCCGAGAAAGCAAGCCATGCGTCTGGATGTCCACCTGTCGTGTCTCTCCGGTGCGCAGGCTTGGTCGGGCCCGACCGAAATGGTTGGGCGAGAACAACGTGAGTGATCAGGATGTGTGGACGCAATACGTGCTCCCGCGTTAGGTGCGCGATGAAACGGCTGCTGGAGGGACGCGGGGGACGGAGCTTCCACTGCCGTGGCCTCACCAAGAGGACGCGTAATGCGGCGAGAAGGCATTGCCACGCTGCGAGATCTGAGCCAGGCGGCGGGCGCGGAAGCGGTCGCGGGAGTCCGGACAGCGATTACGCCCAGGCAACGTACGTTACGAACTCGCCGTGCGCCTGCGTGTATTCGCCTGGCACAGCGAGGCACCCGGCGAAGCAATGTTTCGGTGTGCTCGCGTTACCGAAGACCGCGGAGCGTGCCGACGAGCAGATCGAACGAGAGATGGCCCGCTTGCGCATCGTCAAGGACGACACATGCAACTACGACAGCAGCGGCGTCTGAGTCGCGCCGCCCGCTGGGCGGCGGCGCTCATCACGACGGCGTTATGCGCCCTGCTCATCAACCACATCGCTCGCCAGCTCGGAGCTACCGGAGTAGGCAACTTCACCGGCATCTACACGATCGTGATCGCTGTCTACGTCTTCAGTCGCTTCGTACTGGCGGCGATGTATCGCGCGCCACGCGACGCCGGCCTGGAGCCGAGCATCGCGATCATCGTGCCCGCGTTCAACGAGGGCATAGCCGTCGAACGCACGATCGATGCCTGCTGCGCGATCGATTACCCAACCGACAAACTCGAGGTCATCGTTGTCAATGACGGTTCGACGGACGAGACCTGGCAGCACATGAACCATGCCGCGAACCGTCATCGAGGCCGGGTGACCTGCATCGATCTGGGCCGCAACAAGGGCAAGCGCGCGGCCGTCACGGCGGGCATTCGCGCGAGCACGGCGGATTTCCTGGTGTCCGTCGATTCGGACTCCCTGCCCGCTCCAGAAGGTGTGCGCAAGCTGATACAGGGGTTCGCCGATCCGAAGGTCGGAGCGATCTCGGGCATCACCCACGTCCGCAACGCAAACGCGAACCTCCTCACCCGCATGCAGGCGGCGAGCTACTACGTCAACTTCCAGCTATTCAAGGCAGCCGAGTCGGTCGTCAACACCGTGTCGTGCGCGAGCGGCTGCTTCTGCGCCTACCGACGGACTGCCGTCATGCCGGTGCTCGACGCGTGGGAGTGCCAGACGTTGTTTGGGCGTCGCTGGGAGCACGGCGACGATCGCGCGCTGACCAACATGATTCTCCGGCGCTGGAAGATCATCTATGACGGCCAGGCAGAAGCGTGGACCACCGCACCGGACGAGTACTGCAAATTCTTCAAGCAGCAGTTGCGCTGGCAAAAGTCGTTCGTCGGCGAGAGTTTGGTGCTGGTTGGCCACACCTGGCGCTCGCATCCAATCGCCTTCCCAGCGGTCCTCATCGCCACCGTCTCCGGCATCGTCAGCCCGCTGGTACTCACCTACCAATTCATCTGGCAGCCGATCGAGAGCGCGACAGCGCCCGTGTTCTTCCTGCTCTGCTTGTACCTGCTAAACGCGAGCTACGCGCTGTTCTACCGAAGCCGGCGCAACGATGGCATCTGGAAGTACGCCCTACTCTCCGCGTTCTTCTACATCGCGTTTTCGCCTCAGATCTTCTGGGCGATCATACGCATCCGCGACAACAGTTGGGGCACCCGCGTCGCGACGCCGCCTGCGGCTCCCGTGATTCCGATCACTGAAGAGGAGCCGATGGCCACCGTTGTGCAGTTGCCCGTTCGACAGCAGAGAAGCTGGCCCCGTAGAGCGCTCGAGAAGGGACGGGCGTGAGACGCATCGCACTTCAGTTCGCCGCTAGGACCGGCCTGCTGCTCGTGTTCGCCGTGCCGATCGGCATGTTCATCCGAGCATCCGGAACCTTCAGTCGCAGCGCTCGCGCCACGACGGCAGGGAAGTGGCACCCCACGCAGCCGCTCATCGCCTTGGCGGACGCGGGAAACGTCGGGTGGGCGCTGGCCGGTCACAAGCCGACGCCAGATCAGGTGAAGATGCTGATACTCGTCGGCGCGCTACCGGAACCTCCAGTCCCGCCGTCGCCGCTCCCGCCGACGCCGCTCCCGCCGTCGCTCCGGCTCATGCCTACCGCTGGGTGGACGCTCGACAGCGGCGCCATGATCACCACCGACAGCAATGACGTGCTCGTGCTGCGCCCGCTTACGTCCGGACGAGCCGTCGCTCCCTGGACAGGGCCAAGGTTGGCGAGCTGCCTACTACTATCCAGACCGCACCTCGCGCTGGCGAACTACACGCTCGGCGTGACGGTCACGAATCTCGGCGCGCAGGGGTTCGGCGGCGATGCGACGGTCGTCGTCGGGCTACTCCACTACGCTCGGTGGCTATGCCGTCACGATCTCGGCGGCACGCATCACCGTCCAGAACCGCGAGGGCGCGCACATCTACAGCGGCGTCATTCCCGACGCGACATCTCATCGCATGGTCGTGAAGCTCACTGATCAGCTCAGTGTCACGATCGATGGTTCCTCAGTCGCCACATTCCCGATCGGCCACGTTCAGGGCGGCATCGGGTTCGGCGTCTGGAAAGCACACGCCAGCAACAATCTCCCGTTTTTCACCCGCCTACGAGTCAACCGAATTTAGGAGACAGCACCATGCCCACGAAAGTCATCGTCGCAGCACTGCTGCTCGTCGTTGGCGGCACAGTCGCCTTCATCTTCGGATGCGGCGGCGGTTCCACCAGCAAGGTGACAACGGCGCCCACGGGGGCGCCTCCATGGTACGCGCCGTACGCCGACGCATCGCTCCCCGTGCCTCAGTTCCCCAGCCGGCACATCGTGCTCGGCTTCATTCTCGGCAACGGCTGCACGCCGACATGGGGCGGCCAGCAGACGCTCGCGCAGGCCACCACGATCAACTCGCGCATCCAGCAGACGCAGGCGATCGGCAATCAGGTGATCGCGAGTTTCGGCGGCGAGGCGGGTTCCGAGCTTGCCGTGAGCTGCACTAACCCGGCCCGGCTCGAAGCCGCCTACCAAACTGTCGTTAGCCGGTACGGCCTGAGCATGATCGACCTGGACATCGAGGGTGACACGTCGCTCGATCCGACCGTCAACGCGCGCCGCGCGCACGCCATCGCCACTCTGCAGCACGCGCAGGCGGCGGCAGGCAAGCCGCTGTCCGTCTGGTTGACGCTCGCGGTGTCCCCGTCCGGTCTCGTGCCGAGCGGTATCGCCACCATCAAGCAGATGATGGCGGCCGGCGTCAGGGTCTCCGGCGTGAACGTCATGGCGTTCGACTACGGGCCGCTCGGCAGCCAGACGGTGCTCAACGCCAGCGAGAACGCTCTGACGGCCACCGCAGCTCAAGTCGAGCCTCTCGGTCTCAATTCCTGGTCTGAGCTGGGAGCGACGATCATGGTCGGCAACACCGACACTCCCGGTCAGGTGTGGTCGCTGTCCAGCGCTCAATCGTTCTACACCTTCGCATACGCGCATCGCCTCGGGCGGCTGTCCATCTGGTCGCTCGCCCGCGACAAGCAGTGCGTCGGCACAGTGCCGCAACCGAATGATTCCTGCTCGGGCGTAGCACAGCAGCCACTCCAGTTCTCCTCAATTCTCGGCCGCAACACCGGGCAAAGACTAATTCACCACAAACCAACGTCTAAGGAAGGACGTACAATGATCAGGCACATCTTGATCTACGCTGCCGCGGCAGTCTTAGGTCAATCACTCCTCGTGGCGCCCGCCATCGCCAAGACCACGACGCGGTCGTGCTCCAGCGTGACGGTCGGCCACTATAAGGCGACTAACGTTCGCGCGACACCGAAGCTCGGGTGCAAGGCAGCGGTCGCCGACCTACGCCTGTGGCTGAAGCAGCCCAACAAGCTGCCCCACAACGCAAAGAGCTGGCACTCCAAGCTAGTCCACGGGACGTGGCAGATGGCGTATGGCAGCCATCCGGCGAGCCTTTGGTTCACGCTCGTCAAGGTGACGCCGCCGAAGCCCAAGCCAACTCCGACAACTCCCACAACTCCGCCAACTCCCACGACTCCGCCAACTCCGACAACTCCGCCAACTCCGACAACTCCGACAACTCCGACAACCCCAACACCGCCTGCTCGCCAGACGATTACAATTACCTCAGCACTCCCGGCTAGCCCGACGGCTGGAGACAGCTACACGGTTGCGGCGACCGGTGGTGCCTCTGGCAACCCGGTTGTGTTCAGCATCGATCCCGCCACTACCGACGGGGTGTGCTCGATCTCCGGTGCGACGGTCAAGTTCCTGACGGCCGGGACGTGCAAGATCGACGCCAATCAGGCGGGCAACGCCAACTACACCGCCGCACCTGAAGTCTCGCAGAGCGTGAAGATCGCCAAGGCGCTTCAGACAGTCGCGATCACTTCGACGACAGACCCGGTCGTCGGAGGCAGCTACACGGTCGTTGCAACCGCTTCGTCCGGCCTGCCGGTGAGCCTGGCCATCGACTCAAGCAGCAAGGCGGGGGCCTGTTCGCTGAATGGCGCAGCCGTCAGCTTCACTGGCGGCGGCGCGTGCGTGATCGACGCCAATCAGGCCGGCAACGGCAGTTACGACCCGGCGCCGCAGGTGCAGCAATCGCTGACCGTCAATCTTCAAAGCCAGACGATTACAATCACCTCCGCGCTGCCGGCTAGCCCGACAGCTGGAGACAGCTACATGGTTGTTGCGACCGGTGGTGCCTCTGGCAACCCGGTTGTGTTCAGCATTGACCCCGCCACTACCGACGGGGTGTGCTCGATCTCCGGTGCGACGGTCAAGTTCCTGACGGCCGGGACGTGCAAGATCGACGCCAATCAGGCGGGCGACGGGAAATACACCGCCGCACCTGAAGTCTCGCAGAGCGTGAAGATCGCCAAGGCGGTTCAGACAATCGCGATCACTTCGACGACAGACCCGGTCGTCGGAGGCAGCTACACGGTCGTTGCAACCGCTTCGTCCGGCCTGCCGGTGAGCCTGTCCATCGACTCAAGCAGCAAGGCGGGGGCCTGCTCCCTGAATGGCGCAACCGTCAGCTTCACTGGCGGCGGCGCGTGCGTGATCGACGCCAATCAGGCCGGCAACGGCGGCTATACGCCCGGCGCCGCAGGTGCAGCAATCGCTGACCGTCAACCTTCAAGGCCAGACGATCAAGTTCACGTCCACAGCTCCGACCAACCCGACGACTGGGGCGACGCCGTACACAGTCACCGCGAGCGCTACGTCCAACCTACCGGTCACGTTCTCGATCGACTCCAGTAGTACCGGAGGAGCCTGCTCAGTGAGCGGCGCGCTCGTCACCTTCACTGGTGCTGGCGCGTGCGTGCTCGACGCCAACCAGGCCGGCAACGGCACCTACAGCCCGGCGCCGCAAGTGCAGCAGCCGATCACCGTCGTTCTACCGGCTTCTAACCTGCAAGTGGCGCTGACGGTCGGCGGTCAACCTCTCGCGGCAAGCTACACGTGGAGCACGACAGCTCAGACAGGAGTCGTCTCCTGCACAGACGCTACCGGCCTCTCGTGCACGCTCACGGCGACGCTGGACGGCACAGCCGTGCAGACGCCGGCGTCCATCGCCCTGCCAACCGACGTGGCCGGCGTCACTCACACCGTGATCGTGACCGCCACCGACAACACGGGCGCCAAGCTGTCCACCACCTACACCTATAAGGTGGCGGCCAGCGGCTACTACGGCCTAACGTTCGACGACGGTCCCGTCCCGACCTACACTGCACGAGTAGTTGCAGCGTTGCAGAACCAGTCGCTACCCGGGCTGATCGCCGGCCCGACTGGCCAGCCGTCGCACATCCCTGCCACATTCATGCTCGTCGGCGGGAACGTCAGTGACGAGCCGGCGCTGGCGCAGCAGGAAGTCAACGCAGGGTTCGTGGTCGGCGATCACACGTGGGACCACCTCAACGTCGGCGACTCCACCGATACGGTCAACCCCTACGACACGCTCTCTTGCCCCACGCAGGAGACGGCGACAACGACCCCCGTATTCCATACCTACACGGTAGTCATCAATGGAAGGCCGGTGGTCACGAGTGGGGTGTGCCCGCAGTTCGAGATCGAGGACACCGCGCTGATGATTCACCAAGCAACAGGAGTTTGGCCGGCGTTCTTCCGTCCGCCGTTCGGTGACTATGGTCCCTACACGTATGCGGGTCAGCCGGCACTGAACAACATCGCCAACACGCCGGCGTTGCTGAGTGCGGTGGCGACTGACCTCGTGAAGGTCGCGCCCGCGGGTTCCAACCCGCCCGCCGCGGCGATGCCGATCACGGCATGGTCGACGGACTCGCTGGACTGGTGCACGTCCAGCGACTCTACCTGTCTCACGGGCAAGTGGGGCACGGCAGCGGCCGTAGCAGCCAACGCCGAGCAGGTGCCGGCCGGCGGCATCATCCTGATGCACGACGCCCAGCAGGTGACCGTGGACGCAATCCCGCTCATGGTCAAGGCGCTCGCGTCGAAGGGCCTGCTGCCCGGCAAGCTCGCATCGACGACGATCGAGCAGCAGGGGCCGTGGGTCCCGCTGCCGCCCTACTACGTCGCTGCCGTGGCGCCATAGGCGGTCGATCGACGACAAACCGGGGGCAGCGGGGCCGCAAGGTCTCGCTGCCCTCCCATCTTGAGGGGCCAGTAAGTGACGCGAGTCACGCTGACAGCGGGCGCATCCGACGGCCCCCGAAACTTGGCCACCGCTCCATGTGCGCCGGCATCTACGGTCTCAGCCTCGAGGCCGGCCCGAGCCATGTCGGGGTCCGCTGCGCCCCGCATTTGCTTCGCGCCCGGCCCGGCAAGGTCGAGCTGATCACGTGCAAGACCACGACCAAGAAGATCAAGGGCCGTCGCCGCAACGTCCTGAAATGCACCGGCCGGCTGGTGTCAGGCACCGTCAAGTTCACGACCTCCGGCGCGAGCGACACCGCAACGACCACCCGCGGACACACCGTGTACGCATCCGGCGCAAGCATCGCCACCGGCGACGGTCGCCGCCAGCTACTGATCAAGCCGCTCAGACCACTACCCCCAGGGCGCTACACCCTCACCCTACGCCACCGCGCTCACGGACACTGGAGCAACCGCCAGGAAACGATCACGATCACCTAACACCCCGCACGACCCCTCGGCGCGCCACCCGCCGCCCGTCCCCGCACAGACATTCGCCCGAGCACATCATCGGCCCACGCGACGATCACGCCTCCCGGCACAAGCCAATCCCGCCTGCGGATCACTGCCAAGAGCCCAGACATCGCCTGGCACAGACCACGCGCGTCAGCCCATGGAGTCGGGTGCTGTGACAGGCCGCGACGAAGGCTCCAAGCGGTGCACGACCGAATCGTGCCGCAGTGGCACGCGCCGGTGCTAACACCTGTGATCGCCGCGAGGTCTTCGACGAAGGAGACGACGCTGCTGCATTTGGTGCGGAGGAGCCACGACGTTGGCGGGCGATCCTGGGGACGAGCGCTGCCGGAATCGGACAACGGGGTCAGGATGTTCGACGACCTGACGTGGCTACTTTATCGCCCTTCGAGGCACGAGCATCGTACTTCCCGCTTTCGGTGGAATGGGGTCGTCGTGGCCGAGTCCGCCGTCTGCGTGCTCGACCCGCGAGGTGCCGCTGCCAAGAAGGGCTCTGCTGGCGGCTTTCTTATGGGTGCTGTCCCAGGAACCTGATGTCGATCCGGCGAGGGTCCCAGAGGCGACTGGGGCGCCCATCCGCCGTCATCGCCGGCGCGACCGTGACCGACTGGACGGTGTCGGTGATCAGCCGTCGCCAAGCCGCTAACCGCTTCGCGGGTTCACGCAGCTTGTCGATGTCGTCGGGACCGATGACATTGCTCTCGCCCCGATCGCCGAGTCGAGCCCGGACGGTGTGCGCGTCATCGAGGGTCTTCGTCAGCTTGTCCAAGGTCTCCTGGCTCGCGGACCGGCCCAACAATCCAAGCTCGCCGAGCTGCCGGATCGTGTTATCGAGATCCGCGTTGGCGCGTTCGATCGCCTCGTCCGACTCGCGGATCTGCTGCTTGCGCGACGCGCGTCCGTGCGCGTCGGCCGTGGCCGCGTACGCCCGGACCGCGTCCAGCACCATCGCCTCGACGCGATCGGCTTTGACCGCCGCTCGTCGCTGGCACCGCTTCGCGCTCGTGTCGCCGCAGCGGTAGTTGCCGCTGTAGCTGTTGATCACCATCCGCGACCCGCACGTCCCGCAGCGCAGCACACCGAGACGCGCCAGCAGCCGCTCGGACTTGGCTTGGCGCCCGCGCGAGACCGTCCGCCGCTGCACGCGCTCGAACAGGGCGCGATCCTTGATGATCGGCTCGTGGGCGCTCAGGTTGTGCAGCTCGCCGAAGTGGATCTCGCCGAGGTACATCCGCGAGCGCAGCATCGACGCCACCCCGGAGATCGAGCGCTCGATCCCATGCTCGGCCAGCAACACCTGAATCTCCACCAACGAGGCACCGCCGTCACGACGCTTGAACGCCTCAACGACGACCCGGGCCTTGGGACGCTCCACGACCAGCACGCCGTCCTCGCCGCGCACATAGCCGGGCGAGATCCTCGAGTTGGGCAGCACACCGCGCGCCACCACCCGCTCCTGGGCGGCCGCGACCTTCTCGCCGGTCACCTCGGCGTAAGTACTGGAACGCCGCACCCATCATGTTATTGCTCATCCGCGTCGCCGCCGTACCGTTGGTCAGCCTGCCATGGTCGATCGCGTAGATCTCGCCGGCCGCCCGCTCGACACGCTCGATCACCTCGAGCTGCACCTTCAGTGAGCGCACCAACCGGTCGAAGTACGCAACGACGATGTGATCGGCCTCGACCGGCCTCCACCATCTCGATCGCCCTCAAAAGCCCCGGCCGCCTGGCGAGCGGAAGCTTGCCACTCACGTCGATCTCCTCGAAGGCGTCGACAACCCGGTTGCCCTGATCCTTCGCTCCACCGCCTGGCCCTCGAGCTGCACCTTGGGCGAGTGAAAGTGCTCGTCCTCGCGGTCGCCCTGCTCGCTCACGCGGACGACGACGACATCTCTGGGCTTCCGACATGCGGCTCCTCTCCGCCGGGATGGACGCTAGCGCCTTTTAGAACGCTTAGGACCCGACCGGCGAGAAGGCCCGAGCCGTCAAGAGCCGCTACCAGGGGGTGTGCCGAGGATGCGGCGCCCCGACCGCCGCGCGTGGCGGCAAGGGCGACGCGTACGAGTACTGCAAGCGCTGCCACCCAGGCGCGATCGCGGCACGACGAACGCGCGCCTGGGTGCGAGATGCGATGCGCGCATGGCGAGAGGCCTACGGACGTGCGCCATCATCAACGGACTGGTCGCGAACGCACGCCCGAAGACGTGGCGGCGAAGCACTCAAACGGCTGCGCGATGGGGATTGGCCGCCCCCCTCCACGGTCATCGACCTGTACGGCAGCTGGGCTGCGGCTCACGCCGACGCGTTCTCGGAAAACTGAGCCGATCGACACACTGAAGCGGGGCCTTTGCTGGCCTGCCCGGTACCTACCTTGCGAGATGGCAAAGCAGCCCGCTCAGCGTGCCGACGCTGCCGACCGCGACGCGGCTGGTCCGGACGGCTGGCACGAGCTCGCCGTCGCGAACCCCACGTTCCTGCTGGAGCGCCTCGGCAGCGAGTGCACCGACCTTCAGGGTCTGCGCGAGCTGACGGTCAACGGCCTGGACGCGATCGCGGCTCTCGGTGATCGCACCGGCGGTCGGGTCGTGTGGGATCTGGACTGGGAGCGCTTCGACGCCTCGGCTGGTCGGGTGCGCAAGCTGTCGGTGATCGACACCGGAACCGGGATGACTGCCGATCAGCTGCGCTACTACATCAACCAGCTGGCCGCCAGCGGCCGCGAGCAATCGAGCACCGGGAACTTCGGTGTCGGAGCGAAGGTCGCCGCAGGCTCCCGCAACCCCCACGGACTCGAATACCGCTCCTGGCATCAGGGTCACGGCTCGCTGGTGTGCTTCAGGCGCCACCCTGATGGGCGCTGGGGCCTCGAGCCGCAGCGGTGGACGAACGGCCACACCGACTTCTGGCTGCCGCTCGGCGAAGCCGACAAGCCCTGGCTCTTACGCGGGCAGGCTCATGGAACCCAGGTCGTGCTGCTCGGCCAGCACGAGCGCCACGACACAACGCAGGCGCCCCGGAGCGTCACCGAAGGACGTCAGCACTGGATCACCCGCTACCTCAACTGCCGATTTCTCCGACTTCCTGAGCGGGTCGAGGTGCTCGTCCGCGACCACCACGATCGCGGCGAGCCCGGACAGCTTCGAGAGGTTCACGGCGAGAGCCATCACGTCGAGCAGCGCGCCCAGGATGCAGGCACCGTCGAACTGAGCGACGCGATCGTGCACTGGTGGGTGCTCGACGACGATCATCGTGGCCGGCGCCGCGAAGCCATGCTGTGGGCTTCGACCGGTCACGCCGCCGCCGTGTACGGCGCCGAGCTCTACGACGTGCTGCCGCAGACCCGAGGCGGGTACGGGCGCCTTCAGGACTTCGGCATCCGCTTCGGCTACGAGCGGGTCGTGCTGCACCTCGAGCCCCAGGTCCAGGCCGGTCGCGCTCGAGGCGAACACCGCCCGCACGCTGCTGCTGCTCGACCACGAGTCGCTGCCCTGGTCTCGCTGGGGTGAAGAGTTTGCCGCCGCGATGCCACAAGAGATCCTACGACTCCAAGAACGCATCGCCAGCGTCGACGGCATCCCGCGGCAAGACGCGATCCGTAGCCGCGTCGCGTCAATCCTTCCGCTCTACCGCCTGAGCCGCTACCGCCCCGCACAGCCGCCGCGCCGATCACCGACACAGCCGGCGACCGGCGACCGCGACCACTCGCTGGCCCGCACCCCCCTTCCGAAGCCTGCTGCGCCCGACAGGCAGCCGGCCACCGATACACAGAGCACAACCACAGATGCCGAACCTGGACACGACCTGGTGAGCGGCAAGCCGCTCACCGAGGTCCGGGACAACGAGGACCGCGCCGACGAGATCATGGACCTGCCCGACGTGGCGTGGATCTCGGCGCGCGACGGCACCCGCGCGCCAGGCGATCTCGAAGACCAGGCCGCCCGCTACCACCGCGCCCGGCATGAGCTGACTATCAACGCCGACTTCCGGGCGATCAGCGACCTGATCGCCCACTGGCGCCGCCGCTACCAGGGAGCACCGGGCGCCCGCGCCGTGATCGAAGCCCAGGTACGCGAATGGTGCGAACAGGTGCTCGTCGAAGTCGTGCTCGCCGCCCGCGCCTCCAGTTGGAGCGAAGAGCAGCTCGACGCGCTCCTCTCCCCGACCTCGTTCTCCGCAGCCCTGCTGCCAAGACACCTGCTGCACACGATGCTCCAAAAGCGCCTCGCGCAGAAACTCGGCGCACCGCGGACCGGAACGAGTCGGTGAGTCGGCCAGCCCTTGACCCGGCACGTCAGCTCGCCCGAGAGCTCGAGCTGCAGTTCGCGCAGGACGCCGAGTTGGCCAGGAGGCTCAACGACGCGCACGAGCGTCTCAAGCGCGCCAACGATCAGCTGCGGTGGGGGTTTCATGCCGACGGCATGGCCGCCCTCTACGGCGAGCATCCCGCCGCGGTGGATTTCGCATTCGTGGAGAACCGCTCCGAAGTTATCCGCGAACCGGACCCGTTGCAGGAGATGCAGTGGGTCCGTTGGAGGATCGACCACGCGTTCATCGACTTCCATACGATCTCGGAGTTGCGCCGACAGCTCGCCGCCGAGGTCGGCGAGCTCATGCGCGAGTTCGTCAGCACACTCGTTCGCGGCAGGATAGGTCCGAGCACGACGCTCGCACGGCGAACGTAATTCGAGCGAGGACGCAATCATGCACCTGAGCGCGCACCTCTGGGACGTCAACCCCCACCCGGGGTACCCGACCTTGATGCACTCCCGTTCGGTGTGCTGATCGCCATGTGCACCCTCTGCCGTGCGAGCCAGATCCCCGAGGCTGCGGCGGCCATACGGTTCGGATACAGTCCGCACGAGCACGCGTTCGGCGACGACACGCCTGGCCGATGGGCGTGGCTGCTGCAGCACGTCGAGCGGCTAGTTGAACCGAGGGCGTTCGGCGGCTCGCACGACAGCTTCGACGTTCCAGATGAGCTGTTCCGGGCAACCTTCAGGCACGGGACGCTGCCGTGAGCGCGCGAGTCCCAGTGCGCCTGGCGTTGTCGCGTCGGGAGGCGGCGCAGGCGCTTGGGATGTCGTTGAGTCATTTCCAGCGGCACGTTCAGCCGCACGTCCGGTGCGTCTACTCAGGCCAGCTCCGGCTGTATCCGGTGGCCGAGCTGGAGCGGTGGATAGCCGAGCGCTCTTGCGAAGGCGGGAGGGCTGCGTAGATGATGCCGACCATGCCTAGAGACAGACGTACCCGCTACCAGGGCGTGTTCGCACGCCACCAGCAGCACTGCCGGATTGAGCAAGACCGTGAACGCTGCAACTGCAAGCCGTCGTTCTACGGCGTCGTGTACGACAGGGCGAACAAGAAGCCGGTCCGCACCAAGCGCCAGCCAACTGTTGACGCAGCCCGGAACGCCCGAACGGACCTAGCGGCGATGCTGGATCGCGGCGAGATGCCTGCCACCCGCGGACTGCGGTTGAGCGAGGCGCGCGAGCAGTTCACCCGGGCGGCACGCGAAGGCCGAGCGCTGAATAAGCGCGGACGGCGCTACAAGCCGACCGCGGTCGACAACATCGAGATCTCGCTAAAGGTGCATGCCGAGCCGACGCTTGGACGCATGCGGATCACGGATATCCGCCGTGGCCAGATTCAAGAGCTGGTGGACGAGCTGACGCCCAAGCGCTCGGGCTCGCGGGTACGGAGCGTGGTGAACGCGCTCCGGTCGCTGTACCGGTGGGCGCAGGACCGCGATCTCGCGGGCCATGATCCGGCGGCGCTCGTAAGGCTACCGGCGATGGACGCCACTCCGATCGAACGCGTAGCCTCGCCGGCGGAATTCGCCCGGCTGCTCGACACCCTCGAGACCGGGGACGCGCTCGCATACGGGCTCGCAGGCTACGCGATGGGGCGTGCGTCGCAGATCGTCAGGTTGCGCTGGCGGGACGTCGACCTTCAGATCGGCGCGGTCGAATGGGGCGTGGAGTGGGAGGCGCGGAAGTACGAGGCCAGCCGGCGTGTGGTGCCGACCGTGCCGCCGCTCCTCACGCTGCTGAAGCGGGCCTATCTGGAGCAAGGGCGGCCGGACGACGGCCGGCTAGTCTGCCCGCCGCACTACAAGGCCCCGTCGGGTCTGATGTCGACGGGCGGCTTGGCGAAGCGAGCCCGAAAGCGGTGGGAGGGGACGAAGCTGGAACCGATCACATTGCAGGAGTGCCGTCACACTGCTGCGAGCTGGCTTGACGCGGCCGGCGTGTCGCCGAAGGTCGCAAGCGTGCTGATGGGGCATGCTGTGCCGCAGCGGCAGGCAGGGGCGGCGCAGATCACGCTCGCGCGGTACACGCATGCGTTGCCAGAGGATGTGGAGCGGGCGCGTGATCAGCTCGCGGCGTATCTAGCGGTGGGACAGGCGAACGAGGCGTCGGGCTAGATGGGCTGTCACTGGCATGGGCCGGCGATACGCTGATGGACACGCGATGTTCGGCTTGGCGCTCTCGGATCCACGGCAGCGCAGATTCCAGCCGTTCGATCTTGTGCAACAACGACGGGCTTATCCCGCCGCGCGACTGTTCCTGCAAGAGCACGTGCCAGAGCGTCACGTATAGGATCGCGACCTCCCGCACGTGCGGATCGGCTCCGGTTGCTTTGACTCGCGGCCGACGTTCGCGAAGACGAACAGCGGAAAGTCATTCTCGCCGCGGGCCACGACACCAACGCGGGCGTCGACTGCGTGCCGCCACTACACGAGAACGCTCGCGGTCCGCTCACGGCGTCCAAGGGAAAGCGCGTGTAAAGACGCTCCGCAAATCGCAGACTTCGGTTGACATCCGCTGACCCATGCCGACCTTCGGCGCCCCGATGCGGTCGACCCTCAGATTAATCGCATTAGCAGGCTAATTGCCCACCAACAGTGGTGTTTTGGTACGGTCCCAGAATTCGGAGGGGTGGCAGAGCGGTTGAATGCGCTGGTCTTGAAAACCAGTGTCCGGCAACCCCGGACCGCGGGTTCGAATCCCGCCCCCTCCGTTCGACGTCGATCAGTGTGTCTCGGGGTGGAGCGTCGCGAGCCGCCGCGCGGCTTCCGTGATCACGGCCTCGCGCTTGCAGAACGCGAAGCGGACCAGCGTGCTGGCGGCGGACTTGTCGTCGTAGAACACGCCGGTCGGAATCGCGACCACGCCGCACCGCTCCGGCAGCCGCGCACAGAACGCGACCGCGTCCTCGCCAACGTCGGCGTTGACGAAGTACGTCCCCTGCGGGCGGATCGGCTGCATGCCGCCGTCGGCCAGCGCGGCGCAGAGCTGGTCGCGCCGAGCGCGCAGCTCCTCGCGGAGCCGATCGAGGAAGTGCGGCGGCAGGCGCAGCGCGGCAGCGGCGGCGTGCTGGAGCGGCGTCCCACCGGCGAACGTGAGGTACTGCTTGACCATCCGGGTCGCGGCCACGAGTTCGGCTGGTCCCGAGCACCAGCCGATCTTCCAGCCCGTGAACGAGAACGACTTTCCCACGCTCGAGATGGTGAGCGTTCTCTGCGCCATCCCCGGAAGCGTCGCCGGTGGAATGTGCTCGCCGTCGTAGACGAGATGCTCGTAGACCTCATCGCTGACGCAGATGAGATCGTGCTCGACGCACACCGCCGCGATCGACTCCATCTCCGCACGGCTCAGTACGCGGCCAGTCGGATTGTGCGGAGAGTTCAGCAGCAGAATCTTGGCGCGCGGCCCGATCGCCGCGCGAAGCGCGTCACCGATCGAGCGCAAAGTCCGGCGGACGCAGCGTCACGGCGCGGCGGTCCGCGCCGGCGAAGGCGATGCACGCCGCATACGAGTCGTAGTACGGCTCGAGCACGACGACCTCGTCGCCCGGGTCGCATAACCCGAGCAACGCCGCGGCGATCGCCTCGGTTGCGCCGAACGTCACGAGGACGTCCTCGGGCTCCAACCCGTAGCGGCTGACGCTGATGCTCGCGTACCGCCTCGCGCAGCGCCGGGACGCCCGGTAGCGGTGCGTATTGGTTCTCGCCGCCACGGAGCGCCGCGATCGCCGCGGCGATCACCGGCTCCGGACCGTCGCTGTCCGGGAATCCCTGCCCCAGGTTGATCGCCCCGGTCCGGGTCGCGAGCTCCGACATCTCGGTGAAGATCGTCGTCCCCAGACCGTCGAGTCGATGGGCGTGCCTCATCGAGAGGTGTCGTCGCGGATCGCCATGGTCAACAAATTAGATCGTTCTGGTCCGTAGTTATCCCCACCCCCGATGTACGGAAGGCACCGACGCTTTGCCGCGTCGTCGGCGTAGGCTCTGCCGAGATAGCGAACGACTGAAAGGGGTCGGCAATGAACGACGCGCACCCTGTCCAACTCTCCGTCGACTATCCGGACCGTGACCTCAACCGCGTTACGACCGCGTTGCGCATCTTGACGGTGATCCCGATTGCGATCGTGGCCGCATCGATCGGCGGGTACACCGCGAGCTGGGCGAACGGGACCGGGAATACCACGACGATCGCCATCGGCGGCACCGGACTGCTGTTCTTCCCGCCACTGCTGATGATCGTCTTTCGCCAGAAATATCCGCGGTGGTGGTTTGACTGGAACCTGCAGCTGCTGAGGTTCGCCAACCGGGTCGGGGTGTACCTGGCGCTGATGGACGATCGATATCCCTCGACCGATGAGGAACAGGGGGTCCATCTCGAGTTCCCCTACCCCGATGCGGAGGCCGGCCTGAACCGATGGCTGCCGATCGTCAAGTGGCTGCTGGCGATTCCGCACTACATCGTGTTGTTCTTCCTGTTCATCGGTGCGTTCTTCGCCGCCATCGTCGCCTGGTTCGCGATCCTCATCACGGGGCGCTATCCCCGCGGAGTCTTCGACTACATCGAGGGCGTGATCCGTTGGCATAACCGCGTTGTCGGGTACGCGTTGATCCTGGTCACCGACGCCTACCCACCGTTCCGGCTAGGGGCCTGATGGTTGATTCCACGACCCCGCGTGCCGGATGAATCCGGCTGATCGGCGCCGGATCATCGTCCTCGGGCTCGCCAATACATCCAGTATTGGCTTCGCCCTGCGTCCTTGACCGGCTTGATCCCCGATCCCCGGCCCCCACGCCGCCGCGGAATCAACCATCTAGCGCGACCGCGATTGCGGTCGACCGCGCCGACTCGCCCGAGACCCGCGGCCGCGGCAATAGGGCGTAGGAGCTTCATTCCAGCACCCAATCCGCAGCCGCCATCTGAGCGTCAGCGATGCCAGAGTTCGAGGACCGCCTCCGATCGAGGCGAAAGCGTGGCGTTCGACCGCCGAGGGTGGCGGTCGATCGCCAGCGTTGGTCTTCGCGGCCGGTGTGATTGACGCGCCGGAGCGCCAAACCGGCACGATCGCCCGCTCGTGTCGGTCGCGGGTGGGGGTTCGGGAGTCGCGTGCCGCTGTGAGCAGCACAAACGCCCATCGGTCCCGGCGCACTGAGACGCGTGGGAACTCGTGCCGGTCTTTGCCATCGTCCAGCGATCGAGCGGCGACGGCGCTGCTCGCGCCTCGGTGCGGACCACGTTGCCCCTAGCCACGCGCCGGATGCAGGGTTAGAGTTCCCGCCATGGCGGACACCGCAGTCTCCGCTCCAGGGGCAGTAGGGCACACACCACCGGCTGGGATCGAGCGCCCAGACTTCGAGATCGTGCCGCGCAAGGGTCTGATCCTGGTCGGGATCATGGCGGTGCTGGTGATTGCGGCGATCGCGGCCAACAAGCTGTGGCCGCTCCAGTTCCTCCACGTCGCGGGCGGCGCCGCCTGGACGGTCATCGACCTGTTCCTGGGCCTCGTGCTCGGCCCGATCATGGGCCGGCTGTCGGTTCCGGCGCGCGTCGAGTTCACGACCCGGCTGATGCCGAAGATGGTTCTGATCATGCCGACGGTCGTGACGATGACGCTGGCCGCCGGCTGGCAGCTCGCGACGAACCTCGGCACCAATCAGTCGAGCTACCCGAACCACGGGTGGATCGTGGCCAGCATGATCGTCGTCGGTGTGATGTCGGTGCTCGCGCTCGGGCTGCTCGAGCCGGCCAACATCGCGGTGCTCGTCGAGCTGAAGAAGCCCCGGCCGCGACCCGAGGTGATCGAGAAGCTGATGAAGCGGTTCATCTACTGCGCCGGGGTTCTCGGGATCATGCAGATCGCGACGCTCGTGATCATGACCAAGATCGCCTCCGGATGAACGAGCGCCGGCTCCCACCGGTCACCGAGCTGGGGATGGCGTCGCTCGCGCTCATCGTGACCGGCGGCATCTACCTGTCCGCGAACATCCCCAATCACGTGTCACTCGGGCCTGCCGTCGCCCTGCTCGTCGGGTCGATCGTGCTGCTCCTGATCAACATGGCGCTGCTGGCGCGGACGCCCGGATTTGCGTGGACGCGCTTCTTCGAGGTGGCACGGTGGGCGTTTCTCGCCTACGCGGTGATCGCGGCGATGATCGAGTACGCATTCCTGCGTAACCACCTGAGCGGTGGACCGCTCGTCGTGCTGACGCTGTCACTCGTCGTGTTCGCAGTCCATGTGCCGATGTTGATCGGCTTCACCGTCGCGCGGTACGACGAGGGTGACACCGTGGCGTCCGGCGGCGTCACCGGTTAGCCACACCGGCGCATCAGCCGTTGCGCAATCCGCCGCGCGTCTGGCGGATGGAAGGATTGCGCCTATGTTGGGGTCTTCGTCCATAAGGACCGAGCTCAGACCTTTTTCTCACGGGGGACCCAACGATGAATACCGCAGTGGACCGGATCCTGGCGATCGGCCGAAAACCGTGGATGCGCCGTCAGCGCGCGCCGACATTCGTATTCGCCGATCTGGCCGGATACACCGCCCGAACCGAGGAGCAGGGCGACCTCGCCGCCGCCGAGCTCGCGCGGGTGTTTCGGCGCGCGATGCGCGCCCTCGCCCGCAAGCACGGTGGCTGGCAGGTCAAGTCGATGGGCGACGGCGTGATGATCTGGACCCCGGAGGCGGCCCCCGCGGTCGAGCTCGCCGCCGACGCGGTCCGTGAGATCGGGACCGCGCCCGGCCTGCTCCCCGTCCGCATCGGTGTCCACACCGGTCCGGCCGTGATGCGCGGGCTCGATTGGTACGGGAGCGCGGTCAACGTCGCGGCCCGGCTCGCCGACCAGGCCGAGCCCAACCAGGCCTTGATCAGCGGCACGACCGTGCAGGCGGCGATGGGCGAGCTGTCGCATCCGCCGAAGGCGCAGCGCGAGATCGTGGTGCGAGGCCTTGAGCGTCCGATCGTCGCCTGGCGGCTGACCTGACCGGTCGGCTCATCTATGCCGCTCGGTGACAGGCCCGCTGGCGCGGGTGAATCGTGCGGCGAAGCCGGCGGTCAGAGCGCGAACGGCGAGAGCTCCTGCGTGATCGCAGCCGCGAGGAACAACCGAACGTCGAGAAAGATCCGGCTCAGCGCGTCCCGCTCGCCGGCGGTGACGCTCGTCCGATGAACCGGCTTCGGCGGCGCCGGGGGTGACGGCTTCGGCGCGGTCAAGGTCGGCGTGGCGGGCGCCGTGGTCGTCGTCGGTGGCGCGGTCGTCGCGGTCGTCGTGGTCGTCGGCGCAGGGATCGCCGGTGCGGCTGGTGCCGACGCGACCCCTCCGGGCAGCGCGGACAGCGAACTTGCCAGCAGCCGGGCGAAGGCGGCGATGCCGGCGCTCCCGCCGAGATGGATGCCGTCGGGGGCGAACCAGTCCGTGTGAGATGCGCTCACCCGCTCCCAGTCGAGGACGAGGATCCGGCCGGGATGGCGCTGCGCGAGCGTCCGGTACAGACCGGGCACGGACGGGTCATCCCCACCCTTCGGGGTGACGAGCGCGAGGCCGCGGTTCGGGCCGAGGATCCGCAACAGCTCGTCGACGTCCGCTCCCCTGACCGTGCCGTTCGTGCCGAGCGCGACGATCACCAGCTGCGGCAGCGATGCCGCTCGCGGCTGGAGATACGCGATCCCCTGCCCCATCGTCCGGCACACCATCGCGTTGACGTGGAAGCCGTCGGCGGCCAGTGGCTGGGCGGCGTCGTACAGGACGGAGTCGCCGAGCGCGAGCGGCGGTGCGCCGGGCAGCACCGAGTGCCGGGCCGGGACATCGACCGTCTGACCGCACTGCGCGCTCGCCGGAGCCGCGCCGAATCCGGCGAGCCCGGCAATGGCGAGCAGCCTGACCGCGACACGTCGACGGCGTCCTCTCACTCCACCCCCACTCCCCGTCAGCCGGGACCCGGAACGGACAGCAGGGCCGCCGAGAACCGCGGGACGAGCACGCCGTAGACGCCGCCGCGTCCCGGGACCTTGCTCGCCGCGGGCGCCCGTTTCCAGCCGCCGTCGGCCCCGAACCGTTGTCCGTCGAACGCGACCGAGCCGTTGGCGGTGATCGAGGGCGCGCTCAGGCGGTCGAGGCGCGCGGTCCCGGACCCGGCGGCGGCGAATCTCACGTACGCGCTCTGCGAGGATTTGTTGATGTACACCGCGCGCAGGCTGCCGTTGCCCAGGCGCACGATCCACACCTTCAGCGTCCCGGGACCGCCGGTCCGAACCGCCTGCACGAGCTCCGCGCCGGGGCCGAGCGCCCGTGCGAACAGCACGAGACCGTAGAACAACGGCTCGGCGTAGAGGCCGGTGCGCGCGTAGAAGAGAGCGGTGTTGACGAACCAGTTGGCGCGGAGGTGGATGTTGACCCCGTCGATGCGGGTGGCGAGCATGTTGAAGAGCATGTCCGGCGCCCACAGTGCCGTCGCGAATGTGTCCGTCTGCCCGGCGACCCCTCCGCACACCGAGGATCCGGTCTCCGTCAGTCGCACCGGCCGTCCGAGGGCGTGGGCGGCGTTGACTATCGGCCGCTCGCCCCGGGCGAATCCGGCGGCGACGCTGTCCTTCAGATACGCCGCCGCGCTCGGGTACTTCCGCGAGCCGGCGGCGACGCAGCCGGCGAACGGCGGGTAGTAGTGCTCGGTGACGAGCGACAGCCTGCGCCGCTGCGAGCCGCGGCCGAGCGCTTTCACCCAGGTCGTCGAGCGGTTATCCCCGGCCGGTCCGGCAAACCGCGCGGCCGGGAGCGCCTGCTGGATCGCCCGGGTGTAGGCGCCGAACAGTGACACGTAGTCGTCGACCCCGAAGCGGAACGCCCACGTGTTCCGTCGGCCGCGCACGGCCTGCGTCTGTCCGACGAGGCCGAGGCGATACAGGTCGGGCTCGTTGCCAATCTCAAACGACGTGATGCTCTGCGACGGAAACGCCTTCCAGGCGGCGGTGGCGACCGCCGCCGCCATCGCCGGCGAATGCGCGGCGAGGTTGAGGTCGAAGATCACCTTCAGCGCCCCCGACGCCGACGAGCGAGCCCGCCTCCGTCATCCATCCCGGTGTCAGCAGGTACGGGTGGTCCTGGTAGTAGGCCGGCTTGACCAGCGCGAACGGCGTCGGCCCCCAGAACGAGCTGTCGGCGCTCTCGCCGCCGATCCGCAGAATCAGCGGCGAGCTGTCGGCGGGCGGCTGCAGGGCGTGCAACAGGCGGAGGAACGCGGAGCGGTACCGGTCGTATCGCAGCAGCTCGTTCTGCTCGACGGACACGCCGAGAAACGACGGAGGCACCGGCAGGACCGGACGCCCGACCTGGACCGCGACCTGCGAGATGCCACTCGCGGCCGCGACGCCGGCACTCGCCGCCAGCAGCACGGTGGCCGCCGCGAGCAACACCACGCACCGGCGCGCGCGGACACCCGCCGTGCCCGGTGTCGGTGAGATTTGCCCCACTTGATCCATTAAATCCGAATCCGGCGCACCCAGACACGGCCGATCTGCAGAACGACGCAGCACCGTGTCGTGGACGGTCCAGTCTGCCTCTCTACCCGACTTTGAGTTTGTGCGAGACGAAGCGGCCGAACAGCAGCGGCAGCAGGCTCGGCGCGATGCCGTTGCCATCCCAGGACTTGTACTCAGTGTGGACGCCGGCGAACATCGCGTTGACGATCGTCTGCTTACCGCCTGAGACGCACACCGGATCGACGTTGAAACACACGTCGGCGATCTTGCTCGCGGGCAGCGGGACCGACCTGCCGCCGAAGATGCCGTGCCCATGTCGCTTCCAGCCGCGCTGGTTCTGGGTGAAGGGGTTGAACGTATCGGCGTACTTCGTGTCGCCCTTTGCGTACGTGTCGGCGAACAGCAGCAGCGCGGTGATCCGCGCTCGGTCAGACGCCGCCATCATGCGCACGGACTGGCTCGCAACCCCGGCCCCCTGGGAGTAGCCGATGATCGCGATCCGGGTGTGCCCACAGCGTGCCCCGAGCCTGTGCACGGCCGCCACGAGCTCGAACTCTCCGTAGTCCATCGACTGGAGGAACGTGCTGGGGTCACCGATCAGGGTGCTGACCGGGGCGGCGGGGTACGGAATCGAGTAGGCGACGGTGGAGTGCGCCGGGAGGTCTTTGACCGCGTACCACGCGGCAAGCCCGACCGTGCCGCCCATCTTGTAGAGGCCGGCATACGACTCGCCGGACCCGCGCAGCCCGAAGATCTCATACCGGGGGCACGCCGCCGGCTTGGGCTTTGGCTTTGGCGTGGTTGGTCCGGACGTCTTCTGGCCCAACGGCGCGGCGTCGTGGATCGGGTCGCAGCCGGGTACGCCGGCGAATTTTCCGTCGTTGGCGCCGCCGCGGGCCCAGACGGCGTTGACCCAGCCCCACTTGTGGTCATTGGCCTCGGTCCAGGCCCACCAGTGGTTGTAGGTCGTGCCGTGCGTGACCTTGCCCCCATACATCTGGCAGCTGACCCAGTTGTCACCCTGGTTGAGGTAGCCGACCCAGTAGCCGCTGTCGTTGACGACGACGGCGCCGCCGTGAATGCCGTCTCCGGCCGGCCAGAACCCGCAGTGGTATCGGCCGTCGGAGCGCTTGGCGCACGGCACCCGCGCGGGCGCCGCAGCCGCTGGCGCGGCCGCGAACAGCAACGCCACGCACAGCAACGGCAAGCACACGGCCGTGACGACGGCACGCGGTCGTGAAGTCGTAGTGGGCCGCCTGACGAGCTCACGCATCATGCCTACCTCCTGTGGTCGCTGGCGCTCTGGACCGAAGCGCCGAGTCGCGGGGTTAAACCGCGGGCCGTCCGCAAAGTCGCGGTGCGACGAACTCGGCCGCCGGTCTCAGTGGCGCTGGCGGACGACGACGACCCGGATCCGGCCGGTCATCGGCGCGGGCAGTGCCAAGCTGGTCCGCGCGCCGATCCTCACCTTCGCGGTGCACGCCGCCGGTGCACCACCCCGGAGCGTCGCGACCGGGCACGCCCAGGCGCGGAGCCGACCGCCCGCGTGACGTCCCGGGCGCAACACGAGCATCCGACCGGTGTGACGCGCCGCCGCAGCCCGCACCGAGGCGACGTTTGTGCGGACGTTCGTCTGGAGCGAGGCGAGCGCGAGCACGACGCCCTGGGTGTTCCGGACCTGGGCGGCGGCGTTGTCCGCGACGACGGCGGAGCCGGAGGCGGCCGAGGACACCGGACCGACGAACCGGGCAGACCAGATCACGGTGTAGCCGCCGATGTTGCTGGCGTATTCACGGACGCGGAGAATGGCGCCGAGATCCTCGCTCGTAAGGGTGTAGCTGGTCGCGTTCGCCGGGCCAACCGCGGAGCACGCGTTCGTGCAGCGCATCATCTGCACGACGTCTGAGGTCACCGGCGTTCCGGACCAGACCCCTGGGGTCATGCTCAGGACATCTCCGACGCGTCCGGGATCCGTCGATAGGAGCGGCAGGACACGCCAGCGCGGCGGGGCCGGCACGATGACCTGCGTCGGCGTCGATGTGGCGGTCGCGGACCCGTCCGGGTTGGTGGCGGTGACCGCGAGCACGAGAGCGTGACCGACGTCGGTGCGGCTCGGCGTGTACTGGCTGGCGTTCGCGCCGCCGATCGGCTGGCAGCTCGTGCCGTCGGCGTCACAGCGCTTCCATGTCGTGGTGTACGTCGTATCCGGCGTGTCCTGCCACACGGCGCTGTTCGGGACCACCGACAGCGGCACGTCCTGTTGGTAGTCCGCTCCGGTCACGGCAGGCGCGTGAATCACCGACGGAGGCGCTGGCGACACCGCCCCGGTGGCGCGAGCGGTCGCGGTGGCGCTGCCGGAGGTGTTGGTGGCGGTGACCCGGACGGTGACGGCGTGCCCCTCGTCGGCGAGCGCCAGCGTGTAGCTGGCAGCGGTCGCGCCCGGAATCGATTGGCAGCCGGTCCGGTCCGGGTTGCATCGCAACCACTGGTACGCGGTGGCGCTCGGCGAGTTCGTCCACACCCCGGCGGTTGCGGTCAGGGTGACGGTCCGCACGGCGGCACCGGAGATGCTCGGCAGCGCGGAGGCCTGTGGCAGGGGCTGGTCCTGGATGATCAACGGCTCGCTGGACGCGCTGACCCTCCGGCCGGGAGATGCGGCCGACGCGTCAAGCTCGATCGTGTGGCCGCGGTCGGCCTCTCCGAGCGTGTACTGGGTGCCGGTCGCGGCCTGGACGCAGCCGCCGCCGGCCGCGTCGCACCGCTGCCACGTGTAGGCGATGCCGGTGAGCGGAACGCTCCAGGTGCCGGGGTTCGCGATCAGCGTGCTCGGGATCTGCGGGTTGCCGGTGATGTGGGGTGGGGTGAGGTTCGTCAACGGCCTCCCGGTGACCGGGCTGGTCAGCTGGCTGGCGAGCGCGGGAGCGATACCGCCCGGGGAGGTCGCCGTGACGGTGACCGCGATCGGCTGGCCGACATCTGCGCCGCCGAGCACATATGTGGGACCAGAGCCCACCTGTACGCAGGCCTCGGTGACGCTCGTCGCGTCGGCCGGGCAGCGTAGCCACGCGTAGGTCATGGTCGCGCCTGGCGTGTCCCACGTGCCGGGGTCGGCGGTCAGCCGGTAGGTGTCCATGAGCGTGCCTGTCGGCGCCGCCGGCGGAGTGATGTTCTGGGGCGGCTGGGCGACGGTCCCGGTGGCCGCGCTCGGCGCGCTCGCGCGGCCGTCGAGGTTGGAGGCGGTGACGATGACGCGGACGGTGCGCCCGACGTCAGTGGCACCGAGGGTGTACGTGAGGCTTGTCGCACCGGCGATGTCGGTCCAGGTGGAGGTGTCGGTGGAGCGCTGCCACTGGTACGTGAAGCTGGCGCCGCCCGCAGGGGTCCACGTCCCGGGCGCTGCGGTGAGCGTGTCGGCCAGGCGGGCGGTCCCGGTGACGGTGGGCGCGACCGTGCTCACCGGCGCGGCAGGCTGGATCGCCGGCGTTGCCGGACTTGGTGAGCCGGCTCCGCCGTCGGGGTTGCCGGCGGTGATGAAGACGCGGATGTTGGCGTTCTCGTCCGCGGTCTGGAGCGTGTAGCTGATGGCGTTCGCTCCGACGATCGGCATCCACGTGGCGCCCTGGTCGGTGGAGCGCTGCCACTGGTAGATGTAGGTGTTGTCGGCGCCCGACCAGGTGCCCTGGGTGGCGGTCAACGTCATCGTTCGCTGTGGGGTCCCGGTCACCGCAGGCGGGGTGAGGTTGACCGGCGGCGCCGTCTGGATCGCCGACGTCGGCGGACTGACGGCGGTCGCGGTCCCGTCCGGGTTGCTCGCCGTGACCTGCGCGCGGACGATCGCGCCTTCGTCTCCGGCGAGCAGGTGGTAAGCGGAGGTGGTCGCGCCCGGGATGTTCGACCAGCTCGCGCCGCGGTCGGTGCTGCGCTGCCACTGATAGCCGTACGTGTTGTCCGGCCCAGACCAGGTTCCCTGGCTCAGGGTGAGCGTCGCGCTCCGCTGCGGCGTTCCGGTGACGGCGGGCGCCGTCGTGTTGAGCGCCGGCGCAGCCGTGACCGTTGCGCTCGGGGCGCTCGGCGCGCCCGTCGCGCCGTCGGCGTTGGTCGCGGCGACGAGCAGCCGGACCTGCGCGCCCTCGTCGGCGACCGTGAGCGTGTAGGAGCCATCCGTCTGACCGGCGATGTTCGTCCACGTCTGACCGCCGTCGGTCGAGCGCTGCCATTGACGCGTGAGCGTGTTCCCGATTCCGGCCCAGTTGCCGTTGCTGGTCACGGCGAGCCTGACGGCGCGCTGCGGGGCGCCGGCGAAGGTCGGCGGGGTGACGTTGACGGGCTTGCCGCCGGTCACCGCGACCGTGGCGGAGCTCGACGAGGTGACGCTGCCGTCCGCATTGGTGGCCGTGACCTGCACCCGGATCTGCGCGCCCTCGTCGGCGACCGTGAGCGTGTACGTCGGGTTGGTCGCGCCGATGATCGTCGTCCACGTGGTGCCGTCGGCCGATCGCTGCCACTGGTACGTGTACGCGTTGCCGATCCCGTCCCACGTTCCGAGCGTTCCGGTGAGCAGCGAGCCACGTTGGGGTGTGCCGGCCAAGGTCGGGGCGAGGGTGTTCTTCGGCGCGGCGGCGAGCACGCTGGCTGTCGGGGCGCTCGCCTTCGTCGCCGTTCCGTCCGCGTTGGCCGCGGTGATCAGCACGCGGATGGTCGTGCCCTCGTCGGGCACGCCGAGCGCGTACGTCGTGCCGGTCTGCCCGACGATGTCGACGTAGCCGGAGCCGGTGTCGTGCTGCCACTGGTAGGTGTAGGTGTTGCCGATCCCCGCCCACGTGCCCTGGGTGGCAGTCAGCGTGAAGCTCCGCTGAGCGGTGCCGCTGACCGTCGGCGCCGTCGTATTGCTCGGAGGCGCAGACGGGATCGCGGCGGTCGCGCCGCTGACGGCGGTGGCGGTCCCGTCCGCGTTGGTGGCGGTGACGGCGACACGCAGGCTGTCACCTTCGTCCGCGACGCCGATCACGTGGCTCGCGGCGGTCTCACCGCTGATGTTCGTCCACGTGCTTCCGTCCGCCGAGCGCTGCCATTGGAACGCGTACGTATTCGCGATCCCGTTCCAGACGCCGCGCGTGGCGGTCAGCACCGAGGCGCGCTGCGCGGATCCGGTCATGGCCGGCACCGCCGTGTTGACCGGGGCGCCGCCGGTCACCGAGGCGCTCGCTGCACTGGTCGCACTCACGGAACCGTCTGGGTTCGTGGCGGTGACGAGCAGCCTCACCTGCGAACCCTCGTCGCCGACGGCGAGCGTGTACGTGGAGTTGGTCGCTCCGGCGATGTTCGTCCACGTCGTGCCGTCGGCCGACCGCTGCCACTGGTCGCTGTACGCGTTGCCGTTTCCGGTCCACGTCCCGGGCGTGGAGGTGAGCGTCGTCGCCCGCTGTGCGGGGCCGGCGATCGTCGGCACGGTCGTGTTGACGGGGGCCGAGGCCTGCACCGTCCAGCTCGCCGAGCTCATGGCGCTGACGGTCCCGTCCGCGTTCGACGCGGTCACCTTGAGGCGGACCGTCTGTCCTTCGTCGGCAACGGCAAGCGTGTACACGACGCCGGTGGCGCCGGCGATGTCGCTCCACCCGCCTGCCGACGAGCGCTGCCACTGATATGCGTACACATTGCCGATGCCGTCCCACACGCCCGGCGTGCCCGTCAGTATGACGCCACGTTGCGCCGAGCCCGTGATCGCGGGGACCGTCGTATTGCTCGGCGCCGAGGCCCGCACGGTCGGCGTGGGCGCGCTCGGCACGGTGAGCGTTCCGTCCGGGTTCGTGGCCGTGACGAGCACCCGCACCTGCCCGCCCTCATCGGTCGTGGCGAGCGTGTAGGTCCAGGCCGTCTCGCCGGCGATGTTGGTCCAGGTGCTGCCGTCGGCGGAGCGCTGCCACTGATACGTGTACGTGTTGCCGATGCCGGTCCAGGTCCCGGGACTGGAGGTGAGCGTCGTCGCCCGCAGAGCCGCGCCGGTCACGGTCGGCACGGCACTGTTGGCGGGGCCGGCACTCGGGATCGTGGCCGTCGGCGCGCTCGCGACCGCGGCGACTCCGTCGGCATTGGTGGCGGTGACGAGCACCCGCACGGCGTTGCCCTCGTCGGCGGTGCCGACGACGTAGCTGGAGGAGGTCTGCCCGCTGATGTCCGACCACGTGACGGCGTCCGGTGAGCGCTGCCACTGATATGCGTAGCTGTTGCCAAGCCCGCCCCACACACCCGAGTTCGCCGTCAGCGTGGAGGCACGCTGCGCGGCGCCGGAGAGCACCGGCGGGCTCTGGTTGGCTGGGACGGCACCGAGCACCGTCACGGTCGGCTGGCTCGCCTCGCTGATGGTCGCGTCCGGGTTGCTCGCGGTGACGAGCACCCGAACGGTGGCGCCCTCGTCAGCTGCCGTGAGGGTGTACGTCCAGGCGGTCTGAGACGCGATGTTGACGTACCCATCGCCGGTGTCGCGCTGCCACTGGTAGGTGTAGACGTTGTCTGGCCCGGTCCAGGTTCCCAGCGACGAGGTGAGCGTGTTCGTGCGTTGCGCGGCGCCGGTGATCGTGGGCGGCGAGAGGCTGGCGGGCGGGTCCGGGGAGATGATCAGCGTCGGACTGCTCGTTTGGGTGGCGATCCCGTCGACGTTCGACGCGGTCACGAGCACGCGGATGACGTCGCCAACGTCGGCGAGCGTCAGCGTGTACGCCGGGCCGCTGGCGCCGGAGATCGCTGACCACTGGCTGCCGTTTGTCGACCGCTGCCACTGGTAGCTGTACACGTTGTTCGCGCCGTTCCATGCCCCCTGCGCGGCGTGGAGCGTGAACGTCCGCTGGGTGGTGCCGGTGATCGTTGGCGAGGCGGTGTTGACAGGCGGGTTGGCGCCGATCGGGCCCGCGGTCGCGCTGGTGTTCGACGCCTGCCCGTACACGTTGGTGGCCGTCACCGTGGCCCGAAGGCTCAGGCCCTCGTCAGAAGCCGTTGGCGTGTAGCTCGATCCGGTCGCGCTCGCGATCGTGCTCCAGGTGTGCCCGTCGGCGGAGCGCTCCCACACGTAGGTGTAAGACGAACCGGCTGGGTTCCAATTGGAGCTGACGGTGAGCACCTGCCCCTGACGGGGTGTGCCGTTGATCACCGGCGCCTCGGTGTTCTTCGGCGCGCCCGAGCTGACCGGACCGACCGGGCCGGAGGCGACGGTCGCCGTGCCGTACGGGTTGGTCGCCGTGACGGTGACGCGCAGGAACGCGGCGACGTCCGCATTGCCTGGGACCAACGCGGCGCTCGTCGCGTTGGCGATGCTCGTCCAGCTCGAGCCATTGTCGGTTGAGCGCTGCCACTGGTAGGTGTAGGCGCCGCCCGCCGGGGACCACGTGCCCGGACTTGCGGTCAGCGCCTGTCCCTGCTGGATCGTGCCCGTGATCGACGGCAGCGCACTGTTCACGGGCGCGCCTGAGCTGATCGGACCGACGGAGCTCGCCGCCGCCGTCCCGGACCCGTAGCTGTTGGTGGCGGTAACGGTCACCCGGATCAGGTCTCCAACGTCGGCAGCGGACAGGACATAGGCCTGGTTGCCGGCACCGGTGATGTCGCTCCAGGTGCTGCCGTCTGCCGAGCGCTGCCACTTGTAGCCATAGGTGGCGGGCGTGGGGGACCACGTCCCGCCGGAGGCGACGAGGCTCTGCCCCTCCTGGGTGGTTCCGGCAATCGTCGGAGGAGCCGTGTTCGTCGGCGGCAGCTGCCCGTTGAGGAGCGTTCTGGCGGTGAAGTCGTAGCCGTAGCTCGTGCCGGCGCCGTTCGTCGCCACCAGGCGGGCGTGGTAGGTCGTGCCGGTGATCAGCCCGGGCAGAGTGTCGGTGACGGTGACGGGCGCCTGGCCGGCGCCGACGTCGACCGGCGCGCTCTGCTGCCCGTACGCACTCGTCGGCCCGTACTGCCAGTAGTACGTGGTGTCGAGGCTGTTCGGGTACACGCCGCCGAGGAGCGTCAGGGACGTCGGTGACGCGGCCTTCAGGTAACCCGAGCTGAACGTCGGGCCGCCGATGCCGGGCGCGCCGTGAGCGACGGCGCCGGAGATCGAGCCCGTGCCGGTCGGGCCGTCATAGCCGACGCCGGCGGCGCAGAGATACGCGAGGCTCGGCGGGCAGGTGCCGACCGATCCGCCAACCGGATCGTTGAGCTGCGCGCTGTCGGTGTACGCCCACTTCGGCGTGGCGTCGGACGGGGTGATCCCGGTCACGGCCTCATAGGCCGCGATCACGGGGCTCGACAGGCTCGTGCCGCCCATCAACAGCCAGCCGCCGTTCCCGGAGTCGTACGCGTTGAGACCGGTGGACGGGTCCGCGTCGGCGGAGACATCGCTGTAGGCGCGGCCGGTGCATCCGGGGTCGGTCTGATACGCCGGTTTGGGCAGCGCCGTCTCGCAGCCGGAGTCCGACCCCCAGCCGGACGCGGTCAGCGCCCACGCTGACTCGGAGTACCCGCGGGCGCTCTGCCCACCGCTCGCCGCGGCGAGGCTCGTGCCGCCGGCGGCGACCACGCCGGGGAGTGCTGCCGGATAGTTGTTGTAGCCGTGCGCGGAGGCGTCGGTGTCCCCCTGGTTGAGGAACCCGTGATCGCCGGTGGCGGCGACGACCGACACGCCCGGGAACGTGTACGTGTACGGCCACGTCCCCCACCAGTAACCGGTGTAGCTGTTGGAGACCTGCTGGGCGCCCATCGCGACCGCCGTCTGGACGGCGGTCGCGAGGTCTGCCCACGCGTTCGTGTTCGCCTCGACGAGCAGGATGTGGCAGTTGGGGCAGACCGCCGAGACGGCGTCGAGATCGAGTGAGATTTCCTGCTCCCAGCTCTTGTTGTTCGCCGGCATCGGCGAGCTCTGCCCGTGCTCGTTGACTACGCGGAAGCATCCGTTTGCGGTGGTGCATGCGGACAGCCCGTAGTTCGTGCGGTACTGCGCGAGGTCCGCCTCGGCCGTCGGGTCGTGGTAGGCGTCGACGACAGCGACGGTGTCGCCGATGCCCTGAGTCTGGGAGAGGTAGGTGAGATCGTAGGCCTGCTGGAGCCAGGCCGGGCTGTGTGCCGTCAGGCCGGCCGCCGCCGGATTGACGGGCGTCGCCGGGGCACCCGCTCGGTGGACGCGCGGGAAGACCTGGGTGAACGTGCGCGTCTTCGGAGCCTGCGGGTGAACGCGGTTGTGGGTGCCGCGGAGGACGAGGATCTGCGCTGCACATCGGGCGCGCCCCGCGGCCGGTTCACCGCAGACGTTCTCGGTCGTGACCTCTGAGGGCGTCAGGCCGGTGCCCTGGGCGAGCACGGCAGCGCGCGCTGCGGGGCTCACGTTCTGGGAGCGCACCCCCGGACCGCCGCTCCAGGCCCGCGCGCCGGCGAACGAAGCGCGAAGGTTCAGGCCGCCGGGCGGGAGCCCTCCCGCGCGCGCCACGGGGACGATGAGCACGCTCGCGAGCAGCGCCAGCATCAGGGCGATGCGACGGCTGTGTGCTCTGCGGTGTTCGACGATCCTCATTGATTTCCGGCCTCGCGCAGAGGCCGGCCTTCCTTGCTCGTTGCACGGTGCTCCCATCGTTTGCGTCAGGCTGCGACGCACTACCCCACTACTCGGGTCGGCATCCCGGCGCCTCGATCTGGGTCGGCGGCCTCGGACTCGACGTTTGTTCGAAATCCGATCGCCCGACCTAAACCTGGAGTCACGCGCCGCGGGCGAGGGCCCGACCCGTGGCGCACGTCACGGCGGTGGGCCTGAGTGGGGCGATAGCCACGCTGAGGCCCATCGACGCAAGCTAGGACGGAACGTGTTGCGGCCGGTTGCACTCACCGAGGGCGGGCGTACACTCAACTGCTGGAGAGGGTCAATTGCCACCACGAAGCCCCTGGCTAGCCGTTGAGGCGGGAGCCGATCTGGTCGCCCGGCAGCAGATGCTGCACAGGGCCCACGAGACGTTCTTCGGCGGCGCGACGGATCGCGGCGGCGAGTCTCGTTCGGTGCGGTCGGTGATCGCGGCGTCCTGGCGCCGCTCACAACGCGCGGGCGTCGAGCCCGAGGCGTCGGCTGGCTGCGCGCCGGACCGGCTCGACGCCGACGGGCTCACCGAGCGACGCAGTGAGAGTGGTCTCGAACCCGCAGTGCCAATGCTGCGCGAGTTGCTCGGCGCACACGCCAGCGACACGCACCACCTGCTGATCGTCGCCGACGCCACGGGGCATCTGCTGTGGGTCGAGGGCGATCGCGTGACGCGCGGACTGGCGGAGCGGATCGAGCTCGCGCCTGGCGCGTTGTGGAGTGAGGCCGCGTCCGGCACGAATGCGATGGGCACCTCGCTCGCCGTCGACCACCCCGTGCAGGTCTTCTCCGCCGAGCACGTGCGCGCCGCGGTGCACGGCTTGACCTGCTCAGCCGCCCCGCTTCACGACTCGCGCACCGGCGAACTGATGGGCTCCGTCGATCTCACCGGGCCCGCCAACACGGTCCACCCGCATTCGCTCGCGCTGGTCACCGCCGCTGCGCTGGCGGTCGGAAAGATCCTCGTGCCGACGAGCTCCGTCTCAGGTCGCGCGGTCCGTGTGCACGCGCTGGCGACCGACAACGCCACGATCGCGTTGCGAGACCGCACACTCACGCTGAGCCGGCGCCATTCGGAGATTGTCGTGCTGCTATCGGCACACGAGCGCGGGCTTTCCGCCGAGCAACTCGCGCTCGAGCTCTTCGGCGAGCGCGGCAAACCAGCTGAGCGCGCGCGCGGAGCTCTCGCGGTTGCGGCGGCTGCTCGGCCGTGAACTCGACGCCGACCCCTACCGCCTGACCGACCGCGTCGAGGCCGACTTCCTCGACGTCAGGCGCGCAATCGAGGAGGGCCGCGCGGCATCGGCGCTCGGGCACTACCCCGGCCCGCTGCTGCCACGCTCCGAAGCTCCCGGCGTGTTGGAGCTGCGTCGCGGCCTCGATGCCGGCGTCCGCGGCACCGTCATCAGCACTGGCGACGACACGCTGCTCAAGCGCTGGCTCGAGTCCCCGGCCGGCCGGGATGACCTTCCGGGGCTCCAGCTCCTGCTCCGTCGCCACCCGGGCGATCCCACGCTCGCGATGCTCGGCCGTCACGCCGCACGACTCCGCTCTGAAGCACACTGAGCGAAGCGCGACCTCCTGCCTCGGGACCCGAACGCCATGCCTCCGTGAGGCGCTCGCTCGCGTGCCTCCCGGGCGCGGCTGTCAGGGCTTCGCGGTCAGACCCCCATCAGGCCTCGGGTGTTTGGCGCCTTCGAACCCCGGGGCTGCGAGGGCGACGGCCTATGGTTCGAGCACGATCCGTGCGGCGACTCGACCTGCTTCCACGTCAGCGATCGCCTCGTTGACCTGGTCGAGCGGTCGCGTCTCGCGGATCACGCGCGTCTTGCCGGCGGCATGAAGCTCGAACACCTCGCGCAGATCGGTTCGTGTGCCGACGATCGAGCCCACGATGGTGATCCCGTTGAGCACGGTCTCGAAGATCGGGAGGGTCACCTCGTTGTCCGCCGGCAACGCGACGAACACGAGCGTCCCGCCGCGACGAAGCGACCCGTACGCTTGCTCAAACGCACGCGGCGAGACGGCTAGCGCGATCGCCTGATCGGCGCCGCCGAGCCGTTGGATCGCCTCGACCGGGTCCTCCTTCTTCGCGTTGACGGTGAACTCAGCGCCGAGCTCGCGCGCGAGCTCGAGCTTCTCATCGATCAGGTCGACCGCAACGACTCGCCCTCCGGCGATCGCCGCATACTGAATCGCGAGATGTCCCAGGCCGCCGACGCCGAACACGGCAACGAAATCGGACGACCGCGTACCCGCGACCTTGACCGCCTTGTAGGTGGTCACGCCTGCGCAGGTCAGCGGTGCGGCGTCGAACGAGTCGACACCCTCGGGAACCTTGACGACGTACCGGGCATAGGCGATCGCGTACTCGCCAAAGCCGCCGTCGATCGAATAGCCCATGTTCTCCTGCTCGAGGCAGAGCGTCTCCCAACCCGACACGCAGAAGTTGCACGTTCCGCAGGCGTAGCCGAGCCACGGCATCGCGACGCGATCGCCGACGGCGACCTCGCTCACACTCGGTCCGAGCTCGGTGACGGCGCCGACGCCCTCGTGGCCGGGGATGAACGGCGGTGACGGCTTGACCGGCCAATCACCGTTCGCGGCGTGGATGTCGGTGTGGCACAGGCCGCTGCACTCGACCTTCACGCGCACCTGTCCCGGACCGAGCTCTGGCATCGGCACCTGCTCGACGGTGAGCGGGCTGCCGAACTCGTGAACGACCGCAGCGCGATAGGTCGTGGGTGGAGCCTCTGAGGGCTGGGGCTGGGGCTGGGGATCGGATCTCGTGGCCATGGTGTGCTTCTTTCTTGCTAGGTGATCGGGCCCTGTCAGGCCGCGGAGTTCTGGCGTCGCTGGGTTGGCGGCGCGGGGTTCCGTCCGTCGCTGCGGCGCGGGGGTTCTGTGTCGCACGGCGAGACGATCAGTGCGAGGAGGGCGAGCGGTCGAGCACGATCGTGACGATCGTCCCGCCGATGCTTGGTGTCTGATTCGACGTAGCCGCGCATTCATCGACGAGCCGTAAAGCGCCCATCGTCATGGTGTGCGGGAGACGAAATGCACCCCCTCCAGCCCCTCGAGCGAGAAGCCCTCGGCGGCGCCGGGCATGACGTCGATCAGGAACCGGGGCGTGCCCCATCGCTGATATTGGTCTGAGTCGATATAGAACGGGGCTCCTCCGATGTCTCCCAAGCGGAGGTCGTTGGGCCCAGCCGGAAGCTCGCCGTCCTTCAGGCAGATCGGGGACGTGCCATCGCAGCACCCCCCCGACTGGAAGAACGCGAGCGGCCCGTGGGCGGCCTCGAGGCGATCAATCACCTCGAGTGCCGCCGGGGTCGCGGCAACAGCAGGCCGATCTATCGCTGGCCGCAGCTTCCATCTCTAAAAGAACCCCATCGGGTTCTGGTCATAGCTGACCAGCAGACACTTCGTCTGCGAGTAGTGATCGAGCATCATCCGGTGGTTCTCACGGCCGACACCGGAGCTCTTGTAGCCGCCGAATGCGGCGTGCGCCGGGTAGTGGTGATAGCAGTTCGTCCATACGCGACCGGCCTTGATCGCGCGGCCCATCCGGAACGCCCGGCTGCCGTCACGGGTCCAGACACCGGCGCCGAGGCCGTACAGCGTGTCGTTGGCGATCTCCAGCGCCTCCGCCTCGTCCTGAACGTCGTGACCGCGAGCACCGGCCCGAAGATCTCCTCCTGGAAGACCCGCATCTTGTTGTGGCCCTTCAGCACCGTCGGCTCGAAGTAATAACCGCCGGTGAGACGCCCGTTGAGCCCGGGGCGGGAGCCGCCGATCAGCACCTCAGCACCTTCCTCGCGTCCGATCTTGACGTAGCTCTCGATCTTCTCCAGCTGTGCGGTGGAGACCTGCGCGCCGATCATCGTCTCACGGTCCAGCGGGTTGCCCTGCTTGATCGCGCTGATCCGCTCCAGGCAACGCGCCATGAACTCGTCATAGATCGACTCGTGAATCAGCGCCCGCGACGGACACGTGCAGACCTCGCCCTTGTTGAACGCGTACAGCACCAGGCCCTCGATCGCCTTGTCGAGGAACGCATCGTCGGCCGCCATCACATCCTCAAAGAAGACGTTCGGCGACTTGCCGCCGAGCTCGGTCGTCGACGGGATCAGGTTCTGGGCGGCGTAGGACATGATCAGCCGGCCGGTCACCGTCTCCCCGGTGAACGCGATCTTCGCGATCCGCTTGTTCGATGCCAGCGCCTTGCCGATCTCCGCGCCTGGGCCGTTGACGATGTTCAGCACGCCCGGCGGGAGCGCGTCGCCGATCACCTCGGCGAGCTTGAGGATCGACCACGGCGTCGGGCTCGCCGGCTTGAGCACCGTGCAGTTGCCGGCCGCGAGCGCTGGCGCGATCTTCCACGCCGCCATCAGGATCGGGAAGTTGAACGGGATGATCTGGCCGACAACTCCGAGCGGCTCCTGGTAGTGATACGCGTAGGTCTGATCGTCGATCTCCGAGATCCGGCCCTCCTCGGACCGGATCGCGCCGGCGAAGTAGCGGAAATGATCGGCCGCGAGCGGGATGTCCGCGGCCAGCGTCTCACGCACCGGCTTGCCGTTCTCATAGCTCTCCGCCACCGCCAGCATCTCGAGGTTCTCGTCGATCGCATCCGCGACCGCGTTGAGCACCGCGGCGCGGTCGGCCGGCGACCGGCTTCCCCAACCATCCTTGGCGGCGTGCGCGGCGTCCAGCGCCAACTCGATGTCCTGCGCACCCGAATGAGCGATCTCGCAGAACGGCTCGCCCGTCGACGGCGTCAAATTCTCCCGGTACTCACCGGTCGTCGGCGCGACCCATTCCCCGCCGATGAAATTCCCGTAGCGCTCCCTGAGCTCTACCGGACTGCCGGACTCACCCGGCGCGTCAAACACGGTTGACTCGACAATCGACATTTACGGCCTCTCCTCTGTGAACGGAACGGGGGTTTGTCCGAACAACTTCCCGGCTACTTGACCGACGGCGACGGTACCCGGACCGGGGTTGCACCTGCGTTGCATGGCGAGCGATCGCGCGAACAGCGCCGTCGACCAGTTGCCCTGACGGTGACCGCGACGCTTGCCCCGGCATGCATCCGACGACACCGGGAACGACAAAAGCCCCGGCTGACCGGGGCTTTCGTAGCGCGCCCGGAGAGATTCGAACTCCCGACCTTCGGTTCCGTAGTCCGAATCGACGGTTGCGGGGCCTTGACGGCTGTTCAGCGTTTGTCCTGCTAATCGCCGGTTTCGCCAGATGGGAGCGGGTCGGCGATTGCGGCGATTTCCCGACCGCTGTTTGTCGTGGCGTTTGTCGTGAGCGGCGACAGCGGTTCCCCGAGATCCCCGTCGAGCAGATGGACATAAGTATCGAGGGTGAAGCTCGGAGAGTGATGCCCGAGCCAGCGCTGCACCTGCACGACGTTGCGGCCCTCGGCGAACAGCCGCGACGCGACCGTGTGGCGGAACGTGTGGAAGCCGGCCCACTCGGCGCCGGCCGCGGCGCATGCCGGTGCCAGCACTCGGTCGGCGACGTTGTCCGGGTCGAGGATCGTCCCGACCGTCGAGCGGAACGTCAGCTCGCGCTCGTCGCGGCCGGCGACGTGTGCGGCAAGCCGGCGTGCGAGCGGCAGGTCGAGTGGCAGATCGCGGCGGGCATGCCGTGACTTCAGCGGGCCGACGACCAGCCCGGCGCCGCGCTGCCGACGCACCCGCTGGCGCACCCTGACGTGGGGGCTATCCCCGTCCAGCGCTAGATGGCGGACCTCGAGCGCGAGCAGCTCCGAGCGGCGAACGCCGGTGGCGGCGAGCAGTTCGAACATCAGCCGATGGTCGGCATGCGCGAGGGAGACGACGAGCTCCATCGCGGTGCCCGGGAACGGTCGCGGGCGATCCTCGTCCTCCTCGATCCGCGGTCGGTGGGGCAGCGTCGCGTCGGTGCAGGGATTGTGTGGGATCAGCCCATGGCGCCGCGCGGTCGCAAGACAGGACGACAGCGGTCCGAGCGCGTTGCGTATCGAGCGGTCCGTGAGCGTGCCGCCGCGCCGGCTCGGCTGCTTGACGAGCCAGCCGATGAAGCCGTCGATCTGCTTGGGGCCGATGTCGGTCAGCCGCGTCGGATCGGGGAAGTAGCTGAGCGCGTAGCGCTCCAGCAGCCGTTGGGACTCGTCGCGCGTCTCCTGGCGAAAGCCGTGCCGGCCGGTGCCCTGGTAGGTCTCGACCCACTCGCGCGCGTACTCGTGCAGGGTCGGCTCGGCCTGTTCGCGCTGCTGGCGCTCACGCTCACACTCCGGACATTCGTCCTCGGGTCTGTCGCGGTGGAGGCCGATCGCGTGAGCTTTGGCGAGAGCCACCCGCCGCGCCGCGAGCCGCTTGCCCTCGATCGCCTCCGCTCTGGTGCGGAACGTCTCGCGCTGCTGCCCGGCGTCGGCGCCGCGGTAGATGATCACGTACGGGCAGCCACAGCGGTCTCCGCGCGTGCAGCCCTTGGCATGCCGGCGATAGATGCCGGGCAGGCCGGGCACTTTCACAAGTGCACTGTCGCCGCTTTTCGTGCTGACGGTCTTTGGCATCATGGAGTCCGTTGTTCTCTCGTCGCAGGCCCGGGGCTGGTGGCCGGCGCAGCTACGTCTTACCAGCTTGGATCGGGCTGCTGCGTGCTGAGACCTGCTGGCCTGGTGACACCGCCGAGCGCTCTGGCCGCTGGGCGGCGGCGACCTCGGCGTGAGCCGGTTGGGACGGCTTTGACTTGCGTTACGGCCGCTTTCCGCCGCCATTTTGCAGCCACGCGTCGAGCTCCGATCGGCGGGCGACCAGCGCGGAGCCGTCGCGCTGGACGGGAATCCGCCTCGCGGACGCGAGCGCGTAGACCCGGCTGCGCGGACTGCCGATGTGGGCGGCGATCTCGTCCGCGCCGCGAAGCCAGCCCTCGCCGGAGGCCGGTGGAACGAGGCGCTCCACGAGCAGCGGGGCGAGCTTGTCGGCGAGGCGGGCGAGCGCGCTGTCGTCGCCTTCCGTCAGCTCGTTGAGCAGCGCGTCCAGGATCGCGCTCACTGGTCAACCTCCGGCCAGATCAGGCTCCGGATGTTCGCGTCGCGAGCGTCCTGCTGGGACCATCCCGCGCCGACGAGCGTAGTCATCAGCTCGCCGACGAGCTCGCCGGTCTCGGCTGCTAGTTGTCGGCGGCGCTCCGCTGCGTCCTGGTAGCTGATGAACGCCTTGTGGATGCTCCAGTGCACTTGCTGGACCGCGCGCACCGGGTCGGGTGAGTCGAGGGCCTGAGAGCGGTTGTGCGCGGTCGCGACCTCGACCGCAGCCGGGTGGTCGCCGTAGATCATGGCGATGCCGTCGGGATGCAGGCCTGACCAGAGGCGATCGTTGGCGCCCTGTAGCCGCCGCTGTGCGGCGTTCAGCTCAGTCGCCAGCTCGGCGTCGCGCGCGAACCGCAGGTCCAGCTCGGCCGCGAGTCCTCGCGCCTGCTCTGGGACCGCCCGACTCATCCCGCCTGCTCTCGCCGCTGGCCCGGTGCACCCTCCTGCAGGCGCGACCTGTGAGACCGCAGTGGCGTGCGCGCGCCAGCCGTGGATTCCTCGTGATCGCTACGCGCAGTCCCGAGCTTCTGCCCGAGTCGCTTCTGAAGCGTCGCGTGCAGCAGGTGCCGTGGCAGCAGGGCGGCGGTGAACGAGCTCGGCGATAGAAGCGCCTCGAGCTGCTCCGCGTTCCACTGCGAGTTGCGGGCGGCGAGCACCACCTCGACCAGAACCTGTTCGCACCATTCCCGGACCTGCGCCTCGATCGTCGCGTGGGCGCCGGGGACGCCGCGGTAGCGGGTGCGCCAGTGTGCGATCAGGTCGGTGATCGCGCGGAAGTCGGCGTTGATGGTCAGCTCGTGGCGACCGGGGTGGTAGCGGGCGGCCTGGTCTTCGAGGTCGCCCGGCGCCCGGGTTGCGTCGCGCGCTGAGATCCACGCGACGTTGGGCAGATCGACGATCGCGGGCGAAAGCGCGTCCTGGTCGGGGTCGTCCGCTGGCGCCTCGTCGCCCGCGAGGCTGTGGTTGGGCTCCCGCTGGAGGGATGTGCCCGTTGGATGCACCGCCGGCTCGGTGCTCGGCGATCCAGACCTCTCCGCGGCTGAGACGGTCGTTCGTCGTCTGGACGAGCGGTGGCCGGCTCAGCCTGCCTCTGGCTTTGCGTCCTGGTTGGGCGGTAGCGGCTCAGTCGGTAGAGCGGCAGGATTGCGCTGACGCGGCCGCGGATCGCCTCTCGGCGCGGCACGCAGTCGGTCCCGGCGGCGAGTTCCTGGAGCCGCAGGATCTGCTCGGGCATTGCGGCGGCGAACTCCTCGCCCCAGCGCGTCCACGGCAATGGCTCGTGGTCGAGCAACAGCAGCGTTCGCGCGGTGTTGCACTCGACACCGGCGACCCCGTCCTGGGGCTCGATGTGAAGAACCACTCGCTCACAGCCGAAGCGAATGCCGAAGTCCTGCAGGCGTCCGTACCCGCCGCGCGTCGGTGGCAGCGTGTCGTAGAGCTCGTTGCCGAACACGGCGGCGGCGTGACCGGTCGAGGCCCACAGAGCGGCCTCGCGGCGCCGGGCTCGGTGGTCGTCGTCGAGCACCCACCAGCGGACGATCGCGTCGCCCAGCTCCACGGTCCCTGCCGCGACGGCGTGGTTCTCGAGGTGGTGCTGCTCACCGTGGATCCGCCGCAGGGTTTGCTCGTCGCGGCCGTGGTGTTGGCGCACGAGGACCTCGACGTGCGCGGGAAAGCGAAGGAAGCGGCCGTTGAGGTAGCGCGTGATCCAATGCCGTCGGGCGTCTGTCACGGTCTGGGGCGCCTGCGTGGTGTCGTGCCGCTCGTGCTGGCCGAGCAGCACAACCTGGGTGCCGTGATCCTGGCCGCGGAGGAGCCACGGCTTCTCCGCGTCGCCCAGCGGCCGCCAGTAGTCGACGTGTCCGTCCGCCCACCGCTGGGGCTCGAGTCCCCAGCGCCCGTCGGGGTGGCGCTTGAAGCACACCAGCGAACCATGCCCCTCCTGCCACGAGCGGTACTCGAGCCCGTGCGGGTTGCGCGAGCCGGCGGCGACCTTTGCGCCGACGCCGAAGTTGCCGCGGCTGGATTGCTCGCGGCCGCTGGCCGCCAGCTGGTTGATGTAGTGGCGGAGCTGCTCGGCGGTCATGCCGGTGCCGGTGTCGATGACCGAGAGCTTGCGCACGCAGCCGCCGGATTGCTTCGAACCGCTCCCAGTCCAGATCCCACACCACCCGGCCGGGGCGGTCCGCGCCGAGCGCCGCGATCGCGTCCAGCCCGTTGACGGTCAGCTCACGCAGACCCTGAAGGTCCGTGCACTCGCTCCCCAGTCGCTCGAGCAAGAACGTCGGGTTCGCGACCGCGAGCTCGTGCCACCCGTCCGCGGCGGCCACCGGGCCCTCCGCAGCGCCGGCCAGTTCAGCGAGCTTCTCTGGCATCCCGCCAGGCAGGTACCGGATGCGGCAGCGGAAGCCTCCACCCCAACCCGCTCAATCGTCCGCAAACGCGTCTGAGCGCGCTGCGGCCCACGACCCGTACAGGTCGATCACGGTCGCCGGAGCCGGCCACGCCCCCGCGCTCAGGCGCGCGACTGCCTCGCCGCCGCGTTCGCGCGCGTGCGTGCGCGACCAATCGTAGGAGGACGGCGCCGCGCCGTACAGCGACCGCCAGCGCCGCATCGCCTCACGCACGGCCTCGCGCGTCAGCGCCCTCGCGGCGGCGCCCGGATGGCAGCCCTTGCAGTACTCATACGCGTCACCCTTGCCGTTGCGCGCCTGCGTCGGGGCACCGCACCCCCGGCACACCCCCTGATAGCGCGCCTTCACCGCCCGCGCCTTCTCGCCGCTCGGATCGTAGAAGTAACCCTTCACGGTCGCGGGCGCCCGGCCGAGCCGCTCGGCGATCTGCGCAATCGAAAGGCCCTCCGCCTCGCGGAAATGACGTGCGAGCGCTACCGCCCGCTGGCGCTCGGCCACGCGATCCAGTGGCGTCTCCGTCGTCGTTCCCATGTCGCGCTCGAAGGTACCGCGAGCACCTGACTGTGCCTCGGCCTGGTCGTCGAAGGAGGGCAGATGCGAGACACCTGCGGTGTTCTGATTGCGGGGCCGGGCGTCGCGGGCGGTGATCGACGCGCAACTGGCGAAAACCGGGGAAGCTCCGGCCGTCTGATCTCGGCGCGTCTTCCCTCTGATGAGCGCAAACCAGGGCGGAGGCGTATCCGCCCTGCGTTTCGCCGAGAGCGGGGCCGGCACGGGAGGGTGCAAGAGCGCCCGACTGCCTATGCAGAGTCGCCTCGACCGCTCCGGCGCGAAGGCCCTGCCGGACACGTCCGCAGCTTGATTTCTGGTGATCAGAATGTCGCCCTTGCAATCGTCCGGTGCCGCGCCGGCGCGAGATCAAAGGTCACTCGTGCGCAGCGGCACACACCGACGCTCGCTACTGGGCGATCCCAGCAGCGAACGCAATCCGAGAAGAGCGCTTGCTCGACGCACGAGCGTGGGGAGCCAGCTAACGGTCGCCGCGCTTGCTCCCGGCCCCATCCGCGGCAAACGACTTACTCGGGGAGGGGTTCCCCAGCCCTCCCCGCGGCTCCGCGTGCGTTCGCGAACCGCCGCCGGATAGTCCGATGGTCCCGGCGTGCTGCCGGCAAGGGCAGCCCTCGCCGACACAGCAGCCCTGTGACCGCCTGCCTCCGATGCGCGCCCGTCGGCCGGCCAGCGTGGCCGAGCGACCGTGGCGGGCGAGCAGGAAGCAGGCGAGAACGAACCCTTTCGGCCCGGCGTGGCAGGGTCGCTCTGACGGAAGGAGATCGTCGGCGATGGAGCTCGGGCCAGCATCGTCCGCGGCCACGGCCACGCCGATGAGTCCAGGCAGCGCGTGCCGTGAGGGTTCGATGAACGCGCCATCGATTGCGCCGAGGGCTGGCCAGCGGCGGCCATCACATGCTCAGGCCTGCGCGCCGGAGACCTGAGCACTCAGAACGTTGCTGGTTGGCGCCCGAGCACGGGTGGCGGAGGCGCCGCCGAGCCGCACCTCGTGTTTCCTGCTCGCCGAGCGGTCGCATGGTGTTCTGCGGTCGCGAGCCGACGGAGACTGTCCCGGTTCGTTTCACCCACGCTGGCGACCACGAGGCCAGCGCCGACGACAGCTGCTTGAGCACGGGAGAATAGGGCAAGGAATCTGGTCGATGCCGCCGATTGAAACCCAACAACTGCGGATGCTTGAGCGACTACGGCAGGCGGGCACGCAGCCAATGACTGTCGATCAGTTGCGCGCCGGTGGGATTGACTTTCCCGCCGTCGTCATCGGCGAGCTCGAGCTCAACGGGTACGCGATCGAGCGCGTCCACGAGAAGGGCAAGCTCCTCGGCGTCCGACTGCTCGAGACCGAAGCCCCCGATCCACCAACCACACGCCGACGCCACCGATGGCGCCGCCAACAGCCGCGATAACCACCCGGGCGCGCATCGGCGGCGGTAGGTGTAGAACGACGGTCGAATGACAGCGCGTCGCTGCCAGCTGGGACCCGCCCGCAAGCCCAATGGAGGAGCGGACGCGCTGCAGCCCGATCTGGCCCTCGACCCCCCGGAGCGCCTCCGATGCCCGACGACGGCCGTGGAAGAGCCCGGGAGCGAGCGCCCGCAAGAGGAAGGACTTGCGAACATTCCCTCAGCCGATTCGGCGAGACCCGACTCAGCCCGATGGTCGGGAGGGCGGCGGGCTGCGGACCTGCGAGCGGTGCGCCCAGACCGTCACGCTGATGAGGAACGCGGCGAGCATCGCCGTCGCGGCTACGGCCGACCACGGCGGGGCAACAGCCACCACACTATGGAGGCGCTATCCGTTGTCTCCCACGTTGGAAATAGTGAGGACTACGGATGCGGGCAGTGTCGCCGACGCGGATGATCATCCAACGGAAGGTCGTCAAGATGATTCTCTGCAGAGAGAGTTAACCCGGCGGCCTTTCGCCGTGTCTGGGCTCAGGTCGTGGTCGGCGATATGCGCGTCAAGGATCATCGCAACCTGCTGCTCCTGCAGATGTCGCCGGGTCGGGGCGGAACGCGCTAGCTGCCATCGATGGCGTCGCGACGAGCACGAGCCCGATCATCGCGTCGTTGTTGGCTTGCCAACCATCCGTCGACAACCGACCGCTTCGATGATGTGCGCTTCGTGAGTGATCCGGCGCCGAGCTCGATTACGGCCCGGACATGGGCTCGCTGATCTCCGCCGAGCACCTCAGGGTCGTGCGCGAGCATGTGGAGGACGCGGTCGCGAAGGGGGCGCGTGTGCTCTGCGGCGGCCGCCCCCGCCCCGATCTGGGCCCCCACTTCTACGAGCCGACGCTCCTGCAGGACTTCACGAGGACATGTCGCTGTTCGCGGACGAGACGTTCGGGCCGGTCGTCGCGATCTCGACCTTCGCCAGCGAGGAGGAGGTCGTCGCGCGCGCCAACCAGAGTCTCTACGGGCTGAACTTCAGCGTGTGGACCACAGACACCGCCCGTGGGCGCCAATTCGCCACGCGGCTGCACGCGGGCACGGTGAACGTCAACGAGGGCTACGCCGCGACGTGGGCCTCCGTCGACGCGCCGATGGGCGGCTTCAAGCAGTCGGGCCTGGGACGTCGCCACGGGCGCCACGGGATCCAGAAGTACACCGAGGAACAAACCATCTCCGTGCAGCGACTGCTACCACTCGCGCCGCCGCCGCACATGAGCCACAAGCTCTGGGTACGCCTCATGACGCACGCCCTGCGCCTGCTGCGCCGCACGCCCGGCGTGCGCTAACTGGAGCAAGTCCAAACAGCGCGAAAGATAGGGCGCCAATCCGAGGAGACGGCTCTCAATCAGCCGCTCTAAGGCGCGCCCTCAGCCCCCGCTGTGACTTCGTCCGCATCGACCCCGGCCGTAATGATCGTCATCGAGGGTGATGAAGACCGGCTGCTCTCCCGCAACGGTGCGGATCACGCAGGGCCAAGGATTATCTTTGCCACGGCTTCTACGGATTGGCCGGTCGCGGCGCAGACGCCGCACTCACTGCTCCCATGGATGACTCAACCGTGAAGGACTCAGCTGCCAAGCGGCCTACTCCGGTGTCCGGGACTTCGCCCGAAACCGGTGGCCCCTTCGGGGCAGCAAACATCGCGCGGTCACTCAACCCGACCGCGTTCTCCCACCATCTCGTTCCAGACCTGGGCACCCTATGGGCCGAAACCGAGGTGTCTGCGCCCGTTGCTGGGATCCCAAAGGCTACATCTCGCCGGGCACATCGACAACGTTTTGTCGATCGGAGCGCGCAAGCGTCTAGCGACGCGGCTGGGTGGTGGTGTGGTCGTTGGGGCTGCGGTAGATCGCGTCGATCGTCTCGGCGTACTTCTGCTGGACGATGCTGCGCTTGACCTTCAGCGTCGGAGTGAGCTCGCCGGTTGGCTGGGAGAAGTCCTCGGGCAGGATCTCGAAGCGCTTGATCTGCTCCACGGGCGCGTAGTGGGAGTTGACCTCGTCGATCGCGGTCTGTATCTCGGCGCGGATCAACTCGGACCGATAGACCTCGTTAAGCTCCAGGTCGTGCTCGCGCGCGAACGCTGGCGTCTCCTCGGGATCGAGCGTGATCAGCGCCACGAGATAGGGGCGGCCGTCGCCCAGGACGACGGCTTGGGAGATCCAACGGTTGTAACGCAGCGCGTGCTCAGGGTTCGCGGGCGTGATGTTCTTGCCCCCGGCCGTGATGATGATGTCCTTCGCGCGGCCGGTGATGAACAGAAAGCCGTCCTCGTCGAGGCGCCCGAGATCGCCGAGGTGCAGCGCACCATTCACCAGCGTCTCGCGTGTCGCCTCCGGATCGCGGTAGTACCCCTTGAAGATGTTGGGGCCTTTGATCAGGATCTCGCCGT
>CAWEYQ010000051.1:0-35851 GCA_963813265.1 uncultured Solirubrobacterales bacterium | reverse complement strand
TGCTGGGCGGCCTGGTCTTCCATGCGGTGACGCGGGCCGCGAACATCGGTTCCGATCACGTGGGCTACTACCTGCTCGTGTTTGCGGTGTTCATGCTCGCGCTCGGCGTCAACTTCGTGATGGTGGCCGCGTACAACCGCTACGTCGAGGGCGTTCCGATCTCCCAACAGGCGCGCGAGGCGGTTGTCCCGCTTCTGTCCTCGGAGCTGTTCTCCGCACTGCTCACCGTCGCGGCCGTGTTCGCGGCGGACCAGATCGGTACCCCTGGTCTCGCACTGTTCGCAATCGTGCTCGTCGTGTTTCAGTTCCTCGTCGGCGAACTGCTCGCGTCAAAGCAGCGCGCCGACGAGTTGCAACGGCTCGCGACCACCGACGATCTCACCGGCCTCGCCAACCGCGAAATGTTCCGAACGCGGCTCGAGGAGGAGATCGAGCGCTGTGAGTGCGACGGAGGGTCGTTCGGGATCCTGCTGATCGATCTCGACGGATTCAAAGAGATCAACGACACGCTCGGCCACGACTACGGCGACATCCTGCTGCAGGACCTCGGACCGCGGTTCGCCGAAACGATCGATCCAGCGGGCCTCATCGCCCGGCTGGGTGGAGATGAATTCGCGGTCCTGCCGGGCAACGTACCTGGCGACCTCAAGGTGCTCGAGGCGATCGCCGAGCGGCTGCTTGCGTGCGCGCAACTGCCATTCGTCGTGAATCAACTGGCGCTCGAAGTCGGGGCGAGCATTGGGATCGCGCGCTACCCGGATGATGGCGAAGACGCCCACACGTTGCTGAGGCACGCCGACATCGCGATGTACGAGGCCAAACGCGCGCAGAGCGGTATCCGCCAGTACGAGCCCGTCTTTGACAACCACTCAGTCCAGCGACTGCGATTGCTCGGAGATGTGCGCCGCGCGATCACTGCAGGGGAGATCGTTCTTCACTACCAGCCGATCGTCGACCTCGACGCCATGCGCGTCCACGGCGCGGAGGCACTCGTGCGCTGGCAGCACCCGGAGCGCGGTCTCCTCGCGCCAGGCACGTTCATCCCGATCGTGGAGCAGACCGGCCTCATCTCGGCGCTCACCCGGTACGTGCTCGAGCGCGCCGTGGCCCAGTGCGCGACCTGGCGGGAGGCGGGACAGGACATGTGCGTGTCCGTCAACCTGTCGGTCCGCAACCTGCTGGACCGCAACCTCCCGGCGGAGATCGGGCGGTTGCTGCGGGCGAGACGACTCCCCCCGGAGGCACTCCAGCTCGAGATCACCGAGAGCATGATCATGTCCGACCCGGAGCGCGCGCTTCTCACCATCACCGAGCTGAGCAACCTAGGCGTGCAGCTTGCCGTCGACGACTTCGGCACCGGTTACTCGTCGCTTGACTACCTCAGCCGGCTGCCCATCGATGAGCTGAAGATCGATCGGTCGTTCGTCTCGCCGATGCTCAACGACCCGAGCAACCTGATCATCGTTCGGTCAACGATCAATCTCGCGCACGACCTGCGGCTCGCGATCATCGCCGAGGGCGTCGAGGATGGCGCAACGCTCGCCCGGCTCGGCGACCTCGGCTGCGACCGCGTCCAGGGGTTCCATCTCGGCCGTCCGATGCCGGTCGACGCATTTGACGCGTGGATGGGCGACGAGCGCGCGATCACCGCCGCCTGAGCGCTACTCGAACTCAGGCGTGACGTAGTCCGGCATGACGTCCGGCAGACCGGCGCTGACGCGATCGGTGAAGTGTGCGGGACGCTTCTCCAAGAACGATGTGACTCCCTCCCGCACATCGTCGGACTGCCCGCGGATGTACATGGCGCGGGAGTCTGCCCGATGAGCCATCATCGGATGCTCGGCGCCGAGCATCCGCCACATCATCCGCCGCGCGAGCGCGACCGATACCGGCGCCGCGTTGTCGGCGATCTCGGCCGCGAGTGCCCGGGCGGCGTCGAGGAGCTCGTCCGCAGGGTGGACGCTGCGCACGAGTCCGCCCGCCAGCGCCTCCTCCGCGCCGAACACACGGCCGGTCGCGACCCACTCCATCGCGCGGCTGATGCCGACGACGCGGGGCAGGAACCAGCTCGAGCACGCCTCGGGGACGATCCCGCGCCGGGCGAAGACGAAGCCGTAGCGGGCGCTCTCGGACGCGAGCCGCACGTCCATCGGCAGCGTCATCGTCGCGCCGATTCCGACCGCTGCACCGTTGATCGCACCGATCACCGGCTTGGTGCAATCGAACATCCGGAGCGTGAAGACGCCACCGTTGTCGCGGTTATGGCCGGCGACGGACTGGCGGCTGCGCGCGTCAAACGTTTCGCCGCCGGCCGCCAGATCGGCGCCGGCGCAGTAGGCGCGGCCGGCGCCGGTCATGATCACCGCACGCACCTCGTCGTCGGCATCGACGCGATCAAACGCGTCAAGCAGTTCGGTGCACATCGTCTGCGTCCATGCGTTCAGCCGATCCGGCCGATTGAGCGTGATCGTGAAGATGCGATCGGTCAGGTCTGTGGTGATCTGTTCGTAGGCCATCGCCGGGACCCTAATGCTTCCCGCGCCCCAAGCTTCCCGCGCCTCAAGGTTCCGGTGCCTAGTGCTTCTTGTGCTTGGGCTTCGGCTTGGGGGCGGGGCCGAGCGTCAGGGCGACCTTGGTCCCGTTCGGGCGCGAGGAACGTGCCCCCGGCGACGACGACGTGACCACGAGCTTGGGGAGCTTGTGGTGCTTGCGTGGCTTCGGCCTGTGCACCGTGCCGAGCCGGCAATGGGCCTTGCTCAAGGCCGTCTTCGCCTGGCTGAGCGTCTTGCCCTTCAGCTTCGGCACGACACACCGGGGCAGGGGCTTGGCGCTGACCGTGACCGTGAGTGACTTCGAGGTCGCGTTCCCGGCGGTGTCGGTGGCGGTCAGCTTGACGGTGAACCGCCCGGTTCGGGTGAAGGTGTGCGTCACCGATGAGCCGGTTCCCGACCCGCCGTCGCCGAAGGACCAGTTCGTCGTGAGCGGCGAGAACGCGTCGGTGACGGACGCGCGGAACGTGGCCCGCGATTTCACCTGGACCTTCGACGGTCCGGTCAGCGTCGCCTGCGGGGCGGACGCGTCGAATACGGTGACGTCGATGCCCAATGGCGTTGCCCCGACCGGGTACGCGAGCACGGCGTCGCCCTGCTCATCGAGCGCGATCTGCGGTTTGCTCGCATACGCCCTTGTGTTGGACACGACCTTTGCCGCGCCGAAGCTGGTCGCGCCCGCCGGGCGGACGGCGGCGCGCACGACGTTCTGGTTCACGGGCTGCCCATCGAACGTGCTCCAGGCGACGACCGCGTCCCCGCGCGCGCTGCCCCCGAGCCCGAAGTCGTCGGGCGTGCCGGTCGGGATCGACGACACGACGCCGGCGGCGGGGAAGTTCCCGCCCGCGGGCCGGAACGAGGTCTGGACCGCCGACGATGTCGTCCAGCCGACGAGGGCCGCGCCGTTCGTGGCAACGGTCACCCGGGGGCCGTGCGAGGCGCTGTCCGTCGACAGCGCCTTGACGGTGGCCGAGCCCCAGCCGTCGGCGACTTTGCCGGTGACGTAGGAGACGATCCGATTGCCGCCGCCGTCGTTGTCGATGAACGCGACGACGATCGCGCCGTCGGCGTTCGCCGCGACATCCGGCGCGGTGAAGCTGTCACCACCACTCGGCGTCAGCGTCGCCGGGGGGCTCCACGTGGAGCCGCCCGCCAGGTGGTGACTCTCCGAAATCTCTTGGAAGAACTGGTTGTGGTGCATCGCGATGATCGCGTTGCCTGCACCGTCGATCGCAGCGACAGGGCTGTCGCCAAGCGCGTCAATCGTGTCGGGCGTCGTCGTGTTCGTGAACGCGGCGCTCAACCCCCGGCGGGTCACGGCCACCACCTTGGCGCCCGCTTCCCACGCCACGACAGCATCGCCGTTGGCGTTAATCGCGGCGGTGACGTTGCTCGGATTCGTCCCCGCGGAGCTGATCGGCGTGGGAAGCCCGCTCGGCTTGCCGTTGGGCAGCAGCGCGACGATGTCGATCGCTCTATCGCCGGGCATCGGGCCCGTCGTTTGAACCCATACGGCGAGGCCGTTGCCCGAGCGGTTAAGGACCACGACCGGGGACGTGGCGTCCAACGCCGGTGTGGGCGACAGATTCGGGAGCGCGGAGAAGCCGGGCGTGCCGACCGCATGCCGGGCCGCCTGGATCGTGTTGGGCGATCCTGCCTGCCAGCCGACGACTGCATTGCCACTCGCGTCGACGGCGGGTGACGGTGCCTCACCGGTCGTGCCGCCGAAATGGACGGGCGCGAGCCACGCAGCAGCGGCCGCCGTGCCCGGAAGCGCCAGCAGCAGCGCCAGCAGCGCCATCACAGCGGCTCGGGCGGTCATCGGACGATGCATCTGGACTCCTCCAAGTTCGGGTCTCGAAGTCTCTCGGTGAGGCATCGGACTACGCCCGACACACCCCGAAATCCACCGGCTCTGAGCCCGGCCGCCAAGCACGGTACGCCCGACTGTAAATGATGATCAGGCGCATGTCACGCCGGCGCTGCCCGCGCGGAAGGCAGGTCCGTGATGGATCTGTTCGTCGGCCATCGGCGCGGCTCATATCGTGCTCGGGTCTTGTGGGTGGGTCGCCTGGCAATCGTCGGGCATTCCTGATATGAACGCACGTCCGGTCGGACCCACGCCGACCGTGACAACGGGCGGTGGGCGACACGGTGATCGTCCACTACCAGAACCACCTCAGCAAGCCGAGCGCGATCCACTGGCACGGAATCGAGCTTTCGAACGAGATCGACGGCACTCCGTACACCCAGCAGCAAGTCCCGCCGAATGGGACGTTCCTCTACAAGTTCAAGGTCACTCGGCCGGGGATCTTCTGGTACCACCCGCACCACCACGCCTCGACGGACCAGGTGTTCAAGGGGCTGTACGGGATGATCGTCGTCACCGACCCCAATGAGGCCGCGCTCCAGCAAGCCGGCCAGATCCCGTCAGCCGCGGATACGAAGCAGATCGTGCTCAGCGACGCGACGGTGTGCAAGGCGCCCGGAACAAACGACACGCAGACCTACAGTTCGTCGCTTCCCTGGGTCGGAGGCGGCGCGCTCCCGAACCAACTCGGCCCCACGCCGAAGACGCTGTGCGAGGCGCCGACGGCGATCGACGAAGACGGAAACGCGCTCCCGAGCGGGTACCAGGCGGGGGACATCCCCGCGATCCAGCGCAACGCCGGTGGCCCCGGTCCACTCAGCCCACACAACGAGGGTCAGACGGTCCTGACCAACGGCAAGAACGTCGGGGCGCGCGCGGGTAGTCCAGCAGCTCCGGGCGCCCTGGCCGCCGGGGCATCGACGCTGACGGTCCGTCCTGGACAGGGGTTGCGGCTCCAGATCGCCAACGCCTCCGCGATCCGCTACATCCGCCTGCGCCTGATGCCGGCGGGCGGGGGTGCCACTCCGATCCCGCTCGTGCGGATCGGCGGCGAGGGTGGGCTGATCGACAACGCTGTCGTCGAGGGCGGCGTGATCGGAGCGTTCGACACGAAGTACGACGCCGGCGAGATCCTGCTCCCGCCCGGATCGCGCGCTGACGTCGTCGCCGCGATCCCGTCATCACCGACGACCGGCGTGCTGACGATGTGGACCGAGGACTACCAGCGCACAGGCGCCGCTCCTGGATACACGGACATTCCGACGGTCCCGGTCATGCACCTGCAGCTCGGCGGAACGCCCGTGAGCCCGGCCTACTCGATCACTGCCGGCACGCCGCTGCGCGAGCGCTCACCGGACATCCGGTCGAGGTCCTGGGGCCGCCGACGAGCACGCTGCTCGATCCGGCTCGTTCAGTCCGCCCCGAAGGCCGGCTCAGCCGAGCCAGACGATCGCGCTGCAGAACAGCGGCGCCGGCGGAACACGCTGCAAGATCGATGACGTGTTCGGGCTCCACGATCCGCCCAACTACGAGACCGTCGGCCACATCGGCTCGACGCGGTACGCGAAGGTCGGAGACACGCTCGAGCTGTCCGTCAGCCAACCGACTGGCGCCAATCACCCGTTCCACCTGCACGGGTTCTCGATCCAGCCGCTCGATCTGACGAGCGGCGCGACGACGTACACGTTCCCGACCGAGTTCCGGGACAACGTCGACATTCCGCCCGGATTCACGCTGCGCTTCCGCGTGAAGATCACCGACCGCCCGATGTCCGATGCGGTCACGCCCGGCGGCGCGCTCGGACGCTGGCTCTTCCACTGCCACATCTTCTTCCACGCCGAACTCGGCATGATCTCGGAGTTGGTGGTGCTTCCGGCCAACGGTAAGGAACGGCCGGACATCAACGTCGCCAAGACCGACGTTCAGGTCAACCAGGGACAGACGGCGACGGTCACCGGAACCTACTTCGACGTCGACAACGAGGCCGTGAAGCTCTCGTCGTCCGTCGGCACGACGCATGACGACGGCGGCGGGAACTTCTCATGGCGCTTCCCGACCGGCACCGCGAGCAGCCAGTTCGTCTACCTGACTGCGACGAACGCCGACGGCACCAAGGCCCAGATCCCGTTCTTCCTGAAGATCGTCAACCTCGGTCCGCCAACGCTTGTGCTCCCAGCGTCGCAGAAGGGCACCGTCGGGAGGTCGCTCAAGTTCGGGATCAAGGCCACCGACCCCGATCCGCTCGATCCGATCACGCTCGGCGCCAGCGGCCTGCCGCAGGGGCTGACGTTCAAGGACCACCACAACCGGACCGGGGCCGTCTCGGGCACCGTCAGGGCGAGGCCGGGGAGGTACACGGCGACGTTCTCCGCATCCGACGGTAAGCACCCGGCCACGAAGAAGTCGCTGAAGATCACGATCAATGCTGCGGCGCTGTCGGCGATCGTCGGTCGGCAGGTGCGCGTGTCCGGCGGCGCCATCAAGATCGGCTGCAAGGTTCTGCACGGGGCGGTCAAGACGTGCACGGTCACCGTGTTCCTCGGCGGCAAGCGCGCGGGGAGCGCGACGGCGCGGCGGCGTCACCACGGCGGCGTATCGATCACCGCCCGGATCAAGCTGAGCTCCTCCGCGCTGAACAAGATCAAGCACGCCAAACACGGCGTCAAGATCACGCTGCACCTCGTGGTCAGCCGGTTCGGCACGAAGGGCACGCTCAAGGCCGACGCGGCGACGACCGCGGTCAGGCCCTGACGTCAGCCGTCCGGCACCTGTAGATCGAAGACGCTGCGCAGCCGAACTCCGTCCTTCGTCCGGGCGATCACCGTGATCTGGGCGCGCGGGGCATGCAGCTGAATGTCGCTGATAAAGCTTCCCCGGCCGACGCGCCGCAGCGCCTGCTGCCGCACGGCGCCGTCGTCCGATCTCAGGGTGACGACGATCGTCTTGATCGGCAGCTGCCCGGCAAGTCCGGTGGCGTCATAACAGGCGACGAACAGTCGACTGGCGCCGGCGCGCTGGGGATCGGGCGAGATCGTGATTAGCCCGCCGTCGGCGAGCCTCGTGTACCTGGGCGGCTGGCCGGGGATCCGCTGGATCGAGATCTGCTGGGTCGGCCCGACTGGATCGAGTTCAAGCGGCACGTCGGCCGCGCCCTGGGGGCGCCGGATGAGCACGCGGACCGCCCACCGGCCGTCGAAGCGCAAATTCGGACCGGAGGCGGCGAAGGCGCCGTCGGCGGTGCGGGCGAGGGTCAGGGTGCTCGACGCCACGCCGGGGTCGTCAAGTGGCGCGAACAGCAGCTGCACCGTTCCGTCGCGAATCGCGTCGTCGGTATGGGCGTCGGTGAGGTGTGCGACGAACCGATTCGGCCCCGGCTCATTCGACGCGGCGGACAGGCTCACGCGGACCGTCCCGTCCACGTCGGTCCCGTGTCCAGAGAGACCCGGGATGCCGGCGGTGCGACCCGATACCGGCGGCGCGAGCGTCCCGAGCAGCGCGGCGACAAAGACCGCCACGAGCGCGATCCCCACCTCGGCCGACGATGTCCGACGGAGCGGACCGAGGCTCGCCGCGAGTTCGGCGGGCGGGCGGCGACGGTTACGCAGCGCGAGAGCCGCGATCACCGCGACGAGGAACAGCTTGATGAGTACCGCGCGGCCGTAACCGGTCGTCCATAGCTCGGACCACGTTCGCAGTTCGCTGAACGCCCGCAGGATCCCAGTCACGATCACGAGCGCCAGCGCGAGCGTGGCGAGCCTGGCGAAGCGGCGGACGGCGACTGATGCGGGGGGTGAGGTCACGCGCCGCAGTCCCACCAGGAGCGCCACCAGGCCGCCGATCCAGACGCCCGCCGCGCCGAAATGAGCCGTCTGGGCAACCACCGTGATGGCGGAGGTCCATTTGCTTGCGGCTGCGTGGCCGTTCGCAACATGAACAACGATCGCGGCAAGCGCAGCGATTCCGACGCAGGCAAAGCCGACGCGTCGCCATCGGCCGAGGCGCAGCGCGACGAGCAGGGCGAGCCCTGCGGCAGCGATCGCCACGGTGCGCCAGATCAGAGCGTGGCCGACTGGCGACCGCAGCAGCGCGCTGAGTGAGACGCCCGCGTTACTCCGCTGGGCGATGGCGAGGAGGACGAGGCCCACGAGCGCGAGCAACCACCCGCCCGAGGCCAACAGGGCATCGCCGCGGCCGCCATCGCCGAAGCGATCGGTCTCCGCCGCGGCCGCTCCCAGGAGCGCGATCAACCCGATCAGGAAGATCCACCTCGCGATCACCTCAAGCACAGAGCTGACCGCGCGCGTGGTCGTGCCTCCGGGCGCGGTGGCGCTCGGCGGCGGCACCTGGACACCGAACGAGAACGCGCCCGTGGTCGCGTGTCCGTCGACGGCGGAGTCGACCCGCCACCGCACCGTGTAGACCCCCTTGCCCAGTGCGCGCACCGGTACGACGAGTGTGAGCGGAGCCACTTCGCCCACGGCCGGCCGTCCGGTCTGGTAGCTGCGGCCGCGCCGATCGACGACTGCGATCGTCGACAACGCTGCGACCGGCTGCTCCGAGAACGTCAGCCGCACCTCGGTCGGCGCTGCTCCGAGCGTCGCTCCCGGTGGCGGGTCCGCAGTCGTCAGGCCGGCGTGTGCCCACGCTGCCGACGGCGCGGCGGCGAGCCCCGCCAGCACGAGGCCGGCGGCGGCGCGTCGGATCAGGCGTCTCGGAATGGGCAGACGGCTACTTCTTGTGCTTCTTCGGCTTCGGCTTTGGCACCTCGACGAGCGTCACGGCGACCTTCGTGCCGTTGGCGCGAACCGCACCGCGCCCGGGCGAGGAGCTCTTCACGATCAGCTTGCGCAACTTGCGGTGCTTCGGCTTCTTCGGCTGGTGGACCTTGCCGAGCTTGCAGTGCGCCCGGGACAGCGCGGTGCGCGCCTGCGACAGGGTCTTGCCCGTCAGCTTCGGCACGACGCACTTCGGCGGGGGCGGTGGCGGGGCGGACGCGACCGTGACCGTGAACGTCGTCGAGGCCGAGTTGGCGGCCGCGTCGGTGGCGGTGAGTGTCACCGTGAAGCGTCCGCTGCGGGCGTACTTGTGCGTGACCGAGGTGCCGGTCACCGCCGCGCTGCCATCGCCGAACGCCCACCGGAGGGTGACCGCGGAGAACGCGTCAGTCGCTTTGGCCGAGAAGGCGTGCGGTCTTCCCGACCTGCGCGCTCGCTGGCTTCGACACGGTGCCGAGCTGCGGTGGCGCGCCGTCGAAGATCGCCGCGGCGACGCCGTTCGGGGTAGCGCCGAGCTGGTACGGCGCAACCCCGTCGCCGAGTTCGTCGAGGCCGATCACCGGGTTGTTCGAGTAGACGGTGCGATTCGAGACGATCTGTGGGGCGCCGAACGTTGCGCTCGTGTTCGGCTTGACAACCGCCTTCACGACGTTCTGCATGACGCTCGTGTCGAACGTCGCCCCACCCGGCGATCGCGTCACCGCGTCCGTTGCCGGCGAGCGCGAAGTTGTCCGGCGTGTCGGTGGCGATCGACTGAACGGTGGCCGGCGACGGGAACGCGCCGGTTGGACCGAAGTGGGAGAACTGGACCGCGCTCGAGGTCGACCACCCGACGACGGCGTTGCCGCGTGTCGCTGATCGTGGCGAGGGGTCCGTGGGAGACGGGCGAGGCCGAGAGCGTTCCGACGGTCGGGTTGACGCCCCAGCCGGCGGCCACGCTGCCGCGCACGGCGGCCGCGGCGGACGTGCCGAGCGTGTCAGAGAACGTGACAACCATCTGCCCGGCCGGATTCGCGGCGACGTCGGGGTCGGAAAAGGCGTGGCCGCCGGAGGGCGTGATCGAATCGCCCGACGCCGCCCACAAGGCGGCGCCGGCCGCGTGGCGTCTGGCGCCGATGCTCGTGGGGACGGTGGTCACCTGGTAGGCGACGATCGCGTTACCGCTGCTGTCGATCGCGGCTGACGGCTGCCCGACGCCGAGCGCGTCGAGCAAGTCCGGGTTGGCGAGATTCGTGAAGCTGCCAGCCAGGCCCTGGCGGGTGACGGCCTGGACGCCCGCCGCGCCGTGCAACCACGCGACGACCGCGTCACCGTTGCTGTTGATCGCCGCCGCCATGTTGGTGACCGAGCCGTTCGTCTGAGCGGTCACGACCGATGTGACCGCGCCGGCGGGCGTGAGCGACGCGATCTGGACCTGATGGTCGGCGGCGAAGCCCGTCTCGTGCACCCACGCGGCGATGGCATCACCATGCCGATTGCTGACGACCACCGCTCCGTCGTTGTTCAGTCCCGCTGGGTGTGCAATTGACGGCGGGTCGTTCCCCAGATCAGGGAGCTGCGTGAAACCGGCCGAGCCGGCGAGCCGATGCGCCGCCTGGACGATCGAGCGCGGTCGGTGTGTTCCACGTCGCGAGCGTGTCACCCGCGGCGTCGACGGCGACGGACGGCGCCGACGTTGCGGCGTTGTTCAGCGGCACCGGCGGCAGCCACGCGGCGCCGTTCGCGATTCCGGGTCCGGCCGCGAGCAGCGCAGCAAAGACCACGCCGACCACCTGAAGTCTGATCCTGACAAGCATCCCGGCCCCTCTCCGTCATCACGGTTGGCTCGATCCCGCCGGCGCCCCAGCCCGACCGCCACGTCCGGCTAAGAGGACTCTAAATGATGATCAGACGCATGTCACGCCGCCGCAACGCGCGCGGGGCGGAGGGTTCGGAGCGCCGCTTCGACGCGCACGAGCTCGTTGAGCATCGCCGTGGCCGCGTCCTCCATCACCTCGTTGGGCTGGAGCACGCCGTCCTCGTCGATGAACTGTGTGTGGAACGGGATGTTGACCGCCTCGAACAGCGGGAACATCTTGAGCGTCGTGATGACCCGCTTGAGCTGCTGCACGGTGCGGGTACCGGCCGCGACCCCGCCGTAGGAAACGAACCCCGCCGGCTTGAAATGCCATTCGTGGTGGAGGGAGTCGATGGCGTTCTTGAGCGGTGCGGGGTAGCCGTAGTTGCTGAGGCTCGTCGAGCAACGGCAGGTTGAGCTCGGCCAGGTCGGCGACGTCGACGTCGAACTCCGCGTGGGCGCGGGCGCGGTCAATGAACCAGCGTGCGATCGGGAGCCCGGCGCGGCGCGGCCGGGTCGGAGGCGATGACGATCAGAAGACGGGGCATGTCGATGACCGAAGCAGGTAATTGCGGACACAATTAGATCAGCGAGTGATCCGTTTGAACAGTGCCCGCGGATGGCCTCCTCTTCCTCCTCCTCTCCGACCAGATACCGCGCGAGGTACATGTTGTTCCCGGCAGAGCCGGCGACGAGCAGGGCTCGCGATCCACTCGAGATGACCGCCTGAATCGCGGCACCTCGTGGCTGACGAATCCGCAGCACGCCACCACGGGCAAACCGCGTGTCCGGCGATCCGTTGACGCGGAGCCGCACGATCGCCGCCGAAACCCCGGCGGTCAGCGCGCCGGCGGAGGTGGTCGTCGCGCCACAGGTCGTCGTGTTGAAGCCTGACAGTCCCGGTGTGCTCGCCCGGCCACCCGCGCCGAATGTCCGGTCGAGGGCGCCGCGAGCGGTCAGCCGCGCGCTCAGCAGGGCGGCGCCGCGGCTCGTGGAGCCGTCGCCGGTCGTCGTGATCCGCCCGCGCCCGTCGACGGTCAGACCGCACGGGAACCACTGGGCGAAGCCGCCGCCTTGCTTCGTGAACGCGACCTCGACATGCCCGCGGGTGCCAAAGCCCGTGACCGGCGTGCCTCGCGAGGAGAGACGGATGATTCCGGCGCTTCCGTGCCCGTCGGACCCGATGTAGTCGAGGTGGCCCGCGCCGATGACGCCGCCGTCGCGTGTCACGGCGAGTCCGGTCACGCCGGCGCTCGCCGCCAGGCGCAGATTCCAGAACGCGGCCTGGGCGAGCCCCCGGCGCCCGAACCGCGGATCGAGACGTCCGCCGGGCGTGAGCCGTGCGATTACCATCGGGCGGCCGTTGGCGTTTTCATTTGAGCTGCCGACCAGGATCGAACCGCTGCGTGAGACGACGAGCGACTGGGCGGTTCCCCCGGCGGCGATCGTCGTATAGCCGGTGTGACGCGCTCCGAAGGAACGGTCGAGACGACCGGCGGTGGTTAGTCGCATGACGAGCATCGAGCCGAGGCCGTAGCCGCCGGCCACGAGCAGCTTGCGCCCCTGCGGCCTGACCGCCAGGGCGTTGTACGGCCCCTTGGCGGTCGGGAACGACGTCTTGAAGATCCCACGAGACCCAAAGGTTCGGTCGAGCCGTCCACTCGCGAGATACCGCGCGACGACGATCTGGCCCTGACCCTGACGGTTCGTGGCCTGACCGGCGATGACGATCGTCGCGGCTGGAGCGATCGTCTCCGCATATGCGACCGCCTCGAGTCCGCGTACGCCCGTGGTCACGTAGCCCCGACCGCCGCCGAACGACGGATCGAGGCGCGCGGAGCGCACCACCCGCGCCGGGTGGGCAGGAGGTTGGGCGCGCGCTGCCGGAAGCGCAACCGCCACGGCAGCGGGGAGGGCGACCAGCCCGAGGACAGCGATGGGGAGACGACGCCGAATGATCACGGCACGCAGCATCTCACCCCTCCGGCTGCGTGCCAAGCGACGAGCGTGAGGAGCGGCGGCGCGGCGTGAGCCACGCGGCGAGCACGATCACGACGCCGCTGGCAGCGAGAATGATCGCGATTGTCCGGAGCATGCTCGTGCCGATCAACCATGCCGCGGTCCCGGCGCCGCGCACGCTCTTGTCGCTCACCAAAGCGTCGATGACCCAGTGCCCGATCAGACGGCGCGCGATCAGCACCACGATCCCCAGGCCGGCGCAGCACCATCCGACCCGGCGCACGACGACCCGGCGCCAGCCGGCGGCCAGAAAGACCGCGAGGGCGCAGAGCGCCAGCGGGAGGATCGTGAAGGTGACCGCGAGGCCGCGGATCCCAGCGCCGATGTCCTGGGCGGTCTTGAGCTGAGACGACCGCATGATCACGATCCGCCCTGCGTGCGGCGGCAGCCTGATTCCGAGTCTGCGCAACAGGCCGCTGCGATCGATGAGCTGATCGAGGAGCGGATGAAGGTTGAGCGTCACGACGCCCTGCGTGGTCGACAGGGTTGATCCGCCGCCGTTGATGATCCGCATCAGCTCCTCGTGCGCGGCGCGGTTCGCCTGCCGCCATGCGCGCTGGGCGGGATCGGTCGCCAGCAGTGTCGGCACGAGCCGATCGGCGACGCCCTGGAGCCCGGAGCTGAGCGGGCCGGCGAGTCCGGCCGCCGGCTTGGGCAGGGCGCCGCCCAGGACGCCCGAGACATTCGCCGAGGAGAAGAGCTGTCCGACGAGGTAGGTGCCGAGCGCCTGCTGGACCTGGGAGTTCGCCAAAAGGCGGCCGCTCGTGTCGGTCCAGTTGTCGGTGTTGAGCGCCTGCCGGTTGACCCACACCGCCAGCGTCCCCACGAACCCGGTGATGACGGCGAGCGTCAGCAGCACCGGCACGAGACGCCGGTAGGGGCGACCCATCGCCTCAGGATAATCAGTCGAACGGGCCGGAGCTCGACGAGGCCGCCGGGCGGCCAGGCGAGCTACGCGTTCCGGCTGAGCGGGGTCTCGGGCTCGGCGTCGGCGCCGAGATCATCGCTCGCGTCGGTCACGGGCGCGCCATCGGCCGCGGCCGGCTCGTTGCGTGGGGCGCGCCGTCGCCGGACGATGAGATAGATGATCCCCGCGACGGCGAGCGCCGCGACGACGTAGTCGACGTAGCTCAGGCTGTTCTTCCAATGCGTCCAGTTGTGGCCGACCTGGTCACCGATGAAGCCGAGCAGGAACACCCATGGGATGCAGCCCAGCAGCGTGAACAGCGTGAACCGGGCGAACGGCATGCGGGCGATGCCGGCCGGCAGCGAAATGAACGTTCGGATGATCGGCAGGATGCGGGTGAAGAACACCGTCGCCTCGCCGTAGCGGCTGAACCATCGGTCCGCCCATTCGACATGCGACGGTTTGATGTGGAGCTTGTGGGCGTGGCGTTCGACGAGTTCCATGCGGCCGTAGTAGCCGACTCCGTAGGCGATCCACGAGCCCACGAGGTTCCCGGCCACACCTGCAATCGTGATCGCCAGCAGCGAGTAGTGGCCCTCGGAGACGCTGAAGCCGGCAAACAGCATCGTGGCCTCGGACGGGATCGGGATGCACGCGCTCTCGGCGAGCATCAGCAGGAAGATCCCGGCGAGCCCAAGATCGTTCACGACATTCGTCGCGAAGTGCACGAACGAGTCTGTGATGGAAGCAAGAATCATGAGATACGAGACGGGAATCGACCGGACCGCGACCTGGTCGATCTGAGGGTTCGCGAGGCCGCGCAGCGGCTTGTGCGCGGGGAGCCCGAGCGCAGAGTGTGGCATGCCGCGTGGCGAACGCGGCGCGTGCCCTCAGACTGAGAGCCGTCTGATGGGATCGGCGGCCCTTGGTAGGGTCGCGGCGTGGGGCGCACTTTGAGGTGCATTGCGAGTGTCACGTGCTGCGTGGCCGCGGCCTGGAGCACAACCGTGTCACCGGCCGGCGCCGACAGCGTGGTTCCGTTTCCCACGGCCGACGTCACGGTCGCCGCCACCGCTCATGAGCAGCGGATTCCGCGCTCGTTCTTTGGACTCTCGACCGAGTACTGGACGCTGCCCCAAGATGAGCTGCACGTTGCGCTCTACACCCACATCCTGTCGATGCTCCATGTACCCGGCGACGGCCGGTACATCCTGCGGATCGGGGGTGACTCGACGTCCCGCACCCTGTACGACCCGCAGATTCGCGTGCCGCCGCGTTGGGCGTTCGAGCTGACCCCGGCGTTCATCACGCAGACGGCCAGGATCGTCAAGGAGATGCGGCTGCGGGTGATCCTCGACCTCAACCTGATCACCGGAGACCCGGAACTCGCCGGCGCGTGGGCGAAGATCGCCCACGCCTCGTTTCCTCCGGGCAGCATCCTCGGCTTCGAGATCGGCAACGAACCCGATCTCTACCACCGTGCGTTCTGGGTGTACGCCACCGGCGGAGAGCAGTTCAGCGGCGCGGCGCTCCCGCTCGGAATCACGCCGGACAGCTATGCCCAGGACTATCGGGCCTACGCCCGGGTGCTCCACCGGCTTGTCCCAGACGTGCCGCTCGTCGCGCCGGCGCTCGCCGACCCGACGACCCACATCAACTGGATCCACACGCTGCTCGCGGGACCGCACCCGGACCTGGGCCTCGTGAGCGGACACCGCTACCCGTACGCGACGTGTTCCCTGCCCGGATCCCCGGTCTACCCGACGATCGCGCGGATTCTCAGCGAGCAGGCGACCACCGGCACCGCGCGCGGCGTCGAACCGGCGATCCGACTCGCGCACGAGCACGGCCTGCCGTTCCGTCTCACCGAGATCAACTCCGTCACCTGCGGCGGCACCCCCGGTGTCAGCAACGCTTTCGCGACGGCGCTGTGGGCGCCCGACGCTGCCTTCGAGTACGTCCGTGCCGGCGCGCGTGGCGTCAACCTGCACGCCCGGGTGACCTCGGTCAACGATCCGTTCGCCTTTGACCGTCACGGGGTCATCGCTCACCCGTTGTTGTACGGAATGATCCTGTTCGCGCGGACGCTCGGCGTTGACGCCCGTCTGCTCTCCGCGCACGTGAGCCATGCGCCGCCCTCGCTGAAGGCCTGGGTGGTTCACATCGCAGGGAATCGGCTCCACGTGCTGCTCATCAACAAGGGATCACGGGCGCGGCAGGTCTCGCTCGATCTCCCGGCGCGCGGCCCGGCGACCGTGCAGCGGCTGCTCGCGCCGGGCCCCGCGGCGCTCGGCGGTGAGACGTTCGGCGGCCAGCGCCTGAACGAGGCGGCTCAATGGGTGGGTGATCCCGAGCACGAGACGATCCCGCGGGCGCGCGGTCGCTACCTCGTGCCGCTCCCGGCCTACAGCGCCGCGCTCCTCACTCTCTCCTCGGCGCCGGCGATCGGACCCTGAGCATGCGATAGCGTGCGCCGCCGCGGCGTCGCGCACCGAGTTCGGCGGGTGCCTCTGCGGAGGCGCCTTCCTCTCCGGGGATACCCCGGGGATCAGCCATCACCTGGGCCAGTGCATCGCGAGCCCTTGGAGTGCGTCCTGGGAAGCACGTTCGGGCACGCACGACGGGGAGCAGTCGGAGCCCGGCGCCGCGATCATGCACGGTATGGACGACCAGGACGCACGCGCAGCGCTCGCTCGACGGCTCGCCGATGCGTTTCTCGAGAGTTCGTGGAATGCCGAGTCGATCGCGGAGAGCGCGGCCAGCCGGCTCGGTGACTGGCCGCGGTGGCTCGAGGCGCTCGCGCTGTCGGTCATGGCGGTGTTCAGGGCGGCGCCGCGTGACGATCGTCATGCCCTGGTGGCGGCGATCGAGTCGTTCCTCACGGAGCACTCGGCGGCACATACGGACCCGGCTCCGCGGATCCGCGTGGCGATGCTCGCCGGCCGCCGATGGCCGGTCGCGGCTGTCCGCCGATGGCCGGTCACGGAGATCGACTCGGTCGGGGCGCTCGCCGAGCGGCTCGAGCTGAGCGACGGCCACCTCTCCTGGCTCGCCGATACGCGCGGTTGGGAGAGGACGGTCGTCGACGAGAAGCTCCGTAACTATCGCTATCGCTCATTGCCTCGGCGCAGCGGGCTGCCGCGGATCATCGAGGTCCCCAAGGCGCGTTTGAAGGAGACTCAGCGGTGGGTCCTCCGCGAGATCCTTGACCACGTTCCCGCGCACGAGGCGGCGTATGGCTTCACTCCGGGGCGCTCGGCGATCACCCACGCGCAGCGGCACACGGGCCAGGATGTCGTGCTGCGGCTCGACCTGCGCGACTTCTTCGCGTCGATCGCCGCGGGCCACGTGTATCGGCTGTTCTCGAGCCTGGGGTATGCGCCCCCTGTTGCTCACACGCTGACCGGCATCACGACGAACGTCGTCCCTGCCTCGGTGTGGCGCGTCATCGCCGCCCGGACCGATGACGAGCGCCTTGTCCAGTCACGGTTCTGGCTGGGGCGCAGGCTCGCGACGCCGCATCTCCCGCAGGGCGCGCCGACGTCGCCCGCGCTGGCGAACCTCGCCGCGTTTCGGCTGGACCGTCGGCTCGCCGGACTGGCCGGCGCATCGGGCCTCAGCTACTCCCGGTATGCCGACGACCTGACATTCTCAGGTCCGCTGCGCCTCCGCCGCCGCCTCGCGCAGTTCACCGAACTGGTGGAAGCGATTGTGCGGGACGAGGGCTTTCCGCTGAACCACGACAAGTCGATGCTGCGCCCATCGTGCGCCCGGCAGTCCGTGTGCGGCATCGTCGTCAACGCCCACCCCAATGTCGCCCGTGCGGAGTACGACGAACTGAAGGCGATCCTCCACAACGCCGTTCGCGACGGTCCGGCCGCTCAGAACCGCGCCGGCGTCGCCGACTTCGAGGCCCACCTCCGCGGACGGATCTCGTGGGTCGCATCGCTCAACCCGTCCCGGGGCGAGAAGCTCCGGCGGCGGTTCGAGGGAATCGACTGGAGCACGTAGCACGCCGGTTCCAAACGAGGCTTGACGGCTCCGCAGTAACCCGCCCACGGATCGTCGCGCTGGAGGAATTCCGGTCTCAGCGCGGTATTCCGAGCGGATCACGCGGATGGCGAGCTCATCGTTTGACACCGGATCGTTCGGCGTGCCGGACCGGGTTCCGCGGCTGGCGCTCGACCCGCGCCCCCGGCCGCAACCGGCGACGCATCGGCGGCAGCGCAGTGAGGCGCTCTTGGCCCTCCTGCTCGTGGCGGCGCTGGCCGTGGCGATCGTGGCCACAACCACAGGCCAGACGTCGCTCGGCGCCGTGCGGACGGCGGTGCGCACCCGCGCGACGCAACACGCAGCGGCGGCGGGCGTCGGCCGCGCGCGCCCGGTGACGCTCAACTGGGTGGGGGACATCGCGCTGAGCAGCGAGCGCGGAATGCCGCCGGATGGGGTGGCGGCGTCGCTCGCGCCGGTCGCCTCGGTGCTGCGCAGCGGCGATGGGACGATTGGCAACCTTGAGGGCACGCTGTCCGTCGGCGGTGGGTCGAAGTGCGGTGCCGACGGCGGCGGTACGTGTTTCGCGTTCCAGGCACCCCCAGCCGTGGCCGGCGAGCTGCGGTCGGTCGGCTTCACGCTCGTCAACCAGGCCAACAACCACTCACTTGACTTCGGCGCGGCCGGGCGCACGCAGACGTTCGCGGCGCTGCATCGCGCCGACCTGCCCTACACCGGGCTGCCAGGGCAGATCACAACCCTCTCGCTGCACGGCACCCGAGTGGCGTTCGTCGGGTTCGCGCCCTATCGGTACACGGCGAGCCTGCTCGACATCCCGACGGCGCAGGCGCTCGTCCGCACCGCTCGGCGCCACGCGCGCCTCGTTGTGGTGATGATCCACGCCGGGGCGGAGGGGTCGACGGCGACGCACGTCCCGGTTGGCGACGAGACGTTCCTGGGGGAGGACCGCGGCGATGCGCGCGCGTTTGCCCACGCGGTGATCGACGCCGGCGCCGCAGCGGTGATCGGCTCCGGACCGCATGTCGTCCGCGGGATCGAGAACTACCGCGGCCACCTGGTCGCCTATTCCGTCGGCAACTTCGTGGGATACAACACGCTCGGCCACGGCGGGGTGCTCTCCGCCGCCGGGATCCTGCATTTCACGATCGCGCCGGACGGCCGGCTCCGTAGCGGCCGGTGGATCTCGGTCGCGCTCGTCGACGGACTGCCGCGTCTCGATCACTCGAACTCGGTTGCGCAGTTCGTCTCGGAGCTGTCCGCGGCGGACTTCCCGGACGATCACTTCACGCTCTCCGCAGACGGCCGGTTTCACCGCTGAGACGCGGCCCGTGCGGTCAGCTGTCGACGGGGAGGTCGAACGCGATCCGCGCGCCCGTCGACTCGCCCTCCGCCGTGAACCGCGCCGTCGCCGGATTGAGCCTGAAGTGGATCTCGGCGTGTTCGTCGGTCACGACATCGAATGCGCGCTGATCATCCGATACGTGGGCGATCGTCCCCCGCACCTGGGCGTCGAGGTACAGGATCGTCACCCGGGTACCCACGGCTGGCTCGCGACGCGAGGTCATGTCCCCGGAGTCAGCGGCGTCCGGGAGCGCTGACGAGGATCGCCGAGTCGGCGGGGACCGTGATGGCGGCGGCGCCCTTGGACTCGGCGATCCGACTCGTCCGCGGTGCGGCCGCGAAGCGACCGGCGCTCGTCAGCTGCTGACCGCCGATCGTCACGACGCCTGACCGTGGCCCGGGCCCGGTGAGCACGAGCGCGGTGATCGGCGTGTTGGTGCCCAGTCGGGCGCGGACGGTGCGCGTGCGCGAGCCCCGGTTGATCAGCAGCAGCCGCTCCGAGCCGTCGGTGAGGTGTACCGCCCACGCCGTCAGCCTCGCGGGACGCGTGCCGGTGAACGTGGTGGTCTGCAGGCGGGCGCCGGGTCCGAGGGTCCGGGCGAACAGCGCCAAGCCGTAGAACAGCGGCCGAGCGGTCAGGCTTGGTACGCCGTCCAGCGGCGTGTTCCATGCGTCCCAGCGGGTGTGGAGGTCGACGCCATCGACGCCGGCGGCGATCATGCGGAACATCGCGTCTGGTGCCCACAGAGCGACGGCGAGCGTGTTCGTGACGCCCGGTAGCCCGCCGCAGGATGCGGAGCCCATCTCGCTGATCCGGAACGGCACTCCGTCCCAGTGCGCAATGGCGACCGCCGTCCGGATGCTGTCGACGAGCTGAACGGTTGTGACCGAGCTGAGGAATCCGTTCAGGGTGGGATAGGCCGGCGAGTCGGTGGGCAGGCACGCCGAGTACGGATACCGGTGTTGCGTCATCAGTCCAGGGCGCGCTGGGCCGCGAGTGGGCAGGTCGGTCCACCAGCGGATGTCTGGCCACGCGATCGACGGCCCGGCGAGCGGTGCGTGTCCGATCACCGGGTGGAGCGCGTGGGCGAAGCGCTTGAAGTCGGCGGCGTAGTCGCCCGAGTTGTAGGACGTCGCCCAATCGAGCCCGAGCGGGTTCTGCGCGGTGCGCCGGAACCCGACCACGCCGCCGCTGTACAGATCCGGCTCGTTGCCGATCTCAAACGCCTGGATGGCAGTCGGCGGGATCGCCGCCAGCGCGGCGCGGGCCTCGTCAGCGGCGGCCGACGGCGAGCGCCCGGCGAGGTTGACGTCGAAGATGATCGACAGCGGGATCGCCGTCGCGAGGGCGTGCAGAGCGGTGAACCACGTCGGGGTGAGGATCACGCTGCCGTCCGGCACCGGCGCTCCGGGTAGGTAGCTGCTGTCGGCGCTCTCGCCACCGATCCGCAGTGACAGCGGTCCGGAGCCCGGGGCCGACAGCTGGCCGAGAAACGTCTCGAAGGCCGGCACGTGCTCGTAGCGGAGCAGGTCACTCGTCTCGACCGACAGTCCGAGGAACGAGCGGGGCACGGGCCGGCCGAGCCCGCCGAGCGTGATCGTCAACCCGGTCGGCGCCGATGCGCGCTGGGCCGCGGTTGCCGGCGGCGGGAGGATGAATGCGAGCACGGCGGCGACGGCTGTCGTGCACAACAGCGTCACCGCGGCTGAGAGCCTGCGAATAGGTCGAGCTGACTGATCCATGGACATCGGTCGGGGAGACCGACGCCCGTCAGCCTAACGATGGCGCTTGGCTCCGTCCGTGCCTCGGTGCGGGCCAACCACTTGTCCGCAGGAGTGCGGACAGTTCAACCTCCGCGGCCCGGAGGTCGCTATCGAGAGGGGAACATCTACCGAAGGAGCAGAGCATGCTGACCATCAACCCTCGACGGCGCGTACGGATGGGACTGGGGCTCACAGTCATGGTCCTTGGATTGTTGGCGCTGTCGCCGAGTGCGCTCGCGCGCCCCGTCTCACCGACCGGCATGTTCGTCATCGGCGACACGTCAGCCAAGACCGACAGCCCCGTGCTGTTCTGGGGCGCGCAATGGTGGAAACGCAACGTGCTCAGCGGCGGGACGGCTCCCGCCGCGTTCAAGGGCTTCGCGAACTCGGCGAACCCGGCCACCGCGCGCTGCGGAGACACCTGGAAGACCCGTCCGGGCAACAGCTCACGCCCGCCGCTGACGGTCTCTGGGACCGTGCCGATGATCGTCTCGACCCACATCACGAAGGCCGGGCCAGTGATCTCGGGCGACATCAACGAGATCGTTCTCGTCCAGGTCAACCCCGGTTACGGCCCGAATCCCGGACACCCGGGAACCGGCACCATCGTCGAGGTCGTCTGCAGCCCCGGTGGTCCGATCACGACCTGAGCGGAACCACTCGCATTGCTGGAGCGGCGCCGCGCAGCAGTTGCCGCGCGGCGCCGCCAGCAGTGGTTACCTGACCGCGAACCGGCCGCCGCCCGCCGCGGCTGCGCGCCTCAACGCCGCGCTCGAGTGTTTGACGGTGGTCGTCGGCAGCGTCCGGTCATACGCCATCCGCACAACGGTGTTGGCGAACGCCTGCGACATGTACGTGAGCACCGCTGGATCGTTGTTGCTCAAGTTGTCGCACCAGCGGAATGGGTTGTCGACGCAACCGCCGTCCGTACTCGGAACGTTGCCTTCGTAGTTGCCGGTGTAACCGCCGAACAGGGCAACCTCATCCTGAGTCTTGCAGCAGTCCTGACCGGTCAGCATGCCGCTGGCCGGGACCCCGGCCTTGTTGAAGCTGAACGCATCGGTTCCAACCGGCGAGAACAGCTCGTGATTTCGCCCGATCGAGTTGAAGTACCGAATCGACTGATCGCGTGAGATCTGCGACGGCCCGTACACATTGCTCGGGAACGTCGTGGAGACGGTCCGGCCGAAGAAGTCCGGTGCCGCCGGATCCAGGATGCCGATGACGCCATTCGGCGTAGCCGTGACGTCGGCGTCGAGGTCGTAGGCGGTGTGGCTGAGCTCGATTGGCGTCAGGTTGTTGACGTAATAGGCGGAGCCGAGCAGACCCAGCTCCTCACCGCCGAACCAGATGAAGCGCAGCCTATGAGCCGGCCGCACCTTCCGCATCATCTGAGCGATGTCGAGAATCGTCGCCGAGCCGGATGCGTTGTCGAGCATGCCGGCGCCGAAGATCGCGTCGAGGTGGGCGTCAACGACGAGGACGCTGTTCGGATCGCCACCCTTCGAGTCGGCGATCAGGTTGTAGTCCTCAGCGTTCGGCTTCTCGATCGACTGGATGCCGATCGCGGCCACCGGCGGAGCGCCACCACTGGCGACCGCCTGGTACTGGTTGTACAGGCTCTGACCGATGTCGAACGACGTGAACGCCACCGGAATTGTCGGGATGATCGGGTTCCCGTTCGCGTCGACCAGGCTCCCATTGGTCACCTCGGTGCGGCCGGGATTACCCTCGTTGAAGATGATCACGCCGACGGCGCCCGCCGCCTGGGCGTTGAGCACCTTGGTACCGAAGCTGCAGGTACCACGCTGGATGAGCGCGATCCGTCCGGCGACGAAGCCGCTGAAGTCCGCCGCGCTGCACCCGCTTGCAGAGCTCGGCGTCGGCGTCGGCGGGATGATGATGCCGCCGGCGGGCTGCACCTCCGCGTTGGCGGTTCCATTGCTCCGACCCGGATTCCATTCGCTCACGAGCGCGTAGTCGTGCGCGGTGGGGGATACCTCGCTGAATGTCGGCGTGCCGACGAACGAGAAGTAGTCGAAGTGGTACGTCTGGACGGTGACCTTGTATCCGGCCTGCTTCATCAGGCGCGCCACGTAGTCGACGGACGCCTTGTATCCGGGCTCACCGGAGTTGCGCGACGGATGGCCGTCCGCGCCGGGATTGGCGTCGGCGATCGCCTGAAAGTGCTTCATGTGGGCCCACAGATCCGCGCGGCGAATGCACGGAATGAGCTTCCGCGGCGTGTCGTTGACCCGGTTCTGACATCCGGCCGATGAGACCGCCCCGGCGCTTGCCGGAACGAGCAACCCTGCGACGCAGAGCAGCAACAGACAGAGGCGCCGCAGCAGCCTCGCGATACCTCGTGGCATCAAACCCTCCCTCCAAGGACGTGCAGACTCCCGACCCGCGATCGCACGATATGACCTGCCGGGAGCCGGGGCAAGCAGGTGGTAACGAGGGTGACGTGTCGTGACCGTGCGACCGCTCTCGCGACGTCCGGGTGCCGCGCTCGACACTACATTCCTACTGATGTCGAGCGTGCTCGTTTCGCAGGAGCAGGATTTCCCGCGCTGGTATCAGGAGGTGATCGCCAAGGCACAGCTGGCTGAGAACGGGCCGGTGCGCGGGACGATGGTGATCCGCCCGTGGGGCTATGCGATCTGGGAACGGTTGCAGGCCGCGATCGATCGGCGGATCAAGGCGACAGGCGCGCGCAACGCCTACTTCCCGCTGCTCATCCCGGAGGCGTTCCTGCGTCGGGAGTCCGAGCACGTCGAGGGGTTCAGCCCGGAGCTGGCGGTCGTCACCCACGGTGGCGGCAAGCAACTCGAGGAGCCGGCCGTGGTGCGACCGACGAGCGAGACGATCGTCAATTCGTCGTTCGCGCGGTGGATCTCGAGCTACCGGGATCTGCCGCTGCTGATCAACCAGTGGGCGAACGTGGTGCGGTGGGAGCTCAGGCCGAGGCTGTTTCTACGGAGCTCGGAGTTCCTCTGGCAGGAGGGACACACCGCTCACACAACGCGTGAGGAGGCGCATGGCCACGCGCTGCGGATTCTCGATGAGGTCTACGCCGACGCGATGGTCGAGGAGCTGGCGATCCCGGTCTTTCAGGGACGGAAGACGGAGCGGGAGAAGTTCGCCGGGGCCGAGATCTCGTGGTCATGCGAGGGCGTGATGCGGGACGGCAAGGCGTTGCAGATGGGAACCTCGCACGAACTCGGGCAGAACTTCGCACGCGCCTTCAACATCCAGTTCAGCGATCGCGACGGTCAGCTCCGCCACGTCTGGCAGACCTCATGGGGCGTCTCGACGCGCCTGCTGGGAGCGATGATCATGGTCCACGGCGACGACCACGGCCTGCGCGTGCCACCGCGACTCGCGCCGATCCAGGCAGTGGTCCTCGTGGCGCGCGCCGGTGACGGGGTCATCGAGGCCGCGAGCACCCTCGTCGAGGAACTCCGACGCGCCGGAGTGCGGGCCGAGCTCGACGACAGCGTCGATCTGTCCCTTGGCCGACGGATCGTGGACCACGAGCTGCGCGGCGTCCCCATCCGGGTCGAGTTGGGCCCGCGCGATCTGGCAGCGAACCAGGCGGTGATCGCGCGTCGCGCTCGCCCACAGAAGGAGACGGCGGCGCTGCCGGACATCGCCCTGCGGATCCCGGAGATGCTTGTCGATGACCAGCGAGAGCTGCTCGCCCAGGCGGCCGCCTTACGCGACGGTCGCACGCGGCCTGCGCAATCGATTGATGACGCGCGCGAGCTGGCGAGCGACGGTTTCGCCCGGCTGCCGTGGCGAGCCTGCGGTACCGACGGCGAGGACCGCCTCGCGCAGGCCGGCGTGTCCGTGCGTTGCCTCCTGCGCGATGACGGCGAGCCCGTGAACGATCCCGACGCGGACGGCGTCGACGCGCTCCTCGCGCGGGCCTACTGATAGCGCCTGACCGCGCTGCGCTGCGTCGCGGATGGCGAAACGCGCTATCACTGCCGTAACAGCTTCGAGCGATGTTGAAGGGGGTGCCGATGATGTGGATCGGTGGCGGCAGGTCTGAGAAGGATGCTCACCGTATTTCGGTTGCTGCCGGGGTGGCGTCGGCCGTCACATTTTTCGCGCTGATCTGCGGCGTGGCATCGGCATTCGTCGTCTCGCACGCACCGAGCGGCGTGGTGCAGGCGCAGCCACCTCCCGGCAGCTGTCACGTGCGCGGCCGCTATCCGTTCAACATGCCCGATCTGCACTGCACGCCGGGCGCTTTGAACCCGGCGGTTACTCAGGCGACGCTCCGCAACACGATCTGCCACAGCGGCTACTCGAGCAGCATCCGGCCATCGAGTTCGATCACGGGACGCGAGAAGCTCGCGAGCCTGCGCGCCTATGGCTTCCATCAAAGCGCCTCGCGCTACGAGTACGACCATCTCATCTCACTAGAGCTCGGCGGCGCCGCGAACGATCGCCGCAACCTGTGGCCGGAGAACGGGGCCTCGCCAAATCTGAAGGACAAGGTCGAGAACTATCTTCACGTGCGGGTGTGCGACGGCCGCGTGTCACTCGCTCGGGCGCAACGCATCGTCGCCCTCGACTGGGCGGGCTTCTACACGCGCAACCTCAAGCCGAAGCCAACACCGAAACCTCCGTCAGGACCGCCTGATGAAGGAATCGTCCATCCCGGCGCGTTCTGTTCTCCGGTTGGCGCCACCGGCCACACCACCGCTGGGACCCCGATGGTCTGTGGTCCAGCGTCGGATGGTCGCAATCGCTGGCACCACAGCTAGGAGCTCACCGGTTCGCTTTGAACATGGCGAGCGCCGGCTTCGGCGTTCCGTTGTAGTCAACAAGGCCGTAGTCGTTCTCTGGATCGGCTGTGTTCGGGTTGTTGTCCTGAAAGCCGTAGACGAACACCGCGCGGACGAAGCTCTTCCAGATGGTGCGCGCATCCGTGAACACCGTTTGGAGGTTGCTGGCCTGGCCCGAAGGCGTCGTGCAACGCACGCTGCCGCCATTGGTGCATGTTGGCCACCCGATCTCGGTGAGCCACAGTGGCTTGCCGCCGGCGTTGTGACTGGCGAATTGGTCGTGGATCGATTCGACCCGGCGGATCTGGTCGTAGCCCGTGTACGCCTGGCCCGCGGTGGGGTAGGTCAGATCGGTGAGGTCGGTCCCGTACGGGTGAACGGCGACACCGTCGAAGTAGTTGTTGAGATCGGGAACCGCCGCATACAGGGCATCGATCCACCACACCCAGGTGCCGTCGACGAACGCGCTCTGGTTCTCCGCGGCGAGCAGGAACTTGGCGCTCGGATCGGCGGCGTATCCGGCCGTGGCGGCCGCCTTGACCAGCCGGGCGTAGCGGCCCGGGTTGTAGTCGCCGTTGTTGCCGTTGCTGTAGTACGGCTCGTTCCAGAGCTCAAAGGTTTCGATTGGGTCCTTCGCGAGCCCCGGGTGCGAGGCCCAGAAGCTGCCGTGAGGTCCGTATCTGGCGACGACCGCGGCGGCGAAGCTCGCGAACGCGGTCGGGTCATCCGGGACCGTCGTTGCTGTCGCGCCGGCCCAGCCCGGAGTGCTGAACAGCTCGGCGACGACGTGCGCGCCATTCTGGGACGCGAGCGTCATGAGCGTGTCGTAGTGGCTGAAGTCGTAGGTGCCGTTCTGCGGCTCGATCATGCTCCAGTCGAACCACTCCCGAAGCCATTTGGCCCCGCTCTCTGACTCGATCTGGCCCATTCGCGGCGCCGCGTCGGAGGATCGCCCGACGCCTGTGACCACGCCCACGTTCAGGGCCGGTGCGGACTGGGGCGCCACCGCGGGCGCGGCGTTAGTGGTGCCAGCGGCCGACGTCGCGGTTGGCGCTGGGGCATGAGAACTCGCCGGCGGCGCAGGGTGGGCGGCGGGACGCTTGGCCGAGGGCTTCGGCCGGCGCTTTTTCGCCCGGCTCGTGCAGCGGACCACCTGCTTGCGGCGCTTCTTGTGATGAACCTGCCGGGTGCGCCGCGTGTGCCGTGACTGGTGCTTGGCGGGCCGTCGGCGGTGGGTAGCGCACGACGCGCGCCGTGGGTGCTTGCGCTTGCTTGACGCCGCCGTCGCGAAAGCCGCCGACGCGCACAGCGCTGCAACGAGCGCCGCGCAGACGATGTGGCGGGTGAGTCGGCGGGGGCGTGTCATCGGGATCTGGTCAGCCGTCGTCAGCCGGTCGTGCACGGTCCGTGTCTATACCCACGGCTGTTGCTGTCATAACCGCACGACTTTCTCGTCCATGGCTGCGGAATATCGGGAGGGGTTGCGGATGTTGCGCCGGTTCGGTTCGGCAGTTCCGGTTGCGAGTGCTGCTCACTGCGGCACGGTCTGCCACGGTCACCGCTCGGCCTCGGTCGGCCCGCGGGTCGCCGCACCGGTGTCAGGGGCGCGGCCTCAGTCGGGTTTGCAGCTACTTTCCGCCCTCGCGCAAGCTGTCCTGCACCTGCGAGCGGCGCGAAGCGGCGGGTTTCGCCGCGGCGATGCTAGCGGCCTTGCCGTCTCGATGACGACTCGGTTGATGCCGCGGTCCGGAGAACGACGACTGCGGCCTGACGAGATCGACAAGAATGCGCCCGCACGCGATCAGGAGATCACGATGTGTCGCCATCGTCCATCGGCAGCCCTCGTCATCTCGATCCTCGCGTTGATCGTCGCCCTGCGCGGCGATGCCGCGTCGATCGTCCTCCAGAAGGACGGTCAGATCAAGCTCACGTCTTCGTCTGACGTGACCGTCAAGGCGAGCGGCAACATCAACCTGCAGGCGACAAGAGTGAACCAGCCGTAGCGAGCTATGCGACGCCCGGAGTTGGTGGCCGTGCGCCGGCGCCCCACAGCGTCCCAGCGCCGGCAGGTTGGTCGCGGACGACGGCGTTGAGCGCGGTGAATACGTCGCCGTCGAGGCGCTGCGGCACTTCGATTCGCATCACCTCCACAGCGCGGTGGAGGGCGTACGCCGGGCGGTATGGACGTTCGACGGTGAGCGCCGCGTAGACGTCGGCGACAGCCAGGATTCGCATTGGCATCGTGAGCTCATGTGCGTCGATGCCACGCGGGTAGCCGCTGCCGTCGAGACGCTCGTGATGCGCGCCGGCGATCGGCGCGAGCCCACCGAGGCTTGGGACCCGCTCAAGGATGCGCTCGCCCAGGAGCGGGTGCTTGCGCATCTTGCGCCAGTCCGCGTCCGAGAGCGGGCCTGGCTTGTCGAGAATCCGGTTGGAGATCGACAACGTGCCGATGTCGTGCAACCGTCCCGCACGACCAAGATCGCGTCGTGTTCCGGCGTCGACGCCGAGCTCTGCGGCGAGGCCGGTGGCGATCGCGGACACGCGATCGCAGTGCTGGCGGGTCCACGTCGATTTGGCGCCGACCACGTCCCCAAACGCCTGGGCAATCCGATCAAGCCGGTCCTGATCGGCGATCAGGACCCGATCAGACGGCTCGACCGCGGACACCTCCGGCTCGGCCAGCGACTCCCAGAAGTCAGCGTCCGCACGGAACGAGACGAGCGCATCGACGAGGTCCGGATCGAACCATCGTTCGCTTCGCCCCAGCGCCACCCGACAGGCCGCATCGATACCGCCGACGTAATGGAAGACCTCCACGGTCTGCGCCAGGCACAGAATCCTGGCCGCGAGCGGTATCTCGATGCCTCTCAAACCCCGCGGCTGGCCGCGGCCATCCCAGTGCTCATCCAGCCCGCGAATCGCATCCGCCGTCGCCTCGGAGAAGCCCAGCTTGCGCGCGATCTCAGCGCCCTGAGAGCACCGCGCCGTCATCAGCGACCGCGTCACCGCGCCCTCGTTGCGGATCGCCCACAGACGCTCGGTTTTCGCCCGCAGCGACCCGCTGGGGGCGACGGTTTTGACTGACCACACAAACGCTGCCAAGGGCCGCGACCAGTCGACGAACTTCGACGTCCGTTTGGCCAGCTGGTCGTCGGCACCAAACAGCGCCGCCATGTGCGCTGCATTGGCCGTACACCCCGCATCCTTGAGCAACAACGCGTAGAACAGATCCGACCGCGCGTCCGCCGCAAGCCCGAGCTCCTGCGCCAAGCGCATCCCGATCAAGCAGGACCGCTGTGCGTGACCAGGCGGTTCCCCCTCCGCGAGATCCAACGCACACGACAGACCAGCGACCAGCTCGGACAAGGCGATCCCACCAGGGCTCGCACCCATGCCATCAGTATCCCACGGACGCGCGGCGTGTTCTGAGATCAGCGGGGCGCGGTGGTGGCGCTCCCGTGAGCGAGGACGGCGAGCACGCGGCGGTGACCGTGTTCGGTTTCGGGGATCTGGAGCTTGAAGAGCACGTGCCGCACGTGGGCCTCGATCGTGCGCTCGCTGAGGAACAGCCGCTCGGCGATGCCGGTGTTGGTCAGTCCCTCGGCCATCAGCGAGAGCACCTCGCGCTCGAGGTCGGTGGCGGCTGACCGGCGAGCTTCTACTCGCGGCCGTTCACGACGGCGACGATGGGGATCGCCGCCGATGAGTTCCTCGAGGTCCCGCGAGCTGAGCTGGGACCGGCTACTTCTCTCAGCACCCGGACTATCTGGCCTTTGTGCGTCCACGACTCCTGTTTCGACGTGATCTCGATGGACGGATCTGTTGACGGTGCCTTCAAACTCGGCACCGGTCATCACGCCTCGGTGGGCACGTGCGCGGCTGCGTGATCGGCGTGATCTGCCGCGGCGCCACCGGCGTGATCTCCAGCCACGGCGTCGGGGCATGCCTCGATGTCGGTCCGCTCAGTTTCGGCGGCGGCGTCGTGTACCGGCCCTTCCAGATCAAGGTGTGGCTGCTCGACGGCTGCACGTGGTCGCGCTTTGACGAGATCAGCCTGCGGGCCGCGGACGCCGCCGCGACCCGGGTCATCCGGATCCGTCGCGGGGAGCCGAGCCAGATGATCCAGCTTGCCGGGAGCACGGCGGCACCCGAGGTTCGGGTCACCGGCCCCGGCGGGCAGTCGCTGCAAACGCCGGCCGGCGCGGGCTTCGCCCACGCCGGCGCGATCCGGATCCTGCGCTCTGAGCAGCTACGGGTCACCGCGATCGGACTTCAGAACGCGCCGCCCGGCGCCTACACGATCCAGCCGCTGCCGGGCTCGGCACCGATCACGTCCTTCGGCCGGACGAGCGACCCGCCCGACGCCCGGGTCACCGCGAACGTCCGCGGGACCGGGACGCACCGGGTCCTCAGCTACGACATACGCCGTCGACCGAACCAGCACGTGACATTCACCGAGGTCGGCGCCGGCGGCAGCAGCCGCACGATCGGGACGGTGGCCGAAGGCGGGCGGGGTGAGCTTCGCTTCTCACCCGCCCCAGGTCAAGGCGTGCGGCGGGTGCTCGCCCAATTCGAGCTCGCCGGACTCCCGGCGGAGACCCGGACCGTCGCGCGCTTCACGCCACCCGCGCCGCAGCTCGCGACACCACGCGCACTGACCATCCAACACTCCGAAAACACCCTGCGCGTCCGGTGGTCCGCCGTGCCCGACGCCGCCACCTACCAGATATCGATCACCCCGACCGACGGCCCCCAGCACACCATCACGACCCACGCTTCACACGTCACGATCCGCGCGGTCGCCGCCGACATCAGCGGAACGCTCAGCGTCCGCGCGCTCGCGCCACTCCGAGACGGACCCGCCGCCGCCGCCCACTTCCCCGCGACCACACGCCCGCCCACCAGCCTCCGGCCACTCCCACACTGCACCGGCACAACGAAACTGATCTGCCGCTCGACCCACTGACGATCCCGCGGTCGCAGCCCGCGTGACGTCCTCGACGTGAACGCGAGCCATGTGGTCCATCACCGCCCGAAACCCGGACGATCACACTGAGGTGATCCACCGCCGACGGGCGGCGGTCACACGCCAGAGTTCGAGCGCCGCCGCCGACCGAGGCCGAAGCGTGGCGTCCGACCGCCGACCGGTGGCGGTAGATCACCATCGTTCGTGTCCGCGGCCGGTGCGATCGACGGCCCGGCGCGCCTGACCGGCACGATTGCCCGCTCGTGTCGTCGCGGGCGGGGGTTCGGGAGTTCGTGCCGCTGTGAGCAGCACGTATGCCCATCGGTCTCATCGCACTGCGACGCGCGGGAACTTGTGCCGGTCCCTTGCCATGGTCCGGCGATCGGGGGCGGCGCCGTCATTGATCCCGCTCCCGCAAGGTGGAAGCCCGCCCGACTGTACGGCGTTCGCGGTGCGCCGGGCCCGGTCTTGCCCTGCGCCGCGGATCTCCTCCGCGCCCGGACGCCGCCGCCCGGACTGGGGTGTCGACGCGGCACTCACCCGGACGCGAGCACCCGGGGCTCGCGGCGACAGTGCTGACATGTCTACTTACAAGCCGATCAGATCCCCGGGCGCTTCGGACGCCTACCAGCCGGTCTCACCGGCCGACAAACTCGAGCAGGACGCAGCCGTCGGCGTCGCGGCTGCGCTCCGGGCCGTCGGGGTGGCGGCCGTCGTTCTCATCGGGCTCCTCGCGGCCGTCGTCTCGACGCCGTACCTGCTTGTCCAGCACCTCCGCGGACACCGTGGAGGCCTCCTGTCGCTCGTGTTCAGCCTTGGCGTCTGAGTGGGGCCGAATCGTTCCCGCGCACCGGTTTCAGCACACGCTGCTGGCGGCGCTACGACGCGTGCGACAGTCGATGCTCGAGCAAGCCGCAACGGTAGCCTTGGGGCGATGTTCGACCACGTGGGGATCGCCGTGTCCGACCTCGCCGTGTCCGAGCGCTTCTACCGCACTGTGCTGTCCGTGCTCGGCGTCGAGCCGAGCCACGCAGACGCCGAGCTGGTCGAGTGGGAGGACTGGGCCATCGGCCCGATGGACCGCGAGCACCCCGTGACCCGCGGCCTGCACGTCGGCTTCCGCGCGCCGGGCCGCGCGGCCGTCGACGCCTTCTGGCAGGCGGGCCGCCGCCTTCCCGGTAGAGTTACAGGTCACTCTCGCCTGTGCCGCTGGCCAGCCGTTTCGGAACATGCCTAGTGGTTGATCGGTCTCTGCCCTGAATCAGTGCTGGTTTTTGAGCGAATGGAGTAGGTTGGAACCCATTTCCTATTTTCGCATTCGTAAAAAGTCTTGCTTTTCTTCTTTTCTTGTAGCACTATTGCTACAATATGGATAACGAACCTCGCGGCCCTCGCGCCGCACGTCTTCGGCAACGTAAGTTTGAACTCCTCCAGCGCTTCCCTCTACCTCCCGATCTCCTCCCTGGCTCTCTCACCCTCAGCCACACCCGATGCGGTCATCCCCGCTGCCGTTGCGCTCAGGGAGAAGGCCATGCGGCCTGGACTCTGACCTTTATGGTGAACGGCAAGCGGCACGTCGAACGCATCCCCAAAGACTCGGGCCGAGGAGGTAGGACGGAGAGTGGAGGCGGGGCGGGAGTTCCAGGACGCGGTGCGCGAAGTGCTGGCGGCGAATGCCCAACTTTTAGTGCTAGCTCGCCAGCAGCGGCGAAAGAAACGGTGAGGGCCCCCAGTCCGCGACGACTCTGGAAATACCTGACGCGGTGTCTGCGCCTGCAGCCCTACTTCGACTCTCCCGGGGACGGTCGGATCACTCCCCTGATTCCCGCCCGCACTTTGCTTTGGTCCCTGCTGCTGAGTCGCTTGTTGAGGGAATGGGCCTTCCACGCGGTGGAAGCCTTGGTGGGCTCTTCCGCCCGTGCCGCTCTGCAGGTGGAAACGGCCTTCGGAGATGACGCCCTGAGCTACTTCACGGAGCGCTTACGGGCCTCTGCGACTCGGGCGGCCTTGGCGCAGGTGCTCCACCAAGCCAAGCGTCACAAGGCCTTTGACGACAGTCCCTTCATTGGCTTGGCGGTGGATGGAACCACCGTGGGGCGATGTCAGGCTCGCGGTTGCCGCTTCTGCCGGTCTCATCGCAACCAGGCGGGCCAGATTACCGGCTACCGCCATCATTTGGTGATGATCAGTGTGGTGGGCACCGGGTTAACACTCCCTTTCGACATCGAACCTTACGGCCCGGCAGACAGTGAATACTCGGCGGGCCAGCGGGTGGTGCAGCGGGCCGTGAGCCTGCTGGGGCCACGCTTCGCCGATTACGCGGTGGTGGACGGAGAATTTGCTACCGCCCCTTACCTGCATGCGGTGGGCGATTTACATCTCCGGGTGGTGGCCCGCTTGAAGGGTAACCTGCCCGAGTTGTACCAGGCGGCTCAACAACGTTTCTCGGCCCAACCCCCCAAGGCCTGTTTCTGGGAAGGCCAGGATTGGGTGGAGGTTTGGGACGCCGCCGACTTCGACCCTTGGGACGCGCTGCGCTGGCAGACCGTGCGGGTCATTCGCTATCGCCAATACAAACCCAATGGAACCCTCTTTGAGGCTTTTGGTTGACAGACTTCCCCACCCACCGCCTCAGGACCATCGTTCCCTGTTCCGCTTGGCGAAGAGCCGCTGGGAGATCGAGAATCAAGGGTTCAATGACGCCAAGAATCGCTACGGACTGGAACACATCTGTCATCACCATCCCCAGAGCTTGCTGCTGGTCTGGCTGATTACCTGTTTGGCCTTGACCATCGAGCGACTCTATCGTCTGCGCTATCTCCACCGGGGCACCCACCGGGTTCTCACCGCCATCGAATTGCTTCGCCTCTTGCGACTCAGCTTGGCCCCTCCTACACCTCTCGATAGCAGTTGACCTCGCACAAGGCACGATCCCAAGGATCTGTTGCCCTCGTTCTTTGACAGCTCCACACCTTTGCCGGCCTCCTGGCCGCTGGGAATTCCATTCCCTGAAAATAGCCCTCTGCCCCCTACAAGTTCTGGAACCTCCGGGACCCTGCAGAATCCTTGCCCAAATCAACTTCTGCTGCCTCACGTTCCGAAACGGCTGGCCGCTGGCCAGCCGTTTCGGAACATGCCTAGTGGTTGATCGGTCTCTGCCCTGAATCAGTGCTGGTTTTTGAGCGAATGGAGTAGGTTGGAACCCATTTCCTATTTTCGCATTCGCAAAGGGTCCTTGCTTTTCGCCGTTTTCTTGTAGCATAATTGCTACAATATGAAAAACGAACCTCACGGCCCTCCAGCCGCACGTCTTCGCCAACGGAAGTTTGAACTCTTGCGGCGTTTTCCTCTGCCCCCGGACCTTCTCCCCGGCTCCCTCACGCTCAACGCCACTCGGTGTGGTCATCCCCGCTGCCATTGCGCTACGGGAGAAGGCCATGCCGCCTGGGTCCTGACCTTTATGGTGAAAGGGAAACGGCACGTCGAACGCATCCCCAAGGACTGGGTCGAGGACGTCCGGCGCCGCGTCCAGGCGGGGCGGGAGTTCCAGGACGCCGTGCGCGAAGTGCTTGGCCGCCAATGCCCAGCTTCTGGTCTTGGCGCGGAAGCAGCGACGGAAGAAGCGGTGAAGGGGCCGAGCCCGCAGCGACTCTGGAAATACATCGCCCGCTGTTTGCGTCTGCAGCCCTACCTGGAGCTCTCCCGGCGAGGGCCGGACGGCTCCCCAGATTCCGGCCCGGGTCTTGCTCTGGTCTCTGCTCCTGGGCCGGGTGCTGCGGGAATACTCCTTCCACGCCGTGGAAGCCTTGGTGCATTCCTCGGCGCGGCGGGCTCTGCAGGTCGCGACCTCGTTCGGTGATGATGTGTTGGGTTACTTCACCGAGCGCTTGCCCGCCGCTCCCACCCGTACCGCCTTAGCGCAGTGCCTTGCGCCAAGCCAAACGTCACAAGGCCTTTGACGACAGTCCCTTCATCGGCTTGGCCGTGGATGGCACCACCGTGGGGCGCTGCCAACAGTCCACTTGCAAGCTCTGCCGCCCCCACCGCAATAACGCTGGACAGATTACCGGCTACCGTCATCACTTGGCCCTGATCAGTGTGGTGGGAACCGGCTTGACGCTCCCCTTCGATGTCGAACCCTACGGGCCGGGAGAGAGTGAATACGGGGCGGGCCAGATCCTCCTGCGGCGCGCCGTCGGCGCGCTCGGTCCCCGCTTCGCCGACTACGTGGTGGTGGATGGGGAATTCGCCACCGCCCCTTTCCTGCATGCCGTGGGCGATTTACACCTCCGCGTGGTGGCCCGTTTGAAAGGCAACCTCCCCGAGTTATTCCAGGCCGCGCAAAAACGTTTTCGAGCCGCAGCCTCCCACGCGCCTTTTCTGGGAAGGGCGCGACCGGGTGGAGGTCTGGGACGCCGACGACTTCGACCCCTGGGCTACGCTGCGCTGGGAGACCGTGCGGGTCATTCGTTATCGCCAGCACAAACCCGATGGCTCCGTCTGCGAGGCTTTCTGGTTGACCGATTTCCCCACCCGCCAGCTCAGCAGCCGTTCCTTATTCCGCCTCGCCAAGAGCCGTTGGGAGATCGAGAATCAAGGATTCAACGACGCCAAGAATCGCTACGGTCTGGAACACATCTGCCACCACCACCCCAACAGCTTGCTCCTGGTCTGGCTGATTACCTGCCTGGCTCTGACCATCGAACGACTCTACCGCCTGCGCTATCTCCACCGTGGCATCGCACCCGGTGCGCTCCGCCATCGAACTTCTCCGCCTCCTGCGCCTCAGCTTGGCCAGCCCCGTGCACCTCCGATACCAGTTGACCTCCCACAGCCACGATCCCAAGCATCTTGCCCTCGCTCTTAACAACCCCACTCCCTTGCCGGCCCCCTGGCCGCGGGAAATTCCATTCCCTGAAAATAGACCTTCTGCCCCCTACAAGTTCTGGAACCTCCGGGACCCTGCAGAATCCTTGCCCAAATCAACTTCTGCTGCCTCACGTTCCGAAC
>CAWEYQ010000050.1:0-72672 GCA_963813265.1 uncultured Solirubrobacterales bacterium | reverse complement strand
CCGCAGACCGCGCGCACGACGTCGATGGTGCCGATCGGCGCGATCAGATATTCGCTCACGCCGCGCCGCGTCAGCTCGCGATAGAGCGTCACGTCGTTGACGCGGCCGATCACGATCACCCGCGTGCCGGCATCGCAGACCTCGGCGAGTTGATCGAGCCCGTGCAGGATTTCGTCGGAGTGGTTTTCCGATTCGATCACGATGACGTTCGGCGTCGGCGAACTGCGATAGGCCTCGGCCGGCGGCGGCGACGCCGCCCATCTGGATTTTCACATGCGCCTTGCCGAGCCGGCGGTCTTCGCCGGCGGCCTGCACGGCGGCGGCGGTTTCAACCGTCTCGCAGAAGGCCTGGATCGAGACCCGCGGCGCGGGTGCGATGTGTTCGTCGGCGGCGTTGTCGGCCGCCGTCGCCGGCATCGACCCGCTGTCAGCCACTACGACTTGCGATGCGTGTTTTATCATTTGCCGAGATCGCTGATTTTGGCCTTGTCATAATCGGGGTAGGTGCCGGAGGGGCTTTCACCCTTGCGGTAGTGCTCGATCGCCACCGAGCGGCGCGGGGAATAGGCCGGCGTTTCGCCACGCGGCTGCACCAGATCGGCTGGATTGTCGACCATGGCGGCGAGATTGCGCTGGCTGGCGCAGCCGAGATTCCAGTAGGGACGATTCTCGGTGTAGAGTGGCATCCAGACTTGTGCCGAGATCGTGAGGCCAGCGCCCGCATGGGATCCGCCGGTGGCGACAGCCTTGGCGTAGCTGAGCCTGATGCATCGCGAGCGTGGCGCCCGAGCGGCTTGTACGTGCGCACATAGACCGCGGTGCGCGGCACGCCCGAGGCGGCGAAGGATCGATTGCACCTCGTGCATAAAATCGGCGGCGGCGTCGGTTGATCTAGCCCGCCGCGCGGAACGTCCACGATGATGCCGCTCGGTGGCCTCGCGCCGCCAGAGTTGCCATGCGAAGGAGAGCACGTCCGCGCGCTGGCTGGCTCGCGGTCAGCCCGCCGCGATTGCGGCCCACGAGGATCTCGACCGTGCGCTCGACCTTCCTTCAGCGAGATCGGATGGCGCTCGCGATAATCGGTCGGATATGACCTCTTGTTCCGCGACGCGCTGCGAGTAGCAGCCGGCCAGCGAGGCGGCGAGACCGACGACCGCCAATGCGCGCAGCGCCGTGGCGCGCGTGCCGCCTGGCGGTCGTTTGCGAGAGGGCACGTTCATCGGTCGATCTCTCCATGCCGCTCAATCGAGGATGAAGCCGAATCTGCCGTGGTATTTCGCTCGACGGCTGGCTCGGTCGTGCCGGCGGCGCCGTAGATGCGGTTCAGCCGGCCCTAGTCGGTCGCGGTGGACAGATCGTCGGGATCGGCGAAGCCGTCGGTCGGGCCGCGACAACTGCTTTTGCGCTACCGCACGCACGACGTGGGATGATGTCGTAAGAACCACAAGTTCAGTTTGGTTATTCAGATAGTCGCGACTTCTGAAAAGTGTGCCAAGCACCGGCAGTTGCATCAGTCCGGGAACACCATTGATCACCTGTTCGTTCTACTCCTAAATCATGCCGGCCATGGCGAACGCGCCACCCGAGGGAATTTCGACCGTGGTATAGGCGCGGCGAACTTGAGCGACAGGAATCGTGATGACCGAATTGTCGTGCCCGGAGTAGTTCAGCGTCAGCGAATTCGCCGCGCGACGAGGTCGGAGACCTCGGTCACCACTTTCAGGCTTATACTTGCCCGCGCCCAGCACCACCGGTGTGAAGTTGAGGGTGACGCCGAATTTCTTGTATTACACAGACGGCATGCAAGTCGACAGCGCGCCGGCGGTGCGTAGGAGTTGCACGATGGAATTCCCGGAATGGGAAATTCGCCGCCGGCGAGGAACGTCGCGCTCTCGCCGGAGATCGCGGTCAGGGTCGGTTCGGCGAGCGTACGCAGCACCCCACCCGCTTCCATCGCCTGGCAGCGTCGAGGTGACCGAGCCGAATTGCCTGCGGTGACGTTATGGTGTTGCCCGATGGGCGCAGCGCCGCCGAGAACGGATTGTTGGATGACGAAGTTGAGAACCGCCTGGCCCTGGCCGAGCCCGGTCCCGTTGGTCGTCAGGTTGATGCCGAACTGCTTGACGACCTCGCGCTGGACCTCCGCGACCGTGACCTTGAGCATGACCTGGTCGCGGCCACGGATCGCGATCCCGGTTGACCACCTTGACGGCATCGCCGACCAGCCTCGCGGCGATGTCATAGGCCTGCTGGGCCTCGATCGGGGTCGCCACCGCGCCCGTCAGCAGGACGCCCTCGCCGATGCCCTCGGCATGGACGTTGCCTTCGGGGAACATCTGCCTGAGCGCCGCGCGCAGGCCGTTGAGGTCGCGCGTCACCGCGATGTCGAAGCCGCCGATCTGGCGGCCTTCGGCGTCGAAGAAGAAGACGCTGGTCTGTCCGATGGCGGCGCCGATCAGATAGGCGCGACGGGAGGTGCGCACCACCGCATTGGCGATCTTGGGGTCGGCGACCAGCACATCCTTGATGTCGCGCGGCAGGTCGACCACCACGGACTTTCCGACCCCCAGCGGCACGAAATTCGAGCCGAATTCCGAGGCGACGACCTTCACCGGCGGAGCCCGGCGGGCGGGCCGCCGCGCCTAGGGCGGCCCAGGACGCCCCGAGCCGCCGCAACGACCGTCGCCGGCAGGCACGCCGCAGCGTCGCGGCAGGTGAAGCGTCCTTTGGTCATGGCAAGCGCCTTCTTCCTCATTTCGGTATCGTCGTCGTCGTCACGCCGAACCGGACCATGTTGAAGCGATTGGAGCCGCGATCCGTCGGGCGCCGGCGTCGGACCGCGCTTCGAGGGATCGAAGTCGGCGAGGCTGCGCAGCGAGAGCGAAAGCGAGCCCATCAGCCGCCCCATCGCCAGGGTCTCGACCTGGCGGGGCGTCAGCTCGAGGGTCGCGGTCCGGCCGACCACCACCTTCTGGCCGTTCTTCTCTTCGACGTTCTGATCGATGGCGAGGACCGGCACGTCGCTCAGCAGCGTTTCCGCGATCTGCGATTCGATGCCGGTGAGGCGTTCGGCCTCGCGGTCGCGGCGCGACAGGATCACGTCGACCCGATCGTTCGGAAGAATGAACCCGCCGGCGCCGGTCTCTGGCGAAATCTCGGATGAACCGCGCCATGCCCGACGGCAGGATCGCCGCCATGTAGCCGGAGCCTTTGGCCTTGATGAGCTTGCTTTCCCGCACCGGCTCGCCGCTGGCGATCGGCGACCCTGCGATCGACCCGGCGATCTGCTCGATGGCGTCGGGACGGTCGGTCTTGCGGATGAATTTCCGCTCGGCTGTACTCGCCGGCCATTCCTGCCACTGCACGTCGCCGGGCGAAACCGTTTTGCCGACCGGGATGTCGGATTTGGCGACCAGAACCTCGATCGACGCGATCTTGGGCGCTGGGGGTTTTCAACTCCGGCGACTTTTCGGAACGGCCGGCCAGCATGGCGGCAACACCACCCGCTGCGATGGCGACGGATCACAACAAGACGCGCGGCTTTCATACGCTTCACTCTCACCGTGACATAACGGCCGGGTCGGCCGCATAATCGATATGGCGGCCAGTGCGACCGCTCGAACCGCATTTCAACAGCTAAAGGTCAAGGTATGGTTAAGCGGCGGTATCTAAATCGAGTTAAGGAGACCTCGAATAATTGTCGTAATTGCCAATCGCTGACGGCTTTGTGGTGAACAGCACAGAGAATCGAAACAAGAACAAACGAAATCGTTGGCGAGAAAATTCGAGGTGCCTGATGATCGGTGGCAATTATTCGAGGTCCCCTTAATATTGTCTTGCACGATGTGCGCGGGTATTCAGAGACCAACCGCGGGCATCCAGCCGGTCTTCGGATAGACGGCGAGCGCTGCGGCGGCGAGTGCAGTGCCGTCGGGCACGCCGCCGCCGGTCTCGTGCCGGCGCAAGATCTCCGTCTGCCGGGCGAGCGGTCCGGGAAGCGGCGGCTTGCGGAACTGGATCAGCAGGATTGTCAGTACACCGCCGAACAACGAGGCATAAACCAGGTAATCCAGGAGATAATCGAAGCCGAACCAGAGCGCGGTGGCAGCTGCGAGCTTGGCGTCGCCGCCGCCGATCCAGCCCTGCGAAAAGAAACCGAAGCAAACGACCAGCACCAACGCCGCGGCGGCAAGATGCATGCCGATGGTGGCAAAACTCATGCCGGTGACTAAGGTGAGCAGAAAAAAGCCGCCGGCTAGTGCCAGCGAAAGCCGGTTTGAGATGGTCATGGTGAAGAGATCGCTCGACGCGGCGAAAGCCATCAAAGTGGGGAACAACAGAAGTCTGATACCGTCGGTCAGCATGATCATCGTCCTTTGGCCCCAATTCGCCAGCATCAACCTAAGCCGCGCAAGCTTGCGGTTCGGTTAGCGCCGGCGACCTTTCGGACGGGTAAAGCGGGTTGCAAAATCGGGATAGGGGGGAGCCTCGCGGCTCCTCCCACCGGGTCACCGGAGGCGGTCGCCCGTCCCCGGTTCCCACAGAACGTGGCGTGCGGATTTCCCGCACCACGCTCTTCGGCAGTTGGTTCACAGCTTTCACTGCTATCTGTTCAAGTTTCGTTTCCATGGTCAGCTGATCTTCTCACTGAGTAGAAGGCCGTAACTCCCGTTGAATGGAGCCCATGTCGCCCAAGAACAATTCAACTACCGCTGACCGCTTCCCCATGTAGCCGGCTCTCCCGACCTCGGAGTAGTATCAGTCAGTCTGACTTCCACCCGGTCATCAGACCCTTCTCACCTCTTCGGCTTGGCAGGTCCTACAAGCTTACGCCTGAACCGGATGGATCTCCCTTGTTCGCGTTGCTTCCTTTGGTTGCATGCTGGCGGTACCGAACCCCGGGAGCGCCTCAGGCCGCTCGCGACAGTCGCGGTCTGCGATTCCGCCTTCCCCTTTGCGGGATAGGGTCGGCTACTCCGATCACGATCGATTTCGGGGCTATTTTCCCGTTCACTTCATTCCGGCCTACAACCTCCCTGTCAACGCTTCGCGGCGGCCGCCGCCGCAGCGGCCACGCTACGGACTTGGCCACGCGGCTGCTCGCTAGGCTTTGCCGCGGCCGTCGATCGCAGACGGCAGACTTCAACGCGCTTGGCCAGGCGCAACTCCCACACCACCGTACATACGGGTCCGTATACGGCGGTTCGCTGGATTAAGCGTTGGCGATCTTTCACGCCAACGCCGGAGCTTTAATAATGGAGCCCGCCGCACCGGCTTCGGTCCCTTCAGCGACGCCGTCCGGGCTTCACCCTTTCCCGTTACCCCAAAGGCCAGACAAATGGATTTTCGGCCGCATGGCCGATCCGAGGTCTCCACGTTCGAGCGTCCTGCCAACGTCCGGGCCTTCGACGAAGCGCGCTCCGCCTAATTTGCCCTCTGCTAACTCCTGCGCCGCGATCTTCGATCCTTACGGATCGCTCAATCTCCGAGCCGGAGACACGTCGCAGGTCTCCCGAGGTAAGATCGACCACCTTCACCGCACGCCCGCCGGATTTACCACCCGGTCCTTGATGGCCGTGGACTTCGCGATCCGTTGGGAACGGCCAGCGAATCGCGTGTGGAACACCGGGACGCTGGGGGCGCAACCGGGGACGCTGGGGTTCGGCGACCGGCTCCGGAAGCGTCGGGATCAGGGCGAGCAGGAGCAGAATCGCCGCGGTGACCACGATGTAGGGCACGACCCGGGGCGCCGGGAGCAGGTCGACCACGAGCGATGACAACAGGGCACCGACACCGAGGCCGCTGAGATTGACCGCGCCCGTGACGAGCGCGACGCGCCGCGCGTCGCCGGTCGGATGAAACTCGAGCAGCGCGGCGCCGGCCGCTCCCAGGGTCGCGCCGGTGGCGACGCCCTGGACCGCGCGAGCCGCAAACAGCCACCCGACCGACCCGGCGCCAATGAACAGCCCCATCGAGGCGAGCAGGCCAACCAACGAGAGCGCCAGCACCGGACGTCGTCCGGCCTGGTCAGAGATCCCGCCGACGAGCAGGAGCGCAACCAGCACGCCGACGGCGTAGGTCGCGTACACAAGCGTCAGCACCGGCGTCGAGAAATGCCAGCGCGACTGGTAGAGGCCGTACAGCGGAGACGGCGTTGCGGACGCGTAGAAGGCGATCGCGTCGATCGCGGCGACGACCGCGAACGCGAGCGGCAGCGGAAGGCGCGATCGCGGTCGGCCGGTCGCCGGCGTGGGGAGGAGATGCAGTGTGGTCATGGGGAGATGGGGTCGGTGACGGGTCCCCATGACGCTCCCACCGTCCGCGCCGACCGGCGACGGCGGTCTCGCCGGTCAATTCGCCAGTGTCGGTCGGGCTAGCCCCGACCGGCGCGGGCTTCCAGGAACGCGCTCACGCCGTCGGCGTCCGCCGGCGTGATCAGCGACTCCTTGAAGTGGTCCTCGAGCGCCGCGAAGCCGGACGAGCGCATTTCCGCGAGCGCGGCGTCGAAGTCGTAGTCGGTCCGACGGAGCTCGGGCTCGCCGTCACGCACGACCAGCCAGAACGCACCCCGGCGACCTTCGTAGGGGAGGCCGATGCTGCCGGCGTTCGCGTAGCGGAGGCCATCACGCACGGGTCGGATGAACTGCCGGTGCGTGTGGCCACCGACGACGAGCGGCTCGGATACGTCGGCGAGCACGCTCCCGAACACCGGGTCCGGTGTGGCGGTGGTGAGGATCTCATCCTCGTCCCGGGGTGAGCCGTGGCAGAACCGGACCCCGTCAACAGCGAGCGTGATCGGCCACGACGCCAACTCATCGCGCCAGTGCCGGTCGATCTCGGCGGCGCTCCAGGCCGCGGCGCGGCCGGGCGCATCGTCGGAGGCCGGCTCGCCGTCGTACACGCGTACTGCGTCACGCTCGCTGTTGCCGGAGACCCAATAGGTCGGCTCGGGCCGGCGGTCGATCGCCTCCAGCGACTCCCGGACGAGCGGCCCGGCCACGATATCGCCGGCGACAACGAGCGCGTCCGGCGCCTCGGCGTCGACCTCGGAGAGGACCGCCCGCAGCGCGGGGAGATTTCCGTGGATGTCCGCGAGCACCGCGATCTTCATGAGGGCATCGCCTCCCCGAGGTCGAGATGGGCAAGGTCGCCGCGAGAGGAGATCTCGAGTTTGGCGAACACCTTAGCCCGCGCACGATCGACTATCACCTGCGCAACTCCGAGCGGGCCCGCCGTTCCCGACGGGCCCACGGCGCGCGAGCCGCCTCCCGACGCCGGCCGTGGCGTCCGGTGCGTCGCCGCACGCTCGCGGGCGAGGTGCTCCGCGAGCCCCGCCTCGGTCATCTGCATCGGCACGACGTACTCCGAAAAGCCGGCGTTGAAGACGTCCGTGAGCGCGGACAGGGTGAGGGACCGGGCGGCCGTGATCTCCACGGCTCTACGGATAGCATCCGGCGCAGATGGAGTTCCAGCTTCCAGACGGCACCCCGCTCTCGCTGCCCGACGGCGCCACCGGCGCTGACGCCGCCGCGTCGATCGGCGCGGGGCTGGCGCGGGCGGCGCTCGCGATCAAGGTCAACGGTGAGCTTCGAGATCTGGGTCGGCCGCTCCCCACGAACGGGAACGGCAGCGAACCGCCGACCCTTGAGATCGTCACTGACCGCAGCGATGAGGCGCTCGAGCTGATCCGCCACGACGCGGCCCACGTGCTCGCCGAGGCCGTCCTGGAGCTGTATCCGGGCGTGAAGATCTCGATCGGGCCGCCGATCGAGAACGGCTTCTACTACGACTTCGACTTCCCCGACGGTGTGTCGCTGTCCGACGAGGACTTCGCCGCGATCGAGCAGCGGATGCGTGAACACATCAACGCCGACGAGCCGTTCGGCCGAGAGGATGTCGACGTGGCCACGGCCCGGGAGCGGTTCGTCGCCGAGGGCCAGGATTACAAGGTCGAGCTGATCGATGATCTCGTGGGGAACGCCGATCCGGAGCATCCCGCTGGAGACGGTTTCGCTCTACACGAACGGCCCGTTCACCGATCTGTGCCGGGGCCCGCACGCTCCGAGCACGAAGCGGATCAAGGCGTTCAAGCTCCAGTCGGTCGCCGGCGCGTACTGGCGCGGGGACGCGACCAAGCCGATGCTCACGCGCGTGTATGGAACGGCCTTCTTCTCAAACAAGGATCTGGAGCAGTACCTCGAGCGGCTCGAGCGAGCGCGCGCCAATGACCACCGCCGGCTGGGCCCGCAGCTCGGGCTGTTCACGTTCTCCGACGTCGCGCCCGGATCGGCGTTCTGGCTGCCGCGCGGAACCGAGGTGTTCAACTCGCTCGTGCAGTTGAGCCGCGAGATGGGCCGCGAGCGCGGCTACGTCGAGATCAAGACGCCCCAGTTGTACGACAGCTCCCTGTGGAAGACCTCCGGCCACTGGGACAAGTACCGGGACAACATGTTTGTGACCGAGTACGAGGATCGGGCGATGGCGCTGAAGCCGATGAACTGCCCGGGCCATTGCCAGCTGTACTCGCTCGAGCGTCACTCCTACCGCGATCTGCCGCTGCGCTACTGGGAGCCCGGGCTGCTGCACCGGCGCGAGCCGAGCGGCACCCTGCACGGCCTGCTCCGGGTGCGCCATTTCTCCCAGGACGACAGCCACATCTTCTGCACCGAGGAGCAGATCCAGGAAGAGGTCACGCAGGTGCTCGACTTCGCGTTCGCGACCTACCGGATCTTTGGGCTTGACGTCCGACTCGAGCTCTCGACGCGTCCCGAGCAGCGGATCGGCTCAGAGGAGCTGTGGGACAAGAGCGAGGCGGCGCTCCAGAAGGCGCTCGAGTCACACGGACTCGAGTACGACCTCAACGAGGGCGACGGCGCGTTCTACGGGCCGAAGATCGACATGCACATGACCGACTCGCTCGGCCGTTCGTGGCAGCTCGGGACATGCCAGCTCGACTACAACTTCCCCGATCGCTTCGGTCTCGTGTACACCGGCGCGGATAACGCCGAGCACCGTCCGGTGATGATCCACCGGGCCCTGATGGGGTCCTACGAGCGGTTCATCGGGATCCTGCTCGAGCACTTCGAGGGTCAGTTGCCGCTGTGGCTGGCGCCCGTCCAGGCGATCGTGCTGCCGATCGCCGATCGCCACCTTGACTACGCGCGCTCGGTGTCCGGGCTGCTCCACGCGGCGGGGCTGCGGGCGGAGGTCGATGACCGCGGCGAGTCCGTCGGGCGCAAGATCAGGGACGCCGAGCTGCGCAAGATTCCATTCATGCTCGTGGTTGGCGATCGCGAGCAGGAGAGCGCGGAGGTCGCGATCCGAGAGCACAAGCGGGGTGACGTTGGATCGGAGCCCGTGAGCGAGTTCGTGCAGCGTTGTGGCGCCCTCGTAAAAAGTCGTTCTCTCGCCGGATAACGCCGCTATACTCGTGACCGTTGATCCAAGTGCTTCATCTCACACGGCCCGGCACCGCTTGACGTTACGCCGCCACCGCAACTAGTGCCGGTCCCTCGTAGGTTCGACCGGCGCCCGCCAGAGCGCGACCAGACGCGGATCAACGACCGGATTCGCGTACCCGAGGTTCGCCTGATTGGTGACGACGGAAAGCAGATCGGCGTCGTTAAGACGGCCGAGGCGCTTCGCTACGCCCAGGAGCGGGATCTCGACCTGGTCGAGGTCGCGCCGGATGCCCGTCCGCCCGTCTGCCGCGTGCTCGACTACTCGAAGTACAAGTACGAGCAGGCGCAGAAGCAGAAGGCGGCCCGCAAGCACCAGCAGCAGATCACGATCCGCGAGATCAAGTTCCGCCCCAAGATCGCGCAGAACGACTACGACACGAAGAAGGGCCACGTGCGCCGCTTCCTCACGGGCAAGGACAAGGTCAAGATCACGATCATGTTCCGCGGCCGCGAGGTGACGCACCCGGAGCGGGGGACCGCCCTGCTTCAACGCCTCGCCGAGGAGCTCGCGGACGTGGGTGTCGTCGAGCAGTCGCCGCTCCAGGACGGACGCAACATGACGATGATGCTCGCGCCGTCGAAGGCGGTGCTGGCCAGCGGTGAGGGCGAGCACCACGAAGACGACAGTCAGCGTGGCGGTCACCGCCGCAAGAGCGATCGGCGTCGTGACGCGAACGGCGCCGCCGGCGACGACGCCAACGGTGCCGCGGCGACCGAGCCACCCGCCGCCGAGTCCAACGACATACCCGTCGCGGAGACCGACGACATACCCGTCGCGGAGACCGACGACGCCCCCGTCGCTGAGACCGACGACGCCCCCGTCGCTGCGGCCGAGCCGGCCCCGTCGCCGACCAGCGACGCCGCCGCCTGAGTCGGCGGCGAGCCCTCCGACCGAAACCGCGAACGGCCGCGACCGGCCGGACCCTGGGCAGTCTGCTTTACTGGTCAGCGCCTCATGCCCAAGATGAAGACCCATTCCGGCGCGAAGAAGCGCTTCAAGCTGACCGCGAAGGGCAAAGTTCGCGGCCGGCACTCGTTCACGAGCCACATCCTGGAGAAGAAGTCGCCGAAGCGTAAGCGGCAGCTGGGCCAGCCGGCCTGGATCTCCAAGCACGACGAGCGCCGGGTCAAGGAACTGCTCGGCGCGAAGCGGAGGGCCTCATGACGCGGGTCAAGCGTTCAGTTCATGCGCGCAAGAAGCGCCGCGCGACGCTCGCGATGGCGAAGGGCTACCGGGGCGACGCAAGTCGGCATTACAAGACCGCCAAGGAGGCGGTGCTCAAGGCCGACCAGTACCGCTATCGCGATCGGCGTAACCGCAAGCGGGACTTCCGCCGGCTCTGGATCACCCGGATCAACGCCGCCGCGCGGCAGAACGGGATGTCCTATTCGCAGTTCATCCACGGGCTCCAGGCGGCGGGCATCGAGCTTGACCGCAAGATCCTGGCGGACATCGCCGTCCGCGACGCCGACACGTTCCGACGCTTTGCCGACCGCGCCCGAGAGGCGCTGGCGGCCGGCTGAGCCAAAGCCAAGCCACCAGCACCGTCGCTTCGGGCGCCGCTCCACTCGCTGGAGGGCGCCCTTTTTTTCGCTTATGACCGTGATTACCAGCAACCACAACCAGAAGCTCAAGGAAATCCGCAAGCTGCGGATGCGCCGCCGTGACCGGGAGCGGCTCGGGCGGTTCGTGGCCGAGGGCGAGGACCTGCTCGCCGCCGCCGACGCGGCCGGGTGGATCGCGGTCGACCGCTTTGCGGCGACCGGGTCCGGGCTGGCGGGCGTCGAGGTCGAGCCATCGCTCCTCGCCGACGCGTCCGGGCTGGGCAGCGGCACGCGGACGCTGGCGGTGTACGAGGAGCGCTGGGCTTCGGAGACCGTCGGTCCGTTGTGCGTGTACCTCCACGGCGTCCACGATCCGGGGAACGTCGGGGCGATCCTCCGCTCGGCCGACGCGTTCGGCGCCTCGTGCGTGGCGTGCGGTCCCGGCACGGCCGATCCGTTCAGCCCGAAGGCGGTCCGGGCGAGCATGGGCGCGATCTTCAGCGTGCCGGTCGCCCGCGTGGCCGATCCGACGGCGCCCGGCGCGCTCCCGGGGACCACGATCGCCCTCGTCGCCGGCGGCGGGGTCGAACTTTGGCGTTTGAGCTCGGATATACCGAGGTCCGGTGCCAAACATCGTGGGGATGTCACGTTGCTGGTCGGCGCAGAGCGCGACGGGCTACCCGACTCACTCGTGGCCAAGGCCGATCACACCGCTCACATCCCGATCCAGACGCACTCGCTCAACGCCGCGATGGCGGCCACGGTCGCCCTGTACGAGCTAACTAGGATGGCGACCCGCACGCCATGAGCCTGGACCGGATCACAGAAATCGCCGCCGAAGCCCACACGGCGATCGACAGCGCAACCACCACCGAGGCGCTCGAGACCGTCCGGATCACCTACCTCGGCCGCAAGGCCGAGCTCCCGAACCTCCTGCGCAACGTCGCGAGCCTCCCGCCGGAGGAGCGCGGCAAGACCGGCAAGGCCGCTAACCAGGCCCGCCAGCAGCTTGAAAAGGCGATCACGCACCGGGCCACCCAGCTCGCCGCCGACGAGCTCAACCAGCGGCTCAAACAGGACCGCGTCGACGTCACGCTTCCGGCCGACCCGCTTCCGTCGGTCGGGCGCCTGCACCTCATCACCAAGACGCGCCGGGAGATCGAGGACGTGTTCGTCGGGCTTGGCTTCAACGTCGCCGAGGGTCCCGAGGTTGAGCGCGTCTACTACAACTTCGACGCGCTCAATCACGCGCCGACGCACCCGTCACGGTTGACGACCGACACCTTCTACGTCGACCCACTGGGAGACATCTTCGACCCGCAGCAGCGGCTGCTTCGTGTCCATACCTCGCCGGTCCAGATCCGCGCGATGGAGAATCAGCCGCCGCCGATCTACATCGTCGTGCCGGGGCGCGTCTACCGGCCGGACTCGGACGCCACGCACACGCCGCAGTTTCACCAGATCGAGGGCCTCGCCGTCGACTCCGACATCACGCTCGCCGATCTCAAGGGCACGCTGCTGGCGTTCGCCCGCGCGATCTTCGGCGCCGAGCGCGAGGTCCGGCTGCGCCCGCACTTCTTCCCGTTCACCGAGCCGAGCGTCGAGGTCGATGTCTCATGCTTCAACTGCACCGATGGGGTCACCGACAGCGGTGAGCGCTGCCCGCTGTGCAAGGGGACGGCATGGATCGAGATCCTCGGCGCTGGGATGGTCGACCCGAACGTGTTCGAGCACGTCAAGCACTACGGCTACGACCCCGAGCATGTCCAGGGCTTCGCCTTCGGGATGGGGGTCGAGCGGATCGCGATGCTCAAGCACGGCGTCCCCGATCTCAGGCTGCTCTACGAGAACGACGTTCGCTTCCTGGAGCAATTCGGGGGGGTCTCGTAAGGATGCGCGTCCCCATCTCCTGGCTCACCGAATACGTCACCCCGGAGCTGAGCACCGGCGAGCTCGCGGAGCGGCTCGCGCTCACCGGCACCGAGGTCGAGCGGGTCGAGCACCACGGCGTCGGTGCGCTCGAGCAGTTCGTCGTCGGCAAGGTGCTCGAGCGCAAGCGCCACCCCGACGCCGATCGGCTCAGCGTCTGCATGGTCGACACCGGCGGCAGCACGCCGTCGCAGATCGTCTGCGGCGCGCCCAACGTGGCCGCCGGCCAGATCGTCGCCGTCGCCAAGCCGGGCGCGATCATGCCCGACGGCACCCGCCTCAACAAGGCGCGCCTGCGGGGCGTCGAGTCGAACGGGATGATCCTCGCCGAGGACGAGCTCGCGCTTGGGACCGACCATTCGGAGACCCTGGTCCTCGCCGACGACGGGCTGAAGCCGGGAGCCCCGCTCACGGACGTCCTCCCGATCGCGACCGACGTGCTCGTCCTTGAGATCACGCCGAACCGCCCCGACTGCCTGGCGATCTACGGCGTTGCCCGCGAGGTCCACGCCGCCACCGGCGCGCCTCTGAACTCGCCGCCGTGGGCGACAGATCCCGGGAGCACCGGCGAGCTCGACGGGATCACGATCACCGTCGAGCGCGCCGACCTGTGCCCGCGCTTCACCGGGCGCATCTTCGAGAACGTCCGGATCGGCCCGAGCCCGCTGTGGCTCAAGCAGCGGCTGATGGCCGCCGGCCAGCGCCCGATCTCGAACGTCGTCGACATCACCAACTACGTGATGCTGCTCACCGGCCAGCCGCTCCACGCGTTCGACCTTGACCGGATCGCCGGCGCGCAGCTCACCGTCCGGACCGCGCAGCCGGGCGAGCAAGTCCAGACGCTCGACGACCAGACCCGCACGCTCGACGAGGACATCCTCCTGATCGCCGACGCCGACGGCCCGACCTCGATCGCCGGGATCATGGGCGGCGCGCGGTCTGAGGTGCAGGATTCGACGACCCGCGTCCTGATGGAGGCCGCCAACTGGGAGGGCGCCAATATCCACCGCAGCTCACTCAAGCTCGGGCTGCGCAGCGAGGCGTCGACCCGGTTCGAGAAGCAGCTCCAGCCCGAGCAGGCGATGCAGGCCCAGGCCGTTGCGACCCAGCTGATGATCGAGCTGACGGGCGCGACCGTGCGGCCGGGAACGGTCGACGTCGGCGGTCCCGGACCGGCGCTGAAGACGATCTCGCTGCGTGACACAAAGCTCAACAACCTGCTCGGCACGACGATCCCGCGCGAGCGCAGCCGCGAGATTCTCACCGCACTTGAGTTCGGCACCAAGGACGAGCCTGGGGGCCTCGAGGTCACGGTCCCCGCGTTCCGCCGCGCTGACGTCAACCGCGAGGCGGACCTGATCGAGGAGGTCGCCCGGCTCGACGGCGTCGACAAGCTGCCGGCGACCCTGCCCTCGCGCCACGAGGCGTCGGGCCGGCTCACCGTTCGCCAGCGCGTGCGTCGCCGCGCCGCCGATGCGCTCGTCGCCCAGGGGCTGCACGAGGTCGTCGGCTGGAGCTTCGTCGCGCCCGAGCAGCCGACGCGCCTGCGGCTGTCCGACGCGTCGTCGCTGACGCTCGCCAACCCGATGTCCAGCGATCAGTCACAGCTTCGCACGGTGCTGCTCGGAAGCCTGCTCGACACCGCCCGGAGCAACCGCTCGCGCGGCGCCACGACGCTGCGGCTGTTCGAGGCCGGCGCCGTGTACCTGGCGAGCGAGGCTGACCAGCTCCCGCACGAGCCCTACCACGTCGCCGCACTGCTGCACGGGCCCGTCCGCGCCGCCACCTGGCGTGACCCGGAACCGCGCGACGCCGACTTCTTCGCCGCCAAGGGCGCGCTCGGCGGAATGCTGGACGCGCTCATGGTCGACTGGAGCGTCCGGCCCGCCACGCAGCCGTTCCTGCACCCGGGTCGCTGCGCCGAGGTCGTCCTCGACGGGGAGACGGTGATCGGCTGGGTCGGCGAGATCCACCCGCTCATCGCCGATGACTGGGAGCTCGACGGCACCATCGCCGGCTTTGAGATCGACCTCGACGCGCTCCCCGAGCCGCGGACCGCGATGTACGTCGATGTCACGAGCTTCCCAGAGGTCCGCGAGGATCTCGCGGTCGTCATCCCGGAGCGCGTGAGCGCCGCCGAACTGCTCGCGGTCGTGCGCGACAGCGGGCGTCCGCTGCTCGCTCACGCCGAGGTGTTCGACGTCTATCGGGACGCCGACAAGCTCGGCGAGGGCAACGTGTCACTCGCGGTGCGGCTCGCGTTCCGTGCGCCGGACCGGACGCTCACCGACGCCGAGGTCGCGAGCCAGCGTGAGTCGATCATCGCCGCCGTCGGCGACAGGCTCCAGGGGACGATCCGTGGCGGCTAGCGTCTCCGTGTTCGGCGCGGCGGGGTTCACGGGGGCGCTCACGGCGCGCTTGTTGCACCGCCATCCGTACTTCGAGCTGACCGCGCTGACCGCCCGCTCGGACGCCGGCCGCCGGCTCGACGACATCTACCCGTATCACCGGGTCCCGTTCACGCTGGAGGAGCTCGACCTCGATCGCCACGCGGACATCGATGCCGCGGTGGTCGCGTACCCACACGGTGCGGCCGCGGAGGTGGTCAGCGAACTGCGGGCACGCGACGTGCGCGTCGTCGATCTCAGCGCCGACTTCCGCCTGCGCGATCCCGAGGTGTACGCCCAGTGGTACCGCGAGCATCCCTCGCCGGAGCTGATCCCGGACGCCGTCTACGGCCTGCCGGAGCGCTACCGCGCGGAGCTCGCCGACGCCAACCTCGTCGCCAACCCGGGCTGCTTTCCGACTGCGGCGCTGCTCGCGCTCGCGCCGCTCGCGGGTGCCGGCCTCGTCGATGACGTGATCATCGATGCCAAGACGGGTGTCTCCGGCGCCGGGCGCGCCGCGACCGAACGCACCCATTTCGTCACCGTCGATGAGAACGTGAGCGCGTATGGCGTCCCGCGCCACCGCCACACGCCGGAGATCGAGCAGGAGCTCGCGAGCCTCGGCGCCGAGATCCGTGTCACGTTCACGCCCCACCTGCTTCCGATCGATCAGGGCGAGCTCGTCACCTGCTACGTGACGACGCCCAACGGCCACCACCACGATCACACCGAACTTCGGGAGCTGTTCGACGAGGCCTACGCCGACGAGCCGTTCGTCGAGCTCGCCGACGCGCCGCCCGGCGTGCGCGACGTCCGCGAGACGAACCTGTGCCGGATCTCGGTCCACCCGGACGTCCGCACCGGGCGGGTGATCGTGTTCGCCGCGATCGACAACCTGTGGAAGGGCGCCGCGTCGCAGGCGGTACAGAACCTCAACCTCATGTTCGGGCGGGACGAAACGGAGGGCATCGCATGAGCGACACCGGGACCGAGACGTTCTTCACCTCGCGCTGGATCGACGGGCCGGAGCACGTCCGCGACGCGCCGGACACCCGCCTTCCGGGCGGCTTCCGCGCCGCCGGCGTCGCGTGCGGGATCAAGCCGAGCGGCGCGCCCGACCTGGCGCTGCTCGTCTCCGATGCGCCGGGGACGACGAGCGCCGCCCGCTTCACCCGCAGCGGGACGCTGTCGGCGCCGGTGCTGCTGACGATGGAGCGCACGACGCTCGCAGCGCTGCGCGCGATCGTCGTCAACTCCGGCAACGCGAACGCCTCGACCGGCCGACCGGGGCTCGACAACGCGGCGAAGATGCAGGGCGCGGCCGCGATCGCCTCCGGCGTCGGCTCTGAGTCCGGCGTCGCCGTCGCCTCGACCGGCGTCATCGGCGTCCAGCTCCCGATGGAGGTGATCATTCCCGGGATCGCCGAGGCGGCGCGGACCCTGCGGCCCGACGGTGCGAGCGATTTCGCCGAGGCGATCCGCACGACCGACGCCTACGCCAAGCAGGCGAGCCTCGAGGTCACGCTCAGCGCGCGGCACGGTGCGGCTGAGCGCGCAGGCGAAGGGCGCGGGGATGATCTCACCCGGCTTTGCGACCCTGCTCGTATTCGTCCAGACCGACGCCACGCTCTCGCCGGAGACCGCCGACCTGCTGCTCGGTGTCACCGTCAAGCGCTCGTTTGAGCGGATCAGCGTCGACGGCCAGATGTCGCCGAGCGACACCGTCATCCTCCAGGCAAGCGGCGCCTCCGGGATCACGGTCGAGCCGGAGTCAGATGACGAGCTGCGCTTCGGCGAGGCGCTCGACGCGACGCTTCGCCAGCTCGCGCTGATGGTCGCCCGCGATGGGGAGGGGGCGCGCCGGATCGGACGTGTCGTCGTCCGCGGCGGCGACCAGCACGCCGTCGAGGCGGTCGCCCGGTCGGTCGCGAACTCCCCGCTCGTCAAGGCCGCCCTGTACGGCGGGGACCCGAACTGGGGCCGGATCTCGCAGGCCGCCGGCGCCGCGCTCCCCGGAATGGCGCCGCTCGCGCTCGACATCGCGATCGAGGGCACGCAGGTGTGCGCCAACGGCGGCGTCGTGCCGTACGACGCCGAGTCCCTGGCGCAGGCCGTCCAGCGCGACGAGGTCGAGTACGAGGTCGGTCTCCCCGGGACCGGCGCCGAGACCGAGGTGTTCTTCTCCGACCTCGGCCACGAGTACGTGACCATCAACGCCGACTACACGACCTGATGCGCGACGTCGCCACCCTGCTCGAGGCGCTGCCGTACATCCGGCAGTTCCACGGCAAGACCGTCGTCATCAAGTACGGCGGGGCGGCGATGACCGAACCCGCGCTGAAGGAGGAGTTCGCGCGGGACGTCGTGCTCCTCAAGTACGTCGGCATGAACCCGGTGATCGTCCACGGTGGGGGGCCGGAGATCACGAATTACATGAAGCGGCTCGACCTTCCGGTGCAGTTCGTCGACGGGCTGCGCGTTTCTGACACCGAGACCGTGCAGATCGCGAAGATGGTGCTCGTCGGCAAGGTCAACAAGGACATCGTGCTGCTCATCAACCGCCACGGCCAGCCCGCCGTCGGCCTGTGCGGCGACGACGGCCTGCTGTTCCGCGCGGTCCGCCAGGCGGCGCCGAGCGGCCAGGACATCGGCTTCGTCGGGCGGATCGAGCACGTCGACGTCGACGTCCTCAACCACGTCGCCCAGGACTACATCCCGGTCGTCGCGAGCGTCGGCGCCGACCGGGAGGGGAACTCCTACAACATCAACGCCGACGAGGCTGCCGGCGCGGTGGCCCGGGCGCTGTGCGCTCACAAGGTGATGTTCCTCACCGACGTGGCGGGCTGGCTCAGGGATCCGAACAACCCGGCCAGCCTTGTCACCCAGGCGAGCGCGGACGAGGTGACGGCCGCGCTGCCCGAGATCGGCGGCGGCATGCGCCCCAAGCTCGCCGCCTGCCTCGAGGCGATCCACGGCGGCGTCTCCTCCGCGCACATCGTCGACGGTCGCGTGCCGCACAGTCTTCTGCTCGAGCTCTTTACCGACGCCGGTCAGGGCACGATGATCGGGTCGGTATAGATCCCATGTCCCTCTCCGAACTCCAGGACCTCGAGCGCGACTACGCGATCCCCACCTACGTCCGTAACCCGGTGCAGTTCGTCCGCGGTTCCGGCACCCGGCTGTGGGACGTCGACGGCAACGAGTACCTGGACTTCCTCGCCGGCATCTCCGTGCTCAACGTTGGCCACTGCCATCCCCGGATCGTCGCCGCGGTTCAGGACCAGGCGGCGACGCTGACGCACGTCACGAACCTCTACTACACCGAACCGGCGATGCGGCTCTCCGGCCGGCTCGCGCAGAGCTCGCTCGGGGGCAAGGTGTTCCTCTGCAACTCGGGCGCCGAGGCGAACGAGGCGGCGATCAAGCTCGCGCGCCGCCATCGCGCGGGGGGCGGGATCGTCGTGCTGCACGGCGGCTTTCACGGCCGCACCTACGGCGCGCTCAGCGCCACCCCGCAGGAGTCAAAGCAGGCCCCGTTCGCGCCGCTCGTCCCCGGCTTCACAGTCGTGCCGAAGGATCCGGACGCGCTCGCGCGCGCCGTCGACGAGACCACCGCGGCGGTGCTGCTCGAGCCGATCCAGGGGGAGACCGGAATCCATCTGCTGTCCGACGAGCTGCTGGCCGCGGCCCGCGCGGCGTGCGACCGGACCGGCGCGATCCTCATCTTCGACGAGATCCAGACCGGCATGGGACGGACCGGGACGCTGTGGGCCTACGAGCAGACGGCCGTCACTCCGGACGCGATGACGAGCGCCAAGGCGCTCGGCGGTGGCCTGCCGATCGGCGCGCTGATCACGAGCCCCGCGCTCGGCGACGTGTTCCAGCCCGGCGATCACGGCTCGACCTTCGCCGGTGGTCCGCTCGCCGCCCGCGCCGCGCTCGAGGCGCTCGACATCTGCTCGGACCCGAAGCTGCTCGCCAGCGTCATGCGGCTCGGGGAGCATTTCGCCGGCGCGCTCGCGCAGGTGCCCTACGTCGACGAGGTCCGCGGCCGCGGACTGATGCTCGCCGTCGACCTCGCTGACGGTGTCGATGCCCCGACGATCGCCCGTCGTGCGCTGCTCGAGCAACGACTCGTCGTCAACGCGACCGGACCGGGGACGATCCGCCTCGAGCCGCCGCTGATCGTCTCCGAGGAGGAGATCGACCAGGCAGCGGCCCGGCTCGGCGCGCTTGCGCCATGAGCGGCGCGGACTATCTCCCGCCTGACGACATGACCCTCCAGGCGGCGGGCGAGACGTTGAGCTTGTGCCTCTCGGTGATCGAGCGCGGCGAGCGCGAGACCGACCGCACGTACTACGACACGTTCGACGGCCTGCTGTATTCCGACGGGCTCTCGGTCGTCCACGAGCGCGGACGGCTGGCGCTCGTCGATCGCGACACCGGCGCCGAGCACGCAACGCTCGTGACCCCGACGCCGACGCAGCCGATGCTTCCAATGAAGCTCGCGAACGGAGCGTTCCGCGATGCGGTCATGCCGATCGTCGAGGTCCGCGCACTGCTCCCGCTTGTCCACGTCCACAGCGTCGTGCACGGTATCGACGTGCTCGACGACGAGCGCAAGACGGTCGTGCGGATGACGCTCGAGCAGCCGGCCGTCGTCGCCTCGAGCAGCATCTATCGGCCGCTGCGCCCACGGATCCGACTGGCGGCCGTCCGTGGCTACGACGATGAGCTCGCGGCCGTCCAGCGCAGGCTTGAGGACGAGCTCCACTTCACACCCGCCGACCAGCCGCTCATCGACGAGGCAGTTCGCGCCGCGGGAGGGGTGCCGGGCGGCATCCCGTCGAAGATCAGCGTGCCGCTCGCGCCCGATCAGCGAGCCGACGCGGCGACCGTCGCGATCCTGCGCTCGCTCGCGCGCGTCATCGAGGCGAACGTCGACGGCACGGTCGCCGACGTCGACGCCGAGTTCCTCCACGACTTCCGGGTCGCGGTGCGCCGCTCCCGCGCCGTGCAGCGCGAGCTCAAACGGGTGTTCCCGCCCGCGGCGCTGGCCGCGTTCCGCACCGAGTTCAAGTGGTTGCAGACGATCAGCGGAGATTCCCGTGATCTCGACGTGTACGTGCTCGAGTTCGACGCGATGCGGGCGATGATCCCCGGGGCGATGCAGCGCGACCTCGACCCACTGCTCCGCGTGCTGGAGCACCGCCGCACCGACGCCCGGCGTGAGATGGCGCAGGCGCTGCAGTCCCCGCGGGCGCGGGGAGTGCTGAGCGAGTGGGGGGCGTTCCTGGAGGAGCTCGTCGAGCAGGACACCGAGGACCGGCCGGACGCGGCGCTGCCGATCGCCGAGGTCGCGGGCCGTCGGATCACGCGCGTGTACCGGCGGATGGTGAAGATGGGTTCGGCGATCACGCCGGAGAGCCCGGCCGAGGAGTACCACGAGCTGCGCAAGAAGGGCAAGGAGCTCCGCTATCTGCTCGAGCTTTACGGCACTCCGCTGTTCCCGCCGGACGTCGTCAAGCCGATGATCAAGACGCTCAAGGCGCTGCAGGACGTGCTCGGCCGCCACCAGGATCGCGAGGTCCAGCGAGCGATGCTTCAGTCACTGCGCGACGAGGTCGCCGCCCGCCCCGGCGGACCCGCGGCGCTGATGGCGATGGGCGCGCTCATCCAGCGGCTCGGCGAGGACGAGCAGGCGGCCCGGGAGGAGTTCCACGCCTCGTTTGCCGTGTTCGCGGCGACGGGCCAGCGGCGGCTCGTCAAGGAGACGTTCGCGTGACGACGGTGCTCGCGACGTACAACATCAAGGGCGGCGTGGGGAAGACCTCGGCGGCGGCCAACCTCGCGTACCTGGCGGCGGCCGACGGCGCGCCGACGCTGCTCTGGGACCTCGACCCGCAGGGCGCCTCGACGTACCTGTTCCGGATCCGCCCCAAGGTTCGCGGAGGTGGGCGCAAGCTGCTGAAAGGGACCTCGCCAACGGCGGCTCTGATCAAGGGGACCGACCACATCGGGCTCGATCTGCTGCCCGCCGACTTCTCCTACCGCCACATGGATCTCGCGCTCGATCGGTTCAAGCGCCCAACCCGCCGACTCGCGCGCGTGCTTGCACCGCTCCGGGATGAGTACGAGTACATCTTCCTCGACTGTCCTCCGAGCATCTCGCTCGTCTCCGAGAGCGTGTTCGAAACCGCCGACGCCCTGCTCGTGCCGATCATTCCGGCAACCCTCTCCGCGCGGACGTTCGAGCCGCTCTCGGCGCTCGTTGACGACGACGGACCGCAGATGCTCGGGTTCTTCTCGATGGTCGACATCCGCAAGCGGCTCCACCACGAGGTGATGGCGGACCTCCGGGCGTCGTTTCCCGGGACGATGCTCGGCGCGGCGGTGCCCGCCGACGATGAGATCGAGCGGATGGGCGTCGAGCGCGATGTCGTCGCGGCGTTCGCCCCGCGCTCCCCGGGCGCGATCGCATACCGAACGCTGTGGGTCGACATCCGCAGACGACTCGCGATTCAGGCAATCTCACGCTCCGTGCAAACGTGATCCGCGCGCTCGCGCCGCTGCACGCTCAGGGTCATGGGTCATCGAAGCGCCTGCGTCAATACCCTTCGCCACGACGAACGCCATGCAGAACACCGAAGTCCACCATCTGACCAGCTCGTACGAGGCTCATCCGGAAGAGGTCCACCGGGTCCTGCTGCTCTACAGCGGTGGGCTCGACACGAGCGTCATGCTCAAGTGGATCCAGGACGAGTACGACGCCGAGGTCGTGGCGCTCACCGTCAACCTGGGCCAGCCCGGCGAGGACTACGAGGTCATCCGCGGCAAGGCCCATCAGCTTGGTGCGCTTGAGTGTCACGTCGTCGACGCGCGGGAAGAGTTCGCGCACAACTACGTCCTGCCGGCGATTAAGGCGAACGCGATCTACGGCACCGGCTACCCGCTCTTCACGGCGCTCGGCCGACCGTTGATCGCCAAGCTCGCCGTCGAGCACGCGCGGGAGACGGGCTGCGACACGATCGCCCACGGCTGCACCGGGAAGGGCAACGATCAGGTCCGGATCGAGGCGACGATCGCGACGCTCGCGCCCGAGATCAAGGTGATCGCGCCCGTCCGCACGTGGCGGATGGGGCGTGAGGAAGAGATCGCGTACGCCCGCGAGCACGGCATCCCGGTCAAGGGCGGGACCGAAGCGCCGCCGTACTCGATCGACGACAACCTGTGGGGCCGCTCAAGCGAGGGCCGCTGGATCGAGAACCTCGAGCACGCCCCGACGGACGACGTGTTCACGCTCGTCACCCGGCCCGAGGAGGCGCCCGACGAGCCGGAGTTCGTCGAGATCTCCTTTCAGCACGGCGCCCCGGTCTCGGTCAACGGCGAGCGGATGGGCCTCGTGGAGCTGATCGAGCACGTCGGTGAGATCGGGGCACGCCACGGCGTCGGCATCGTCGACCACATCGAGGACCGGATCGTCGGGCTCAAGGTCCGCGACATCTACGAGGTGCCCGCGGCGACGATCCTGCTGCTCGCCCACAAGGAGCTCGAGGTGCTCGTCGGCACCATCCACCAGCACCAGTTCAAGCCCTCGCTTGACCAGAAGTGGGCGTACCTCGTCTACGCCGGGCTGTGGTGGGAACCGTTGCGGACAGATCTCGACGCGTTCATGCAGGCCTCGAACCACCAGGTAACGGGCACGATCGGGATCAAGCTGTACAAGGGCTCGGCCAGGGTCGTCACCCGCTCGTCGCCGAACGCCGTCTACGACGCCCAGCTCGCGACGTTCGATGAGTCCGGCGGCCTGTTCTCCCAGGAGGCCTCGCCCGGGTTCATCGAGCTGTGGTCGCTGCAGTCGCGGATGGCGTGGCGCGTGCGCCAGCGCGACGAGGGGTAGGATCGAGGCATGGGTTACAAGATTCTCGGGTTTGTGGTGTGGCAAGGCGCGCGGCTCTATTTCCGCAGCCGGTTTGCCGGCTTTAGGCGCAAGGCGATCGTCCTCGGGGTCGGCGCGATCGTCGTCGCCGGCGTCATCGCCGCCGGCCGCGAGACGACCAGTCCGTCGTAGCGCAGCGCTCTCCGCTTAGCTCTACCAGTTTGTGTCAAATTGGGTAGCGTTCGCATCCGCGGGCGCTGGCTGGCGCGGCCGACGGGACGTTCCCGCAACCGCCGCACGACGCTCGTCGTCGAGAATCGCGGACGCCGCCACCGCTTTAAGGACGTGCCCCCGCGGGGGCGCGAGGTCACCCATGACCTCGAGGCATGGTCAGCCAGTTTCGCCATCCCGACATGGATGGCGGATCGAATCGATGGGAGGATGACGTTGTCGATCGGTGACACAGAACTGCCCCTTCCGCCGGCGATCGAGGGGACACATGAGGCGCACGCCGATCCGGCGGTGGAGACGATGAGCGAGAACGGGACGCCGGATCCGGTCACCGCCGAGGCCCGCGCGCTGACGGCGAGCCTGCGCGACGAGCCGTAGCGCTCACGATTCTTTCCGGCGCCTGACTCGCGTTCTCACTTCGGGGCGGCGACGGTGAACGACGCTGCGGTCAGCCCGGTTTCCCGGAAGAACCGACAGAGGGGAGTCACCAGTGGACTTCCGCAGGCTCACGCCACGCCGGCTGCCCGCAAGTCTCAGCGTCGCGGCTGTGATCGCAGCTGGCGCGTTCGCGACCGCCATCTCCGCCGCGACCGCATCCGACCATGGACCCGGCCGGTCCGCACATCGCCGGGAGGACGACGCCCGCGGGCGTCAGGCGTACACGATCGGGCTGTACGGCGACATGCCCGACGGTGCGCGGGCTGGGATCGGGCCGCGGTCTGTGGGGGACTCTGGGCCGATGGCCCGCCGAGAGGATCACCAGATCGGCACGAATGCCCATCGGACACGCCCGCCGTGGCCGCGCGGGCGATCGAGCCGCTCTCCGCGGCAGGATCTCCCGGGCACCGTCCGTGTGCTCGACGCGTGGGAACGAGTGCCGGTCGCGGGGAGGAGGATCAGCGCACGGACCCACCTCGACAGCGGCCGGCTCACGACGCGAAACCGCGCTAACCGCAAGCTTGCGGGCGGCGTCTGTCCGCGACAGACCGTACCGTCGCGCCAATGACCGATCCCGGCGTTGTCGCGGCCCTCGGAATCGAGGCGGTCGAGTGGCTCGATGAGGCCGGCGATCGCGTGACGGTGCGGATCAGCGGCCGCTGGCGACGGCGGCCGACCTCGCCTGGGCAGCCGTGGCTCGTCGTTGAGTCCCATGGGGAGCGCCGGCGGTTCCCGGCGATGCCGGAGCCGCCCGGGCTCACCGGGATGATGCCGGGCACGTGGCGGATGAGCTTCCGCGCCCCCGCGGCGATCGCCCGGGCCTCCGACGTCCGGGCGTGGCTCCAGCTCGGCGCCGTGCTCGTCCCGCTGCCATCCGAGCCGGGTGCCCCCGACCCGGCTGCCCCGGACCCGGCTGCCGCGGACCCGCCCGGCGTGGACCCGCCCGGCGCGGACCCGCCCGGCGCGACCCGCCCGCCGCCGAGCCGGCCGCCGCCGAGCCGGCCGCCGCCGAGCCGATTTCCCCGACGCTCGAGCCCCGCAGCGTTGGCGTGTTCGAACTCGAGGAGGCCGCCCAGGAGGAGCAGCTCCGTGAGACCGAGCGCGCGCTCGTGGCCGAGCGGGCCCGGACGACCGCCGCCGAGGCCGCAGCCGCCGATCTCGCCGCGCGCGTGGCCGAGCTCAGCCACGAGCTCGAGCGCCGCGAATCCGACGTCACTCAGCTGACGACCGCGCTCGCCGAGCACGATCGGTCGCTGCGCGACGCGCGCCAGCACGCCCATTCCGAGGAGATGGTCCGGCTCGAGCTCGCCCGCGAGCGCGATCGGCTGAGCGACATGCTTGAAGTCTCACGCGTGCGCGTGAGCGGGCTTGAGGACGAGCTCACCGTGTTGCAGCGGCGAGCCGATGAGGCCGAGCATCAGGCGGCCGCGGCACGCCGGGCGAGCCCCCCGCCTCCGCCGCCCGCCCCGGTTCGGCCACCGTCAAGCCACCGAACGAGGGTGTATGCGTCCGAGCGCGCGCACGCGCGGGCGATCCGCAGGGTCGTCGTGCCGACCGTGCTCCGACGGCTCCCGGCACGGCCGGTGTGGTCCGGGCGCGAGCGCGAGCTCGTCGCAATGCGGACCCGTCGCGCGAAGCGGCCGCATGGTGAGCATCTCGCGGCGATGCTCGAGGCGCTCCGCGGCGAGCTCTCGGACCTCCGCGCGATCTGCGAGCGTGAGCGCCAGGCGCGATCGGCCGCCGACGCGACGAGCGACGGGCTCCGGCACGAACTCGGGCAGCAGCAGGCGCGGTCCGCCCGAGCGTACGCGGCGCTCGATGAGCTTCGCGACCAGATCGAGTGGGTCCGGCAGGCGTATGCCGCGCTTGAGGACAAGGCCGCAGCGTCACCGCCGGTCGATGCCCGCCGGTCGATGCTCCGCCGGTCGATGCCCCGCCGTCGATGCCCCGCCGGTCGATGCCCCGCCGGACGCGGCTGCCGACCCGGCGCCGGAGCCACCGCTGGACCCCAACTTCGAGCCGCAGCGCCTCGATGCGGCCCGGACGCGTCTGCGTGAGCAAACGCCCGCCCGCCCCGAGGACGCGCCGGACGAGTCCCCGCCGACGCCGCCGTCAGCCGCCGCCGAGAAGTCTCCGCCTGCGCTGCCGGCACTCGTCATGGACACTCGGCCGCCGTTCACCCTCGCCCCGATCGCCGAACGCGACCCTGAGGAGGCCGGGAGGCTCCTGCTCAAGCTGCTCCCCGCCCAGGGCATCGTCCATCCGTTGGCGCTCGCCTATGACCTCGTCCTTGACCCGGCCACGTGCGTGCGCGTGACCGTCACGGAGGGCGGCGCCACCGAGGTCAATTGGATGCACACGGCGCGGGCGCGCGAGGACGTTCGGTTTCGGCTCGACGGGGACCCGGCGAGCATCATTCGCCTCCTCACCGCCGGAGGGCTCGCTCGGCGGCTGCGCTGGCGCCGCCTCGCCCGGATCCACGGGGATCGGAGCGGCCTCGCTGCGCTCGGCGATCTGATGGCCGCCCGTCTGTTGGCGCCTGAACTCAGCGGCGTGGGGGTGCGCCGCGACGATCTGGAGCTCGACGCCCAAGTCGAAGCGCCGAACCGCGCAACGAGCGGCTGATTCCCGCGGGATCGGAGCGGGCCGCGGCGACGTTGTCCGCCCCGGTGCCTATCCTCGATCAGCAGTCCATGAGCTCCCCCTGCGCGCACCTCCACGTCCACTCCGAGTACTCGCTACTCGACGGAGCGTGCAACATCGAGGACCTCGCCGCGCGGGCCGCCGCGTTCGATCAGCCGGCCCTCGGACTGACCGATCACGGCGTCATGAATGGCGCCGTCGAGCTGTTCACGGCGTGCCGCAAGCACAACGTCAAGCCGATCCTCGGCTGCGAGGTCTACGTCGTCGAGGACCACACGCGCCGCGCGCCCGGGCGGCTTGAGCGCAACCACCTGACGCTGCTCGCGGCGACGCCAACCGGTTACCGGAACCTCGTCAAGCTGTCCTCCGCCGGGTTTCTGGAGGGCTATCAGCGCGGCAAGCCGTCGCTTGACCTCGCGCAGATCGCGGGCCATGCCGAGGGGATCATCGCGCTGACCGGCTGCCTGCAGTCCCGCTTCTGCCAGCACCTCCTGAACGGCCAGATGGACGGGGCGCGCAACCACGCCGACGAGCTGCATCGGCGCCTTCGGTGAGGACAACGTCTACTTCGAGGTCCAGAAGAACGGGCTTGCCGACCAGGACCGCGCGAACGAGGGGATCGTCAAGATCGCGCGGGAAATGGGACGGCCGCTCGTCGGGACCGGCGACGTGCACTACCTCAGGCGTGAGGACTACCACCATCACGCGGCACTGCTGTGCGTGCAGACGAAGTCGATGCTGAGCGCGCCGAAGATCAGCTTTGACACGAACGAGTTCTATCTGCGCTCCAACGAGGAGATGGCGACCTCATTCGCGGAGTGGCCGGAGGCGATCGCCTCGACCCTGGAGATCGCGGAGCGCTGCAACGTCGAGCTTGAGCTCGGAGGCCAGCTGATCCCGAGCTATCCGACGCCGGGCGGCGAGCCGGAGGTGGAGTATCTCCGTGGCCTCGTCGAGGAGGGGCTGCGCCGCCGGTACGGCGATCCGGTGCCGGCCGAGGCGCTCACGCGCGCCGAATACGAGCTCGGCGTGATCGACCGGATGGGCTTTAACGCCTACTTCCTGATCGTGTGGGACTTCGTCAAGTACGCCAAGGACACCGGGATCGCGGTCGGCCCGGGGCGTGGGTCGGCCGCCGGCTCGATCGTCGCGTACTCGCTCCAGATCACCGACGTCGATCCGCTGCGCTACGACCTGCTGTTCGAGCGTTTCCTCAACCCCGAGCGCGTGTCGATGCCGGACATCGACATCGATTTCTCCGTCCGCGGCCGCGATCGCATGATCCGGTACGTGACCGAGAAGTACGGCAAGGAATCGGTCGCCCAGATCGTCACCTTCGGCAAGATGTTCCCGCGCGCGGCGACGCGTGATGCGGCCCGCGTGCTCGGTCACGACTACGGCGCCGGGGACCGCCTCGCCAAGCTCATCCCGGACCCGATCATGGGCCGTCCACCGAGCTTCGAGGACTGCCTGAAGGTCGGCGAGCCGCTGCGCACCGAGGTCGATAAGGACCCGACGGCGCGGCAGATCGTCGACGTCGCCCGCGGACTCGAGGGGATCGTCCGCAACTCGTCGATCCACGCCGCGGCGGTCGTCATCGCCGATCGACCACTCACCGACATCGTGCCGCTGCAGATTGCCGACGCCGGCACCGACGAGAACGGCGAGAAGGTGTTCCGCACCGTCACCCAGTTCTCGATGAAGCCCGTCGAGCAGCTCGGTCTGCTGAAGATGGACTTCCTCGGTCTGCGCAACCTCGACGTGATCGAGGACGCGCTCGACATCGTCGAGCGCTCGGCCGGGGAGCGCCCGGACATGGCGACGCTCCCGCTCGATGACCCAAAGACCTACGAGATGCTCGCGCGTGGCGATTCGATCGGCGTGTTCCAGTTTGAGTCCGAGGGCATGCGCGAGGCGCTCAAGAAGGTACGTCCGACCGAGTTCGACGACCTCGTGGCGCTCGTCGCCCTCTACCGCCCGGGCGCGATGGACCAGATCCCGACGTACGCCCGCGGCAAGCGTGATCCGGAGATGATCTCCTACCCGGACGATCGCCTGCGCCCGATCCTGGAGGCGACGAAGGGCGTCATCCTCTACCAGGAGCAGGCGATGCGGATCGCCAAGGAGCTGGCCGGCTTCAGCGGCGCCAAGGCGGACGACCTCCGCAAGGCGATCGGCAAGAAGAACCGCGAGGCGATGGCCAAGCTCAAGCCCGAGTTCGTCGAGGGCTGCCGCGCGTCGGGCATCAGTCAGTCGGTGATCGACTGGCTGTGGGCGACGAACGAGAAGTCCGCTGACTATTCGTTTAACCGAAGCCACGCTGCGTGTTACGCGCTGATCTCCTACCGCACGGCGTGGCTGCGGGCCAACTATCCGGCCGAGTACATGGCCGCGCTGATCTCATCGGTCATGGACACGAAGGACAAGGTGCCGTTCTTTGTCTCCCAGGCCGAGCAGATGGGGATCGCGATCCTGCCGCCGGACGTCAACGAGTCTGACCACAACTTCGTCGTCGTGGACGGCAACATCCGCTTCGGGCTCGACGCGGTCAAGGGCGTCGGCTATGCGGCGGTCGAGGGGATCAAGCGGGCGCGGGAAGAGGACGGCCCGTTCACGGACCTGTGGGACTTCTGCGCGCGGGTCGACAACCGCTCGGTCAACAAGAAGGCGATCGAGGCGCTGATCAAGTGCGGCGCGTTCGGCTCCACCGGCGCGACCCGCAAGGGCATGCTGATCGTGCTCGAGCAGGCCCAGGCGGCTGGCCAGAAATCTCAGCAGGACGCCCAGATCGGCCAGGGCTCGATCTTCGACGGCCTCGGGCTGGATCTCGGCGGTGGGGGCGAGGCGGCCGCCGCATTTGCCGCGCCGAGCCACGCCCCGATCCCCACCGAGGAATTTGAGCGCTCCGAACTGCTCGCGGCCGAGAAGGAGTCGATCGGCCTGTTCATCTCCGCCCACCCGCTCAAGGAGGTCCGTGCAGCGCTGCGCGCCAAGGTGGACTGCACGCTCACCGAGTTGACCGGCAAGCGTGACGGGGACTGGGTAACGGTCGGCGGCATGATCACGGCGGCGAAGAAGATCCGTACCAAGAAGGGCGATCCGATGATGTTCGCCACGCTTGACGATCTCGATGGGACGATCGAGGTGCTCGTGTTCGGCAAGACGCTCGCCGACAACGAGGCGGCGGTCAGCGTCGACTCGATCGTCACCGTCCGTGGTCGCGTTGACCATAAGGACCGGGAGAAGACGTGCGTCGTCGCCCAGGCGGTCGATCTGTTCGAGCCCTCCGAGGAGGAGGTCCGCAAGGCCGAGGAGGAGGCGGCGAAGGTCGTGATCGCGCCGACCGCGTTCAAGCTGTGCCTTGACGCCCAGGCGTTGCCCGCCGGCGTGCTCGGCGAACTGAAGGACGTGCTCGTCGGTTTCCCCGGCCAATGCGACGTCGTGGTCGAGTTGCTGATGTCCGCCGGGAACCGGCGTTTGCGCCTCGGGCCGGACTTCCGGGTTGATCGGTGTGCCGGCCTGCACGCCGAGCTCGTCTCCCTTCTCGGCCGGGCGATCGTGGGCCCGGCGGTCCCGGGTGGCAGCGCCGGCGCGGGCGACCCCGGTGACGCGGGCGACCCCGCTGACGCGGGCGACCCGGCCGACGCGGGCGACCCCGCTGACGCGGGCGGCGCGGGTGACGTCGCCGACGAGGACCATGGCGACGGGGCCGACGCCCGGGTCGCCAACGGCCACAATCCGCACGCGATGGCCGACACGCGCATCGCGCAGCCGCCGGTTTCGTCCGTTCTCTGACCCTCCTGGTTTGTAGCTGTTGTCACATGGTGGCCGATCGGCGTACGCTTCACGGGCACGGACAAATCGAGGGGCGCACCAAGTGCGCATGAGTTGACGCCGGAACAGGGGTCTGCTCAGTCGTCAGCGATCACGTCAAGGAGCCATGCGGTGGAACCGGCCGTCAGAACGACGTGATGTGTGCCCAGTAGTCTCTCCTCCCGCCAGCGTCGCTACTTCCCCTCCTGCGGCGCTGGCGGCCTGGGGGGGTTGCCGCATCGACCGCGGGATTGCCGCGGGGATCAAGGTGCGGGCCTCGCGTCCGATACCCGTGGCTAACCAATCAAGTAACTGGGGCGGCAGGCAGTTCCCACGTGCACACGGACAGGCGCGCGGGCTGGCCGACCTCGCGTCCACGCCCGCGCTGCGGGCGTCCAAAAGCGTCCCACTCACAAGGGGTTGTCTATGAAGGTACTTCTGCGGAGCGTGTCGGTCGTCATGTGGGCGATCGCGGCGTTCCTCATCTATGCGGTGATCCACGCGGTCACATCGGCGGGCGGTGCCCGTGTCGGCGTCGCGATCGGCTACGTCGCCGGAGCGATCGTGCTCACCGCCGTCGGCGTGTGGCTGTGGCGCGTCCGCGGGGGCAGCAACAACACCCCCGCGCCGGTTGCCTAGTGGTCGCCACTGAAGGCTCGCAGGGGTGACGGCGCCCGGCGGGCGCGGCGGCTACGGTCGCTGCGCCCGCTCGGGTCGCACGACGAAAACCCTGCCGCTCGGCAGTCGGACGGGGCCAAGGGAACCGGGCACCCTGGGTCGGGGTTCCGCGCGATCAGGATCGCGCGATCAGGATCGGGACAAGGTCCCGACGGCGGAGGCTCCAGAACCGGATTGCGCCGTTGCACCGATGCGGTCGGCACAACGTCCCAATCTGCTCCGAAGCCCGCTGCCGTTGCACCGTTGCGCCGATCCCGCCGCTCGTGACGCGCCGAGCGTCCTAGCCGCCGTCTTCCGGCGGCACCCACGGACCGTGCCAGCCGCCGAAGTGCTGCACGAGCGCCTTCGCCCGCTCCGGACCCCACGAGCCCGGCTTGTACGGCTGCACCGCCGGCGCATCGTCGAGCAGCGGCTGCGCGATGCGCCACATCTGCTCGACGTTGTCCTGACGAGTGAAGTGCGTGCTGTCGCCCTCGATCGCGGCCTCGAGCAGGACTTCGTATGGGGTCGCACCCTCGCCGCCCTCCTTGGCGAACTCCATGTCGAGCTCGATCGCGGTCGCGCCACGTTTGTCGGCCCGGTGAGCGTCGAGCTTCATCCGGATTCCCGTCCGCGGGTCGATCCGGAACACGATCTGGCTCGGCTCGGGCGCCCGGTGGCCGACCTCCATGAAGTGGATCTTCGGCGGGTGCTTGAACACGAGGCGCAGCTCGGTCAGGCGGACCGGCATCTCCTTGCCGGTGCGGATGAAGAATGGCACGCCGGCCCAGCGCCAGTTGTCGATCTCGACGCGCAGCGCCGCGTAGGTCTCGGTCTGCGAGTTCGGCGCGACGCCGTTGATCGATTGGTAGCCGTCGTACTGGCCGCGCACGTACTGCTTCGGATCGGCTTCCGGCATCGCCCGGAAGACAGACGCCTTGGCGTCCTTGAGCGTGTTCGGGTCCTGCCCGGACGGTGGTTCCATCGCCGCGGCGGCGAGCAGCTGCATGAGGTGGTTGACGACGACGTCGCGCAGGGCGCCGACCGGGTCGTAGAAGTGCCCGCGGTCTTCGACCCCGAAGTTCTCGGCCATCGTGATCTGCACGCACGCGAGGTAGTTGCGGTTCCACACCGGCTCGAGCATCGTGTTCGCGAACCGCAGGTAGAGGATCTCCTCGAGGCCCATCTTCCCGAGGAAGTGATCGATCCGGTAGAGCTGGGACTCGTCGACGTACTGATGGAGGTCGGCTGCCAGGGCGTGGGCCGACGCCAGGTCGTGCCCGAACGGCTTCTCGACGACGACGCGCTGCCCGTCGGAGAGGAGCTTCGCCTGAGCGAGCCCCTGGATCACCCGGGCGAACAGCGACGGCGGGATCTCCAGATAGAACGCGGGGTTGTCGGCGTCGCCGAGCGCCTTGGCGACCTTCCCGTAGGTCGCGTCGTCGCCGAAGTCGCCGCTCACGTAGCCGAGCCGGCCCGCGAGTCGGTCGAAGACCTCCTCGTCGATCGTCTCGCCGCACTCCTCGATCGCCTTCCGCGCATGCTCGCGCAGGTGGTCGGCCGTCCAATCCTCGACTGCCACGCCGATCACCGGGAGGTCGAGCAGCCCTCGTTGCTCGAGCCGGTACAGCGAGCGGAGCGTCATCTTGCGCGCCAGGTCGCCCGTGATCCCGAAGATGACGAGCGCGTTTGCCTTCCGTCGATTGCTCATGATGTGCGGACGCTATCGTGCGCCCGCACGTCGCGCCGCACGCGAGCGTGCCGCCTTCCCGTTCCGCCGGTACGTGAAGGCTCGTTTGACGTCGTCGGCGCTCACGCCACCGCCCTCTGTCCCGGTCTCGAGGACGCACGGCAGCTCCTCGAACCGGGGCTCGGACAGGAATACCCCGCAGCCCCGCGGCCCGAGCTCGCCGTCGCCGAGGATCGCGTGGCGGTCGCGGTTTGAGCCGAGCGTCGCCTGCGAGTCGTTGATGTGCAAAGAGCCGAGGCGGTCAAGGCCGACGACCCGATCACATTCGTCGAGCGTCTCGCGCAGCCCCTCGGCGGTCCGGAGGTCGTAGCCGGACGCGAGCAGGTGGCAGGAATCGAGGCAGAGCCCGACGCGCCGGCCGCCGCCGGTGGCGTCGATCAGCGCCCCGAGCTCCTCGAATGAGCGCCCGAGCGTCCCGCCCGCGCCCGCCGTGTCCTCGAAGTGCAGCGCGCAGTGCTCGGTCTCCGAGAGCGCCTCCTGAACGAGCTTGCCGGCGCGGGTGATCGCCTTGGCGACGTTGCCCTGCTTCGCCGACCCGGCGTGCAGAACGACGCCCCGAGCCCGGATGCCGTCGCCGACTCGCAGCGACTGGATCAGCGAGGCGCGGGTCTTGGTGCGCATCGCCCGGTCGGTCGTGGCCGCGTTGAGCAGGTACACAGCGTGGATCAGGACCGCGTCGATCGGACTCGCGTCGATCGCCTCCCGGAAGGCGGCGAAGTCCTCATCGGTGTAGTTCGTCGGACGCCACATCCGCGGGGATTGGTTGAAGATCTGGATCGCCTTGCAGCCCCGCTCGACCCCGCGGGTGACCGCGTTGGTCAAACCTCCCGCCTGTGAGACGTGGGCGCCGATTAGCATGGGAAGTCGTTCGTCATGCGTGTTCGCTTTGCTCCATCACCAACAGGCGCCCTCCACATCGGCGGGGCGCGGACCGCTCTCTACAACTGGCTGCTCGCGCGCGGCCAGGGGGGCACGCTCGTGCTGCGGATCGAAGATACCGACCGCGAGCGATCGACCCCGGAGAACGTCGAGCAGATCCTCGATGCGCTCGGGTGGCTGAATCTCGACTGGGACGAGGGCCCGATCTTCCAGGCCGCCCAGGCCGACCGGCACGCCGAGGTGCTCGCGCAGTTGCTCGAGACCGGTCACGCGTACCACTCGAACGCCACGAAGGACGATGTCGCCGCCTACAAGCAACGTCACGGCGCCGATCGCGGCTTCCGCGGCGACCCGGAGCGCAGCGGCGCGGTCCGGCTGCGCGTCCCCGACGAGGGGGAGACGGTCGTCGACGATGTGATCGTCGGCCACACGAGCTTCCCGAACGCGAACATGGACGATCCGGTGATCGCCCGGGCCGACGGCTCGCCGGTCTACAACTTCGCCGTCGCGATCGACGATCTCGACGCGGGCATCACCGACGTCGTGCGCGGCATCGACCACCTCTCCAACACGCCCAAGCAGCTGCTCGTGTTCGACGCGCTCGGCGAGTCGCCGCCCCGGTATGCCCATCTGCCACTGCTCCACGGGCCGGACGGCAAGAAGCTCTCGAAGCGCCACGGCGCCGCCTCGGTGCAGGAGCTCCGCGACGCCGGCTACCTCCCGGAGGCGGTCGACAACTACATCGCGCTGCTCGGCGCCGGCTTCGCCGCCGATGAGGAGCACTTCTCGCTGGACGAGCTCGCCGAGCGCTTCCGGCTCGATCGCGTGTCGAAGAACCCCGCCGTGTTCGACGAGCGCAAGCTCCGCCACATGAACGGGCGCTGGCTGCGCGAGCTCGGCGTCGACGAGACGACGCGGCGCCTCGAGTCCTTCACCGGCCGAAGCGGCCTCGGTCCGGCGGTCGAGATCGCCGCAGAGAAGATTCAGACGCTGAGCGAGTTCTGGCCGCTCGTGTCGTTCCTGTTCGACGAACCGGTGCAGGATCAGGACGCGTTCCACCGGGTGATCGAGGGGGAGGGCGGGGTCGAGACGCTCCAGGCGGCCCGGGATGCACTCGCCCCACTCGACCCCTGGGAGCTCCCGCAGGTCGAGGCGGCGCTCCGAGGGGTCGTCGAGGCCCGGGGCGCCAAACCCGGCAAGGTGTTCCAGCCCATTCGCGTTGCGATCGCGGGTGGCACAATCTCTCCTGGAATCTTCGAAAGTGTGGCTCTTCTTGGCCGCGAGAAAACCCTGGCGCGGATCGACCGCGCACTGGAGCAGGCCGCCGTCCACGAATCGGGCTAAACCGGCATCGAACATTTGCCGATATATGCGGGAGAAGGCGGATGTGCCCCGGATGTATCCCGCCTAGCGTGTTTTCCCCAGAAACCAAGGATGAGCCCCCGTGGCAACCCTCGCTGCTGCTCGCTGTGAACGCAACGCCCACCGATCCGTACGCTCCGCGCGAGCGCCATCACAACGAAGGCCATGGCCGCCGTCTGACCGCCGCGTTTGAGGCGCTCGAGGCGTTTCCGGTCCTGGTCGAGTCTCGCAACCGGGTCCTGCGTCTGTTCGAGAGCGGCGACCCGTCCACCGCCGACGTCGTGTCCGCGGTCGAAGCCGATGTCGCTCTGTGCGTCGCCGTCCTGCGGCTCGCCAACCAGCTTGATGGCCGCAGCCGCGGCCGTGTCGAGAGCGCCGTCAAGGCGGTCGAGGTCCTCTCGCCCCACACCGTGCACTCGATCGCGAGCCGCGCCCGCACGTTTGACTTCTTTGAGCGGACCGCCGTGTGGCAGGGGATCCCCGAGCGCTTCCGCCTGCACGCCGTCGCCACCCAGCGCGCCGCCGACCGGCTCGCCCGCGAGCTCGGCTACGAGCAGCGTGACCGCTTGATGGTCACCGCCCTGCTGCACGACATCGGCAAGCTCGTGCTCGTCCACGCCTACCCCGGCTATCCGCGCCAGATCCACGGTGAGGCGCGCACCCCGGAGGAGCGGATTCAGCGCGAGCGCCGTGAGCTCGGCGTCGACCACGCCCTCGTCGGCGGCGTCCTCGCCCGCCGCTGGGGCATGCCGAAGGCGATCGCCAGCGTGATCGAGCGCCATCACGCCGAGGACGCCGACGGTGAGGCCGCGATCGTCCGCCTCGCCGACATGCTCGCGCACTACGTGTTCGGCGGCTCGATCTCCCCGTCCGAGCTGCTCGCCGTCGGGCGGGTGGTTGGCGTCAAGCCGGCCGACCTGCGGACGGTCATGTACGACCTGCCGCTCCCAACGTCCGGCGGACGCCCGCGCCAGATCGACCCGTGCCCGATGTCAAGCCGCGAGGTCGACGTCCTGCGCCGGCTCGCCAAGGGCATGGTCTACAAGCAGATCGCCTCCGAGCTTGGTCTTTCCACGAGCACGGTCCGCACCCACCTGCACAACGTGTACGGCAAGCTCGGCGCGATGGACCGCGCCCAGGCCGTCCTCATCGCCACCGAGCGCGGCTGGATCTAATCGCCGTCGCCCGGCACCGGGCGGCAAGGCGGCGCGCGGCGCGCGGCGCCGGCGGATCACGAGCGGGGAGGGGCTACGATCGTGGACGCGGATGATCTCGATCACGTCCAAGTCCCCCTACGCCGTGCGTGCGCTCGTCGAGTTGCACCGCCTTGGCGATACGGGACCGGTGCCGATCGCCGAGCTCGCCCGCCGCGGTGACATCCCGGTGCAGTTCCTCGAGCAGCTGTTCGCGACCCTCCGCCGGGCCGGCGTCCTCCGCTCCCAGCGAGGGGTCAAGGGCGGCTACAGCTTCGCCCGGCCGGCGACCGAGCTGACCGTGCTCGAGATCGTCGAGCTGCTCGACGGGCCCATCGGCCAGGACGCGACCGGCGTGTTCGCAGATGCGGCCCGGGCCGCCCGCAACGTCCTCGGCGACTCGACGGTCGCCGACGTTGCCGAAGCGGAGGCTCAGGCGGGGCGGGCCCCGATGTACCACATCTGACATTAGGGTCCCGCACCACCGGAAAGCGTGGCTGCGTGTCGGCTCAGCCGGTGGCGTGAACCGCTTGGCCGAGCGCTGCGGCGCTCTGAATGAGCGCCTGGGTGTCGGACTTGATCTTCGCGTCGGCCGACTGCAGCGCGGCCGTGTTGGTCTGATCGAACGCCGACTTTGCGGTCTCCAGGTCGCTGCCGAGCTGCTTGACCTTCTTGACGAGATCATCCTGCTCGCCCTGGGCGGTCGCCGGGGGCGAGAGCTTCGACAGCCTGGTGGCGAACGTGCCGTTGGCGGTCCGAAACGTTTCGATCACCTGGGTGACCCTCGCCTTGTCATGCGCGGTGACGGCGCGGGTGAAATCGGCCTGGAAGGTGAGCGCCGCCACCTGCCACGGCTTGATCACGGGCAGCAGCTGCTGGACATACGCGGCGGCGCTGTTCCCCGTCCCCGCCGCGAACGTGTTCGACGTCGTCGTCTGTGCCGCGCTGCTCGTCGTGCTCGCCGCGCTTGACGAGCTTGAATTGCTCGAGCCGCCACAGCCGCCCACCGCCAGCGCCGCGGCGCACGCGACCGCACCCGCGGCCCGTCGCCCAACCACGGGCACCGACCCGCGCGACGTTGTTGCACCCCAGTTCACTTCGTACCCCTTTTGGTCGTGGAACACCGGCGCGCCCGAGAGTAGCGACTCGGGCTACGTCCAGCCCTTGCGGCGGAAGTAGACAAGCAGCACGATGCAGGTCGCCACCATGCTCCCGACCCCGATTGCCCAGAACGTCCAGTCGGCGCGGATCAGACTTGTGACCAGGTAGCCGAAATTCATCCCGAAAAACCCGGTGATGAACGACAGCGGAAGGAACACGGTCGCGATCACGGTGAGCTGCTTCATCACGTCGTTCTGGCGGTTCGAGACCGTCGAGAGGTACATGTCGGTGGCGCCCGAGAGCAGATCGCGGTAGGAGTCGATCAGGTCGCTGATTCGAATCAGGTGGTCGTACACGTCGCGGAAGTAGTCGCGCTCGTCGAGCGTGAGTCCCGGCAGTTCGGCGATCTGGTCGACCGAGCGGGCGAACAGGTCTCGCTGCGGGGTCACGACCTTGCGCATCGCCACGAGCTCGCGCTTGAGCGCGAATAGCCGCCGGAGCGCCTCCTGGGTGGGTCCGGCGACGATCGAGGATTCGAGCGTGTCGATCTCGTCGTCCATGTCGCTGAGGATCGGAAAGAAGCTGTCGGTCAGCGTGTCGAGGACGCGGTAGATGAGGAACTGCTCGGAGTGGAGCACCCGGCCGTGCAGCTGCTCACGCTGGCGCTCGAGCGCGGGCAGCGGGTCTCGGTGAACCGTCACGAGAAACCGCCCGGAGATGTACATGTGGACCTCGCGCAGCGGAGCGGGGTCTGCGGGGTGGTCACGGTAGGCGCCGTAGTAGACGAGGAAGACGTAGTCGTCGTAGTCGTCGAGCTTGGGCCGCTGGCCGAACTCGTTGCTGTCCTGGAGTGCGAGCGGATGGAACCCGAAGACACGCCGCAGTGCCTCCAGGTCGTCCCGGCTCGGCTCGGTCAGGTCAAGCCAGAAGAAGTGGTTGGAGGCGAGATGGGCGCGGATCCGCTTCTCGTCGATCTCGTTCAGGCACGGCACCACGAACCGATCACCGTCGGCCTCCCCGGGGTGCGCATCTACCGCTTTGCCTACGGGCATTCGCTCTCCTTCAGTGCTGGAAACCGCCTGTCGAACATTGTGCTGTGCGATACGGTCGCATCGAGAAATAGGGAAAGGGGCAGCATGTTTGGCAGCAAGAAGAAGGACGTCCTGATGACCGGGGTCTCCGCTCAGGCAACGGTGACCCGGGTCGACGACACCGGTGTCTACGTGAACGGCAACCCGCGGGTCAAGCTCACCCTCCAGGTGCAGTCCGACGGTATGGCCGCGCCGTTTGAGGTGACGAAGAAGCTGACGATGAGCCGGCTCTCGATGTGGAACATCGGCGCGCAGCTATGGGTCAAGTACGACCCCAACGACACGAGCCGGGTCGAGATCGACCAGGCGAAGAACGACGAGATGTCGGCATCCACGACGGCGAGTGCCGCACCCGTGACGGCTGGCGGCATGCCGGCGGGCGCCGCGTTCGCGGCGGGCTTCGGCAGCAACACCGTGATCGACGCCCGGGGTGTGCCCGGTCTGCGCGAGGAGGTGCTCAAGGCCGTCGCCGACGTCCAGGCCGGCGGCAACCCGGCCGAGCTTCAGGCTGCCGTGATGAAGGCGATGAGCGAAGGTCAGGCGATCACGATGCCACCCGGGATGATGGTGCCCGGCGGCACGGGCCCGCTCCCCGGTGGCACGCCGACGCCGTCCGCGCCCGATCCGATCGAGCGACTTGAAAAGCTCAATGCGCTGCGCAAGTCCGGCGCGCTCACCCAGGCCGAATTCGACGCCCAGAAGGCGAAGATCCTCGGGGAGACGTAGAGTCGCGCGAGGATGGCGCGAATCCCGATCAACATTGAGGAGCATGTCGGCCGCACACCGATCGTTCAGCTGACGCGGGTCTGTCCGGAGTTTGAGGGGCAGCTGATCGCCAAGCTTGAGGCGTTCAATCCCGGTGGCAGCGTCAAGGACCGGATCGGCGTGGCGATGATCGAGGCAGCGGAACGCGACGGCAAGATCGAGCCGGGACGGACGACGATCGTCGAGGCGACCAGCGGCAACACGGGGATCGCGCTCGCGTTCGTGTGTGCGGCCAAGGGCTATGACCTCGTGCTGACGATGCCGCAGGGGATGAGCCGCGAGCGCGAGGGGCTCTTGCGCCTGTACGGCGCGCGCGTCGAGATGACCGAGTCGCTCGGTGGGATGGACGAGGCAGTTGACGCCGCCCGGGCGCTCGCGGATAACGGGGATGTGTTCCTGCCCGACCAGTTCTCGAACCCGGCCAACCCGGACGTGCACCGTCGTACGACCGGGCCGGAGATTCTTGACGCGCTCGATGACGAGGTCGACATCTTCGTCGCCGGCGTCGGCACCGGCGGGACGATCACCGGGGCGGGGGAGACGATCAAGGCGCGCTGTCCGAACGCGCGCATCGTCGCCGTCGAGCCGAGTTCCTCGCCGGTCATCTCCGGCGGCCGCCCGGGACCCCACAAGATCCAGGGCATCGGCGCGGGCTTCATTCCTGAGGTGCTCAATCGCGAGCTGCTCGACGAGGTGATGCCGATCGAGGACGAGGTTGCGATCGAGACCGCCCGCCTGCTCGCCCGGCGCGACGGTGTCCTCACCGGTATGTCGGGCGGGGCGGCTCTCGCGGCGGCGATCGAGCTCGGCCGGCGTCCGGAGAATCGCCGCGCGCGGATCGTCACCGTCCTTCCGGACTCCGGCGAGCGCTACGTCTCAACACCGTTCTTCGCGCCGTAACGTTGATGCCGCGGGCGCGGTCCGTCTGACGCGTCTCGCGGCACCGGATCGCCACCCTGATCAACCATCTCGCCTCCGCGTCAGACCAAAACTTCATTTCGGATAGCTACTCTTTCAGCGAGATGCTCGGCCTGGGCCTCATCTCCCGCACGGTTGCGGAGATCCGGTGTGACGTGAGCGCCGCGCAAACCCGCGATCCCGCCGCACGCGACGTCGGCTCGCTGGAGATCCTCCTGCTGTGGCCCGGCGTGCACGCGCTGCTCGCCCATCGCGTCGCGAACGCGCTCCACAGCGTCGGGGTGCCCGTCCTGCCGCGGCTGATCGCGACGATCGCCCGCTCGATCACCGGGATCGAGATCCACCCCGCCGCGCACATCGGCCGCGGTTTCTTCATCGACCACGGCATGGGGGTCGTCGTCGGGGAGACGGCCGAGATCGGCGACGACGTGACGCTCTACCAGGGCGTCACCCTCGGCGGCACCGGGTTCGCCACCGGCAAGCGCCACCCGACCGTCCAGGACAACGTCACGATCGGCTCCGGCGCAAAGCTGCTCGGTCCGATCACCGTCGGCCACGGCTCCAAGATCGGCGCCAACAGCGTCGTCATCCACGACGTGCCGCCGAACTCGACCGTCGTCGGCAACCCCGGCCATCCCGTCCGGATCGAGGGCCGCCGGCCCGAGGGTCCGGACGCGGATTGGGTCCACCTGCCCGACCCGATCGCCGACGCGATCAAGGGTCTCTCCAGCCGCATCGCCGCGCTCGAGCAGGCCGACACCGAGCCGGGAGAAGACGGCCACCCGGGCGCCGAGATCCGGCCCCTGCGCGCCCGCGGGGTCGGGCCAAACCCCGCCGGAGGTTGAGGCCAACGGTGGCTGACGGACCCTTCGGCGAGGATGTCTCGCCGCGAATCGTGAAGGGAGGTTGGGCCCGCCGCAGCTGACCCGGCTCGGGCACCAGCTTGACCGCCACCACAGCGGCATCGTCGGCCGGCTCTCGCGCAGCCTGAGCCCGTTCGCCAAGGACATCAAGGCCGGGCGCGTCGAGATGATCGAGGGCGCGATCGCGAAGGAATCGACGCTGCGCCGACCGCCTCGCTATTTCATCCACGTCGGCAGCCGGCTCTCGGCACGCGACGCCTCCGATGCTGCCGAGCCAGCGCCCGGACGTCTCGGCGACAGGCCGCGCGCTGGACGTCACGTCGATGCGCGACGCTTTCGACGATCGCGCATGCGGAGCGGTCGCCCGAGGAGAGCTGCCGACTTCGTCGGCGAGCTGCGCCGACGACTGAGCGCCTCGAAGCCGGCGCGGACGCCTCAGTGCGCTGTCGGGCGACTGCGCGGCGATCGCCGCGATGTTCTGCGCGCGTTCTCGCCGCACGAGGTACAGGGGTCTGCCCTTGACCTCGTCGTAGATCCGGCCGACGTACTCGCCGATGATCCCGATCGCGATCAGCTGGATCCCGCCGAGGAGCAGGATGACGATCGTGATCGAGCCGAAGCCCGGCAGGTAGGAGCCGACGATGCGCAGGACGACGACGACCGGGATCGCGATGAACGCGAGCGTCGAGATCGCGAACCCGAGCAGGGTCGCGAGCTGCAGCGGCCGGTGCGAGAACGACGAGATCGCGTCGAGCGAGAAGCGGAGCATCTTCGACAGCGTGTACTTCGTCTCGCCCGCGTAGCGCGGGTCGCGCTTGTACGGGACGGCGGCCTGCGTGTAGCCGACCCACACGGTCATGCCGCGCAGGAAGCGGTTGCGCTCCCGCATCGCGAGCAGCGCGTCGAGCGCCCGCCGGTCAAGCAGGCGGAAGTCGCCGGAGTTGTGCTGGAGCTCGACCTGGGCGAGCTTGTCGAACAGCTTGTAGAACCACCGCGCGGTGCTCAGCTTGAAGCGCGACTCGCCCTCCCGGGCCTCGCGCACCGCGTACACGACGTCGCAGCCGGCGCGCCAGTGATCGAGCATCCGGGCGATCAGCTCGGGCGGATCCTGGAGGTCGGCATCGAGCATCACGACGGCGTCGCCGCGGGCGTGATCGAGCCCGGCGGTAAGCGCGGTCTGGTGGCCGAAGTTCCGTGACAGGTAGACAACCCGGACGCGCGGATCAGTCGTCGCGAGCTGGTCAAGCGAGGCGGTCGAGCCGTCGCTGGAACCGTCGTCGACGAGCACGAGTTCGAAGTTCACGCCTTCCAGCGCGCTGCACACCCGCGAATAGAACTCCTGGATCGTCGCCTCTTCGTTGTAGACCGGCGCGACGACGCTGAGAAGGTTGAGGCTGCGCGGCGCTCCCTCAGTGATCAGCGGGGCGCTCATGTGCACATGGTACGGGGAAACCCGGCCTCTAGAGGCCCAGGCCAGAGCTGTGGGGGATATAGCCAAGCAGCTGAATCCCCTGCACGATCGCCGTGATCCAGAGCGCGATGCGCCACAACCGGCGGTCCGTCCCGAGCGCCACGAACGGCATCATCCACGCGACGTACCACGGCAGCATCGAGCTCGCGGTGATGACCAGCGCGACGCCGACCCAGCCGGCGCCATCGATCCAGTCCATCTCGCCGCGCCACACCTTGCGCATCAGCCACAGGTAGACGACAACAAAGGCGACCCCGAGCACAAGCCCGGCGGCGTGGCCGACGGTGCCGAGGCCGAGCCGCGTGGAGATGAATCCGGGGATGCTGTGCCAGTCGCCCTCGCTCTGGGTCTTCTGGAGCGTCCCGAGCAGATGCAGCGGCCCGTCGCCGAACAGCCCGAACGCGAGTATCGCGATCGCCAGCGTGGCGCACGCGGCTCCGATCACGATGTCGCGGCGTCGGCGGGTCGCGCCGAGGCGTCCGCCGGAGGCGATCGCGAACGGGAGGAACAACCCGGCGGTGAGTTTGATGCCGGCGCCGATCACGATCAGCGCCCCGCTCGCGCGATCACGATGCTGGAGCACAGCGACGACGCCCGCCATCAGCAGCGCGAGCATCAGCAGGTCGTTGTGCCCGCCACCGACGCCGTACACGACGATCAGCGGGTTGAGGCCGACGAGCGCCGCGGCCTTGACCGGGTTGACCCCGCGCAGCCGCGCGCCGTTCCACACCAGGGCGACGGTGGCGAGGCTCGCGATCGCCGCGATCGCCTTGTAGGCGAGCGCGCTCGCCGCGATCGATAGCGGCGCGAGCACGTAGCTGAACGCCGTGAACACCGGGCCATACGCACTCGGGGTGTTCACCCACTTGGCCCCGATGAACGGGTACAGGGGATCGAGCGCCATCACGTGCGGCCCGTGGGTGAACGGGTTCGCCCCGTAGATCGCCCACATCTTGGCGTATGCCTGGTAGCTGAACACGTCGGTCGAGAGCAACGGCGGCGCGAGCAACATCAGCGCGTGGAATCCGGCGATCGTCATCAGCACGGTGCGGGCGGAGATCCCGTCCGCCGCCCGTACCGCGAGGACATAGGAGACGAACATCAGCGTCAGGACGCCGATCAGCCACCCGACGTGGAGGTTGAGACTGGTGCCGCCGAACGGGCCGGCGAGCCACCGGGGGACCGGGCGGACGGACTCGGGGAGAAGGCTGTCAGTGTTCGCCGCGGCGATCGCGACGAGCAGTCCGGTGACAAGGACGCCGACGAGTCCTGCCTGACCGAGGCGGACGCGCGTCGACGCTCCCCGGCGCCGCAGGGCCGGAGTCGTTGGGGCGCCGCGAGTGGTGAGGTCGAAGGCGCCGGTCTGTGGCGTGGCGCCAAGCGGACCGCGGACGCTCATCTACTTGAGGATGCCCGCTGGGCAATCGCTTGCGGTTTGGCCAACATTGGGATTGTGTTAGGACGCGTCAGGCGGCGGCGTCAGCGGCCGAACGCGACCGCCGAGCGTGGTCGATCGCGGCCCGCGCGCTCCGGCGCAGCTTGGGCACGAGCAGCATCGCTTCGAACGCGATCCGCGGCGACATCTTGCTCGTTCCCTCGGTCCGGTCCCGGAACACAATCGGGACCTCCTTGACCGTGAACCCGGCCAGGAGTGCGCGGTACGTGACCTCAATCTGAAAAACGTAGCCCTCGGCCCGGACGCTCCCGAGATCGATCGCCTCGAGCACCTCGCGCCGGATGCACTTGAAGCCGCCGGTGAGGTCGTGGACGTCGACCCGGAGGATGAGCCGCGCATAGACACCACCGCCGCGGCTGACGAGCCGGCGGAGCAGGCCCCAGTCCCGCACGCCGCCGCCCTCGACGTAGCGCGAGCCGAGCACCAGGTCCGCATCCTGGGCCGCCGCGAGCAGTTCCCCGAGGTAGGAGGGGTCGTGCGAAAAGTCGGCGTCCATCTCGAGAACGAACTCGGCGCCGCCCTTCAGCGCCCGGTCAAAGCCGGCGAGATAGGCCTGGCCGAGGCCGTCTTTCGCCCGGCGGTGCAGGACCTCAACGACGTCGAGTTCCGACGCAAGCCGGTCGGCGATCTCGCCCGTGCCGTCGGGAGACCCGTCGTCAACGACTAGAATTCGGAACTCGGTGCCGGCCACGCGCTGCAGTTCGTCCGCAGTTGCGCGCACGATCCGCTCGACGTTGGCCGCCTCGTTATAGGTTGGAATGACCACCCAAACCGGCGCATTCATGGCCCCGGGAGGGTAGTCGTACGAGGCTCGGACCGGGGTGGACGTGCTCAGGCAGGTCGTTCTGAGGTGATTCGCGAACTACAAATGACCGGCCGAGCCGCCATCATGCATCAAGGGAACTCGCATGGACGACAGCATCACGACACTGCGTAGACAACCCGGATCACGGGGCTCCCGGCCGGCGCAGCGTCGTCCGGCGAAGCGTCGCGTGCAGCCGCACCACCGCCGTCGGCGTCTCGTCGCGCTCGCGGTGCTCGCGGTGCTCGTCCTGCTGATCGGTATCGCGGTTGGCTCGGGCGGGAGTTCGGCGCCGACCGCCGTGCACGCCAACGCGCACGTGACGACCGGCTACTTCACGCGGATCGAGACGCTCGCGGGGACCGGGACCGGCTCGTTCGTCGCCGCCGAGAAGGCGGCCGAGAACAATGCCATCGACAAGACGCTCGCCTACACGCCCTACATCCGGATCGCCGGCGCGCAGCACAAGGAAGTCGCGCTCACGTTCGACGATGGCCCCGGCCCGTACACGCCGCAGTTCGTCTCCGTGCTCAAGCAGAACCATGTCCCGGCGACGTTCTTCGAGGTCGGGCTCGCCGAGCCTGATTTTCACGTCGGGACATCGCTCATCGCCCAGGCCGGGTTCCCGATCGGCGATCACACCTTCAACCACTATGCGATGTCGCATCTGTCGGCTGCCGATCAACAGAGCCAGCTGAACGAGCAGATCGCGGCGACGAGCCGGTACGGCGCGCCCTACCCGCGCCTCTTCCGCCCGCCGTACGGACTGTGGGACCAGACGACGCTCGGAATCACCAAGAAGATGCACCTGCTGACGGTGCTGTGGACCGTCGACACGAACGACTACCGCCTCCCCGGTGTCGATTCGATCGTCCGCACCGCGGTTTCCGGCGCTGAGCCAGGCGCGATCATCCTCATGCACGACGCCGGAGGCAACCGCTCCGAGACGCTCGCCGCCGTGCCGATCATCATCCGCGAGCTCCGCGCCAAGGGCTACACGATGGTGACCGTGCCGAAGCTCGTCATGGACAACCCGCCGCCGACGAACCAGAACGTCGACGGGCTCTCGGGGTCCGGCGGGTAGTCGTCGGACGTTCCGCCGTCACGATCGGCTCGACGAGTCCGGTCGTCACGTCGTAGACGTGGCCCGACACCGTGACCCGGGGCGAGGTCCCGGGAGCCGTGCGCACCTTCTCGACGTCGACTCGCACGGTCTGTTCGGGCTCGAGCACCGCCGTCTCGAGCAGCGGGTCCGGAGCGACGCCGATGCGCTCGGCATAGCGTGTGCGAAACCCCTCATCGGCGAGCGCGCCGGTTCCGCACTGGTTGTGGTGGATGACCGCCACCTCGAAGAGCGGCCCCTCCGGACGCGCCATCTCGGACATCTGGCTGATGAAGGCGATGTCGCGGAGCACCTCGTCGGTCACGCGACCGCCGGCGTTGCGGACGATCGCCGCGTCGCCAAGCTCGAGTCCGAGCACCGCAGCGGGGTCGACCCGTGGGTCGAGGCAGGTGACGACGTACAGCGCGAGCCGGGGCATGATCGAGAGGCCCTCGTAGCGACCCGCGGCGGCGAACTCGCGGTTGCGGTCGAGGGCGGGGCGAAGTTGGACACGGAACCCTCCATCCGGTCGGGGCGTTACTGGCGTGACGGCGGCGATGGCGACAAAGTTGCCGCTGGTCACATACGTTGGCAGACGATGTTGCCTCTGTCAACATAGTCCGCTGTGGATCAAACGGCAGAACCGGCCACCGAGACGACCGCCTCGCAGGCGCGGAATCGCCGCTACCACCACGGCAGCCTCCGCGCGGCACTGATCGACGCCGGGGTGACGCTCGCGCGCGACGGCGGGCCGGCCGCCGTTGTTCTCCGTGAGGCATCGCGCCGCGCCGGGGTGTCGCACACCGCCGCCTACCGGCACTTCACCGGCCACGACGCGCTGCTCGACGAGGTCGCCGGCGCGGCCGCCGCTGCGCTCGCGCGCGCGATGGAAGACCGGATCGCCGAGGCGAGCTCAGCGCCGGAACGGCTGCGCGCGGTCGGCGGTGCGTACATCGCCTTCGCGGTGCAGGAACCGGGGCTGTTCCGGACCGCGTTCAGCGCGCATCCGAGCGACGGCTGGCCGGAGGGAACCGGTCGCGGCCGCTCCGGTCGCAGTCCCTACGAGATCCTCTCCGGCGTGCTCGACGAGCTTGACGCCGAGGGCGTGCTGCGGCCGGGCGCGCGCCAGGGCGCCGAGGTCGCCGCGTGGTCAGCCGTCCACGGGTTCTCCTGCCTCGTGCTCGACGGCCCGCTCCGGGCGCTGAGCGACGGCGAGCGCGGCGCGGCGCGCGACGTCGTGCTGCGTCACATCGAGTCCGCGCTGCTCGTCGAGCCGTAGCGGCGGGTCAGAGCCGATCGAGTAGCCGCTGGAGCGCTTGGCGCTGCGCGGGCGTGAGTAGCTGGTCCTCCATCTGGTGTATGTCGCGCTGGACGGCGTCCACCCGAGCGCGCCCCTTGCGGCTCAGTCTCACGATCCGCGCCCGGCGGTCCTCGGGCGCCGGCTCGCGCGTGATCAGCCCGCGCTGCTGAAGGCCGTCCAGCAAGGCGATCAAGCGCGTCTTGTCATAGCGCATCGCCTGTGCGAGCTCGAGCTGGGTCTGTGCGGGCGCGGCGCGCAGGCGCAGCAGAGCGACGTACTCCCACATCGTCACACCGTGCTTGTCAAGCGAGGGTCGCTCAAGAGCGATCAGCCGCCGCGTGACGCGCGCGAGCTGCGCGCCAAGATCCTCACGCTCGGACACTTGACAGATAATAAGCAGACGCAGATAATACGCATATGCATACGGTTAACCGCGCCGTCACCCGCTCGGTCCCGATCGCTGCTCCGCCGCCAGCCGTGCACGCGTATGTGGCCGATGCCCGGAACCTTCCGGCGTGGGCTCCCGGGTTCGCTCCGCGGATCCGTCCCGATGGCGAGAGCTGGGTCGTGACCACAGACGGCCGCGAATTCAACATCGTCGTGTTGGCCGAACCAAACTCCAAGTCGGTCGACATCGTGTCAGCCGGCGATCACAGCCGCGGACTGTTCACGCGCGTGTTGCCCAATGCCGACGGGAGTGAGTTGCTCTTCACGCTGTTGTTCCCGCCGGACACGGCCGAGCGGGCGATCGAAGCACAGCTCATCACGCTCAGCTCCGAGCTGGCTGCCGTGCGCGACGCCTGCCAGTAACCCCGCGTCCGCCGGACGGATGTCGGTGCCGCTAGCGGCGAAAGTACGCGACGCGGTTCCAGCTCGGCTCGGGCGCGAGCTCGATCGGCTCGCCACCGCGGTCGGGCTGGATGTAGACGAAGGAGCTCGTGTCCTCGTCGTAGGTGACGTCGAGCTCGCCTTCTTTGACGCGCTGATCCAGCCATGCGCCGCGGAAGATGAGGCGCCGCAGCCAGTGCACGAGGGAGCGCTCGGAGGGGCCGACGAGCTCGGGCCAGCAGTCGTTGACGTGCTCGCCGAGGGCGGAGGCGGGATCGGTGACCTCGCCGTTGACGACGAGATTGATGAGGTCCTCGGCCTCGTCCTCCTCGACGCCGCCGCTCAGAAACCCAAGTTTGCGCGCAGCCTGCTCGCAGCGCTCGGCGAAATCACGTTCGTTAAACGTGAACCGCAGTTCGCCATACTCCAGGACGAAATCCTCGCCCGAGCTGTAATTGCCGCGCCGGTGCATACCGCGTCGGCATCATATGTGGGATTCCTCCCCTGCCGCAGCGGCTGAATGCGATGTTGCATGGGGAGGGGGCGGAATCGGCTCGGTCGCGCCTCTGGAGAGTATGGATGTCGCTCCCGCCACGATCCTGCTGGTCGAGGATCATGCTCCCACACGAACCTTCCTCGCGGATAACCTGGCCGCCGACGGCTATGCCGTGCTCGAGGCCGGCAGCGCATCCGTCGCGCACGATCTGATCGAGACCGCCTTCCCCGATCTCGCGATCGTCGACCTTGGACTGCCTGACCGAGACGGGCTCGATCTCGTCCGTGAAGTGCGCGCCGCCGACCGCATCGCCGATCGCACCGACCCGGACCTGCCGATCCTCATCCTCTCCGGCAGAACCGGCGAACTCGCTCGGCTCCGGGGGTTCGAACGCGGTGCAGATGACTACGTCATCAAACCCTTTTCCTATCCGGAATTGCACGCCCGTCTCGCCGCGCTGCTGCGGCGCAGCGTCCGCCGTCCGCGTTCGGCGCGCCGGCGGATCGGACCGCTTGAGATCGACGTCGCGGCCCGCCAGGCATGGATCAACGGCGAGCGGGTGAAGCTCGCGAAGAAGGAGTTCGCGCTGCTCCAGGCGCTCGCCAGCGACCCGACCCGGGTGTTCACGCGTGAAGAGCTGCTCCGGAGCGTGTGGGGCTTTCAGGCGCTCTGCGAGACGCGGACCCTCGACTCCCACGCCTGCCGGCTGCGGAACAAGCTGAGCTGCGAGGAGGCGCGATTCGTCGTCAATGTGTGGGGGGTCGGTTACCGGCTCGTCGATGGGGCGCCGCAGTGAGCCCCATCACGGCGCTCGGGCTCGCCGGATGGCCACTCGCGGCCGCGGCGCTCGCATGGTCGTTCGCCTGCCGCCATGCCGGCGCCGCGCGCCGTGAGTCGGTCGTCCGTGCCTGTCACGAACTCCGCGGGCCGATCACCGCGGCGCGGCTCGGGATCGCACTCGCGTTGCGCGTCGGCGAGCTGTCGACGGCGACGCTGGACGCCGTCGACCTTGAGTTGAGTCGAGCGGCGCTCGCTCTGGACGATCTCGGAAGCGTCGGCGTGGGTCACGGGCCGCCTCAGGACTGGGCGCCGGTCGACGTCTCGCAGCTGCTGTCGGATTGTGTCGAGGCCTCGCGCGCGCACGCGGAGGCGCGCGGGTGTCGGGTCGAGTTCGACTGGACGGGCGGCGGGCGCACGAGCTGGGGCGACCGGGTGCGGCTCGCCCAGGCAGCGCGCAACCTGATCGCGAACGCGATCGAGCACGGGGGAGGGGACATCGTGGTGTGCGGCCGCGGGGAGGGCGGCACCGTTCGGATCGAGGTGACCGACAGCGGGCGGGGCCTCCCGGCACCGGTTGCCGAGCTTGTCCGCCGGCCGCGGGCCGGGCGCGGCACGCGCGGGCGTGGGCTCGCGATCGCGGCCGGGATCGCCGAGCGCCACGGCGGGCGGCTCGCGGCGGCGCCGTCGGAGCGTGGGGCGCGGCTCGTGCTCGAGCTGCCGGCCGCGGCCGGCACCGCCACGACACGTTCGTTCCGCTGAACGGATCGACCGACTCGCCCCACGACTAGCGACTCGGGCGGCCTCGGGCGGCCTCGGGCGGCCTCGGGCGGCGGCCCGCGCCGCGCCGCTCTGGGGTCGCCGGGCGGCGAAGGGTGGCGTGTGACCGCCTCCCCTCGGCGGTGAATTGGCATTCACCCCGCGGCGGCGTCCCACGATCTCCCACCGCCGACCGGGAACCCGGGAACCGACGGGGTGCGCGGAGGCTCGTGCGTCGGTGGAGGCACGTCCCCGCGGCCTCCCACCTCCGGGAAGGTCGAACCCGCCTCCCACAACGCCCCAGAAACGTCCCCAGGGGAGCACACGTCGCGGACGGAAAGACCCCGTTTTTGCAAGCGGGCGTTCAGTCCGGCCGGCTGCAACCCCTGATGCAGCCGCGGACCCTCATCGCGCCACCTCTCGGACACCCCGGAAACGCCCGCCACGTCGGGCATTTCCCAATTTTGGTGACGCGAGAGCAGGAAAGTGGGGCAAGCGAATGAGAATTGGGTTGCATCGTGGGAGAGAGTGGGTTACAGTGGGCCACGCATGCGGAACCCGGGTGGCAGGGCTCCTCCCACCCAGCCACCCGGGTTCAAGATTCGGTCAGGCGAATGAGAACCCTTGATCTTCCGCGGAACCTTCGAACACGCGCTCGACGCGAAACATCGCCTCACCGTTCCCTCGAAGTTCCGCCCGGCGCTGGCCGGCGGTGTGGTGATCGCGGCCTCGCAGGAGGTCTCGGAGGGCTCGCCCCGGTCGGTGTCGATCTGGACGCCCGAGAGCTACCAGGCGTTCACGGCCCAGACCCTGAACGGCCTGAACCCGTCTGCGCCAACCGCCCGCGAGCTTAAGCGCTTCTTCTTCAACACCTCGTTTGACGCCGAACTCGATTCCGCCAACCGTCTGATGATCCCGCCCACCCTGATGCGCTACGCGAACCTCGACAAGGACGTCGTCGTCACCGGCTCGGGGGAGTGCATCGAGGTCTGGGATCGCCCGTCCTACGAGAACTACCGCGACGACGTTCTGACCCGGATCCCCGACATCGCAGCGAGCCTTGGCGACACTGCTTGACATGACGCAGACGCATATCCCGGTGCTCGCCGGCGAGCTGATCGAGCTGACCGATCCGCAGCCCGGCGAGATCGCGGTCGATTGCACCTTCGGTGGTGGCGGTCACGCGCGCCTGATCGCCGAGCGGATCGGTCCCTCCGGCACGCTGATCGGGATCGATCGCGACCCGGTCGCCGAGGAGCGGTTCGCGGAGCTCGCCGCCGAGGTGACCTGCCACACCCGATTCATCCGCGCGGACTTCGCCGGCGGACTCGCGCGCCTCCAGGACGAGCAGCTCCACGCCGACATCGTCTACCTCGACCTCGGGATGTCCTCGATGCAGGTCGACACCTGGGAGCGCGGCTTTTCCTACGCCTACGACGCGCCCCTCGACATGCGGATGGACCCCGAGCAGGAGCTCACCGCGCAGGAGATCGTCAACGAGTGGGACGAGCGCCGGCTCGCGCGGCTGCTGCGCGAGTACGGGGAGGAGCGCTACGCGACTCAGATCGCCCGAGCGATCACCCGCGTGCGCGGGCGCGAGGAGCTCACCTCGACCCAGCAACTCGTCGAGACGATCAAGTCAGCGGTCCCGGTTCCCGCCCAGTTCGCCGGTGGCCACCCGGCGCGGCGGACCTTCCAGGCGCTGCGGATCGTCGTCAACGACGAGCTGAGTCAGCTGGAGGAGGCGCTCCCCGCCGCGTGGGAGCTGCTCCGTCCCGGCGGCCGGCTCGCGGCGATCTCCTTCCACTCGCTTGAGGACCGGCGCGTGAAGCGGTTCCTCGCCGAACGCGCCCGGGGCTGCATCTGTCCGCCGGACCTTCCGATCTGCGTGTGTGGCCGTGAGCCGGAGGCGGAGCTTCTCACCCGCCGCGCGGTCGCACCGACACCGGGCGAGATCGAATCCAACCCACGTTCGAAGTCGGCGCACCTGCGCGCGGCTCGCAAGCTGGAGGTGACGACTGAATGACTCCCGCCGCGATCACGCCGGCCGCCCGGAAGCAGGCGGCGCGCAACGGGACCCCGAAGGCCGCCGCGCAGACGACGGCCCGCCCCGCCGCGAGCAAGGCGACGGCCACCACCCAGGCACCGAGCCGCAGCCGGACCCCGAAGCCCCATCGTGCCCCAGGCGCTGGTCCGTCAAAGCGTCCCGCCGCGCCGGGTCGTCCGCGTCGCGTTTCCGGCCCTACCGGGGGTCGTCTCGCCGCCGCCGCAGCGACGAGCGCCGGTACGATCGCCGTCCCGGGTGTTCCGCCGACAAAGCCTGCCCGCCCGAAGCGCACCCGCCCGGCAACGCCACGCCGGCGGATTGCCCGCCCGGCGACGCGCCGCCGCTCGGAGGTCTCGCTCGGGACCCGGGCGCGCGCGTACGTGCGCGCGCTCCCGGATCATCCGCTGCTCGACCGGATCATCCGCGGACGCGTGTGGATCCCACTGCTCGGGCTGATGCTCGCCGGGATCGTCGCGATGCAGGTCGAGGTGCTCAAGCTCGGCGCGAGCATCGGCCGCTCGATTCAGCTCAGCTCCACGCTTCAGGCGCGCAACGAGGCGCTGCGGGCGAGCGTCGGCTCGCTCACCGATGACCAGCGGATCACGCGGCTCGCCGCGAAGGCGGGGATGGTCATGCCCTCGCCCTCCGGCGTCGGGTTCCTCGCGGCCGGAGCCGGCAAGGACACCGCCGCGGTGATCCGCAACATCCACCAGCCGGATGCCGGGTCGTTCCTGTCGCTGACGACGTCGAACGGCTCCGTGCAGACCGGGGCGTCAAGCGACCCGACACTGGTCGCGAGCACCGCGAGCGACACGAGCTCCGCAGCGAGCAGTTCGTCGGACACGAGCTCAAGCTCGAGCTCGAGCTCGGGCTCAAGCTCAAGTTCATCGACGAGCACCGCGACCGCGGCGAGCGCGACCACGACCGGCAACACCGGCAACACCGGGAATACCGGGAATACCGGCAACACCGGCAACACCGGGAATACCGGCAACACCGGCGCGGCCGGCAACACCGGAGCTACCGGCAACTCCGGGGCGAGCGGCAACTCGGGCGTCACCGGCAACAGCGGCACGACCGGCGGCTGATCGATGGCGACGATCGATCGTCGCATCGGCCTCCTCTTCCTGGTCTTCGTCGGCCTGCTCGGAACCGCGCTCCTGCGCGCGACCTACCTCGGTTCGGTCCGCTCGGGCAAGCTCAAGGAGGTGGCCGCCACTCAGCAGGTGACAAAGCTGACCCTGCCGGCGCCGCGCGGATCGATCGCCGACCGCAACGGGGTCGAGCTCGCGATCAGCCAGACGGCCTACGACATCGCCGCCGATCCGTACCTGATCAAGGATCCGCAGACGATCGCGGCCAAGCTCGCGCCGGTCCTGCACAAGTCGCAGACCAAGCTGCTGACGTTGCTCTCCAAGCCGCACACCGGCTTTGTCTACATCGCCCACCTCGTTCCCGGTGACCGGACGAGCGCGGTCAAGAAGCTGAACGTCGACGGGCTGACGTTCATCCCGCAGATCAAGCGCGTGTACCCGCGCTCGTGGGCCGCCTCCCAGGTGCTCGGCAGCGTCGGCTGGGGCGACCGCGGGCTGAGCGGGATCGAGTTCCGCTACGAGAACGTGCTCCGCGGCCAGGACGGGATCCGGCGCGTCGTCAACGACGCGATCGGCCAGCCGATCTCGATCGACGACGTCCACCCGACCCGGCCCGGCAAGCCGATCCGGCTGACGATCGACGCGGCCCTTCAGGACGAGGTCGAGCAGGTGCTCGCCGGCGTCGGGGCCCAGTACACGCCGAAGGGGGCGACGGCGATCGCGATGGACCCGAACACCGGCGCGATCCTCGCCCTCGCGAACTGGCCGCGGATCAACGCCAACGATCCCTCTGCCGCCCCGTCGTATGCGAACGAAGACCGGGCCGTCGGCTTCAACTACGAGCCCGGCTCGACGTTCAAGGCGTTCACGGTCGCGGGGGCGATCCAGGACGGCGTGGTCACGCCCCAGACGCAGTTCAACGTCCCGTCGGTCCTGCAGGTCGCCGACCGGCAGATCCACGACGCCGAGGGCCACGGCGACGAGTCGCTGTCGGTGGCCGACATCCTTCGCGTCTCGAGCAACATCGGGGCCGACGAGATCGGGATGAAGCTCGGCGCGACGCGGTTTGACTGGTGGGTGCATCGCTTCGGCTTCGGAACGCCGACCGGCATCGATCTCCCCGGCGAGCAGCAGGGCATCGTCCTGCACGCCAAGCAGTACTCCGGCTCGTCGATGGGCAACCTCCCGATGGGTCAGGGCGAGTCGGTGACCCCGATCCAGATCGCCACCGCCTATGCCGCGATCGCCAACGGCGGCGTCCTGCGCCCGCCGCACATCGTCGCGCAGGTCGGAGACAAGAATCGGCCGTTGCCCGCCGGTCACCGGATCCTGTCTCCGGTCGCGGCCGCGCAGGTGCGTCAGATGCTCCGCGGCGTGTTTGCCGACGGGGGCACGGCGTCCGGCGCCGCGATCCCCGGCTACGACCTCGCGGGCAAGACGGGCACCGCGAACGAGGTGATCCACGGCAAGTACTCAAACGTCGACTACGCCGCCTCGTTCATCGGCTTCGTGCCCGCCGCGCACCCAAAGCTGCTCGTCGCGGTGATGGTCGATCGGCCGCAGGGCGCGATCTACGGCGGCTCGGTGGCCGCCCCGGCGTTCCAGAAGATCGTCGGGTGGGCGGTGCCGTACCTCGGAATCTCCCCTCGATAGCGCCGTTCGCCGGCGCGCTCAGGCGGCGGACGTCTCCGCCGACGGCGGCCCGACCGACAGCCCGACGGTGCTCATCGCCCACTGCTCGAGCAGGTCGAGCAGGCGGGGGTCGAACTGCGCGCCGACCAGGGAGCGCATCTCGGCGATCGCCTCCGGGACCGAGCGGGCGCACTGGTAGGGCCGACCGGACGTGATCGCGTCGTAGGCGTCGGCGATCCCGAGCACGAGCGCCCCGTCCGGGATCCCGCCGCGGCCCAGGCCGTCGGGATAACCGCATCCGTCCGGCCGCTCGTGGTGCGAGCGGATCCAGGACACCTGCTCCTCGTCGAGGATCCCGCCCGTGATCTGGGCGCCAAGCGCCGTGTGGCCCTTCAGCACCTCGTATTCCGGGTCCGTCAGCGGGCCGTTCTTGCTGAGGATCGCGTCGGGCACACCGATCTTCCCCACGTCGTGGAGCAGGGCGGCCTCACGAAGACGGGCGCAGCGCTGGGCGCTCCAGCCGAGGCGCACCGCGAGCTGTACGGAGATCTCGGCGACCCGCTCGGCGTGGCGCTGGGTCGACGGGTCACGCGCGTCGACGGCGCGGACGAGCGCAGTCAGTCCGCTGAAAGCGCTGCGGCGCCCCGAGCGCCGCTCGCTCATGTCGTGCCGGTGCTCGTCATCGGTGTCCAGGGCGACCTGATCGCGGCCATGGTGTTTGGCGTAGTAGAGGGCGCTGTCGGCGAGATGGAACAGATCGTGGACCGTCGCCGCGTCGCGGATGTCGGTGACGCCAGCGGAGAGGGTGAGCGGAAGCTGGAGCGCGCGCAGGGCGTTCGTCGCCACGGTGCGCAACCGGCTCGCGAGCTGGAGTGCCTCGGTGGCGTCGGCCTCGGGCGCGATTACCGCGAACTCATCGCCGCCGATCCGTGCAGCGATGTCGCCCATCCGACCATGCTGCTGGAGGCTCCGACCGACGACCTGGAGCACGCGGTTTCCGGCCTCGTGACCGTGGAGATCGTTGACGAGCTTGAACCCGTCAAGGTCGAACATCACAAGCGCGAGCGGCCGCGCGTGGCGGGTCGCGCGCGCGAACTCCTCCTGGAGGCGGTCCTGGAACGCCCGGTGGTTGAGCAGGCCCGTGAGGTCGTCGGTCGTCGCCTGTCGGTGGAGTTCGGCGAGCGTCGTCGCCTGGGCGAGCGCGAGCGACACGAGCGCCGCGAAGCGCTCGAGCAGCGACCCGGCGTCCGGCGTGAAGCTGTACGGCCGCTCCTTTGCGACCGCGATATAGCCCCAGGTCCGCTCGTGGAGTCGGACCGGCACGACGACCGCGGTCCGGCAGCCGCTGGCCGCGACGTGGGCGGCGGCGACCGGCGTCTGCGATCGGTCGTCGAAGTCCTCGATCCGCACCGAGCGGCCGGTCGTGAGGGCACGTGTGGCGGCGATGCTGTCCTCCATCTGCAGCTCGTCGGGCAGCGTGTCGGCGCCGTGGCGGCCGACCACCGTGCCGGTTCCGCCCTTGACCTCGACGACGATGCCGAGCGGGGCCTCGAGCGCCTCGGCGACCCGGGCGGCGACGAGCGTGAATAGCCCGCTGGCGTCATATTGGCCGCTGGCCGACGCGGAGGCGACCTCGCGGAGTGCGTGCTCGATCCGGGCCTCCTGGCGAAGGCGGCGGACGGACCGGACGTTGGCGAGCGCGACCGAGAGCAACTCGGAGAAGCGCTCGAGCAGGGACTCGGTGTCCGCCGGAAGGCCGCCGACACGGTGGGTCATCGACCCGAGGCAACCCCACAGGCGCCCGTCGAGCCGGACCGGGACCCCGACCGCGCCGACGACCTCGTGTTCGGTCGCAAGCGACGCAAATGCCCCGTCGACCGCGCGGTAGTCGTCGATCCTCGCCGGTCGGCCAGTGCGCGCGACCTTCCAGGACACCGTGCCTCGATCGTGACGATCAAGCGTCGGTGGGAACGCGAACTCGCCGGCGTGGCCAAGCACGGTCACGTGGTCGTCCCCCTCAAAACGCACGACCGCGGCCAGCGGGGCGTCGAGCAGCTCGGCCGTCTCCGCTGCGGCAAGATCCGCCAGACCTCGCTCGTCGAGATGTCCATCTGCGCTCGCGCTCGCGACCGTGCGCATCGCGCGCTCGAGACGGGCCCGCGTGACCGACTCGGAAATGTCTTTGAGGATCGCCGCCCGGCCGGCGGAGCTGCCGTCGCCACGGGCGAACGTCGACACCGACGCGACCACCCGGACGAGGCTCCCGTCGCGGTGGCGGAGCACCCGCTCGACGGCGTTTGCCCCCTCTGTGTCGGCGAGATCATCGGAGTGCGTGTTGACCGAGAAGGGATAGGGGGCCCGGTGTCCAACCAGCTCGTCGGCTGTGAAACCGGTCATCGCGCACATCGGTGCGTTGACCGCGGTGATCGCGCCCGTGTCGTCGAGCACGACGAGCCCGTCATGAATCGACGCCATCACGGCGGCCCGCTGTCGGAGCAGGGCCTGCGCTTCGGTGTTGGCGAGCGTCGCCGAGATGAGCTGTGAGAAGCGCACGAGCCAGTGCTCGCTCATCGCATCGAACGACGCCGTCGGGTCGCTCGCGGCGATCAGGCAGCCCCACAGGCGTCCGTGGCTTCGCACCGGCACGCCGATGATGCCGCCGATCGGCTGGCCGGTGAGGATTCCCTTCGCGATCTCGCCCCCGAGGTCCGCGTAGTTCTCAAGCCGCGCGACGCTGCCGGTCTTGATCACCCGCGCAGACAGCGACGGCTCATCGACGCCGAAACGGTCGGGCATCCCGCGCCCGTGCTTGCCGATGGTCGTCAGCCAGTCGCCGTCACGGCGGACGACGGCGGCGACCGGAGCATCGAGCAGCTCCGCAACCCCGTCGGCGACGAGCTGTCCGAGGGAGCGGTCGGTCAGGAGCCCGGTCGCGCTCGCGGCGGTGATGCGCTGGAGCATGCGCTCGAGCCGAGCCTCGTCGCGGAGTCGGGTCTGCGCCTGCGCGTTGGCGAGCGCGGCGGAGATGAGCTGGGCGAAGCGCTCGAGCAGCTGCGGGGCGTCGGCCGCGAATCCGCTGAGCGGCGAGACCGCCGCGATCGCCCCCCACAGTTCACCCGCCGAGAATACGGGCACGACGGCGGAGCCGCGGATTTCGGCCGCTTCGGCGTAGGCGGCAGCGGGATCTCCGAGCGTCCGGTAGTCGTCGACCACGACAGTCTTCCCGAGCCGGGCGACACTCCCGAGTACCGAGCTCGGATGCGACGGGTCGTACCCGGGCGGGACGTCGGCGCCCGCGGTACCCAGCAGGACCGGGCCGTCTGGCCCAAAGCGGACGGCGCCGGCGACCCGCGCACCGAGCAGGTCGACGATCCGCTCGGCGACGAGCGTGGCGAGCGCGCGTTCGTCGACGTCGACCGAGACGCTCGCCGCGGCGACCTCCCGCAGGGCCTCCTCGAGCCGGGCCCGGAACTTGATCTGCTCATGCGCGTGCGCGGTGGCGAGCGGGGCGGCGACGAGCTGCGCGAATCGATCGAGCAGCTGCTCGTCTTCGGTGGTGAATCCGGCGGTCCGGCCGGTGGTGACCGTGATCGATCCCCAGGTTCGTCCCTCGATGTGGACCGGCGCGCTGATCCCGCAGGTCAGCCGGTTGGCGGCGATGAACGCGGCGCCGGCTGCCGTGGGCGGCCCGTACTGTTCCATCCGGGCGAGCTTGCGTGTCCGCACCGCCTGTGCCGCCGAGGTGCGCTCATCCCACGTCAGCCGGTGCGGCGAGGACGGCGGGCCGGCGTAGCCGACGAGCGTGAGCCCCTCCGGATCGGCCCGCCGCACGCCCGCGGTCGTCGTGTCGAGCAGGTCTCTGAGGCGGATCGCCGCCATCTCGGCGAGGTCGTGCTCGCTGATCTCGCCTGATGCCGCGGCGGCCGCGACCTCACGCAATTCATGCTCGAGCCGAGCCTCGCGTCGCAACAGGGTCCGCGCGGCGCCAAGATCGTGGAGCGCCTGGTCGCGCTCGGATCGGGCGCGCACCAGCGCACGTGCGGCGGCGGCGAGGATTCCGAGGCGCGCGGCGATACGGACGGCTCGCGGCCGTTGGCGAGACGCCCTCTGCGATGGAACGACCGGCTTCGACATGGTGGTCTCCACGCGGTGGTGAGGCGGCCGGTCCCCCGGGCGCGAGCCCGCGCTTGAGTAATCATCAACCGTTTGGAGAGATGTCTGATGAGGAGTCTGTCCGGGTTCTGCGGAGGATCTGTACGTGTCGCGTTGCGGGTGTCCCGCAGGCATCGATGGACGCACCGGCGCGCGACGAACGCTGTTCGTTACGCAAGGTTGCGTAACGCAGTTCTGCGTAAGGAATCGTGTGAAGCTCTGGGGTCGGTCAGTTCGCACGCGGGTCAAGCGGCTTTTGCCCGGAGCCACTCGGCCAGAAACGGCTCGCTGATCCAGGCCCGCCCGCCGTCGCGGGCGACGAGCTCGCTTCGCTCGAGCACCTGCAGCGCGCGCTGCACGCTCGAGGTGGGGGGAAGGCCGTGGCGCCGGCGGTACTCGCTCGTGAGTGGCCGGCCCTCCTCGAGCGCGAGCGACTGCAGCAGCACCCGCTGCTGCCCGCTCAGCGAGTCCCAGACGACGCTGAAGTGCGAGTCCTCGGAGCGCAGCACGTCGGACAGGGCGCCCTGAATGTCGTCCTCGGTTGCCGCGCCGCCCGCCTGCACGCGCTGCCAGGCGAAGTAGCACAGCTCCTGGGTGGCGTACGGGTGCCCGCGGGTGGTCGTCAGGATGATCTCGACGCCCGCCGGTTCGATCGTCTTGCCGGTCTGCTCGAAGCGGGCGGTGATGAACGGCCGGAACTTCTCCGGGTCGATGACCCCGAGCTCCATCCGCTTGGCGCTGCGCCAGAACGGCTCGTTCTCGTCGTTGAAGATCCGCTCCATCGTGTGCCGGCGGCTGCCGAGATAGATGTGCGACACCTCCGGCTGGCGCTGGAAGACCGAGCGCATCAGCCGGGGGAGGGTCGCGGTCGATCTCGACGACCTCCTGGAACTCGTCGAGCACGAGCACGACCCGCCGGTTGCGCTCGCCCGCGAGCTCCCCGGGGAGCTCGAGCAGCCGCTCCATCGTCGCGACGATGTCCGCGGCGGCGGCGTGAGGGCTGAAGCTGAAGCTGAGATCGCCGCTGTCGGCGTCGACCGTCACGGTCGGCGCGACCCGCAGGCCCTGGAACACGCGCAGCCGCTCCTTGGCGCGGAACAGGGGAGAGGCGAGGTCCTCGTGGATCGTCTGCGCGAGCTTGTCGGCGAGCCGGCCGAGCGTCGGCGTCGTCATCAGATCGACGTGGGCGACGAGCGCGCGGCGGCGCACGAGCTGCTGCGCCGTCCGCCAGATGAGCGACGACTTCCCGAAGCGCCGCGGCGCGAACAGGACGACGTCCTGCCCGGCGAGCGCGTCGGCCTTCAGCTCGGCGAGCTCACGCTCCCGGTCGGCGAACGCCTCATCGAGCGCGAGCGCGCCGAAGCGGAACGGGTTGAGGCGGCGGGTCGGGCGGCATCACCAGCGAAGGATTATACGCGTGCTGCGTAATGCAGATTACGCAGAGTCGCGTTACGCAGCCAAGCGTAGCTCGCGTTACGCGCCGCTTGCGTGATCAGCCGAGCTGACGCCGCAGCCGCGTCATCCGCTCATCCCACTGGCCGCCGACGTCGGCGATCCACGAGACGGCGTCGGACAGCGGCGCCGGCGTCACCGTGTAGCGGACCTCGCGGCCGGAGCGCTCGCGGTCGAGCAGGCCGGCGTCGGCGAGCGCGGTCGAGATGCTTGAGCACCGCCTGGCGCGTGATCGGCAGCTCGGCCGCGAGCTCGGTCGCCGTCGCCGCCGGGTGCTCGGCGAGCGCGGCGAGCAGGGTCCGGCGGGTCGGGTCGGCCAGCGCGCCGAACACCGCGCCGGCGCGGTCGTCCTGAGTGGGGTGGGTCGGTTTGCTCGCCATCGACCCTCGTCAGGCGGCGACGAGCGCCGGCCCGTACGTGCGGCCGCCGGTGCCGGGGAGCGGCATCCCGACGAGGTCGAGCAGCTCGAGCGGGCGTGTCTCGACGACCCGCAGGCGGACCTCGTCCTCGTATTCGTGGAGCGTCAGCTCGACCCGCGTCGCCGGCTCGCCGTCCTCGGCCCACCAGAACGCGAGCCGGGACGGGCGCGGCGACCTCCTCGACCCAGCCCGTCTTGACCGTGTCGGCGGTGCGGAAGCTCGCCTCGCCGCCCGGCCGCAGCTCGAGCTCGACCTCGTCGGCGAGCCAGCCGTCGCCGATGACCGCCTCCCAGACGTCGTCCGGCGAGGCGGGAAGCCACAGCTCGCGCTCGATCCGATCGGTCATGTCCTGCCTCCTCGTCGTCGGATGTGCAACCGATGGGTTGCACGTCTGCTAGGTTCGGGTAGCGCAACCACAAGGTTGCACATTACCACGCCCGAAGGAGGACTCCCATGACCCTGATCCCGATGGTCGTCGAGCAGACCGCTCGCGGCGAGCGCTCGTTCGACATCTACTCGCGGCTGCTCAACGACCGCGTCGTGTTCCTCGGCGGCGAGGTCGACCGAGGAGCTCGCGAACCTGATCGTCGCCCAGCTCGTCCACCTCGAGTCCGACGATCCCGACAAGGACATCTCGCTCTACATCAACTCGCCCGGCGGCTCGGTCTACGCCGGCCTCGCGATCTACGACGCGATGCAGTTCATCAAGCCCGACGTGGCGACGATCTGCTACGGGATCGCGATGTCGATGGGCTCGTTCCTGCTCGCCGGCGGCGCCGCCGGCAAGCGGGCGGCGCTGCCGAACAGCCGGATCCTCATCCACCAGCCGTCAGGCGGCTTCCAGGGCCAGTCGACCGACATCGAGATCCACGCGCGCGAGGTGCTCGCGCTGCGCGCCCGCGTCGATGAGATCTACGCCAAGCACACCGGCCAGTCGGTCGAGCGCGTCCACGCCGACATGGAGCGCGACCGGTTCTTCACCGGCGAGGAGGCCGTCGCCTACGGGCTCGTCGACCGCGTGATCGAGAGCCGCGAGCTGCGCGAGCCGGGGCGAGGGGTTCGGTCAGGGGTAGTGCTGGCGCCCTTCATCCGTTGCGCAGTGCTGCGAAACGATGCATCGTCGGCAACGGTAACCCTCTCCCGAAGCCCTGAAACCTGTCGGTCCCGATCTCTCTTGTGTCATAGCTCGCCACAGCTGAGGTTTCCACCTTTACACAATGCACCCGCCCAATGCCTATCGGCAACCGTGCAACCCACTGACGCATCTGTGGCGACTTCACCTACGTATCTGTGAGCTTTCACGTAAAACCACAGACGCGCATTGCGCTCTGGTAGGACTCTCCGTACCCAAGATATTGAACCCACTCCACTGCGGGCGCCGGGCATGCCGTCTCGCGCACACGCCGTGGAGTGATCAGAAGTAAGCCTCTCCGCGCAGCGTGAGCCTGGCCTCGTGAGTGCGACGCGGACCCGGCGGGGGAGGCCGCGGGACCGCTGGTCGCATCGGGCGCCACATTTGAGGTTGGTCGCTGTCCACTTGCAGGTGAGGAGAAGGCCGTGTTGCGTCCGAGAGTGTGGGGCAGGAGAGGGGAGGTGGGGTCGGGGGGTTCAAGGCGTCGCCGACGGCATGTTCATCCCGATCTGATTTCGAGGGGCTCGGACGGTGCGGCCTACTCCTCGGCCGCCGACTCAGCCTCTCAGGGCACGGACGGCGAATCGCCTGCAATCCCCACCGCTGCAGGCGTGTCCTCGCTTAGTGAGTCGGCGGCGGACATGCGCACTTCCGGGCAGACGCCGAACGGAGGAACGAGGTCCATCTCGGACCATGGGGCGTTCCCCGCGTCCACGCCCAACACTGGAACCCAATCAGCGTTGCCAGGTGCAAGCTCGCGAGGATGGCGCCAGCTTCTAGCCATACCAGGTGCCGGGACCGCGGCGACGATCGCCGTGGCACGGCGCGACGCCATTTACCGGCGCACGCTTGCCACAGGGGATGCCGTCGCCGGCGTCGATCGCAGCGATCCTCACGAATGCCGTCGTCGGGACCGAACAGCCGGACCTGGCGACGCTTGCGGCCGTACCGCTGATCGTCGTGCTTGGCAAGGTCATCGGCCTCTACGACCGGCAGGAGTCCGTTGTTCGGAAGTCCACCCTCGATGAGGCGCCCGTCCTCTTCCAACTCGCCACGCTCTACGCGGTGGCGATCTGGCTGATCAACGGCCTGCTCATTACACGCACCAACAGCCGCCGAGAATTGCTGGTGAACTGGTTCGCGCTGTTCGTTCTACTGCTTCTGTTCCGCGTCCTGGCGCGGGCGGTCTCGAGGCGAGCCACGACACCCGAGCGCTGCTTGATCATCGGCGACCGGCCGACTTGCGACCGGATCCGAGTGAAGCTCGCACTCCGGCGCTCGTTACATGCGTGCGTCGTGGCCTGCGTGCAAATCGATGCGCTTGCCGACGAGCGTCACGGCATGGCTGTGCTCTCGGATGACCGAGATCTGGCGGCGCTCGTCAACGAACATCGCGTGGACCGGATCATCATCGCGCCGGCAGGCGCAGAAGGCGACGACGTGCTCAACGTCATTCGCGCCGCGAACTCCCTCGGCGTCAAGGTGAGCATCGTGCCGCGGCTGCTCGAGGTCGTCGGGTCGTCGGTCGAGTTCGACGAGGTCGAGGGTGTACCGCTGCTATCGATGCGGAGCGTCCGCTTGAGTCGGTCCTCGCAACTGGTGAAACGCGCCTTAGATGTGACCGCCTCGATCGTCGGACTGGTGATCTTCACCCCAGCGCTGGTGGTGATTGCCGCGGCGATCAAACTGGATTCACGAGGGCCTCTGTTGTTCCGGCAGAGCCGTGTCGGGCGCGACGGTGAGGTCTTCGAGATGCTCAAGTTCCGGACGATGGTCGATGGCGCCGAGCATCAGCGCGAAGCGCTTCGCCATCTCAACGAGGCCGACGGGTTGTTCAAGATCGCCGACGATCCGCGCATCACACGGGTCGGTGCGGCACTCCGCCGGACGTCGCTCGACGAGCTTCCTCAGCTTTGGAACGTATTGCGTAGGCGACATGAGCCTTGTCGGGCCGCGGCCTCTCGTGGCCGAAGAGGACGGCCGCATCCATGGTTGGCACCGTCGCCGGCTGCAGTTGACCCCGGGAATGACCGGACACTGGCAGATCCTCGGCTCTGCTCGTATCCCCCTGCACGAGATGGTGAACATCGACTATCTGTACGTAACGAACTGGTCATTGTGGAACGACATCAAGATCTTGATACGCACAATCGCCTATGTCGTTGCGCGAAGGGGGATCTAGGTGGCGACACTCATAACGACCAGCTGCCTCTGAGCTCGACTCCGATCGGCTGGAGAGGTTACACGGCGAGCGGTCACAGATCATGGGCTGTCGGATCGATCGCGTGGATCTCGATCAGGCGCTCGCAATCTGCGAGGAGGTAATCGCATCACGCGGGTTCGCGCAGCATATGGCGATCAACGTCTCGAAGCTGATGGCGCTTCGTGCCGACGAACATTTGCGCGAGAGCATTGAGCGCTGCGAACTTGTGACCGCCGACGGGCAGCCGATTGTCTGGGCTTCCCGGCTGCTTCACGATCCTCTTCCGTCGCGCGTCACGGGCATAGACCTGATGCACGGCCTGCTTGCGCGTGCAGCCGTGGCCGGCTATCGGATCTACATTCTCGGCGCGAAGCCGGAAGTGCTCGACACCGCGGTTGCACGGATCCGTGAGCTGCATCCAGGAGTCGCGATCGTCGGACACCGTGATGGCTACTACGCTGACGCGGAAGAGGAGGCTGTAGCGGAGGAGATCGCCGCTGCCCAACCCGACATCCTGTTCGTGGCGATGAGCTCCCCGCGCAAGGAGTACTTCCTGATGCGGCACGGGAGGACCATCGGCGTCCCGTTTGTGATGGGCGTTGGCGGTGCGATCGATGTCGTTGCCGGTGTCACCAGACGTGCACCTGAAGCAATGCAGCAGCTGGGTCTAGAGTGGCTGTTCAGGCTCGCTCAGGAACCGCGGCGGCTTGCTCGGCGCTATGCCGTGACCAACAGTCAGTTTCTGCGTCGCTCTGGCGCGCGAGGTTATAAGGGCGCGCGGCACGTCTTCTCGTCCCGGCATGAGTCGTACGCGGTGGCTCCGGGCCTGGGAGCTGGCCCGTGGGCGAGCGCGTAGTCGTGAAGATCGGGTGCGATCGCGATCGTGAATCTGACGAGCCCACGCCCGGCCGACTATGAAACCGCAAGCCTGATCCAGGATCAGAGCGACGCTGCGCTTCAGCAGGTGTTTCGCGATGGGCGAGAGATTGACGAAACCGTCGAGCAGCGAGCACTCGGACGTGCCCGTGCTCAGAGAGAGTGAGGATCATGTCGTTTCGTGTGATGGTCGCAACTGTGGTGATTGGCGTTCTGCTGGTTGTGGGCGCTGGCCCTGCGGTTGCTAAGAAGCATGCCCGTGTGCACAAGCACCATCGGATTGTCGCTCTGACGGCCACGGGACGCGCACCACATCAGTGGCGATTGGATAAAGCGCTCGCACCGGCGAGCACGCCCGCGGAGCTTTGTGGCTCCGTTCCCTTCGGGCTTCAAGTGCGGGGTCTACGTTGGCTATGCAACCAACAACAATCCCAGGGAAGCGACCACGTTTGATTCCGCGCAGCAGGGCTTTCAGTTCCCGGATCCGGACGGCAGTGTTGTTGGGGTGCTGATGACGACGTGTCAGGGGACGATTCCGGTCGGAAATGTTGTCCATCCGGGCGTATTTACGTCGCTCTGCTTCCAACTCAACCAGTTCCCGACGGGCCCGACAACGATTCAAGGCCAGGGCGCGACAAGCGTGTTCCCGGACGGGGAGTACCATGGGACCTGCATTACGGTCCGTGTTCCGTTCTCGTGATCCGGGTGTCGGACGGATATCGACGATTTCGGCTCTTCGGGACGAGGAGGTGGCTATGAAAGACGGCGATGAGAAGCGCGGTACTGTTCGAGAGCCTGAGCCCACGAAAGGTTCAGACGGTTACGAGCGCCCCGCAGTTCGCGTCCTCGGCTCGCTGGAGGAGCTGACCCAGGGAGGCAATCAGCCGGTGACCGACGGGCTGGCGGGCGCCTCCTAGCGAGGGAACGACCGCGACGTAAGCGGCTGTTGATCACCGGTTGTCCGTCGCGACCGGGCGAGGGCGTGCTTCATGACTCCTCCGCTCAGGTTGAGTCTGTTGCGATCGGCATGACCGCGGAAGTTGGGCGGGAGCTGCTGCCTACCCGCTTCGAAATCACCGCGGGCTTTCTGTTCGGCGAAGTGACCAAGCCGGTTTCGTCCGGCCACGACGTCGATCCAAGGGTTGCGCTCGAAGCGGTGATTCGGCCGGCACTACGGCGAGCGCCGTGTATCGTGGGCTTTTCAGGAGGCCGCGACTCCTCGGCCCTGTTGGCTGTCGCCGCCCGTCTTGCTGCACGCGAGAGGTGGGCTCCGCCTGTGCCTGTGAGCTTCCGGTTTCCGGATCCGGACACGCACGAAAGCCGCTGGCAGGAGCGTGTCGTCGCGCACCTGGGACTGGCGGACTGGATCCGACCTGAGCTCTCGGACGAGCTGGATTTTGTCGGGCCGCTTGCCGCCGCTGGGCTCCGGCGCTATGGGGTGCTCTATCCGCCCAACGTTCATCTCGTCTCGGCTTTGGCCGAGTATGCGCCCCGCGGGTCTGTCCTCACAGGCGCCGGGGGTGACGACGTGTTCGGTGGCTGGTTGTGGCACGACATTGGCGACGTCCTCTCCGGGCGGCGGCCCGTGCGCCTTTCTGACGCACGCCGGCTGGCGCACGCCTTGGCTCCGCTACAGCTCCGATGCGAGGTCGCCCGTCGACAGAATCCGCTGACGTTTCCGTGGCTACAGCCGCGGATGAGGCAGACCGTCACACGACGGGTCAAGGATGAGTTGGCGGGTGCGCCGCGCACATGGAGCGCTCGCATGAGTTGGCTCGGTCGTTGGCGAGGTTGGCGCGCAGCGGCGTGGAGCGCTGCGCAGCTCGGTGCGGACCGCGATGTGATGGTCGGCTCGCCGCTCATCGACGTCCGGTATCTCGCGGCGCTCGGCAAGGCCGGCGGGACGGCGCGGCTGGGGAGACCGCACTGAGACGATGCGCGCCCTGTTCGGCGACCTGCTTCCGGATGACGTGATCGCCCGACGTAGCAAAGCGACGTTCAGCGGGCCGTTCTTCGGACCCGAGACGCAAGCCTTCGCCCGGCGCTGGAATGGATGCGCGGGCATCGACCCGGACGCCGTCGACGCGCGCGCACTGCGAGACACGTGGACTGGCGTGCGTCCCCATTTCTTTTCGGCGATGGCGCTGCAGGCCGCGTGGCTTGCGAGCCAGCCCCCGTCCGTGCGGACCGGACGCGATCGCCGACGACTAGAAGAGCCGTTCATGCCGAGTCATCGCAGGGAGTCTTCGGGAGCGGCACCCACGTTCCGCGGCACAGCACGATCGCGATCGCGATTGCGAACCGTCGGAGCACACGCGCGGTGTGAGAAACGATCGACCCCAAGCGTGACCACATGTGATCTTCGGGGCCTACGATCTCGCGAGATGCAAGCACGAACTGCCGGTACATCACGGCCGGGCGCTGGGTTGGGGGTGATAGCACCCACTCCACGAGATAGGCATTTGCGTCGATCTGGCTACGGCTGCCCCGGAGGCTCCAGTTGGCGAACCGCATGGCGAGTTTCGACGCGGACGCTAGTTCCTTCTGGGAAAGCAGCCGATGGCCGGGGACGCCAACCAGCCGTTCGGTCAGCGCCACCGCGGTGGTGAGCGTCCGCGAGATCGAGGGGTGCTCCCGCACAAGACGCTCGATTCCGCAGGGGCCGAGCTCGCGTGCGTGGCGGTCCCACCAAGCCGCCACATCCGCCGCGAGTCGAAGCCCGGCAAAGCCGTCACGTGCGTACATCAGCAGAAGAGCGGTCAGCTCATCACCTGGCGCTGGCACCAACACGCCATCACGCCCGGGTACGCTTCGCGCGAGCATACCGGCGGAGAATTGCGTCTCGCCCCGGTGCACTCGCCAGTGCAGCTCAACGTTGGCCAGCCCTGAGGGGTGAACCATGCGCTCATGCAGCGCGGGCGGATTCGAGACAGACAGCGGCAGCAGCCGATATCGGCGATAGCCGAGTGTCTTCAGGATCTCCACCGCGTGCACCAAGTCGGTGCGTGCCACCAGCAAATCAATATCCGCCGAGACCCGGGCCCCCAAGTCCCGATACAGCCGTTCGCTCAGGAAAGGCCCCTTGAGCGGCAGAGCCTGCACACCACCGTCCGCCAGCGCAGCTGTCAGCCGAATCGTCAGCATCTGCTGGAACATGCCCTGGCGACGCGCCTGCTCGGTGTATCGGTCCACGTGATCGTCGAAGGCGGTCGAGGTCGGATGATATTGCTCGAGGCGATGGCCGATGAGCGCGAGCATCCGTTGGATCCGGAGGAACGATTCCAGCTCGTTCACGTCGACGAGTTGCGCCAGCTGCATGATTCGGGCGCCGTGGCGTGCTCGAGTGGCATCCGTCCCAGACAGCAACAAGGCGAGCTCTTGCTCGGGCGGAGCCCGGTGGCCGATTGGCCATCACGAGCGTCTAAGGTTCAGCGGGTGCGGAGATGCGTGCAATCGCTGCTGCGTGCGGATGTATCCGATTTGCGGGCAGCGCTGTGGGGCGTCCGCGCGGCAAGCAGGGCACCCAGCAGCATCAGACGCGCAGGCTCCGGGGCGCCTTCGGTCCCGCCGCCGCCGCGGGTCGGCGCGAGCGCGGAGCGCGCGGTCGAGGCGGTTCTGAGCTGGCGCCGTTACAGCTGCCTGCAGCGTGCAATTGTGCGCCAGGCATGGGACGCTGCCCACGGCGTGCCTCGCGAGCTGATCATCGGTGTGACGTCGCCGAGCCACGGTTTCTCGGCGCACGCGTGGCTCGAAGGGGACCCGCCGTCCGACCACGAGGGTTACGTCGAGCTCGCGCGCTGGTCCGCGCCGCGCGCCGGATGACAGAGCTTCGGGCCTCACTCAGTACTGATTGAGCGTGCCACGCCGGATCGTATGACGCATCGCGCCCGAGAAGAGACCGAGCGCGGCCGACATCGCGAGGACGGTGAACAGTAGGAGATACAGCGAAGGGCGTACCCAGCTGCTGTGACCGAACTGGGCCGCGCGCACCGCGGCGAATGCGTAGCGGGTCGGCAGGATGTCCGACAGGAATTGCAGCCAGCCGGGTAGTACATGCCTCGGAAAGAACGCGCCTCCCAGTAGGCTGATCGCGAATATGCCGAGCGCCCCGAGCGCCTCGGCACGCTTGAAGACGAGGACTACCGCCGCCAGAGCGACCCCGATGGCGGTAAACGCGGCCCCCGACGCCAGCAACGCGACGATCAGTCCCTACAGCGTCGGTGTGCGCGAAGCTCAAATCCAGCAGCAGGCCAGCGAGTACGAGGTATCCGAGCGCACGCGCGACGGCGAAGAGAAACGAGAATCCGGCGAGTCCGAGGGCTAGCTCGGCCGCCGAGATCGGCTGCACGACGAGCATCTCGAGCGTGCCGGTGAGCTGCTCCTCGCGTACACGTCGGGTCAAGCCGACCGCGGCGGTTTGCAAAACCACAGCCAACGCCACCCCGCCTGAGGCGAAAGCGAAGTAGCTCGGAGCGCCGCCCAAGTTGCTCCCGCGGCCAAGCTCGAAGGTACGCGAGATGAAGTAATAGACAACGAGGTTCAGAAAGCCGAACAAGAGCTCCGACGCCAGCGCGGCGCGGTAGGAATAGGTGATCTCGAGGTCGCGGCGCGCGAGCGTGCGAATCGGGCCTAGGCCCTTCAGCGGCGTGGGCGAATCAGCCCCGGGGCTCAGCGAGGTCGATTGACCCGTCACAGCGCGTCACATCCTCGTGCCTGTGGGTGGCGACAATCACTGCCATCAACGGGCGACGCTCGATCGCGGCCCAGAGCCGCTCAACGGCGTCATCGTCCAGGGACCGCGTCGGCTCGTCCAGCACAAGGAGCCGCGGCTCGCCGACAAGGGCCCGAGCGAGCGCCAGCTGTTGGATCATGCCGCTCGAGTAGCGGTCGACTCGCTCGCGGGCGAAATCCGCGATGTTCAGCTCGTCGACGAGGTCCGTCACCGCGCGGCGCGCTCGCGCAATCGGGTATCGCAGCCGCGCGAAGGTCAGCAGGTTGATGTGGCCGGTGAGGCGCAGATAAAACGACCGCTCCTGCGAAAACGACACGCCGATGAGGGCGCTCGCCTGGCGTGTGCCGGCGAGATACCCCGCGATCCGCACCTCACCGCCGCTGGGCGCCAGGGATCCGGCGATGCAACGCAGAAGGGTCGACTTGCCGGAGCCATTTGGTCCAACGACCGCCACCCGCTCGCCCGTTGCAACCTCCGCGTGAAGTGGTCCCAGCACCTGGCGGCCACCGAACGAGCGGGTCACAGCGCGAATGGCAAGCATCTGCTGCCCTGCCAGCCCGGCTCACTCGTGATCGACTACGTTCACGAGCTCGTGAGCTCGGAGTGCTGACAGAAAATCGTTTGCGTCCTGTGACGCTTCCTCGCGACTTCCCCATAGGTGTCGCACAGCCGGTCCACCAACGCCGGCAGCGTAGTGCCTTGGGCTATCTCCTCCCACAACAGTGCTCCCGAGAGATTGATGCCCAGATACGTCCACGTGCGCCTGTCGAGGACGATCACCTCGCCCTCAATCTCGCGCCATATCCACCGGCCCTCGTCAAGCTGGAGCGTCGCGTCACGCGCTCTCGCGTGGGCCCTACCTGGTTGAGCGGCTCCCACGAAATGAGAGCGTAGCGGACGGTTGCTCGTGCCGGCGAGCGCAGTCCCCCAGCTCGATGACGTGCGGCTACCTCGTAGCATGGGTTCCGGAGCAAGGTGCGCCCTGACAGCTTCGAATCAAGTCCGAGCCCGGATCGGGCCGGCGGGCACGCCCGGCTGGGAGCGTACGGCCTTTGCCTGCCTGATCTGGAGGGAGCGTCCGATTTGCTGATTCCCGGACCACGGAGCTGGGTCGATTGGCATGTCCAGCGTCGGTTGGGCGAAGGCCGGCCCGAGGAGTATCTGGATGATCGACGCGCACGAGTTTGGTCGCAACCCACCGGCTGGGTGGATGTCGACCGACGCAGCAACAGTGCGACGCTCCACCTGCCGTCGCTGCCCACTGACCGCGAAGTCGTCCATCCACACCTCGCGTCTACAGCCAGCGTCGTGGCCAGGTGGCACGGTCTGCACAGCTTCCACGCCGGAGCATTCGTGATGCATGGACGGGCGTGGGCCGTCCTCGGGCCCAAGGGCGCCGGGAAGAGCTCGCTCCTTGCCTCGATGGCGATGGCAGGAATCCCGATCCTCACCGATGACGTCCTCGTCATGCGGGACGACCACGGACTGGCAGGGCCGCGATGCATAGACCTGCGGGGTGAGTCGGCAATGACTCTCGGGGTCGGAGATGCACTCGGCGTGGTGGGCGTGAGGGAACGGTGGCGTCTCCATGCAGGTCTGGTAGAGCCCGAGGTCCCCATCGCAGGATGGATCTCGTTGGCGTGGGGCGAAAGGCGCTTCGCGGTCGTGCCGGCAGGAGAGCGACCGGCTGTCCTGCTCGGCAACCTCGCGCTCAGGGTTCAGCCCGCCGATCCTAGCGATCCCTGAGTGACCTGATGACGCTTCCTAACTCGCTGTGCGTCACCCACGCAATCTCGATCAACTTGCGGCAACGAGTGAGTTCTTGCTCGCACGGCTTGAGCGCGTGTCGCGCTGATTTCGCCGATCCATGCGCTCAACAGTGCGTCCCAAGAGTCAACACACAGCGGGCGCGCATGACCCGAGGGACGCGGGAGAGACCACGCTTCGGTACTGGGGGCGGGGTGGGGTCAGAACGGCCGCGGCCGTTGGGCGGGGGCGGGCAAACGTGAGATCGACGCGGCGTCGGCCCGCTTCACTCACCGCACGGTACGGCTCGCGACTCGGGCCAGACCCGTGGTCCCTTCTCGATCCTCACCCGCCGGCTGAGCTTCAGCAGCCAGCGAGGCGGCGGAATCAGCGCTTCCAAGCGGCTCATCGCTCGAACGGAATCCTCGGCGTGTCGTGCGACGACACGAGCGCTGAAGTCGAGATGACGCCGAAGTGCCGCCTCGGCGTTTAGACTGAGCGCGCGGATGTGCCCTCCGAGTCACGTCGAAGGCCAGAATCTGCCGTGGCGCTCAGAGGCTGCAGCCGACGCAGCATTTCGTCTGACATCCGCTGCTTGCGGGCGCCGTTGGCGCGGCGCGGATCCATTCGACGGCCTGTGGTGGAATTCGGCCGCGCCCGCTGGTTGGGGGGAAGCTCCGGCGGCAGGCGATCATGCAGCTGCACGTCCGGGCACCGGTCGACATACGGCAGCTATACCGCAGGCGGCACCCATTGATTCCCAAAGCGCTCGGGCTCTTCGCTTCCTCAGCGGTGCGCTTGTGGCAGCTCAGCGGCGACGAGCGCTATCGTGCGCTTGCGCTCGATGCGTTGGACACGCTCGATTCCGATCGGTCCGCGGGAGATGCCGCGTGGGGGTACTGGTGGGACATGCAGACTCGTTGGAGTTTCTATCCGGCGGGCAGCCCGAACATCGTCGTCACCGCCTTCGCGGCGACCGGGTTCCAGGATGCAGCAGATGCGCTGGGCGTCGAGCGATACGCCGAGCGGGCACGGCTGGCCGCACAATGGGTGCGGGAGGTGCTGTGGTTCCCGGACTCTCAGTTCTTCGCCTACCACCCAGGCAGCACGGTCCTGATACATAACGCGAATCTGCTTGGGGCCGCACTCGTAAGGCGCTGCATTCCCGATGACCCCGTCCCGGAGTTGGCACTTGTGCCCACACTCGCCGCCCAGGCATCGGATGGCTCGTGGCCATACGGATCAAGTACGGACAACCTCGGGTTCGTCGACTCGTTTCATTCCGGCTATG
>CAWEYQ010000049.1:0-66728 GCA_963813265.1 uncultured Solirubrobacterales bacterium | reverse complement strand
TGCGAGCCGCACCGCCTCGCGCGCGACATCCATCCAGTGCACCGACCCCGCCGATTCCCACAGTGACCCTTCGCGCAGGGCGGTCGGCAACCCCCACGTGTTCGTCGAGACGAGGTCGCACCCGATCTCCACGTAGCGGCGATGCACGTCGGCGACCTTGGCGGGAGCGTCGAGGATCGCCGTCACTCCCCAGAGGTGCTCCTCGACGTCCGGCGGTTGGCCGGCGACATCGAACAGCTCAGTTCCGACCGCGCCGTCCATGATCACGCATTCCTCCGCGGTGATCAGCTCGATCAACCGGGCGTAGGGATCGCTGTGCCGGTCGGCGTCCACGGTGCCGACCCGGTTCACGTCGGTGGTCCTCAAGGTCCCCGCTCTCCTTCCAGATCGATGGCGGCACGTCCGCCCGTTCACACCTTCTCGCTCGCACGAGCGCGACGCCACTCCCACATCGCCTAATTGTCCTGTCCATTCGGATAGGTCTGGCACGGTCTGCCGAGACCGATCCCTTCCGGCATCGATTCACCTCCCGATCGGTCGGGAAACTCTTCCAAAAGGGATAGGGCGCCGCCAGACAGCGTCCGGTTATCGTCGCTTCCGTGTCGACGGTTGCTCGGAACGAGGACGCTTTCGCATCGATCCTGCGTCAGGCGGGAGCCGTCTGTCGCCGAACACGAGGGGCGGTTGACCGTCCTCAACTTCGGATCTGCCGCCGGCGAGCTGGCGGTCTGCCTCAGGGCGGTCGGGCTCGTTGACCGCTCCGAGCTGACGAAGCTGGTGCTCGAGGGTCCGGCCGAGCGGATCGGCGCGCGTTCTCGTTCGCCTCGCCGGGACCGACCTCGCCGTCGGCGGGGTGGCGCAGCGGTCGACGACCTGGTGGTGCCGGGCCGACGCGGACCGGGCGATCGCGATCTGTGAACCGGCCCGCGGGAAGCGACTGTGGGAGGAGCTTCGCCTGCAGGCGCGTCGGCATGGGTCGTCGCCCTCAATGATTGTTCGCACACCTGGACCGCGATCGAGCTGATCGGCCGCGCCACGCCCAACATCTTGGCGGCGCTCGGGGTCTATGGCGAGGCTGGAGATCCTCGGCGGGTCGCACCCTTCTCCGTCGGCCCGCATCGGCCCGGTGGACGTGAGCTGGCTGCTCGAGTCACCGCGCCGGGCGCTCGCCCTCGTCGCGCGCGAGCACGCCGCACCGGCCTGGCGCGCGCTCGAGGAGGCGGGGCGGCCGTTCGCGATCAGCTGTGTCGGCCAGCAGGCCGCGGCCCGGTATTCGCTGCTCGATCCGTCCACCGTAGCGCGCCGCCGGCCCGCGGCCGCCGTGGCCGACAGGCTTGCTTGTGGGGGCCCCTGCACTGATAGCTTCGACGCCGGTGAGCACGCGTGCGGCAACCGAGCAGGTGCGCGATCGTCAGGGACTGCAACGCGCGCTGGCCGCCTGCCGTCAGCTCGAGCGCGAGATCATTGAGCTGGAGTACGTTCGCCGTTCCGACGCTGTGGAGCGCGTCGGTGACGCCGTCAGACGACTTGGCGAGGTCGGCACGCCTGACGGCATACTCCACCGCGCCGCGGAGGAACTGGGCCACGGATCACAGTTCGACCGCGTGCTGATCAGCAAAGTCCTCGACAATGAGATGTGCGCGTACGCCCTATGGACGCGCGAGCCGGAGCCGGGAGCACAGGCGATCGTCGAACGGCTGCAGCGCAATCCCGTCGTCCTCGACTACCCGCTGATCGAGGCCGACGTGGCGCGGCGACGCGTCGCCGCACGCGTCACCGTTGCATCAGCGCGACAGCGCACACCCGCGCTGCTGGCCGACGTGTTCGGATGGCCGTGCTACGTCGTCGCCCCGATCGCCGTCGGCGCGGACACCATCGGGCTGCTGCACGCCGACACGGCCGCGAGCGGCCGCATGCTCGACGAGCTCGACGACGAGGTGTTGAACCGCTTCTGTGACGGGCTCGCAGCCACGTTTGAGCGTGCCGCGCTGCGGGACACGCTGCGACGCCATCGGACCGAGCTCCAGGCGGCGGTGCAGTGGATGTCGGGACGGCTCGGGCGCCTCGCCGCGGATGCCGCCGCGCCGGCGATCGCAACGGCGGACACCACCTCGCGCCGCACCACCCGGGAGGCGCTGACACCGCGCGAGCTCGAGGTGCTGCGACTGATGGCCCGGGGCCGCACCAACCAGGCGATCGCCAACGCGCTCGTCGTCCGCGTCGGCACCGTGAAGTACCACGTCAAGAACATCCTGCGCAAGCTGGGTGCAACGAGCCGGGCGGACGCGGTGTCGCGGTACGCGCGGGGCAGCGGAGCCGGTCGATGAGCACCGCCACCGAGCTTCCGGAGGTCTTCTCAGGTCCGCTCGGCGAGCGGCTGCACCATCGCGTCGCGCAGACCATCGCCGACGCGGAACGCCTCCTCGGCACCGAAATCGATCCGGCCGCTGCCGACGATCTCACCCGGCTGCGCAGCGCGGCCACGGTGCTGCGGGAGCACCTGTCCGCGGAGTCCGATCCGGGGCAGACCGACCACGAGCTCGCGCTCGAGCGTCTGCGGGGACGCTTCCAGGCCCGCTTCGAATCCCTCGCGCGGGCACAGGCGGCCGTTGCCGAGCTGCGCGAGATCACATCGCCGGCCGCGATGCTGGGCCGGGCGCCGACGGTGTTGTGTGCCTCTTCGACGTTCCGCCGTGCCGTCCTCAGCGTGGTCCGCGACGGCACGATCGTCCCGGAGGCCGCCTGCTTCGAGGGTGACCCGGCCGCCGCCGCCAGGGTTGTCGAGCAACTCCGAAGCGCGCCGGTGCGCCTCGAGCACCCGCTGATCGAGACGGAGCTCTTGCGCCGCCGACGGGCGACGATCGTCCTCGACGCTCGCGCTCACCCCCGGGTCGACCGGCGACTGGCGGAATTGATGGGCTGGCGAGCGTACGCGGCGGCACCGCTCCTGATCGGGTCGAACGTCGTCGGCGTCATTCACGCCGACCGCGGACCCGACGCGCCCGTCGACGTTCTCGATCGCGATGTCCTGTGGGAGTTCGCCAGTGGTCTCGTGCAGGCATATGAAACCGCCAGCCTGCGACGGACCCTCAGGCAGGAGCGTGATCAGATGCGGCAGTTCCTGGAGTGGGCCCGGGCCCGTTCCGACCTCCTCACCGCGACACCGATCAACCTGGGAACACGTCCGCCCGCCCCACTGCCGCCGCCGGAGCCGTTCGACGCCGACTCGCCCTCAGAGGGCCGAGACGATCGCGTCGTGTTCGCCGGGCTGCTCACGCGGCGCGAGCTCGAGGTGCTACGGCTGCTCGTCGATGGCGCTACCAACCGGGCGATCGCCGGCGAGCTCGTTCTGTCGGACGGTACCGTCAAGTTTCACGTCAACAGCGTTCTGCGCAAACTCCATGTCGCCAACCGGGCCGAGGCGGTTGCTCGGTACCTGGCGTTGCTCGGGATGCCTCCCCCATGATCTCGCCGTGATGCCCACCTCGGAGACCTGCCGATGATCGGAGACATCCTCTGGAGTCCACCCGCAGATCTTGCGACGAGCACCGAGATCGGGCGGTACATGACCTGGCTCGGGCGTGAGCGTGGCCGCACTTTCGGTTCCTACGACGAGCTGTGGCGGTGGTCGGTTGACGACTTGGAGGGCTTCTGGGCATCGATCTGGGACTTCTTCGGGATTCGCGCGCACACGCCGTACGACCGCGTGCTCGAATCGCCGACGATGCCGGGCGCGAAGTGGTTCAGCGGCGCCCGTCTCAACTACGCCGAGCATCTTCTTGGCGGTGAGGACGACGCGGACCGCTCGGCGGTCGTCGCCCGCTCGCAAACGCGCCCGCCGGTCGAACTCACCTTCGGCGAACTGCGGGAGCTCGCGGGCCGGGTTCGCGCTGGTCTGCAGCGGCTCGGCGTGCAGCCCGGTGACCGGGTCGTTGCCTACCTCCCGAACATCCCAGAAACGCTGGCGGCGTTCATCGCCACGGCCAGCCTCGGTGCGATCTGGGCCGCGTGCGCTCCGGAGTTCGGCGCGCGCAGCGTTGTCGATCGCTTCGCCCAGATCGAGCCGCGCGTGCTGCTCGCCGTCGGCGGCTACGGCTATCGCGACCGATACGTCGACCGACGCGCTGAGGTGGCAACGATCCGGGCGCGCATCCCGAGCATCGAACACGTTGTCTGGGTTCCCTACGGAGAGGCGGAGCTGCCGGACGCGACGAACTGGGAGGACCTGACCCGCAACGCCGAGCCGCTCGAGTTCGAGCCAGTGGCGTTCGATCATCCCCTGTACGTCCTGTTCTCCTCGGGGACGACGGGACTGCCGAAGGCGATCGTTCACGGCCACGGGGGACAGCTCGTCGAGCATCACAAGAACCAGGGACTCGGTTGGGACCTGAAGCCCGGTGGGCGGCTGCTGTGGTTCTCGACCACGGCGTGGATGATGTGGAACGCGCTGGTTTCGGCGCTGCTGCTCAGAAGCTCGATCGTGATGCTCGACGGAGATCCGACCTGGCCTGACCTGCTGCAGCAATGGCGGCTCGCCGAGGAGCTTCAGCCGACGGTCATGGGTGTCAGCCCGCCGTACCTGATGGCCTGTCGCAAGGCCGGTCTCCGGCTGGGCGAGGAATGTGACCTGCGCTCGCTCCGGGCGTTGTGCACGGCGGGATCGCCGTTGCCGGCGGAGGGATATCGCTACGTCTACGAGCAACTGCCGCCGGAGCTTGTGCTGATCAATGGTTCGGGGGGCACCGACGTGTGCACCGGGCTCGTGTCCGGGTCCTTCGCTCAACCCGTGTATGAGGGCGAGATCTCCGGGCCATGCCTGGGCGTGGACGCGCACGCGTTCGACGTCGACGGGCAGGCGGTCGTCGATGAGCTCGGTGAGCTCGTGATCACCAAGCCGATGCCGTCGATGCCCGTGGGACTGTGGGGCGACGCCGACGGCAGTCGCTATCGGAGCTCGTACTTCGACCGGTATCCCGGTGTCTGGCGCCAGGGTGACTGGATCCGGTTCGCGCCGAGCGGGAGCTGCGTGCTCACCGGGCGCTCGGACGCAACGCTCAATCGCGGCGGCGTGCGACTCGGGACCGGCGAGTTCTACGCCGTGATCGAGGACCTGCCGGAGGTCATCGACGCACTCGTCGTCCACCTCGAGGACCCCGGCGGCGGCGCGGGCGAACTGTTGCTGTTCGTCGTCGCCGCCGACGGCACCGTCGTCGACGAATCGCTGCGCCGACGGATCGCGACGGCGCTGCGCAGTGAGCTCTCACCGCGACACGTGCCGGACGGCATCTTCGTCGTGCCGGCGATCCCACGCACGCTCACCGGCAAGAAGCTGGAGTCGCCGGTCAAGCGGATCCTCCGCGGGGATCCCGTGGAGCAGGTGGCCAGCCGCGACTCGCTGGCCGACCCGGCGGCACTCGACGCCTTCGTCGCCCTGGCGTCCGAGCGCCGCGCCGCCGACGGCGCCGCGCGCGCCGCCGGCGCCCGGGTGCCTCCCCACCCGGACCACCGTCTGCACTAGCATGAGCCTCTGATTCGGACGATTCGTCCGAGAGGGAATCGATGAGTGGAGAACAGGGACTGGCTGGGGCGCTCGAAGGCCCGGAGCCGCTCGGTCCGCGGTTTCGCGAACCCGAGCGATGGCGCGCGCACGGCGCGAGTGTGCAGCACCGCCTCGAGTCGTGGGGGGAGATCCTCGCGGCCACGCACATCGCGTTCGAGGTGCGTGAGACAGCGCGGACGCCGGTCGAGTTCCAGGGTGCCGTGATGCGGCGCCGCCTGGGCGACCTGATGCTCGTCGATTGCGCGGCATCACCGTTTCTCGGCCTCCATCGTGGCGGGATGAGCACCCCCGCCGGGAACGAGAACATCCTCGGATTCCAGTTCGTGTGCAAGGGGGTCGAGCTCGTCCGCGAGCGCAACCGTGAGGTCGCGCTGCAGCCGGGCGATGTCGTGCTGTGGGATGGCTTGCAGCCGACCGAGGTCGAGATCGTCGAACCGTTCTACAAGCGCACGCTGATGTTCCCCCGTGACGACGTGCTTGCGCTCTGCCCGCGCCTCGCCGAAGCGGACGCGCTCCCCGCACTGGACCGCGACGGCCCGGCTCGCCTGCTCGTCCGTTACATGAACGCGCTGGCGCTCGAGCTGCCGCAGCTGGAGACGGGTGCGCGCATCGCGGCAGCGAACGCGGCGCTCGAGTTGCTCAGGGCCGCGGTCGAGCCGCGCCTGCCGACGAATCGCGCGGCGGAGCGTACCGCGCTGCGGGCTGATATCCGTCGCTACGTGCGCACGCACCTGCAGGATGCCGCGCTCGGGCCGGCCTCGATCGCGCTCGCCTACGCCATGTCGGTGCGCGCGCTGCACGCCCTGTTCGAGGACACCGACGCCTCGGTGGCGACGCTCGTCCGCACCGAGCGGCTCGCGCGCTGCCGCGAGGATCTGCAGCGCCCCAACGGCGGGTCGGTGACCGAGATCGCGTTCCGCTGGGGGTTCTGCGACGCCGCCCACTTCTCGCGCGTGTTCAAGCGCGAGTTCGGTGTCACGCCGAGCGAGAGCGCCACGTAGCGATCGCGGCCGAGGCCTCGGCCAACAGTTAGCCGCAGTCGTTGCCCCCGTCCGACGGTGCCGGCGCGTCGGCGCGACTACCGCCGGCGGTCGTCGATCCGGGACGCCTTGCCGACGCTGCGCGGGATGCTGCCGAGCTCGACGACCGAGACGCCGATGCGCAGACCGGTGTGCTCACGCAGGACGTGGCCGACGCGCTCCGCCAGCGGCGCGGGATCGTGTCCGGGCACCGGCTCGAACTCGAGCGTCAGTTCATCCAGCGGTCCTCGCCGTTCCAGGATGAGGCGGTAGTGCGGCGAGGTGCCGTCGACGCTCAGCAACAGATGCTCGACCGTCGACGGATGCAGGTTGACCCCTCGCACGATCAGCATGTCGTCATGGCGACCGCGCAGCCCGACGAGCCGCGCGGTCGTCCGTCCGCAAGCGCAGGGCTCGACGATGACGGTCCCGATGTCACGCGTGCGGTAACGGATCAGCGGCAGCGCCTCCTTGGTCAGCGTCGTGAACACGAGCTCGCCCTCCGACCCCGGCTCCAGCACCGCGCCGCTCACCGGATCGACCGCCTCGACGAGGAAGTGGTCCTCCTGGACGTGCAGCCCGTCACGCGCGGGACATTCCGCGGCCACACCGGGCCCGCACATCTCCGACAGCCCGTAGAAGTTGAACGCGGTCAGCCCGAGCGCCTGCTCGATCTGACTCCGCATCGCCTCCGTCCACGGCTCACCGCCGAACAGCCCGAGCGCCAGGTTCGAGCCGCGCGGCTCGTCGTCGTCCTCCTCGCTCAGCGCCTGAGCGATCGCCAGGGCATATGACGGCGTGCTCACGAGCACGTCCGCCGCCGAGGTCACGCAGCAGCGTCGCCTGGCGCGCGGTGAATCCACCCGACGCGGGCACGACGGTCGCGCCGAGGCGCTCACCGCCCTGGTGGAACCCGAGGCCACCGGTGAACAGCCCGTAGCCGTTGGCGTTGTGGATGACCATCCCGGCGCGCACGCCGGTCATCGACATGCACCGGGCCATCAGCTCGGTCCAGTTCTCAAGATCGGCGCGGGTGTAGGCGACGACCGTCGGCTTGCCGTGGGTCCCGCTCGACGCATGGATCCGGACGACCTGATCTCTCGGTACCGCGAGCAGACCGATCGGGTAATGCCGGCGGAGGTCGTCCTTGGTCATGAACGGCACGTCCGCCAGATCCTGCAGCGACGTGAGCGCGGACGGATCATCCACCCGGCCGCGGCGAGGCGCTCGGCGCCGGCGGGCTGCGCGGCGAGGACGCGCCCGACGGTCTGCCTCAGACGGGCCAGCTGCAGCGCCTCGAGCTCCGCGCGTGCCATCGTCTCGGCGCGGTCGCGTGCGGGGCGATCCCGTCCTAGACGCGGCGCTTGTCGGCATTCCAGTGGCGCTCCAGATTCTGCACCAGTGCGGGGCTGAGATGACAGTACGCCTGCTCACGCGCGTAGGTGGCCATGTACTCGCGGAACAGATCCAGCGGCTCGGCGCCCGCCCGCATCGCCGCCCGATTGGCGGCTGCGTTGATCAGGCCCGAGCTGGTCAGGGCCGCGATGCGGGCCTCGATCGCGGCGTCCATCTCGGCCGGGTCCACGACCTCATCGCACAGCAGGCTGGCGTCGGGCTCTCCCGCCTCCCACTCGCGGCCGGAGAGGATCGCCTGCCGCGCGGCACGGTCACCGACGAAGCGCGGCAGCCGGAGGTTGGACGCGCCCGGGATGATCCCCTCCTTGCGCGCCGGCAGATAGAGACGCGCCCCGCGCGTGGCGATGACGTGATCGACGACGTGCAGCAGCTGGCAGGCGCCACCGATCGCGTAGCGCTCGACCGCGGCGATCCAGAGCTTCTCGATCGAGCCCTCCGGGCTGTCGCACGCCGCGGAAGATCTTGTTGACGTACCCCATATCCCGCACGAGGTAGAACAGGAAGTCGATCTGCCCCTGGTAGAGGAGTGTGAGGTTGATGCCGGCGCCGAAAACACGCTCGCCGCCGTAGCGCGGGTGATCGACCGGCCCGCCCCGGAAACACGCCGACCTCGATCGCGGGGTCGAGCAGAACCAGGTCGACGGCCGTCTCGGTGGGGCCGAGCGTCCAACCATCCTCGGCGTTGAGGTGACGCGGGTTGCGCAGCTCAAGGATCCCGGCCTTGTTCCGGCGCGTGAGAAGCACCGGGCCGAGGTCGACGAAGCCGGAGGCCTGAAACTCGCCGATCAGCTCAAGCGCCTCCGGCGTCGGCTCGAGCATCGCCTCGAGCAGATGTCGACCGGTCCGTCGGCGTGGCCAGGAACTGCGCGGTGAGTAGGCCCTGGGCCAGCTCGAGTCCGTGCTTGTCGGCGAGCGGGCGCGCGCGCTCGACGCTCATCTCCGCGACCGTGGGCACGAGACCCGGCACGCGCTCCGCGGCGGCGTGCAGCAGCGGCTCGAGGCGCAACGACCGCGTGCAGCCGTCGGTCAGCTCGTCGTAGAGCGTCTGCGGTGTCAGCCCCGCCCTGCCTGAGAATCTCGTCCTGGGAGTTCACGGTCGACGTCATGTGCGGGCTCGGGATAGGCTCGCACCATGGCTGGCCTGATGACAGGGAAGGTGGGGCTCGTCACCGGCGCCGCGAGCGGCATCGGCCGCGCGTGCGCGGTGCGATTCGCGGCCGAGGGCGCGGTGGTGCTCGTGGCCGACCTGGAATCGGCGCGGACGGGCGGCGAGCAGACCGTGCAGGAGATCCGTGCCGTCGGTGGCGAGGCCGAGTTCGTCGCATGTGACGTCTCCAGCGCGGCCGACAACGAGGCGCTCGTCGCCCACGCCGTGCGCCGCTTCGATCGGCTTGACTTCGCCCACAACAACGCCGGGATCGGCGTCCACCACCTGCTGCACGAGACCTCCGACGAGGATTTCGACCGGGTGATCGCGGTCAATCTGCGAGGGACATTCCTCGGAATGAAGCACCAGATCCGCCAGATGCGCAAGCAGCGCGCCGGCGCGATCGTCAACACGTCGTCGAACGCCGGGCTGCGCGCCGTGACGATGCTGAGCGCCTACACCGCGAGCAAGCACGGGATCCTGGGCCTGACGAAGAACGCCGCCGTGGAATACGCCAACGACGGCATCCGGGTCAACGCCGTGTGCCCGGGCGCGATCATGACGCCGCTGATGTCCGAACAGCCGCCCGAACGCCAGCAGGAGATCCTCGCTCCGCAGGCGATGACGCGGTTCGGCGACCCGAAGGAGGTCGCCGCGGCCGTCGTGTGGTTGTGCTCGGATGAGGCATCGTTCGTCACCGGCGTCGCGCTGCCCGTCGACGCCGGCTCCGTCGCCTGGGTCTCGGCGCACCGCTGAGCCCAAGTCTGCCGCCCGGGGTCGACGATGCGCGGAACGGCAAGGGAATCGGCGCGCGGAGACCTAGAGCCGGGCACAAGGTCGTATGTCGTGCGCCAGGCCTCGGTCCGGTTAGTGTCCGCACCGATGGCGAGCGTGATCGGCCAGCGAGTGCGTCGCCAGGAGGACCCTCGGTTCCTCACGGGGCGCGGACAGTACGTCGATGACGTCGCGATCGAGGGTGCGCTGCACGCGACCTTCGTCCGCTCGCCGTGGGCCCACGCCCGGATCGGCTCGATCGACCGCTCAGCGGCCGCCGAGGTGCCGGGCGCGCGCGTGTTCACGGCCGGCGGACGTCGGTCTCGCCGTCGACCCCGCGCCGCCGTTCGTCGGGATCGACGAGCGGATGTTCCGTCCGTTCCTCGCCTCCGAGAAGGTGCGGTTCGCCGGCGACATCGTCGCCGTCGTGCTCGCACCGACGCGGGCCGGCTCGGCGGACGCGGCCGAGCTCGTCGACGTCGAGTACGAGCCGCTGCCGGTGGTGACGGACATCGAGAGCGCGCTGCGCGACGAGGTCCTGCTGTTCGAATCGAATCGGCAGCAACGTCTGCCTCCGGCATCCGCCGGAGGCGCCCGATCCGGCGAGCTGCTCGACGGCTGCGAGGTGGTCATCCGTGGCCAGATCGTCTCCCAGCGGCTCGCCGCCTGCCCGCTGGAGCCGCGGGCGACGCTCGCGACGTTCGGCGACGACGGCCGCCTGACGATCTGGCTGTCGACGCAGACGCCGCACACCGACAAGATGGTGCTCGGCCTGCTCCTCGGGTTGGAGCCCGAGCAGGTGCGGGTCGTGGCGCCTGACGTCGGCGGCGGCTTCGGCGGCAAGGGGCTCGCGGTCGAGGACGTCATCCTTGCGTGGCTCGCTCGCGCCACGGGTCAGCCGATTCGCTGGACCGAGACACGCAGCGAGAACCTCGTCGCGATGCACCAGGGACGGGCACAGCGGATCGCATTCGAGGTCGGCGGCAGCCGCGACGGCCGCGTGTCCGCGCTGCGGCTCGACATCCTCCAGGACGCCGGGCGCCTATCCCGGTATCGGGGCGTTTCTCGCCAACCTGACGGCGATGATGGCCAGTGGCGTCTATGCGATCCCGAAGATCGAGGCCAACGTGACCGCCGTCGTCACGAACACGACCCCGACCGGTCCGGTCCGTGGCGCGGGCCGGCCCGAGGCGACACAGATGCTCGAGCGTGTGATCGACATGTTCGCCGCCGAGGTGTCGCTCGATCCGGCCGAGGTCCGACGCCGGAACTTCATCGCCAAGGACGCGTTCCCGTACCAGACCGCGGCAGGAGCGCACTACGACTGCGGCGACTACGCGACCGCGCTCGACCGGGTGCTCGAGCGAGCGGACTACGGCGCGCTGCGCGAGGAGCAGGAGGCGCGCCGGCGCAGCGGTGACCCGAAGCAGCTCGGGATCGGTCTGAGCACGTACGTCGAGATCACCAACGGGATCAACGAAACGGAGTTCGGCGCGGTGGAGATCACCGCCGACGGGATGGCGATCGTCCGCAGCGGATCGCAGTCGCAGGGGCAGGGCCACGAGACGACGTTTGCGCAGATCGCGGCCGAGCGCCTCGGACTCCCGCTCGAGAAGATCTCGGTGATCGAGGGCGACACCGACGCGGTCGCCCGCGGAACCGGTACGTACGGATCGAAGTCGACGCAGATCGGCGGAGCTGCCGCGGCCGAGGCCTCCGAGGCCGTGGTCGAGCGCGCCAAGCGGCTCGCCGCCGACGAGCTCGAGGCGAATCCGGACGACATGCTGCTCGACCTCGAGAAGGGGCGGTTCCACGTCGCCGGTGCGCCGGAGCCCGCGCTGAGCTGGTCGGAGCTGGCGGCTCGGCTCGAGCAGCGTGAGGCGCTCTCCGAGCTGCGCGCCGAGATCGACTTCACCGCCGAGCAGCCGACCTTCCCGTTCGGCGCGCACCTGGCGGTCGTCGAAGTCGACACGGAGACCGGTGCGGTGACGCTTGAACGGATCGTCGCGCTCGATGACGCCGGCCGGATCATCAACCCGCTCGTCGCGGAGGGTCAGGTGCACGGTGGGCTCGCGGCCGGCATCGCCCAGGCGCTCTACGAGGAGGTCACCTACGACGAGCACGGCAACCCCCAGAACGCCAACCTCGTGACGTACGGCTTCCCCGGACCGACGGAGCTGCCGTCGTTCGAGCTCGTCGAGATGGAGACGCCGACGCCGGTCAACCCGCTCGGCGCCAAGGGCATCGGCGAGTCGGGGACGATCGGCGCCACGCCGGCCGTACACAACGCGGTGATCGACGCGCTGGCGCCGTTCGGCGTCCGGCACATCGACATGCCGGTCAACGGCGAGCGCGTGTGGCGGGCGCTGCAGAACGGGCGCGCCGAGCTAGACACTGGAACCCTTGCGGCCATCGCCACGATATACGGTGGCGTTCGCCCAAATCGATCGCCCCAACCGCTCCCCCGCGGGCTCCCCGATCACACTCCCCCGATGGGTCAGAGCCGATCGAGCAGGTCGGCGACGGTGTCGATGACCGCGTCGGGGCGGCGCGCGGCGGGCACGTCGTCGAGGACGACGTTGCCGCTGATGCCGCTGCGCACGAGCACGGTCGTGGCGCCACCCATGCGGCCGAGCGCGATGTCCATCCCCAGGTCGTCTCCGATCACCGCCACCTCGCTCGTGTTCACCCCAAGGCGGCGACTGACCTCGCCGAGCGCGGCGCGGGACGGTTTGCCGAGCACCCGCGGGCCGCGCGCCGGTGACCTTCGCGATCGCGGCGGTGGTCATCGCGCCGCGGCTGAAGATGATCCCGTTCGCGCCCGCGTACCCGCGGACATAGCTGCCGGTCAGCAGCGGCGCGCCGGTCGTCACCGCGCGTGCGGCACGCTCGAGCGCGGCGAAGTCGACCTGGTCGACGTGCGCGATGAACACGGCGCCCGCGTCCTCGCCGTCGGTGACGGTGACGCCGGCGGCGACCATCCACTCGCGCACGCGTCCGGACGCGAACAGCTGCACCGCCGAGGACCGGTGCCGGCGCAGCAGGTACGCCGTGGCGCTGTCGACCGGCGTGAGGACCTCGTCGTCGGCGACCGGAAGTCCGTCGTCGCGCAGGCCGCGCGCGATCATGCGCCGACGGCACGTGGCTGCCGTTCGTGAACAGCACGAGCCGGCGCCCGGACGCGCGCACGCGTTCGAGCACCTCGACCGCGCCCGGCTGGGGACGCGCGCGTCCGTCCGCGCCACGGTGCACGAGCGTGCCGTCGATGTCGAACACGAACCCGCGAACGTGATCGAGCGCCAGAGCCTCACCCACGGCGCCAGAGCACCCTCTCGTCGTCCTTGACGAGCTCGAAGTGGGTGATCGACTCGCGCCGGGCGATCTCCTCAAGCAGCGTCACGAGCGGGGCGCGGCCGGGCCGAGCGGCCGCCGGGGGCGCCGGCCGTCCGCGCGCCGCCACCATCGCGTCGACCTGCTCCTCGGGCATCGTGAGCCGCAGCAGCAGTTCCTCCTCGGAGATCCGCGACCCGAACCGCTCGTGGGCGCCCTCGAGCGTGATCGGTTGCAGTTCGCGCAGCTGCGCCGCGTGCGGCCGTGACAGCACGCGCTCGGCGACGTCGGGATCGACGGGCGCCGGTGGTGGTCCGTAGTGCCCGAGGAAGTAGCGCACCGTCTCATCGGACACGTTCACCCACCGCTCACCGTCGATGACGTTCCGTGCCGCCTGGGTGGCGATGAACTGCGAGACGGGCGTGACGATGATCGGGTAGCCCATCTCGGCTCGCACCCGGGCGACCTCCTCGAGCACGGCCTCGAACAGCTCCGGGCGACGGAGCTCCTCGAGCATCCGGCGCGTGGTGCTGACCATCCCTCCGGGCAGCTGATGGGTGTAGTAGACCCCGTCGAACTCCCGCGGGGCCCCGGGCGCCAGCCCCTTGACCCGGGCGACCTCGCTGAAGTGGGCGGCGCTGGCGGCCGCCGCGTCGAGGTCAAGCGCATGCCCGTAGCCGGCCGCCCCGAGGTTGCGCACGGTGTTCAGGACGTCCGGCTGCGAGGTCCCGCGCGACAGCGGTCCGCACGCGGTGTGAACGACGCCGAAGCCGGCCCTCACGCCTTCCAGATACACGTACGGCGCGAGTCCGATCGTGCAATGGCTGTGCAGCTCGAGCGGTCGGGTGCCGGCGGCCGCCAGCAGCGGCGGCGCCAACTCGCGCACGGCGTCCGGCGTGAGCAGCCCGCCGGGATCCTTCAGGTAGAGCCGGTCCATGTCCCGGCAGTCGGCCAGCGCCGCCGCCCGCTCGGCGTAGTAGTCGTGGGTGTGGACGTCGCTGATCGAATACGTGAGCCCGATCACGACCTCCTCGGCGCCCTCGGCCCGCGCCATCGCGGCCAGCCGTCGCAGCCGCTCCGGATCGTTCGACGGCTCGGCGATCTGGATCCGGCGAATCCCGTTGCGGACGCAGAGCTTGAACGAGAGCCGCATCACCTCCTCGTCCGCCGGCACCCAGGAGATGAACCGCATCCCGGTCGTGATGATGCCGAGCGGGGTGCTCGGCATCGCGGCGCTGACGAGGCGCAGTCGCTCCCACGGATCCTCACGATGGAAGCGCACGGACACGGCCATGTGCGTGCTCGAGGTGAAGTCGAGCGCGTGGTAGCCGACGCGGTCGATCGTCGGCGCGATCGCGAGCACGTCGGGCGTCGTCAGACCCGTCGCGCTCCACAGGCTCTGATTGCCGTCCCGCACCGTCGTGTCGATGTACGCGATGTCGCGACTCATGCCAGCGCGCGCTCGAGCCAGTCGGTCGTGACCGTCGCCGCGGCGAAGTCCGGATGTCCGAGCACGCTGACGAGCAGGCTGCGGTTCGTCTCCACGCCCTCGACGTCGACGTCGTCGAGCACCTCCAGCAGGATCGCGATCGCCCCGTCGCGATCCGGCGCGTGCGCGATCAGCTTCGCCAGCAGAGAGTCGTAGTACGGCGGCACGACCGCGCCGGGCTGGCAATGCGTGTCGACGCGCAGCCCCGATGCTCGGGCACGCTGAACAGCGTCAGCGTGCCCGGGGACGGCTGGAAGCCCTGCGTCACGTCCTCGGCGTTCAGCCGGCATTCGATCGCGTGGCCGGCGATCGAGACGTCCTCCTGCGTGAATCCGAGCGGTCGGCCGTCGGCGATCTGGAGCTGGAGGGCGACGAGGTCCCGCCCGGTCACGGCCTCGCTGACCGGATGCTCAACCTGGATCCGGCAGTTGATCTCGAGGAAGAAGAACTCCTCGGTGACGGCATCGACGACGAACTCGACGGTTCCCAGGTTGCGGTAGCCGATCGCGCGGGCGAACGCCACGGCCGCGCCGTGCAGCGCATCGCGCGTGTGGGCCGACAGCGCGGGCGCCGGCGATTCCTCGACGACCTTCTGATAGCGACGCTGCACGCTGCACTCCCGCTCGCCGAGATGGACGACCGCCCCGTGCTCGTCGGCGGCGACCTGCACCTCGACGTGTCGGGCGGCGGCGATGAACCGCTCGACGTACAGGCGCTCATCGCCGAACGCGGCGCCGGCCTCGCTGCGGGCAAGGCCGAGCAGACTCTGCAGCTCGTCCTCGTCCTGCGCGAGCTTGATCCCGCGCCCGCCGCCACCCCCCGCCGCCTTGATCAAGAGCGGGTAGGCGATGTCACGGGCCTCGGCCGCCGTCGCGATCTCGTGCCCGGGGAGGATCGGCAGGCCCGCTCGCTGCGCCGCCTCGCGAGCCCGCAGCTTGTCGCCGGAGAGCTCCATCACCTCCGGCGGCGGGCCGACGAACGTCAGACCATGGTCACGCGCTCGCCGGGCGAGCCGCGGGTTCTCGGCGAGGAAGCCGTACCCGGGATGGATCGCATCGCAGCCGGTCCCGAGCGCCGCCTGAACGACGACGTCGTCACGGAGGTAGCTCTGCGCCGCCGGACCGGGTCCGATGACGACGACACGATCAGCGACGTGGGCGGCGAGCCCGTCGCGGTCGACCTCGGAGGCGCCGACGACCGTCTCCAAGCCGAGGCTGCGGCACGCGGACACGATCCGCAGCGCGATCTCGCCGCGGTTGGCGACGAACACCCGCTTCATGCCGGCCGGACCCGGAACAGCGGCGCCCCGTATTCGGCGAGGACGGCGTTCTCGTGACAGACCTCGACGACCGTGCCCGACACCCCGGCGGGAATCGAGTTCATCATCTTCATGACCTCGATGATGCAGACGATCGTGTCGGGCTCGACGGTGCTGCCGACGTCGACGAACGGCGGTCGGCCAGGACCGTCGGCGCGGTAGAACGTGCCGAGCATCGGCGCCGGCACGGTCAGCAGTCCATCGTCCTCCGCGGCCGACGCGGCCGGCGCGGCCGGGCTCGCGCGTGCTCCCGGACGCCGACGGCTCGCGCCGCGCCGCGAGCACCGGAGTCCGAGGCCGCGGCCGAACCCCGCCGCCACGGCGGACGTACAGCGACAGGCCGTCGGTCTCGAGCCGCAGCTCTTCGAGCTCGGACTCGTCGATGATCCGGAGGATCTCGCGGACGTCGTCGTCAGTCAGAGACATCGCGCCGGGTCGCGCCGAAGGTGCTCATGACAAGCGACAGCGCATCCCGCGGCACGGGCTTCTCCGTCGCGCTTGGGTACGGCTGTCACGGGCCGCGACTGCACGATGGACAACCGCGCCTCGTGGTCACGCGCCCATTCGATGTCCTGGTGTGAGCCGAAGAACGCCTCGACCCGCCGCGCGACGTCGACGAGCTCGGAGATCGCAGCCCCATCGAGGCACGGTGTGTCACGACGCGCGTCGGGAACCGGCTGGCGCACGGCACCGCGCGCGCCGCGGTCAGGCACGTATTCGACGTGCTTGGAGTGGATGTGCTCGCGGACGACCTCGCGGGTCACCTTGCTCACGAGATAGTCGTCCGGGGTCACCTCGCCGCCGACGACGGCAAGCCCGAGTCCCCAGCTCGCGTTGATCGCAACCATGCTCGGGTCGCCGGTCACCGGATTGCACGTGAACATGACGCCCGATACCGCCGCGTCGACCATCAGCTGGACGGTGACCCCCATCGCGGCCGGCGCGGCGCCGTCGCCGAGGCGCAACCGATAGCTGATTGCCGGCGTGCTGTACAGGCTGACCCAGCAGTCCCGCACCGCGTCGCAGACGCGGTCAGCGCCTCGGACCCACAGATACGTCTCCTGCTGACCGGCGAACGTCGCGTCCTGACTGTCCTCGCCGACAGCGCTCGAGCGGACCGCGACCGGAGGCTCGGCCACGGACACGGCCCGCGCGAGATCCTCGTACGCGGCGCTCACCTCGGAGCAGACCGCATCCGGCAGCGGTGCGGAGCGCATCGCCTCGCTGATCTTGTGTGACGCCCCGCCGACGGAATCGACGTCCCCCGGGGAGACGCGCTGCGAGCGCGTCCGCGATCTCACCCTTCAGCCCCGACTCCTCAAGAAAGGCGTCGAAGGCCGCCGTCGAGATCGCGAAGCCCGGCGGCACCGGGATCTCCGCTGCCAGCAGCTCGCCCAAGTTTGCGCTCTTCCCGCCGAACCGCGGCTCGTCGGCGAGCCGCAGGTCGTTCAGCAGACGGCTGTACATCATCCTGTCCTCTTCCTCTGGGTGCTGCGCACATTACGCACCCGGCGCGACCGGTTCAAGCTGGATGTGCGCGCCTGTGATCGCCGACGGCTATCAGGCTGCGGTCACCGCGCTCGGGCTGCACGACGACCTCTCGGGCGACCTCGATGAGTCGCTCCAGCGTCGGCTGCGTGTCTCCGCGGCGCCACGCCAGCGCGATGCCCATCGTCGGTTCCGGCGGCGCGAACCGGCGGTAGACCGCCCCGGGGATCCGCAGGCTCTTCGACCGCCCGGACATGATGAACGACACGCCGGCGCCCTCGGCGACCGCCGAGACGATCCGTTCCTCCTCCGGCTCGAGCCGCGCCAGCGGTGGCCATGGAGGCTCACCGCACACCTCGCGGCGGACCTCGCGCCACGCCCCGGGACCGTGGCTCTCCGGCCACCACACGAGCGGTTCGCCATGGAGATCGGCCGGCCGAATCGTCGTCCGGCGCGTCAGGCGGTGGCGCGCCGGCAGCACGCACACGAGCGCCTCGCGGCCGAGGAGCAGCTCCTCGAGCCCGGGATCCTCGAGCGGCGGGCGGACGAAGCCGGCGTCGATCTCGCCGCCGTGCAGCTGTTCGACGTGCAGCATCGTCGTGCCGAGCCTCAGCTCGAGCTCGACGTCGGGATATCTCGTCCGGAAGGCATCGACGATCGCCCCGGGAGCGCCGCCCGTCAGCGAGCGCGTCAGGCTGACTCGCAGGCGGCCGCGCTGACCGCTCGCGGCGGCGCGGGTGATGGCGGCCGCGGCGTCCGCCCGCGCCAGCAGGTCGCGGGCCTCGGCCTGCAGCGCCGTACCGGCCGCGGTCAGCGTCGCGCCGCGGCGGTTGCGGTCGAACAGCCGCACGCCGAGCTCGGCCTCGAGCGTGCGGATGTGCTGACTCACGCTCGGCTGGGCCAGGTGCAGCCGGTCGGCGGCGCGGCGGAAATGCAGCTCCTCCGCGACGACCACGAACGAGCGCAGCTGCCGCAACTCCATCGACCAATGATAGGCGCTGCCTCTCACAGCAGTGGGAATTCGGTCTTGATCGCGGCCGCGGACTGCGCCTAACGTGACCTCTCCAGGACGAGAGGAGAGTGGAGATGGCGACCGCTGAACGTCAGGTGCGGGGGTTCTCGAGCCCGTTCGAGGTGCCGGCGCCGCAGGGCTGCGAAGGGTGGGAGTCGATGTACCCCTACTACGCGCTGTTCAGCGAGGAGCGGCGGGGCTCCGAGGAGGCGCGCGGCTGGTTCCGGGACGGGATGCACTTCCCGGAGCCGATGTATCCGTTCGACTTCGTCACCGCCGACTCGCCGTACATGAGCCTCGGTCAGGCGAACGCGCGCATCTTCGTGCTGCCGCCCGCCCTCGGGATCGACCACCGTGTCCTGTACGGGTGGGTCTACATGAGCCCCACTCCGGTCACCGACCCGGCCGAGATCGGGCGCCGAGCCGAGCTGTTCCAGCGTCGCGCCGGCTTCTATTTCCAGAACTGGGACGAGCTCTACGGGCGATGGCAGACGAAGGTGGAGGAGGCGATCGCGGCGCTCGACGCGCTGCAGGTGCCGGAGCTGCCGGAGATCGAGGACGAGGCGGTCGTCACCGAGGGCCGCGGCGTCGGCGCGACCCACACACTGCTCGTCGCCTACAACCGCCTGCTCGAGAGCATCGACCTCATCTGGCAGTACCACTTTGAGTTCCTCAACCTGGGCTACGCGGCGTACCTCGTGTTCTACGAGCTGTGCAAGCAGCAGTTCCCGGACATCGACGACCAGACGATCGCGCAGATGGTCTCGGGCGTCGATGTCGTGCTGTTCCGCCCGGACGCGGAGCTCCAGCGCCTGGCCGAGACGGCGATCGCCGCCGGGGTGGCGGACGCGGTGCTGAGCACCCCGACCGAGGCCGCGCTCCGTGAGACGCTCGCCGCGTCCGAGGGCGGCCGGCGGTGGCTCGACGACTGGGATTCCGTGAAGCAACCCTGGTTCAACTACTCGAACGGGAACGGCTTCTACCACCACCATCGCTCGTGGATCGACGACACGAGCGTCCCGCTCGCCCATCTGCGCAGCTACGTCTCACGGCTGCAGGAGGGTCAGCAGATCGCTCGGCCGCTCGATGCGGTTCGGCAGACGCGGGACCGGATCACGGCCGAGTACCGGAACCTCCTGCCGGAGGACGTCATCGCGGCGTTTGACCAGAACCTCGGATTGGCCCGGCTGGTGTTCCCGTACGTCGAGAGCCACAACTTCTACGTCGAGCACTGGTACCACACGATCTTCTGGAACAAAGCGCGCGAGTTCGGCGCCCTGCTGGCTCACCACGACATGCTCGAGGACGCGGAGGACATCTTCTATCTCCAGCGTCACGAGGTGCTCGACGCCCTGGTCGATCTTCGCCTCGCCTGGGCCGCCGGCTCTGAGCCACGCGGCGTGCGCTACTGGCGGCCGATCGTCGCCGAGCGTCGGCGGATCATGGAGTCGATGCGGCGCTTCTCCCCGCCGCCGGCCCTGGGGGCGGTGCCGGAGACGATCAGCGAGCCGATGACGATCATGTTGTGGGGAATCACGACCGAGCGCGTGCGCGAGTGGGCCTCCGGCGCGGCCGAGACCGCGTCGACGCTGACCGGTTTTGCCGCATCGCCCGGCGTCGTCGAAGGCTCGGCCCGGGTGGTGCTCGATTTGCAAGCGCTCGGCGAGCTCGAGCCGGGCGAGATCCTGGTGGCGCCCGTCACCTCACCGAGCTGGACGCCGGTGTTCGGGAAGATCGCCGCCGCCGTCTCGGATATCGGCGGGATCATGTCTCACGCCGCGATCGTCTCACGCGAATACGGGCTGCCCGCGGTCGTCGGTACCGGGACCGCCACGAGCCGGATCAGGACCGGCGACCGGCTCCGCGTCGACGGCGATGCCGGCACCGTGACGATTCTGTGAGCGACGCGCGGTTTGACGCGGTCGTCCTCGGCGGCGGCCACCACGGGACGATCATCGCTCCGTATCTGGCACGTGCCGGCATGTCGGTGCTCGTGCTCGAACGGAGCGCCCATCTCGGTGGCGGTGCCTGCACGAGCGAGGGTCCGGCGCCCGGGTTTCTGATGAATCACTGCAGCCACTGGACGCGGTTCTACGCGCACCCCGCCTACCGCGACTTCGCGCTGTACGACGAGGGGCTGCGCTACGTCTTCCCCGAACAGAACGAAGGGATGATCTTCGACGACGGCTCCTCGCTGATCGGCCATTCCGCGTACCGCGTGGTCGACCCGGCGACCGGCCGTCAGGAACGCTCAGAGGAGAACATCCGGGCGACGTGGGAGCAGATCGCCCGCTTCTCGGCCCGGGACGCCGAGACCTACCTGCAGTTGCTCGACGCCCACGAACGCCACTGGAAACAGGCCTTCCGCCGGCACCGCTTCAGCCCGCCGCCGCCGTGGGGTACGCCCGATCCGCTCGAGCAGCTGCTCGACGTTCCGGGCACGCACCTGGAGCCCGTCCACCAGTTCATGACGCTCGGCCAGCTCGCGCGCGATTTCTTCGAGAGTCCCGAACTGCAGACGCTGTTCATCCGCGCTGCCACCACGTCCACCGGCTGCTTTCCAGACGACGTGCCGGGACTGCAGGGCCTGATCCACTGCCTGCCGCTGACGCTGTCGTTCGAGCCGGCGGCGATCGCGATCGGCGGCAGTCAGGCGATCACCGACGCGCTGGTGGCGGCAGGGAGACGGCTCGGCGTGCAGTACGAGACGAGCTGTGAGGTCGATCGCATCGTGGTCGAGGGCAACCGGGCGGCCGCCGTGGAGCTCACCGATGGAACGCGGATCGCGACCGACCTCGTGATCAGCAACCTCGGTCTACCGCTCACCGTGCTGCGGCTCCTGCGCGATCGTGAGGTCGATGCGACGCTGCGGCGGCGTCTCGCCAACATCCACTACGACCGCGGACAGCTGTTCTGGGCCAACCTGGCGATTCACGAGCCGCCCCGCTACGCGGCCGAGCTGGACAACCCCGGGGTCGGCGCGCAGCCGCGCCTCTACTGGGGCCCCAAGGACCTCGACTACCTCGGTCTCCGCTATCAGCCCGAGATCTACCTGAACGGATTCGCCAGCCGACCGTACGTGCTCTGCTCGGTCGACAGCCTCTGGGATCAGACGCGCGCGCCCGCGGGCAGCCACATCGTCGGCGTCGAGGAGTTCGCGGCGCCGAGACGCAGCTTCAGCTCCGGGCGCTGGCGAGAGATCAAGGACGAGTTCTGCCGGCACCTGCTCCGGCGCTGGGCCGCATACGCGCCGAACATGACCGCTGAGAACGTCATCGCGATGCGGGTGTACGGGCCGGACGACATCGAACGGGAGCGGCCGAACATGATCGAGGGCGGCTACTCGACCGCGAGCACGATCGCCTCGCAGGTGGGGCGCTTTCGCCCGGTGCCGGGGCTGAACGGGTACCGGCTGCTGCTGGAGAACCTGTACGACTGTTCGGCCAACCTCCACTCCGGGCCGGGCATCGGACGGGGATCGAGCTACAACTGCTTTGCGCAGATCGCGCTCGACCTGCGGCTCGAGCACGCATCGGTCGCGGCATGAGCAGCCGCCGGTCTCGCGGGCAAGCGGGTGCTGGTGACCGGGGCCGGGCAGGGGCTCGGTCGAGCGTTCACCGTGCACCTCGCCGGTCTCGGTGCGTCGGTCATCGGCTGCGACATCGACGAGGCGGCGCTGCACGAGACCGAGACGCTCGCCGGCGAGCAGGGCGACTCGGTGGTGACGGTGATCGCCGACGTCAGCTCCGCGGAGCAGACGGCGCGACTGGCGCAGGTCGCGGTGGACGCCGTCGGCGGGCTCGACGCGCTCGTCAACAACGCCGCCGTCATCGCCGGACTGCAGCGGCGGCCGTTCGAGGAGATCGCCGAGGATGAATGGGACCGGGTCCTGGCCGTCAACCTCAAGGGCGCGTGGCTGTGCGCCAAGGTGCTCGTGCCGCTCCTGCGCGCGGCCGGCGGCGGGGCGATCGTGAACCTCGCCTCGGAGGTGGCGCTCTCCGGATCCCCTGGGCTCGCGCACTACGTCGCCTCGAAGGCGGCGGTCGTCGGCCTGACGAGATGCCTGGCCCGCGAGCTCGGCCCGGACCGCATCCGCGTCAACGCGCTCGCGCCGGGATTCATCGCCACCGAGGGATCGAGCGGGCTGACCGGCGCGGGCGGATACGACGTCAGCGGCACGCCGCTCGGCCGGGTCGGCGAGCCGTCGGATCTGCTCGGAGCGCTCAGTTTCCTGATCTCGGACGACAGCGCGTTCGTGACCGGCCAGACGCTGCTCGTCAACGGCGGGCGGCTGCTGAGCTGAACGCTCGCGGCGCCAGCCCGGCTCAGGAGGCGCCGAGGAGCGTGACCACGCCGGCTGTCCCGTCGACCCGGATCATCTGACCGGTGCGAATCTGCGAGGTCGCGCGCCCGGTGCCCACGACCGCCGGCAGCCCGTACTCGCGACACACGATCGCGGCGTGCGACATGACGCCGCCGACGTCGGTGACGGTCGCCCTGATCTTCGAGAAGATCGGCGCCCACGCGGGCGAGGTGCTGCCACAGACGAGGATTTCGCCGTCGCGGATGTCAGCGATCTCGCCACCGAGCGCACGACTCTTGCCGGTCCCTCGACGACGCCGGGCGAAGCCGCGGCACCGTTGAGCTCGGTGCCGCCGTCCTGCTGGCGGGCCCACTCCCGGACGCGCTCCGTCGTCACGCCCCAGAGCATGATCGTCATCGGATCGGTGATCGCGTCGGGCGTGACGCCGAGGGCCGGCGGAGGCGTCCACTCCGCCAGCCGCTCGAGGATCTGCCGGCGGCGGGCGACGATCGGCGGCCAGTGCTGGGGCCCGAGCGGCTGCCCGCCGGTCGCCCAGGTCAGCACGAGCTCGTCAAGCGCCGAGGCGACCTCGTGGCGGGAGAGCTGGAAGATGTCCTCGCCGTCCTCGAGGAACCCGTGCTTGGCGAGCAGCGCGCCGAACTCACGCACCTTGTTCCACCACTTGGTGAGGAACCAGTAGTCGCAGAAGAACTTGTGCTCCTCGACGTACGGAAAGACCATGCGCGACAACGCCAGCAGGTCGTTCCACGGCCCACGTGTCTCCTCGTCGAGCAGCGCCCCGTACTCCTCCGCGAGCCGGTCGCGCTCACGCTCGATCTCCTCGGTCGGCCGATCGATCTGCTCGCCGGCGCGCAGCGCCGCGATGTGTCCGATCAGCGCCGCGTACGGGATGCTCGGGTCGTCGAGCCAACTGCGGTAGTAGTGGTAGAGACCGTCTCCGGTGGCCATGTTGAACCACGGATTCTTGACCTTCTCGAGCTCGGCGAGCCAGCCCTGACCGGCCTCGCTCTGCGCTCAGCTCCGCGTCGATCTCGTCCGGGCTGCGGCCCTCGACGAACGCACCGTCGACCCCGGTCGCCAAAGCCAGCCTCGCCATCCGCCGCAGCTCGGCGTCGGGCTTGAACAGCAGCACGTCGATCCCGGCGACCATCTGGGCGATGTGCTGGTCCGGGATGTCCGGCAGCTGGGCCTTGCAGAGCTCGGCGAACGTCGCGTACGCGCCGTACCCGAGCAGCAGGAACTCGAAGTGGTGCTGCCACATCAGGTCGCACATCCGCAGGCACCGGCCGTAGGCGTCGAGCAGCTCGTAGAACGCCGTGTTGCGATCCTCGCCGAACGCCACCTCGTCAGGCTCGTACTCGGGGAGGTCGGGCACGACGAGCTCGCCGAGCTCGCCGATCAGCGCCTCCATTTTCCAGCGCCACTTGGGGTACAGCTCGCCCCAGTTCGCGTAGTAGTGGCCCGCGCGCTTCTGGAAGAACTCGGCGCGCTCGGCGATCTTCGCCGGGTCGGTCACCGGGTTGCCGGAGATGTAGATGTAGCCGTTGACGGCGCGGTAGTCGATCCCCATCGCCGGCGGGACGGCGAACACCCGGTTCTGCCATGCCCCGACCGCCTGGTAGGGGGAATCGATGCAGATCACGTCGAACGCGGGCATCGGCACCGGGAAATGCATCGAGTTCCAGAACCAGAACCGGTTCTCATCCGTGTCGCGACGCCGCTCGTCGAACAGCGCGTAGTACGGGTACATCTCCTGCCAGCCCTCACAGCCCGGAGGCGTCTCAATCGAGAAGGGACTGGGAAATGCGCCGAGTGCCGGCGTCGCGCTGACCATACGAACCTCCGTCTCTCTCCAATCGGTCGCCTCGCCGCGGGCTGGGCTCGACCCGCCCTGTATACGCGACGCGCTCCCCCCACGTCAACCGCGCTTGCCGGTCCGCGCATGCCTGCTTGCGCACGGACGCCCGGATCCGACGGCGCCCCGGAGCGCGCGCATACGATCGCCCGGCTGCCGAGGACCCTGAGGAGGAGAGAGATGGCAAGGATTCTGCTCGTGCACGGTGCGTTCGCCGGCGCATGGTGCTGGGAGCCGGCGTTGCCCGGTCTGCGCGACGGCGGCCACACCGTCGAGACGATCGATCTGCCGGGCGCGGGTGAGGACACGACGCCGGTGGCCGAGGTCACGCTCGACGCCTACGGCAAGAAGATCTGCCGAGCGCTGTCCGAGGGTCCGCCGGCGATCCTCGCCGGGCAGAGCATGGGTGGCATGGCGGTCACCCAGGCGGCGGCGCGCTGCCCCGAGCACGTGCGTGCGCTCGTCTACATCGCCGCCTTTGCTCCGACCGAGGGCCAGAGCCTCGTCGAGCTCGTCTCCTATCCCGAGGCCGCCGGACGATCAGGTGCAGGCGAACGTCATCGTCGAGGGCGATCCTCCCGCTGGGCCGCCTGACGCGCGACGGCGCGGTTGTCGCGATGCTCAACTGCTGCACCGAGGAGCAGGTGGACTGGGCGGTGCCGCGCCTCGGCGCCCAGCCGGTCGCGCCGTGGGAGGGCAGGATCGACGTCGCAGGACGGCGCGCGGGCCGCGTTCGAGGCGCTGCCCCGGGCGTACATCTTCTGCGGCTCCGACCACTCGATCCCGCCGGCGATGCAGCGGCGGATGCTCACCGACCGCGGCTGCGATCCCGTGCTCGAGATCGACACCGATCACTGGCCGTGGCTGTCGCGGACCGACGAGTTCGTGAGCGCGATGAACGAGATCATCAGCGCGGTGGCGTAGTGAGTCGCACCGATCGACAAGAAGGCGTGCGCTCGATGGCTGGACTGACCTGCAGGCCCGGCGATAGCTTGGCCGGTGCCGTCGGAGCGAGAGGAGAAGCGATGCCGGAGATCGAGCTGCTGGCGCTGTACTGGACGATTGCCGGCCCGGCCGACGTGCACGTCGGCCGTGAATGGAGCACGTTCGAGTGGCGCGACCGCTGCGCCGAGGCGGCGCGCGTCGGCTTTGAGGGCATCGGGCTATGGCACGCGGACATCGAGCACCAGCTCGAGACGCGGTCGCTGCGGGAGATGAAGGAGATCTTCGACGATGCCGGGCTGCGCTACCTCCAGCTCGAGTTCCTCGCCGACTTCTTCGTGGCGCCCGGCGATCCGCTGCGCGCCGAGTCCGATGAGCGTCGGCGGCTGCTGTTCGAGGCGGCGGCGGCCCTCGACGCCCATCACATCAAGGTCGGGAACATCCCGGGCACGCCGTGTGATCTCGGCCAGCTGACCGACGCGTTCGGCGAGCTGTGCGAGGACGCGGCGCGTCACACCCCGGCGACGGTCGTCTACGAGTTCATGCCGTTCGACGTGAACGTCAACACGCTCGACGCGGCCCTCGAGGTGGTCGAGGGTGCCGCGCAGCCGAACGGCGGCCTCGCGATCGACACGTGGCACATGGCCAAGCTGGGAATCGCACCCGACGAGCTGCGGCGGGTACCGCTTCGAGTACCTCAGCTGGGTCGAGCTCTCCGACGGCCAGGTTCAGAACATGGACGACCTCGTCGACGAAACCGTCAACCATCGGCGTCTTCCCGGAGAGGGCGAGTTCGACATCCCGGGCTACGTCACCGTCTGCCAGGACGTCGGCTACGGCGGGCCCTGGGGTGTGGAGGTCCTGTCCGAGGAGCTGCGCAGCCTTCCGATCGACCAGGAGTTCGACCGGGCGTACGAGACGACGATCGCGCAGTTCCACGCCGGAGTCGCATAGTTAGTGGCCGCTCCCGCGACCGACCACTAGACAGGAGGAGACATGGCAGAACTTGGCACCGACCGGCTCGTCTGGATGTACACGCAGATGCTGCGGATCCGCGAGTTCGAGGAGCGGGTGAAGAGCACCTTCGAGAAGCACCCCGGCGTGATCCGCGGTCACACGCACCTCGCCGACGGTGCCGAGGCGTCGATCGTCGGCTCGCTCGCGGCGATCGAGGCCGGCGATCAGCTCATGGCGACGTATCGCTGCCACGGCTATCCGATCGCCCTCGGCACTGACACGAAGGCGATGATGGCCGAGATCTACGGGCGCCAGGACGGCCTGTGCGGTGGCTACGGCGGTTCGATGCACCTGTGCGACCCGGACCGCGGCTTCCTCGGCACGTCTGGGATCGTCGGCCAGGGGATCCCGCAGGCGACGGGCGTCGCGTTCGCCGCGCAGCTTCGATAAGCACGGCCAGGTCGTCCTCTGCTTCTTCGGCGACGGCGCATCGAAACAGGGCGCGTTCCATGAGTCGCTCAACCTCGCCTCGCTGTGGAAGCTGCCGGTCGTCTACATCATGGAGAACAACAGCTACAACGTCGCCACCCGCGTCGAGCAGGAAGACGCCAACGCGGCCGCCGGCGAGCCGCTGTCGGTCAAGGCCACGGCGTACAGCATGCCCGGCGTCACCATCGACGGCGGCGACCCGGTGGCCGTGCACGAGACGGTCAGCGCGGCCGTCGGCCGCGCCCGCCGCGGCGAGGGCCCGACGCTCGTCGAGTCCAAGGTCTACCGGCTCTCGGCCCACGGCAACCTGATCGCGCCGCCCGGCGTCCCGCTGCACTACCCCGAGCACGAGGCGATCACCGTGTTCGGCAACCGCGAGGAGTACGACGCCGCGCTCCGCGGCGATCCGGTTCCCGCGGTTCCGCATGCGCCTCGTCGAGCAGGAAACCCTCAGCCCAGAGCGCGCCGACGAGATCGCGCAGGAGGTCCGCGACGAGATGGACCGCGCCGTGCAGTTCGCGCTCGACAGCCCCTTCCCGGCGCCGGAAGCGGCCCTCAACTTCGTCTACGCCTGACCGCAAGGAGAGAGACACGATGGCACGAGAGATCCCCTACATCGCGGCCGTCCAGGAGGCGATCCGCCTCGAGATGGAGCGGGACGAGACCGTCGTCTTCTACGGCCAGGACGTCGCCCCGAGCGACGAGGACCCGCTCGTCCAGGCGTTCGGCCGCGACCGCGTCCGCGTCTCGCCGATCTCGGAGACCGCCGAGATCGGGATGGCAACGGGCTCGCGCTCGCCGGCTACCGGCCGATCGTGGAACTGCTGATGGCCGAGTTCATGCTGGTGGCGATGGACCAGGTCGTCAACGAGGCGCCCCGCTTTCGCTACATGAGCGGCGGGCAGGTCAAGGTCCCGCTCGTCCTCAAGGCGGGCTACGGCTTCACCGCGGGCTGGGCCGGGACAGCACACCGGTTCGATCTACACGATGTTCGCCGGCATCCCCGGGCTCAAGGTCGTGCTCCCCTCCACTCCCGCCGACGCCAAGGGCCTGATGGCGAGCGCCGTCCGCGACGACAACCCGGTGATCTACCTGATGCACTACCTGCTCGTGCTCGAGCACGGCGACGTGCCCGAGGGCGAGTACGTGGTGCCGATCGGCGAGGCTCAGGTCCGCCGGCCCGGCTCGGACGTGACCATCGTCGCCACCGGCTGGACCGTCGGCAAGGCACTCGCGGCGGCCGACGCGCTGGCGGCCGAGGGCATCGACGCCGAGGTGATCGACCCTCGCTCGCTCCAGCCGCTCGACATGCCGACGATCCTCGCCTCGGTTGAGAAGACCGGCCACCTCGTGATCGCCGACCAGGCGACGCGGCACGCGTCGGCCGCGTCGATCATCGCCGCCGAGGTCGCCGAGCACGGGTTCGGCAGCCTCAAGGCGCCGATCAAGCTCGTGACCGCGCTCGACGCGACGATTCCGTACAGCGAGCCGATGGAAGCATTCGTGCTGCCGAACGAGACCAAGATCACGATGCCATCCGTCAGGTGCTCGGGTCGGCGCCGGTCGCCGCCGGTCACTGGCCCGTAGCGAGCGCAGCGACACCGAACGTGGCGCGCTCACCGACGCAGCTCGACGCGCACAGCGCCGCCGACCTGCTGGCGACGATGTGGCGGATTCGCTGCTTCGAAGAGCGCGTCGCGCAGCTCAAGCGCAGCCTTCAGGTCCACGGGCTGATCCACCTGAGCATCGGCGGCGAGGGTGTCGCCGCCGGCGTATGCCGGCAGCTGCGTGACACCGATGCGGTGTACAGCGGCCACCGCGCCCACGGCCACGCGATCGCCAAGGGCGCGCCGCTGGATCGGATGATGGCCGAGCTGATGGGACGAGTCGATGGCCTCTGCCGCGGTCTCGGCGGATCGATGCACCTCGTCGACCGAGAGCACGGGTTCATGGGCGCGACCGGAGTCGTTGGGCGGCAACCTCCCGCTCGCGCTCGGTACGGCGCTCGCCGCCAGTCACCGCCGCAGCCAGGACGTCACGGTCGTCTTCTTCGGCGACGGCGCAGTCCAGGCCGGTCACTTCAACGAAACCGTGAACCTGGCGGCGCTCTGGCAACTCCCGCTGATCTTCGTCTGCGAGAACAACGGCTTCGCCGAGTTCACGCCTCGCTCGGCACACACGGTGGTCGAGCGCGTGAGCGACGTCGTTGCGCCCTACGGGTTCGGCTGCGAGACGATCGACGGCAGCGACGCCGCCGCGGTCTGGGACGCGTTCGGTGAATTCCTACGCCGCGGGCGCGGCGGCGAAGGTCCGTTTCTGCTCGAGTGCCTCACCCACCGCCGGCGCGGACATTACGAGGGCGACGCGCAGGAGTATCGCGACGCGCTGGTCGACGAGGAGTGGCAGCGGCGTGACCCGATCGCGCGGTTTGAGCAGTCGGCGGTCGAGCAGCGGTGGCTGGACGAGGCGGCGATCGACGCCATCCGCGACCAGGCCGCGTCGGCTGTCGAGGCGGCGGTGCAGTTCGCGCGCGCCAGTCCCTGGCCGGATCCCGGACTCGCCGAACGGCTGGTCTACGCGTGAGCACGCCGTCCGAGATCACCTTCATCGAGTCGATCACGCGGACGCTCGCCGAAGGCGATGCGTGAGGACGACCGCGTGATCGTCCTCGGCGAGGACGTCGCCGAGGGCGGGCCCTACCTGGCCACCGCCGGCCTCGCCGACGAGTTCGGACGCGACCGGGTGCTCAACACGCCGATCAGCGAGGGCGCCGTCTGCGGCGTCGCGATCGGCGCCGCCCAGAGCGGGCTTCGGCCCGTCGTCGAGATCATGTTCATCGACTTCATCACGCTCGCGCTCGATCAGCTCGTCAATCAGGCGGCGAAGGCACACTTCATGTCCGGCGGCCAGCTCGCGGTGCCGCTCGTCGTGCGCACCCAGGGAGGAGCCGGCGGGCGCAGCGGAGCGCAGCATTCTCAGAGCCTCGAGGCCTGGCTGACGCACGTCCCCGGGCTCAAGGTGGTGATGCCGAGCTCCGCCGCCGACGGGGCGGGCCTGCTCGAATCCGCGATCGCCGATCCCGGTCCGGTCGTGTTCGTCGAGAACAAGTCGATCTACTTCCGGCGCGAGCCGGTCCCGGACCCGGACGGCACGCCGGCGCCGATCCCGCTCGGCATGGCGAACGTACTGCGCGCCGGCAGTGACCTGACGATCATCGCCACGTCACGGATGGTTGCCGAAGCGCTCACGGCAGCCGAGCAGCTCGCACGCAACGGCGTGACCGCGGAGGTGATCGACCCGCGGACGCTCGTGCCGCTCGACCTCGACACGCTGGCGCACTCGCTGCGGAAGACCGGCCGCGCCGTCATCGCCCACGAGGCGGTGACGATCGGCGGCTTCGGCGCCGAGCTCGTCGCGCGGCTTCAGGATGCGGCCTTCGACTTCCTCGAGGCCCCGATCCAGCGCGTCGGTGCGCCGTTCATGCCGGTGCCGGTGAGCCCGCCGCTCGAAGACGCCTACCGTCCGGGTGCCGACGAGATCCTGGCGGCGGCCCGGGTGGTGATCGAATGGGATCAACCGGTGGACACGGTGGGCCTGTGACCCTCACCGTCAAGCGCCAACAGCGTCGCGCCGGGCATCCGCGCCATGACGCCCCGATGTCGCAGAACGATCTCCAGGTTGACGAGGGACAGTCGCGCGTGCTCACGCCCGAGCGCGTCGGCGCGCGCCCCCTCACGGCGCTCGATCGCGTCGATGAGAGCCAGGTGCTGGCGGTGGGCGACGACCAGGATTTCCCGGGATTCCGGCAGCTCGGCGTGGGCGAGCACGAACGCGCTTGGGCTGGCGAACGGCAGCAGCAGGATGTTCTCGAGCGAGCGCTCGAGCAGCGGACTGTGAGCCATCGCCAGCAGGCGCCCGTGGAAGCGCTCGTTGAGCGCGACGAACCGTTCGAACGACTCGTAGTCGGCCTGGTGGACGAGTTCCTGCGTTGCCTCGCTGATCTCTTGGAGGCGTCGGATATCTCCCCGCGTCGCACCACGCTCGGCCGCGAACCGGGCCGCCGTGCCCTCGAGCACTCCGCGCAGCTCGATCGCGTCGCGGATGTCGTCCTGTGTGAACTCTCGCACCGCGTACCCGCCACGGGCGAGGCTCCGCAGCAGCCCCTCGTGCTCGAGTTCGGCCAGCGCCAGTCGCAGGGGCGTGCGCGAGACGCCGAGCCGCTCGACCAGCGGGAGTTCCGACATGCGCTCCCCCGGTGCGAATTCGCCGCTCAGGATCAGCTCCCGCAGCCGCAGTTGCGCCCTCATGATGTGCGTTCGGTTTGCGGACTTGGCCAAGGTGTGCGGGCTCTCTCGCCAACTGTACCGTTGGGAATTGCTGCATGCAGAATGACGGTTTGTTATCAGTCTATGTTAGTTTTTCGCGGTTCATAAGAGCTTCTTGCATGCAGGATCGGCGCGAACTAGTATCAGCCATCGCCTCGCCGACCGGGCGGGCCATACCTTCGCAGGAGAGGAGAGAGGGTGAGGATGCACCATCACTCTGCGCGCGTGCGCACGGGCCTGGCACTCATCACGGTGCTGGGACTACTAGTCCTGGCGGGCTGCGGCAGTAGCAGCTCGAGCAGCAGTTCGGCAGGGGGCGGCGGAGGCTCGACTTCGAGCACGACCAACGCTTCCAGCACCGGCGGCACTTCGGTCGACATTTCGAAGTGCGGCCCGAAACCGGGCGTCAAGGCCACCGGCACGCCGATCAACATCGGCACGATCGACACCAAGCAGCCGGGTACCGACTTCAGTGACGGCCCGAACATGATCCAGGCGTACTTCGACTGCGTCAACGACAACGGCGGCGTCAACGGGCATCCGTTGAAGCTGTTCGTCGAGTACGACCAGACGCAGCCGGCCCAGATCGCAGCTGCCGCCAAGAAGCTCGTCGAGACCGATCACGTGGTCGCGATCGACGGCGTCTTTGACCTCCTGGAGTGCACGGTCAATCAGGCCTACTGGAAGCAGCTCGGCGTGTACGAGATGGGCGCCGGGATCGCACCCGAGTGCTGGTCGACGCCGAACAGCGCCGCGGTCAACATGGGACCGCGCTACAGCTCGGACGGCGCGGTGCAGTACGGCCTCAGCCAGCATCCGTCGAAGATGGTGTTCGTGCAGTCAAACGTTCCGGGCACGGGCTACATCGCCGCCGGGCCGATCGCGCTGTCGAAGGCCGCGAACGTTCCGATCACGACGCTGACCGAGAACGTGCCGATCAACGACGCTAACTCCGTCGCGCTGGACCTCGTCAACAAGGCCGGGTTCCAACGGCTGGGTGGTGCTCAACTTCACGCCACCCCAGGCGCTGGTGATCCTCCAGGCCGCACAGAAGCTCGGACTCGAGGATCGGGTCAAGGGCTGGGGCTGCTCGACACCGTGCAACACCGACTTCCTGGCCAAGACACTGGGCCCGAAGTGGAACCACAAGCTGTTCGTCAACGCGGAGCTGACCTCCGCCGATGACCACAACGGACCGGATATGCAGCTGTACAAGGCGATCCTGGCCAAGTACGGCTCAAGCGTCGCCGGAGGCATCGGTTCGTTCAGCCAGATGGGGTACCTGCTCGGCAAGTTCCTCACCAATGCGCTGTTGACGGTCAAGGGTCAGTACACGATGAAGAGCGTCAACGCCGCGATCAAGGCGATCAAGGACGAGAAGACGGATCTGCTCTGTCAGCCATGGGTGTACGGCGACTACCCGCTGCACATCCCCAACAACGCCGACTTCACCACTACCCCGGAAAACGGGAAGATGGTGACGGCACAGGGGTGTTTCAACATCTCCGCCGCCGACCCGCAGATTGCGGCGTATCGTAAGGCCGCAGGTACCGCGCCGTCGACGAATCCACCTACGTCGTAAGAGGACGGCATTGCAACTGCGATCAGGGCGCGTGAACTCCCATGCCAAGCCTGACTGACCTCGAGCAGTTCCTCGTCACGGGACTGTCACTGGGCGGGGTGTACGCCCTGTCAGGGATCGGCATGGTGGTGCTGTACCGAGCGACCGGAGTGCTGAACCTGGCATTCGGGGCGGTCGGCGCGATGGGTGCCCTGATCGCATGGCAACTGATCAACCACGCCGGCTTTGGGTTCTGGCCGGCGTCGTTGATCAGCGTGCTCTTCGGCGGGGTTGTGACACTCGCCTACGGGATGGTCTTCGGGCCGGCGCTGGCGGGACGCGATCCGCTGGTCAAGGCCACGGCGACACTCGGTCTGACGCTGGTGCTGCTGGGGGTCATGGACCTGCTGTGGCCGTCGAGCGGCGGCGCCTCACGGGCGCTCACCATCCCAACCGACAACAACACCTTCCAGGTCGGCGAGATCTCGGTCACGTACACGAACGTGATCGCGCTCGCGCTGGGACTGCTCATCACGATCGTCACGAGCGCGTTCCTGCGCTTCACCAAGACCGGCACCGCGATGCGGGCGATGGCCAACGATCGCGAGATCACCGCAACGCTCGGGGTCCGCGTACGCCGGGTCGAGGCGAACGCGTGGTTCGGCTGCGGCGTGCTGTCAGGCATCGCCGGTGTGCTGCTCGCGGACCTCGTCGCGCTTGATGCCACGAGCCTGACGTTCCTGGTGATCTCGTCGCTCGCCGCGACCCTGATCGCCCGCCTGCGTTCGATTGTGATCACGTTCTTCGCAGCGATCGTCATCGGTCTGGTGACCGCCGAGCTGACGCCGGTCTCCTCGCTGAGCAACTACCGCGACATGACGCCGTTCGTGCTCGCAGCCATCGCGCTCCTGATTCTCAACCGGCGCCGCGTGATTTCCGTCGGTCGCCAGGGGATGTAGGCGCCGCGTGGAATCTGCGGGCGTCAAGAGCACCGCCGACGACCCGCAGACCGAGGGCGCCGCCCCTGAACCGGACGCCGCAGCGAGCCGGAAACCGCGCGGGACGATGCCGCAGCCACGCGCGCTCGTCCGGCCCTTCGTGATCGCCGCGGTCCTGCTGGTCGTGCTGTTGGCGGTGCCGTCGATCTTCAGCGTGTACTACGTTGATGCCCTCACCCAGGTGGCCATCTACGCGATCGTCACGCTCGGGCTCGGGCTGCTCGTGGGGCGCGTCGGCATGGTGTCCCTCGGCCAGGGCGCGGTGCTCGCCATGGGCGCGTGGGTGGCCGCCCGCCTGCTGTTCGCCACGGCGTTGCCGTTCCCGATCGTGTTGCTCGGCGCCGGGCTGATCACCATGTGCCTGGGAACGCTCGTGGGACTGCCGGCCCTCCGGATGAGCGGCCTGTACCTGGCGTTGATCACGCTCATGCTCGCCGGGGCGATCACGGTCGCGCTTGAGAACATCAACTTCCCCAACGGCGGTCACGGCTTTACCGGCTACAACGGCGCGAGCGTACACATTCAGGCGATCCGCCGACCGAGCGTCGCCACCACCGATCCCGCGTTCTTCCGCTACTCGCTGATTGTCGCGGTCGTCATGTTCCTGCTCGTGCTCTTCCACATCCGGGGCAAGCCGGGCCGAGCGTGGGCGGCGATCCGGCAGAGCGAATCTGCAGCCCTGGCGGCCGGGATCAACACGACGTTCTACAAGCTGTGGGCGTTTGCCCTCGCCTCGTTCGTCACCGGCGTCGCCGGCGGGCTGGTCGCGGCCAGCTACCGGTATCTGAACTCGCTGACGTTTGCCACCCAGGACTCGATCACACTGCTGGCGGTCGTCCTGATGGGCGGGGTCTACAGCCTGTGGGGCGCGATCGTCGCCGCGTTCCTCCTGAAGTTCCTCCAGGCACTGCTCAACGACTGGGGCGTGTCTCCGGACTGGCTGACGATTCTGTTCGGGATCGGGGTGCTCCAGGTGCTGACGACCGCGCCCGCGGGCCTCATCGATCAGGTTCCCCGTGACCTCAAGCGCCTCGGAGGGCTCCTGTTCGGTCGCGGGCGACGCGGCGCCGCCGAGGGTGAGAAGGCGTGATTGAAGTCAGTGACCTCACTGTCCGGTTCGGTGGCGTCACGCCGCTTGACGGGATGAGCCTGCGCTTCGAGCAGGGAACCTGCGGCCTGATCGGACCCAACGGCGCCGGCAAGACGACGTTCTTCAACGTCCTCAGCGGGTTTGTCCGGCCGGTGTCGGGAACGATTCATGCGTTCGGCGAGGATCTCCTGAAGATGGCGCACTTCCGCCGTGCCCGCTGGGGCGTGCGACGGACCTTCCAGACCGAGCAAGCGATCGAGCAGCTCTCGGTGTTCGACAACGTGGCGATGATCCATGAGCACTCCAAGCTCACCGGATCCTCACGCCGTGACGACGCGTTGGGCGCGATCTCGTTCGTCGGGCTCGACATGGATCCGAACACGAGGGTCGGCGTGCTTGGCGCACGTGACCGCCGCCTGGTCGAGGTGGCCCGCGCCGTCGTCGGACGGCCGCGCGTCGTGCTCCTTGACGAACCCGCCGCTGGTCTGCCGGATGAGGAAACCGAGCACCTCGGCCAGGTCATTCGCCGGATCCCGGAGGAGATCGGAGCGCTGACGATCCTCGTCGACCACGACATGAGCCTGGTGTCCGGCTGCTGCACGACGACCGCGGTGCTCGACTTCGGCAAGCTGCTCGCCGACGGGCCGACCGCGGAGGTTCTGCGTGACCAGCGCGTGATCCGTGCCTATCTGGGGACCGAGGATGTCGAGGCGGACGCCGGCGACCGGGACCACGCTCCCGCGGAGGAGGGCCGATGAGCGATGGAGCGCTCAGCCTGAAGGACCTCAGCGTGGCGCGCGGCGGGCACACCGTCGTGCACGAGGTCTCGCTGGACGTCGCACCCGGCGGGGTGACGGCGCTGCTCGGACCGAACGGCGCCGGCAAGTCAAGCCTCGTGCTGGCCGTTGGAGGCGTGCTGAAGCCGCTCGGCGGGTCGGTGACGATGGACGGTCGTGAACTCGCGGCGCGTCGCCCGGAGAAGATCCGCCAGGCCGGCCTCGCCATCGTCCCGGAGGGCCGACGACTGCTGCGCGACCTGACGGTCGAGGACAACATCCGGGTCGCTACCTACTCCCTGTCCCGCCCGCAGGCCAAGGCTGGACGCGAGCGTGCGCTCGAGCTGTTTCCTGAGCTGGAGAAGCGGCTGACGACGGCCGCCGGCTCACTCTCGGGGGGCGAGCAGCAGATGGTCGTGCTCGCTCAGGCACTCGTATCCCGGCCGCGCTACGTGATCATCGACGAGCTGTCGCTCGGCCTCGCCCCCGTGGTCGTGCAGCGTCTGATCCCGACGATCCGCTCGATCGCGGATGACGGCATCGGCGTTCTATTGATCGAGCAGTTCGCGACGGTGGCGCTCGGCCTGGCCGAACGCGCGTACGTGATGGAAGGTGGGCGCATCCGCTACGAGGGTCCCGCCAAGGAGCTGCGTGAGAAGCCGGAGCTGCTCCATTCGGCGTACCTGTTCCGGGGTGCGCCAACCGGGAATGGCGCGCCCGCTGCTGCGGTCGTCAAGCCGACATGACTGTCACCGAGATGGAGCACGTGCTCGTGCTCAGCGACGACATCGAGGTAACCCGCGAGTTCTACTCCGACATCGTCGGACTCCGCGTGGGCGCGCGCCCGCCGCTCGCGTTCCGCGGCTATTGGCTGTACGCCGGCGATACCCCGTGCCTGCACATCGCTGAGCGCCACGGCTATCTGACGCACGCGGCATCGCTCGGACTCGCGATCTCACGCGAGCCGCCGGGCACCGGACCAGTCGACCACATCGCCTTCAACGCAGACGACTACGAGGGGGTCCGTCGGCGACTCGTCGCCAACGGTGTCCGGTCGGTTCCCAATCGCATACCTGCCGCCGGCCTGCGACAGCTGTTCTTCGATGACCCCAACGGCGTGCGCGTCGAGATCAACGTGAGAGAACCCATGAGCGAAGTGAGGTAGAGATATGGCTGAATCGCAGACCGCGAACTCGATCACGTCCGGGCCCCGAACGACGCCGCCGTTCCGCGCCGATCACGTCGGCAGCCTGCTGCGTCCCAAGCGGCTGCTGGACGCGCGTGAGGAGTTCGCGAGCGGACGGCTGTCGGCCGAGCAACTGCGCGCGGTTGAGGACGACGCGATCCGGGACGTTGTGAAGATGCAGCGTGACGTCGGCCTGAGGTCGGCGACCGATGGAGAATTCCGCCGCGCGTCGTGGCATATGGACTTCATCTACCAGCTCGGCGGGATCGAGAAGCGGCCGCCAGGGGACATCAAGGTCCAGTTCCACAACGAGCAGGGTGAGATCGAGTTCGCTCCCGCATCGATCTACATCGCGGAACGCGTGCACCTGTCTGAGCCGATCTTCGCGGAGCACTTCAGGTTCCTGCAGAGCCAGGTCGAGGACGGGGTGACACCCAAGCTGACGATCCCGTCGCCGAGCATGGTCCATTACCGGGGTGGACGCGCCGCGATCGATCCGAACGTCTATCCCGACGTCGAAGCATTCTGGACCGACCTCACCGGGGCGTACGCAGACCAGGTCAAGGCGGTCGCTGCGATGGGCGGCCGCTACCTGCAGTTTGACGACACGAGCCTCGCCTACCTCAACGACCCGCGCCAGCGCGCCGAGATGGCCGGCAAGGGTGAGGACGCGGAGCACCTCCATGAGACGTACATCCGCCATATCAACGAGGCGCTCGCCAACAAGCCCGACGGCCTGACCGTGACGACGCATATGTGTCGCGGGAATTTCCGTTCCTCCTGGGTGGCCGAGGGTGGCTATGACTTCGTCGCCGAGGCCCTGTTCGGCGAACTTGCCGTGGACGGGTTCTTCCTCGAATACGACGACGCCCGGTCGGGCGGGTTCGAGCCGCTGCGGTTCGTTCCGAAGGACAAGCTCGTCGTCCTCGGGTTGGTGACAACCAAGCGCGGCGAGCTCGAGAGCAAGGATCAGCTCAAGCGCCGGATCGAACAGGCATCTCAGTACGTGGCGCTCGAGCAGCTGTGTCTCTCCCCACAATGCGGCTTCTCCTCGACGGTCGAGGGCAACTCGGTCACCTTCGACGAGCAGGTGGCGAAGCTCGAGCTGATCGTCGAGACAGCGGCGGAGGTGTGGGGCTGAGACATGCGCGCTGCTGTGACCGAGCGGGTCGGGACGATGGCGGTCGTCAACCGTCCCGAGCCGGACGATCCCGGTCCGGGCGAGGTGATCGTTCACCCGGAGGCGGTCGGCATCTGCGGCTCGGATTACCACTTCTTTGCCGGCGAGCTGTCCGATGCGGCCGGCGGTTCGCAGTTCCCCCGCGTCCAGGGCCACGAGTTCGCCGGCACGATCACCGCCGTCGGGCCTGATTGTCGGCCGCGAGCTGAGTCTCAACCAGCGAGTGGCCGTGTACCCGTTGCACGCCTGCGGCCATTGCTACCCGTGCCGCGTCGGACGCCCGAACACGTGCGACAACTTCAAGCTGATCGGAATCCACCTCGACGGGGGCCTTCAGGACCAGCTCGCAACGGGCCAGGCCCAGGTCTTCCCGATCGAGGCGGACGACGCCGTGGTCGCGGCGATGGCCGAGCCCGTGTCGATCGCGGTGCGCGCCGTCAATCGCGGTCGGGTCCAGCCGGGCGAGCGCGTGGTCGTGTTCGGCGCCGGGCCGATTGGCCAGTGCGTCTGCCTGGTCGCGCGCGAGCGAGGAGCCGAGGTGCTCGTGATCGACCTCCAAGAGAACCGGCTCTCCCTGAGCCGCGAGATGGGTGCCGACACGCTCGCCTGGAGCAGCCATGACGAGGTGGTCTCGGCGGTCGGGGACTGGGCCGGCCCGGACGGCCCTCCGGTCGGCGTTGACGCGACCGGCGCGGCGGCCGCGGTGCGCGCGATGATCGACGTCGTCGCGTCCGCCGGCCGTGCGGTGCAGGTCGGCATGTCCAACCACGAGGCACCGATCCGCATTGGAAGCCTGACTGAGAAAGAGCTCGACTTCCTCGGCGTCACCTGCTGCGGCGGCGGTGAGTTCGGCGATGCGGTCACGGTGGTGGAGCGCAACAGCCGCGTGCTCGCGCGGCTGATCAGCCACGAGTTTCCCCTCGCTCAGGCGCCGGAGGCCCTTCGGTTCGCGATGAGCAATCCAAATGAGGTGATGAAGGTGGTGATTCGAGGTGACTGAGGGCTACGACTACGTGATCGTCGGGGCCGGGTCGGCGGGCTGCGTGCTCGCGGCTCGGCTGACCGAGGACGCGGACGTGCGGGTAGCGGTGCTCGAGGCGGGCGGCGAGGATACGCAGCCGGAGATCAAGATCCCCGCGGCGTTCCCCGCCCTGTTCAAGTCGAGCCTCGATTGGGATCTGGAGGGTGAGCCCGAACCGGGGCTGGACAACCGCCGGCTCTATCTGCCTCGCGGACGAATGCTCGGCGGCTGCAGCTCGATCAACGCGATGATCTACATCCGCGGCAATCGCGCAGACTACGACGGCTGGGCGGCCGCCGGGTGCGACGGGTGGAGCTACGACGATGTCCTGCCGTACTTCAGACGCTCGGAGGACAACGAGCGTGGCGAGGATGCCTACCACGGCGCCGGGGGGCCGATGTCGGTATCCGATAGCCGGTCGATGCACGCCCTCGTCGACACGATGCTCGAGGCGGCCCGTGAGGCCGGCCACGAGGAGAATCCGGACTTCAACGGCGCCCGTCAGGAGGGGGTGGGTCGCTTCCAGCTCACGCAGCGCGACGGCCTGCGATGGAGCACGGCGGACGCGTTCCTGCGACCGGCCGCGCAGCGACCAAACCTAGAGGTGATCCCACGCGCGATGGCGCTGCGGATCCTGTTCGAGGGCAGGCGCGCCGTCGGCGTCGAGGTCGCGCACGACGGCAAGGTCGAGCAACTGCGCGCCGAACGCGAGGTGATCCTCGCGGCCGGCGCCTACCAGTCACCTGTGCTTCTGATGGTGTCAGGCATCGGTCCCGAGGATCAGCTGGCGCCGTTCGGAATCGAGATTCGGGAGACGTTGCCGGTTGGCATCGGCCTCCAGGATCACTGCATGGCTCAGATCAACTACCTGACCGATGAGCCGTCGCTGTTCATGGCCGCCGCCGACCCGGAGCACCTCGCCCTGCTCGAAGCCGAGGGTCGCGGTCCGCTCACCTCGAACATCCCCGAGGCGGCCGGGTTCTTCCGCACGCGTCCGGGCCTCGAGGCGCCTGACGTCGAGTTCCATTTCGCGCCGTCGATGTTCTTCGACGAGGGCCTGGCCGCGCCGGCTGACCACGGCTACTGCTTCGGACCAGTCGTGATCGCGCCGACGAGCCGGGGCCGTGTGATGCTCCGGACGCCGCTGCCGGACTCAAAACCACGCGTGCTGTGCAACTTCCTGACGACCGACGAAGACCGCCAGAGCATGCTCGCAGGCATGCGGATGGCGTTGGCGATCGCCGAACAGTCGGCGTTGAAGGCCATCGAGCGGGCACCGTTCAGCGTGCCGGAGTCCGACTCCGACGAGGACCTGATGGCCTTCATCAAGCGCGTCTCGCAGACCGTGTACCACGCGACGTCAAGCTGCGCGATGGGGTCGGTCGTCGACTCCCAGCTGCGCGTCTTCGGGTTTGACGGCCTGCGGATCGTCGACGCATCCGTGATGCCAACCGTCACGCGCGGCAACACGAACGCGCCGGTGATGATGGTCGCCGAGCGCGCGGCCGATCTCATCCGCGCCGGCGCGGGAGCGACGGCCACGGCCGGGGTGGCGTAGGCAGGCGCTACGCCGTCAGCAGCGGGTCGCCGAGCGGACCGCCGGCCAGCCAGTCGGCACCGCGCGCGTAGAGCCGGTCCACGGCCGGACCGGTCAGTCCCGGCATGTCGCGCTTGACCGGGTAGCCGATCTCGCTCTGGGCATAGGCCAGGTGGCGGTAGCCGGCCGGGAACTCGTCGAGTCGCTCGCGCGTCAGTGTCAGGGTCGCGGCAGGGTCGACGGGGTCAAGACGATCCTTCTCGTAGATCGGCTGGCGCAGCACGATGCCCCAGCGATCGTGCCGGCGCTCGAGGAAGTCGTAGAAGCGCCCGGTGCAGACGATGTCGCAGAGCACGCCGTGCACCTCGGCCCGCTGTGAGATCGTCATCTTCGTCTGCGCGATCGCGCGCGCGCCGGCGAGGTCGATCGTCGATCCGCCGAGGAAGTGGAGGATGCTCACGCCGCGTTCGAACCCCTCACGGCTCACGCGGATGAACTCCGCGGCCGGACCCTGGAACCACGTCGCCATCATGAATCCGTCGTCGTGCCAGACGGTCGCGAATCGCTCCCAGTCGCCCGCGTCGCGCCACAGCGCCCAGTTCTCGACGAGCTCCCGGATCAGCCGGCGGTTCTCGGCCGCCTCGGCACGCGTGCCGACGCTCACCGCGATCCTCCCTCGGCGCCCGGGATCTGGCTCGTCGGCGGGATCGGCGGCCCGGTCGCAACGCCGCTTACGTCCGGCGTGCCGTACGTGTGGAATGTCTCGATCGTCTTGACCCCCCACGCCTGACCGCGCGCGCGTTCGGCCTGCGTCCAGACGACGGGCTCGTAGGCGGGATCGAAGATGAAGTGCGTCCCGGTCGTGACCTCGACTCGGTTCCCGCCCGGCTCGTAGACGTACAGGAACATGCCCTGCGCGACGGCATGCTTGGACGGTGCCGCCTCGATCGGGACGTCCGCGTCGAGGAACAGGTCCGCGGAGCGCAGCACCTCCTCGCGGGTGTCGACGAAGAACGCCAGATGGTGGAGGCGACCACTGGCGCCCGCGTGGTCGGCGACGTAGATGAGCTCGTGCGCGGCGATCGACAGGCTCATCCACGCTCCGACCTCGCTGCCGTCGTCGGCCACGATCTGCTCGTAGAGACGGAATCCGAGGACGTCCTGAGCGAAACGCCGGTTGACGGCGACGTCACGCGCAAGCACGTTGACGTGGTCGAGACGCTTGACCGCGGCGCCACGGCCGACGTAGCGCTGGGGCACGTTCTTGAGCGCCGGACGCAGATGCTCGGGCGGCCGGTAGCGCTCGGTCTCGTAGTAGAGCTCGAGGCGATGCCCGTCGGGGTCGGTGAACGCGAACGCGGGTCCGTGGCCGACGTCGCCGTCGACCCACTCGCCGTTCTGTCCGCTGTGCTGCACCGCACCGACGCGACGTTCAAGCGCCTGCGGACTCCAGGCACGGAGCGCGAGATGGCCGAGGCCCGGGAGCGCGGCCTCGGTCAGCTTGAGGCTGTAGCGCTGGTAGTCGCCCCACCCGCGCAGGTACACGGACTGTCCCTCACGCGCCTCGACCTCCATCCCGAACAGCTCGACGAAGAACCGCAGGCTCTCGTCAGGGAACGGCGTGAGCAGCTCTGCGTGCCCGACATGGGCGAGATCGTGGATCGGTTCCGTTACGGCGTCGTTCATGGCATCACTCACCCTTTGGCTCGAGCCGTGCCCGCAGCCCATCGAGCTCGTACGACAGCGCACCCGCCTGCAGACGGGCACGCTTGACGGTCTCCCGGTTGACCCGCTCGCGCGCGGCCGCGAGCGTCTCGGTCACCCGCTCGCGCTCGACGATCGCCACGCCGTCTCCGTCGAGCACGACCGCGTCGCCCTGACGGACCGTCACGCCGCCGACGTCCACCGGCTCGCCGATCGATCCGGCGAGGTCCTTGCCGGCACCACGTACGCGGATCCACCGCGCCCAGATCGGCAGGCCCAGCTGCGCCAGCTCCTCCACGTCCCGAACGGACGCGTCGACGAGGATCGCGGAGGCGCCGTGGACCTTGGCCTGAGTCGCCAGGAGGTCCCCCACGAGCGCGACCGGCCGCGGCTCGGGCATCGTCAGGACGAGCACCTCGCCGGGCTCGAGCTGCGCCATCGCGGCATGGACCATGAGGTTGTCGTCCTGCCCGCACCGAACTGTCCGCGCCGGGCCCGCCGCACGCGAGCCGCGAACGATCTGGATGAAATTCGCCTCAACGCATCCGCGCCGCCCGCCGGCTTCATAGACGGTGGCGGTGCCGAGCTCCGCCAGCTCCGCGTAGAACTCGTTCACAGCTCGCCGACCACCTGCGGCGTGACCCGCTGAAACGCCTCCGCCTGCCGGATCTCCGCGTTCGCCGAGGAACGGCGAGCGTGGTTTGCGCGGTGTTCGGCCCGCTCGGCGTAGTAGCTCTGTAGGTAGCGCTGTGCCTTCATCTCGCTCATCGCGGCGAGCTTGCTCTCCATCACCGCGGTGATGTCGACGAACGTCGTCGGCGTGAAATTGCAGAGCTCCGGCTGGTGCGGCTCGAACAGGAACAGCTCGGGCGGGCGGCACGGTCGCGAACGCACTCGGGACACCGGCGCCCGCGGCCAGGCTCCGGGCACGCATCACAGCGGCGAACGCGACCGGGTGATCCGGGTTGAATGGGTCGGTGGCGGTGTGGGTGATGAGCACGTCGGGCGCGAATTCGCGGATCGTCTCGGTGACCGTCAGCAGCGCGTCGGTATCCGATCTCGAGCGGGTAGTCGCCGAGGTCCAGGCACGCGAACGACGCGCCGAGTGCGGCCGCCGCCCGCTCCGCCTCGCCGTGACGAATCTCCTTGACTCGCTCGAGCGTCTGGCCCTCCTCCTTCCACAGCTCGCCCGATTCGCCGCGCTCCCCGTAGGACAGCGCGATCACGCTCGCGGTGCCGCCCCGGGACGTCGCGACCGCAATCGCCCCGCCGGCCCGCCAGACGAAGTCGGCGGAGTGCGCGCCGATCACCATCATCCGCCGCGCGCTCACAGCGGATCAGCCCCCGCCACCCGCCGTGTGTTGATGACCGCCATGACATGCACCTCCTGCTCCTCGAACCCGGCCGCCAACAGTCGGTCGACCATCAGCGCCATCCCGTCTTCGACCGGCGGGTTGAACACCTGGCCGAGATCGGTCGAGAGGACGGAGTGCTCGGGCCTGTGGCGCGGATGTTCTCGATCCATCGCTCCCACTCGATCTTGCCGGTGTGGGGCGTCGTAAAGCAGCGTTCGAGCAGCGCTCCGCGTGCGGCGAGCGCGCGTTGATCGTCGACAGAGAGGTTCTGCGAGGGAAACTCCGGATGGGTGACGACGATCTCCTCGATTCCCGCTTCGAGGGCGGCATCAACCACCGCGAAGATCTCGCTGCGGCCCAGATGACCTGTCGCGAGGACCATCCCGTGGCGGGCGATCATCGCCAGGACCGCCCGCGTCGTCGGAAGGATGGATCCGTCAGCGTCGAGTACCGGCACGGGCTCGATCTCGAGGCCCTGCGCGCGCAGCTCCAGCTGCAGCTTCACCCACACCGGCACCTTGGCACCGGGCGACGCCTCGCGCTCCCCCGCCTCGTTGACCGCGTCGACCGTCGGGAGCCACACGGTTCGCGCTCCCTCCCGTGCGGCGATCTCGACGGCGAGTGGGTTCATGCCACCCACCGCTCGGTTGAGCGCAATCGCGCCGAGGACCTGGATTCCGGGCACCGCGGCGCGAACCACCGCGGCCCGCTCGGCCGTCGAGCCGTAATGCGACTTGAGCACGAAGCCGGCGATTCCAAGCTCGGCACAGCGACGGGCGAGCGAGAGGTCGTCGATCTTGCGCGGCACCACATCGGGCGCGATGTGGACATGTGTGTCAAATCCATTCCGGACGAGTGCCCGTGCGCGACTCGAGGGTTCGGCGCTCATCGCCGCAGTGCCTGCGCGACGTTGGCCAGGTGGGTGCCCATCGTCGTTTCCGCCGCCTCAGGATCCCCCATCGCGATCGCGTCGACGATCGCGGTGTGCTCGGCGAAGGACTGCTCGCTGCGGCCGGGGATGAGGATCGTGCGGTACTGAAAGCGCACCAGTTGGGAGCGCAGCGCGGCGATGAGACGCGCGGCGGTGGCATGGCCGGCGAGCTCGAGCAGCCGCCGATGCAAGACCGCGTTCTCGTCCGAAGCGCCGAGCAGATCACCACGATCCAGCATCGCGCGCATCCGCTCGAGGATCTGCCTCAGGTCGACAACGTCGGTGTCCCGCGCGCGTGCGGCGGCATGGCGAGCCGCGAGGCCCTCGAGCGCCGCGCGGGCTTCAAGAATCTCGACCGCCTCTCGCTCGTCGACGAGACGGACGTGCGCCCCCCGGTGCGGCACGTGCGCGACGAGTCCCTCGGACTCGAGCCGCGCGAGCGCGGTGCGCACCGCGGAGCGCCCGACGCCAAGCGTCCGGGTGAGATCGGCCTCAACGAGGCGCTGATTGGGCTGCAACCGGCCGGCCACGATCGCATCGCGAATCGCGTCCTCGGGTCGCTGCGGCAGATTGTTGACAATCTTGTCGACCATGGCCCGCTGCACGATATGACCACGGTCAAGAGCGCATCCGGCCTCACCACCGCGCGCAGAGCCGATTGCGCCCGCCGGAGGGTTGACGTACGTTGCTCCCACGCACGCCACGATGAGGAGAGGGAAATGCTGGTTCTCGACGCGCGCCGCTCGGGACTGGTCCGACGGCTCTGTCAGCTGATCGTGCCCGGTTCTGAGCGTGTCAGTCCCGAGGTGTACATCGACGCGCTGCTGGCCCGGATGCCCGACGACGATCGGGAGTTGGTGCTCGGGGCCTTCGACGCACTTGAGCCCGCCGCGGGCGGGACGCAGTCGCTCGCCGAGCGTGCCCTCACGCCGGAGTTCATGATGGTCCGAGCCCTCGCGTGCGAGGCGTTCTACAGCGACTTCGTCGCGCCGGGAGCACCCGGGCCCGGCGCCTGGACGGAGATCGACTTCGCCCCTCCCCTGGCCGCGCGACTGAACAAGGACTGGTCATACCTGGGGGTGACGGAGTGAGCGAGCGATACGACGTGATCGTGGTCGGCTCGGGCGCCGGAGGTGGCGTCGTTGCAGGTGAACTCGCCGAACGCGGCCGCAGCGTGCTGCTGATCGAGGCCGGTCCGCATCGCACTGCCGCCGACTTCATGCGCTGGGAGGCCCACGCGACCCACGATCTGTGGTGGCCACTCGCCTTCGCCGAGCCGGCCGCCGGTCCGGTCGAGCCACCGGTCGCGCTCTTCCGCGGCCGCTGCGTCGGCGGGACCACGACGATCAATACCAAGGTGGCCCTTCGCCCAACCGCACAGGACTACGAGAAGTGGCACGCCGCGGCCGGTCTCGTCAACGATCGCGGCGAGCCGTTCGGGGAGGCGGATCTGCTGGCTCATCTGGAGCGGGTCGAGCAGCGTCTCGGCGTGCGCGAGCGCCACGACTGGCAGACGTGCGTCCATACGGCTCAGCGCGGCTTCCGGGCGCTCGATGCAGAGCTCGAGCCCGTCGTCTCCTACACCGACGCCAACTGCATGCGCTGTGGCTCGTGCCTGCAGGGCTGTCCGACGAACGCCGGCAAGTCAACCGCCAACACCTACATTCAGCCTGCCCAGGTCACGTCCGAGCTCGATCTGCACGCTGGCTGCGAGGTGCGCCGGGTGGTGATCGACGATCGCGGCGACGGGCCGCGAGCGACGGGCGTCGAGTACCTCGATGCCCGCGGCACGCCACGCGAGGCGAGCGCTGACGTCGTCGTCGTGGCGGCGGGAACGCTCGCCACGCCGGGCATCCTCCTTCGCTCCGGAGTCCACGAGGCAGCAAACGGATCTCCGAGCAGCGAGTTGATCGGCCGCAATCTCGGCTTTCACCCCGCGCGACTCGTCGAGGGGTTGTTCGACGAGATTCAGGATGCCCATATGGTCTATCCGATCAGCGCGCATTGCATGAAGTTCCAGCGCGACGAGGACGGCGGTTTCATTGTCGAGGCGGCCACCGTGCAGGACCCGATCGGCTTTGCGACGGCGCTGTCGGACGAGCACGACCGGCCGCTGTGGGGCGAGGAGCTCGTGCAAACGATGCGCCGATACCGGTACTTCACCGGGCTGCTCACGATGGTCAGCGACGAGAACAACGGCACCGCCTGGGTCGACGCGTCGGGCCGTGACCGTTTCACCTTCGCTTGGAACGATCGCGAGCGCGCGCGCCTCGACGCCTCACTGCAATTCGCCCGCGAGGTGCTCGAGGCCGCCGGCGCCAAACGCGTGTTCCAGACCGCGGTGATCAGTACCCACGTCCAGGGAAGCTGCCGGATGGGCAGCGATCCGTCACGATCGGTCGTGGGGCCGCACGGCGAATCACACGACGTCCGGCGGCTGTTCATCGGCGACGGGTCGGTCGTCCCGATGACGCTGTCGGTCAACCCCTCATTGACGATCATGGCGCTGGCCAGCCGGCTGGCCGAGTACATCGACAGCGGCGAGCACGGCTACTTTGACCATGTCGCCGCGAGTGCGGTCGCCTCGGAGTAGGGACAACAAGCGTCCGTCGGTCTGGCGTGAGTCCGGAGCGCTCGGGTTTCACGGAAGACGGCGAGGCGAGGAGGGTGACGAGCGGAGTCGGGGCGCGGTCGGGGCGCGGTCGGGGCGCGGTCGGGGCGCGGTCGGGGCGGGGTCGGGCCGGCGGGGCGCGGTCGGGGCGGGCGCTGCCCGCGAGAGAGGTGACGACCCGCGGTGGCGCCGACGGACACCCTGGTGACCACGTACGGCCGAGACCGCCGAGCGCGACACGATCCTCCGCCCCGACGCGATCCGTCACCTTGCTCGGCGGGCCGGGCATTATTTCGCCAATCCGCCTTGAGTCCGCGGACTCCGGCGAAATAGTTTCCTCAGCGGAAACCATTTCGCCCGAATCCAGATCCGCCACGCGATTTGGCGAGAAAGTGACGCCCGCCAAGCGCCCTCGCCGGCCGAGCGCCCTCGCCGGCCCGAGCGCCCTCGCCCGCCGAGCGTCCCCGTCGGTGCTCTCGCTCCCCTCCTTCTCGATGCGCCTTTCTCGCTCGTCCGGCCGCATACGCTCCGGACGCTCACATCACGCGGGAGCTCAGGCCTCGCACCGCCTACGAGCGCTCCAGCCCACCGGACAACTGACCCATCGCCCGGAGCATCGCGGGCACGACGACCTTGCGCTCACGCTGCGGTCATGGCATCCAGCATCTGCTGCTCGACTTCGGCGATCACCGGATCGGCTCGGCGCAGCAGCGTCCGTCCGGCGCCCGTGAGCTCGGCGCGCAGCACCCGTGCGTTTTCAGGGTCGACGGTGCGGCTTACGAGCCTGCGACTCTCGAGCTTGGCCAGGATCTCGATCATCGACTGCGGGGCGACGAGCGCCCGGCGGGCGAGCTGCGCATTGGACAGCCCGGGACGGGCCCCGAGCACCGACAGTGTCGTGTACTCCTGGACCGTCAGCGAGAACGCCTTCAGCCGGCTGCGCATCTCTCGGCGGATCCCCTGGTTGACCCGCCCGACCGCGTAGATCAGCGACGGCGGTGTCTGCCCCCGCGATGCGCTCACCAGCCCGGCCTCATCTATGGATGGCCTGGCGCTAGCGCAGGCCGAGCAGCCGGATGGCGTTCTCTTTGAGCACGAGCGGCCGGACCTCGTCCTTGATCGGCAGCTTCTCGAAGTCGGCGAGCCACCGGTCGGGGGTGATCAGGGGGTAGTCCGAGCCGAACAGCATCTTCTCTCGCAGCAGGGTGTTCGTATAGCGGATCAGGTTCTCCGGGAAGTACTTCGGCGACCATCCGCTCAGGTCGATGTAGACGTTCGGCTTGTGCACCGCGATCGCCAGCGCCTCGTCCTGCCACGGAAACGAGGGGTGGGCGATGATGATGTCGAGCTCGGGGAAGTCGGCCGCGACGTCATCGACGGACATCGGGTTTGAGTACTTGAGGCGGACGCCGCCCCCGCCCGGCATCCCGGCGCCGATCCCGGTCGTGCCCGAGTGGAACAGCGCGATCAGTCCCGCCTCCGCGATCACCTCATAGAGCGCGTAGTGCTCGCGGTCACTCGGCCAGAACGCCTGCGTATTGGGATGGAACTTGAAGCCGCGCACGCCGGCCTCGATCAGCGCCCGCGCCTCGCGCACCGCCAACTTGCCCTTGTGCGGGTCGACCGAGCCGAACGGGATCAGGACGTCAGGATTCGCACGCGCGGCCTCGAGCACGCCGTCATTGCCGATCCGCGGCCGACCCATCCCGGCCTCGTCGTCGACCGTGAAGATGACCGCGAGCATGTTCCGCTGCCGGTAATGGTCGGCGACCTCCTGCGCCGTCGGCTGCGGCGGGCTCCCGCCGAAGTACGTCGCCGCTGCAGCCAGGATCTCAGTGGTGACGGAGTCCTGCGGCTCGTCGGGATTGCGCTCAGCGTGCGTGTGCACGTCGATCGCCACGACACGTTCGAGATCGAGATCGTTCATCGGTAGCTACGAACCAGGTTCTCCGCGACGAGCGCCGGCTTCTCGGAGCCCTCGACCTCGACCGTGATGAGCAGCTTCACCTCGACGCCACCCCCGATCTCCCTGACCTCCTGGATCTCAACCCCCGCGCGCCAGCGCGACCCGACCGGCAGCGGGGCGGGAAACCGCACACGGTCGAGGCCATAGTTGATCCCCACCGTCGCGTCGGTGACCGTCAGCGCCTGCTGAGTGATCGGAGCGGTCAGCGAGAGGGTCAAGAACCCATGGGCGATCGTGCCGCCAAACGGCGAGGACGCCGCCCGCTCGGGGTCAACGTGGATGAAGTTGTGATCCCCGGTGACCTCGGCGAACTGGTTGACGAGTTCCTGCGTCATCTCGGTCCACTCGCTGTAGCCCAGATGCTGCCCGGCGCTGTCTGCCAGCGTGGCGATGGTCGCCCTCAACCCGTTGCTCCCGGCGGTGCTCACGTGCTCTCTCCCAATCGGACGCGTATCAGGTTTCCGAACCTTGATCGTACCATCGGCCGCCTCCGGCGCGACGCCCTTACGACGGCGCGACGGCGACCTCGACGAGCAGCGGCTGGCGACGGTCACGCAGGGTCGGAAGCACGTCGTCGAACGTGCTCAGCAGCTGCCCGTGCGTGCGCACACGAGCGGCGGCACAGCCGAATGCCTCGGCGATCGCCGCGATGTCGATCGTCTCGAACGAACCCCAGGCGCCGCGGCCGCCCTGCTCGCGCGCGAGTGCATCCATGACTGCGTAGCCGCCATTGGCCATCACGATCAGCAGGACGCCGACGTCATAGCGCGCCGCGCTCCATAGGGCTTGAATCGTGTACAGCGAAGCGCCGTCGCCGAGCACGGCGACTACCGGCCGATCCGGATTGCCCATCCGCAGTCCGATCGACCCGGAGAGGCCGAACCCGAGCCCGCCATTGGCGCCGCTGACGAACCCCATCGGCGCACGCGCGGGGATCCGCTCGTGCAGCTCGGGGCGACTCGACGGCGTCTCCTCGACCAGGACAACGTCGCGCGGCAGCCGCGCCGTCAATGCCGCAAACACGTGTCCCGGCCGCAGCGGCTCGCCGTCGCCGGGCGGCGCGGGTGCTAGCGCAGGACGGCGCAGCGGGGCACGGGGCTCCGCCGGCGAGGGCGTACGGATCGACGTCGCCTCGGCTACCGCAGCGCACGCCCCGGCCACGGACGCAACGACCGCCAGATCGCAGGGGCTGCGCAGGGCCTCGGCCTCGGTATCTGTGATCACGGCGACGCGGGTCCCGGGCGGCACGAGCGGTACCGGGTCGTCAAACAGATACGCCCGAAACGCGCTCGTCCCGACGGCGAGCACGAGGTCGTACGGCGAGAGCGTGTCGTGCATGCGGCTGCGCATCCACGGCAGGTGGCCCGCGAACAGCGCGTGATCTTGCGGGAATCCAGCGCGGCCGCCGAATGCCTCCTGCCAGACGGGACAGCCGAGCCGCTCGGCCAGCCGCACGACCGCCTCCCAGCCCGCCGTGGTGTCGGCGCCGGCGCCGACGACCAGCGCGGGCGCGTCAGCCGCGTCGATGAGATCGACGAGCGCCGCCACCTCCGCCTCCGTCACCCCACGCGAGCGGACCACCTCGGCCGGGACGCCCACCGCCAGTTCGTCAGCCGGTTGTGACCAGTCGCCCATCGGCGCGACGACGAGGGTCGGCCCGCGGGCGCCGGCGGCCTCGTGGTACGCGCGCGCGATCGCGCCCGGCAGGTCCTGCGGGCGCAACGGCGTGGAGGCCCAGACCGGGTAGTCGCCGGCGAGCAGCTCGAGCGAGCGGCCGGTGAGGAACGGCTCGGCTGAAATCTGCCGGCGGTCCTGCTGTCCGACAACGATCACCAGCGGGACCCGCGAGTCACGCGCGTTCGCGATCGCGTTGACCGCGTTGCCGAGCCCCGGCGCGGTGTGCAGGTTCACGAAGGCGGGACGGTCGCGAGCGAGGGCATACCCGCTCGCCATCCCCACGACCGTCCCCTCGTGGAGTCCGAGGACGAAACCGATGTCGTCCGGGAGATCGGTGAGGAACGGGATCTCGGTCGAGCCGGGGTTGCCGAAGATCGTCGTCATCCCGAACCGTCGCATGACCTCGAATGTCGCCTCGCGCACGGTCACGCCGACAACGTATCCGACGCGCGTCCGCGTCGCAGCGTCAATCGCATACGATCGCGGCGACGGCTTGCTCAACGGGACCCGAGCGAGAGGAACTCGATGCGCACACAAGTCGGAATCGTCGGCGCTGGCCCCGCCGGGCTGACGTTGGCGCTCCTGCTGCAGCGCGAAGGAATCGAGTCGGTGATCCTGGAGGCGCGCGACCGCGAGTACGTCGAGCGTCGCGTGCGGGCCGGCCTGCTCGAGCAGAACACCGTCGATCTCATGCACGACCTCGGCGTCGGCGAACGGCTCGCGCGCGAGGGACTCGAGCACGACGGCATCTATCTCCGCCGCGAGGGTCACACGCAGCGGATCAGGATCGCGGAGCTGACCGGCCGCCACGTGACGATCTACGGACAGCAGGAGGTCGTCAAGGATCTGATCGCCGCGTGGCTTGACCATGGCGGCCAGCTCCGATTCGAGGTCTCGGATGTCGAGCTCCGCGGGATTGAGACCGGGCGACCGTCGATCGTCTTCCGCACGGGTGCAGGAACGGAGACGATCGAGTGCGACTTCATCGCCGGCTGCGACGGGTTCCACGGCGTGAGCCGTCCGACCATCCCGCAGGATCTCCTGACCCAACATGAATTCGTCTATCCGTTCGCCTGGCTTGGAATCTTGGCGCATGCAGCTCCGGCCACCGACGAGCTGATCTATGCCTGGCACGAGCGAGGGTTCGCGCTGTACACGATGCGCTCGGCCGACGTCAGTCGGCTCTACCTTCAGGTTCCGGCCGACGAGCGACTCGACGAGTGGTCCGACGAACGGATCTGGGAGGAGCTCCAGGTCCGTCTCGCGACCGAGGGGTGGCGGGTCAACGAGGGCGAGATCGTTGAGAAGGGGATCACCCCGATGCGCAGCTTCGTCTGCGAGCCGATGCAGTGGGGCCGGCTGTTTCTAGCCGGCGACGCGGCCCACATCGTCCCCCCCACCGGCGCGAAGGGACTCAACCTGGCGGTCAACGACGTGCGACTGCTGGCCCGCGCACTGACGAGTCGGTACCGAGATGGGGCCACCGAGTCGCTCCAGTCGTACTCCCTGACGGCGTTGCGCCGCGTCTGGCGGGCTCAGGATTTCTCCAACTACATGACCCAGTTGCTCCACGATCTCTACCAGGGCGCGTTCCAGGAACGTCTGCAACTCGCCCGCCTCGAGTACCTGTCGCGGTCGGTTGCCGCCGCGACGAGCCTGGCCGAAAACTACGCCGGTCTCCCGGCGACCGAGGACTTTTGAAAGGGGTCCGTCCATGACCGCAGCAACAGGAGGGCGCTTGGCGAACAAGGTCGCGCTGATCACGGGCGGCGCCGGGAGCATCGGCCTGGCGACCGCTCAGGCGTTCGTGGCCGAGGGGGCGCGTGTGATGCTCGTCGATCTCGCGCGGACCGACCTCGAGCGAGCGGCGGCGACGCTCGGTCAGGACGCCGCCGCGTGGTCTGCGGCTGACGTGACGAGCTCAGAACAGGTGCAGAGTGCGGTGTCGGCGACCGTCGAGCGGTTCGGCCGGCTCGATGTCGCGTTCGCAAACGCCGGCATCTTCGGCACCGTCGCGCCCGTCGCCGAGTACCCGGTCGACGTGTTCGAACGGGTGATGGCCGTCAACGTGATTGGCAGCTTCCTCGTCGCCAAGCACGCGCTCTCGGTGATGCAGGACGGCGGGAGTCTGATCATCAATTCGAGCGTCGTCGGGCTCACGTCGGACGCCGGGATCAGCGCGTACGCGACATCCAAGCACGCTGTCGTCGGGCTCATGCGGACCGCCGCCAAGGAGATGGCGCCGCGTGGCATCCGCGTGAACTCGCTTCATCCCGGTCCGACCGACAACGCCTTCCAGCACGCGATCGAGGTCGAGGCGATCGGAGCGCCGGAGGATGAGGCGGCGAAGGCCTTCGAGGGCATGATCCCGCTGGCCCGCCACGCGACGCCCCAGGAGATCGCACACGCGGTGGTGTTCCTGGCCAGCGACGAGAGTGCCTTCATGACCGGCGCGACACTCGCAGTCGATGGCGGGCTCAGCATCTAGTGTCGCCCTAGCCGTCAACCGCCGGGACCGCGAGAAACCCTTCGCTACGCGAGGGGAACCTTGCGCCGTGCACGCCAAGACGACGCCGAGGATCGCCGGCCCGAAGACGAGACCGGGTCGTGCGGCTGGGACGCGCGAGTGTTCAGACGGACAGCGACCAGCCTGCACGGCGCCCGGCCCGTGTCGTCAAACGAACGACGAGCACGCCGTGATCGACGGCGAGGAGCGCCGACCGACCGTTCGCCGTCACCCACCAGCGCCGCGGCCCGGGGCTCGGGGGCGTGACGCGCAGGGTTACCGCACCACCTCTCGCCGTCACGATGTATCCGCGAGCGGCCGTGGGTGAATACGCGACGCCCAGATCAGGGAGCGCGAGCGAGAACGAACGGAACGGCAACTCGGGCTCGATCCGGTAGCCGTCTGCGGTCGGCGTGACGCCGGCGAGGCGGATCGCGTCGAACAGGCTCCAGGCGGGTTGGTGCATGACCTGCCCGTCGTAGGCCGTCTTCAGCCCGATTCCGCACTGCGCCGGGGTCGGCGAGTACGACGCGTGGCAGACGTCGTCGACGGAGATGATGCCGTCCCAGTGGCGTGGGTAGGCCTCCGCGTGCGCCGTGAGCGTGTTGCGGGTGAGCTCGGAGAATGCGTCCTGTCGTGCCTCCGGCACCCGGCCGCCGAGCGAGCCGAGCGCCCACGTCAGCCATCCATTGACGGCGTACCAGCTGCCGCCGGGAAAGACCGCGGCGCCCGAGCCGAGACCCTTCGGAGGCCGCGTCCGCTCGCTCACCTCCGGGTCCGCCGCCGCCGGTGACTGCGCGGATCCGATCCGGGCCGGGCCATGCGCCGCCGACGGCGCGCCAACACCGGTCAGGAAGCGACGAATGTTCGCCACGAGCGTTCGCGCCTGGTCGGCGCTCGGCGCCCCGGCGAGGATCGCCCACGGCTGCGGCTCGCCGAAGATCGCGCCGGTGCCGAGCTCACGCCGGCCGTCGTACCCGCGCGCGTACCAACCGCGCGTGGTCCACTGACCGCGCGTCGTGCGCAGGGCGCGCGCTCCGGCGGCACGGAGCTCCGCCGCGAACGTCTGGTCGCCGCGGGCCTGCGCGAGCTCCGCCAGGCGGGGGTACACGTACGCGACCTGGGCGGTGACGAGCGTGGACTCCGTCATGCCGAGGAACTGCGTCGAGAGGTCCGACCAATCGCCGGTGTCAAGCGCCGCGTAGCCACCGTGGCTGCGCAGGAGGGACTGCTGGTGATGGAACGCGAGCTTGAGGTGCGCCCACAACGTCCCAGACCCATGGCCGGTGTACGGCACCCGCTCGTCGAACACGCCCAGGTCCCGCGTCCCGAGGCCGTATTCGGCCGCGGCCCAGAGCAGCCACAGGTCGAGATCGTCGGCGTTGCCGAACTTGAGCTTGTGACACAGCTCCGACATTGCGTACGGAATCAGCCCACCCGGCCGCGGTTGTTCCTGCGCCGAATAGAGCAGGACATCGCGCGCGAGCGACGGGTCGGCGTAGATGAGTGGGAGGATCTGCTCGAGCGGATCGCGGAACGCACCCTGGAAGCCGAGCTGGTACTGGTAGTAGCCGCCCTGCGAGAGGATGTGCCGCCCGCGGCAGTCCTCGGATGTGGCGCCTGAGCGCAACGTGTAGGCGTCCCACTGGAACTCGCGGGAGAGCCACGCCCGACCGCTCCCGAACGTGATCTGCGGAAGCCAGGCGCGCCATCGCCGCTCGCTCGCAAGCAGCGGTCCGACGGCCCGTTGATAGCGCTGGACGAGGCGCGGGATCGCCGACGCATGGGCGGCGCCGTAGGCGTACCGAAGCGTCGTCGACGCGTGCGGCTGCAGGGTGATCGTGGTCCGAAACGCGAACAGCCCGCGGCCGACGCGCCCGCGCCGCGACGCCGGTGCGAGTCGACCGTTCAAGCGGCCGGCCGCGACGGCTTCCGGGACCGCGCGCCGGTGGCCCGGCGCTCCCGCACCGCTCCCGAAGAACGCGTTGACGTCGCCGGCGTGCCCATCGACACCCCCATGCAGCGCGCTCGCGAAGATCGTCAGCGGCCGACGGTCGGTCGCGGTCGCCCGCTGCGTCGTCGCGAGCGTGCGCAGCGCCGGGACCCACCGGACACGACCCGTCGCGATCGGGGTCTTCGTCGCCTGGTCGAACGGATTCACGTCCCAGTACTCAAACCAGGTGACACGCTGCGGGCGCGAGCCGTCGTTGCGGATCGTGACGTCGTGCAGCAGCAGCGGATCGTCGCCGAACGGCGCGTACACGGACTCGTCGACGTCGAGTCCCGCCCCATGCGTCGTGTGCTCGAAGTAGCCGGCCCCGAACGTCCGGCTCGAGCCCGCGGTCGCGGGGCGGTCGTCGAACAGGGTGCTGATCACGTGTCGGCCGACCCTGAGATAGCCGAAGCCTCCGGCGTAGTGGCGGTGCGCCGGGTCATACCGGTTGGTCCATTGGTACCGACGGTCCTGACTCCAGAGCTGGACGTAGCCGTGGTTGTAGGCGGCGGCGACGACATGGTCGTTGCCGATCTGGTGCTGGGCGTCGGTGGACCCGCCGAGCTCGGGCTGGCGCGCGAGCGGGTTGTGCTCCTCGTCGATCCGATAGCGGTAGCTCGGGAGGCCGAACCGGTCGACCTGCCAGCGGCCGAAGTCACCGCTCCCGGCCGTGGAGGCGATGTCGGCCGGCGGCCAGCCGAGCCCGACCGCCGGTGCCGAGCAGATGAGCATGATGAGGAGCGCGAGTCCGGCGCCCCGGCAGGGCCGGATCATTGGCGAATCAGGCCCGCGATCGCCGAGCCGATGGCGGTGGTGTACCGGGCCTTCACGTGGTCCAGCGGGACCTCGCGATGAGCGAGCCACCACCGTCCGACCTGCTCACCGGCGCCGATGATGAGCTGGGCGACGAGCGGCACGTCGGGATCGGGCAGCGCCGACCCGGCGCGCAGCAACTCCTCGATCACCTCCGCGTTGCGGCGGCGCATCGCGTCGACCGCGCCCGGAGGCGCGTCGCCGTACAGCACGTAGGAGCGGCCCCGGGTCTCCTCGAGCTGGTCGAAGTACGACGCGATCACGGCCGCGAGCACCCGCGCCGGGTCCGATCCCGCCGCCGCGGCGGCGTCCCGCATCCGCTCGAACATCTCCGCCCGGCCGCGTTCCACGCACGCCGTGTACATGCCCTCCTTGGAGCCGAAGTACTGATAGACGAGCGCCTTCGTGATCCCGGCGGCCTGCGCGATCCGCTCCATGGAGGCCTCGCGGAATCCGTGGCGATCGAACTCGCGAACCGCGGCGTCGAGGATGCGGCGCTCGCGCTCCGCGCGCGGCAGTCTGGTTCGTGTGGCCGTCATCGCGGCTTCAGGAGGTCAAGCGTCCGCAGGCGGGCCTTCGGCACGCGGGAGAGCGTCAACAGCATCTCGGTGAACGCGATCGCCTCGCGGCGCATCAGCGCGACGTCGAGCTTGTCAAGGGTCGGGATGCCCCAGTTGAGGAGGTAGGTGGGCCCGGTGATGTAGTTCGCCGTCGGCACCTTGCCCATCGTCCACAGCTGGGTGCCCTCCGCCGGCCAGCCGTTCCCGTCGGGACTTCCGGGCGCGGTGACGTACGGGCGCAGCACGCTGCCCGGGTCATCTCGAGACCGTTTCAGCGCCCCGGCCGCCGCGTTGACGAGAGCGCTCGTCTCCGGCGCGAACACGCTGGCCGCCTCGGCGTGCCCGGTGAGCCGCGAGTGCCCGTTCGGCTGCGGGTTCCACTCACGCGCGCCGAGGTGTTCAAGCGTGATCGCGGCGGCCGTCCGGCGCAGAGTCGTGTGGCGGTGGCGGCTGACGAACGCCTCCACCCCGGCACCGCCGGCGAAGTGCCCGGTCGTCAGCAGCACCATCACGCTGCGCGGCAGGCTGCGACGTGGCAGCCGGGTCAGGTACTGACTGATCGCGACGATCGCGTTTGGACCGTTGTCCTCGATCGCGTTCGGTCCGTCCGTGTGCGAGTGCAGCAGCATCAGCTCGCTCGACGCGCCCGGGATCACGCCGATCAGATTGCGTGTGTGCACGTCCGTGGTGTGCGATCGCACGCTCAGGCGGGCGGTCGCGCCGCCCGCAGCAAGGTTCGTCAGCCGCGCGCCCGTCTGCCGATCGACGAACACGCCGGGCACCGGTCGGATCGTGCCGTCATACGGGTAGTACGCGCCATGAGCGGCGTCGGTCGGCAGATCGAGGATGCACACACAGCCGGCCGCCTCGGCGCGGACGAGCGTGGTGAGGATCGCGATCAGAGTCGAGATCGACAGCCACGCGCGGGCGTATTGGGCGTCCGCCTTGAGGATCCCCGCTGGGTCGTAGCCGCGGTAGGCGAGCGTCGCCAGGGCGCCGTAGCTGAGCCGAGTCTGGGGCAACGCGAACAGAGCGATCCGGCCGCGGAGCGACCCGGGCGCCGGCGGAGCCGTGACCGGGTCGGCGAGGTGCACAAGCGGCGCGGTGATTCCTCCCACCGGGGTCCCGCCTGAGTACGGGATGTACGAGGCGGTCGGGATCGATTGCGACGGCTGTGACGCGCCCGCGTGAAGCGACCACGACTCCGCGAGCCAGCGCCGATGAGGCACGGCCTCAAAGCGCAGCTGCACCACGCCGACGCGGTGAAGCCGCTCACGCAGGACATCGATATACCGCTCGTGCACCGAGCTCCCGGTCGCACGCAGACCGACGGCGTCAAGCTCGCGGTGCCATGCGGTCAGCTGCCCCGCCGGCATGAACTGCGACGCATTGACCCGCTGGGCGTCGCGTGCCCGCAGCGCGGCCGTCGGCCAGTGCGTGCGCGCACCCGCGGCCATCGGGACGAGCGCGCCCACGCCGGCGTCGGTCAGCAGCGACGCCGTCGCCAATTCCAGCAACCGTCTCCGGGTCAGGTGCGAGTGCATGCCCGCTCTCCTCTCTGCCGTACAACTAACTGTCGGTCAGTTATACCAAGGAGAGGGTGCGGTCCGAGTCATCCACCTCCGCCTGAGTCCAGCCGGCACACGCCAACGACCGCTCAGTGTGGCGGCGGCACCGCGCCCGGGGGCATGTTCGCCCGGGCCGGCGAGGTGAGGTCCGCCGAGTGCACGTCGTCGCCGCCGAGGATGATCAGGCCGTGGATGATCCACAGGCTGAGTGCGAACACCGCGAGCGACCAGAACGGATAGGCCGGGATGTCCAGCAGCGCGTCGATCGCGGCGAGCGAGCCCACGGCGATGGCGAAGTAGCGACCGAACGTGCCACCGCCGAAGAGCGACGCAGCGGCGATGAGCTCGAGGATTCCCAGGATCAGCGTGATCCAGCCCCAGGTCTTGAGGTCGCCGAGAATGTACTTCTGGTTGTGAACGAAGAAGTTTGAGTTCCCGATGGCGGCGATCCCCCAGATGAGGTTCAGAACGCCTCCGATCATCAGGAGCACGGCCGCGAACATGGAGCGACCGAGTCCACGCGCTTTGTCCATCACGTCTCCTTTGAGATCAGCGGGCCGGCGCGATACCGACCCGATTGGAGTGGACGGCGGCAGCATCCCTCGGCAGGGGCCAGCGATCATCACCCGGACGGGGTGATGGCCCGCCTACCGGCGCGAGCGACTCAGGCGCTCACGCGGTGAACTGCGGCGATGCCTGCGCGGCGGCGGCGACGGCCCGCTCGACGGCGTTGATGTCCCGCACCGCGCCCGTATCGGCGGAGGTGGCCATCATCGCGTAGGCCCGAAGCGCCGGGGTGACCGTACGTTCGCGCAGCTTTGGCGCGTATCCGCTCCCTGACTCGATCCGCTCACGCCGCTCGCTCAATTCCTCGTCGGAGACCTCGAGCGTCATGCGCCGGTTGGGGATGTCGATGGAGATCGTGTCGCCGGTCTCGACCAGCGCAATCGCGCCGCCGGACGCCGCCTCGGGTGAGACGTGCCCGATCGAGAGACCGGAGGTGCCGCCCGAGAACCGCCCGTCGGTGATGAGCGCGCACGCCTTCCCGAGCCCCTTCCCCTTCAGGTAGGAGGTCGGGTACAGCATCTCCTGCATGCCCGGGCCGCCGCGTGGGCCCTCGTACCGGATGACGACGACGTCGCCCTCCTTGATCCCTCCGTTGAGGATCACCTCGACGGCTTCCTCCTGGGACTCGACGACGACGGCGGGGCCGCTGAACGTGAGGATCGACTCGTCGACGCCCGCCGTCTTGACGACGCTGCCCCGGACGGCGAGGTTGCCGTACAGAATCGCGAGGCCGCCGTCGGCGGAGTACGCGTGGTCAACGTCATGGATGCAGCCCTCAGCCGCGTCGGTGTCAAGCGAGTCCCAGCGCTCGGACTGTGAAAACGCGGACGCGGAGCGCTTGCAGCCCGGGGCGGCGTGGAACAGTTCGATCGCCTCTGGGGAGGCCTTGCCGCTGCGGATATCCCACCGATCGAGCCACTCGTCGACGGTGCGCGCGTGAACGGTGTGGACGTCCTGGTTGAGGAGCCCACCGCGACGCAGCTCGCCGAGGATCGCCGGAATCCCGCCCGCCCGGTGGACGTCCTCCATCAGATACGAGCCGCTCGGCGCGACCTTGCAGATGCACGGCACGCGGCGCGAGATCTCGTCGATGTCCTTCATCGTGAAGTCGAGTTCCGCCTCCTGGGCGGCGGCGAGGACGTGGAGCACCGTGTTGGTGGACCCACCCATCGCGATATCGAGCATCATCGCGTTCTCAAACGCGGGCCTCGTCGCGACCGCCCGGGGCAGAGCCGACGCGTCGTCCTCGTCGTAGAAGCGGTGGGCAAGCTCGACCACGGTGCGTCCCGCCGCCTCGTACAGCTCGCGCCGTGACGTGTGCGTGGCGAGGGTCGAACCGTTGCCCGGCAGCGACAGGCCGAGCGCCTCGGTCAGGCAATTCATCGAGTTCGCGGTGAACATGCCGCTGCACGAACCGCACGTCGGGCACGCCGCTTCCTCAATCAGCGCGATGTCCTCGTCGGACACGTCGTCGGCGACCGCATCGGCGATCGCGGTGATCAGATTGATGCGCTTACGGACGGTGCCGTCGACCAGCACGGCGGTCCCGCCCTCCATCGGCCCGCCCGACACAAACACCGTCGGAATGTTGAGCCGGAGCGCCGCGTTCAGCATCCCGGGCGTGATCTTGTCGCAGTTGGAGATGCACACGAGCGCGTCGGCGCAATGGGCGTTGACCATGTACTCGACGCTGTCCGCGATCAGGTCGCGTGACGGGAGCGAGTAGAGCATCCCGCCGTGGCCCATCGCGATCCCGTCGTCAACGGCGATCGTGTTGAACTCGCGGGCGATCCCACCCGCAGCGTGGATCGCCTCGGAGACGATCTCGCCGACCGGCTTCAGATGGGTGTGGCCGGGGACGAACTGCGTATAGGAGTTCGCGACGGCGACAATCGGTTTGCCAAAGTCCTCACGCGCCACGCCGGCGGCACGGAGAAGAGCACGAGCACCTGCCATGTTGCGCCCGTGGGTGACGGTTCTTGAGCGGAGCGGAGCCATACGACAAGGCTACCCGTCCCGGGTCGCCGGGATTGGCGTTTGGGGAACAGGGGGTGTTCCCCAAACGCCAATCCCCATCAGTCGGGAGCGAGAACGAAGTCGTTCTCGACCGAGTACGAGCCGTCGTCCTCGCGGACGAACTCGCGCGTCAGTGACGGTTTGACCGCGAACACGGCGTCGGAGTCGAGGTAGTCGCTGGCGGCGTCGAAGATGTGGGTCGTCAGCGTCCGGTAGCCGGGCGCGCGGACGATCATGTGGATGTGCGCCGGGCGCCATGGGTGCCGTCCGGTGGCGGACAGCATCGCGCCCACGGGTCCGTCGTCAGGGATCGGATAGGGGACCGGCCGCACACCGATGAAGGCATAGCGACCGTCGTCGTCGGTCCGGAAGAGTCCGCGCAGGTGATCCTCTGAGGCCTCGGTCGACTGGACCGCGTACAGCATGTCCTCGCCGTTCTGCCACACGTCGACCTCGGCGCCGGCGATCGGCGTCCCGTCGAGCGCGCGGACCCGGCCGGAGACCCGCACCGGCACACCGGCGCTCGCGTCCTCGGCGATCGATTCGCCATACGCCCGCTCGGGAGAGCCCGGAACGTAGAACGGGCCGAGCACGGTCGACTCTGTCGCGCCGTCCGGGAGGTCGTGATCGAGCGCGTCGACGAGCATCGAGAGCCCGAGCGTGTCCGACCACAGGATGAACTCCTGGCGTTTGTGGTCGGTGATGTGGCCGGTCGCGGTCAGGACAGCGATCGCTCGCTCCCACTCCGCCTGGGTCAGCCCGACCTCGGAGGCGAACGCGTGCAGATGCCGGACGAGCGCCGTCATCACTTCACGCAGGCGCGGGTCGGAGCAGCCGGCGAAGCTCGCGAGAACGGAGGCCGTGATGTCCGTGGGCTCCGTGCGGTCTGCCATGGCCACACCCTGGCACGTCCAGGCGGACGCGCACAAGTGGTGGTCGGCGCTAGGTGAGGACGGTCAGAACGTCGTGCGCTTTTGCGAACAGCAGGCAGCGGCGGCGTCCGCGCAGACCGGGCGCCTGAAACACCGCCGTGCCGTCCCCGCCCACGAGCGACCAGCCGTCATCGGTGGGCACGAGCCGCAACACGGTTGCCGTGCGTGCGTCCCGGCGTGACCGGACGAAGGGAGGTGCGAGGGCGATCGGTTCGCGGGCCAGAGCTGTCATGGCGATGACTATGCCGCGCGTGTGTAAGGACAAGGCGAAACGAGCGTGTGAATCCTCTCAGAGTGAGGGCGCTCATCTGGCGTCGCGTAGACCTCTACGTGAGGTCCGCGGCGGGCGGCACACCGTCCTCGATGTAGCGCATGATCGTTGCGCTCAGCCCGAGGTCGAGCGTGACCGACCCGCCACTCACCCGCAGCCGGCACGCGTCGGGTGTGATCTCGCCGGTCCACTGGTGCATCTCGACGTTGCGCAGCGCCGCGTGCAGGACGTGCGCGCCGCGCTGCTCAGGCGTGTTCGGAAGTGGCGGACGGTCGAGCTCGAGCTGAAGCTGGACGTCGATGTCGACCGGCTGCTTGTCACGGATGCGCTCGAGGTTTCCGTCGATCTCAATGCAGATCGGCGCGAGCATCAGGTCGCGCGGGGTCTTGGGGGGAGGCGGGGTCACACCGTCAACTCCAGTCTGAGTTCACACATCGAAGAACACGGTCTCGCGCTCGCCCTGGAGGCGGACGTCGAACCGGTAGCCGTCGCCGTCACGTTCGGCGATCAGCGTGTCCCGGCGCTCGGCGGGCACGTTCGCCAGCACCGGATCATCCGCCGGCGGGTCGAGGTAGATCCGAGTCGTGAGATGACGGAGGAGGCCTCGGGCAAACACGTGCACCGCCACATAGGGCGCTGCTGGGACGGTCACCTCCCAGCGCCCGTCGTCGTCGGTCGGCGAACGAGCGAATGTCGGGGGATCGTGATGCCACGTCTCGACGAGCGCGTCGATGATCGGATCACCTGCGCCGTCCAGCACGTACCCCCAGATCCTGACCCCGCCGGGATCCGCCACCGGGCCGTCCGGCCACGGAAGTCCGATCGCGAGGTAGGGCCCAACGGTCTGCGACGGCGTGTCGCCCGGCATCAGTGCGCCTCCTCAATCGGCGTCTGGAAGCGGCCACCGACGACGATGTCGAACGTGTAGGCGAGCGCCCAGTTCTCCTGGCTGTCATCGATGCTGAACGAGCTGATCATCCGCTCGCGGGCACGCTCATCACGGACCGAGTTGAAGATCGGGTCATATGGGAACAGCGGGTCGCCCGGGAAGTACATCTGGGTCACGAGGCGCTGTTCGAAGGACCGGCCGAGCAGCGAGAAGTGGATGTGGGCCGGTCGCCAGGCGTTCGGGTGGTTGCCCCACGGGTACGGACCCGGCTTGACCGTGACGAACTCGTAGCGGCCGTCCTCATCGGTGACCGTCCGCCCGCCACCGGTGAAATGCGGATCGAGCGGCGCCGGCCAGTTGTCCCACCGATGGCGGTACCGGCCGGCCGCGTTGGCCTGCCAGATCTCGATCAGCGAGTCACGGATCGGCCGGCCGTCCGCGTCGAGCAGGCGGCCGGACACCGTGATCCGCTCGCCCAGCGGGTCACCACCGTGGCCCTTGGTCAGATCGTTCTCGATCTCCCCCGGCCGCAGCTGTCCGAGCTGCGCACCGGTCATCTCCGTCACCTGCTCGGGGAGGTACACGAGCGGCTGCTTGGGATGACGCAGGGCGGTCGATTTGTAGTCCGGATAGTCAAGGGCAGGTTCACGCATCACGGTTCACCACCATCTCGGGTCGGGTTCGATGTTGATCCCCGCCTGGTCAGCCACGGCTGAGCAGTTCTCGCAGCGCCGCCAGCTCTGCGTCCGTCGGTGCGGGCGTCCGCGCGGGGTCCTCCGCGACGCGCAGCGGCCAGCCCGTCTTCGCCAAGACGTCATCGACCTCGACCCCGGGGTGCAACACCGTCAGCGTCAGCTCACCGTCACGCGGCTCCATCACGCAGAGGTCGGTGACGACCTGCGTCGTGCGCTCGCCGGTCGTGGTCAGGAAGTCGAGCTTCTCGACGAACGTGCGCGGTGAGTGCGGAGCGATCACGACGACCTCACGGCAGCCGATCGCGATCTCCGGCGCACCACCGGCTCCCGGGAGCCTCGTCCGGGGCGCGTCGTAGTCACCGATGACGGTGCTGTTGAGGTTCGCGTGGCGGTCGATCTGCGCCGCGCCGAGAAACGCCACCTCGATCCGGCCGGGCCCGATCCAGTAGTTGAACATCTCGGGCACCGACACGACGGCGTCGGCCGTCTGCGCCAACTCGCCATCGCCGATCGACAGCGGCACCCGGCTGGGCTTGGCGCCGATCGTCCCGGACTCGTAGACGAGCACCAGGTCAGGGTTGTGCACCATCCGCGCCAGGATCGCCGCGGTGCTCGGGCGCCCGACGCCGATGAAGCACGAGCGCTTGCCGGTCAGACCGCGGGCGGCGACGACGGTCTGGACCTCAGCGGCGCTGGCGGAGGTGGTGGCGCTCACGACGCCTGCGCTCCGGTGAGAACGTGCTCGTCCATCCACGTCGTGAATAGCTCACGGTCACGGCTGATCCTGTCCCAGTCGCGGTAGAAGTCGTTGTCGCGTTCGGTGATGTCGAGCGTGTAGGACGGTCGCGATCCCCCGGGGGCGAGGGCGACGGCGTCGACCGCCCAACCCGGGATGATCATCCCGCCGGGGCGCAGCTCAAGCTCGTCGACGATCTGCTCCACGGTCACCAGTGATCGCTTGGCGGCGAGCACCGCCTCCTTCTGCACGCCCGGGATGCCCCACAGCTGGACGTTGCCATGGCGGTCGGCCTCCTGTGCGTGGACGATCGCGACATCGGGATTGAGCGCCGGGACGGCCACGAGTTGCTCTCCCGTGAACGGGCAGGTGATGCGCTCGACGCGCGTGCGCGACTCAAGGTCCGTGCCGATGTAGCCGCGCATCACCGCGCACGGCATCGCCGCTGCGCCCGCGGCGTACCGGTTCGCCATCCCGGCGTGCGAGTGCTCCTCGAGCTCGAGAGGGACCGGCCACGAGTGCTCGACGGCATCACGGATGCGGTGCAGAGAGCCGACGCCCGGGTTGCCGGCATACGAGAACACGAGCTTGCGTGCCGCGCCGGCGCCGATCATCTGGTCATAGATCACGTCCGGAGTCATCCGGATGAGCTCGAGCTCGCGCCGGCCCTGCCGGAGCAACTCATGTCCAGCCGCGAACGGGATCAGGTGCGTGAAGCCTTCGAGCGCGACCGAGTCACCGTCCCGCACGAGCGTGGCCACCGCGTCGGGAAGCTCGACTACTTCAGCCATTGTGCGTGCAGATTATCAAACTGTAGACACTTTGTGGTAAAACGCTGTAGGATCGCGCCATGGAGACGCAGATCGGGATTATCGGTGCTGGACCCGCCGGACTCACACTCGGAATGTTGCTCGCGAGCCACGGAATCAAATCGGTCATTCTGGAGGCGCGTGACCGCTCGTACGTCGAGCAGCGGGTGCGGGCGGGCGTGCTGGAGCAGAACACCGTGGACATGCTGCACGCGCTCGGAGTCGGAGAGCGGCTGACGCGCGAGGGACTCGAGCACCACGGCATCTATCTGCGGCGCCCGGGGGCGCAGGAGTATGTGCCAATGAGCGAACTGACCGGCCGCGCGATCACCGTCTACGGCCAGCAGGAAGTCGTCAAGGACCTGATCGCGGCGCGGCTGGCAACCGACGCGCCGCTCCTATTCGAGGTCGACGAGGTCGCGCTCCATGACATCGAGACGGATCAACCGCGGGTCACGTTCGTACACGACGGCGCCACCGCAGGAACTGCGCTGCGACTTCATCGCCGGCTGCGACGGATTCCACGGATTGAGCCGGGGGCTGATTCCGCAGGCGATTCGCACGGAGCTCGACTACACCTACCCGTTCGCGTGGCTCGGGATCCTCGCCGAGGCGCAGCCGGCGACCGATGAGCTGATCTACGCGTGGCACGAGCACGGATTCGCGCTCTATTCGATGCGCTCGCCGACGGTGAGTCGTCTCTACCTCCAGGTGCCGGTCGACGAGCAGCTTGACGGCTGGTCCGATGAGCGGCTGTGGGACGAGCTCGAGGTTCGGCTCGGTGTCGTCAACCGCGGCCCGATCTTCGACAAGGGCATCACGCCGATGCGCAGCTTCGTGACCTCGCCGATGCAGCACGGCCATCTCTTCCTTGCGGGGGACGCGGCCCACATCGTCCCGCCCACGGGCGCGAAGGGGCTCAACCTGGCTGTCAACGACGCGCGCCTGCTCGCCGGCGCGCTGGGAGCGCATTACGAGCACGGAGACGACGCCCCGCTCGCGGGCTACACGGAGACGGCGCTGCGCCGCGTCTGGCGCGCTCAGGACTTCTCCAACTACATGACGCAACTGCTGCACAACCTCGGCGGCGGTCCGTTCGAGCGCGGCCTGCAGCTCTCTCGGCTCGAGTACATCGGACGCTCGGAGGCGGCCGCGCGGTCGCTCGCCGAGAACTATGTCGGCCTCCCGGCGGCCGACGACTTCTGAAAACCGGAGGCAGCCGTGCACACACAGGACATTTCGCTGGTTGACGCACGCGCGCTCATTGCCCGCGCGATCGACAAGGCCGCCCATGTCGGCGTGCGCGGCGCGGTCGCCGTCGTCGGCGGCAGCGGT
>CAWEYQ010000048.1:0-634697 GCA_963813265.1 uncultured Solirubrobacterales bacterium | reverse complement strand
GCGCACGGAGCGCGCTCGACGCGGTCGAGCTGAGCGCCCGCGACACCGGGCTGCGGTGGCCCGCGGCGGTTGCTGCCCGCGGTCGCGGTCTGCTGGCCGACGACGACGATTACGAGTCAGCGTTTGCGGGGGCGCTCGAGGCGCACGGCGATCGCATGCCGTTCGAGCGCGCTCGGACCGAGCTCTGTCTGGGGATACGTCGCCGGCGCTCGCGGCGCCGCGCCGATGCCCGGGCCGCCCTCCTCAGCGCGCTCAGCTTCTTCGAGACGACGGGTGCCGAGCCGTGGGCGGAGCAGGCGCGCGCCGAGTTACGCGGTGCCGGAGACTCGCAGCTCCCCTCGCACCGCGCGGGGGTGTCGCTGCGAACGTTGACCCCCCAAGAGCTCCAGGTCGCGCTGACCGTCGCCGGCGGGGCGACGAACAAGGAGGCCGCGGCGTCCCTGTTCCTCAGCACGAAGACCGTCGAGTTTCACCTCAGCAACACCTACCGCAAGCTCGGTCTCCGCTCCCGCGCCGAACTCGTGCGGAGGGTCGACGGGCTCGCCTAGCGGGCCGCCCGAGCTCACATCAGACGCAACGGCGACCGCCGGGCGTTTGCCCGGCGGTCGCACTGGGGGGGTTGGGTTGCGATGTCCGTCAGTTCACGAACGGGACGATCCACATCGTTCCGCGTCCGCTCCGGTTGCCGGCGCTCGGATCCTCGGTGATCACGAGATCGCCATTCGGCCCGACGGCGAGTCCGAAGGCGAACGAGAAGCCGGTCGGGCCTCCCTGCACCGGATGGTTGCCGAAGTCCCATGGCCGCTGGCAGGTGGTCGCGCAGAACACGGTGGCGTTGGGCGAGCCCGCCGCCGGGAGTGTCCCGTCGGTCACGAACACAGGAGCCGGGGAACCGGCAGGATTGGCCGCCGTGATCGTGTTCGCGTTGAAGCGGTAGATCGTGGCGTTGGCACCGCCCGGCGAATCGGACACGTAGACGTATCCGCGAGTCGGGTCGGTTGCCGTTCCCGCAACGAACACGCCGGCGGCGGGAGCGTCGAGGGCGACCTTCTGCGTCGCGCAGTTGTTCGTCAGGGTGCACGCGGCAGTGACGTCGATGTACGCCGTGCCGCGGTTCTCCGAGATGAACAGGCGCTTGCCGATGAAGCCGGCGGTTCCGTTGGCTCCACGGCCGTCGCCCGTCTGGGCGACGATGTTCACGGCCTGCGTGCGCGGGTCGCCGTCCGGGTTGGTGATCTGACGGACGTTCATCTCCGTCAGGTCGGTGACGTACAGCGACGTGTTCGCCACCGGCTGACCGCTCGCATCGAGCGGCCCGAGCGCCATGCCGTTCGGCTTCAGCGTCCGGAGATCGGCGAGCGGGGCCATGCCTGTCGCGTTGCCGACCATCGACTCCGTATCGGCGTCGAAGACGAGCCGCCACACGGCGACGCTCTTGACGGCGTTGTCAGGAACATAGACGTAGTGGCACGTGTCGCCCGCCGGACAGCCGGTCGCGCCGGCCGGGAACGGCCGCGGGTCATACACGGCCTGGCCCGCCGACCCGATGATGTCATCGGCGCACTGACCGAAGTTCAGCGCGTGGAGCGTGTTGCCCGGGACGCCGAACGGCCCGCTCGTCGGTGCAGGATCCTGCCTGCAGAGGCCCTGTGCGTGGTCGGAGGACCACCAGTGGCCACCCGTACCGGCCGTGTTGGGCAGCCACACCGCGCCGCCCTTCGGGGCGGTGATGCCCCATGCGTACAGGCCCGCGACCGGGGTCTGGTACGTGAACTGGTCGGCCGCGACCGCCGCGCTCGTTCCGCCTGCCGGCGTGGAGACCTGAACGTCAACGGTCCCAGAGCCGCCGGGTGAGAGAGCGGTGCACGTCGTGGCATCCGAGCAGCTCACGTTCGTCGCCTGGTTCGGGCCGAACGAGACCGTCGTCGCTCCGGGCGTCGGGTCGAAGTCCGTCCCGGTGATGGTGACCGTCGTACCGCCGCTGTCCGCGCCGGTGCTGGGCGAGATCTTCGTCACCGACAGCGTGTTCGCCGGTGGCGCAGACGTGTAGGTGAACGTGTCGCTCGCGTTCGTCGCGCTCGCCTGACCGGCGACCGAGACCGTCACGTCGACCGTGCCGGTCCCCGCGGGACTGACTGCGGTGCACGACGTCGTGCTCGCGCAGCTGACATTGGTCGCGGCGACCTTCCCGAACTGCACTGTCGTCGCACCCGCTGTGGTGTCGAAGTTGGCGCCGAGGATCGTGACTTGGTCCCCGCCGGCCGACGTGCCGGAGGCGGGGAGCAGTCCGCCCACCGTCGGCGGGCTCGCCGGCAGCTGCGAGGCTGCCGGAATGTCGAAGATGTGGCCGACGCCGGCCGTCGCGGCGCCTGCCGCGACCGTTGGATCGTCGCCGACGTAGACCTCGCCGGCGGGCCCGATACCGAGCGCCATCGCCGCTGTGTACGCAGTCTGCTGCTTGTTGTTGAACGCGTCGAAGTACGGCTGCACGTCCTTGGAGACAACGTCGATCGTGCCCGCGGACGGATCCCAGCGCTTGATCACGCTGCCGGTTGTCGGTGGTGCATCGGCGACGTAGACGTACTTCGACGTGCTGGCCAGGCCGCCCGGAAAGCTGCTGATCGACGCCGCGTTGGCGACGGTGACCGCGGTGCACCGCGCCGCTGCGGAGCAGGCCGGACGACCGTTCGCACCGCTCGGATCCTGGATCGAGGACAGTCCGGCGCCGCCCGGCCCGTTCGTTCTCAGCACCGCCCATCAGCCCACGCTCCACCCTACGCCCCAGGTGGTCACGACGGATCCGAGCGTACTCCCCTTCCAGGACCGGTCAAGTGCGGAATCGGTCGGCGGACCTGCACTCACGAGCCCTGCGGTTGTCCCGAGACGCGACGCTCGCCTGCAACCCGCGGACGCCGCCGGTCTGGCGGCCACGGTCGCGCCCACGCGACGTAAGCGCATTACCTCTCCGGTAATCGACGGGACGCGATCGCGGTGGGACCGTGCTCTGCATGAGTACGACAACCATCACCAAACCCGCGGCGCCCACAGGCCCGCACACGAAGACCGGTCTCAATCCCTGGGCCGCGCTTCCGGTCATTCTGTCCGGCGCGTTCATGGTCGTGCTGGACTTCTTCATCGTCAACGTGGCGATGCCGTCGATGCAGAGGGACCTCCATGCCTCGAGCGGCGCCCTCGAATGGGTCGCGGCCGCGTACGGGCTCACCACCGCCGTGTTCCTGATCACCTCCGGGCGAGTCGGAGACCGGATCGGCCGCCGGCGCACGTTCGTGCTCGGGCTGACGCTGTTCACGCTCAGCTCGATCGCCTGCGGCGCCGCGACCACCAGCGAGATCCTGATCGCCGGACGACTGCTCCAGGGCGTCGGCGGCGCCCTGCTGATGACCAACCTGCTGTCGCTGATCAACGTGATGTTCGAGGGTTCCGACCGCGCCAAGGCGCTGTCGGCGTACGGCATGACGCTCGGGCTCGGGGCGGTCAGCGGTCAGCTGATCGGCGGTGTGCTCGTGCAGGCGAACATCGCCGGTCTCGGCTGGCGAAGCTGCTTCCTCATCAACGTCCCCATCGGCCTGGCGGCGCTCGCGTTCACGACGCGCGTCGTGCCGGAATCCCGGGCCGCGGATGCGAGTCGGATCGACCTCGTCGGGACCGTGCTCGTCACCGTCGGCCTGACCGCGGTGCTGCTGCCGCTCGTCGAAGGTCGCCAGCACGGCTGGCCGCTGTGGACGTGGGTGTCGCTGGCACTCGCGCCGGCGATCCTGGGCGCGTTCCTCGCCCACCAGCGCACGCTGCGTGACCGAGGCGGCGCGCCGCTGCTCGACCTCAGCCTGTTCCGGCAGCGGACGTTCAGCGCTGGCCTCATCGCGCAGTTCGTGTTCTGGTGCGGACAGGCGTCGTTCTTCCTCGTGCTCGCGCTCTACCTACAGCAGGGACGTGGGCTGAGCCCGCTTGACGCCGGCCTCGTGTTCACGATCCTTGCCGCGGCATACCTCGCGGCATCGGCGATCGCTCCGACGATGCTCGAGCGCTACGGCCGCCGGCTGCTCGCCGAGGGCGCGCTCGTGCTCGCGGCCGGACACGTGCTGATGGTGCTCACCGTGGCCGACATCGGGACGGGTGGGTCGGTCGCGCTGCTCGCTCCGGCGCTCGTGCTGATCGGCGCCGGGATGGGCATCGTGATCGCGCCGCTCGTGACGTTGATCCTGTCGAGCACGGGTCCGGAGCAGGCCGGGGCGGCGTCGGGTGTGCTCTCGACGATTCAGAACGTCGGCAACGCGCTCGGGGTGGCGATCGTCGGGGTCATCTACTTCGGCGCCGCTCACTCGGGACTCGCCGGCGCGTTCCAGCTGAGCCTCGGGGCGCTGGCCGCGATCCTCATCGGGGTTGCCGCGCTCACTCGACTGCTGCCGGCCCCGGCCCGGCGCCGGCACCGAGCGGGAGCGCGTCATGAGCACGGCTACGCTACTGCGAATGACCGAGAATCGGGTCGGAGTGATGCTGCGTGACTGGCGCCAGCGGCGTCGGCTGAGCCAGCTCGACCTCGCGCTCGACGCAGGGGTCTCGACGAGGCATCTCAGCTTCGTCGAGACCGGCCGCTCGAAGCCGAGCGCCGACATGGTGCTCCACCTCGCCGAGCGCCTGGAGGTCCCGCTGCGGGAGCGCAACCGGCTGCTGCTGGCGGCCGGGTACGCCCCGGAGTTCGAGGCCCGCTCCCTCGACGATCCTGAGCTCGCACCGATCCGGGACGCGCTCGGACACGTGCTCGCCGGACATGAGCCATATCCGGCGATCGCAGTCGACCGCGGCTGGAACCTCGTCGCGTCGAATGGAGCTCTCGGGCCGTTGCTCGACGGTGCGGCCCCTGAGTTGCTCCAGCCGCCGGTCAACTGCCTGCGCCTCTCGATGCATCCTGATGGGATCGCGCCGCGAATCCTCAACCTCGGTGAGTGGCGCGCGCATCTCCTGCACCGACTGGAGCGACAGATCACCCTGACCGGAGACGCGGGCTTGCGTGATCTGCTCGAGGAGCTCCTGACCTACCCGGGCCCGGCGACCGACGAAGGCCCCGTGCCCGTCTCCGGCGACGTGATGGTGCGCCTGCGGCTGAGCGCGGTCGATGGCGGTGAGCTGTCGTTCTTCAGCACGGTGACGACGTTCGGAACGGCCGTCGACATCACCGTCTCCGAACTGTCGATCGAGGCGTTCTTCCCCGCCGACGCGGCGACCGCCGAGACGCTGGCGGGTGCGCTTGCCGTTGCCTAGGCCCGCCCTCGCCGCGCTCACCGTCGTGGCGGGGGTGCTCGCCGGCTGCGGCGGCAGCGGCGACCGTGCGACGTCGAGCACAGCGTCGTCGGCGACCGTGGCGTCGTCCTCCGCCGCGTCGTCGACGACCGTCACCACGTCCGCCCGTGCGGCTCCAACGCTCGCGCTCTCCCCCGGGCGCCGGCTCGCCCTGCCCGCCGCCCGGGCCGGCGCGGCGGTGGCCACATTCAGGGGGCGCGTCATCGTCGCCGGCGGCCTGTCCGGCGCCGACGTCTCGACGGACACCGTGTTCGAACTGCAGCCGAGCGGCCGGGTCGCGTCGCTGACCCCGTTGCCCAGCGCGATCCATGATGCCGCCGCGGCCACCCTCGGCAACCGCGTGCTGGCGTTCGGCGGCGGCGTCTCGGAGGGCAGCGACCACATCGTCCAGGTGCTTCCCGGCCGGCCCCGCCGCGTCGGGACGCTCCCGCAGGCGCTCTCGGACCTCGTCGCCGCCGAGATCGGTGGCACCGCCTACGTCGCCGGCGGTTGGAACGGCACGGCGACGAACCGGACGATCTATGCGGTCACGGCGACGGCGCGGGTCCACCGCGCCGGAGCGCTGCCGCTCGGCGTCCGCTACCCCGCGGCCGCAGCGCTCGACGGCCGATTGGTCGTCGCCGGCGGGGAGACGACCTCCGGCGCGCCGACGACGGAGGCGTGGTCGTTTGACCCGAGGACCGGCGCCGTCGCCCGGCTCCCCCGGCTCCCCGTTCCGACCGACCACGCCGCCGGGGTCACGCTGAACGGCCGCTTCTACTCCATCGGCGGTCTGCACGGCGGCACGCTGACGCCCGCGATCGTGTCGTGGGCACCGGGCGAGCCACGGTGGCGGCGGGCCGGTGTGCTGCCGGTCGCGCTGTCGGACGCATCCGCCGTGCCCTACGGCGGAGGGGTTGCCGTGCTCGGCGGCCGCGCCGCGAACGGCCGCGTCGCGACGATCACGCTGCTGACGGCGCGCTGACGCTGTCCGCACGGACTACCGAGCCCGGCGCGTAGCAACCGCCGTGCACCACTGCGGCGTAGATGCCGACTCTGTGGTGTGTGGGGCGCCGGATGCCATTCAAACGAGGGTGAGTTGTCGACGTCGACTGAACCCAGAACCGACCGCCCCAGCAGCGCCGCCGACACCCCGATTCCCGCGTGGAAGCGATGGTGGTGCGCGCCGCTCGGACCGGTCGAGCTCCAACTCCGCCGTGATTCGGTCAAGGCCGGCGCATGGATCTCTGTCGCCGTCTGCCCGCCGGTTGCCATCTACGGGCTGATCTCGCGGCCGACGGCCGATGCGATCGCGATCTGCATCATCTGCGCGCTCGCGATTTCCGTCTCGCTGCTGGTTCTCCAGCTTCCGTGGGACCGCTACGTTCGTTCACGGTGGCGCGAGGCCTATTACGGGGCCTGGTGGGTGACCGACTTTTCGCTGATCATCGCTGCCACGGCACTCGGTGGTGGGGCAAGCAGCCCGCTGCTCCTGCTCGCGTTCATCCAGCTCGTCTTCACCGGCGTCTCGTATCCGAAAGCGTCGGTCGTGCTCGCCACCGCGATCACCCTGCTCGCCGTGGTCGCGCTTGCGATCCTTGACTCGGCGCCGTTCGCGGTCACGATGATCGAGCTGACCGCGTTCGGCGGGACCGGGTTGATGGCGTATCTCCAGGCCCGCAATCACGACCGCCGCGCTCATGTGCTGAGCGAGAGCGAACATCGGCTCGCCGAAGCCCAAGCGATTGCCCACATCGGCTCATGGGAGTGGCGCGCTGACACCGGTCGGCTCGAGGTCTCAGACGAGCTGCGGCGCATCTTCGACACCCCGCGGCGTGACGACGAGGACGCGATCCACCAGTACATCGACCAGGTTCACCCGAGCGATCGCGACGAGGTCGAGCAGCTGTTTGTGCAGGCGGCTCAGCAGGCGGGTCCATTCAGCGTCGAGCATCGGATCGTGCGCGGCGACGGCGAGATCCGCTCGATCGTCGTCCACGCCAACTCAACGGTCGAGGGCGGCGCCGTCACCCGGGTGACCGGCGTCTGCCAGGACATCACTGAATTGCGCCGCGTCGAGGCTCGGCTGCGATACCACGCGGACCACGATCCGCTCACCGGCCTGCTCAGCCGCCGCCGGCTCGTCACCGAGCTCGACCGCCACCTCGGCTTCGCCGCGCCGCACGTGCGCAGCGGCGCGCTGCTGCTGATCGATGTCGACGGCTTCGGCTTCTACAACGACTCCTACGGGCAGGCGGCGGGCGACCTGTTGCTCCGAGCCATCGCTGACACGCTCACGCACCGGCTCCGTGCCAGCGACATCGTGGCGCGCACCGGGGGCGACGAGTTCGGCATCGTGCTCAGCGAGACGACGGCCGAGATCGCGGCCGTGACTGCGCAGGAGCTCCGCGCGCTGCTGAGCGACTGTGCCGGCGAGTCCGGGATCACGGCGAGCCTCGGCATCGCCGCGTTCGGCCCCGGATCGGACCTCGTTGGGGACGACGTGCTCGTCGCCGCCGACATCGCGCTGCACGAGGCCAAGCAGAGCGGCGGGAATCGCGTTGCCGTCTACGAGGGCCAGAGCGGACCCGACATGACCTGGATGCAGCGCATCCGGCAGGCGCTGGCGGAGGACCGCTTCATCCTCCACGCCCAGCCGATCGTCGATCTCGCCTCCGGCGCCGTCAGCCATCACGAGCTGCTCATCCGCATGCGTGATGAGGACGGCGGCGTGATCGCGCCCGCCGCGTTCCTGCCCACCGCGGAGCGATTCGGGCTGATCAATGCAATCGACCGCTGGGTTGGGCGCACCGCGGTGTCCCTCGCAGCCGCGGGGCATCACGTCGCCGTCAATCTGTCGGCGCATTCGATCGGCGACGGGGAGATTGTTCGCATTGCCCAGTCCGCAGCGGAGCAGGGCGTCGAACCGGCGATGCTCATGTTCGAGATCACCGAGACGGCGGCGATCGCCAACCTCCAGGAGGCCCGCGAGTTCGCCGCCACCCTCGCCGGGATCGGGTGTGAGCTCGCGATCGACGACTTCGGCACCGGCTTCGGCTCGCTCGCCTACCTCAAGCACATCCCGGCGCGGTTCGTGAAGATCGACCGCGAGTTCATCAAGGACCTACCGCTGAGCCCGACCGATCAGCACGTCGTCCGCGCGGTCGTCGGGATCGCGCAGAGTCTCGGTCAGTGCACGGTCGCCGAGGGCGTCGAGAACGCCGAGACGCTCGCGCTCGTCCGCCAGCTTGGGGTTGACTACGTCCAGGGGTTCTACACCGGCCGGCCCGCGCAGATCTGGCCGGACCCGGCAGAGGCGCATACCCTGCCGGCCGCGGCGGCGTAAACCGCGGACTCACTCGCTACGAGAGGCCGCGTCTTGATCCTGGGCGCGCTTTGACGAGGCCGTCGGCCAGGGCCCGATTCTGCATCGAAGGAGAGGGGTGCGGGGCGGGGCGGCTGGATGCCCGGGGCGGGCCCTGGGCGGCGGAGCCCCGGATCGGCACGGAATCCCCCTCTGCGGGCCCTGTGGAGTTGAAAAGGGATTCCGGGTCGCTGAGAGCGTCCGGAAACCCCCGTCTCCCGACGCGGGTCGGGAGCGGGGGATTCTGGATCGATCGGTGCGGGATGACCCACGCTCGTGGCCCAGGGTCGGGACTACGTCCCACCGGACGAGGCTCGGCGGGCAGGGTGTGACGGAATCCCGGTGAGATCGGGAGAACGTCACGATCCACCGTCGCGGCGCGCTCGACTGGGACGTTGTCCCGGTTCGCCACCGCCGAGACGACGCGACGGGTTCCCGGGCCGGCCGCGCGCCCCCGTTGCAAATACGGCCCCGCGCGCTCCGTCCGAGCCGGAGCCTAGATCGTCTCGCCGGGCCGCTGGAACACGACGTCGGGGACGACGCACGCCGGCGAGACCCGGAGCAGGAAGCGGACCGCCTCGGCGATGTCGGTCGGACGGAGCATCTCCTCCGCAGCCACCGTCCCCTTGACGAAGTTGGTCATGTCCGTGTCGACGAAGCCGGGGCAGAACGCGGTCGACTTGATTCCGTCGGCGTTGAGCTCCTTGTTCATCGCCTGGGTGTACGCGATCACCGCCGCCTTCGTCGCGGAGTACACCGACAGCCACGGCTGTGGCGACTTGCCCGCGATCGAGGCGAGGTTGATGACGAGCGCGCTCTTGTGCTCGGCGCCGGCAGCCTTCAAGAGGTCGAGGCACTCGCGGTAGAAGAGGATGATCGCCCGGAGGTTGACGTCGAGCTGCAGGTCGACGTGCTTCGTCTGGTGCTCGGCGGCCGCGGCACCGATTCCGACGCCGGCGTTGTTGACGAGGACGTCGAGACGGCCGAAGCGCTCGCGATGCAGGCGGACGACCTCCTGAATCGCCTCCTCGTCGTTCATGTTGGCCGCGAGGTGCTCGATCTCGTACCCCCGCTCGCGGAGCGCGTGAGCCGTCCGCTCGAGCGTGTCCGGCTTACGCGCGGAGATCGTCAGGCCGAACCCCTCTTCGGCGAGCGCCTCCGCGATCGCAAGTCCGATTCCCCGGGACGCTCCGGTGACGATGGCAGCACGGTTCGGCATCTGACACGACCTCTCTTCGTTGGCGGGCGGGCGGCAATCTAACGCGCAACTGGTGACGGTGCCGGTGGACAGGCCGCCGCGGCACCGGTACACTCACGTACCGATGTCTGCGGTGACCGCCACCCGTCCATCGGACGCGACCCCGTCTCACGCGGCCGGCCTCGAGGAACGCAAGCCCGCTCCCTCCCCGGCCGGCCCGGTCGCACCCGAGGACCCACTGCGGATGCCGCCGGCCCGCGATCAACCGCGTTTCGTGCAGACGATCCGGTTCGTGATGCGACCGTTCAGCTCGAGCCTCGCCGCCCGCCGCGAGCTCGGGGACACCTGGCAGGTGGAGCTCCTCTCCCGCGACGAGCCGTTCGTGGTGACGACCCACCCTGATCATGTCGAGTCGCTGTTCAAGGCCAAGGCCACCGACGCGCCCTCGCTCACCGGCGAGTCGCCACTGCGGCCGATCCTCGGGCCGAACTCCGTGCTCACCTCGGTGGGGCCACGCCACATGCGCCAGCGCAAGCTGCTGCTCCCGCCGTTTCACGGCGAGTCCGTGCAGCGCTACGTCCAGCTCATCTCGGATGTCGCCGAGCGCGAGATCGACACGTGGCCGACCGGTCAGCCGTTCGCGCTCGCGCCGCGGATGCAGGCGGTCACGCTCGACGTGATCATGGGCGGCGTCTTCGGCATCGACTCGAAGCCGCCATTCGGCTCGCCGGAGCACCGCATGCGCGAGATGATCCGCCAGCTGCTGCTCGCCTCGACGCGGCCGATCTACCAGGTGATCGAGCTCCAGAACGCCGGCCGCCGCGAGCCGCGGGGCGTTCTCCGCGTGCTGCTCGGATTGCTCGACCGCCAGATCCACGCCGTCATCCGCAAGCGCCGCGCGCGCGGCGAGGCCCCGGACTCCCACGACGTGCTCTCGCTGCTGCTGCAGGCCCGCGACGAGGACGGGCAGCAGCTCACCGACGACGAGCTCCGTGACGAGCTGCTGACGCTCGTCCTCGCCGGCCACGAGACGACGGCGAACTCGCTCGCCTGGACGTTCGAGCGGCTGCTGCGCAACCCGGATCCATACGCGCAGCTCCGCGATCTCGTCCGGAGCGACGGCCCGCGCGCCGACGCGTACGTCGAGGCGACGATCCACGAGGGCATGCGTGTCCGACCCGTGATCCCGATGATCGTGCGGATGGTCAACCAGCGGTGGCGGTTCGGCGACTACGTCGTCCCCGCTCACACCCCGGTGGCGGTCAACATCGTCGCCTTGCATCACCGCGAGGACATCTACCCCGAGCCGCATCGGTTCGCGCCGGAGCGCTTCCTCGAGCGCAAGCCCGGAACCTACACATGGATCCCGTTCGGCGGCGGGATCCGCCGCTGCCTCGGCGCGACGCTGGCGATGGCCGAGCAGCGTGTCGTGCTGCGGGCGATCGCCCGGCGCACGGACCTCGTCGCGCCCGACCCGGCGCCCGAACCGGCGCGCCAGCGAAACGTCACGATGATTCCGCGCGATGGCGGGCGCGTCCTCGTGCAGCACAAGCTGCCTGCGTAGACCGATCGCTCGCTACCGTCACGCTGTGAGCACCCACGGCACGCCGGACGCGACCACCGCCTCGACGGCGCATCGGGAGCGCCTCATCGCCGCGATGGCGGCGTCGATCGAGGACAAGGGCTACCGCGACACGACCGTCGCCGACGTCGTTCGTCATGCCCGTACCTCACGGCGCACGTTCTACGAGCACTTCACGGATCGCGAAGCCTGCTTCCTGGCCCTGTTCGACGCGGTCAACGACGAGACCATGGACCGGATCGCGGCCGCGGTCAATCCGGAGGCGCCGATGGATGAGCAGGTCGACCGGGCACTCGAGGCCTACATCGACAGCGTCACCTCCCACCCGGCGCTCTACCAGAGTTTCGTCCGCGAGCTCCCGGGGCTCGGGCGAGCCGGGTCCGACCGCGGTCTCGCCGTCGTCGAGCGGTTCGCCCGCCTGCTGATTGGACTCGTTGAGTCAGGCCGCGCCGCGCAGCCGGCGCTCGAGGCTCGGCCACTGTCGATGGATGCCGCCGTGATGATCGTCGGTGGTCTGCGCGAGCTCGCGGTGATCTCACTGCAGCAGGGCCGTGATCTGCGCGAGCTCCCGGCGAGCGCCGGCGCGATGGTCAAGGCCATCCTCTCGGGGGCGCTGCTGTGATGGCGCGCCTGCGTCCGGGATCGCGATAGGGTACGTACATGTACCGCAAGCGGGAGAGGGTCGCCGTCGACGGACTGACGGCCTATGTCTCGGGGGCCGCCTCGGGAATCGGTCGAGCCGTTGCCCAGCGCCTCTCGGCGCACGGCTGCCCGGTCGCGATCGCCGACCAGAACAGCGCCGGGCTCGAGGAGACCGCCGCGGCGATGTCCGGCCCGGTGTTCGTGCGCACGCTTGACGTCAGCGATCGCCACGCCACGTTGGGCGTCGCCGCCGAGGTCGCGGAGTGGGCGCCGGCGCCGCTCGGGATGGTGTTCAACAATGCGGGCGTCGCCACCGTGCAGACGGTCGCCGAGGCGGCGATCGAGGACGACGACTGGGTCTGGGGCGTCAACTTCACCGGCGTCGTCAACGGCGTCCGCGCGTTCCTCCCGATCCTGCAGCGTCAGAACTCGGGCGTGATCGTCAACACCTCGAGCGTGTTCGGATTGCTGGGGATTCCGACCCAGTCCGCCTACTGCTCATCGAAGTTCGCCGTGCGCGGCTTCACCGAGTCGCTGCGCCAGGAACTGCGCGGCACCGGCGTGCGCGCGGTGACGGTCCACCCCGGCGGCGTGAAGACGAACATCGCGCGCAACGCGCGGTATCACTCCGACCCGCTCGGCCGCGATCTCACCAAGGACGAGATGGTCGCGGACTTCGACACCCTGGCCCGCACGACGCCCGAGCGCGCCGCGCAGACGATCCATAACGGCGTGAAGGCGGGCAAGGCCCGCATTCTGATCGGACCGGACGCGTACATGTTCGAGGCGCTTTCCCGGATCGCGCCGACGCACTACTACGACGTGCTCGAGCGCGTGATGCTGCTGCTCGAGCGCCGCGATCATCCGGAACGCCAGTCCGCCGCACGCTAGCCCGAGCCCGTCAAACACGCCGCAATTTCCGGCAAGCCCGTGCTGTCGATCGCGTTTCTGCCGCCGGGACGCCACATAACATTCGTCCAGCGGTCGTAAGGTCGATGCAGGGTTGCACCCGAAAGGGGTGTAGAGATGAGAGAGACACGGTCACCCGTCGAGACCTCCGCCAGACTCGTGGAACTGGTCTACGAGCTGATGGACGCGCACGATGACACGGCGCGGCTCGCGCAGGGGATCACCTCGGACGTGCAGTGGCAGGCCCACCTCGACTATCTGCAGCAGTTGCAGCGCGTCGGGCGGGAGCTGCTCGCGGCCGGTGGCGACGCCTGAGCGCAGTGCCGATACCCATCACCACCCTCGGGGTGCGCTCAGCGCCGCCGGGCCGATGACGCGAGCGCCGGGTTCGACCAGCCGCCGTCGGCCGGATTGACGTTGACCCCGGGCGCGACGATCTCGTCGATCCGGTCAAGCAGTTCGTCGGAGAGCGTCACCTCGGCGCCGGTCAGCTGGGACTCGAGGTGCCCCATCGTGCGCGGGCCGATGATCGCGGCCGTGACCGCCGGGTGGCGGATGACGAACGCGAGCGCCATCTCGATCAGCGTCATCCCTGCCTCGTCGGCGAGCGTCGCGAGCGCGTCCGCCGCCTCGAGCTTGCGCGTGTTGTCCGGATCGGACATGTCGTAGCGGCTCGGGATCCGCGCGGCGCGGCGTGACTGCGGGATCTCGGTCCCAAGCCGGTAGCGGCCGGTGAGCCACCCGCCGGCGAGCGGGCTCCACGGGATCACGCCCATGCCGTAGCGCTGGGCGGTCGGCAGCACGTCCTTCTCGACCTCGCGCACGAGCAGCGAGTACGGCGGCTGTTCGCACACGAACCGCTCACGCCCGCGCCGCTCAGCGACCCACTGGGCCTCGACGATCGCCGAGGCGGGGAACGTCGACGAGCCGAAGTACCGGATCTTGCCGGCACGGACGAGATCGGTCAGCGCGCCAAGCGTCTCATCGATGTCGGTGTCGAACTCGGGGCGGTGGATCTGGTACAGGTCGATCCAGTCGGTCTGCAGCCGCCGCAGGCTGTTCTCGACCTCGCGGATGATCCAGCGGCGGGAGTTGCCGAACTCGTTTGGATCATCGCCCATCGTCCCGTGCACCTTCGTCGCCAGGATGACGTCGTCCCGTCGACCACCCGCGAGTGCCTTGCCGACGATCTCCTCGGATTCGCCGCGGGCGTAGACGTCGGCGGTGTCGATGAAGTTGATGCCGGCGTCAAGCGCCCGATGGATGATCCGGATGCTGTCGTCGTGATCCTCGTTCCCCCAGCCCCCGAACATCATCGCGCCGAGACACAGCGGGCTGACGCGCACTCCAGTACGGCCCAACGTTCTCATTTCCATGACGTACATGCTGGCATGCGCCGCACCCCGGCCGACGCGTCTCGCACCGCCCCCGACGCCGGTCCCGCGCCTTGCCGCCCATCCACGTAACTGGTATAAGACCCGCACCGGGTGCCTGTACCAATTTGTACACGTGGACAAGCGCCAGGACGCTGTACATATTTGCGCAATCGCCGGTTATCCTGAGCCGTCCGAACGGGGCACGAGAGAGGAGCACCACTGTGGCAAGTGAGATGACGACCGAGGCGCCCGGGCCTGCACCGGTGTTCGGCGGCACGGTGCAGACGGTGATGTCGAGCCCGCGGATCGAGCCGCCCCCGGCCACCCTTGAAGAGGCGCGAAACGCGCCCGGTCGGGCCGAGAAGATCGAGGCGATCACCCGCATGATCGAGCAGCAGGGCATCAAGTACGTCTTCTTCCAGCAGGTGTCGATCACCGGCCGGGTCATGGGCAAGGGCGTCGTCTCGAGCTTCTTCCCCCAGGTCGCCGAGAAGGGCTACCAGCTCGTCTACGGAGCGACCGCCAACCTGTTCACCGACCGCGACGGCAACTACATCGGATTCGGGCCCGAGGAATCCGAGCTCGCGGCGATCGCCGACCTCGACACCTTCGCCGTGCTGCCCTGGGACGAGCGCGTTGCCCGGGTGTACTGCGACTGCTACGACACCGAGACCGGCGAACTGCTTGACGCGGACTGCCGCCAGAACCTCAAGCGCATCGCGCACGAGTTCGAGCAGGAGCTCGGCTACCAGTTCCTGATCGGGATCGAGCCGGAGACGATGTGGCTGAAGAAGCCGCAGAACGGCGAGATGCCTGAGGGCCTGACGAAGCCCTACTGCTACCACATCCATCAGTTCGAAGAGCTTCGTCCGATCCTGCTCGACGTCGTCGAGTACGGCCAGGCACTCGGGCTCGACATGAGCTACGGCGACCATGAGGACGCGCCCGGTCAGCTCGAGCTCAACTTCCGCTTCGACCGCCCGGTGCGGACCGCCGACAACATCACGACGTACCGCCAGGTGTGTGCCGCCGTCGGCCGCAAGCACGGCGTGCTGCCGACGTTCATGCCAAAGCCGTTCACCGGGGTCTCCGCAAACGGGCATCATCACCACTTCACGCTCATTGACGAGGCCGGCACCAACGTCTTCCACGACCCCGAGGGGCCGGCGCAGCTCTCGCAGATCGCGCGGCACTTCCTCGGCGGGATGCTCGAGCACTTCGGTGCGCTCATGTGCGTCGGCAACCCGACCGTCAACTCGTACTGCCGGATGTGGGATGCCGGGTTCTGGGCCCCGATCTACAAGAACTGGGGCTGGCAGAACCGGACGACGACGGTCCGCGTCGCGACCGGCGGTCGCTTTGAGTACCGCGGCGTCGACTCGAGCTGCAACCCGTACCTGACCACCGCCTCGCTCCTACGGGCCGGCCTCGACGGCGTGCGTCGCGAGCTTGATCCCGGGCCGCCGCAGCAGGGCAACACGTACGACCTGCTCAGCCAGGGCGTCGAGATCGAGCGCGTCCCGGAGAGCCTCGGGGCCGCGCTGCACGCGCTCGCCGCCGACGAAGTGGTCAAGAGCGCGATGCCGGGCCGGCTCTACAAGGTGTTCGACTGGTACAAGCGCGATGAGTGGGAGCGCTACCTCGCCGCGGTCACCGACTGGGAGCGCGATGAGTATCTCGAGGTGCTGCCGTAGCCATGTGTGGCATCGCTGGAATCATCTACAAGAACGGCAACGGCGCGCATCGGATCGGGCGCGATATGACCGCCATGCTGCAGGCGATGAAGCACCGCGGACCGGACTCGACCGGGTTCGCGCTCTATCACCAGCCTGCCCACGAGCTCGTGCTGCGCATCAAGCTCGCCGACGCGAACACGCCGCGTGAGGTCGAGTTCGAGGACGTGCTCCGGCGCCATCGCCGCGAGGTGCAACAGCGCCTCGTGGCCGCGGGCGCGCAGGTGCGTGAGGTCGAGCAGATCAACGAATACACGCTCAGCTTCACGCTCACCTACGACGGCGAGCTGAAGCATCTCGCCGACTACGTCGAGTCGGTGCCGAACGCGGAGGTCCTGTCCGCCGGTCACGCGCTCGAGATCATCAAGGACCTCGGCGACGCCAAGACCGTCTCCGGCGGGTACCACCTCGACGATTACTTCGGATCGCACGGCATCGGGCACGTGCGGATGGCGACGGAGTCAGACGTCGACATCTCCAACGCGCACCCGTACTGGGCGTATCCGTTCTCGGACGTCGCCGTTGTCCACAACGGTCAGCTGACCAACTACCACCAATGGCGCCGCCGCCTGGAGCGTGATGGGCACCGCTTCGCGTCCGACTGCGACTCGGAGATCATCGCGGTCTACCTCGCCCAGAAGCTCGAGAACGGATGGTCGCTCGAAAACGCGATGCGTCAAAGCCTGGAGGATCTCGATGGCGTCTTCACCTACATCTGCGTCTCCGAAGACGCGCTCGGCATGGCCAAGGACGAGCTCGCGGCGAAGCCGCTGGTCCTTTACGAGGGCGACGACATGGTCGCGCTCGCCTCGGAGGAGATGGCAATCCGCGCGGTGCTCGACCACGAGATCGACACCCACGACCCGTACGAGGGTGAGGTGATGGTATGGACGCGGTGACGACCAACGGCGACGCCCCGCGCTACGACTCGCGCGGCCTGGTCGAGCTTGACGAGGTCATCCCCAAGATCTCAGAGATCGACGGCGAGCAGGCGACGTTCGACGCTCGCAACCTGACGACGCGGAGGATCAACCTCGAGCTCCGCTGGCTGCTCTACGAGCAGGGAGTCAAGGACGTGACGGTGCTCAACCCGGGGGCCAAGCATTCGCTCGGCGCCGGGATCCTCACCCGCTGCCGGATCACGTTCGAGGGCAGCCTCGGCTACTTCGGCTGCGGGATCATCGACGGGCCGGAGGTTCACATCAAGGGCCGCGTCGGCTGGTCCGCGTGCGAGAACATGATGTCCGGCGTCGTCGTCATCGACGGCAACGCGGGCAGCCTGATGGCCGCCGCTCTGCGGGGCGGCGACACGGTCGTCAAGGGACAGGTCGGCGCGCGCACCGGGATCGATCAGAAGGGCGGCACGATCATTGTGCTCGGCGATGCGGGTTCGATGACCGGCTTCATGATGCAGCGCGGTCGGCAGATCATCTGCGGCAACGTCGGTCCCGGTCTCGGCGACTCCATGTACGACGGGACGATCTATGTCGCCGGCAAGGTCAAGTCGCTCGGGATCGACTGTGTGCCGGGTGAGATGGACGACGCCGATCGCGAGCTGATCGAGCGGAAGTTCCGGATCCACGAGCTCGGCGCGCCGCCCGAGTTCCAGAAGTACGTGTGCGGAAAGATGCTCTACAACTACGACACGCTTGAGCCGTCCGAGCGCAAGCTGGTCCTCTAGATAGGAGGTGCGTATGGCTGACGAGAATGCACCCACCCGGGACAACCAGCTCGGCTCAAGTCCGATCTTCACGCCCAACGTCATCAATGACATCCACGTGAAGTCGGAGCTCGGGCGCTACCGCATGCGCGGGTTCTCGATGTTCAAGAAGATCCCGCACTGGGACGAGCTGATCTTCCTGCCCGGCACGCTGACGCGGTTCGTGATCGAGGGCTACCGCGAGAAGTGCGTGACCAAGACCGTGCTCGGCGCCCGCTTCGCGAAGAAGCCGATCGAGCTCGACATCCCGGTCTACATCACGGGCATGAGCTTCGGCGCGCTGTCGCTGGAGGCGAAGATGGCGCTCGCCAAGGGCGCCTCGATGGCCGGCACCGCGACCTGCTCGGGCGAGGGCGGGATGATCCCCCCGGAGCGCGACCTCTCGACGAAGTGGTACTACCAGCTCATCCAGAGCCGGTACGGCTTCAATCCCCACCACCTGATGCTCGCGGACGCGTGCGAGTTCTTCATCGGCCAGGGGTGCAAGGTCGGGCTCGGCGGGCACCTGATGGGCCAGAAGGTGACCGAGCAGGTGGCGGAGATGCGCTCGCTGCCGGCCGGGATCGACCAGCGCTCCCCCGCCCGTCACCCGGACTGGCTCGGGCCGGACGACCTCTCGCTGAAGATCCAGGAGATCCGCGAGGCGACGAACTACGAGATCCCGATCCAGCTCAAGCTCGGCGCCGCGCGCGTCTATGACGACGTCCGGATGGCCGCCAAGTGCAGCCCCGACATCATCTACCTCGACGGCGCCGAGGGCGGCACCGGAGCCGGTCCGCACATCGCCGCCGAGGAGACGGGCGTCCCCCTGATGTCGGCGATCCCCGAGGCGCGGCGGGCGCTCGAGGACGTCGGGCTCGTCGACGAGATCGACCTCGTCGTCGCCGGCGGCATCCGCAACGGCGGCGACGTGGCGAAGTGCCTGGCGCTCGGCGCGACCGCGGTCGCGATCGGGCACTCGGCGCTGATGGCGCTCAACTGCAACAAGGAGATTCCTGGCGTCACCGACTACGAGGGCACCGTCGGCGTGCCGGCGGGCATGTGTTACCACTGCCACACCGGTCGCTGCCCGGTCGGCGTCGCGACCCAGGACCCGGAACTCCGCAAGCGGCTCGTCGTCGATGACGCCGCCAACCGCGTGTACAACTTCCTGCACACGCTCACGCTCGAGTGCCAGATGCTGGCGCGGGCCTGCGGCAAGACGAACGTGCACAACCTCGAGCCCGAGGATCTCGCCGCGCTCACCACCGAGGCCGCGGCGATGGCTCGCGTCCCGCTGGCGGGCACGAACTACATCCCCGGCGTCACCGAGGAGCGCACGCTCGGCGAGATCAAGCGGCTGCTCGAACGGCATATTGAGAATCCCGTCGACTACCTGATGCCCGAGACCGAGACGAGCACGGCGGGTGACACATGAGCACGCAGCACGAACACCATCTCCCGCGTGAGCCGGAGAAGATCGTCGGAATCGACGCCGAGTACCTCTCGGGTAAGCGATTTCCCTACCAGGAGGACATGTCCCTGATCGAGGACGTCGATCTGATGGCCGCAACCCCGGGCCAGGACATCAACTGGCTCGAGGACGTCTCTCTGCTCGAGGAGGAGGGGACGCCGGCGGTCTTCGATCGATACTCGAACAGCTTCATCAAGATCTACTTCCCGATCCCGTCAGGACGCGAGGACGAGATTGCCCGGAAGGTCCTGATCAAGCACCTGCAGTCCGGGAACTCCTACGGGATCGCGCTCAAGGAGATCCACTGCAAGTTCCCGCAGCCCGAACTCGGGCCGTGGGTGGAAAACTCACGGACCGTGGGAACCAACTGGAAGCCGACGATTCTCGAAGGCTGGGAGCCTCCGGAGCATTGACCACAGCCGACACCGCTGTGAGTACAGAACCGACCGAGGCGCCGCTGCCCCGGTCGGTTCGCCGTGGGCCGCGGATCACGCTGACCTGCAAGTGCGGCGAGCGCACATACGTCGCCTACGGCGAGCGCTGGACGTGCCCCAAGTGCCACCGCAGCTGGAACACCCGGAAGATCCCGATGGAGCAGTACGCCGCGCTGCGTCGCACGCAGCTGAAGTACCGGCGCGTCCCGATCGCCGTGAGCGCGCTCGCGCTCGTCTGCATCGTCGCGTTCATCATCGCCGGCCAGGCGTTCGGCGGACTCGTCCTCGTCGCGTTCTGCGCGACGACGTACAGCATGTTCGTGCGCCCGATGTACAAGAAGCGCTACCGCAAGGCGCTCGCCGAACTCCCGAGCTGGGAGATCGAGCCCGATTAGGGTCGTCGTGGTCGGTGCCGGGTTCGCCGGGCTCGCCGCGGCCGGCGAACTCGCGCGCGCGGGCGCCGAGGTGGACGTGCTCGAGGCGCGTGACCGCGTCGGCGGACGCGTGTTCTCGCAGCCGTTCGCCGGCGGCGTGATCGAACGCGGCGCCGAGTTCATCCTGCCCGACTACGAACTCATGCTCGGCTATGCGGAACGGCTCGGGCTTGACCCCGTTCGCAAGGGCACGCAGTACGGCTACCGGGAGCCACGCGGCGCCGGTGCCGTGTCGCTTCAGGCGATGGGCGCCGGGTTCCGTGCCGCCGCTGCGGAGGCACCGGGTCGCCCGGGCGAGAGCGTGCGCGAGGCGCTGTCCCGGACCGGTGTTGACGCCGCCGTCGCCGAGGCGTTGTGCGCCCGGCTCGAGGTGAGCTGCACCCACCCCGCCGATGACCTGGAGGCGAGCATCCTCCAGGAGGGTGCGGGCGCCTTCGGGACGTTCGACACGTTCACGCTCGATGGTGGGAACGACACCCTCGCCCGGGCGATCGCAGACGTGCTCGGTGACCAGGTGCGTCTCTCCGCCGCGGTGACCCGCGTGGCGGCTTCCGACGTCGACGTCCGTGTCGGCGGCGACGATTTCGAGCTCACCGCCGACGCCGCGATCATCGCCGTGCCGGCAACCGTCACCGACGCGATCGCGTTCGATCCGCCATTGCCGGCGGACAAGCTCGCCGCACTCCGCGGCGCGACGTTCGGTCACGCGGCCAAGCTGTTCGTCGGCCTGGCACGGCCGGCCCCACCGAGCGCCGTGCTGTCAGTGACCGAGCGCTACTGGTGCTACACGCAACTCGACGCGGCCGGCGAACCGGCACCGTTCGTCGGTGCGTTCGCCGGAACGTCCGCGGCGCTCGAGCGACTGGCGGTCGCCGACGGCCCGGAGCGCTGGGTCGGGTCACTGCGCACGCTCCGTCCCGACCTGCAGCTCGATCCGGACACTGTGCTGCTATCCGAGTGGGATCCCGATCCATGGGCGCGCGGCGCCTACACAGCGCGGTCACTGCGCTCGCCGATGGACGACCTGGCGCTCGCCGCGCCGGTCGGCCGACTGGCGTTCGCCGGCGAGCACACGGCCGGGGCATGGCATGGACTGATGGAGGGTGCGCTGCGCAGCGGCGTGCGGGCGGCACGGGAGCTGCTCGGGGAGGCGGCCGGGTAGCCACCCGGAAAACCGGCGCAGGTGTGTGACCCCGGGCGCGGTGTCGGCGACCGGTTGTCCGAGATTCAGCTGACGCGACGGACCGGCGTGGCGATGAAACCGTGGGAGACGCCCCGTGGATCGTCGTACGTGCCGTACAGCACCCCTCGATCGGTGATCGAATACACACGCGTCGCCTCCGCCGTCGGAACGTCGATCCGCGACAGCGAGCCGCTGCGGGTCGCGACGTAACCATGGACCGTGCCCGCGGCGCCCGTGAAGAAGCCGACGACGGCGCCGCGATCGCTGATGCCCCAGGCTTCGGAGCGCTCCGCGCACAGCCGATGGAGGTTGACGGTCCGGTACACCCCTCGGACACGGACGAACGACCGTGACGACGTCACGTCGCCACGTCGGGTGTGGTAGTTGCCGACGACCGACCCGTTGTCGTTGATCCCGTTTCCGAACGTCTCCGGCGCTCCGGGATAGCTGATCAGCTCGTACGCCGGGGTCGAGACTTGCTGTCGGTGCTTGAGGTACCCCTTGTGATCCGCGTTGTGAGGCACGCCTGTCGGATCCACGTTCAGCGTCCCCACGATCGTGCCGCGAGCGTTGATCCCAGCCGCGATGGTCGTGCGCACCGGCGCCGGAAACACGAGCGGCACGGGCGTGTGCGACCGCGATTCGTACAGGAAGGCCGAGTTGGCGATCGTGCCGATGTGACCGAAGTAACCGACGGCGTCGCCGGCATCGTTGACGTCATTGAGGTCGCTGTAGATGTCAGCTGCCCACTGAACCGGGCTGATCTTCCGGTGCCAGAGCACGAACCCAGTCGGATAGGCAACGCCGTCGGCCGGTCGCGCCCCGTCGTCGAAGTAGCCGGCCACTCGCCCGCGAGCGCTCACGCCGTGCAGGCCGGTGTCGAGGTGCCCGGCCGCATCGACGGTCCGGAACACGTATGCCGTGCGCGAGCCGACGCACGAGCGGGCGGCACCGCTCACCGCATGCGCCGAGGCCGCTCCTGAGATCGCGGCGACGACGAACAGCAAGCTCCAAAGCCAACGTGGTCCCGTCTTCATTTCGTCCCTCTCGTTCGACTCGCGGGGTCTCACCCCGTCGGCAGCACGACGGCGGTCGCGCCGTCGACTTTGATCCGCTCACCCGGCGTGCCGCCGACGATTCCGCCCGCCGACCCAGTAAGGGCGTTGCCGATCCAATTGGTGGCGATCGTCCGCAGCGCCATGACGTTCTCCGGCCGCGGGATGCCACAGGCGAGCCAGGCGAGCGGATCGCTGTCGGGTCCCTCGGCATCAACGTGCGTCCCCCCGACAAGCTGCACGCCAACGAAGTCGCCCCGCCGCGCAGCCAGCAGCGCGCTCGTGCCCGAGCCGAATGCATTGCACGCCGACGGCGGTGCCGCGATCTGCAGCACCGGACGGAAGTCCGAGCCGCTCAGCTGGTTGAGCGCCGTGGCGATCGCGCCGCCGAAATCGACCGCGTCGTAGAGGACAACGCCGCGCAGCTGACCGACCGCGCCACCCGCCGGCGTCGTGTCGCCGGCGGCGGACGTCACCAGGTTGCCGCCGGCCGAGTGGCCGGTGAGCACGAACGACCGCGGCAGGGCCACGCGATGCCCGCGGGCGACGTCTGCGCTGTGCCCGAGCGCCTCGCGGCGGCCGACGAACAGCCGCGCCACTCCCTGCGCCATGGCCGGACCGTTGATCCAGCAGCCATCGGGCGCGAACGGGTTGGAGCTAATCGTCGGCGCGACGACGATCGCGCCCGTGTGGGTGGCGATGTGCCGGGCCAGCGTCGCGACGTTCGCGTCGGCGCGGAAGAAGCCGTGCTGGACCCAGACGACGCCCGTCGGCCGCCGCCGGTCAGGGAAATACCACGCCGCCGACACGCTGGTCCCGCCGGGACCGCATGGGATCGCCAGCGGCGCCCGTCCGACCGTGACGGCCGCCGCGTTCGACGTCATCATCAGTGCGATCCCGCACAACCCGGCCAATCCGGCGAGTCGTGCGGGTCGCACTTACTTCTCGCCCTCGTCAGTGAACGATCAGCACGTCGCAGTGGGCGCGGTGCGCGACGCCATCGCTGACGCTCGCGCCGAGCATCCGCTGCATGACCCCGAGCTCCCGGGTGCCGACAATGATCATGTCCGCGTTGTGCTCGGGACGCCGCCTCGACGATCGACTCCGCGGTGTGTCCAACCGCCTCGACGTACTCGGCCTCGACGCCCTGGCCGTCCAGGTACTCATGCGCCGTCGCGAGCTCAGCCCGGTGGTCCTGTGGTGAGTCGGTCGGGTCGCCGCCGATCGACCGACCGCCGGCCGGTGTGGTCACCGGCGCGACGCTCGTAACGACCAGCTGTGCGCCGAACGCCTTGACGAACTGCACCCCGCGGTCCAGGGCCCGCTTCGACGGCTCGGTGTCGTCGTAGCCAACGATGATCGTGTTCATGGTCCCTCTCGTTAGACAGCGGTCGCGGTCGGCACCTTCGCGGTCGGCACGCCGAGCAGCGCACTCTCCGCCTCGTCCGGCACACCCGGCGTCTCCTCACGCAGGTGCACACCCTCGCCGTCCTGGACGACTCGGCGGTACACGAACAGCAGGAGCGACGCGACGAGCACGCCAACGCCGATCCAGAAGTCGGTCCACGTGCCGTAGCCGTTGAGCTTCGGCGCGAGTGCTCCGACGACCAGGAACAACACGTTGAGCCCGCACAGGAATGCGGCGACCGGGACCCAACCATTGCCGACCTTGATCGGTCTCGGCCAATTGGGCCGATCGCGGCGCAGGAGCACGAACCCGCTGAGGGCGAAGATGTGCGCCAGCACGTAGCCGATGTTGCTCATGTAGAGGATCGCCAGGTTCGACTTGATCAGGATGACGAGCAGGACGTTGACGAAGAGGTCCATCGTCATCGCCCGAGCGGGCACGTGGAACCTGTTGAGTATCCCGAGCTGCTTGATCGTCATGCCGGCGCGCGAGATCCCGTACAGAGCACGGCCGGCGTCAGCCGTCGATGACGTCATTGACAGCAGCAGGGCCGCGATGATGCAGATCGTGAAGAAGCCGGCCGCGCCATGGCCCACGATCGTCGTCATTGCCTGGGTATAGAACTGGCCCTCCGCCGTCGCCGACGGTACCGCCCCGGTCACGCCACCAAGGCCGAGCGGCAGGAGCACGCAGACCGCGAGCATGAACACCGCCGAGCTGCGCAGTGCGATGTGCGTGTCGCGCACGCTCTTGTACTCAGGTGCGAACGTGGCGCAGACCTCCGAAGCGTACGTCGACCAGCAGAGGATGAACATGTAGACGAGCGCCAGCTTGATGCCGCCCCAAGGTCCGGTGAAGGTCGAATGGATGTTGGATGAGTGCCAGTGGCCGCTGATATACGGACCGAAGATGAACAAGGCGAGCGGAATCATCAGCAGTGCGGCGCAGGCGTAGGTAAACCACACCGCTGGGCGCAACCCGAAGATGTTGAATCCCCACACGAACAGAATGCAGCCGATCGCGATGAAGTGAGCGAGGCCGAGGTGGTTGGAGAAGATCGTCACCGTCCACGTCGACTTCGGCCACCACTGAGCGACCGCGAGGTCGCCGATGATCTTGCCGAAGATCGAGAGCACGACCGACCACCCGATCCAGTACCCGAATGCGGCGAGCGGGCCAACGAAGGTCGTGTACTTGCGCCAGCCCTCGTGGGCGTACAGAGAGATCCCACCGCTGCGGTGTCCGAACATCGTCGCCGGCTCGGAGTAGATCCATGCCTGCAGCGCGCCGATGAACGCCGAGGTTCCCCACAGAATCGACCGACCCTGTTGTGCCGAAGATCCCTAGCGTGAAGCCCAAGGCTGGCGAGCAGGAAGCCGGGATTGCACAGCGCAATCACGAACCCATCCCACCAGCGCAATGTCTTGAGGAGCTGGACCTCCTCGACGGTGGCAGTAGCCAAGACTCACCCTCCTGGGACGTATGCCCCGGTTGCTTGACGCCCCTCTCCTGAGCGCGGCGCGTTTATACCAGTTTGTCCAAAGGGGGTCAACGATCTGCGCCACCGTGCGCGTGACGCAATACCGCTCAATGCGACATCACTCGTCGTCGATATGGCGGACGGTCCCGAACCGGCCGGTGTAGAACAGCAGCGGCTCGCCGTCGCGATGGTGGAGATGCTCCACCTCGCCGATCCACAGCACGTGATCGCCGGCGCGGTGGGCCTCGACGATCCGGCAGGTGACGTGCGCGAGCGCCCCGTCGAGCAGCGGGAGGCCTTCGTGCCAGACGAACTCCGGATCGACCGGAGAGGGCCGCTGAGCGGCGAAATGGGCGGCGAAGTGGCCCTGATCATGCGCGAGCACGCTGATGCCGTACCGCCCCGTTTTCGGCAGCATCTCGTTCATCCGGCAGCGACCGAGCGAGACGAGCACGAGCGGCGGGCGCAGCGACACCGACAGGAAGCCGTTCGCGGTCATCCCGTGGATCGTGTCCCGCTCGATCGTCGTCACGACCGTCACCCCGGTGGCGAAGCGGCCCATGACCTGGCGCATGCCCTTCGCCGCCGCCTCGACGGCGGCCGCTTTGGGCGTGAGCCGCGCCATGCCGGTCTGCGGCGGCAGCGTCGGAGTTCCGTTCGGCTTTCCGCTCCCCGAGCGTCCGAGCGGCTTGGGCGGCGGCATCAGCCCGTTGTCGGACGTCGGCGTGGCCACCCGGGTGAGTCGTGCGATGCCTTGACGCGGGCTCACGAGCGCGGACGGGTCTTCTCGGGGTCATAGAACGGAAACCGCACGACGCGCGCCGAGATCCGCTTCTGGAGGCCGTCAAGCTTGCCGACCTCGACCTCGGTTCCGATCTCCGAGTACTGCACCGCCATCCGGCACAGCGCGATCGTCTTGCGCAGCGTCGGGCTGCGCACGCCGCTCGTGACCACGCCGACCCGGCGCCGGCCGACGTACACCTCATCGCCGTGGCCACAGACCTCGTTGGACTCGATCTCGAGCCCGACGAGCGTCCGCTGGGGGTGCGCCTTGCGCTCGATCAGCGCGTCGCGTCCGATGAAGTCCTCTTCGTTGGACAGCGCAACGGTGAAGCTGATCCCGGCCTCGAAGGGATCGACCTGATCGTCGAACTCGTACCCGGCGAAGATCAGGCCGGATTCGATCCGGAGAATGTCGAGCGCCTCGAGCCCGAGCGGCTTGATCCCGCGCGGCTCACCGGCCGCCCAGACGGCGTCCCACACCGCCTCCCCGTCAGATGGGTGGCAGAAGACCTCGTAGCCGAGCTCTCCGGTGTAGCCGGTCCGCGAGACGATGATCGGGACACCGTCGTAGGAGCCGATCCGGCCGACGAGGAAGCGGAACCATTTGAGCTCCTCGAGGCTCGGCTGGGTCGGCGGCGTCCACACGAACGACGCGAGTGCCTCGCGGCTGAGCGGACCCTGGACGGCGATGTTGTGCAGCTGGTCGGTCGAGGGCTTGACGAACGCCTTCAGTCCCTCGCGCTCGGCCACCTCCGCCAGCCAGACCCCGTCGTACTCGTCGCCGCCGACGAATCGGAAACCGTCCGGCCCCATCCGGAACACGGTGGCGTCGTCGATCATCCCGCCGGTCTCGTTGCACAGCGCCGTGTAGACGACCTGTCCCGGAGCGAGCTTGCGGATGTCCCGCGTGACGACCCGCTGGACGAGCGTCTCGGCGTCGGGCCCGAGGATCTCCCACTTGCGCAGTGGGCTCAGGTCCATCACCGCGAGCTTCTCGCGGCACGCCCAGTACTCCGCGATCCCGCCTTCGTTGTTGAAGCAGTGGGGCAGCCAGTAGCCGCGGTACTCGACGAAGCTCTTCGTCAGCGCGGAGGTCTTCGGATGGAACGCGGTCTCCTTGGTCAGGACCGCGGGCGCGTCGGCGGTCACGCGCCGAGCGATGGCCACGGAGAACCGATTCTCCGGGGAGTACACGCGCACGTGGACATCTGTCACCTCCCAGGCGTTTGATGGGTCGATGTCGTCAGGGCAGGCCGACGACGCGCACACGAGATCGTTCAGTGCGCGGAGCATCACGTAGTCGCCGGGGCGGGACCACGGCTCGTCGCTGATCAGCTGCATGTCGCAGTCGAACGCGGTGTTGAAGAAGAAGTTGAGCGCCTCCCAGCCCTTGCGCGGCGCGATCTCGAAGCGGCTGAGCGCCCCGTTGAAGTTGTCCGTGCAGTTGACGTGGCCGGGGTAGCCGAGGTCCTCGTAGTACTTCGCCTGACACGCGAGCGCAAACGTGTCATGGCGCCCGACGGTGTCGCGGACGACCTCGACGAGCGGCTCCATGTCGAGGTCGTAGAACTTGCCATACAGGCCTGGCTGCGGATACGCGTTGCCCATCAGCGTCCGGGTGATCGTCGCGTCGAGGCCACGCTCGACCCCATCCTGGAGCTTGTGCGCGTGGAACGCGAGGAAGTCAGAGCACTGCTTGCCCTTGACGTCGATCACCTGGATGAACTCGCCCGCCTTGACCTCGTAGCTCAGCGCGCTCGCCGCGTCGACCCGGAAATCCAGCCGTGGCTCGGCGAGCGGCGGCGGCAGCTCCACCTCCGCCCGCGGACGGGGGATCGCCCGCCGCACCTCGATCAGGAGCTCTGTCGGCGGGAGCTCGCCGTCCACGACCCGGCCGCCGGGCGCCGCGACGAGCAGCTGGGCGTCCCGGTCGGCGGTGAGCTCGACGTCGTCCCCGGGCGCGGATTGTGGCCCGAACAGCCGGGTGCTGCCGTTGCCGTTGTCGGGTTTGAGTCCGACCGCCTCGAGTCCCCCCGACACCTCGGCGACCTGTCCGCCGTGCCGGTCGACGATCCGCAGGTGATCGTCGCCGGCGAGACGGATTTCGGTTGCGCCGCCCGGAGGGACGCGATAGGTCTCCCGCGCCGGATCCGGCGCGAGGAGACCATCGAGCAGCACCGCTGCCATGGGTGGCTTACGCCGGCGCCGAGGCCTTCTCGACGTCCGCGAGCAACTGTTCGGCGAGCTTGCGCTTACCGTCGGCGTCCAGCTTCTTGATCTCGTTCTCCACAGCGCGCCGGTTGTAGTGCTGGTTCCAGTAGTCGAGGCTCTCGAACCCGAGCAGGACGGCCTTGCCGACGAACTGGCGAAGAACCTCGTTCGTCGGACCCATGACCCAGCCGGCCTTCGCGTCGCGGAGATAACGCTCCATCTCCATGTCGCGCTTGTAGCCGGAGCCGCCGGACGCGTGGAGCATCTTGTCGACGACGTGGGCGGTGTTCTTCGCCGCCTCGAACTTGATCTGCCACGCCCAGTGCAGGTAGTTGGCGCGGGCGAACTCGCCCGGAGGCGGCTGCACGGTGTTGTGCTCGGTCGCGCCGTCCATCGCCTGGGCCACCGAGAACGCGAACAGCCGGCAGGCGTTCGTGTCCATGACGGCCTCGCCGACGTAGTCCTGAATCGTCGGGTAGTCGGCGACGCGCAGGCCGACGTCGACGTGGCGCTTGCGCGTCGTCTGTCGCTTGGCGATATCGATCGCGCCGAGCGCGAGCCCGTTCCACACCGACGAGGACCCGAGCAGGAACCACGGGTCGACCGCCTCGTCGTTCGACGCGGCACCGTCGCCGACGGGGCCGACGATCTGCGAGCCGGGGATCTCGACGTTCTCAACCTGGATCGGGCCCGACTGGTTGCCGCGGAGACCGAGCGCGTCCCACGTTGACGGTTGCGACTGGACGGCATCGCCGTCGATCACGAACACCGACAGATCGTCATAGCCGCTGAAGTCGGGGCTGGTCGTCTGCACAACGTAGAAGTCCGCGAAGCCGCCGGACGTCGTCCACGACGCCTTCTTGTTGACCCGGAACCCGCCGTTGACACGCTCGGCGCCGGAGGAGATCGGGTACCAGAAGTGCGATCCCGTCTCCGGGTCGGAGTAGGACAGCGTTCCGATCTTGCCGCTGTTGAGCGGCCGGATGTACTTGTCGATCAGCTCCGGGGTGGGGCGCAGCATGATCGTGTTGACCGCTCCGATGTGCATGACGTAACACATCGCCGTCGACGCGCAGCCGTAGCGCGCGATCGTCTCGCAGGTCATCACGAAGCCGACGTGGTCCTGCCCGAGACCGCCGTACTCCTCGGGGACGGTCAGCGCCAGGAATCCGTGCTCGCCGAGCAACTCGAGGTTGCGCCGCGGGAACTTCAGCTCATCGTCGGAGACCTTGGCGTTCGCCCGCATCTCCTTCTCGCACAGCTCGATCAGGAGCTCGCGCAGCTCTTTCTGCCGATCCGTCAGAACCCAGTCCGGATCCCAGTCGTAGCCCAGACCCCAGAAGGGCTCTCCACCCCACGTCTTCTCCGACATCCAATCCCTCCGGTGTTCGCGTTGACTGAGCCGGCCGGGAGATGACCCCCTAGCGGCCGGACCGCGGTGCAGCTCAACAGAGGCTCGCTGCACAAATAGGTTCAAGCGTGTTCTACCGGAGTGGATCGGCCTTGTCTAGAGATCCCGCACCGCTCGCCGCCCCCACCACCACCCGAGCCCGGTTGGGCCGTAGCATCCGCCGATGGCGCGACCGATCGTGCTCGGGGTCGTGGGCGACTCCGGTTCCGGGAAGACGACTCTGACCCGCGGACTCATCCGCGTGCTCGGTGCCGAGCACGCGACCCGGCTCAACGCCGACGACTACCACCGCTACGACCGCCGGCAGCGCTCGGAGCTCGGCGTCACCCCGCTGCACCCGGACTCAAATCACCTCGACATCCTGACCCAGCACCTCGTCCATCTCGCGCGGGCCGGGCCGGGCCGGGCGATCGTGAGCGGCCGGCCCGGTCTCGACCGGTAGCCGTCCGCTGGCGACCGCTGGCCGACAGATGTCCGCGGGCGCCGGTCTTGATCCGTTGTACCTATTTGTCTAGAGTCCTCTCCCGCCACGCGCGGGGGCACCGTCAAAGAGGAGAGGACATGAAGAGCAGTCTCGAGATTGCCCAGGAAGCTGAGCTTCAGCTGATCGACCAAATCGCTGAGCGCGCTGGGCTGCGGCCTGACGAGGTCGAGCCGTACGGGCGCTACAAGGCGAAGGTTTCCCTGTCGGCGATCGACCGGATGTCCTCGGTCTCGGACGGCAAGCTCGTCTGCGTCTCCGGGATCACCCCGACGAAGGCCGGCGAGGGCAAGACGACGACCGCGGTCGGTCTCACCCAGGGCCTCGGGACGATTGGCAAGTCGCCCGTCCTCTGCCTCCGGGAGCCGTCGCTCGGCCCCGTGTTCGGCATCAAGGGCGGCGCCGCCGGCGGCGGCCTCACCCAGGTCGTGCCGATGGAGGATCTCAACCTCCACTTCACCGGCGACATCCACGCCATCGGCGCCGCGAACAACCTGCTCGCCGCGCTGCTCGACGCCTCGATCCTCCACGGCAACCCGCACCACATCGACGCCCTGCGGATCGGCTGGCGCCGCGCCGTCGACATGAACGACCGCGCGCTGCGCCAGATCGTGCTCGGTCTCGGCGGCCGCGCCAACGGTTACCCGCGCGAGTCGGCATTCGACATCACCGCGGCGAGCGAGGTGATGGCGATCCTCGCCGTCTCCCGCGATCTCCATGACCTCCGCCGCCGACTCGGGGCGATCACCGTCGCGCACTCCTACGACGGCGGCAAGCCGGTGACGGCCGAGGACCTCGGGGCCGCCGGCGCGATGACCGTGCTGTTGAAGGAAGCGCTGAAACCGAACCTGATCCAGACGCTCGAGCGTCAGCCGTGCCTCATGCACGCCGGCCCGTTCGCGAACATCGCGCACGGCAACTCGTCGCTCGTCGCCGATTTGATCGGACTCAAGCTCGGCGACTACGTCATCACCGAATCGGGATTCGGGTCCGACATGGGGATGGAGAAGTTCTTCGACATCGTCTGCCGCGTCGGCAAGCTGCGCCCGAGCGCCGTCGTGCTCGTCGCGACCGTGCGCGCGCTCAAGCACCACGGCGGGATCGAGGACGATCCGCGGGTCGACCGGGCCGCAGCGCTGCAGTCGATCGAGGACGGCGCCGCCAACCTGCGCCGGCATCTCGGAATCGTCAGGGAGTTCGGCCTGCCGTGCGTCGTGGCGGTCAACCGGCGACCCGGCGACACCGACGAGGAACTCGAACTCGTCCGTAAGCTCGCGACCGACGCCGGAGCGTTCGCCTCGGAGATCAACGAGGGCTTCGAGCGCGGCGGCACGGGTGCCTCCTCGCTCGCCGAGGCAGTCGCCGAGGCGTGTGAGCAGCCGAACAGCTTCAACTTCATGTACGACGACGGGGCGTCGATCACCGAGAAGATCGAGGCGGTCGCCACGCGTGTCTACGGGGCCAAGAACGTGTTCCTGTACCCGGCTGCCGAAGCGCGGATCCGCCAGTTCGAAGCCGACGGTCTCGCATCGCTGCCGATCTGCATGGCCAAGACCCATCTGTCGCTGTCGGCGGACCCGACGATGCTGAACGCGCCGGAGGACTTCACCCTGCAGGTCCGCGACCTGCGGGCGTACACGGGTGCCGGCTGGCTCGTGCCGCTCTGCGGCGACATCCAGCAGATGCCCGGACTCGGCAAGAGCCCGGCGGCGCTCAACGTCGACATTGACGCGGACGGCAGAACCGTCGGGTTGTTCTGAGTGAGGAACCGGGACGACTGACACAATGGCGGGGCGATGAACGCAGCGGGGCCCGCGCAGGAGAGGCTCAGATAGCCAGCCGGCAGGACAACGGAAACGGCGGTGGCCGACCGTCGCTCGTCGACAGCGCCGAAGAGGCGCTGCGCAACTGGCTGTCGCCCGGCCGCTACCGCACCGGCGACCGACTCCCGCCCGAGCACGACGTGGCGAAGATGCTCGGCATCTCACGGGGCACCCTGCGGACCGCGCTCCAGCGGCTCGAGGACACCGGTGAGATCGTTCGCCGTCAGGGGAGCGGGACGTTCGTCGGTCGCGTCGCGGTTCCGCACCAACTCGACGAGCGACTCGAGCGGCTCGTGCCCTACTCCGCGCTCGCGCGCGGGCGAGGCGTCAAGCTCCGAGCGACAGATTTGCGGATCGAGCCCAGGGCCGTCGGGCCCGAGGTCGGCGAGCTGCTCGAGCTTGACCCGACGACGATCGTCCCCACGATCTTCCGCGTGTTGACCGCGGACGGTACGCCGGCGGCGGTCATGTTCGACATCGTGCACCCGTCGATCGCGCTGCCGGACGCGCGGGTCCTCACCCGCAAGCTCGAGGCGGGCAAGATGGTCCTTGACGTGCTGCTCGATCTGAAGATGCCGATCGGCTTCGCACGCACCCGTGTGATGGCGTGCCTCGTCACTCCGCGGGAGCAGGTCGGCAAGGCGCTGGCGCTGGGTCGGACGACCGCGGCGCTCGAGCTGGAAGAGGTCATCTACGCCGGGAGCGGCGACCCGGTCGCCTACTCCCGTGACCTGTTTGCGCCCGAGGCACACGACGTCCACGTGATGCGCTCGCTCGATCCGATCAATCCGACTCGGATCAGCGGCGGCGGCCGCCCGCGCCCGCGCTCGGGCCGCGCGCGGACCGCGCGCCACTGACCCGTCGCCAACGTGCCCGCGCCCCCCGCTCGCTCCGTCGGCTCCGTCGCGCGCGCCCTCGCACTGTTGGACGAGCTCGCCGCGAGCGAGTCCGACCTCGGGGTCTCCGAGCTGGCGCGCCGCATCGGAGTCAACGCCAGCACCGCGTCGCGCCTGCTCGCAACGCTCGAACAGGACGGTTACGTCGCCCGTGACCCGCGCGGCCCGTACCGGCTCGGGCTCAAGCTCGTCGCGCTCGGCGACCGCGCTCTCGCGCGTCTCGACATCCGTGAGCTCGCGCGGCCGTCGCTTGAGGAGCTCACCGCGGCGACCGGCGAGACCGCGACGCTCTCTGTGCCCGGGGAGCACACCGCCGTCACGGTCGACTTCGTCCCGTCGGCGTTGAGCGTCACCAGCGTGGCGCGGCTCGGGCGCCCGAGCGTCGCCCACGCCACTGCGGCCGGCAAGGTGATGCTCGCGTTCGCGCTCGCGTTCGCCGAGGACCCGGTCGCCGAGGCTGGTGAGCTCGTGCGGTTCACCGACCGCACGATCACCGACCCGGCCGCGCTCGCGACCGAGTTGCAAGCCGTTCGCGAGCATGGCTACGCCGAGGCGGTCGGTGAACGCGAGCCGGACCTCGCCGCACTCGCCGCGCCGGTGCTCGGCCGGGCCGGGGTGCTCGTCGCGATCGTTGGGCTCCAGGGACCCGCCTCGCGGTTGTCGACCACCCGACGCCGCGCCGTCCGTCCGCCGCTGCTCGCCGCCGCCGCCGCGATCAGCCGCGCCGCCGGCGGCTCCGGCGGCTCCGGCGCCTCCGGCGCCTCCGGCGCGTCCGGGCCCGGTCGGTCCACGCCCGGCTGAGCCGGCCCGAGCGCCGATGAACGCCGGTTCACCGCCACACGCCGGCGGGCGCCGGCGCGCGGGGTCGCCGGCGCGCCGGGTCGCCGCCCGGTCAGCTCCAGGGGTAGGGGCTGTGCGAGACCGGGTGCAGCTCGCCGGTCGCGAACCGCTCGTAGCTGAACGGACGCAACAGCGTCGAGTGTTCCCCGGCGAGCACCCGGGCGATCTCGCGGCCGACCGCGATCATCTTGTAACCGTGGTTGGAGTCGGCGGCGACGAACACGTTGGGGCGCATGTAGTCAAGTACCGGGAAGTTGTCGACGGTGAACGCGCCGACGCCGCCCGAGCGGACGTGGCGGTAGTACTTCCGGCCGCCCTCAAAGCGCGTCAGGCAGTGCGACAGCGCGGCCGACCACATGTCGGCGAAGCCCGGGTCGACGGTGCCGCTCGGGTACGGATCGACGGTGAAGTCGGGGCCGACGACGAGCGGCTGGGCCCCGCCCTGGATCGATTCGCGGTCGGGCTTGAAGTAGACGCCCCAGGCCTCGTCGGTGATGAGGCGGCCGTCGTCGTCGCTCAGAGGCTGATCGGAGTCGACGTGCAACACCGGCGACATCGCGCCCGCGGAGGTGACGAAGCTCGCCGGATCGATCTCGAGCTCGCCCTCCTGGAGGTACCAGTACGTCCACATCGGCAGATCGCCCTGCACCGTGCCGTCCGGCTGGCGGACGTCGAGCCGGTCCGGCAAACCGAGCATCTCCCACAGCGACGCGACCCAGGGACCGACCGCGACGACGACCTGCTCAACCGCGATCTCGCCGGCGGAGGTCTGCACGGTCGTGACGGCGCCGGACCCGTCGAACGCGAAGCCCGTCACCTCAACACCGGTCCGGATGTCGGCGCCGGCCGCGCGGGCCTTGTCGGCGAGGCCGAACATCGACTCGCGGTTGAACGCGTAGCCGCCCGCGTGCTCGTGAAGACACACCGTCAGGCCGGGGGCACGCCAATCGTCATAGAGCGAGCGCATGTGCGCCGACACCGACTCCTCCCCGACGATCAGCTCCGACGGATAGCCGATCCGCTGCTGGCGCTCGAAGACCTCGATCAGGTCGCTCTCCTGCGACGACGGACCAAGGGCGATGTAGCCGGTCGGGTGGTAGTGGAGCGCCTCGGGATCGGACTCCCACACCTCGACGCACGCCGCCATCAGCTCCTGCATCGCGGGCTGGAAGTAGTTGTTGCGGATGACTCCGCAGGCGATGCCGGACGCGCCGGAGCCGACGCCCATCTTGTCGACGACCATCACCTGCCCGCCGCGTTGTGCGACGTGCCACGCTGTCGAGAGCCCATGCACTCCCGCACCGATCACGAGTACCGGAACCGAGCTTGGCAGCGTCTCACCCATCACATATCCTCTCTTTGCCTATGACGCAACGGTGTTGCCTATAGCGCACGATGATGGCAGCGGTCGCGGCATACGGTCAAGCGCACCCAGCTCGACTGGGACCTTTCCGCCTGCGAGGTCGCGCGCCTCGTCCGCGGTGACGCACGGCCTTTTGCGCTGATCGGACGGTGGGCCGGCGGCGGCGCGCTGATCGGCTCCCAGCCGACCCGGATCGCCGCGGACACCGACGACCCCTTCGCACTCCTCGACGCGCACCCGCTCCTCGACGCGCACCCGCTCCTCGACGCGCACCCGTCACCAACTCCCGGCCACAACCCACCAGCTGTCGGCGGCGGCTGGATCGGCTACCTCGGTTACGGACTCGGCCGCCGACTCGAGCCCGTCTCCGCCGGAGCGCCGACGCCGACCACCCTGCCGGACTTCGCGCTCGCCTACTACGACCACGTGCTGCGCCAGGACGACGACGGGCAATGGTGGTTTGAGGCCCTGTGGAGCGAGGAGGCCGACCCGCGGCTCGCGGCCCGCCGAGCCGACCTGACCGCCCGCGCCGACGCACCGCAACCGCCACCCCGGCCGTTCACGACCGAGCCATGGCGCAGCACCCCCAGTCCGCTCGGCCACGAGCGCGCCGTCGAGGCCTGCCGACGGCGGATCCACGCCGGCGACCTGTTCCAGGCCAACGTCTGCGTCCGGCTTGACTCGCGGATCGATGGTGACCCGCTCGACCTGTTCCTCGCCGGCGTCGAGGCGTTGCGCCCGGACCGCGCTGCGTTCCTCAGCGGCCCCTGGGGTGCGGTGGCGAGCCTCTCCCCCGAGCTGTTCCTCGAGCGGCGCGGCGACCATGTCCGCAGCGCGCCGATCAAGGGCACGATCCGAAAGCCGACCGAACCCGAAGCCGCCGCCGAAGCGCGCGAGACGCTCCGCACGTCGGTCAAGGACCGCGCCGAGAACGTGATGATCGTCGACCTCGTCCGCAACGACCTCGGTCGCGTGTGCCGCCCCGGCACTGTCATCGCCGACACCATCGCCGACCCCCGCGCCCACACCGGGGTGTGGCACCTCGTCTCCGACGTGAGCGGAACCCTTGCCCTCGCCGCCGACAACGCCGCCCTCGTCCGCGCCGCGTTCCCGCCCGGCTCTGTGACCGGCGCGCCGAAGGTCGCGGCGTTGAACGTCATCTCCGAGCTTGAGAGCACAAGCCGCCACGTCTACACAGGCGCGATCGGCTTCGCGAGCCCGCTCGCCGGCCTCGAGCTGAACGTCGCGATCCGGACGTTCGAATTCGCCGCGGACCACGTACAGGCATGGCTCGGCGTCGGCGGCGGAATCGTCGCCGATTCCGATCCGGCCGACGAGGCAGCGGAGTGCGTGACGAAGGCAACACCGCTGCTCAACGCGATCGGGGCCAGTATCGCCCGCGACGGCGGGCGCCCCCGAGACGCCGACGACGCAGCGGCCGCGCGCCTCCTCCCGGCTCGGCGCGCGCCCCAGCCGACCCCCCGTCCCGATCCCTGCGGAAGGCGTCTTCGAGACGCTGCTCGTACAGGACGGACGTGCGGTCGCGCTCGACGAGCACCTCGCTCGACTCAGGCACAGCGTCGCGGAGCTCTACGGGGAGTTGCTGCCCGCGGACCTGGCCGCACGGCTGCGCACCCTGGCCCGGGTCACCGCACACAGCCCTCGCGCGCGCATGCGCGTCAACGCCCGGCCCGACACCAACGGCGGCACCGCGCGGATCGAGCTTCAGGTCTCCGACGTCCCGGTCCGTCGCAACCCGCCCGACCTGCAACCGGTCGTGGTCCCGGGTGGCCTCGGCGCGCACAAGTGGATCGATCGGCGGCTGCTCGATGCGCTGGGCACCGCGCCCCATCCGCTCATCTGCGATCTCGACGGCGGCGTGCTGGAGACGCCCCGCGCCAACGTGTTCATCGTCACGCGCGCCGAGACGCTTGTCACCCCGCCGACCGACGGGCGGATCCTGCCCGGCGTCACCCGGGCGCACGTCCTCGAAGTCGCGGCGGCGCTTGGCATCGATACCGAGATTCGCCCCCTTGGTGTCACCGAACTGACCACCGCCGTCGAGGTGTTTCTCACCGGCTCGCTCGCCGGAATCGAGCCCGCGTTGCGCCCCGCGCAACTGCGCCCGGAGACGCCCCCCAACGTGGCGGATACGTTGCGGACAAACTTGTACAAAAACCCGGCCCCCGCCATACTCCGCTGACCGTGTCGCGCAACATCGTCGAACTCGTCCGCCGCCACCACACAGTCGACGCGCCGACCGCGCTTGAGGTCCTCAAGGCGGCCGTCGACGACCACGGCGAGCTCACCGACGAGGACCGCATTCGGGCCGCCGCGGAGTCCGGCCTGCCCGAGGCGTCGGTGTACGGCGTCTCGACGTTCTACGACGACCTGATCCAGCCCCGCGGCAAGCGTCACGTGCGCGTGTGCACCGGGACGGCGTGCTTTGCGACGACGGGTGATCAGCACGTCACCGACATCACGGAGGCGACCGGACTGAACCTCGGCGAGCGCTCCGAGGACGGCGAGGTCTCACTCGCCGAGACGATCTGCCTGGGCTTCTGCCACTCCTCGCCCGCGGTCCGTGACGGCGACGTGATCGATGCGGGCGCAGACGTGATCGACCGCGTGAAAAACGGCGCGGCGCAGAGCGCAGCCGAGCCGGAATGGCACAGCGTCTTCGATCAGCCGGTTCTGCTCGGCGAGAGCGACTGGTCCGGCCTGAAGCGCGCGCTCACCGAACTCACTCCGGAGGAACTGCTGGAGGAGGTCAAGGAAGCCGGAGTCCGCGGTCGGGGCGGCGCCGGATTCCCCGCGGGCACGAAGTGGCAGTTCACGCGCGACGCCGCCGGCGAGCACAAGTTCATCGTCGCCAACGGCGATGAGGGCGACCCCGGCTCGTACATCGACAAATACCTGATGGAGCGAACGCCGGCGCGCGTGTTTGAAGGCATGGCGCTCGCCGCCTACGCGGTTGGCGCGGACCACGGCTTCCTGCTCACCCGCTCCGAGTATCCGAACTCCAAGCCGATCCTCGACGCCGCCGCGGCAGCCGCCAGGGAGGCCGGCTGGCTCGGCGAGAATATCCAGGGCAGCGGCTTCAGCTTCGACGTCACGGTCCTCGAGGGTGCCGGCTCGTACGTCGTGGGCGAGGAGACATCGCTGCTCGCCTGCATCGAGGGACGCCGCGCGACGGTGTCCGCCCGCCCGCCGTTCCCGGCGGTGCGTGGCCTGTACGGCATGCCGACCGTCGTCAACAACACCGAGACGCTGGCGAACATCCCGTTCGTGGCCGCCAACGGTGCGACGGCCTACCGAGCCCTCAGCCCCGGCGCGACCCCCGGCAGCAAGCTTGTCTGTTTCAACGAGCGGTTCCGGCGCCCCGGCGTGTACGAGGTGCGTTTCGGCATGACGATGCGCGAGCTGTGCGAGGACGTGGCCGGCGGCATCGTCGACGGCCACGAGCTGAAGGCGCTGCAGATCGGCGGTCCGCTCGCCGGAATCCTGCCCGCGTCGCGTCTCGACACGCTGTTCGACTTCACGGCGCTCGCCGAGGTGGGCTGCATGCTCGGCCACGGCGGCGTCGTCGCGTTCGACGAGCGCACCAACATGCGCGCGCTCGCGACCCATCTGCTCCGCTTCGGCGCCCACGAGAGCTGCGGCAAGTGCTTCCCGTGCCGGATTGGTCTGAAGCGCGCCCACGAGATGTTCGCGTCCGAACAACCGGTGTCGAGGGAGAAGCTCGAGCAGCTGCTTGAGGCGCTTGAGCTCGGGAGTCTGTGCGCGCACGGCAGCGGCCTGCCGGCGCCGATCCGGAGCCTGATCACCCATTTCCCCGACGAGCTGGGACTCGCCTGACGCCATGCAGCTCACGATCGACGATCGCACCATCGACGTGCCCCCGGAGAGCACGGTGCTCGAGGCGATCCACGGTCTCGGCCAGGACGTACCGACGCTCTGCTACGACCCGCGCCAGGCGGCGTTCGGGGCGTGCCGGGTGTGCCTCGTCGGCGCCGAGGGCGCCCCGGGACCGATTCCGGCATGCACGACGCCCTGCCGGGACGGAATGCGAATCGACACGCAGGATCCAACCGCGCGGCGCGTCGCGGCGGCGATCGTCGAGCTCGTGCTCTCGGAGCTGCCCGAACCGCCTGCAGCGCATACGGAACTGGCCGCCGTGGCGCAGGAACTCGGCGTCCGGAGCCCCCACGGCAACGGTCGAACGCTGCGCTGGACGGGCATCCAGCACGAGTACCGCCACGACGAGCGGCACCCCTATCTCGCGTTCCAGCACGAGCTCTGCATCTCGTGTGGGCGGTGCGTGCGAGCGTGCGACGAAGTGCAGGGCGCATTCGCGCTCACCGCCACAGGGCGAGGATTCAACGCTAACGTGACAGCAGGGCTCGACGCAGGATTCCGCAGCTCGACGTGCGTGTCATGCGGCGCCTGTGCCGACACCTGTCCGACGGACGCGATCATCGAGATCACATTGCTGAGACTCGACGAGGAGCGAGGAGAGTGAGATGACCGAGCGGTTCGACACCGAAGTGACGACGACCTGCGGGTACTGCGGGGTGGGATGCCGCCTCGAGACGCATGCGCACGACGGGCGCGTCGTGTCGATCACCGCGGCGCAGGACGGACCCGCCAACCGCGGCCACACGTGCCTCAAGGGGCGCTTCGCGCATCAGTTCTCGCGCTCACGGGAACGGCTGAGCACGCCGCTCATCCGGGACGCACACGGCGATCTGCAGCCGGCCACCTGGGAGGAGGCGATCACGCGGATCGTCTCCGAGATCAATCGGATCAAGGGCGAGCACGGGCCCGACGCGATCGCCGGTCTCGCGTCCTCACGCGCGACGAACGAGGACTGCTACGCGCTCTCCCGTCTGATGCGCGCCGCGATCGGCACGAACAACATCGACAACTGCTCACGCGTCTGCCACTCACCGACCTCGTGGGCGCTGCGCAAGTCGCTCGGGCTCTCCGGCGCGACCGGCTCATTTGACGACATCGAGGCGTCGAACGCCGCCATCATCATCGGCGCGAACCCGACCGAGGGCCATCCCGTCGTCGGCGCGCGGATCAAGCAGGCGACGCTGCGTGGCCTCAAGCTCGTCACGATCGACCCGCGCCGGATCGAGCTCTCCGACTACGGCGTGCTCCATCTCTCCCCCGGCCGGGCACGAACGCGGCGGTGATGCTGGGGCTCGCCCACGTCGTCGCCCGCGACGGCTTCATCGACGGCGCCTTCATCGACGCCCGGACCGAGGGCTACGACGAGGTCGAGGCGCTGCTGGCTCAGTACAGCCCCGAGGCGGTCGAGGAAATCACCGGGATCCCGGCCGCGGACATCGAGGCGGCCGCCCACATCTACGCCGAGGCCCAGGAGGCATCGATCCTGTGGGGCCTCGGGGTCACCGAGCACCTCTACGGCTCTGAGGTCGTGCGCCTCATCTGCAACCTCGCGCTGATGACCGGCAAGGTCGGGCGGCCCGGGTCGGCGCTGCTCCCGCTGCGCGGCCAGAACAACGTCCAGGGCTCCTCCGACATGGGAGCCCTCCCGGACACGTACACCGCGTACCGGTCGGTCGGCGACGAGGAGACCGCACGCCTGTTCGAGGACCGCTGGGGCGTCAGCCTCTCGCGCGAGAAGGGCTACACGATCCCGCAGATGTTCGACGCGGCCATCGACGGTCGGCTGAAGGCGATGTGGATCTTCGGCGAGGACGTCGCCCAGACCGATCCGAACACGACCCACGTCGTCCACGCGCTCGAGTCGCTCGAGTTCATGGTCTGTCAGGAAATCTTCGAGAACGAGACGACGAACTACGCCGACGTCGTCCTGCCGGCCTCGGCGTTCCTCGAGAAGGCGGGGACATTCATCAACGCCGAGCGGCGCTTCCAGCTCGTCGAGCCCGCGATCGACCCGCCCGGCGACGCGAAGACCGACTTCGAGATCATCACCACGATCTCGACGGCGCTCGGACACGACATGGGCTGGGCGACGCCGTCGGACACGATGGACGAAATTGCCGCGCTGACGCCGACGTACGCGGGCGTGAGCTTCGAGCGCATCGGCCGCCACGGGTTGCAGTGGCCGGTCGCGGCCGACGGGACCGATTCGCCGATCCTCTACGTGGAGCACTTCGAGACCGCGAACGGCCTCGGCCACTTCGCCCCGCTGCCGTACAAGCAGCCCGGCGACGCCGCCGACGCTGAGTTCCCGATCATCCTCGTCACCGGGCGTCGACTCGAGCACTACAACGCGGGCACGATGACCCGGCGCACTGCCAACCTCGAGCTCGTCGACCGCGACTGGCTCGAGATCCATCCCGACGACGCCGAGCGTCTATGGATTACCGACGGCCAGCGGGTCTCGGTCCGCAGCCGGGTCGGGCGGATCGAGACCGAGGCGCGTGTGACCGAGCGGATCGAGCCCGGCCACGTGTTCACCGCGTTCCACTTCCCGGAGGTCCGGACGAATCTGCTCGTCGGATCCTCCGCGGACGTGAACACGAGCTGCCCGGAATACAAGGTCGTGGCGGTTGACGTCCGGCCGGTCGCCGAGCAGCCCGCCTACACGCCTGCGCTCGCGGAGCCGGTCGCCTCCTGAGCGCGGCCGCCGACCGCCCGCTGGCGGACCTCCTCAACGCAGTCGGAGCACGCACGCCCGCCCCCGGCGGGGGAAGCTCCGCGGCATGGGCGTGTGCGCTCGGCGCGGCGCTCGTCGAGATGGCGGCCGCGTTCGGCCAGAAGCGCTCCGAGCTCGGCGCGGCGCACGAGCGCCTTGCGGAGATAGGGACGCGCGCGCGTGAGCTGCGGGGGGACGCGCTCGAACTCGGCGAGCGCGAGCTCCGCAGCTACGAACCCGTGCTCGCGGCCCTGCGGCTGCCCGACGAGGACCCGGAGCGGGCCGACCGGCTGAGCGCAGCGCTCTCGGAGGCAGCGAACGCTCCGCTCGCCGTCGCCCGAGCAGCGGCCGAGGTCGCGGCGCTCGCGCAGGAGGCGGCGAGCCTCGGCTCTCCCCACCTGCTCGGAGATGCGCACGCCGGTCTGCTGCTCGCCGAGGCCGCGTGCCAGGCGTCCGCCGGACTCGTCGCGATCAACCTCCAACCTCACCCCGACGACGAGCGCCGTGCCGAGGCACTCGAGCTCGCCCGGCGCGCTGCCCGCGTCCGGTCCGAATTGCGCAACACGGGTCAGCATCAAATGTGATTAGTCCTCGGTTCCGGCGGGTACCTGGCATCCGGAACCGGGATGATGAGTGGATCGGGTGAACCGCTTCAGGATGGAGCCGCGCCAGCGGGATTGAACAAAGTCCCCCTGCGCTGGTGGAGCTGCACGACGTGCGGCGGCGTCTCCCTCCCCGTGCATCTCGCCGACGAGGCGAGCGCCGGCTGCTGCACGCTTGACTCGCGCGGCGGCGACTGTCCCCGCTGCGAGACCCGCCGGCGCCGGTTTGAGTCGCCGACCGGGTCCCCGACGGTCTGGTACGACACACGCCTGCGCGACTGGGTCGTGCGGCTACCGGTCATCCGCCGCCACATGGATGCGCTCCTCCCGCTCGGGCTGTGGTTCTTCGACACGCCGTGGGTCGAGGTGTACCGGGCGGCGGCCGACCTGGCGTTTGCCGGAGAGGCGTTCACCCGGCACGACGTCGAGGCCGAGGCCGCCGGGGACATCGAAGACATCGACTTCTAGGGTCCGACTTCAGTTCCGGCCAAGTCGGCACGCGTGAGGCTCGGCAGCTGAGCAAAGCTCGCGCGCAACTGCTGCTCCCAGGTGTTCTGGAGCGAAACCAGCACCGGGGAGTCCGCCTCGATCCGGAACTCCTCAATGACGAAGCGGTCGCGCGTGTAGAGCCGGCGTTGGTCCGGGTGTCGGAGAGGAACACGAGTCCCTCGTGAAGGCGCATCGCGAGGCAGTAGGTCATTGCGCTTGACTCTAGAAAGACGATCGTGCGGTTCTCGTGGACGAGAACCCGATCGTCGAGATGACTGTGGAGCGCTCGGGCGAGCACAACGCGCTCCAAATCGCGCCCGACGCGGACGAGGTCCTCGACCGTGGATCCGTGTCCGACCCGGGCGACGTCCTGGTCGATGATCGGACCGGCGTCGAGCTCCTCGGTCACGTAGTGGGCCGTCGCCCCGATCAGCTTGACGCCGCGCTCATACGCGCGGCGATAGGGGTCGGCGCCGGCGAAGGCCGGGAGGAACGAGTGGTGGATGTTGAGCACCGGACAGCCGACGCGCTCGAGAAATTCGGGGCTGAGGATCTGCATGTAGCGCGCAAGCACGACGAGCTCGACGTGACCGGCGAGGAGCTCGAGGCCGGCAGCCTCGGCCTCTGCCTTCGTATCCCGCGTGACCGGCACGTGGTGGTACGGGACGCCAAGCGACTCGACCTCGCCGCGGTACAGCTCGTGGTTGGAGACGACGCACACGATCTCCATCTCGAGCTCGCCGCGCCGGTGGCGCCAGAGCAGGTCAAGCAGGCAGTGATCCTCGCGCGAGGCCATCAGCGCGACCCGCTTACGCTCGTGCGCGTAGGCGATGCGCCAGTTCATACCGAAGCGCTCGGCGAGTGGGGCGAACGCATCCGTGAACTCGCGCCGGCCGTCGGAGGCCTCGAGCGCCGGCAGGTAGAACGCGGTCCGCATGAAGAACGTGCCCTGCTCGGGATGCGTCGAGTACTGATCGGAGGTGACGATGTTCGCGCCGCGCTCGAACAGGAAGCTCGACACGGCGGCGACGATGCCCGGACCATCCGGGCAGGAGATGAGCAGCCGCGCGGTATGGTCGGCCCCGCGGGCCGGATCCGCCGATACGGGTGCCATCAGTGGCTGACGGCGGCGGCCGCGAGCTCGGAGACGAGCTTGTCCTCGTAGAAGCGCTCGAGTGCGAACGGCGCGATCAGATCGGGCGTGCGGCCGCTGTGCACGAGCTCGGCCAGCGTCTTGCCCACGATCGGGGCCGCCTTGAAGCCGTAGGTGCCCCAGCCCGCGCTGATGTGGAAGTTGTCAACCTCGGTCTTGCCGAGGATCGGGCTGTAGTCCGGAGAGAGGTCGCACAGGCCCGCCCACGCCCGCAACAGCCGGGCGTATTCGAGCTGCGGGAACAGCTCGAGCGTGTGCCGCGTCAGATCCTGGAGGAAGTTGAGCGTGCCTTTCATCCGGTACGTCGTCCACGGCTCGATCTCGGATCCCATCACGAACTCGCCGCGATCGGACTGCGAGATGTAGACGTGCATCTGCGAGGACACGATGACGACGTCGAGCAGCGGCTTGACCGGCTCGGTCACGCACGCCTGCAGGATGTGGGTCGTGATCGGCAGCTCGACACCGGCCATCGCGCAGGTGAGCGTGCTCCATCCGGCGGTTGCGCTGATCACCTGACCGGCCTTGACCGTGCCTCGGTTCGTCTTGACCGCGGTGACCTTGCCGTTCGATCGCTCGATCCCGGTCACCTCGGTGTACGGGTGGATCTCGACGCCGTGGCGATCGGCGCCGCGCGCGTAGCCCCAGACGACGGCGTCGTGACGGATGATCCCGCCGGGCGGGTGATAGAGCGCGCCCATGATCGGATACGTCACGTCGTCGGAGATGTTGATCTGCGGGCACAGCCGCTGGACCTCGGCGGCGTCGACCAGCTGCGAATCGATGCCGTACGTCCGATTGACCTCGGCGCGATTGGCCATCACGAACATCGCCCGGTCGGAATGGGCGAGGGTGAGATGCCCGCACTGCGAGAACAACAGGTTGAAGTCAAGCTCGGCGCCGAGCTGTTCGTACATCTTCACGCTCGCGTCGTAGAAGCGCGCACCCTCAGGCGTCTTGTAGTTGGAGCGCAGGATCGTCGTGTTGCGCCCGGCGGCGCCGGAGCCGATGTAGTTCTGCTCGAGCACCGCGACGTGCTTGACCCCGAGCTGCCCGAGGTAGTACGCCGTGGCGAGTCCGTGCGCGCCGCCACCGATGATGACGACGTCGTAGGAGTCGCGCAGCTCACCCGGTTTGCGCCACATGCGCCGGGTGCGGAACAGATCACGCATGGCTACCTCCCGCCGGTGCGAGTGCGTCTGCGCCGACCGGGCCACCGCCGAGATGCCCCGCCGCGTCGGCGACGACCTCCCAGAGGTACTGGCCGAGCGCCCAGCCGACCATGATCAGAAGTCGCTGCTCGCCCTCGACGAGCAGGTATCCCGGCGTTCGGGCAATCGATCCCGGCCGGAACGAGGAGACGGGGGCCATCGCCGGCCGGACGTCGATCGCGCAGAAGCGCGCGAGCAACTCGCGGCACCCCGGACCGACAAGCGTCATCGCGCACAGCCCGGTCGTGAGGTCGACGACGCGTCCGCCGACGGCGTCGACCGCGGCGCGAATCGCTGCGGCGGCTCCCGGCTCGCCGAAGACGAGCACGCGCTCGGGCGTGATCGGGCACCACCAGGCGCCGTCGCGCTCCTCGGCCGTCCCCAGGGTCAGCCCCAGGCCGGCGATCGCCTCGGCCGTGCCGCAGAGCTCCAGCGTCGCCAGCTGCGAGCGGTCGGCGAAGCCGACCGTCTTGGTCATCCGCTCAGCCTCGGCCGGCGCCGAATCAAAGCCGACCGCGACATTCCAGCCGTCCCGCGGCTCGAAGCGGCCGCCCGCCTCCCGAGCGAGATGCTCCATCGGCGAGCGGGCGAGGACGTCCGCGGTTTGAGCGTCAGGGGTGAGAAAACCAAGCGTGCTCATGAGCGCAGTAGCTCCCCGGCCGGGTCGTAGAACGGTTCGGTCGTCACCGCCGCCTGCACGCGGGTGCCGTTGTCGGCGATCGTGATGCGTGCGCCATCGGTGGCGAGCGACGCGGGGACCCACGCCATCCCGATCACCTTGCCGACCCGGCGTGACTGGCGGGCGCTCGTCACCTGGCCCGCCACCGACCCGTCGGGGCCGAGGACGACGGATCCCTCGGCGGGGACGTACCCGTCGCCGAGCGTGAACCCGACCAGAGCGGTTTCCAGCTTCATGTCGGAGGCGCGCTCGAGCGCCCACTTGCCGATGAACGCCTCGTCCTTGTCGAGCTTCACCGCCCACGGCATCGCCGCTCCGTATGGGTTCGACTCCGAGTCGGTGTCCTGGCCGACGATGATGTGCTGCTTCTGGAGTCGGAGGATCCGCTGCGGTTCGAGGCCGAACGGCCGGATGCCCTCTGGCCCGCCCGCCTTCAGCAACGCGTCCCACAGGTCCTCGCCGTACGCCGTCGGGAAGTGGATCTCGTACCCGAGCTCCCCGACGAAACCGATCCGCAGCAGCAGGCAGGGAACGCCCGCGATGCGGGCCTGCTTGGCGTCGAGGTAGGTGAACGCCTCGGCCGACACGTCGAAATCGGTCAGCCGGGCGAGGATGTCGCGCGCCCGCGGCCCGGCGAGGTTGACCGCCGACAGCGCTTGGGTGATGTCGGTCAGCGTGACGTCCATCTTCCAGTCGGCGAGCCACCACGAGAACCATTGCTCGACGGCGCCGGCGCCGCTCGAGGTCGTCGTCACGTAGAACGTCTCGTCATCGAGCCGGCTCGTCGTGCCGTCGTCCATGATCCGCCCGGCGTCGCTCGTCAACACCCCGTAGCGCACCCGGCCCGGCTTGAGCGTCGACATCCGGTTCGGATAGAGCCGGTCGAGGAACTCGCCGGCCTGCGGTCCGCGAACGAGCAACTTGCCGAGGGTGGAGACGTCGATCAGACCGGCCGCCTCGTGGACGGCGAGGACCTCGGCCTCAGGATCACCGTAGTCGTAGGCGCGACGCCAATCGCCGGCCCACTGGATCTTGCCGCCGAGCTGGCGGTGGCGGTGATGCATCGACGAGCGCTTCGCCGGCTCGATCGGGCGACCCGCGAGCGCGCCCATCGGGACCGTCGTCCACGGTGGCCGCGCCGTCGTCGTCCCGACCTGCGCGAGCGACTGGCCGGTCTCCCGGGACATCAGCCGAATCGAGCTGAGGTGACACATCTTGCCCTGGCAGGGGCCCATCGTCACGGTCGAGTAGCGCTTGCAGAGCTCGATCGAGTCGTAGCCCTCCTTGACGCTGCGGTGGATGTCCTTGGCGCTGACGTCCTCGCAGAAGCACGTGAACGCCTTCGCGCCCGTGTCCTCGCCGGCGGCCGGTGGCGGCACGGCATAGCTGTCCCTGGCGGCGGTCCGCAAACGTTCGCGCAGCTCGGTGAGCCGCGTCGCGGAGCCGTCCTCCCGGAGTCCGAGCGCCCGCGCGACGTCGAGCCCGGCGCGCTCGCCGGACTCAGCCGCGATCCCCCACTGGCCCTCGCCCGCGACCTGACCGGCCGCCCACACGCCGGGCGGCAGCTTGCCGAGGCGGAACTGACCCGTCGCCTCGTCGTAGACGGTCGTGGCGCCGGCGTGGCTGAGCAGCGCCGTCGCGGGCGCGTCGCCACCGGAGACGACGAGCAGGTCGCACTCGACCTCGCGACGATCGGACGTCTTGCCGAGGCTCGCCACCGGAGCGAGCGCGACACCGGTGACATGGCGCTTGCCGCGCGTCGAGATCGCCGTCCACCCGTGGGCGGCCTCGATCCCGTTCGCGGCCAGGCGGCTGGCCGCCCGCGAGGGCTCGGTGCGCAGATCGGCCACCAGCGCGATCTCCACGCCCGCCCGCTGCAGCGCGAGCGCCGCCCGGATCCCGCGGTCAGAGACCGTGACGACGACCGCGCGCTTGCCCGGACCCACGGCGTACAGGCCCGAGAGCCGGCGCGCGCCGCCGGACAGCATCACGCCGGGCAGGTCGTTGCCGGCGAACACGAGCGGCTGCTCGACGCCGCCGGTCGCGTAGACGAGTTGCTGCGCGCGGATCTGATGCAGCGTGGCGCCCTGCCACACCGCGACCAGGCCGTCGAAGTGCCCAATCGCCGTCGCGTTCGAGAGGATCTCGACGCCCGCATCAGCCGCGGCAGCGTGCAGCGTGCGAGCGTGTTCCTGTCCGCCCTCCCACAGCAGCCGCCCGCCGGGGCGGGGGCCGTCGTCGACGAGGACGACGTCGGCGCCGCGCTTGGCCACGGCCGCAGCGGCGGCAAGTCCGGCCGCCCCGCCTCCGACGACGAGCACGTCAGCGTGCCGGCGGCGGTACTCGGTCCGCCACGTGCGGTCGGCCTGCTTCTCCGGCAGGCGCCCCAGTCCGGCGGCGTTGCGCAGGATCTTCTCGAACGTCGGCCACAGCCGGCGGGGCCGGATCATCGTCTTGTAGTAGAAGCCGGGCGGGGTGAATGGGCCACCGACGGCGTCGGTGACCGACATCACGTCGAAGTCGAGGGACGGCCGGGCGTTGAGGTGCTCGACCTTCGCGCCGTCGCGCACCGGCTCGGTGCAGGCGCGGATCCCGGGGGCACCGTCGACGGCGACGAGGCAGTTGGGGCACTGGCCCGAGCAACACATCATGCCGCGGCGGCGGTGGTACTTGAAGCTGCGTGAAAACGTGCGCTGGCCGGCGGCGTAGAGCGCCGAGCCGATCGTGTCGCCCTCGAGCGCTTTGACCTTCTTGCCGTCGAACGTGAACGTGACGGGGCGGTTGCGGTCGACCTGCTCGGCCGGCTGCGGCGGGAGGCGGGTCATCCGTCGAGCCTCCCGGGAAGCGCGACCTTCAACACCTCGTTCGTGCGGGTGTCACGCTCGGCCTGGAACCACGTCCGGCATCCGGATCGGTGGTACCACCACTCGCGCTGGACCCCGGCCACGTTGCGTCGGAAGTAGTTGTACTGCGAGAGCTCGCGCAACGAGGGCTGCTCCTTCGGTCGGACTGTGACCTCACCGCCGTACGCGAAATCGGCCACCTCACGGATGCCGCAGTGGGGGCACTCAAGGACGAATGACATGGCGGGGCATCCTAGACAACCGTCGCGCGATACGCAATAGTGTTGCATATGGCGCAATACGGACCTGTGGCGTCGGTGGGCCGCGCACTCGTCGTGCTCGACGAACTTCGTGACAGCGAGCACGGCCTCGGCGTCAACGAGGTCGCCCGCCGGATCGGCGTCAACCCGAGCACCGCATCGCGACTGCTCGCCACGCTCGAGTCCGCCGGCCTCGTCCAGCGCGACGACCCGCAGGCCCCGTACCGACTCGGCCTCGCGCTCGTGACGCTCGCCAACCGCGTGCTCGCGCGGCTCGACCTCCAGGCGCTCGCGCGGCCGGTGCTCGTCGAGCTGATGGAGCGCACGGGCGAGACGGCGACGCTATCGCTCCCGAGCGCGCGCGAGGCGATCACGGTGGACTCGGCGCCGTCGCGCAACAGCGTCGTCAGCATGGCCCGGCTCGGCCAGCCGAGCATCGCCCACGCGACCGCGGTCGGCAAGGTGATGCTGGCGTTCGGCGGCGGCCCACTCCCCCGCGAGCGTGACCTCGTGGCGCTGACCGACCGGACGATCACCGACCGCACGGCGCTCGCCGATGAGATCGCGACCGTGCAGGAGCACGGATACGGCACCGTGTTCGGTGAGCGCGACCCCGACGTCAACGCGATCGCCGCCCCGGTGTTCGGCCGCGCGGGCGCGCTCGCCGCGATCCTCGGGATCCAGGGACCATCGAACCGGCTCGAGGATCCGGTCCGGCTGCTGCCGGTGCTCGAGGAGGAGGCGGCACAGCTCACCCGTGCCCTCGGCGGCTGAGTCGGACCCACCCGCGGTACTAGACGGTCTAGTTCCGCAAGTGCTGGGGCCCGCTAGAGCCCACCCTGACCGGGGATCCAGTTCGTCCCGGCGAGCGGCACCCGCGCCATCGCCGCCGCCTCGATCGTGAGCGCGACGAGGTCCTCGGGCTCCAGGTTGTGCACGTGCGACTTGCCGCACGCGCGGGCGAGCGTCTGCGTCTCGAGCACGAGCGTGCGCAGGTAGTTGGCCAGCCGCCGCCCACCTTCGACCGGATCGAGCCGGGCGGCGAGCTCGGGCTCCTGCGTGGAGATGCCGGCCGGGTCGCGTCCGGCCTGCCAGTCGTCGTAGTAGCCCGCGGCCGAGCCGATCTTGCGGTACTCGGTGTCGTGCTCGGGAGCGTTGTCGCCGAGCGCGATCATCGCCGCGACGCCGATCGAGACGGCATCCGCACCGAGCGCGAGCGCCTTCGCGACGTCCGCCCCGCTCCGGATCCCGCCGGACACGATCAGCTGGACCTCCCGGTGCATCCCCAGGTCCTGAAGCGACTGCACGGCTTGCGGGATCGCGGCGAGGATCGGGATCCCAACGTGCTCGATGAACACCTCCTGGGTGGCGGCCGTGCCGCCCTGCATGCCGTCGAGCACGATCGCATCAGCGCCCGCCTTGACCGCGAGCGCGACGTCGAAGTACGTCCGGGTCGCCCCAACCTTGATGTAGATCGGGACGCGCCAGTCGGTGATCTCGCGCAGCTCCTCGATCTTGATCTCGAGGTCGTCCGGCCCAGTCCAGTCGGGATGCCGGCACGCGCTGCGCTGGTCGATGCCCTTCGGCAGGTCACGCATCTCCGCCACGCGGTCGGAGATCTTGTGACCGAGCAGCATGCCGCCGCCGCCCGGCTTGGCGCCCTGGCCGACGACGACCTCGATCGCGTCCGCCTGGCGCAGATCGTCGGGGTTCATCCCGTAGCGGCTCGGGAGCAGCTGGTAGACGAGCGTCTTCGAGTGCCCGCGCTCCTCGGGGGTCATGCCCCCGTCGCCGGTTGTGGTCGACGTGCCCATCTCGCTTGCGCCCCGGCCGAGTGCCTCCTTCGCCCGGCCGCTCAGCGCGCCGAAGCTCATGCCGGCGATCGTGATCGGGATGTCGAGCTTGATCGGCTCGCGAGCGTAACGGGTGCCGATCACGACGTCGGTCGCGCACCGCTCCCGGTAGCCCTCGAGCGGATACCGCGAGACCGACGCGCCGAGGAACAGCAGGTCGTCGAAGTTGGGCACGCGGCGCTTGGCCCCGAAGCCCTTGATCGCGTAGATCCCCTCGCGCGCGGCGCGCTGAATCTCGGCGATCGTGGTGCGATCGAACGTCGACGACTCGCGCAGCCCGGGGTGCACCCCGGCGCCACCGCCGTCGCCGTTGCCGCCCGTCATCAGTACGCCCCCGCGTTGTCGATGTTGAAGTTGTAGAGCCGCCGCGCGGAGCCGTAGCGGCGGAAGTCGGCGGGATCGAGATCGTCGAACCCCGCCTTGGCGAGCAGCTCGGTGACCTGCGCGCGGTGCTTGTCGCGCATCTCCTTCTCGACGCAGTCGGCGCCCAGTCCGACGACCGAGCCGCGCACATAGAGGCGCGCCTCGTACAGCGAGTCGCCGAGCGCATCGCCGGCGTCACCGCAGACGAGCAGCGTCCCGCGCTGGGCCATGAAGGCGCTCATGTGCCCGACGTTGCCGCGGACGACAATGTCGGCGCCCTTCAGCGAGATGCCACAGCGCGCCGACGCGTCACCGTTGATGACGAGCAGACCGCCGCGAGCGGTGGCGCCCGCCGACTGCGACGCGCTGCCCTCGACGATGACCGTCCCGGACATCATGTTCTCGGCGACCCCGACACCGCAGTTGCCGCGGATCCGGACCGTCGCCTCCTTGTTCATCCCGGCGCAGTAATAACCGACGTGGCCGTCGATCTCGACCTCGTACGGGCCGTCGATCCCGGCCGCGATCGCGTGCTTGCCGCCCGGGTTGATCACCGTGATCCGCCCGGGCTCGCCGGTGTGCAGCCGCTGGTTCAGCGTGCGAACGGTGTCGCTTGACAGATCGAACGAGACGCCCTCGCGGGTGGCACCCGTCGTCGCCATCACGCCACCAATGCCCTGCCCCAGCTGTACACGTGACCGGGCTCGGGTTCCCAGTTCGCGGCGTCCTCGGCGCCCGGCAGCGTCGCGATCGCCCGGTACTCCGACGCGATCGCCACCCAGTCCTCGGTCTCGGCCATGACGGCCGGCTTGCACGCGATCGGGTCGCGCAGGACGGCGAACCCGTCAGCCGTACCGACGGCGAACGTGAAGAAGCCGTCGAGATCCTCAAGGCACCCTTCGAGCGCCTGAGCGAGCGTGTCACCCTCGCGCATCCGCCACGTCAGGTAACCCGCGGCGACCTCGCTGTCGCAGTCGGTGCGAAACCGGATCCCCTCCCGGCGCAGCTCGCGTCGTAGCCGATTGTGGTTCGACAGGCTCCCGTTGTGCACGAGGCACAGGTCGAGACCGGTCGAGAACGGGTGCGAGTGATCCGTGGTGACCCGGCTCTCGGTCGCCATCCGGGTATGGCCGAGAGCGTGCGTGCCGCCCAGCTCGTGGAGCGCGAAGCGCTTGACGAACTCCTCCGGGCGACCGGCCTCCTTGTAGATCTCGATCGAGCGGCCGCTGCTCATCATCGTCAACTCCGGATGGTGCTCGGCGAGCCAGTGCTCGGCCGCGTCGGCGTCGGCCGCGACCGTGAACGTCGCGTGGGAGCCGCGCACCTGCGGCGGGCTCGCGCCGCCAAAGCCGCGTGAGAGCTGCGCCCCGACCTGGTCCCAGTTCGGCTCCTCGCTCGCGCTGTGAAGCGAGACCTTGCACCAGCCGTCCGGGGCGGGGTCGCGGTAGAACGCGACACCGGCGCTGTCGGGGCCGCGGTCGGACAGCTGCTCAAGCATTCCGGAGAGCAGCGTGCCGAGCCTGTCCTGCAAGGCAGGCGTTTTCGTATATAGCCCGGCAATCCCACACATGCTGGTCAGCGTAGACACTGCCGGGGGCCGCTCCAATGGCGGCGGGGGGCACACTTTCGGCCGCGAATGTGGTGAGACGCGCTACTTCCCGGCGGGCGTCCACACGCCGAGTTGCTTCTGTGCCCGGCGGATGACCTGAAGCGCCTCGCGCAATTCGCTGCGCGCGATTGGACCGAGTTCGTCAGGGTTGATGAGGTTGTCGGCCGGCGATCCGGCGGCGACCAGCGCGGCATGGTGCTCGAAGCGCAGCCGGGTGATCGCTGCACACGCCTCGGTCAACGCCTCGGCGAGCTTTGGGTCGATGCCTCCGACGCTCGCGGTCGCCTCGATGCGGTCGAGCGTGGGCGAGATCGTGACTCCGTGGGCGAGCGCGTGGAAGCGGACGAGGTTGACGAGCGGGATGATCGCGCCGCGCTTGAGGTCGAGCCGGTCCGGCGGGTCCCCACCCCGGCCGGTCGCGAGCTGGTTGCGGAACCCGAGCGCCACGGGAAACCCGGTCGCGCTGCGGGCCATCAGTCGCATGAAATCGGGGTGCCGGCGTGACGAGCGCATCCGCTCGGTCAGTTCCGGAGTCACGACCAGTCCGCCGGCCGCCGGGCGGAAGTCGAACGCGACCGTCGCGCGGATGAGGTGGGATTCGTCCGGGATCTCCAGGCACTCGTCGAACGTGCGCAGCCAGCCGCTCTTCGACATCCGCCACAGCCGCTTGCCGGCAAGGACCCCGTTGTTGTCGACGCCGATCCCACACCTGGCGAGCCCGTCGTTGACATCGCGTCCGAGCTGCTCGAAGTACCCGTCGATGGCCTCCTCCTGTCCGGGCTCGGGGTCGGCATAGGCGAGCGCGTTGTCCTGGTCCGAGGACAGCGTGAACTCGCGCCGGGCCGCGCTGCCGAGGTCGAGCCACGCCCAGGGCGCGGGCGCCGGACCGTGGCGGTCGACCGAGAAGTCGACGAGCCGCGTGACGACCGCATCGTGCTGCAGGCTGAGGACGCGTCCGAGATCCCGTGCCGGAACACCAGCTCGGATGAGCAGCAGGAACAGGCGTGGCAGTTGCGTGACGGCGCGGATCAGCTCGTCCTCGTCGCGCGCCCCGAGGATGAGATGGCGCACCGCGATCGGGCTGCGGACGTCGAGTCCGAGCAGGTCCTCCGCGGTGAGGATCCCCGCGACCTGTCCGCCTTCGATGACGCCGAGCTGCCCGGTGCCGCTCGCGAGCATGTCGATCGTCGCCTCCACCGCGAGCTGGGTCGTCGGGATCGTCGCGAGCGGGGTCCGAGCGAAGCGGCGGACGGGCGCATCGAGGGCCCCGGTCTCCGCGGTCACGGCGGCCCTGACCTCGGCGTCGGTCACGACGCCGAGTTGGGCGTCACCGAGGTCGACGAGGAGCGCGGGAACCTCCGCGAGCTTCGACGCCGCCGCCCGCATCGTCGCGTCCGCGTCGCAGAAGCTCGCCGGCCGCATCAGCATCGACACCGGCGTCGTCCCGAGATCGAGCAGTCCGTGGACCGTGTGGCCCGTCCCGGTGAGCCGCGTGCGCATCGTCATCGCGACGTACTTCGCCCCCGCGTCGGTGCCGAGCACCCGACGGGATTCCTCCGGGGTGAGGAACGCGCAGCTCGACCGCTCGCGCGCGCGGACCGTGAACGTTGGCGCCATTCCGGTGAGCAGCGACGCCTGACCGAATGTCTCCCCCGGCTCGAGCACCTGAATCACCTCGGCCTCGTGGAGGATGTCCATCGAGCCGGTGAGGATCACCCAGAGGCCGGTTGCCGGCGGCCCGTCCTCGACGAGTACCGCATCGCCGGTTTCGAAGACCTCCTCGGTGGCGTGCTCGGCCAACGCCGTGAGCGAGGCGGGGTCGAGTTCATCGAATGGCGGCTGGCGCGCGAGAAATGTGTCCAACTGCTCCATGTTGAGCCCCGCAATTGTGTTCGCATCGCGCCTGTGACGGCCACGAGCTACGTGGGAGCCTAACCCCGCTGCTGCACACGCGATAGGAGGGCTCATGGCCGACGCTTCTGGGGATCACGACGAACTTGTCTACGAGGCCGCGGGGCTTCCGAAGACAACGAACTGGTGGGGTGCGTTCGTTATCGGCCTAGCCGGCACGATCCTCGTCACCGGTATCGCGCCGGTGATGGTGACCGAGCTCGGCGCGGCGTCGGTTCCCGTGATCGTCATCATCACGATCAGCGGGTATCTCGTGTGCCTGCTGCTCGCGGAGCTCTCGGCGATGATGCCCGACCGGGCCGGCGGACTTCCGTCGTATGCGTACCCGGCCTATAAGGAGAAATGGCCCCGGTTCGCCGAGCACGTGAACGGGTTCACGGCCTGGGCCTACTGGCTCGGCTGGTTCCCGGTGGCGCCGCTCAACATGATCCTGGCGTCGTACTACATCGTCGACCGCCTGAAGCTCTCGACATCCGGCTTCACTCCGATCCACACTCCGATCGCGTGGTGGACGCTGATCATCGCGATCGTCGGCATCGTGCTGCTGGCGATCCCCGCCGTGCGCGGGCTGCGACTCGGCACCACGTTCGCCACGACGCTCGCGATCCTGTCGATGATCCCGCTGACGTTCCTGGCGATCGCCTGGATCTTCAACCCGAGCGCCGTCGACTTCAACTGGCTCTGGCATTTCCGCCATACGAACGGGAGCGGGTTCTTCACCCCGCTGTTCGGCCACGGCTGGCTGACGCTGTACCTCGCGTTCTCGTTCCTGTTGACATGGAACGTGATCGCGATGGAGGCGGCGGCGTGCTACATCGGCGAGACGCGCGATCCCGACCGGGACGCCAAGATCGCGATGAACGCCGAGGGGCTCTACGGCCTCTTCATCTACACGATGATCCCGGTCGCGTTCATCATCGTCATCGGCCTGCCGGCGCTCGGCAACGCCGCGCTGATCGACCCGAAGACGATCTTCGTCACCTTCAGCGCGAAGGTGTTCGGCACCGGAGCGGGCAGCAGCGCGCTGGAGTGGATCATCGCGATCATGCTCATCCTCGCGCTCATCCTCTCGGCCCTGAACGCGATCACCGGCACCGCCCGGTCGCTGCACCAGATGTCGACGGACGGTCAGTTCCCGCGGTTCTTCCAGAAGACGAACCAGCACGGGGTCCCGAACCGCTCGATGTGGTTCAACGTCGCGTGCTCGATCGCCGTCGTGTTCATGGGCGGCGCGGTCGAGATCTACACGTTCTCGAACGTCGGCTACCTCGCCTCGTTCATCCCGGTGCTGATCGGCTACTACCTGCTGCGCAAGCACCGACCGAACGTGCGGCGGCCGTTCAAGCTGCCCGAGTGGATGAAGTACGTGGCGCTCGTGATCGCGGGCTTCTACCTGATCATCTACTTCTACGGCGGCCCCACGTACGCGAACTGCACGTGTAACGCGGCCGGCCGCAAGACGTTGCCGTACTACTTCATCGGCTGGGCCGTGCTCCTGTCCTACGTGTTCTTCTACTGGTACCGGAAGCGGGTCGAGGACAAGAAACACGCACCGGTGGAAACCGCGGCGCCCGCGATGACAGCGAGCGGCGCCACACCGAGCGGCGCCAGTCCGTGAGTCAGACAGAAACCGTGGCCGTGCGCGAAGATCCGCGTACGGCCACGGAACGCTTCACCCGCATCCTCCTCGCGACCGAGGGGCGACAGATTCCCGACGCGGCGATCGCCCGGGTCGTCGAGCTTGCCGACCCTGCGGGGGCGACCGCGCACGTGTTCTCGATCGCGCGGGTCCACGGCGTCTCGTTCGGGCTGCAGTCCCCCGGGCTGATGCCGAACAAGCGGGAGCTGGCCGACGCGCGCGAGAACGTCAAGCGTGCCGTCAAGCGCCTGAAGCGCAAGGGCATCGAGGCGGAAGGCCACATCCTCGCCACGCGCAAGTCGACCAGGCGGATCTGCGAGGAGGCCGCCAAGGAGGGCTGCGAGGCGATCGTCATGGCCGCCGACCCGGATCGGAACCGCTGGGTCGGCGACTTCCTCTGGGAGCAGGAACCTCAGCGGGTCCGCCGGAAGGCGAAGATCCCGGTGTTCCTGGTGGTTGAGGAGTAGCGCCCGGTCGTCGGGGTAGCCCGGTTCGCTGCGTTCGACCAGCGGAAAGGCGCATCGAAAAGGGGGTGGGGCGGGGCGTGCGGTCCCGGCGTCCATGCCTCGCTCGGACGACCACAACGCAGGAAAGCGCCCCGTCGAACGACCACAACGCAAGACGACGACCGCGATTCCCGCCGCTTTCTTGCGTTCCGGCGAAATCTTGGCCCAAACGCAAGAAAGCGGCCACATCCGCCGCAGCTCACGTGCGTTGTGGTCGTTCCCGCGCCGCTTTCTTGCGTTTTGGTCGCATCACCCGTCTCGCGGTACCCGCCCGCTGGGCGCCTACGACCGCGCCGTCGGGCGCCCGTGCAGCCGCGCCAGCTTGATCGCCAGCTCCAGCGACAGCAGATCATCCGCATCAAGCCTCAGCCCCGTGAGCTCCTCGATCCGGGCGAGGCGCTGGCGCAACGTGTTCGGGTGGATGTAGAGCGCCCGGGCGCTCTCGATCACGCTGCGCCGTTCCGCCAGGTAGCGCTCGAGCGTGTCGAGCAGGGCGGTCCGACGCTTGGTGTCGTAGGTGATGAGCAGGTCGACGGCGCCGCGCATGCGGTCGTGCGGGGCGTCCTCAGGGGCGATGTGGACGAGGTAGCGGTAGGCACCGAGCTGGGAGTACGGGATCGCGCCGCCGTCCCCGAGCAGCGCGCGGCCGATCGTCGCCGCGTCCCGGGCCTGGCGGTAGCCGCGAGCGCCTTCGCCCGGAGACTCGCACAGCTCGCTGACCCCGATCGCGGCACCGTGCCCGACGCCGAGCTCGCGGGCGGTCCGCAGCACGTCCTCGACGCGGTGGGTGCGGCCGATGCCGAGCGCGAGCAGGGCCCGGACCGGACCCGGTCCCGCCTCGACCGCGCTCGTGCCGGACAGCGCCGCGAGCTCGCGCCCGATCGTCTCGGCCGCCTCTCGCCACTCGCCGGACCCGGCGACGCGGCCGGCCGCGGGCTCGGCGTGCAGGAGCAGGTACGGGGCGTTGAGGTCGCAGCGGATCTCGGCCGCCTTCGAGGCGGCGAATGACGTCGCGCCGGCGGCGAGCGCCTCGAACAGGTCCTTGACGATGTTCGCGTTCGTCAGGCTCTGGATCAGCTCCGCGCGCTTGAGCGCGATCGCGCTCAGGTGGGCGATCGCCCGGACGATCTCGGTGTCCGCCTCGCCGAACGGGTGGCCGGTCGCCGAGCCTGCACAGAGCAGTCCGACCCGCTCGCCGCCGACCACCATCGGCGTCACGAGCACGTCGCCGACCGCCAGCTCGGGCCACAGCGAGCGCGCCGGCGGCCGATGGCCGCGGCCCTCGAGCGCCGCGAGCAACAGCGCCGGCACCGACAGCGACTCTGGGATCGCCACCTCACGCGGCGACGAGGCCAGCAGCTTCAGGCCGTCCCCGTCGTCGTCGAGCCGGTAGAGCTGGCACACCTCGGCCCCGAGCACACTCCGCGTCCCGTCGGCGACGGTGGGGCCAAGCTCGGAAGCGTCGGCGGCGCTCGCGACCTGCTGGGCGAGCGCCGAGAGAGACGGTGAGGGCGTCGACGCGGCTGCGCTCGCGGTCGTAGAGCTGGGCATTCTCGATCGCGCCGCTGACGAGTGAGGCGATGTGCACGAGCAGCCTGACGGCGTCCTCGGTGAACTCGTGCGGCGCTTGGGTATGGAGCACGATCACGCCGATCGTGTCGCCGTTGCGGGCGAGGATCGGCACCGCGACCATCGACTGGAAGCGCTCCTCCTCGAGCAGCGGGACGAACTTCATCCGCGGGTCGTCCATCGCCCCGTCCCGGATGAACTCCGGCGTCCGGTGCCGGGCGACCCATCCGGTGAGCCCCTCCTCCACCGAGAACGAGACCTTGTCGACGGCGGACGCGAACACCGGCGACGCGGCGCGGATCGTCAGCCGGTCGTCCTCAAGCAGATAGATGAAGCAGGCGTGGCATCCGGTTGCCTCGGTGGCCAGGTCGACCACCCCGGCGAGCATCGGCGACATCTCGAGCGATGAGGAGACGAGCTTGATGACGCCGTAGAGCGTCCGGTTCTCCTCGCGAAGCCCCCTGATCTCCTCGCTCACCTCGACGTTCACCGACACGACCTGATGCACCTCCTATGTGCGAGTCGAACATGCTAGCTCGCAGCGGACCGTGCTCCGGGCCATTGTGAGCGCTACCACCGCACGGATAGGCTCGCGGCATGAGCACGCCTCCCCAGAACGCCGACGATGTCCGGCGAATCGTTAAGGACGAAGGCATCGAGTTTCTGTTCGCCCAGTTCGTCGACATGCACGGTAAGCCGAGCGCGAAGCTCGTCCCGGCGCATCACATCGACGACCTCCTGGAAGACGGAGCCGGGTTCGCCGGGTTCGCGGCGGGCGACATCGGGCAAGGCCCGCACGATCCGGACATCATCGCGATGCCGGACCCGCGGTCGCTGACGATCCTCCCGTGGCAGCCGAACGTCGCGCGGCTCGCGTGCGACGTCACGGTCAATGGCGAGGAATGGGACTACTGCCCGCGGACCATTCTGCGCCGGGCGCTCGCCAAGCTCGCCGAGCACGGATACGAGGCGCGGATCGGCGCCGAGCTCGAGTACTTCCTCGTCCGCCGCACCGCCGACGGCGGGATCGAGGTCGCCGACCCACTCGACACGCTCGACCTCCCGTGTTACGACATGCGCGCGCTGACGCGCAACCTCGACTTCGTCTCGACCGTCTCGAACTACGTGACGAAGCTCGGCTGGGACAACTACGCGACCGACCACGAGGACGCCAACGGGCAGTTCGAGCAGAACTTCGCGTATGCGGAGGCGCTGACGACGTGCGACCGGGCGATCTTCTTCCGCTACATGGTCGAGTCGCTCGCGCAGCAGCGCGGGCTGGTCGCGACGTTCATGCCGAAGCCGTTCGCGAACCTGACCGGCAACGGCTGCCACTTCCACGTCAGCCTGTGGAAGGGCGACGAGAACGTATTTGACCGCGACCCATCCGAGGACCCGCGTGGCCTCGGTCTGTCCGAGCTCGCCTACAACTTCATCGGCGGGCTCAAGGCGAATGCGAAGGCGTACATCGCGGTCACCGCGCCGACCGTCAACAGCTACAAGCGCCTCGTCATCGGCGCGCCGACGAGCGGCGCGACCTGGGCCCCGGCATACATCAGCTACGGGTACAACAACCGCACGCAGATGCTGCGCATTCCCGACGCGGGGCGGATCGAGGACCGGACGGTCGATGGCTCGTGCAACCCGTATCTCGCGGCCACGGCGATGCTCGCCGCCGGCATGGACGGCGTCGCACGTGGGCTTGATGCGGGTGAGCCGAACACGGCCAACCTGTACACGATGAGCCCGGAGCAGCGAGCCGAGGGCGGCATCGAACTGCTCCCGGCCAACCTGCTCGACGCGACCCGCGAACTCGAGCGGAACGACGCGCTGCGCTCGGCACTCGGTACGACGCGTGACGGCGACTACGTCGACTACTTCATCGAGGTCAAGCGCAAGGAGTGGCAGATCGCCCACGAGCAGATCACGCAGTGGGAGCTCGACCGCTACCTCCAGCTGTTCTGAGCCGCTGACGACGACGTTCTTGGGCAGGCACGCCGGCGGGGGCTGGTCGCCCCCGTATCATCCCCGGCTGTCCATCGGCGGCCGGCCACGGAGGAGAAGATGATGCGCACCATCACCCACAGGCTGGCCAGCGTTGGCTTGGCCGTGACCGGCGTGCTCACGTTCGTCGCGGTCGCGTCGGCGGCCCAGAACACGGTGTACGGAGGCACGACCAGCCAGAAACAGGGCGGAAGCGCACTCCGTCTGACCCTCGCCGTCGGCCACGGCGCAGTCAGCAACGTTCAGGTGGCAGCACTCGTCACCAGGGGCGCCACAACCTGTGCTGTGAACATCAGCAGCACGAGCTTCGCGTTCAGCAAGGGCAAGGCGAAGATCACTCGGAGCCACAAGTTCGGCGGAAAGCTCACCGACGGTCATGGAGACTCGATGACGATCACGGGGCTCGCCAAATCTGGTTTCCCGATCAGCTTCCGCGTGTCCGCGAACGGCAAAGCGGTCGACAGCCTCGTACTGCACTACGAGGTCACCACCTGCGGCGGCTCTCCCGGCAACTCGCCGCCGGCGTACCGCTTCAACGCCCTCGCGATCAAATCCGGAAGCTTCAGCGGGTCCGCGACGGGCCGCTTCGGCCCGGGAGATTTCGTCTTGCTCCGGATCAGCGGCACGTTCTTCGGCCGGGTGGCCACAGGAAAGGTGACCGCCACGCAGCACCTGAGGAGCTTCCCGACCTGCACCGAGACCGAGGACTTCACCGCCAACGCGAAGTAGCTGCCCTTGGGCGGATTCGGCTCCCCGTCAGGCCGCCGTCACCCGGATCCGCCGAAGCAGCCTCGGGCTGCGGACGAGCGAGCTGACGGTCTGCGGCGAGACCTGATCGAGGTGGGCAGCAACGCCGATGAACGCCTGCGCCGTCGTCAGCGCGTCACCGAGCGCGTGGTGCGGAACCTCGGCCGGCTGACCGAGCTCGCGAGCCAGCCGCTCGAGCCGAATGAACGGCGGCGACTCGCCGTCGCGCGCCCGCAGCCACATCCGGCCCAGCACCTCGGTGTCGGCGACAGAAGGAAACCGAAGCCGGCGCCGCGCGAACAGTGGCGCGAGAAAGCTGTGCTCAACCGGGGCCGTATGGAACACGGGCACGCGGCCGGCGAACACGCCGAGAACCATGTCGACCGCCTCGTCGAGCGACGGTGCATCGGCGAGGTCAGCGACGCGGAGCTTGTGCACGAGAACGGCGTTCGGGTCCGAGCGTTGCGTCGTGCGCACGAGCGTGTAGACGCTCTGGCCGAGCACCACCCTCCCGTCCTCGATCGGGACCGCGCCGACCGCGATGATCTCGTGTTGGCGCGGGTCCAACCCGGTCAGCTCGAGGTCGAGCGCGCACCAGCTCGCCTCGCGCCACGGCGTCGAGCCAGATGGCCGTCCGGCCCGCACGTAGTTCTCCGCCGCCTCGCCGAGCGGCGACCGAAGCCTCACGCCGCGAGCCCCCGTTGCACCCCGGCGACGGAGCGGAACACGTCACGGAGATGGTCCCGGGTGAGGGGGCTGATGTCCCGCGGCTCGATCGCATCGTCGGCCCGTGCCCCGGCCGCGAGCTGGGTCATGTGATGGCCGATCCGCAACTCGAGGGCGAGCTCAAACGCATCGGTGAGCGTCTGGGCGTCACCGTCGCTCAGGACACCGTCAGCGGCGGCGGCCCGCAGCCGCTCCGGCGTCGAGCCGTCGACCTCACCGGCCGCGGCACCCGCCCAGCGAGCGATCTCGATGATCGGGATGACGGCGGCGCGGCGGATGTCGAGTAGATCCTGGCGGTTGCCGTCCGCGTCGAGCACGGCGTCGCCGTCGAACCCGGTCGGAGGACGCACCTCGAGGGCACGACGAGCGAGGGCGGCGAGCACCTCGTCGCGCACCTGACCCTCGACGATGGGGAGCGGGTCACGCGGCGTCCCCCACAGCGGACGGCGCTCGACGAGCACGGTGAGCGCGAGCTCCTCCGTATGGTCGCCATCACGCCATTCGTGCGGCGTGTGGGCGACGACCTCTCCGATCAACCCGCAGCGAACGAGGGCGTCGCTGACCGCAGCCATCCAGCCGTCCGGCGGCGACTCGCTGCAGATGATCGCGCCGCGGGCAATCGAGGCCGGCGTCAACTCGCGCCGTGCCTGGCTGCCGACGGCGACCCACACGAGCCCGTCGGAGGGCATCCGGAACGGCTGGCCGGCGAGCTCGATCGCCCGCACCGTCATCGAGTCGACGAGGGCCGAGAGGACACGCGCCACCTCAAGCGCGCGGAGGTTCGCCGCATGCAGGTCGACGACGATCTCCGGCAGACGCGCGGCGACCGTGGCCAGCGCGTCAAGGTCCTGCGCGCGCGCGATACCCCGGCGCGCCCCGAACCACGACCGTGGCTGGACCGCGAACAGATCCGCATCCTCGACGACGCCGACGAGCTGGCCGCGCTCGCTCACGACGGGCGCGTGGCGGATGCCGCGCTCGAGCATCTCAAACAGCACCTCGCCGCCGAGCCGGTCGGGTGTGACGGAGAACACGGGCGTCGTCATGATGCTTGAGACGGGCGCGCTCAGCGGCAATCCCGCGGCGACGATCCGGGTGCGGATGTCCCGGTCGGTGACGATGCCGAAGCCGTCCCCGGGTCGGCGCTCGACGATCGCCGACGTGGCGCCGGCCTTCGTCATGCGCCGCGCGATCTCGCGGATGCTTTCCATCGGCGTGCACGTGACCGTGGCCGAGCGGATCAGCCCGGCGACCGGCTGGTGGCCCGGCTCGTGGACGCCGACGATCAGCTCACGCGCGCGGGCGCGCTCGAGCAACGGCCGCGCCACGGCGACGGGAATCCGGTAGCAGAGCGTGTCCTCGACGGCCCGCGCCTCGAACCCTGGCGGCAGCCCGGACAGCATCGCGGCGTGGCCGAACGTGTCACCCGCGTGCAGCAGATCGAGCAGCTTGCCCTCGTGGGAGATGTCGACCGAGCCGCCGTGGATGACGCGCAGGAACGTCACCGGCCCGCCATCCTCGCTGAGGATGACCGCGCCGGGAAGATGAAACTCGATCTCCGTCTCGGCCGCGACCTCGCCGAGCTCCTCGGGCGAGAGCGCGTCGAACGGAGCTCGCTGGGCGAGGAACCGTGCGACCTCGCTCACTCCGGCGTCCAGCTCGACCTCCAGAGATCCGATGACCGCATATGCCAACGGTACCGGCGCGGGCGCGCCGGTAGCAGCCGGGACGACTACCGAACGTGCGCGGGAAGCAGGCTGAGCCGCAGCGCCTGATCCGGGGCGACGTACACCTTCCAGGACTGCCGGCAGCGACCGCACTCGCAGCGCACCGACGCGTCATAGCGGTCGCGCTCGGCGTCGAGCGCCCATGCCACGTCCTCACCGCGCAGACACAGCGGGCAGGCGAGCGAGGCCGTCACGAGCTCGTCCGGGTCCTCGACACGGAAGCGAGCGACATCAATCAGGCCACGCATGCAGCGAGCATCCTCGCATGCGCCGAACCCGGCAACCGGGAGGTGTCACAAACCCCCCGGTTGGGGGGACCGGCGGCGGCTACGGCTAGGCCTGCGCCTGTGCCTCAGCCGCCCGGGCCTCGCGAGCGCCGGTGTCCATGATCGGCCGGACCTCGAGCGACCCGTAGGCGATGTTCGGAATCCGTGCCGCGTGTTCGAGCACCGTGTCGAGATCGGGGGCCTCGACGAGGTAGTAGCCGCCCAGGACCTCCTTCGTCTCCGCAAACGGACCGTCGGTGATCTGCGACTGACCGTTCCGCTCGCGCACGGTCGTTGCCGCCTCGACGCCCTGCAGGGCGTTGCCGCCGAGAAACAGTCCGGCGTCACGCAGGCTCTCGGTGTACGCGTCCCACTTCGGGAACATCTCGGCCATCTCGTCCGGGCTGAGGGGGTTCTCGGCCGGCATGTAGATGAGCATGAGGTACTCGGGCATCTCGCCTCCTGTTGTGATGATTCGCCGCCGGTGCGGCGTTCATCATCCACGACGGACGCGGGCATGCGATTTCGACATCCGATCGCCACCGGTTTGGTGAGCGTCTGAAGCGGTGTAGTTTCCGCGGTGATGAGCGACACCGCGGCATCGAGGCCTGCTCACGGTTCGCCGGGCGGACTTCGTCGCGATCCTGATCGTGCTCGTGCTCGCGCGCGGCTGGGTCGTGCTCGCCTTCGGGCTCGCGGGCGTGATCCTCAACGTCGCCTACACCGCGCCCCCACTGCGGCTCAAGAAGCGCGGACTCGGCGAGCTCGACGTGCTGCTCGTGTGGGGGCCGTTGATGATCGCCGGCACCGTCTACTCGGCGATCGGCGGCGTGCCGTGGCAGGTGTGGCCGGCGTCGATTCCATACGGCCTGCTCTGCACCGCCGTGCTGATGGGCAAGCACATCGACAAGATCCCCTGGGATGAGGCGGCCGGCGTGCGGACGCTGCCGGTCATCCTGCGCGAGCCCGCGGCGCGGACGATGACGATGACGATGACGCTTACGTCGCCGTCGACACTGATGATCGCCTTCTACGCACTCGCCGTCGGCGCCTGCGTCGTCGTCGGCGTGCGCTGCCGTGGCCGTCACTCGCCGCGTTCGCGCGCGCCCAACGCGCCGTGCCGGCGCATTGCTCGTCGCCGGGCTCGCCGTGGCCGCCATCTTCGGCCTCGGCCCGCACTGGCTCGGTACCTAGTCCGAGCCGGTCGGACCGTCAGAACCGGTGGAATGCTTGGGTGGGGTCCGCTAGCTCGTCGATCAGGTCGGCGAGCCGCACCAGCAGGTCAGCCGCCACCGCGCGCTCTCCCGGCGGCAGCGCCGCATAGAACGACTCCTGGCGGTCGCGCAGCCACTCGTGCTGGGCCGCGAGCAGGTCGCGGCCGCTCGGCGTGAGCGTGATCGTCACCCCGCGGCGATCCTCCGCGGCGCGGCGGCGCTCGACGATCCCCCGCCGCTCAAGCGCGTCGAGGATCCGCGTCGCCGTGGGTGGCGTCACGCCGGCAGCGGTTGCGAGCTCGACGACGCGGGCGTTGCCACCCTCCGCGAGCCCTTGCAACAGCCCGTACTGGGAGAGCGTGAGCGCGTCCTGGGACGGCTGTGCCGGGGCACCGCGAGCCCGCCTGACCGCCTGCGCAAGCGCCTCGAATGCGGCGAGGAACGTGTCAGTGCCGTCCCGGCCGTCCAGATCGCCTGAATCAGGCATGCCGACGAGTGTAGCTTGCTAATCTTTAGCTTGCTAATGAAACTTCTCCTCTCCTGGACGTCACACCAGGATGAGGCTCTCCACCCGACTGGAGTCAGCATGTTTCGCAACATCCTGGTGGCCGTCGATGGCTCACCACATGCAGAGAAGGCACTTGACGAGGCGATCGACATCGCGGTCGCCGGCAACGGTCGTCTGACGATCCTCAGCGCGATTCCGCACCCGCCGGCCTGGGCGAATTCCCCGGGCGGAGCGATGGCAGCCATGCCGCTCGCCGAGGAACTCGAGCGCGAGTCCACCTCGATCCTGCGCGAGGCGGTCGGCCGCGTCCCGGACTCGATCCCGGTGACGAAGATCCTCACCCACGACCCGATCCGCTCGGCGCTCACCGAACAGCTTGAGTCGGGCCGGCACGATCTGCTCGTGATGGGCTCGCGCGGACGCGGTGCGCTGCGCGCCTCATTGCTCGGCAGCGTCAGCCACTACGCGCTCAACCACAGCCGGATCCCGGTGCTGATCATTCACACCGAGGAGGACCGACTCGTGGCCGGCTCAGAACCGACCGCGGCGGTCGCCTGACCCGGTCACCGACCGCATCCGACCGTCGTCGGACACGATCACGTAGTCGGTCCCGACCGCCACCGGCGCACCACCGTTCGCGGCGAGCGACCAACTGAAGCGCAGACAATCGTGATGCGCGTCCGGTCCGGCGTGCAGCGCGAATCGGTGACCCGGGAACTGGGCCTGGCGGCCCCGATCATCGCGCTGATCCCGTCCACGCCGTCACCGCTCATCATCGGGTCGAGGTAGGTCGCGTCGTCGGTGACCGTGCGAGCCACGAGCGTGCGCCGCGCCTGCGGGTCCGCCTCGTTCCACATCGCCAGATAGTCCTGCGCGAGTCGTTCCACGTCTGTCATGGGTGTCCTGTCGTTCATACGGTCTGACGCCGGACACGGTCCCACCGGCCACCGGGTGCGGCAATTACCCTCGACGTAACGACGGGTGTCACAGATCCAGACCCCGTCCGTCTAGGACTTCCGAGATGCCGGATGAGATAGACCTTCGACCGCTGCTGTTCTCGATTGCGTATCGAATGCTCGGCAGCGTCGGCGACGCCGAGGACCTCGTGCAGGAGGCATTTCTGCGGCTCGAGCGATCGCGCCGCGGCGGCGAGCGGATTGCCTCCCCGAAGGCGTTTCTGACGACGGTCGTCACCCGCCTCGCGATCGATGAGCTGCGGTCGGCCCGCGTCAAGCGCGAGACGTACCTCGGGCCATGGCTTCCGGAACCGCTTCTCACTGCTCCCGATCGCGATCCGGCGGAGGTGGCCGAGATGGCCGATTCCCTCTCGTTGTCGTTCCTCGTCCTGCTCGAGACCCTGTCCGAGGTCGAGCGGGCCGTGTTCCTGCTGCGCGAGGTGTTCGGATACGGCTACGACGAGATCGCCACGGTGGTCGACCGCAGCGAGGTCAACTGCCGCCAGATCTTCACGCGAGCGCGACGTCGGATCGATGAGGGCAAGCCGCGGTTCGCCGTCGATCGGGCGCAGCAGCAGGAACTCGCCGGTTCGTTCGTCGAAGCGCTTCAGGATGGCAACGTCGAGCGAGTGCTCGAGATGCTCGCCCCGGACGTCGTCTTCTACGGCGACGGCGGCGGCATCGGACGCGGGTTGCCGCGTCCCATCTACGGGATCGCTCGCGTGTCGCGGCTGCTCGCCGCATTCGCGAAGACGGGCTCAGAGATCACGGCGCGGATCGAACTGACCCAGATCAACGGGCAGCCGGGGACGCTCAACTTCGACGCCGAGGACCGCCTCATCAACGTGTTCGCGTTCGAGATCTCCGGGGGCGCGATCCAGTCGATCCGCTCGATCATCAACCCGCAGAAGCTGGGGCACCTGGGCTATCCGCTCTCGCCGCTGGCGCAGCGCTCGGAGTAGCCAGGGGCAGCGCCCGCGAGAGCAGCAGCGTCACCACGTAGGACACGACGACCCCGACGACGATCAGCGGCTCAACCGCACTGCCGGCCTTCGTGGTCAGCAGCGTTGCGAGCAGGACCGACGCGAGCGGGAGCCGCAGCACGGCGGTGACGGCCGCCCCGATCCCAACCGCGACGGCCGCGCCGGTGGGGAATCCCGGAAGGTGCGAGGCCAGGATGCCGGCGGCCGCGCCGAGAAAGATCGCCGGGAACGTCGGGCCGCCACGGAAGCTGCCGAGCGACAGGCTGTACGCGATCCCCTTGCACACGAGCAGGAGCACCACGGTCCCGATCGACCACGCGCCCGCCTGCGCCACCAGTCCCGGCAGCTGAGCCTGGCCATCAAAGAGCACGAAGTCGATGCTCTTGCCCGATGCCTGTGTGAAGACAATCGCGAGGCCCGCGACGATCACGGCAACGACGGGGAGCAGCACGAGCAGTCGCCTGCGGGAGACGAAACCGTACGTCAACATGCCGCCACGCATCACGCCAAAGGTCACGACAGCCACGGCGATTGCGAACACGATCGTCCATCCGAACTCGCCGGGCTTCAGGTGACCAATGGCCGGCAGGTCGACCGGGCCGAGCGCGTAGGCCGCATTGCTCAGTCCGGTGAACGACCCCAACCCGAGTGAGACCAGCGTCCCGATCCCGGCGGCGAGCAATCCGGGAATCAGCACGATGCGGAGCTTCGGACCGCCGAGGCCAGTGGCTTCGATCAGGATGACCGCGGCGATCAGCGGCGAGGCGAAGATGAACGCCAGCGCCGTGAAGCTGCCCGCGGCGCCGATCACCATCAGCGACTGCGGCGGCATGTCCCGGCCGGACAGCCCGATGAGCAGGATCGCGACGCCCGCGCCGAGCGCAATGAGCGGGCCCTCCGGCCCGAGCACGAGCCCGAATCCCACCGCCGCGAGGCCGGCGAGAATGACCCCGGGAAGAACCCGCGGGCCCGCCGGGCCGCCGGCTGACAGGCCCTTCGCCGGAATATGCCCACCGTCGCCCGGGAGCAGCTTGATCGCCAGCGCCACGAGTACGCCGGCCACGCCGAGGACGACGACGTACCACCACTTCGGCGGACCGTTCTGATAGCCGAGGGCGTGCGGAAGGTGGGTGAACAGCTCCCGCTGGATCTGGTAGAGGCCCTCCAGATAGCACCACGCCGCGAGCGCGACGATCACACCGATCACCGACACGGCGACGAGCATCACGAGATATGGCCGGCTGGCGATCGTCGCGTCAGCTTGCTCGGCCGAGATCTCCTCGGGTGCGGCGCCGGCGTCGGCGGGAGCCATAGCCCGAGGAGACTAGAGGGCGACGGTCGCGGATCATCACCCGAACGGGATGACCGTGTCACATCCTCGCGGGGGTTCTCGTCCTAGAGGTCACCACAACGCAGAGAGGAGCCCACGATGAAGGTGTTTGTTGCAGGAGCGAGCGGTGCCGTCGGTCGGCGGCTCATCCCGGAGCTCGTCGCGGCGGGCCATGCGGTGACCGCGATGACGCGCTCGGCGGCCAAGGTCGAGGAGTTGCAGGCGCTCGGGGCCGAGGTTGCGATCGCCGACGCGCTGGCGAAGCCGGCCGTCGTGCAGGCGGTGATGCGGGCCGAGCCCGAGGTCGTGATCCACCAGCTCACCGCGCTCGCCGGGGCGACGAACTACCGTCGCTTTGACGCCACGTTCGCGCAGACGAACCGGCTGCGTACCGACGGCACCGAGCATCTCGTCGCCGCCGCACAGGCGTCCGGGGCGCGGCGGCTGATCGCCCAGAGCTACGGCGGCTGGAACTACGCCCGCACCGGCACCGGGCTCAAGGTCGAGACCGACCCACTCGATCCGAACCCGCCGACCCATCAGCGCGAGTCGCTGCAGGCGATCCGCCGGCTCGAGGCGATGGTGCTCGGGGCGGCCGACCTGGAGGGCATCGTCCTGCGCTACGGGAGCTTCTATGGCCCCGGCACCGGTCTTTCCGAGGACGGTGACATCGGCGCCCTCGTGCGCAAGCGCGGACTGCCTCTGATCGGCAACGCCGGCGGCGTCTGGTCGTTCGCGCACGTCGACGATGCCGCGGCGGCGGCGGTCCTGGCGATCGACCGTGGCGCGCCCGGCGTCTACAACGTCGGCGACGACGAGCCGACGCCGGTGTCCCGGTGGCTGCCGGCATTCGCCGAGGCGCTCGGCGCCAAGGCACCGCGGCACGTCCCCGTATGGGTCGGGCGGATGGCCGCCGGCGAGGTCGGCGTCTCGATGATGACCCAGATCCGCGGCATCTCGAACGCCAAGGCGAGGCGGGAGCTCGGCTTCACCCCGCGCTATCCCACCTACCGCGAGGGCTTCCGGGACGGCCTCGCCGCCGAGCCGGTGGCGGCTGCCGTCAGTGCGCGTGGGCGTGCGTGACGTGCGCGCCGTCGGCGCCCTGAGCCCCGTAGCTCTGCCGGCACCCCTCCGAGCAGAAGTACAGGGTCTTGCCGTCCGAGACCGTGGTCAGCGCCTTGCTCCGGTCCACGGTCATCCCGCAGACGGGGTCGGTGGCGCCACGGCGTGAGGTGATCCAGAACAGCGCGACGAACACGCCGGCCCCGAGCACGTTGAGGAACAGCTTGTAGTTGACGCTGATCTGACCAAAGATGTCCGCGCGGGTCGGCCGTGGCCCGGACGGGATCGCCCCGAGCAGGCTGAACAGGCCGCCGACGGCGAGCCCGGCGATCGCCATCGTGATGAGCATCAGCGCCGTGATCCGGACGGTGAACCGCATGCCGTAGTACTTGCGGTAGATGAGCAGGATCGGGAGGACGATCAGGTCGGCGTAGAGGAACGCGAGGACGCCGGCAAAGCTGATCCCACCCGACCACAGCACGGCGGCGAGCGGGACGTTGCCGACCGAGCACACGAAGCTGAGCACGGCGATCAGCGGCCCGACGAGCACGTTCTCGATCGCGGGCAGCGGCTGCGGCGCGTTGTGGATGAACAAGCTCTCGAAGAAACCGTTGCCGAGCTGCGCGACGAATCCGGCGAGCAGGAACCCGAGGGTGATCTCCTTCCACAGCATCCGCCAGTCGCCGCGGAAGTTGTGAGCCACGTCGGACCATGCGTCGAGCGAGGTCAGCCGCTGGCGCCAGCTGAGCGCGCTCGACGCGCTCTGGTGCTGGTGCCCGGTGTCCGCCTCCTGCGCGTGCTCACGGGCCTGCTCCTCGAGGCGCGGGCTGACGAACAGGCGCAGGAGCCCGGCCATGAGGACGATCATCACGATCCCGCCGAGGTACTCGGCGAGCGTGAACTGCCACCCGATGAGCACCCACAACACGAGCCCGAGCTCCCACACGAGGTTCGTTGAGGCGAACTGGAACGCAAGTGCGCTCGCCGCGCTGGCGCCCTTCTGGAACAGAGACTTGCCGATCGCGACGGCGGCGTAGGAGCACGACGACGACGCGGCGCCGAGGCCGGTCGCCCAGCCGATCGACTTCGGGCCGCCACCACTGAGGGCCCGCTCGACGCGCTCGCGCGGAACCCACGCCTGCACGATCGCCGAGATCGCGAAGCCGAGAACGAGCGCCCACCACACCTCCCACGCCATCAGCAAGGCATCGCGCAGCCCGTGCCAGATCACGTTCATGGGTCCGAGTATATACCCCTAGGGGGTAATGGTATATTTTCGTCATGGCACAGACCGGGACACGCGGCTACTCCGCGTCAAAGGATCAGCTGCTCGCGCGGCTGCGACGGATCGAGGGTCAGATCCGCGGGATCGAGGGGATGGTCGAGGAGGACCGGTACTGCATCGAGGTGCTCACGCAGATCGGTGCCGCGCAGGCCGCGCTGGACAAGGTCGCGCTCGGCCTGCTCGACGATCACGCCCACCACTGCGTGATGGGCGCCGAGTCCGCGACCGAGCGCGATGAGAAGACCGGCGAGCTGATGGCCGCCGTCGGTCGGCTGATGCGCCGGGGTTGATCCGGCCGGCGCCCAATGCGGCGTTCCGAACTAGGCGAGGCCCATCAGCTCGGTCATCGTCTCCGGAGTCGCCTCCTCGATCGTGACCGCGTCGGCGACGATCCGGTCGAGCTCAGCGTTGTCCTCTCCGGACATGGTGAGTTCGAGCGCCCCGAGACTCTCCTCGATGTGAGTCCGCCGGCGTGAACCGACGATCGCGACCTCGACCCCGGGGTGCTGGAGCGCCCATGCGATCGCGAGCTGACTCAGCGGGTACCCGCGCCCCTCGGCGAAGGTCTTCAGCCGCTCGACGACCGTCAGGTTGCGCTGGAACGTGTCGCCGGTGAGCGACGGGCTGACGCGTCGCCAGTCGTCGGATTCGAACCTCGTGCCGGAGTCCATCGCCCCGGTGAGCAGGCCGTGCGCGAGCGGGCCGTAGGCGAGCACGCCGACCTCGTGCTCCGCGCAATACGGCAGGACGGCGTCCTCGATCTCCCGGTTCAGCAGCGAGTACGGCGGCTGCAACGTCTCCACCGGGCGCGTCCGTGAGAACTCCTCGATCTGCTCGGCATCGAAGTTCGAAACGCCGATGTGGCGGATCTTGCCCTCGTCGATCAGCTGCCCGAGCGCGTCGGCGGTCTCGGCGAACGGAACCTCGAGGTCGGGCCAGTGGACCTGGTAGAGGTCGATGTAGTCGACCCCGAGCGCCGCGAGACTCGCCTCGCAGCCCTGCCGCAGCCACGCTGGGCGCGAGTCACGGACGAGGCCGCGATCGTCGTCGAGCCGCAGCCCGCCCTTGGTCGCGATCACGACCTCGTCACGGCGGTGGTCGAGGTCGTCGCGCAGGGCCTCGCCGAGCATCCGCTCGGAGGCGCCGAACCCGTAGGCCTGCGCGGTGTCGAAGAAATTGATCCCCCGCTCGCGTGCGAACCGGATGGCGGCGATCGCCTCCTGGGCGTCGAAGGCGCCCCAGTCGCCGCTCAGCTGCCAGGTTCCGAACGCGATCGGCGAAACCTTGAGGCCGCTACGGCCGAGTGTCACTGTGTTCATGCGCGGCTCCAATCGGAAAGGACTCCTCGAATCATTCCTTGAAAGGAGCGGTCGTGAACTTTGCTGTCGTGGGGACCGCCCGATCGGCCGTAAGCAAGGAGATTTCGCGATGCGCCCGCGCCGTCGGGTAGCGTCTTGACCATGAGCAACGCAGAATCGGCGCCGGCAGGGCAAGGCGGCGGCACATCGGGACCGATTCGGATCATCCTCGCGGATGACCACCAGGTGGTTCGGCGCGGCCTTGAGCTGCTGCTGAACGCAGAGACCGGCTTCGAGGTGGTTGCAGAAGCCGGCGATGTCGACACCGCGCGACGCTATGTCCGGGGCCATCACCCGGACGTGCTCGTCGTCGACCTCAACATGCCGGGAGGCTCCGTACTCGAGGCAATACCCCAGTTGCGCCAAGAGTCACCGGACACGCAGATCGTTGTACTGACCATGCAGGAGGACCCGGCGTTCGCGCGGGAGGCGCTACGGGCGGGAGCCTTGGCCTATGTGCTCAAGGAAGCCGCCGAGAGCGAGCTCGTCGAAGCCGTCCGCCGGGCCGCCGGCGGGGAGATCTATCTCAATCCGCAGCTCGGCGCCCGGATCGCGGCGGAGCCGCCGCCTGGGCCACCGGACGATCTCACCGACCGTGAGGTCGACGTCCTGAGACGCATCGCCCTCGGCCATACGAACCGCGAGATCGCCGATCAGCTGTATCTCTCGGTGCGGACGATCGAGACCCACCGCCAGCACATCCAGCAGAAGCTGCGATTGGAGACGCGCGCCGAGCTCGTGTCCTACGCGCTCGAGCACGGGATGTTCGAGTCGCACTGAGGGCAGGACCAGGGACCGTTACACCACGAGCTTGAGCACGCGGTCGGCGACGCCGACCGTCACCTGTTGACCCCAGCCGACGGTGAGCCGGTCGCTTTCGATGCCGTCGCCGAACATGACGCCGCCGTCGGAGAGTTCGCTGCGAATCAGCAGGTGCTCGCTGCCGGCAAGGCTCCCCTCGGTCAACGTCGTTCCGGTGGCGACGCTCGGCCACGGCTCGCGCACGAAGAACGCGAGTCGTCGCTCCTCCGGCGCGGGCATGACGAGCGAGGACTGACGCTCGAGGTGGAGGCTCGCCGCCCACCCGGTGGCTCCCGTGCCCGTGGCGATGATCAGGCCGGATGACGATTGCCGCTCCTCGGCGGCGCCGAGCGAGAGTTGGTAGCGGGCGGACTGGTGCGAGACGTGGCCGACGAAGATCTCGTTGAGCGCGGTCAGCGACTGCCCGTCGTCAAGCGCCGCCGAGACCATCGTCCGCTGCTCGAGACGGCCCCGTCCGGCGGCAACGTCCCGGAGGAGGTCGGGCGCCGCCGGCGGAGCGTGCGGAACGAGGACTCCGGGATTGACGCCCGGAAGCGGGTTGAGGCCAATGACGGGCTGCCCGCGCAGATACTTCGCGGCATTGGCGACGAGCCCGTCCTGCCCGAGCACCACGATGATGTCGTCGTCCTCGAACAGGAAGCGGTCGAGCTCCTCACGTCGGATGTTCGCCCGACGCCAGTCGGACGGGATCGCGCCGAGCACGACGGCGCGGAACCCGTGCTGCTGGCGGTGGCGCGCCTCGATCACCTCGAGAGACAGCCCGCGCTGGGTCAGGAAGAAGCGGACCGCCTCCCGGGTGCCGTGCCTGGCGAGCAGCTCGTCGTACTCGGTCGCGCGTTCGATGAGCACGCAGCGCGGGAGCATCGTCACCCCTCCCGGCGTCCGTTGGCGAGCCCGCTCAGCAGCGGCGTGATCAGCTCCGGCGTGATCGTGAGATGCTCGACCTTGCCGAGCCCGGCGGCCAGCTCGCGCGCGGCGAGCGCAGTCAGCAGCTCGGGTCCGAGCGCGGCCTGAATCTCGCTGCGCTCCCGCTCGGCCAGGACGCGGACGTCCTCGAGCAGCTTCAGCGCGTCGGCCTTGCGCCGGGCGACGAGCCGGCGCTCGTCGTCGGCCGCGTGTGCGGCGATCGCCCCGGCCGCCGCCTGTTCCTCGGCTCGGCGCCGATCGTTCGCCCCCTGCTGTGCGACGAGCGCCTCCTCACGTCGGGCGAGCTCGATCCGGTTGTGCAGCTCGTTCTCGGAGATCGCGCGCTCCTTCTCGACGGCGAGCGCCCGCCGCGCGAACGTCGCCTCGTCGGCCTGCTGCTGGATCGCCTCCCGCGTCGGCTGCTGCAGCGCCTTCTCGACGTCGCCCTCGGGAGCGAGCGCGGACACGCGGACGGTCATGATCTGCAGCCCGAGTTCGGCAAGCCCGGCCTCGTCGGCCAGCCCGTGAGTGATCACCTCACGGATCGGCGCCACGCCGGCGGTGAGGACCTCCCTCAGCTTCGACCCCGCGAGCGCGTCGATCACGTACTGCTGGGCCATCTGGACGAGCATCCCCTGGACGCGCTCGAGCGGCGTCTCCGTCCAGTTCCCGCTGGCCAGGTCGAGCGTGAAGTCGATCCGGGCGGCGACCTTGTCGGGATCGGCGAAGCGGAACGTGATCACGCCCTGCACGATCAGCTGCTGGAAGTCTCCGCTGCGCACGTGGAACAGGAACGGCAGCTCCTGATCCCCGAGCGGGACCTCCGCGACCGCAGCCCGATTCGGGGCAAACCAGAACGTCAGTCCCGGCCCGTGGTCGGCGAGCCGCCCGGCGCGGTAGCGCATCACGTGCGCCGTCGGTTCGGCGCGCAGGTGACGAAGGAATGGATATGTCTTGATCTCGGCCATCCTGGGCCTCCTTATTGGCTTTCTGACCATAACTCCTGCGTGTATTATTGGCACATGGACCAAAAGCTGTCAAGGGGAGGAACGTGGCACGCGACGAACAGCGCGGGCTACCCGGCGCCCGCCGCCCTCGCCGTCGACATCGTCGTGCTCAGCGTCCGCGATGGTGAGCTCGTCGCGCTCGTCGTTCAGCGCCCGGACGGCTCATCCGGTCTCCCGGGCGGATTCGTCAGCCCGCACGAGGATCCCGCCGAGACGGCGGCGCGCAAGCTGTGCGAAAAGACCGGCCTTGATCGCATCTATCTCGAGCAGCTCGCGACGTTCGGACGGCCGGAGCGCGATCCGCGGGGGTGGATTCCGACGGTGGCCCACCTGGCGCTCGTGCCCCCAGAGACGCGGCCGACCGATCCATTCGCCCGCTGGGTCGGCGCGGTCGAGCATCCTCCGCTTGCATTCGATCACGAGGCGATCCTCGCCGCGGCGCTCGACCGCGTCCGCGGCAAGCTGTGGTGGTCGAACGTGGCGGTCGGGATCCTCCCGGGCGCGTTCAGTCTCGCCGAAGCCCGCAGCGTGTACGAGGCGATCGCGGCAACCGCGTATGACCCGGCGACGTTCGCCCGCGATCTCCGCGCCACCGGCTTGATCGAGCCGACGGGCGAGGAGCGTCGCCTGACCGGCGGCCGCCCCGCCGCCCTGTACCGGTTTGCCCGCCACGATCCCGCCTGGGGCGCTGGTCGGCGCAAGCGGATCGGTCGCGAAACCTGATACCACGGTCCCCGGAGAGCGACCGCGACCCAGGAGGTGGCAGAACATGCCGGAGCCGATCGAGTTCGAGGACCTACGGTCGAGCCCGACCGCGATCCAGTTCGAGGGCGGGCGGTATGGATCGCAGGCCTCATGTTTCATCACCTCGCACCCGCCGGGGTCCGGGCCGGAGCTGCACCGTCACCCCTACGAGGAGACGTTCATCGTCCAGCGCGGCGTCGCCGAGTTCACCGTCGACGGATCGACGCTGCGCGCCCACGCGGGCCAGATCGTGATCGTTCCGGCCGGGGCGGCACATCGGTTCCAGAACGCCGGGGAGGAACCGCTTGAGCAGGTGAGCATCCATCCCGTCGCCGCGATGAAGACCGAGTGGCTCAGCTGAGCGTCAGCTCCATCACGTAGTGCGGCCCGATGTCCGGGACCTCGAACTCCTCCGAGGTGACCCGGAACCCGGCCCGCTCGTACAGCGCCCGGGCAGCGACGCGTGCGTGACACCACACGCGCCCGGCACCTCGACCGCGCGCATACGCGACGAGCGCCTCGAGCACGGCGCTCCCCGCACCCCTCCCCCGTGACGCCGGCTCCGTCGCCATCCCACGGACGCGCCAGTCATCCGGGCCGCCATCCGGTGACACGAAGCCGACCGCGATCAGCCGGTCATCGGAGTCAAATGCCCCAACGGCGAACGCGTCAGGCAGCTCGTGCTCGACGATCGCGTCGATGCTCTGATGCGGGCGCAGCACCGCGTGACGCAGGGGCCTCGTGTCGGCGATCGGGATCGGTTCGACGCGGCTCATGGTCGGCGATGCAGGAGCATCCACCGGACTGACGAGCTCCGCGAACAGTGCATCGAGCGTCGCCTCCGGGTCCTCGCAGAGACCGGTATGCACCTCTGAGGGCTGGATCATCGTGCTCGATGGCGCAACGAGCCAGCCGAACCGCTCCGAGGCGGGCAGTGCGGCGATCGCACCGGATCGCGGATCGCCCACCGCGGCGTGGGTCAGCCCCACCAGCTGGGCTTCGAGCTGCGCGGCGTCCACCTCTGGAGCCAGCGCGCGCAGCCGGACGGGATCGAGATACGTACGGAGCCCGAGGAAGTCCCGCTGACGGCAGAACACGACGACGCCGGCGTTGAAGCGCTCGCCGCGTTCGATGCGCGGGACGACGCGGATGATCGCGTAGGAGAACGGGCTACGCGTCGGCTCGGGCATGCTCCGCCTCCTGTGCGAACGCGCCGTCCTGGGCACGCCGCGCGAGATAGTCGACGTAGACCTCCGGGTCGGTCTCACCGAGCCAGTCCGGGGGGACGAGCGCGACGATGTGTGCGAGCAGCTCTCGCGTGATCCGCGGCGCGTTGCGCTCGTGCGCCTCGGTGAGTGGGCCCGCGTGCGGGAGCAGAACGTGCTCGGCAATGAGTCCGAACGGGCGCGTCGCGTCCCGGGCCGGTTCGAGTCCTTGATGGTGCAGATAGAGCGCGGCACCGTGGTCGATCAGCCACATCCGGTGATGCCAGACGAGCAGGTTCGGGTTGCGCGGAGTGCGATCGACGTTCGTGGTGAGAGCGTCGAGCCAGACGACATCCGCGGCCAGCCCGGGATCCGGGGTGAACCCGGCGCCGGGGACGTAGGCGAGGGCGCCGGGGAGGAAGTCGACGCCGAGGTTGATGCCCCCGCTCGCCACGATCAGGTCCTGGATCTCCGGATCCGGCTCGGCGGCGCCGAGAGCGGGATCGAGCTCGACGGCCACGAGCTCGGGGACGAGCAGGCCGAGCGCTCGGGCGAGCTCGCCGACGATGACCTCCGCGACAAGCGCCTTCACCCCCTGGCCGGCGCCTCGGAACTTGACGACATACAGCCCATCGTCGTCGGCCTCCGTCAGGCCCGGCAACGAGCCACCCTCGCGGAGCGGGGTGACGTAGCGCGTCGCGGTGACCGTGCGCAGCACTGGCCCCGCTGTCGTCGTCGAATGCACGCGGACTAGTATCGAGGGACGTGCGGATCTCCGTCCTTGATCAGTCACCGGTTGCGGAGGGATCGACCGGCGCGGATGCGCTGGCGAACACGCTTGACCTCGCGCGCCTCACCGACTCGCTCGGCTATCACCGCTACTGGGTGGCCGAGCACCACGGTGGTCCGATGCTCGCGAGCGCGAGCCCCGAGGCGCTGATCGGGCCGATCGCCGCGGCCACGTCACGAATTCGGGTCGGCAGCGGAGGCGTGATGCTCCCGCACTACAGCCCGTTCAAGGTCGCCGAGACGTTCTCGATTCTGTCCGCGCTCTATCCGGGACGTGTCGACCTCGGCGTCGGCCGGGCATCCGGGACCGACCCGCTGACGACGTTCGCCCTGCAGCGCGACCGGCGCACCGCGGCTCCCGACGACTTCCCCGACCAGCTCGCCGAGCTGCTCGCGTACCTCGAGAACGACCTACCGGCCGACCACCCCTTCGCGCGTCTCGCCGAGTTTCTGCCCGGGCGGCCGGAGCTGCCCGCCCTATGGCTGCTCGGGTCCTCCCCGCAGAGCGCGGTGTGGGCGGCGCAGCTCGGGATCCCGTACGCGTTCGCGGACTTCATCAACCCGGACGGCAGCGAGATCGCCGCGGTCTACCGCGAGCGGTTCGCGTCCGGAGATCGGCGGCGCAGCGCGCCGATGACGGCGGTCGCGGCGTGGGTGCTGTGTGCCGACACCGATGAGGAGGCACAGCGGCTCGCGGCCAGCAGCCGGATGACGCTGACGCTCCTGCGGCGAGGCCAGCTCATCCCCGTTCCCCCCGTCGAGACAGCGATCGCGTTCCTGGAGTCTGAGGGCAAGCCGCTCACTGGATCATTGCCGGGGCGACGCGGGATCATCGGCTCTCCGTCGACCGTGCGCACGGGCATCGATGAGCTCGTCGCCGCGTACGGGGCCGACGAGGTGATCGTCGTCACGATCACGCACGATCATGCGGCCCGCCGGCGCTCGTACGAGCTCGTCGCCGAGGCGATGGACCTGGCCCCGGAGCTCGGCGACGGCGCATCGACCGCCGCTGTGACGACGCCGCCGCAGACCTGACGACTGCTTTCAGGTGCATCGGGTAGTGCCCGGGTCGCCGGTCTGCCCTGGCGGGACGCGTGGATCGATCGCGCCGACCCCGCCTCCGCCCGCTGGCATCACCCGACCGATGAAGCGGTCAACCCACTCGAGGTCCACCGCCATCCGGTGACGGTCGAGGTGGCGCGCCGCCTCGGCTACGACCTGCGCGGGCTCAACCTCGGAGCGCTGCTCGCGCGGTACGACGGCGGGGCCGACCCGAGCTTCGATCCGGTCCGGGGTGCCTCGTAGTCTCACGTCACCGCGTCGGCGACCGTTATAGGCACATGCTCTACACCACCATTGATAGTCCCATCGGCGAGCTGATGCTCGTCGGCGACGGCGAGGCGCTGCATCATCTGTCGATGCAGGGTGGCCGTCGACCGCTGCGCCGTGACGCTGCGTGGACGCGTGACGACGGCGCGTTCGACAACGTCATCGGGCAGCTCGAGGAGTACTTCACCGGCGCCCGGCAGACGTTCACCGTGCCGTTGTCGCTGACCGGCAACCCGTTCGAGCAGCGTGTGTGGCGGGCCCTGCTGGAGATTCCCTACGGGGAGACCACGAGCTACGGCGAGATCGCACGCCGGATCGGAAGCCCGGACGCGCCGCGGGCGGTCGGCCTCGCCAACGGCCGCAACCCGGTCGCGCTGATCGTTCCCTGCCACCGGGTCATCGGTGCCGACGGCTCGCTGACCGGCTACGGCGGCGGGCTCGAGCGTAAGCGGCTGCTGCTGGATCTCGAGTCGGGCGTCTTGCCTCTCGTCCCAGCGGTGGGCTCCGCGACCGCGGCCGCCCACGCGTGAGCCCACGCGTCGAGCGGGAGCAGCAGCTCCAACAGCTCGGCGCCGCGCGCGGTCAGCCGGTAGCCAGCCGGGCCCCGCTCGACGACCTCGGCCGCGCGGAGCTCGGTGAGGCGCTGGTTGAGCACGCTGGAGGAGGCACCGTCGCACGCACTCTGGAGTGCTCGGAAGCTCCGTGGCTCACCGTCGCGCAGCTCCCACCCCACGCGCAGCGCCCAGCGGCGACCGAGGAGGTCCAGCAGCGCCATGATTGGGCGGCCCGTGGCGGAGCCGCGAACCGGCTGGCCGGGTTGAGGGATGTCGGGCGTCGGGGTCACGCGTTCGGGGTCACACGTTCGGGGTCACGATCCGCCTTGTGCTTCGGTTTTCGAAGCGCTACCGTGCTTCTGATTCCGAAGCACTTCTCGACGGAGGATACCCATGACCGCTCTCACTCGGCTCGCGCCGCTCGATCCACCGTACGACCCCGACATCGCCCGCACGCTCGAGCGGATGATGCCGCCCGGGATCCCGCCGCTGAACCTGTTCCGCACCGTCGCCCACAACCCGGCGATCCTCGAGCGTTTCCGGAGCACCGGCAGCTACCTCCTCAACTTCGGCACGCTGTCCGCGCTCGACCGGGAGATCGTGATCCAGCGGACGTGTGCGCGCTGCGACTGCGAATACGAATGGGGCGTGCACGCCGTCTTCTACGGCGAGCGGGTCGGCCTGAGCGCCGAGCAGCTTGACGCGACGGCCGCGGGCGCCGGTGCGACGGATCCGTGCTGGAGTCCTCAGCAGGCGCTCCTGATCGAGCTCGCCGACGCACTCCACGATCACGGCGACGTCGATGATGCGCTGTGGGAACGGCTCGCCGCCGGCTACGACGAGGCGCAGCTCGTCGAGCTGGTCGCGCTCGTCGGGCAGTACCACTTCGTCTCGTTCATCGCCAACGCGTTCCGAGTCGAGCCTGAGGAGACGGCTCGGCGGTTTCCGCCGCGCGAGTAGGATGCCGCCCGTGGCCGAGCCTCTCCTCGTCGATCACCCCGAGCCGCACGTCACCCGGCTCACGCTGAACCGGCCGGACCAGCTCAACGCGATGACGTCCGAGCTGTGCGAGGAGCTGCACACGACGCTCCGGACCGTGGCCGCCGATCGCGCCTGCCGCGCGGTGATCCTCACGGGCGCCGGGCGCGCGTTCTGCGCCGGGCTCGACCTGCGCGGCTACGGCGCCGCCCCGGAAAACACCGGCACCGATGAGCCCCGTGACCGACTCGCCAACCAGCAGCACATGTCGACCGCGATTCTCGCCCTGCGCGCTCTCCCCCAGCCGGTGATCGCCGCCGTCAACGGCGCCGCGGCGGGATTCGGACTCGCGCTCACACTCGGGAGCGACATCCGGTACGCGAGCACCGCCGCCGTGTTCCGCGCCGCGTTTCTCAACATCGGCGTGTCGAACTGCGACATGGGCACGAGCTGGCTGCTCCCGCGGCTGATCGGCGCCTCGCGCTCACATGAGCTGATGCTCACCGGCCGTCGGGTGGATGCCGAGGAGGCTTTGCGCATCGGGCTGGTCGCCGACGTGGTCGAGCCGGACGCGCTCGCTGAGCGGGCGCTGTCCGGCGCCCGACAGATCGCGAGCTCGGCCCCGTGGGGTGTGCGTCTGACCAAGCGCGGGATCTGGACCGCGCTCGAGATCCCCTCCGAGCAGGCGGCGATCGAGTACGAGGATCGCCAGCAGATCATGGCCACGTTCGGCAACGCGATTCCGGAGGCGGTCGCCTCGTTCTTGGAGAAGCGCCCGGCCGAGTTCGAAGACTGATGAGTGACCTGTTCGACATCTCCGGCCGCACCGCGCTCGTGACCGGCGGGTCGCGCGGCGTCGGCGCGATGATCGCCCGCGGCTTCGTCGAGGCCGGGGCGCATGTGCTCATCTCGTCTCGCAAGGAGGCCGACCTGACGGGGACGGCCGAGGAGCTCTCGGCGCTCGGTCGGGTCGAGGCGATCCCGGCCGACCTCTCGACCCCGGACGGCGCCCGCAGGCTGGCGGACCAGGTCCGCGAGCGGGTTGACACGCTCAGCATCCTCGTCAACAACGCCGGCGCGACCTGGGGCGCCCCGCTCGAGGAGTTTCCGGCATCCGGCTGGGACCGGGTGATCCACACGAACGTCGAGGGGATCTTCCACCTGACGACCGCGCTGATGCCCGCGCTCCGCGCCGCGGCCACGGAGACGAACCCGGCGCGCATCATCAACATCGGTTCCGTCGACGGGCTGCGCCCGCCGGTGATGGAGAACTACAGCTACAGCGCGAGCAAGGCCGCCGTGCACATGCTCACGCGGCATCTCGCCAAGCGGCTCGCCTCCGAGCACATCACCGTCAACGCGATCGCGCCCGGGCCGTTCGAGAGCAAGATGACCGCGTTCATGCTCGACAGCCAGGACGCCAAGGAGATGGTCGAGCAGATGGTCCCGCTCGGCCGGATCGGCCGCCCGGACGACGTCGCCGGTCTCACCGTGTTCCTCGCCTCCCGTGCCGGGTCCTACCTGACCGGCACGGTGATCCCGCTCGACGGCGGAATCACCGGCTGCGGCTGACGCGGCGGCTCACCGCCGTGACGAAGCCGGCGGCCAGCGCGTCGCCGACACCGGTGAGCGGGACCAGCCGTGGAACCGCCAGACTGGCGTTCAGCTGGAGGTTGATGCGCGTCCTCGATCCGCTCGGGGTGAGCTCCCAGTCGACGCGGAACTGCTCCGGGTCGGTCGACTCGTTCGGAAGCCGGATCAGCGAGATCCGCCCGGGATCCGGGCGTTCGACCGCGAGCGTCAGATGAAAGTCACGGACGAGCGGGCCACGGGCGACATGCAGGGTCGCCTGCGCGCGCGTCGGGCGCCCGTCCGCGTCACGGGACTCCACCTTGACCTCACGGACGACGCCCGGGTGCCAGCTTGGATAGCCCTCCACGTTGGAGAGCAGCGTGGAGCACGCCTCGATCGAGGCCTCAACGTCGACGTGCGCGCTGCCGGTGAGCTGCTTCATCGTGTCGGAACTACCTACTGCCGAGTCTGGCGAAACCGCCTGCCATCATCTTCCAGATGAGCGACAGCTGCACTCACCTCAACCAAATCAATCTCGACGTCGAACCGTCCAGCACCGAGGGCTGCTCGGAATGCCTGAAGATCGGCGCCACCTGGGTCCACCTGCGCATGTGCATGATCTGCGGTGAGGTCGGCTGCTGCGACGACTCGCCGAACACCCACGCCACGAAGCACGCCCACGCGACCAACCACCCCATCATCCGCTCGCGCGAGCCGGGCGAGAACTGGTTCTACTGCTACCCGGACGACTACGCGTTCGTCCTGGGATAGGGCGAAGCGGGGCGCGGCAGCGCGGTCGCGGACGCCTACGAGCGCGGTCTCACCAATCGCCGAGTTCACCGCCTCCGCCTGCTGGCGTGCCCGGCGGGCAGGGCCGCACGTTCACCGTCCACACGCGCCGCTACGGGACGTACACATGCCGGCTGACCGCCCGCGGTAGCGACTTCGTCGAAGGCCGGTGTCGGCGCGGCCGCCGGTTCACGTCGTTCCTGTCGCTGAACCATTACTACGTCCACGGCCAGTAAGCCTGGGCGTCGGCGCTCGGGACGCAAGTGTCCGCGACCGGTCCTCGCGCGTTTCACGCGTACCGACGTTCAGTTACAGACGGGGCAATGACCGGTGGCGCACGAGCATGCGGGCAGGCTCGTCCCGGCGGCGATCGGCCGCCAGCGACTCACCCACAACAGGGCCACCGGCTCGGTCCGGTCGGCGGGGCCGCCCGGCCAGCACGCGCCGATGATCCGTACCGCGATGGCTCGGCCGGTCGGCGTGCCGCACCTGGCGGTACGGCGGATGTGATCGCGGATGTCGTCGTGACTCATGGCTGTTCCGGGTCCGTCCGGTGCCGATCGGCACCGGCGTATGGCTACCCGGTCCCAGGATCGGCAGCACATCCGCGCAACTGAACTTTTCGCGACCGGGCTGGCGCCTTGTTGGACCCAAGACGCCAGCCGGCCAGGCGGGGCGCCGTTAGGCCCGCTGCGGAACCTTGCTGATCGCCTCGATGTACATCTGCATCTGGGCCGCGACCCCTTCGTTGGTGTAGCCCTCGATGTGACGGATGTTGTCGACGGCGAGCGACGCATCGATCGTGTTGCGCTGGAACTCCTCATCCTCGCGCAGTCCGGCGATCTGATCCGCAGTTCCGCGGATCAGCATGAACCCGTCGAGGTCGCTGTTCGGCGTCGTCAGCGCAACGTCGAAGTTCTCAATGCGACCCTCCTGCTGCATCCGGCCGACGAGGCCAATGGCCTCGTTGAACACCTCGATCGCGCGTGCTTCGAGTCCGCGCACCGGTGCACCCCATGAAATCAGCAGCATCCTGTCCGCCATGCTGCTCTCCTTCCTGTTGCGGTCCGACCCCGCGCCGGGCCAGTTACCGTGCGACTCTCTCACTCGCCGGACGCCGATGCAAGCGTGAGCGATGAGTCGCGCGTGGCGGTCCGGTCTATGGGTGCGAGCGCTCGATCAACGAACCGACATTCCGCTGGTAAGGAGAAACATCATGGGCAGGATCCTCGTACACGAATTCATCTCGCTTGACGGCGTCAACGAGAGCCCGAGCTGGACGATGGCGTACGCGTTTGATCCGAAGATGGGCGAGACGATCGCCAAGCTGACAGGCCCGAGCACGGCGATCCTGCTCGGCCGCAACACCTACGAGATGTTCGAGCCGGCGTGGTCGACGCGCACCGCCGAGGACGATCCCGGCGCGCCGTTCTTCAATGAGACGGCGAAGTACGTCGTCAGCTCGACGCTCGAGACCGCCGACTGGAGCAACTCGACGATTCTCGGGCCGTATGCGGTCGACACGATCCGCGAGTTCAAGGACAGCGTCGACGGCGACATCTACGTGAGCGGGAGCACCGAGCTCGTGCGCGGGATGCTCGCGGACGGACTCGTCGACGAGCTGCACCTGTTCGTGTTCCCGGTCGCGCTTGGGAGCGGCAAGCGACTGTTCGGCGACGGCACCGAGGTCAAGCTCGCGCTCCTCGAGTCCGAGCAGTACTCAAGCGGCGTCGTGCACCTCGCGTACGGCCCAGCCGCCTGAGCCGCACGACGCCGGTCGCGCCGCGTCAGCGCGTATCGATCGCGAGCTCGATGCCGAGTGCCACCAGCACGGCACCGAGCACGCGCTCGATGCGCCGGCGGATCGCGGCGCGGCGCAGCAGTGGTCGCGCTCGATCGGCGAGCACGACGATGCCGACACACCACACCGTGTCCAGCGTCACCTGAATCACCGCGAGCGCGAACACGACCTCGAGCAGGGGGCCGTGCCGCGGCAGGAACTGCGGAAAGAACGAGATCGCGAACACGGCCGCCTTGGGGTTCGCCGCGATCGACAGCAGCGAGGCTCGGAAGGCGGCGCCGGGTCCGCGGCCCCGCACCGGTGCGATCGACGGCACGTCCGTCGCCGCGTCCTGACCGCGCGAGCGCATCGCCTGGACGCCGAGCGTGATGAGGACGCCGGCGCCGATCAGATGCATCGCGTCGAACAGCACCGCGTTTGCGACCAGCAGTGCCGACAGACCTGCCCCGCCCGCCACCGTCCAGCAGAACAGCCCGAGCTCGTTGCCGGCAACGGCCGCGATCCCGGCCGATCGCCCGTCTCGGATCGTGCGGTGCAGGAACAGCGCCGTCGCGGGTCCGGGCAACGCGGCGAGGGCCACGCAGGCGAGGAGGAACGCGGGCAGGACGTGAAGGACGTGCGACACGGTTCCTGGGATTGTGCCGCCTCGGCGGTCCTACGACCAAAGACGTCTACCGATCGGGCCCCCGGCGGGGCTACGCTCGCGAGCATGGCCACGATCTACGCAACAACAGGGACCGATGTCATCCGCTTCGAACTCGAGCACGGCGTCGCAAGCGCCGCGGAGCCCGTCCTGACCGACGTCGGCGCGATGTGCGTCGCGGTCGACCGCCGCGCGCCCGGCCGCGTGTACGTCGGCACCCTCGACCGAGGGTTGTTCGTGACCGACGACGGCGGCACGACGTGGCGGGCACCGGAGCACGCACCGGAGGAGTCCCGCGTCCTCTCCGTCGCCGTCTCCCCCGCGGCGGATCACGCCTACGCCGGAACCGAGCCGAGCAACCTGTACCGCTCCGAGGATCACGGTCGCTCCTGGGAGCGGCTGCCCAGCCTCCGCAAGATCCCGAGTGAGCCGACCTGGTCATTCCCACCCCGCCCGTGGACTCACCACGTCCGGACGATTGCGCCTCACCCGGCCGACCCCGCGCAGCTGAGCGTCGGGATCGAGCTCGGCGGCGTGATGCGCACGCGTGACGGGGGCACCTCCTGGCTCGATCACAACCCGCAGGCCCACAGCGACGCGCACGCGCTGCTCACCCATCCCGACCGCCCGGATCGGCTGTATGAGATCGCCGGCCAGGGGATCGCCGTCTCCGACGATGGCGGGAACACGTGGGAGCGGCGCGAGGGCAGTCTCGATCGCCACTACGCGTGGGCGGGTGCGGTCGACCCCGCCCACGCGGATCGCTGGTACGCCGCCGTCAGCCGCTCGCCGTTTGACGCGCATGGCGCCGGTGACGGCGAGGCGGTCCTCCTGCGCACCGACGGCAACGGCTGGTCGCGCATCGACACGTGGGACAAGACCGTGCCGGAGCTGCGGCGGATGCCGTACGCGCTCCTCGCACCGGAGCCCGACGAGTTACTCGCCGGGCTCCGCGGGGGGCTCATGGTGCTGAGCCCAGACGCCGGTACGTCGTGGCGACGTCTTGAGCTCCGGCTCCATGATGTGATCGCACTGGCGCACTAGGCGCGTACCCGCGCCAGGCGATCGGGGCAATGTCGGTCGGTCGGCCCTGGATCAGTCCCAGCTGTCCGTGCCGTGCTCGATCGTCGCCTGGGCCGCCGCGATCCGCGCGATCGGCACCCGGAACGGTGAGCATGAGACGTAGTCGAGCCCGGCCCGATGGAAGAAGTCGATCGACTCCGGGTCGCCGCCGTGCTCACCACAGACGCCGAGTTTGAGGCCAGGGTGTGACTCGCGCCCGAGCCAGCCGGCGAGCCGCACGAGCCATCCGACGCCGGCCTCGTCGATCGTCTCGAACGGGCTGCGGTCGATGATCTTGCGGTCGAGGTATGCCGGAACGAACTTCGACTCGGCATCGTCACGACTGAACCCGAGTGCCGTCTGCGTCAGGTCGTTCGTGCCGAACGAGAAGAAGTCGGCATGCCGCGCGATTGAGTCCGAGCTCGTGCACGCCCGCGGCAGTTCGATCATCGTGCCGACCGTGTAGTCCTTGCCCGGCGTGAGGCCCTCGCGGCGGCCGACCCGGTTGACGAGCTCTCGCATCAGTTCGAGCTCGTGCTCGTAGTTGACGAGCGGGATCATGATCTCCGGGTGCGGCGACTCGGACGCCGACTTGGCCGCCCGCAGGATCGCCTCGACCTGCATCTCGTAGATCTCCGGATAGAGGATCCCCAGCCGGCACCCGCGGGTCCCGAGCATGGGGTTCGCCTCGGTGATCTCCTCGACTCGCGCGAGCAGGACCTCGAGCTCCTGCAACTCCGGGGGCGCCGCCTGATCGAGCGCGGCATCGACCTTTGCCGTGACCCGGGCGTGCTCGACCTGGGCCGAGAGGTCGGCGAGGTTCGGCAGGAACTCGTGGAGCGGCGGATCGAGCAGGCGGATCGTGACCGGCAGCCCCTCCATCTCCTCGAACAGGCCCTCGAAGTCCTGCTGCTGGAGCGGGAGCAGCTGCGCGAGAGCCGCCTTGCGGTCCTCAAGCGTGTTGGCCATGATCATCGCGCGCATCTTCGGCAGCCGGTCCTCGGCCATGAACATGTGCTCGGTCCGGCACAGCCCGATGCCGGCGGCGCCGAGACTGCGCGCCCGCCGGGCGTCTTCCGGGGTGTCGGCGTTGGCGCGGATGCCGAGCCGTCGCAGCTCGTCGGCCCACGTGAGCACCGTCTCGAAGTTTGCGTCGACCTGGGCCTCGACGAGCGGGACATCCTCGATCGTCACACAGCCCTTCGTCCCGTCGATCGCGATCCGGTCACCCTCGTGGATGACGGTGCCGTTGACGCTGATCGTCTTCGTCTTGACGTCGATCGTCAGCGCGTCGACACCGACGACGGCAGGTCGCCCCATCCCGCGGGCGACGAGCGCCGCGTGCGACGCCTTCCCGCCCTCGGAGGTGAGGATGCCCTTGGCGGCGTGGAATCCGGAGACGTCATTGGCATCGGTGAACGGACGCACGAGAATCACATCGCGACCGTCCGCGGCGGCCTCGACGGCGTCGTGGGCGGTGAACACGACCGTGCCCTTCGCGGCGCCGGGCGATGCGTTGACGCCGGTGGCGAGCACGTCGAAGTGCGCCTTCGGATCGAATGCCGGGTGCAGCAGCGCCGCCAGGCCCGACGGGTCGATCGTCATCAGCGCCTCTTGCCGAGTGAGCAGACCCTCGCCGACGGCGTCGACGGCGAACCGCGTTGCGGCCTGGGCGGGACGCTTCGCGTTACGCGTCTGGAGCATGTACAGCCGACCCTCCTCGACCGTGAACTCCGTGTCCTGCATGTTCTTGTAATGGCCCTCGAGGGTCCCCAGGATGCCCATCAGGTCGGCGTGGAGGTCGGGCATCCAGTCCTTCATCTCGGCGATGTCACGCGGCGTGCGCGCGCCGGAGACGACGTCCTCGCCCTGAGCGTTCGGCAGGAAGTCGCCGCTCGGCTCCGGGGCGCCCGTGACCTCGTCCCGTGAGAACGCGACGCCGGATCCCGACGTGTCGCCCTTGTTGCCAAACACCATCTGCTGGACGTTGACCGCGGTGCCCCAGTCGTCCGGGATGTGGTTGAACCGACGGTAGGCGACCGCCCGGTCTCCCATCCACGAGTCAAACACGGCGCGGATCGAGAGCTGAAGCTGCTCGTGTGGCTCCTGCGGAAACTCCTCGCCGGTCTGCTCGTGGTAGATCTTCTTGAAGGTCGCCGTCAGGTCCTTGAGATCCGCGACGTCGAGCTCGGTGTCCTGCTTGACACCGCGCGTCTGCCTTCACCGCCTTGATCGCGTCCTCGTACGCGTCGCCGTCAATGCCGCGCACGACGTTGCCGAACATCTGTGTGAAGCGGCGATACGAGTCCCAGGCGAAGCGCTCATTCTTGGTCGTCCGGGCGAGACCCTCAACCGAGGTGTCGTTCAGCCCCAGGTTCAGAACGGTGTCCATCATGCCCGGCATCGAGTCCCGCGCGCCGGAGCGGACGGAGACGAGCAGCGGGTCCTGGTCATGGCCGAGGGTCTTGCCGCTCTGCTCCTCGAGTCGCTTGAGCGCGCCGTCGACCTGGTCATGCATGTCGGCCGGCTCCTGCCGGTCCGCTCGCATGAACTCGACGCACGCCTCGGTCGTGATCGTGAAACCGGCGGGCACGCGCCCGCGGCCGAGCACACGTGTCATCTCGGCGATGTTCGCGCCCTTACCTCCCAGCAAGGCCCGCATCTCTCGCGACCCCTCGGCGAAGTCGTAGACCCACTTGTTACTCGCCATCACATACCTGCCCTTTCGCTCCGCCGACCGGATTCCAGATACACCTCATCGCGTACGTGTCGATTCTGGAAACCAGCGGGCTGTGGTGCATCCGCCGGGATCCGTCATCCTGATGTGGGTTTGCCGCAATCGCCCTGGCATGCCGTCCGAGTCCAGCCCTACCGTGCTCGGAACACATGTTCGCCACCGTCGCGCCCCGGCAGGACCTCGTTACAGATCGCTGGCTCGATGAACTCAATTCGGAGCAGCGTACCGCCGCCACACATGGCGGTGGACCTTTGCTGATCCTCGCCGGTGCTGGTACCGGCAAGACGACGACGCTGTGTGCCCGCGTGGCGTGGCTCGTCAGTCAGGGCGTCGCGCCGGAACGGATCCTGCTGCTCACGTTCACGCGTCGCGCAGCGCGGGAGATGCTCGGGCGCACGCGCGCGCTCGTGGCGATGCCGAGCGGGCCGGGCGGGGTGCTCGGGGGGACGTTTCATTCGGTCGCGCACCGATTCATCCGGATGCACGCCGCGTCGCTCGGACTCGGGGCCGGGTTCGCCGTGCTCGACGCCGCCGACGCCGCCGACCTCATCGACCTGGTGCGTGAGGAGCAGGGCCACGCGCAGAGCGCGCGCCGGTTCCCGCGCAAGAGCACGCTGCTCGACATCTATTCACGGACGGTCAACTTCCAGCGGCCGCTGTCGGAGATCGTGACGGAGGCGTTTCCGTGGTGCGAGGACCACGTCGAGGCGATGTCGATGCTGTTCAAGGCGTACACCGCGCGCAAGCGTTCGCTCGGTGCGCTCGACCTCGATGACCTGCTCCTCTACTGGCGGGCGCTGGTCGCCGACGAGGTGATCGGCCCCTCGTTGGAGGATCAGTTCGACCACGTGCTGATCGACGAGTATCAGGACGTCAACGGCCTCCAGGTCGAGATCGTCCGCGGCCTTCGCGCCCAGCGCCGGGACGTGACGGCCGTCGGCGATGACCTGCAGGCAATCTACGGCTGGCGCTCCTCCTCGGCGGAGCACATCCTCACCTTTCCCGAGCAGTTCGCCGACGCGACCGTCGTCACGCTCGAGCGCAACTATCGCTCGGTCCAGCCGGTGCTCGACACCGCGAACGAGATCGCCGCCCAGGCTGAGCGGGCCTTCCCGAAGCGACTGCGCAGCGACATGCCGGACGGCGCGCCGCCCCAGCTCGTGTTCGTCCGCGATGAGGCGGCGCAATCGACCGAGGTGTGTGAGCGCGTGTTGGCCGCGCGCGAGCGAGGCATGGAGCTGCGTCGTCAGGCGGTGCTGATGCGAACGTCGCACGACAGCGATCTCCTGGAGCTCGAGCTCACGCGCCGGCAGATCCCGTTCGTCAAGTACGGAGGGCTGCGCTATCTCGAGGCGGCGCACGTCAAGGACCTGATGGCGCTGTTCCGGCTCGTCGGCACCCCGGCGAACGAGCTCGCCTGGTTCCGGGTGCTCCAACTGCTCGAGGGCGTCGGTCCGGTCACCGCGCGGCGCGTGCTCGACGGACTCGTGACCGCGGATGACCCGTTGGCTGCCTGGGATAGCGCCCGTGAGCATCTGCCGGCAGCGGCGCGGCCCCCCGCCGACGGGGTCCTCGCGGCCCTGGGCGCGGCCCGCGCGGCGGAGCCGGGCAGCGCCGGGGTGCATGCCGAGGCGCTGCGAGACGCGCTCGCGCCGCTCATCCGGGCGCGGTACCCGGACGGGGCGCTCCGGCTCACCGATCTCGACGGGCTCGTGGCCGGCGCGCGGGAGGCCTCCGACCTGGTCCATTTCGCCTCCGAGCTCGCGCTCGATCCACCGCAGTCGTCCGCCGACATCGCCCAGCCCCCGCACCTCGACGAGGACTATCTCGTGCTCTCGACCGTGCACTCGGCCAAGGGGCTCGAGTGGGACGGCGTCCACGTCCTGGCGCTGTACGACGGGAACTTTCCGGCCTGCATGTCGGCCGGCTCAAGCGAGGAGATCGACGAGGAGCGACGGCTGCTCTACGTCGCGGTCACGCGTGCCCGGCGGGAGCTCCACATGTACGTGCCGGTGCGCTACTACCACCGGCCGCACGGGAGCGACGACGCTCACGGCTACGGCAAGGCATCACGGTTCCTGACCGACGAGGTCCGCCAGACGTGCGAGGTCGTTCGGGTCGGCGATGCCGGTCTGCGCGTGCCGGGCGTACGATCGGGTCCCTTGCGGAAGATCACCGTCTCGGTCGATTCGCTGTTCTCCTGATGACCGGCCGCCACGATGCGGTCATCATCGGTGGCGGGCACAACGGGCTCGTCGCCGCGACGCTGCTCGCGCGGGCGGGGCACGACGTCGTCGTGCTCGAGCGCAGCTCCGCCCTCGGCGGCGCGGCCGTGTCGGTCTCCCCGTTTCCCGGCGTCGACGCGCGTCTCTCGCGATACGCGTATCTCGTCAGCCTGTTCCCGGCCGGCCTGCTCTCCGAACTCGGCGTCGCCGTCGAGATGCGCAAACGGACGATCGGGACCACACCGCTCGGCCCCCTGAACGGCGTCGCCGAGCGGATCTTCCCCACGGTCACCGAGCCGCTGCGCTCCCGTGAGGAGATGCGAGCGCTCGTCGGCGAACCGGCGTGGAGCGCCCTGTTCGAGGCGCCGCTGTCCGAGCTGCTTGAGCGCACCGTGCCGCGACGACGAGGCCCGCGGCGTTGCCCTGACCGACGGGCTGATCGGCACGTTCGCGCCCGCCGACGATCCGCAGCTGCGCCAGAACCGCTGCTTCCTCTACCACGTGATCGGCAACGGCACCGGCAGCTGGGACGTGCCCGTCGGCGGGATGGGCGCCGTCACGCGACGGCTCGCGACCGCCGCGCGGCGCGCCGGAGCGTCGCTGCGGACGCACGCCGAGGTCGTGGCGCGTCGCCCGATGGGCGTTGAGGCCGAGGTGACGCTCGCCGACGGCGCAGCGGATCTCCGCCCGGCACGTGCTCGCGAACTGTGCCCCCGCCGTGCTGGAGCGCCTGCTCGCCCGTGGAGCCCGTGGCGCCCCGGCCGGGAGTGGAGCCGCACCCCGCGCCGGGTCGCCCGAGCCCGAGGGCGCGCAGCTCAAGCTCAACATGCTCCTCGCCGCCTCCGTTTGCCCAAGCTGCGCGGCGGGGCGTCGGCTGCCCCGGAGGAGGCGTTCCGCGGCACATTCCACGTCAACGAGAGCTACACGCAGCTCGCCGAGGCGTACGCACAGGCCGCGGCAGGGCGGATCCCGTCACTTCCGCCGTGCGAGTTCTACTGCCACTCGCTCACCGACCCGAGCATCCTGTCCGACGAGCTCCGCGCGGACGGCGCCCACACGCTGACCCTGTTCGCCCTGCACATGCCGACGCGGCTGTTCCGCGGCGTCGGCGCCGATCACGCTTCGGTCAAGGCAGCCGCCGTGGCTGCGACCCTGGCCTCGGTCAACTCTGTCCTCGACGAGCCGATCGAGGATTGCCTGTGGCGTGACGCCGACGGCCGGCCGTGCCTGGAAGCGCACACGCCGGTCGAGCTCGAGGCGGAGCTGGCGATGCCGGGCGGGCATATCTTCCACCGCGACCTGTCGTGGCCGTTCGCGGAGTCTGAGGCCGAGATCGGACAGTGGGGTGTCGAGACGGACATCGCCAACGTCTGGCTGTGCGGCGCGGGCGCCCGCCGGGGCGGCGGCGTCAGCGGGATCCCCGGTCACAACGCGGCTCGGGCGGTGCTTGCTCGCGACGGGCGCTGACCTCTTGCCATCGGTCCATATCCCGGCGTATAGTCACTCGGACCGGGGCAAAGATGGGCGCACAGCGATCATCTGCGGTCGTGATCCGCGCGACGTGCGGCGCGTTGATTCTTGGCGCCGTTGTCCTGGCCGGGTGCGGTGCCGCTGGCAGCCATTCGAGCTCGAGCGCGACCGGCGTTAAGGGCGCGAGCGAAGTGACAGCCGCGCCTGTCTCAACCGCCGGGCCCAACCCATTCACCGCAACCGTCGGGAAGGACATGTCTGGTGTGCGCCCACCTGCGGCCGCGGCCGGTGCAGGTCCGGCCCGCTACCGCGCGAGCCTGCCCGGACTCTATGGCGGCACGCGCAACTACACGACGTGCGACGCCAACAAGCTGGTCAACTTCCTGCATGCCAATCCGCGGAAGGCCGCGGCGTGGGCGGCGGCACTCGGCATCCACACCGCGCAGATCCGCACCTATGTCTCGGGGCTGACCGACGTCATTCTTCGCACCGATACGCGGGTGACGAACCACGGATATGAGGACGGGATCGCGATCCCGATCCAGTCGGTGCTGCAGGCTGGGACCGCAGTCTTCGTCGACAAGTACGGCAGCCCTGTTGTCAAGTGCTACTGCGGCAATCCGTTGACGCCGCCGGTGCTCTACCGAGCCCCGACATACACCGGCCCCCTGTGGACCGGATTCAGCACGACCAACATCACGATCATCAACCAGTCGACGACGGTGATCAACGAGTTCACGCTGTACGACCCGGCCAACGGTCAGACGTTCACCCGGACCGCGGGCGTGCACGGGCATGACGGACCGTACTCGAACGGACCGACCGCACCGCAGCAGACGTCGTCGACCACCACGACCGGGACGACCCCCACCCAGACCGCGTCGCCGGCACAGGAGCACGCTTCTGTCTCACTGTCCCCCAACCCGGCGACGCAGGGTGACACCGTAACCCTGAGCGCCTCCGGCTTCGCTTCCGGGGCTGCGCTGCAAATCACCGTTAACCGGCCCGACGGCGTCGTCGAGCACTACCCGCTGTCGGCGGGACCCGACGGCAGTGGTACGTACACGTTCTCGAACGCGGCCGGGAACGCGCCACTCGGCACCTACAGCGTCACCGTCACGAACACCGCCTCCGGCGCCAGCGCGTCCGGGTCCGTCGACGTGATTGCGCCACCGACCACCAGCTCGCAAACGAGCACCACCTTCACAACGACCACGACGAGCTGAGCTCGGCTCGCCGCGGACAACCGCCGGTCGTCTGAGGCGCGCTCCGTCGGAGCCTGGCTCGGCCCGGGGACCGACGGAAAAGCGCACTGAAGAGGAGGGTGAGGTCACGGGGTGCCTGGCGAGCCCGGTTCGCCACGACAGCGCGTGAACCCACGCCCGCCCCCTCTTCGCTGCAAAACCGAACCGCCGCAGCGTCGACCGACCGACCGGCGGCGCCCGCCTACTGACCGGCCGTCGCCCGCGGACCCGGCGGCGGCGGCTGCGACCCCCGCCCGTGGACCGAGTACCACAGGACCCGGTCAAAGACGTCCTGCGTGACCTCGTCGGGGTGCACGAAGTCCCGGCCGCGGGTCAGAGCGCGGTTCGCCGCCGTGTTGGCGTTGCGCTCGAGCAGCGGGTACGTCGGCGCGACGGCGGTGTAGGGCGCGGAATTCGACGGAGTCGACTGGAAGACGTCGTACATCGGCGTCGCGACGCGGTCGAGCAGCCCGAGCGGCTTCATCCCGAGGATCAGCTCGATCGAGTGGATCATCGACAGCATGTCGTAGCGCGTGTGGATGACCGCCCCCTGCTTGGTGTAGGGGCTGAACACGCCGACCGGCATGCGGTGAGCGTCGACGTGGTCGGCGCCGTCCTGGGAGTCGTCCTCGAGAACGAAGATGGCCGAGGAGCGCCAGATCGAGGAGTGCGAGATCAGGTCGACGAACTGCCCGATCGCGTAGTCGTTCTCGGCGACCATCGCGCGCGGCGTGCGGGCCCCCGGCGAGACCCCGTTGGTGTGGTCGCTGAGCAGGACGAGGTAGTTGAACGCTGGGACGGTCCCCGAAGCCACCTGCTGGTCGAACTTCTGCTTGAAGCAGTCGAACCTCGACTCCGAGCCAGCGGCGGCCCCGGCCGGCACCGACGAGTCAAACGTCTCGACGTGCTTGTGGGCGAGTGAGGCCTGGATCGAGTCGGTTCCGATCGAGAGGTCGTTCGGGTAGCAGCCGAATGGGAATCCGACGTCCGAACGGGCGAACTTCTTCTGCTCGAGTGCCGTCTGGGGCGGCCCGGCGTCCTTGTCGGTGACGCCGACGATCTTGAGGATGTTCGGCGGGATCGTCCCGGCGACGACCTCGCCGTAGTTGGCGTACGAGATGCCCTGGCGCTGCGCGCGGTCGAACAGGAATCCGGTCCCCGGCCACGTGATTGTGTACGCGCCGAAGTCATAGGGCCGCCCACGGCCCGCGTAGTTCTGCTCCCAGTTCTTCTGCACGTAGTCAGACACCGCAGCGGCGCTCGTCCAGAAGTGGCCGTCGATCGACGCCTCGGAGTTGGCGTACACGTGGTCGAGCAGTGGGAAGCGACGGACGAGGGCGTGGATGTTCGGCGTCACCCGCTGACCGAACAGCGTCAACGCCGGTGCGCCGTCGCCGCGATGATCGTCGCCCAGCACCTGGTCATAGGTGCGGTTCTCGCGGATGAAGAAGAACACGTGCTTGATCGGGCCACCGGCGCGCAGCGGCGTGCCGCTGGGAGCCCGGGTGGCATTGGCGGGGATCACCTGGCGGTTGGCGAGCTGCGTGTCGCGGCGGATCTGCGCGTTGGTGGGCATCGACACGACGCCCGCGCGCCCCGAGCTGAGCACCGCGCTGCCCGGATGTTTGAGCAGGTTGCTGTCGTTCGTCGTATACGGATTCGGCCCGTTGCGGTTCGGCCCGGCACCGAGCCCCTTGGCGGCGACCCACAGCAGGCGCCGCTTCGTCGCCTGGACGTCGGCCGGGTAGGCGAGCGTCGGGATGCGACCGATCGGTGTCCCCGACGGCAGCGAGAACACCGCGAGCTCGTCGGCGGCGGACTCCGCCGCAAACAGGCGCCGGCCGTCCGGCGTCACCGCCACCGCGACCGGGTTCTCCCCGGGCCCCTGAGAGCGCTCGACCGACATGACCTTGGCCACCCGCATCGCGCGGGTGTCGATCATCGCGACCTGGTCGACGTTGGCGATCGCGACGTAGGCACGTGAGCGCTTCGGGTCGATGGTGATTCCCTCTGGGTGCGACAGGTTGCCGGCGACCTGGATGTCCTTGCGCTTCGTCGCACCTGCCAGCGAGATGACCGACACGGTTCCCGGGCCCTCGTTGGAGACCAGACCCGTCTTGCCGTCCCGGAGAATCGCCGCTCCGTACGGATACGCGCCCGTCTTCACGTACCGCACCGTGTGGGAGTGCGTATCGATCACCGCCGCCGCGTCGGCGAGGTTGAGCGGCACGAGCAGCGTGCGTCCGTTCGGCGAGACCGCAAGGCGGTCCGGCCACGACTGCTGACCGGACGTCTTCGGCGGGAAGCTCTGTGGCACCGGAGCGAACGCCGGAGGTGGCACCGCGATCGTCCCCGTCTCGCTCGCCTTGCCGGTCCGGCGGTTGTACCGGAACACGTGGATCACATCACCGCCGCGCCCGCGCAGGTGCGGTCGCACCTGATCGGCATTTGTCGAGTCCGCGAGTCCCGACACATACGCGAACCCCCGGGTGCCGTCGATCGCGATCCCACCCGACGCGCCGGGGAGCGGCAGCGTCTGGATGACACGCGGGTGTTTCAACGCGACGTTGACGATGCGGACGTCGTTCTGGGCCCGCCCGGTGGAGACGGTCCAGTAGAAGCGCCCGTCAGCGGTGAGCGCCCCGCCCGTCGGGAAATGTCCGAGCGAAGCGAACTGTCCGGGCGCGATCAGCCGGCGACCGTTGCCGGTGGTGTGCAGCTTCGGACCAATCCGTCCGGAATCACCGCTCTCGGCGGCGACGGCCACTCCGGCGAGCACTGCGAGTACAGCGATCCCGAGGGCGATGCGAACGGTACGGCGTCCCATCGAGCCCGAACCCTATCCGACGGGGCGCGAGCACAGGAGCGTCGCCCCTCGACTGCTCGTTTGCCCTACGACCCCTGCCGTGGAGTGCGGACGTACAGGGTGCCGCCCGTCGTGGGTAAAGACCGGCCATCCCGCCGACTTGACCGTGCTCGACTAACGTCGCACACGAGACATCCAGCGTCAACTGTCTCATCCGGTCCACGGAGTCTGCCTTGTCTTCCCGTGGACATCGCCGGTACCCTTCTCGCCGTGGACCGCGCGTGAGGGGAGGCGACTCGACATGGTTCACCTCGCCGCCGACCTCGGGGTCTCCCGCGCGACGTTGTACCGCTGGACCGGCGACCGTGAACGACTGCTGGCCGACGCGGTGTGGGCCGAGGCGTATGCGATCGCCGAGAACGTGCTCCGCGCCAACCGGCGCAAGTCGGGCCTGTCTCTGATCCTGGTGGTTTGTGTCGACTTCCTGGACTACTTCGCGCAACGAGGGCGTCAACGCGTTCTTTCCAGCACGAACGTCACGCCGGCCTTGAGCTCCTCACCTGGGTCAACGGGGGCTTTCGCCCCCGGGTCGTCGCTTGGATCCGGGTGCTGATCCAGGGCGAGGTGGACGCCGGCGCCTACCGCACGCCCGCCGATCCGGACTTGCTCGCGGACGGCATTGTCACCATCGGCGAGCGCTTCCTTCACCACGGCGGCGATCCCGACGTCACCCCGGACGCGGCGAGTGCCGGCCGGATGATCGCGGTGCTCCTCCGGGAGGAGCGCGACACCCCGTGAGCCGACCGCCCGCGTTCCGCCGGTACGTCGCGCTTGGCGACTCGACAACCGAGGGGCTTGAGGATCCCGATCCGGCGGGCGGGTTCCGGGGATGGGCGGATCGCCTGGCGGAGCAGCTCGCCCGGCTCGACCCGGGATTCCTGTATGCCAACCTCGCGATCCGTGGGCGCAAGATGACGCAGATCCGCGCCGAGCAGCTCGAGCCCGCGATGGCGATGGCTCCGGATCTCGCAAGCATCGTCGGCGGGATCAACGACATCCTGCGGCCGAAGGTCGACCTCGACGCGGTCGCCGGCGACATCGAGACGATCGTGGCCGCCCTGCGGGGCGCCGGCGCCACCGTGCTGATGCTGACCTATCCGGACCCGGCGAAGATCATGCCGTTCGCGCGCGGGGCCAGCCCGCGGGTGCTCGCCTACAACGACGCGCTCCGCGAGATTGCGTCTCGGCACGACGCGCGCCTCATGGACCTTGGGCGGTATGGCGTCGTCGATCCGCGCCTGTGGCACCCGGACCGCCTGCATGCGAACAGCGAGGGCCACGAGCGAATCGCGCTGACGGCCGCCGATGTGCTCGGTCTCCCAGACGCGACCGATGCGTGGCGCACGCCGCTGCCACCCGCGCCGCGCGAGTCCCGGTCAGCCCGCGTCAGACGCGAGGCCGTCTGGGCCGGACGGTACTTCGCGCCGTGGGTCATCCGCCGTATCCGCGGCCGCTCGTCGGGAGATGGAGTCCTTCCGAAGCGACCGACGCTCACGCCCGTCCGCGCCGGCTGAGGGCGCCGGCGATGTCATCCGCCCAGGACGCGATCTCGGCGGCGTAGCCGGCGTCGAACTCGGCCAGCCAGCGCTCGCCCGCAGCACTGAGGGCCGTGAGGTCATAGGTGACGCGGACTCGGGTCGCATTCACGTCCGCGTCCGCCACGACCTCGATCGAGATAGTGCCGGCGGTCAGGCCCTCAGTCGCACGGGCGTACCGGATGCAATCCGGCCGATGATCCACCATCACCCACGTCGTGTCGTGCCCGGCGTGCCCGGTCGTGAATACCGCCCCGGGACCGTCACGCCGGTCCAGTGATGGGAACCGCGGGTCCCACCCATCGGCCGCCCACTCTCGCTCGCCCTCGGCGGTGAACAGCGCCATGGTCTGCTCGCGCGGGAGGGCCACGGTGAACTCCGCGGCGCGACGAACGGTAACCGGCATCGAGCAGCATGATCGCCGATCACGATGCAGCGGCGCTCACGCGGCGCTCACGCGGCGCTCACGGGGCGGTCGTCAGGCGGCGCGGCACGGCTCGCCGCGAAGCCCGGGGCACGGTGAGCACCTCGGGCCCGCCCGGTTCCATGATCTGGACAGCGCGCATGCCTGGGATTCGGACAATCGGCAATGATGTGGACGCATGCTCGCCGTGTTTGCATCCTCGATCGACCGCAAGGATCCGCTGAGCGGACTGACCGTCGGAGAGCAGCCCGAGCCCGACCCGCCGCACGGCTGGACGACCGTCAGCGTCAGGGCGGCATCGCTCAATCACCACGATCTGTGGTCGCTGCGCGGCGTCGGCCTGAGCGAGGACCGGCTGCCGATGATCCTCGGCTGTGACGCGGCCGGACTGGACGGGGACGGCAACGAGGTGATCGTCCATTCGGTCATCTCGAGCGACTCGTGGCGCGGCGATGAGACGCTCGATCCGCGCCGCCTGCTCCTGTCCGAGAAGCACCCGGGAACGCTCGCCGAGCGGGTCGCGGTCCCGAAGCGCAACCTCGTGCCGAAGCCCAGCGAGCTCAGCTTCGAGGAGGCCGCCTGTCTGCCGACGGCGTGGCTGACCGCCTACCGGATGCTGTTCACCCGCGGCAATGTCGTCCCGGGCATGACGGTCCTCGTCCAGGGCGCCGCCGGCGGCGTCGCGACCGCACTCGTCGTGCTCGCGAGTGCCGCCGGCGCGCGCGTGTGGGTGACGAGCCGCTCCGAGGAGAAGCGCGCCACCGCGATCTCACTTGGCGCCGAGCGCGGGTTCGAGTCCGGCGAGCGACTCCCCGAGCGAGTGGACGTCGTGATGGAGACGGTCGGCAAGGCGACCTGGGAGCACTCGATCCGCTCGCTGAAGCCGGGCGGCACGCTCGTCGTCTCCGGCGCGACGACCGGCGACGCCGACGCGGCGCAGCTGAGCCGCGTGTTCTTCCTGCAGCTGTCGGTGATCGGGTCGACGATGGGCACGCGCGACGAGCTCGACCGGCTCGTCCGCCTGTGCGTCGAGAAGGGTGTCCGGCCCCAGATCGACAAGACGGTCCCGCTCGCCGACGCCCGCGAGGGCTTTGAGGCGATGCTCACCGGCGACGTCGCCGGCAAGGTCGTCTTCACGGTCTGAGCGTCGGGCCCGGGTCCGGGTCCGGGTCCGGGTCCGGCGTCAGCGCGTCACGGCGCCTCAATCGCGAATCGCTTCCCGGTGAACGTGAAATGGGCGTTGCCGCCGACCTGCCGGCCCGCCGGATCAAGCGTGCTGAGCGTCGCGTGGCCCGACATCTTCGAACCGTGGAACGTTCCGGCAGCCCGCACCTTGACCGAGTTCGCAGGCTTCCCGGCGGTGTCGAAGTGGAAGTTCAGGTACGTGAACGCGAACCCCGCCGCACCCCGCTGACTCCACTCCCCCAGCCCCGTTCCGGCCTCATCGGAGCCGGTCGTGACGAACACGCCGCCGGCGGCAAACGCCGCGAGGGCCCGAAACGGCGACGGCCCTCGGGACGACTTCGGCACGATCACCCACGTGCCGCGGACGGTTGGCGCCGCCGCCTCGGCGGCGGTCGGTCCCGTCAGTGCGATCGCTGTACCCAACGCTCCGGCTCCGGCGCCGGCGAGCGCCTGGCGCCTGCTCCTCTTCTCGCTCATGCGGCGCACCGTATGCGGGCGCGCTCACGGAATCCTCACGCTAAGACCCTTGGAGTACCAGGCCCGTACCCATGAGGTACAGTCCGCCGTCCGTGCCGTCCCTGGTTGCCAGCCACCCTGACGTGCAACCGCTGCTCAATGCGCGGCCGCAGCGGGCGAAATTGCTCGAGGCGATGGTCCGCACGGTGGCGGAGAAGGGGTACGAGACGGCGACCGTCGCCGACGCCGTCAAGCTGGCACGCGTCTCGCGCGGGACGTTCTATGAGCTGTTCGACTCCAAGGAGGCGTGCCTGGCGGCGGGCTATCGCGCCGGCAACGAGGTCCTGGAGGAGCGGGTCAAGCAGGCTGCGCGCGATGCAGTCGACTGGCGCGAGGAGCTCCGGCTCGGGATCCGCACCTATCTGCAGACACTGGACGACGATCCCGTGTTCGCGCGGGTGTACCTGCTGGAGTGGCCGTACGTCGGCCTGGAACGCGACGCCGCGCTGCGTCGCTTCGCCCGTCGCTATGGAAAGAGCTTTGCCCGGTCAGGTGGGCCCGTCCCGCCCGACGATGCCCTGTTCGTGCTCGCGGCCGGGGTTCATGAACTGGCCTGCGCGCGCGTGCGCACGGGCCAACCGACGATCGATCTCGAAGACGTGCTGGTGGGCTGCGCGCTGCGGCTCGCCGGAAAGGAGGAGCAGTGGACCTGACATTCAACGAGCAGGAGCTCGAGTTCCGCGAGGAACTCCGCGGCTGGCTGGGCGAGAACCCGCCCGGCGACGCGCCGACCGAGGAGGACGCCAACTACGGGTGGCGGCGTGACTTCCAGCGCCGACTGGCCGGCGGCGGGTGGGCCGCGGTGCACTGGCCGCGCGAGTACGGCGGTCGCGGGGCGACGCTGACGCAGTCGGCGATCTTCTTCGAGGAGCTTGGGCGCGCCAGCGCGCCGCTGCCCGCGAACGTGCTTGGACTGCTGCTCGCGGGCCCGACGATCATGGCCTGGGGCACCGAGGAGCAGAAGGACCGCTACCTCGCCCCGATCGTCACCGGCGATGAGATCTGGTGTCAGGGCTTCTCCGAGCCCGAGGCCGGATCCGACCTCGCCGCGCTCAAGACCCGCGCGGTACAAGCACGGCGACGAGTGGATCGTCACCGGTCAGAAGGTGTGGACGAGCGGCGCCCAGTACTCGAAGTGGTGCATGCTCGTCGCGCGGACCGACACCGAGGCGGCGAAGCACAAGGGCCTCAGCTACTTCCTGATGGACATGGAGCAGGACGCCGTCCAGGTCCGGCCGCTGCGTCAGATCACGGGCGAGTCGGAGTTCAACGAGCTGTTCATCGAGGAGGCGCGGATCCCCGACGCGAACCTGCTCGGAGGCGAGGGCAACGGTTGGAAGGTCGCGCTGACGACGCTCATGAACGAGCGCGCCGGACTCGCGTTCTTCCTTCAGGTGCGCCTCCGGCAGCTGCTTGATCGGCTGCTCGCCGAGGCGACCGATCGTGGCCTGCTCGACGATCCGGTGATCGCTGACAAGCTCGGCGAGCTGCATCTGAAGGCCGAAGTGCTGCGACTGACCGCGTACCGCGGGCTGACCGCGATCGAGAAGTACGGCCAGCCCGGCCCCGAGGGATCGCTGACCAAGTGGATGTGGTCCGAGACCAACCAGCAGCTGACCCAGTTCGCCGCCGATCTGCTCGGCCCCGAGGTGCTGCAGCGCGGCAACCCGTGGGCGTACGAGCTGCTCCGGGCCCGGGGCAACACGATCGAGGGCGGCACCACCGAGATCCTCAAGAACATCGTGGCCGAGCGCGTGCTCGGGCTGCCGAAGGCGCGTTAGGAGAGGGACATGGATTTCGATCTGACCGAAGACCAGAAGGAGATCAAGCGCGTCGCGCACGAGCTGCTCGCGGCCCGCTCGCCATGGGCGAAGGTGCGCGCGGCGGCCGAGTCCGCGACCTACGACGCCGCGCTCTCGAGCGAGCTCGTCGAGCTCGGGTGGTCCGGGATCGCGGTGTCGGAGGACCAGGGCGGCCAGGGACTCGGCACGATCGAGCTCGCGGTGCTCGCCGAGGAGCTCGGGTACGCGTGCGCGTCCGCCCCACTCGTGCCGCTGGCCGCGACCGCGCTTGCGATCGATGCGGCCGGCAGCGACGCTCAGCGCGAGCGCTGGCTCCCGGGGCTTGCCTCTGGCGAGACGAGCGCCGGCCTCGGCCCGCGTGAGCTGATCGCCGACGGGCAGGGCGCGGACGTCATCCTGTTGCTTGACGGCGACGGTGCGTCGCTGCTCGAGGGCGCGGAGGCGAGCGGGATCGACGCGATCGACCCGACGCGGCGCTACGCCTCACTCGCGTCCGGCGACGGCGGCGCCGACGCCGGCGAGCCGCTCGGGGCCGGTGCCGCCGAGCGGGTGCGGATCATCCTCGCCGCGGAGCTGCTCGGGGTCTGCCAGCGGGCGCTCGAGATGACGCTCGAGTTCGTCAAGGACCGCAAGCAGTTCGGCGTGCCGGTTGGTTCCTTCCAGGCCGTCGCGCACCGCTGTGCGCAGATGCTCCGGGACACCGAGAGCGTCCGCTCGGCGACGTACTTCGCCGCATGGGCGGCCGAGTCCGACCCCGAGCGGCTGCCCGAGGCGGCGGCGCTCGCCGCGGCGGCCGCGGCCGAAGCCGGGCGCGAGGTGACCGCCTCCGCGATCCAGGCCCACGGCGGCATCGGCTTCACCTGGGAGGCCGACGTGCATTGGCTGTACAAGCGGGCCCAGCTCGACGTGGCGCTGCTCGGCGGCGCTCGGCGTCACCGGGCGACGCTGGCGCGGCTCGCCGCGGCCCGGGTGACGGCGGTCCCGGCGCTCGGCTGACGGGCGATCGCGTTCGCAAAAGGTTTGGGTTTGGCGAGTTTGCCCAGGTCGGGGTGAACTCCCGAAGTCAACCGCGACGTCGCCCGCACAACTCCGGACGCCGCCGGTCACGCGTCAGTCCGGCCCGTAGCCCTCGGCCGCAGCCACGCGACCGTCCGCTCGAGGCCCTCGGGCACGCCGACGCGCGGCTCCCAGCCGAGCACCGACCGGGCCTTCGCGTTGGAGTACGTCCCGTGACGCAGCAGGTAGCGCACCGACCCCGGGTTGATGTCGTTGTCCCCGGGCTGAAGCCGCGCGAGCTGCTGGACGACGGCCGCGGCTCCGACCGCGACCGGCGTCGGGAGCGTCATCAGGCGCCGCCCGACGAGGTCGGCATGAGGCTTGAAGAACTCGCGGCACGGAACGCCGACGCCGTCGGAGAGCGTGAAGATCTGTCCGACCGCGTCCGGCGATGCCGCCGCGAGCACGACGCCGTCGACCAGGTTGTCGATGTAGATCGGCGAGTGGATCCCGCGGCCGCCGCCCGGCAGCGTGAACCGCCGGGCCTTGATCAGCTGCACCGGGACCACCGCCCACGCCCGGGAGCGGGGCCCGTAGACGTCACCGGGCCGAATGATCGTCGCGCTGACGCGCCCCTCGATGTGCGCCTGGAGAACGACCTGTTCCGAGGCGATCTTCGTGTCCGGGTACGGAACGTAGGTGTTGTGGACCGGGTAGGTCTCGTCGACGCCGTCCGGGAAGTCGAAACCAAACGCCGTCACCGACGAGAAGTGCACGAACCGCTGTGCCCCGCCGCGCGCCGCGGCATCGAGGGCATGCGCGGTGCCGAGGACGTTCGCCCGCCACACCTCATCGGGCCGCTCGAGCCGGAGCGACACGGTCGCCGCGGTGTGGATGACGAGCTCGCAGCCGGCGGCGTGGTCCTGCCAGACACCCGGCTGACCGACATCACCGCAGACGATGTCCCGAGCCGGGTCGGCGGCGAGGTCGCAACCGCGCACCTCGTGGCCATCGGCCGCGTAGCGCTCGAGCAGGGCCCGTCCGATGAAGCCCGAGGCCCCGGTGATGAACACGCGCATGGGGCGCAACCCTATTCGAGTCGCCCCCCGCGGAAGCGCGGTCAGCTGACCTCGCGCAGCTTGCCGTCGTGAACGTCGTAGATGAACCCGCGCACGGCGTCGGTGCGAGGGATGAACGGCGAGGCCTTGATCCGCGCGATCGACTGGCGCACGTCCGCGTCGAGGTCCGTGAACGCCTCGGCCGCCCAGGCCGGCTTGATCCCGGTCTCGTTCTCCAGGTCCGCCTTGAACTGATCGTCGGTGAACGTGAGCATCCCGCAGTCGGTGTGGTGGACGAGGATGATCTCCTCGGTCCCGAGGAGCCGCTGGGAGATCGCCAGCGACCGGATCACGTCATCGGTGACGACGCCGCCGGCGTTGCGGATGATGTGGGAATCCCCGACGTCGAGACCGAGGACCTCGTAGACCTGTAGCCGCGCGTCCATGCAGGCGACGACCGCGATCTTCTTGCCCGGGGGCAGCGGTAGGTCACCCTTGTCGAACGACGCCGCGTACGCCTCGTTGTTGTGGACCAGCTCGTCGGTCGTGCTCATCGGTCTCCTTCGGTTCGGGACGACATTTGCTCCGTAAGGCTACAAAGTCGATCGAGGTTATTACGTTCCGGTCCGATCGCCCTGCCAAGGGGCTGTGCGTCGTGGCAGCTTCCACCCGACGGCGGTCGGCTGCACACCGGGATGGTTTCACGTCGCGGCCCGCGCGGAAGCAACAAGACCCAACCGATGGTTCAGGAGCTGACGCTGACTGGCTGAGGAGCCCGGTCAGGCGCGCTCAGGCTGCGGTCGGCGGCTCGTCTGAGTCGGAGGCGGCGCGGTGGGCGAGGCGCTCTCGGCGCTCGTCGAGCCGGGACTGCCACGAGCGCGCCAGCTCGGCGCGCAGGTGCTCACGCTCAGGATCGAAATCGGGGGCCGACGGAGAGGGTCCGGGTCGCTCCCACCACGGCTGCTTCTCAGTGATCGCCATTTAGAAAGTCCTATCGACAGCTGAGCGCAGATCTTGAGCCGCTTTTCAGCCGCTCACCGGGCAGCCACCGATCGAGGCGAGCTTGGAGCGGTAGATGTCCATGTCGGCGCGGTTGAAGTCGTTGTGGGTCTGGGTGCGGAGCGCCGGGTTGTTCTCATGGTGGTAGGGGCTGCTGAGGCTCTCGTTGTGGCCGATCACGTTCGCCACCGCAATGTGGTAGCGGCAGCGCAGCCAGCGGACGAGCGCCAGGCTCGCGCCGAACTCCTTGGGGTCGCTGAGGATTTCGCGGTCGCTGTAGCCGACGTGCTCGATCCCGATCGCCGTGTAGTTGAGGCCGACCGTGTGACGGCACATGATGTTGAGCGGGACGAGCTGGTGGATCGTCCCGTCGCGATCGATCACGAAGTGCGCGCACGTGTTCGGCAGCTCGTGCAACTCGGAGTCCGGCGTGTCCGGCGCGAACGTGTTGAACGTCGAGCTGAAGTCGGGCGTCTCGGTGAAATGGATGACGATCACGTGTGGATCGCTGAGGTGATAGGTGTGCAGCCCGTAGTGCCGCTCCGCGTAGGCGAGCATCTCCGCCTTGCGCTGGGCTCCGAACGGGATCGGGCTTTGGACGATCGGCGGCTGGGGCGCGGCGGCGTTGTCAAAGCCGCCCGCGCTTGCCGGCGGCAAGGACCTGTGCACGCGCCGGCGGCGGTGCGTCGTCGTGGTCGTCGTCGAGGTCGTGCTGCTCGTCGTGCTCGTGGTGAGCGGTGCCGTGGTCGACGTGGTCGGTGACGCACTGGCATTCGTCGTGCTCGTCGTGTGGGCTGAACTGCCGCACCCGACGATCAGCGCAGCCGCGAGCAGCGCCACGACCGACCCCCCGCTGCGCCGTCCCCACGCCACGGATCACTCAGAGGACTCGGCTTGTGAGAGCGAGTCGGCGCCCGTCAGCGCCGGGCGCTCCTCAAAGGTCTCAAGCGCCTGGGTGAGCCGCTCGATTGGGTCAAGCAGGTCGTCCTTGTCCGCCTTGTGCTCGAGCGCGATGCGGATTGCCGCGATCTCCCGCGCCAGGTACTCGGTGTCGGCGACCGAGCGGGACGCCGTCTCGCGATCGCGCTCGACCTCTGCTCGGTCGCGATCGGCCTGGCGGTTCTGAGCGAGCAGGATGAGCGGCGCCGCGTACGCCGCCTGGGTTGAGAACGCAAGGTTGAGCAGGATGAACGGGTATGGATCCCAGTGCTGAACGATCCCGAAGCCATTGAGGATGATCCATACGATCACGATCACCGTCTGGGCCGCGAGGTACCGGCCGGTTCCGAGGAACCGTGCCAGCCGCTCCGCGAACCGCGCGAACGCGTCCGGGTCGTAGACCGGCCCTCCGGGCGTCCCCCGCGGCTGTTCGAGATCGTCCTTGCGTGCCATCAGCTCGCCGTCAGGGTTGCGCGCCAGTTCGCCGGGAGGACCCGGTCCAGCACGTCGTCGATCGTCACCGCACCGACGAGCCGTCCGACCTCGTCGACCACCGGCAGCGCCACGACGTCGTACGCGGCGAGCCGGCTGGCGACCTCGCGGTCGCTCGCGCTCGCCTGCACCGGCTCGACGTCCTCCTCGACGCACCGCCCGAGTGGCTTGCTCGGCGCCTCGCGCAGCAACCGCTGGAAGCTGACCATGCCGAGGAAGCGTCCGGTCGGCGTCTCGAGCGGCGGCTGGGCGATGAACACCTGCGCCGCGAGCGGGACGGGAAGGTCAGGATCGCGGATCCGGGCGAGCGCCTGGGCGATCGTCGAATGCGTGCCGAGGATGATCGGCTCCGGCGTCATCAGGCCGCCTGCCGTGTCCGGCTTATAGGTGAGCAGCCGTCGTACCGGCTCGGCCTCGTCCGGATCCATCTCCCCGAGCAGCTCAGCCTGCCGGCTGGCGGAGAATTCTGCGAGCAGGTCGGCCGCGTCGTCGGCCTCCATCTCCTCGAGCACGTCGGCGAGCCGCGCGGTGTCGAGCTCTTCGACGAGCCGTACTTGCTCCTCCTCAGAGAGCTCCTCAAGTAGGTCCGCGAGCCGCTCATCCTCAAGCGCGCCGGCGAGGACGCGGCGCCGGCTGAGCGGAAGCCGGCGGATCGCCGCCGCCATCTCCGCCGGATGCAGGCCGCCGAGCGTCGCCACCTCGCGGTCGACGGGGCGATCGTAGGCGAACAGGTCGCCCGCTTCACTCCAGTCGAGAATCTCCGGTGCCCGACGCAGCCCGGGGACGCGCCGGTTGCCGACGGCGACGGTCGCCACCTCCCAGGCGAACGGCTCGGGCGCCGGGGTGAGTCCGACGTCGAGCACGCGCTCTCCGCGCACGCGGCTGTCGACGAGCTCGCCCATCGCGAGGCGCTCGCCCTGGCGGAGCTCGAACTGACGCAGGTTGACGGTGGCGCGGCGCAGGCGAACCCCGTCGTTGCCGATCTCGCCGACCCGGCCGATCCCGATGAACACGCGGCGGCGGCCGACAGCGACCACGAGCCCGTTGACTCGGGGTGGGCGGCCGCCAAGGCCGATCACGAGATCAACGACGTGGCCGAGCTCGGTGCCGTCGGAGCTGATCAGCGGCAGCCGCGTCAATCTGGATGCATACACAATGCGACGCGACATAACTCACATCGTAGGGCTCGTGCGGAGGCCGTCCACCGCCGCATGCAACCGCTCAGAGCGCGCCGTCGGCGAGCTGCGCCCGCAGCACCTTCTTGTCGAACTTGCCGACCGAGGTCTTCGGCACCTCGTCGATGAACGCGACCCGGTCGGGGAGCCACCACTTGGCGACGCGCGAGCCGAGGAATGCCTTGAGTGCGTCGGCATCGAGCTCGCTGCCCGCCTGCGTGACGACGCAGGCACACGGACGCTCGCTCCAGCGGTCGTCGGGCATCGCGATCACCGCCGCCTCAAGCACCTCGGGGTGGGCCATGATCGCGTTCTCGAGCTCGACCGAGCTGATCCATTCGCCTCCGGACTTGATCAGGTCCTTGGTGCGGTCGACGAGCTTGATGAACGCGCCGTCTCGAAGCTCCGCGACGTCACCGGTGCGCAACCATCCGTCCTCGGTGAACTTGTCGGCGCCCGTCGGGTCGTTGTAGTACGAACTCGCGATCGTCGACCCGCGGACCTGAAGCTCACCGCCCGCCTCCTCGTCGATCCGGAACTCAACGCCCGGCACGATCTGGCCCTGACTGGCCCGCAGCGCGTACGCCTCGTCGGAGCCCGGGTCGGGTCCGGTGGACGGGAGTCGGCTGATCGAGGCGAGCGGGCTCGTCTCGGTCATCCCCCATGCCTGGATGATCTCGACGCCGAACTCCTCGTCGTACAAGCGCATCAGGCTCTCCGGGACCGCGGAGCCACCGCACATGATCCGCCCAAGCGATGAGAGGTCAGGCTTCGGATCGAGCTGGGCGATCCCCTGCCAGATCGTGGGGACCGCACCGGAGACCGTCACCTTCTCGTCGGTGATCAGCTGCGCCAGGCTCGCCGGATCCATCTTCGGGCCGGGCAGCACGAGCTTGCTGCCGGCCATCGTCCCGGCGTACGCAAGGCCCCACGCGTTGGCGTGGAACATCGGGACGATCGGGAGCACGGTGTCCCGCTCGCGCAGCCCGACCGCGTCGGCCTGGTTGGCGATCATCGAGTGCAGCACCGTCGAGCGGTGGGAGTAGACGACCCCTTTCGGCCGCCCGGTCGTACCGCTCGTGTAACACATCGCGGCGGCCGCGTTCTCATCGATGTCCGGGAACTCGAAGCCGGGATCGCCCGATGCGAGCAGTTCCTCGTAGGCGATCGCGCCGTCGCGCTCGGCGTCGGCGTCCGGCATCAGGACCTCGTGCTCGACCCCCTCGAAGTGCGGCATGCGCTCGGCGAGCGAGGCGTCGAGGACGATCACCCGGTCCTCGGCGTGGGACACGATGTAGTGGAGGTCCTCGTCGAACAGGCGGATGTTCAGCGTATGCAGGACCGCCCCCATCGACGGCACGGCGAGGTAGAGCTCAAGGTGGCGCTGCGAGTTCCAGCCGAACGTGGCGACGCGGTCCCCGGGCCGGATCCCGAGATCGCGCAGGGCGCTCGCCAGCCGCCGGGCGCGCTCCGCGACCTGACCGAGCGTCGAGCGCTCGACCCCGGCGTTCGTCACGGTCACGACCTCACGGTCGGCGAACAGCTGCTCCGCCCGATGCGCGATCCCACGCACCAGCAGCGGCGTGCGCATCATCAGCCCCTCGAACGCGGTCGTCGGCTCGTACGTCGTCATCCCCCTCGTCTCCTTTCCCTCGGCAGGTGGTCGCGAAGCCTACGCCGAAGGGCTACCCGCCGCGAGCACTGCCTGCGCCTGGGTCACCTGAGCGACGAGGCGACCGCTGTCGTCCCGCAGCTCGGCGCTCGCGTGCTCAAGCTCGATCCCGAGCAACTCGGCGAACGGCATCATCGCCACGAACTGCCGGGTCGCGTCGTCGGTCATTCCGCCACCCAGTCCTCCGTCAGCGTCAGCCAGAACGCCAGCCCCGCGAACTCGCGGTAGCGGCGAAACGCCCGCTCGATGCCCTTGTCGGTGATCCGCGGCCGCCCGGCGAGACGGCGATACGTGGGCCGGGTCCACGAGTCGAGGATCAGCCGCCCGTAGCGGCCGATGAGCATCATCATGTGCGCGGTCGCATACGGCCCGACCCCGGGGAGCGCGAGCAGCTGCTCGGCCACCTCATCGTCGGAATGGGTCGGGGTCTGCCAGCGCCTCGAGGTCGAGCCGCCCCTCCGCGACCTCGGTGGCGATCGTCTGCAGATATGGGCCCCGGTAGCCCGCCTTGGCGACGTCGGTGAAGAACGTGCCGTCGGCGTCGGCGAGCGCCGCAGGGCTCGGAAACGATCGCCGCTCCGGCGCGCCGGTCGCCGGGACGCCGAGCTCCCGCACGATCGCGCTCACCATCCGCACGGTCGCCGACCACGTGCAGTTCGTCGTGCAGATCGTCTTGACGAGATCCTCGAACACGGTGGGGCTGCGGAGCATCCGCCCGGCGCCGAGCGCCACCCAGGCGAGCGTGGGCTCCAGCGCGGCGGCCGCGTAGAACGCACTCAGATCCTCGTCGAGGCGGAGCATGTGGCGCACCTGGGCCTCGAGCTCGGAGCGGGCCCGCGCCGGCGGGGCGCGACCCGGCACCTCGATCCGCGCCGCTGCGGGGCCGTCCGGAACGAGGTGAACGACCCACGCGCGCTCGCCAACCCGCAAGACGGCCTCGAACGTGGAGCCGTCCGGCGCGATCGTGTTCGGCAGCAGGTCGGCGACACCGTGCGAGAGCACGGTCCGGGCGAAATCGACCGGCTCGCCGCCTGCGCCGCGGAGCGCAACCGTCGTTGACCACCTGCCCGCGTCGGACATACAGCGCATCGTAGGGACGGCCGTGGAAGGATCGCCACCGCGCCGGCGTCCTCACTGTGAGAAAGCCGGAGGCGACGCGTGCATGGGCGCCGTGGGTCGCCGTCGGGAGCCAACGACGTCGGAGGTAGACATGCACGTATCAAGACGCACCGCCGTGGCCGCGCTGGCGATCGCGGCAGTCGGTGGGTCGGCGACGACCGCGACGCAGCGGCGGCCTGCGTGATGACGGTCGGGCCGCCCAGACCCGCTTGATTGCGCGGGTCGTGACGGCCGGCGCCGTCACCGCCTGACGGTGGCCGGGATCGCGCAGCAGCGACGGTCAGCAGTCGGCGACGCCCCGCGAGGCGGCACCCCGCGAGGCGACATCCCGCGAGGTAATCGGAGCCCTCCCATAGAATCGCGGCTCCGGCAACCGAAGGAGAGACCATGAGCGATGCCCAGGTGAAGTTCGTGCTCGGCGAGCAGGACATTCCGACTCACTGGGTCAACCTGATGCCGGACCTGCCCGGCGACCCGCCCGCCGCCGCTGCATCCCGGCACGAAGGAGCCGGCCGGACCGGACGATCTGTCCCCGCTGTTCCCGATGGCGTTGATCGGTCAGGAGGTATCGGCCGAGCCGGAGATCGAGATCCCGGACCGCGTCCGCGACGTCTACAAGCTGTGGCGGCCGACCCCGCTGTACCGGGCCCGGCGCCTTGAGCAGGCGCTCGATACGCCGGCCCACATCTACTACAAGTACGAGGGCGGCTCGCCCGCGGGCTCGCACAAGCCGAACACCGCGGTCGCCCAGGCGTACGAGAACGCCGAGGCCGGCATTCGCAAGCTGACGACGGAGACCGGCGCCGGGCAGTGGGGCTCTTCGCTGGCGTTCGCGTGCTCGCTGTTCGGGCTCGAGTGCGAGGTGTGGATGGTCGGCTCGAGCTATGACCAGAAGCCGTACCGGCGTTCGATGATGGAGACCTGGGGCGCGTCCGTGCACCGCTCACCGTCCGACGTCACCGCGGCCGGACGCTCCCAGCAGGGCCACCCGACGGGCTCCCTCGGGATCGCGATCTCCGAGGCGGTCGAGGTTGCCGCCCAGAGCGCCGACACGAACTACTCGCTCGGTTCGGTCCTCAACCACGTGCTGCTCCATCAGACCGTGATCGGCCAGGAGGCGATCGCGCAGCTGGGGATGGCGGGCGAGGAGCCCGACATCGTGATCGCGTGCGTCGGCGGCGGGTCGAACTTCGGCGGCCTGACGTTCCCGTTCATGCGCCGCGTCCTCCGCGGCGGCGCGAAGACGAAGTTCATCGCCGCCGAGCCGGCGGCTTGCCCGACGCTGACCAAGGGCGTCTACGCGTACGACTTCGGCGACACGGTCGGCCTGACGCCGCTGATGCCGATGTACACGCTCGGGCACGACTTCGTCCCGCCGCCGGTCCATGCGGGTGGTCTGCGCTATCACGGCGACTCGCCGCTCGTGTGCGGGCTCGTCAAGGCCGGGCTCGTCGAGGCTCGCGCCTACCGTCAGAACGAGACGTTCGAGGCGGCCGTGCAGTTCGCCCGTACGGAGGGCATCATTCCGGCCCCCGAGCCGGCGCATGCGATCCGCGCCGTCATCGAAGAGGCCGAGGCGGCCAAGCAGGCCGGAGAGTCACGGGTGATCCTGTTCGGACTCTGCGGCCACGGTCACTTCGACCTCAGTGCGTACGACGCATTTCTCGCCGGCCGGCTCGAGGATCCGGAATTTTCCGAGGCGGATATGCAGGCGTCCCTGGCGGGCCTACCCGAGGCGCCTGCACTCGCTTAGGTGGTGGAGGTCGTCCGAGGGACGGCCTCCGGGCGCTTATCGCGTCAGAGCGAGCGCCAGAACCGAGAGGTCGCCAGCGTGCGTGGCGGCCTGCATCCACTCCTCCGACACCGGGGTCTCCGGGGACGACGAGGCGAGCTGCCGGGCGCTGTCGAGCGCCCGCTCTAGATGGTTGGTTTCGGTCTGTGTGTGTTCAGGGTCGGTCATATGCGTCTCCGTGGGTTGAGAACCTCTCCCTCCCATGGGATCGCCCAGGGCATCGCTGCCTTGAATTGGGGCCCTCCGAGCTTCGAACGTGCGCCTACTTCTGCACGCCCGCACTCGATGTTAGTACCGGTCCTGGACCCGAACTGTGAAGTGTGCGTTATCACTGCCGGGCGCGACCGTGACCTGGTAGACGCCCGGTCCGGTCGTGAACGTCCAGACCCGGCCGGCGCCCTCGTCAAGGCTGAACTGCTGGACCGTCTGGCCGGTGTGGACGTTCGTCACGGTCGCGCTCGGACCGGAGCAGAAGAAGATCAGCCCGCAGGTCCCGCGGTAGCCCATGTCGTAGACCATCCGCCAACGGCTTCCCCGGATCCGGAACGGAACCGAACTCGTCCGGGCGAGGCCGCTGAAGGCGGTCAGGCTGCGCCACCGAGGTGCCTCCGCCGCCGACACCGTGACCGTCGCGCCCGGCAGCAGCTTTGATCCGGCCGACGGGGACTCGGCGGTCACCTGTCCGGTCGGCACGCCGGGGGCGGGAACCTGATCGACGACCGGGTGCAGCTTGGCCCCGTCCAGCGTCTGGACGGCATCGGATGACATGCGCCCGACGACGGACGGGACCGTCACCGGCGCGGGACCGGCGCTCAGGGTCACCGTGACTGCGGTGCCGTCCTTGACCCGCGTGCCGCGGCCGGGGGACTGCCCAACGACGGTCCCCTTGCGAGCGCCGCTGTAGCGGTGAGCGAAGGTCGCGGTCAGCCCGGCCCGGCGCAGGACGGTGTTCACCCGGCCACGCGTCATCCCCTGGAGGCCTGGGACGCGGACATGCCCAGGCGCGAGCATGATCGCCGCCGCCACCATCCCGAGGACGAGCAGGACGACGAACGCGAGCAACGCGACCCGGCGACGGCGACCGGCAGGGTTGATGTTGCGGCGGGTCGAGTACGACGGCGCGACGCGGGTCGCGGGAACCCGATCGCCTGGCGGCGGTGGTGGGCCTGCCGGGGGACGTCGAGGCGGGGTGGGTGGCGAGGGTGGCGAGGGCGGACGCACGGCCGCTGGCGGCCGGTCGAGTACGGCGACGCCGCCAGATCCGTCACTCTCGCGGTGGGCGCTGACGAGCTCGCGCTCCTCGACCCCGGTGCGGGCGCGGACGAGGGCTCGTGCCATCTCCTCACCATCGGCGTAGCGCTCACCCGGGTCCTTTGCGAGCGCGCGGGCGACGACTCGGCCCAGCTCGCTCGGCACGTGCGCAGGCAGCGGCGGTGGTGGGTCATGGAGATGGCGATGCAGCAGCTCGACCGCCGTCGCGCCGTCGAACGGCGCGCGCCCGGCGAGCATCTCAAAGAGCACAACGCCGACGCCGTACACGTCCGTGGCCGGTGATGGCGCGGCGCCGTTCGCCTGTTCCGGGGCCATGTACCGCGGCGTGCCGACGACCGTGCCGCCGAGGCCGTCGGTGCTTCCTTCCGCGAGCCGGGCCACGCCGAAGTCCGTGACCTTGACGCGGCCGTCGGAGGAGATGAGCACGTTCGCCGGCTTGACGTCGCGGTGGACGACCCGCTGATAGTGCGCGCTCGAGAGCGCGCGCGCCATTTGCTCGGCGATATCGGCAGCTTCATCGGGATCGAGCCAGCCGCCGCGCAGCCGGGAGACGAGACTCTCCCCGTCGACGAGTTCGGTCACGTAGTACAGGCCCTCCGGCGCCGACCCGACATCGAAGATCTGCACGATCCCCGGATCGCTGATCGAGGCCAGCAGCTGGGCCTCGCGCTCAAAACTCCGCACCCACTCGGGGTCCTCCGCCCACCAGGGCTTGATCACCTTGATCGCGACCGGCCGCGCGAGTCGGCGATCACGCCCGCGATAGACGCGGCCGAACGTCCCCTCGCCGATCAGGGCGTGGAGCTCGTAGCGGTCATCGAGGGCGGCGCCGGTGAGGTCGGGAGCGTGCGGCATGAGGGTGAAACAGCTGGAGGGGGCGACGTTGCCCCCTCCATATGATGGCCGATCCGAGCGCTCCTCCGGCGGGAGCGGCCCGACTAGAGGTTGACCGACGCCATCCCGGCCTCGTCGTAGCGGTCGCCCGACACCGATGGCAGCTCGGCCTCGATGCGCTTCAGATCGTCGTCAGTGAGCTCGACATCGACCGCCCCGGCGTTGTCCTCGAGGTACTTCACCCGCTTCGTGCCGGGGATCGGGACGAGGTCCTCACCCTGCGCGAGCACCCACGCAATCGCGAGCTGGGCCGGCGTGATCCCCTTCTCGTCCGCGATCTCCGCGACCTTCGCTGCGAGGCGGAGGTTCGCCTCCAGGTTCTCGCCCGTGAAGCGAGGGCCGTGCCGGCGGAAGTCGTTCGCGTCAAGGTCGTCCGGAGACGTAAAGCGCCCTGACAGGAAGCCGCGCCCCAGCGGCGAGTAGGGAACGAAGCCGATCCCGAGCTCATGGCATGTCGGCAGCACGCTCTCCTCGGGATCCCGGCTCCACATCGAGTACTCGGTCTGCACCGCCGTGATCGGGTGGACAGCGTGCGCGCGGCGGATCGTGTCCGGCGCCGCCTCGCTGAGCCCGATGTGGCGGATCTTGCCCTCCGTGACGAGCTCGGCCATCGCGCCGACGGTCTCCTCGATCGGGATGTTCGGGTCGACGCGGTGCTGGTAGTAGAGGTCGACGTAGTCGGTGTCGAGCTGCCGGAGCGAGATCTCGATCGAGCTCTTGACGTGCTCGGCGGACCCATCGAGGGGACCCAGCGTCGACAGGTCCCCGGGCTTTGCGTTGTCCATCCGCCGGGCGAACTTCGTCGCGATCACGACGTCGTCGCGGCGCCCCTTGACCGCCCGGCCGACGAGCTCCTCGTTGGTCAGCGGACCGTACAGCTGCGCGGTGTCGAAGAAGTTGACCCCGAGCTCGAGCGCTCGATGGATCGTCTTCACCGACTCGTCATCGTCGGTCGCGCCGTAGAACGCCGACATCCCCATGCAGCCGAGCCCGATCGCGGATACCTCCAGCGATCCCAGCGTGCGCGTCTTCATTCCAGCTCCCATCGTTCGCGGTCAAAAGGTCAGCTTCAGACCACGATAGGACGCTCTGAGTGGCTGGCCCAGACGAGCCCCGCAGGTAAGGTGCCGCGCATGACTTCAAGCGATCACAACCTCGCCCGCCTCGCCGAGCATTCCTACGAGCTGCGCGGCGACTACCCGGCGCTCCTGTTCGAGGACCAGTGGCACACCTCCGGCGAGCTGTTCGACCGGGCGAGTCGGATCGCGACGGGGCTCGCCGAGCTCGGGGTCGCTCCGGGCGACCGCGTCGTGGTCACGATGGCGAACTGTCCCGAGGTCGGGCTCGCCTACAACGCGATCTGGCGCGCCGGCGCGGTCGTCACGCCGGCCATGTTCCTCCTCCCCGCCGACGCGCTCGCGCACATCATCTCCGACTGCGAGGCGACCGCCGTGATCACCACGCCCGAGTTCGTCGACAAGGTGCGCGAGGCCGTGCAGGGGATCGACAGTGTCCGGTTCATCGCATCGACGGGCGAGGCTGCCGGCGGGGTTGTTGCGCTCTCGTCACTGGAGTCCGCGGCGCCCGGCTCGATCGTGTCCCGGGGGAACGACGAGCTCGCGGCGCTGTTGTACACCGGCGGGACCACCGGTCGCTCGAAGGGCGTGATGCTCACCCATGGGAGCCTCTACTACACGGGCCACGCCGCCCACGAATCGGCCCACGTGCCGGGCGTCAACCGCGCGCTCGGAACGCTGCCGCTCTCGCACGCCTACGGGATCCTGATCACGCTCGCCGGGATGCACAACCCGGAGCCGGGCATCGCCGTGCTGCTGCGCTGGTTTGACCCGCAGGCGTTCCTCTCCCTGATCCCCGAGCATCAGCTGCAGATCGCGGCCGTCGTCCCGTCGATCCTCCAGATCCTCCTGACGCTGCCCCTGGAGGAGCATGACCTCTCGACGCTTCAGTGGGTCAGCTCGGGCGGCGCCCCGCTGCCGCCCGAGGTCGAGGCCGAGTTCTGCCGCCGCGTGCCGTCGGTCTCGATCCGCCAGGGCTACGGCCTCACCGAGACGGCGGCGCTCATCTCGACCAACCCGGTCGGGGACGAGCGTCCCGGTTCGGTCGGCCGGCCGGTGCCGGGCTGCACCGTCGAGATCGTCGACGAGGCCGGTAACGCGCTGCCACCGGGCTCTCCCGGCGAGATCGTGGCGTCCTCGCCCGGCGTCATGCAGGGCTACTGGCGCTCGCCGGAGACGACGCGCGACGCGCTCCGCGACGGCCGGCTGTTCACCGGCGACGTCGGGTACGTCGACGAGGACGGCTATCTCTACATCGTCGACCGCAAGAAGGACCTCATCATCCGCGGCGGCTTCAACGTCTACCCGCGCGACGTCGAGGACGCGCTCATCGCGCATCCGGCGATCGCCGTCGCGGCCGTCGTCGGCCGACCCGATCCGCTGCACGGCGAGGAGGTCCTCGCGTTCGTCTCTCTGCACGACGGCAGCTCGGTCACCTCCGAGGAGCTCGTCGCCTGGGGCCGGGAGCACATCGGCGGCTACAAGTACCCCCGGGAGATCCACATCCTCGAGATGATCCCGCTCACGCCCGTCGGCAAGATCGACCGCAAGGTGCTGCGCGCCCAGGCGCGCGCGGCCGCGGTCACGACGTAGCGCGGCGACTCACCGGACGTGCCGATGCCGCCCGGCCAGACGGCGCGGGCGGCATCGGGTGTGGGGCCGGTACGGCGGTTCACTGACTGTGGACGAGTGGCCGCAGCGCCTCGAGGTGATCGGCGGACTGGTCGGACGTATTACGCCCGAGCGTGCTCGGCCACCATGCCCGCCGGCCGACGAGCGCGGTGAGCGCCGGGACGAGTACGGTCGACACGACGAACGAGGCGAGCAGGATGCCGATCGCCATCCCGAATCCCATCTGCCGCGTGGCGTAGTCGTCGTAGATCATCAGCGTGCCGAACGAGGTCGCGAGGACGAGACCGGCGGCCGCGATCGGCGGGCCCGCGTGGCGGATTGCCGCCGAGACGGCGTGCTGTGGTGTCGGCTGCGCCGTGAACTCCTCCCGCAGGCGGTCGGACATGAGCATGTTGTAGTCGGTGCCGATCGCCACGACGAACAGGAACAGAACGAGCGGCAACGTGAACGCCATCCCTGGCTCGCCCCCGACGCCCTGGAACACCACGACCGCGGCACCCAGGGTGGCAGCGAACTCGAGCCCGACAGCGGCGAGCAGATACAGCGGAGCGACGACGCTCCGAAGCAGGCCGATCAGGATGAGGAGGATCAGCAGCCCCGCGACCGGGAAGATCACGTGCAGATCGCTCGTGATCGAACGGCTGACATCGGCGTAGACCGATGACGTTCCCCCGACCATCGCCACGGCGCCGGCGGGCGCTGTCGCGTGGGCCACATCGCGCAGGCTTCCGCCCGGGCCGGCGAGCCGAAGCGCGGCCTGGGCGGTGGGATCGAGGTCGAGTGCGACGTCGATCTCGGCCGCCCTCGAGCCGGGTGCGAGCCGTGCCGGTGAGACCTGGGCGACGTGCGGTACCTGAGCCAGTTCTGCGCGCATCGTGTTCAGCGCCGTCGGTCCAAGCGGCCGCGCTGAGCTGACGTAGATCCGCTGCGGATCGATGACACCCCGGGGCAGGACACGTGCGACCTGCGCCTCGATGCGGGCCGACTGGGTCGCCCGTGCGGCGCCGGAGTCGTAGTTGAGCTTGACGCCGGTGGCGGCGAGAGCGAAGACGGTGAGCAATCCCGCGCTCAACAGCGCGAAGCGCACGGGTCGGTGAGCGACACGCTCGCCGATCCTCGACGCCAGCCCGCCGCGCCGCTCGAGCTTCCACGCCGTGGCCGGCCAGAACAGCCGCCGGCCGCTCGCCGCCAGGACCGCCGGGACGAGCGTGACGCCGGCGAGGAGCATCACGAGGATCGCGACCGCGACCGACGGTCCGAGGACCTGGAACTGGCCGAACTGGGCCAGGCCGAGCGCAGCGAAGGCGACCATGATGGCCAGCGCCGCCGATGCGATGACGGGCGAGATCCGCTCCCCTGCGGCCGCGGCTGCCTGCTTGCGCTCGTCGCCGGCGCGCAGCCGCTCACGGAAGCGGAACGTCATGAACAGGAAGTAGTCGATTCCGATCCCGATCAGGACCGTCGTCACCAGGGACGGGAGGCCGGAGTCGATCTTGTAACCGAAAGCCGACGCGGTGAGGACGACGAGTCCGCTCGCCCCCGCCGCAACCGTCGCGACCGTCACGAGGGGCACGATCGCGGCGAGCACGCCGCGGAAGAACACGACGCTCAACAGGATCACCGCCGCGTACAGCAGCGCCTGCTGCAGTCCGCGCGTGGTCGCCTGGTGATCGACCTGGTCGGTGGTGCTCGCGATCCCCCCGGTGAAACCGACGGACAAGCCGGCCCCCCGGAACGCCGCGCCCTCGTGACCGCGGAACTGCTTGAACGCCTTCTGCACGGTGGGATCCTGGTCGTCCCCGCGGAACTGAACCGAGGCGAGCAGGTCCGAGCCATGACCGGCGAGCGGTCCGACCGCCGGCTGCAGCGCACCGATCTGTCGCTGGGCGGCGGTCACGTGCGAGCGTGACGTGAACGTCGGGCGCCATGCCGCCATCCCGGCGACGAGCGTCGCTGCCGCGGCGCGATCCGCTCGGCCGAGGACCGTGCCATCCGAACGACGGATGAGCGCGGTGACCGCGCTGGCGTCCTTCAGATGGCCGAAACGCGCCTGACCAAACTGGGTGGCGCGCACCGACTCATACTTCGTTGGCAGGAAATGGGAGGTGTCGTTGGTCGTCACCTGCCACAGCTTGGGACCGGCGAGCGCGGCGATGGCGGCCATCGCGACGACCCAGACGGCGATGACGCGCCACGGGTGATGTGCCGCGGACGCTGACAGCCGGCCGACGACCGTGCGGTGGGACTTCATGGTGCTTTCGCTCCTCTCTGGAAGGGACCCGCTCGGTGAGCGAGCAACTCCAGCGACCGTACGCCGACCTCGCCGCCGCTCCCATGGCGTGATCACCACACCGAGTTAGGACTAGCTCGACCTCGAACGTTGGGAAAACCCCACGGCGTCAGAATCGCGGCGCGCCCCATCGCACGGGCCGCCTTGCGGAGCTGTCTAGGACAGCGGGATCTCGGCGCAGATGCGCGTCCCGTGCGCCGGCGGGCTGTCGACGGTCAGCGTGCCGTCGAGCGCCGCGACCCGATCGAGCAGGCCGGCGAGTCCCCGCCCGCCGTCAAGCCGCGCCCCACCGATGCCGTCGTCCTCGACGATGAGCGTGAGCGCGCCGGCGTGGACGGTTGCGTGGATCTGGACCCGTGACGCCTGCGCGTACTTGGCCACGTTCGTCAACGCCTCGGCGGAGACGAAGTAGGCCGCCGACTCGATCGCGGGCGCGTACCGCCGGTCGGAGATCTCGACCTCGACCGGCACCGGCGCGCGGTCCGCCAATCCCTCGACGGCCGCCGCCAGCCCGCGGCTCGTGAGCAGCGCCGGGTGGATTCCATGAGCGAGCTCACGCAGGTCGTCGATCGCCGCCTCGGCATGGCGCAACGCTTCGTCGATGAGCGGCGCGAGGCCAGGCGGAACGCCGGCTTGCCCGTGCGCTATCTGCAGCGTGATCACCGCGTTGACGAGCCGCTGCTGAGCCCCATCGTGGAGGTCCCGGACAACGCGCCGACGCTGCTCGTCGGCGGCGGTCACGATCCGGGCCCGTGACGCGAGCAGTTCGCTCCTCGTGGTGGCGTTCGACACGGCCGTCGCGATCAGCTCGGCAAAGCCGGCGAGCCGGTGTTCGGTGCCGGCGGCGAGCGGTTCCGGCTGATCGGTCCCAGCGATCAGCGCACCCCAGACCTCGCCGTCGATCGTGACCGGAGCGCCCACCTCCGACTTGATGCCAAGTCGCCTGATCAGCGCGGCGAGCTCACCCTCAACACCCTCGTAGCTGTCACACCGTCCGGGGGCGCCGCTGTCGCGCACGATCGTGTCGATCGTCGGTCCGTCAAGCGGAAGCGTCGTCCCAGCCGGAACATGGACGCCGCGCTCGCTCCACCCGGACATGGCAACGTGGAGGCCGTCCGTTGTGAAATGCACGAGGTTGACGGTGCTGGCGGCGAACAGCCGCCCGGTCTCCTCGCACACGGCGTCGAAGATCAGCTGCGAGTGTGCACCCTCGGCAACCAACGTCGCGATCCGCCGCAATCCCGCCTGCTCGCCGGCCAACCGCTCGAGGTCCTCGCGCGCCTGCGTATTGGACAACGCCGTGGCGACGAGCTCGGTGAACTGATTGAGGCGATGCTCCGCGTCGGACTGGAGCGACACGCCCTCGCCGGCGCCCGCGGAGACGACTCCCCAGACCCGACCATCGACGACGATCGGGGCGGCAACCCCTGCACGCACGCCGTGGATTCGTGCCGCGTCGCCAATACTGCCTGCGATGTCGGTGTAATCCTCGACCCGCGCTGGACGACCGGTCAGCCCCACCTGCGCGGTCAGGCTCGGGCCGTCGAGCGTCCAGCGCGTGCCCGTCTGAAAGGGGTGCTCGCCGACGGCGCCGATCACGGTCGCCGTCGCGTCTGAGTCGTAGCGGCACATCTCCACGAGCGGGAGCTCGAGGATCGCCGCGACCTCGCCCGCGACCGCGGCGAACACCTCCGCCGGCGGCGCGCCCCGAGCGACGAGCGTCGCGACGCGGCGTAACGCCGACTGCTCGTCGGCCAGACGCCGCAGCTCCTCGCGCGCCTGGGTGTTGGAGACTGCTGTGGCGACGAGCTCGGTGAACTGCGTGAGGCGACGCTCGATGTCCGGCGGGAGTGGAACGCGGTCGGTGCCTCCCGCCGACACCGTCCCCCACACGCGGCCGTCGACGACGATCGGCGCGCCCACGCCCGACTGAATCCCGGCCGTGTGGGCCGCTTCGGCGATCGTCCCTTCCATCTCGGCGTACGGGTCGATCGTGACGGGTCGTCCCGTGTCGAGGACGAGCGAGGACACGTTTCCACCGTCGAGCGGCCAGCGGGTGCCCGGCTGGTAAGGATGCTCGCCGGCGGCACCGATCGACGTCATCATGCGTCCCGGGTCAAAGCGGCCCATGACGATCAGTTCGAGCCCAGTCACGCGGGCGATCTCGTGAGCGACGATCGAGAACACCTCCTCCCGTGGCGCTCCCTGCGCGACGACCGTCGCCACGCGTCGCAACGCCCCCTGTTCCTCGGCGAGCCGCTGCACGTCCTCGCGCGCCTGGGCGTTTGCGATTGCGCTGGCGACAAGCTCAGTGAACTCGGCAAGCCGGTGTTCAATGTCGACGGGCAATCGCTGGTCCGCGGCGGCGCCGGTCGCGATCACTCCCCATACGCGGCCACCCACAACGATCGGGGCGCCTGCCACGGAGCCAAGCCCCGTCCGTCGCACCGCATCGGCAAGACGGCCCTTGACACCGCCCAGATCGTCGAGCCTCCCCGGCCGGCCCGTGTCACGCACCAGCGTGGAGATCGTTGGACCGTCGAGCGGCCAGCGCGTGCCGGCCTGGAACGGATGCGGGCGTTCGCTCCACGCCGCAATCACCGTCGCCGTCCCATCGGGCTCGTAGCGGGACATCTGAACCAGGGGGGTCCGGAACACCCGGCCAACCGCTTGGGCGACCGCAGCGAATACGTCGGCCGAGGCCGCGTCCCCGGCAACGAGGGTCGCCACCTCTCGAAGCGCAGCCTGCTGCTCTGTCAGCGCCGCTTCGCGCTCGCGCAGTTGCTCCTCGGCGCGGCGCCGGCGCTCGATGTCATTGAACGCGACCACGGCGCCGCGGCCCTCGGGCAGATCGATCGGCACCGATACGAACGACACTGGAAACATCGACCCGTCACGTCGGAAGAACCAGTCGAGCTCGCTCGTCACGGTCTCGCCCGTCGTGCGGGGCAACAGCATCGGGCACTCCGACGCCGGATACGCGCTGCCGTCCGGCCGGCGGTAGTGGATCGTCTCGTGGCTGTGACGGCCGAGCAGTTCCCCGGCGTCGTCATACCCGAGCGCTGAGACCGCGGCCGGGTTGGCAAACCGGATCAGCCCATCGGAGTCGACGACCCAGATGGGCTGTGCCGTCACCTGCAGGACGGCAGCGACCACGTTTTCGCCACGGCGTTCCCGGCCCTGACCCCGCTCACTCACGGCGTGACCGAGTGTACGCCCGGCCCTCCGTCGCGCCAAGGTCGCTTCCGCAGGTTGTATGGCTATCCCCACGCTCCGCGCGGGCCAGCCACCGGTGCCGGTATCGTGGTGTCCCGGTAGCGCGAGCTATCTGGTGAGAGCAGTGCTTGTGGCTATGCAGTCAGCGAGGATGATCGGCCCTTCCTCAGCCCGGGCGGGCGCCTGATGCTTGCCACCACGGAGCAGTACGCAGCCATGCTCGACACCGCGTCCGCTGATGGTCACGCGCTTCCGGCCGTCAACGTGACGTCCTCGCAGACGCTCAACGGCACCATGCGCGGGTTCGCCGAGGCGGGCTCCGACGGGATCATCCAGATCACGACCGGCGGCGCCGCATATTTCTCGGGTGGCGGCGTGAACGATATGGCTGTCGGTGCGCGAGCGCTCGCCGAGCTTGCGAGGGTCCTTGCCGACCGCTACCCGGTCCTGATCGCATTGCACACCGACCACGCTCCACCGGACGCGTTCGATGCGTTCGTGCGTCCACTGATCGCCGAGTCCCGCCGGCGCCGCCGGGACGGTCGCCCGCCGCTGTTTCACTCGCACATGTTCGATGGCTCGCGCCTGCCGCTCAATGAGAACCTGGAGTTCTCCGCGCAGCTGCTCGACGAGCTCGCGCCGCTCGACGTCGTGCTCGAGGTCGAGTGTGGGATCGTCGGTGGCGCCGAGGACGGTGTCACAGGACCGGCCGGCGGCAGCGAGCTTTACACGACCACGAATGATCTGCTGCGCGTCGCCGAAGTGCTCGGCTCCGGCGAGCGGGGTCGCTACCTGCTTGCCGCGACCTTCGGCAACGTCCACGGCGTGCACGACCGAGGGACCGTCCACCTGCGACCTGAGGTGCTGCACGACGGTCAGGTCGCGCTCGCCGATCGGCGTCCGGGCGCACGCTTTCAGTATGTGTTCCATGGCAGCAGTGGCTCGACCCCCGCGGAGCTGCGCGAGGCGATCCGGTACGGCGTGGTGAAGATCAACCTCGACACCGACGCCCAATACGCGTACACCCGGGCGGTCGCCGACCACATGTTCACCAACTACGACGGCGTGCTTCGAGTCGACGGCGGCGTCGGCCGCAAATCAGCCTTCGATCCGCGAAGCTGGGGCCGACCGGCCGAGGCTGCACTCACCGAGCGGATCGCGGAGGCGAGCCGCATGTTCGGCGCCGAGGGGCGAAGCCTCCTCCGCTGAGCTCGCCACTCAGCCGCAACCTCAATCGGCGCGCTTGAGGTATTGGAGGACCGCGAGCACGCGCCGGTGATCCTCCGGCGTCTGACGGAGCCCGAGCTTCTCGAAGATGTTCGTCACGTGGCGCTCGATCGCCGGGACGGTGACGATCAGCTCGGCGGCGATCCCGGTGTTCGACCGGCCCTCGGCCATGAGTGCCAGCACTTGGCGCTCTCGTGGCGTGAGCTCGTCCAGGGGGCTCTCGGCGCGGCGGCGGCCGACCATCCTTTGCACAACCTGAGGGTCGAGCGCAAGGCCGCCCGCCGCCACCCTGTGCACAGACTCGGTGAACAGCTTCAGATCCCCGACCCGCTCCTTGAGCAGGTAACCAACACCCTCGGCCCGGTCGCCAACCAGCTCGAGCGGATACCGATCCTCGAGAAACTGCGACAGCAGCACGACGCCGACTCCCGGTCGGGTGCGCCGGATCTCGATCGCTGCGCGGAGACCGTCATCCGTGTGGTCGGGCGGCATCTCGATGTCGGTGATCACGACGTCCGGCTTGTGCGCATTCGTCTTGCGCAGCAGTTCATGTGCATCACCCGCCACACCGACCACTTCAAAGCCCGCTTGCTCGAGGACCCGGACGACGCCCTCGCGCACCAGCGGCTCGTCCTCGCCGACAACGACTCGGACCGCCATGCCGGCAACGCTACCGCATGGGGATATCCCGATGGTTGTGCCGCCTTGCGCTCTCCATGCTGTCCGTATGACCCGCGTCCCGATCTCAGTCTTGATCGTCGATGACGACCCAGTGTTCCGGAGGCTCGCTGGAGTGCTGCTACGCGCCGGCGGCTACGAGGTGGTGGCAGAGGCCGCCGACGGCGCCGCGGCAATGACCGCCGCGGCTCGTCTGCATCCAGACGCGGCGCTGGTCGATGTGCAGCTCCCGGACACCGACGGCCTGGCGCTCGCCAAGCGCCTCGTGGAGAGTGATCGGCGGCTGCGGGTCGTTCTCACCTCAACCGACGCGACGCTGATGCCGGCGTTGGCGTTCGCGGGGAGCGGCGCCCTCGCGTTCGTCCCCAAGCAGGAACTCGCCGTCACCGACCTGCGTCCGTGGTTTGGCGGATCCGCCCGGTGACCGGGCCGCCGTCCGTTTAGCCCGCAGCGCCGGCGGCGCGCACGATCCGGCGGAACGCCGCATACGACGGCGTCAGATCAGGCGAATCCCAGGTCTTCTGGGCGAGCACCGGCAGGCGCTCGGCGAGGGAGGCGTGGATCTGGCCCGGCGTCAGGCCGCGGTTGTCCCACGCGTTGATCGAGGAGCCGAGGTTCCGGCGCTCGCCCGCCGGGATGACGGCGCACGGCGCGATCAGCCGTCCGTTGATCGTTGGACCGCAGAAGTCGTTGACCGCCCAGGACTCGTATGCCGCCCGCATGCTCGGCATGCCCTGCACCGGACCGGCGTCGCCCGTGTCGTAGGTCGGGAACCAGCCCTCGTTCGTGATCCGGTGACCGGCCGCGAGCAGCTGCTGCGGCGTCGGCGGGGTCGGGTCCGAGAGAGGCGAGATGTTGATCCACCAGTCGACGACGATGTCGGCGCGTGCCCGCGTGACGGTCCCGGGTCGGAGCTCGTCATGCCAGGCGCGGAGCACCTTGTGGTGGGCGCGCACGATCCCGTCAACCCCGTTGATGAAGCCGATGATCGCGTCCTGCGGTGTGGCGCGGGCGCCGTACCGCGAGCGCGCATACGTCGGCAGCTGCGGGTAGCGGGGCAGGTCTGTGGGCGCGAGGTACTCGTCGGCGCCTGCGTCCCAGTACGGGCCGGGGAACAGCGGCAGGTACTCGTCGAGCAGGCGGCGGACGAGCGCGAGCGCCGCGGGGCTCGTGATGTCGAGCTTGCGACTCTCCGCTCCTGGCCCAGGCGTGAGCCCACGCAGCTCGAGGCCGGGGTGGCGCCGCAGCAGTGCGCCGACGTGACCCGGCATGTCGATCTCGGGAACAATCGTCACGTGGTTGCGCGCCGCCGCCGCGATGATCCGGCGCAGCTGCCGCTTCGTGAGCGCCCCGGAGGAAGCGAGCCCGGGATCGGACGCGCTCTCCACGCCCCAGCGCTGATCGTCGGTGAGATGCAGGTGCAGCGTGTCGAGCTTGAGCGCCGCCATCTGCGCGATCTCGGTCTCGATCCATCGCTCGGGATACACCCGCCGGCCGAGATCGATCATCAGGCCGCGCTCGGGGTAGCGCGGCCAGTCGCGCGCGGTTCCCCGCGGCAGTATCCGGCGACGCCAGAGCAGTTGCCGCAGCGTCTGCGTCGCGTAGAACGCCCCCGTCACCGTCCGCGCCGAGATGACGACGGTCCGCCCGATGGCGAGCCGGTAGCCCTGGGCGCCGAGCGCGCGATCGCGAGCCCCGAGGGTGAGCGCGATGTCGCCCGGGCGCGGTCGGCCGGCGGCACGGCGCAGCCGCAGCCCGTCGGCGACGCGGAGATCGCGGGCGAGCCGGTCGGCAAGCTCCGCGAGCGGACGGTTCCGGCGGCCCGGCAGGACCGCGATCCGCGCCCTGACGCCGACACGGAGGGCACCGCTCGCGCCGTGCCACTGGCGGATCGCCGGGACGGTTGGTGGCCGCGGGTTGGTCGCCGCCGACGCTGCGGGGGTGCGCGCGGCGAGCGCGGCGAGGACGGCAAGGGCAGCGAGGGCGGGCGCGCGGCGGGTCATCCGCGGTAGCATCGCGCACTGCTGAGAAGCGGGAAGCGCCCTCCCGTACGTTGCACCGGCCATGTCCCGCTCACTTCCCGCTCTGCTCGCGACCCTGATCGCGCTCCTCGGCGCCTCCGCCACGGCGGGAGCCGCGACGCCGCAGATCCCGCTCGACTCCCGCTCGCCTTGGCCGGTCATGCGCCACGACCCGCGCAACACCGGCGCCAGCCCAATCGTCGCCCGCTACGGCGGCCAGCGGCCGTGGGCGTTTCGCACCGGCCGGGGGATCTTCTCGACGCCGCTGATCGGCGGTGACGGCACGGTCTACATCGGCTCCGCCGACACGAACTTCTACGCGCTACGACCGGACGGCCGCCTGCGCTGGCGGATCAAGACCGGGGGCATCATCGACGCCTCCGGCGTGCTCTCCGCGTTCGACTCGCGGCTCGGCAGCGCGCCGCTCACCTTCGGCTCGGGGGACGACCGGCTCTACCACGTGACGACCCCGTCCCACGGGAAGCCGCGGATCCTGTGGACCTTCCGGGCATCGGTCCCGCCCGTCGCCGGCCAGACGGTCGACTGGTGGGAGGGCTCGCTCGCGCTCGGGCCGGGCGGCAACATTTACGCGGGGAACACGGGCGGAACGGCGTACACGCTCTCCCCTTCCGGGCGGGTCGTGTGGAAGTTCACCTCCGGCGGCTCGATGTGGACCTCCCCGTCGTTCGCCCCGGACGGCTCGACGTTCTGGGGGTCGCTTGACCTCAACGTTTACAAGCTCTCCGCGACCGGCCATCCGCTGTGGCAGACGTTCACCCCCGGATTCGTCGTTTCCTCCCCCGCGATCGGGAGCGACGGCACCGTGTACGTCGGCTCCTTCGACTCCAAGCTGTACGCCCTTGACCCGGCGACCGGCGCGCCCCGGTGGACGTACGCGACGAGCGATCACATCTACGCCTCCCCCGCGCTCGGGACTGACGCGGCCGGGCACACGACGACGATCTACATCGCGTCGACGGACGGTTCGGTCTACGCACTCACGCCGGACGGTCACCTGCGCTGGCGCTACGACACCGGCGACCCGATCCGCTCCTCGCCGGTGCTCGGCACCGCGCCGGGTGGTGGGGACGGACACGGGCGCCGGCAGATCCTGTATGTCGGCTCCTCGAACGGGAAGCTGTACGCGCTCGACGCCACGACCGGTCGCCGGCGGTGGTCGTTCGACACGACGCCGACGAACCCGCTCCTCCGGGACCGGAACGACCTCAACGCGTCGCCGGCCCTCGGGCGGACGGGTATCTACATCGCCGGCGAGCACGGCTACGTCGACTACGTCCCCTACGACTACTGCCTGCATCGCCGCGATGTGCGCTGCTCGACGAGTCCGGCACAGGAGTTCGGCGACTCGCTCGACCGGGTGTTCCCGGTAAGCGCGGGCGGCAGCACGTTGGGCACGACGGCCCTGCGCGGCGTCTCCCCCGCGACCGTGCTCAACCTGCGGTTGATCGTGCGCCGACACGGCACGACCCTCAACGCGGCGATCCTCAATCCGAACCGGGTCGTGTCGGTGACGCCGCGAGTCGCGGTGTCGGTCCAGGAGTCGGGCGACGGGCACTTCCTGTTCATCACCCCGCGCGGGCTGCTGCGGCCGGGGACGACGTACCGGATCCACGTCGCGGGCGCGTACACGGACAACGGCGTGCACATGGGGAACTTCAACCCGGCGGGCCCCGTCGCCGGGCACTTTGCGCAGACGATCACGGTGCGGACCGCCGGGTCGCTGCCGCCGCGGCGGCGCGCGCTGCCGCTGAGCGTCGGGCGCTCGCGGGTCAGTGCGCTCACGATCACCCGCCTCGCGGTGCCGATGCCGGCGTTCCTGCCGTCGGTCAACCAGATCGGGTTCGACTCCTACGACTGGATCGCCTCGACGATCGCGCGGTCCGGATCACGCGTGCTGCTGTGGGTGATCGGCGCGACGCGCGACGCCCGCGGGGTCGAACGGGTCGATCCGCACAGCGCGTTCAGCTTCCCGGTCGCCGGGCGCTATTCCGGCGGAGCCGTGACGCTCTCGAGCCCGAGCGTGCCACTCACGTTCAGCTTTGGGCTCGTGCCGCTGCGCCAGTTCAACATCCGCGGCACGCTCCAGCCCGACTTGCACTTCCGGCCCGGCGTCTCGCTGTACACCGAGACTGTGTGCTCGAAGGTGCCGCACTACGGCGCGGAGCTGAAGTTCACCGGGATCTGCAACCCGAGTGACGTGCTGGCGGCGAGCGGCACCCTCATCTCGAGCGCATATCGCGGAAGCGCGGCGGCCCGGCCGGCCGGGGTGGGCGTCGCGTCGCTGCGACTCGTGCGCCCGGGTGCGGGTCGCGACGGGAGCGTCAGCGCGGTGCTCCGCGGCGGCGGTCTGCCGCTCGCGCGCGGGCACGTCGCGTCGATCCTGCTCACCTCGGCGACCGGCCTTGCGCCCGTATCGCTCGACTACAAGGCGCAGACGAAGGTGTCTGTCGGCAGCGGCGGTCGCATCACGGGCGTGCACGTGACCCTGCCGGCGGGGATGACGCTCCCGAGCCGGATCCGCGCGTACGTGATCGTGGACGCGTATCCGGTGAAGACGGCGCTGCTGTGAGGTCGGCGAGCGCCTCGCCGGCGGCGAGCACGCTCCCGTCCTCGGCGACGAGCTCCAACCGGATCCGGCCCGACCGTGGCGGCTCGGGCTGCTGGCGGGAGCCGCTCACCGGTGTGCCGCTCAGCGCCGCCGCGGCAGCGTCGACGAGCTCGTCGAGGTAGGCGCTCAGGGGTTCGCGCTGCTCTCCGGCGAGCCACCGCCGCGCGATCGCGTGGGCCGGCCCGCCGACGATCGCCGTCGCCATCACCATCGACATCGGGCGGACCTGCCCGTTGCGCACGAGCGGAGTCATCCACTCGCGGTACGCATCGGCGAGGCTGCGATTCCGCGCCGCGAGCTCGGCGCCGGCCGGCGTGTCCCAGTCAACATGGCCGCGCATGTATAGGAAGCGTGCCCGGTCGGCGTGTGCCTCGGTCCATGCGAGTTGGTGCGCGAGGACGCCACGGACGGCGGCGCGCACGGACCGCGGCTTGCGACCGAGCAGATCCCAGAGCCCCTCCTGGAACGAGCTGAGCGCCTCGACGTAGAGCGCGTCGGCGATCCCCTCCTTGCTCGGGAAGTGATGGAACAGCGCGCCGTTCGTGACCTCGCTGCGCTCCCGGATCCGCGCGATCGTCGTCTGGTCGTAGCCGAACTCGATGAAGCACGACAGCGCGCTGTCGAGAATCCTGGTCCGGACAGAGGCGGGGGCCATCTCGCCCGGCCAGAGTATCACTCTGGAGTGATGCTCTGGTCGATGGCTGCCGTTATCGCAGGCGCCCGGGGATCGGTCCCCGTTACCGCAGGCGCCCGGGGATCGGCCCGAGCAGATGCGGGATCCGCCCGGCCGTTGCCGTCGTCCGGTGATACGAGGCCTGCAGCACGCTGGCGGACTCCTGATGGCGCTTGAGCGCGTCGCCGATCGGCAGCACCGTGTAGTCCGGGTGTCGATTCCAGGTCGGCATGTAGCTGATACCGGTCAGGCTTGACCGGTTGCCGCGCACGGTGATGTGGAGGAACACGAGCATTCCGTCCTCGCTCTGCACCGGGCAGCACGCGGAGGACTGGTTGGACAGGATCTGCCCCTCGCCGAACACGACGAGCTTGCCGTTGACCCGCTCGATCGGCTGCACGATGTGCACGTGTTGTCCGACGACCGCCGTGATGTCGCGGTCGGCGGTCAGCCGCCGCGCGAGGTCGAGCTGGAACGCGCTCGGCTGCGTGACGAACTCGTCGCCCCAGTGGAAGTTGACGATCACGACCTGGGCGCCGGCCCGTCGCGCCGCCCGAGCGTCCCGCTCGACGGCGCCAACGTGCGCCAGGTTGACCGACCACGAGTGCGGCAACGGAATCCCGTTCGTCATCTCGGTGAACGCAAGGAACGCGACCTTGATCCCCTTGACCCGGGTGATGAGGATGCGTCGCGACGCGCTCGGCGACGGGAACGAGCCGGTGTGCAGGACCCCCGCGCGGTCGAGCGTGCGCCCGGTTTGGTCGATCCCGTACTGCCCCATGTCGACCGAGTGGTTCGAGGCCGTGTCGCAGATCCGATAGCCGGCCCAGTGGATCGCCGTCGCGAGCTGGGTCGGCGTGTTGAACACCGGATACCCCTGCGGCGGCCGCGGCGTCATCGGCGTCTCGACATGGCAGATCGCCAGGTCCGCGCTCTTGATGTACGGCCGGATCTCGCGGAGCATCGGCCGGAAGTCGTAGTTGCCGTGGCCGTCGGCGAGCGCCTGCTGCCAGACCGGCGAGTGGACGAGGATGTCGCCGTTGACCTCCACGGTGAGCTTGACCGGCTTCGGCTTCGGCTTGGCCGTGTGGGTGGAGGTCGTCGTCGTGCTCGTGCTCGTGCCCGTGCCGTTGCTCGACGTGCTCGTACTCGTTGAATGCTCGGCTGCCGTGGCAGCGCCGGAACTACCGCTGCCGCCGCAACCGCCGAGGACACCACCGACGAGCAGAGCCACGGCCGCCACGGCGACCGCGGGGCCCCACCTACAGCGTCGTTCCGTTCTCCAGACGCGCGACTGACTCGGGATCATGGGACGGAAGGTAAACCGTCGGGTGGTCGTTAGCGTGGGCGAGGATCCTGTCGATGGTCGTCACGGTGACTTCGGGCTTGGGGCTGACGGCGTCAGCGCGCCGCGCCCGGAGTTGCTCGACGGTGTCCGTGGTGTCGCCGGCGAGCATCACGTGGCGGCCGGAGTCGTCGATGCAGATGACCGAGATGTGGCCGACTGTGTGACCGGCGGTGTCGACGGCGATGATCCGGCCGTCGTCGCTCAGCTGCTTGCTCCGGGGGAACGTGCCGAACGGCCCGCCGTCGAGGGCGAACGGGGTGAACTCCGGCCGGGTCGGGATCGGCTGGCGCAGCAGGCGCATCATCATGCGCGCCTGCTTCGTCTTTGTGAACGCGAGGTCGTCGTCGTGGACGAGCACCGGGATGTTGAGATGCACCGCCCCGTCGATGTGATCGCCGTGCATGTGCGTGACCACCGCGGTGTCGACATCGCCGAGGTCAAGTCCCACCGCGGCGAACGCGCGGGGAAGCTCGTCCTCCGGCTGCACCTGAAACCGCGCGAACGGGACGTCGTTGACGTTGGCCGTCTCGCCGGTGTCCACGAGCAGCAGCCGGCCGTCGTGTTCGATTGCCCAGCAGTGGATCGGTGCCGGCGGGTACCACTTCCCGGGCAGGAGCAGGTCCGGCTGACGTCGCAAGCCGGTCGAGGCGTACAGGAACGCGTGCTTCAGCGACACGGTCCCGGTTGTCATTGCGTGGATCTTCATGGTCCCGTCGTGCACTCTAATGCGTGACGTGCTAACCGTTCAGACTGACATGGAGCAGCTTTTCTTCCAGACCAGCGAGGGGATCCCGAACAACCGGACGCTGCCGGTCGTCGTCCAGCACGACGTGGCCGAGATCGTCGAGGACCCGGCTGGCTGCGAGCGGTTGTTCCGCTCACACGGCTGGGGCGGCACCTGGCGCAACGGCATCTTTCCGTTTCATCACTTCCACTCCAACGCGCACGAGGCGCTCGGGATCGTCAGCGGCGCGGCCCGGGTCACGCTCGGAGGACCTGGCGGCGAGACGCTCGACGTCCGCGCCGGCGATGTCCTCGTGCTGCCCGCGGGCACCGGCCACAAGCGCGAGGACAGCGGGTCCGGTCTGCTCGTCATCGGCGCCTACCCGCCCGGTCAGGAGAACTACGACCTGCTCCGCGGCGATCCGTCCGAGCTCGACAATGCCCGGCAGAACATCGCGGCCGTGGCCTTGCCGGATGCCGACCCGGTGCTGGGCGCCGACGGCGGGCTGCGCTCGATCGAGGCATGGCGGTGAGGAGACGGAAGGCGAGACGAGCGCGCCTGGCGGGCGAGCACGCGCCGGAGAACGCGATGACCGAGGCGGACGAGATCGCCCGGTTCCACGATCGCTGCAGCCCCTTGATGCGCGAGCTGCTCGACGGCCTGGCCGCAGCGCCGGACCGTCCCCGGCCGTTTCCAGCGATCGAGGACGCGATCGGCTGGCCCCGGCGCCGGATCGCGTCCGTCCTCGGCGGCGTCGCGCACATGCGTCAGGTGGAATTCGACGGCCGCCGGCCGTACCGGTTCCTGTCCGAGCGGGAGTCACCGTCGGGGCGCTGGGAGATGTGGATGGACGCCGACCAGGTCGAGGCCGTCCTGGCCGCGACCGAACCTGCCGCCGCCGATGCCCCCGACGCCGATGCGCGCGCCGGGGCCCGCGGCAAGGCGCTCCGGTCGCGGTGAATCCCAATTCGCCGCCACCCCCCGGCGGTGAATTGGAATTCATCGCCCCGCGGGGCGCGCGACGCCGGCAACTGATGGCATTCGTCCCCGCCGCTGCGACCCGGCTGACACGATGAACCCAAGTGTTGCGGTCCACCGTCTGAATCGCCCAGCACAAGATCCCGATCCACCGGCGCGGGCTCGGCCATCGGGACTAAGCGCCGGTGTCGCTGCCGCGCACGGCAGAGGCCGCACGCGGCGGATCACGGCGACTGACCGCCGTGTGGACGCCATCCCGCCCGAAGTTTGGAGGCGGACCTCGGCCTGTCCGAGGTGAATCGCCATTCACATCGAGCCGGGACCCGCCGCAACCCCGCCGCGGCAACCCCGCCGCGGCAACCCGCCGCGGCAACCCGCACGGCGCCACAAGCCGAGCGGCCCCCCAACACCTCACCCGTCGTGCCGGGCCACCCACCGCTCGATCAGGTACCGCGCGATCGAGATCGACGGCGGCAGCAGCAGGTCCGGATTGGTGCCGTTCAGGGCGGCCCGGACCGACTCGAGCGGATACCACGCAACCGCCTCGAGCTCACCATCCCGCGCGACCGGCGAACCACCATCCGACACCGCGTCGAAGCCGAGCATCAACGACGACGGAAACGGCCACGGCTGACTCGCGACGTACACCGGATCGCGGGCGACCACGCCCGATTCCTCCTCGACCTCCCGGACGACCGCTTCCTCGGCCGACTCGCCCGGGGACACGAACCCCGCGAGCACCGAGCAGCGCCCCGCGGGCCAACCGGTCCGCCGCCCGAGCAGGAGCCGGCCGTCGTGCTCGACGGTCATGATCACGACCGGATCCGTGCGCGGGAAGTGGTGCGCCCCGCAGCGGGGACAGCGGCGGGAATAGCCGGCCTCCTCGATCTCGGTCGGCGCTCCGCAGTTGGCACAGAACCGATGGCGACGGTGCCAGTTCAAGAGCCCGGTCACATACGCCGCCAGCCCCGCCTCGGAATGCGGCAGCCGCGCGCCCGCATCGCGCAGGCCGATGAGCTCCCCACCGTCCATCATCCGCGACCGCTGGTCCTCCGGCAGCGGCTCAAGATCGATCGCGAACACGGGGCGGCGATCGTCGAGGCCGAGCAGGATCGCGTCTCCTAGCGATGACGGCACGGCCGGGGCGCGCAGCAGCCCACAGCCGCCGTCATTCCCGACCACCACCGCGTCCCGACCCGCAAGCAGCGACAGCGCCCCGGGGTCCGCCAACAGTTCCGCGATCCACCCCGGGTCCTTGCGCTCCGTGCTCGCGCGGTCCAGCCTCATCCCGGTGAAAGGTCGCTCGATCGTCATGTCCGTCCCCGACTAAGCCTACGAGGGCCGCACCGCGGGCCGACGGCTACGTTGAAATCGTGGCCGCGATCGGCGTCTCGACACCCAGGCGTGACTCCGAGCCGAAGGTCCGCGGGCAGACGCGGTTCGCCGCCGATCTCCCCGTTCCGGGGCTGCTCCATGCGCGGCTCGTCCTCTCCCACGAGGCGCACGCGCTGATCACGGCGATCGGCACCGAGGCGGCGGAAGCAACCCCCGGCGTCGCGGCCGTCCTGACCGCTCAGGACCTCCCGATCAAGGCCTCCGGCACCGGCCGGGCCTACGAGCCACTGGCCAAGTCCGAGGTCCTGTACGCCGGCCAGCCGATCGCGATCGTCGTCGCCGAGACCGAGGCCTGCGCCGAGGACGGTGCGGAGCGAGTCGAGGTCGAACTGGAGCCGCTCACGCCCGTGCTCGATCTCGAGGCCGCCACCCACCCCGACGCGCCCCTCGCCAAGACAACGACCGACGAAACCGACGAAACCGGCGACGCCGGCTCTGACCTCACAGACGCCCACGCATCGGTCACCGCCGCTGAGCTCCACGAAACCTATTCGGACAACGTCAGGGCCACCGCCAGCCTCTCCGACGGCGACACCGAGGCCGAACTCGCGGCGAGCGACATCACGGTCAAGGCCCGGTTCACGACACCGTGGGTCTACCAGGGCTATCTGGAGCCGCAGGCCGCGACCGCGTGGCTCGAGCCCGACGGTGAGCTCGTCGTCAGCACCGCGACCCGGCACGCTCGTCGACTACGCGCTGCCGACGAGCGGCTTCACGCCCGTGATCGAGACGATGATCGTCGAGGTGCCGGTCCCGGATGGCCCGTACGGCGCCAAGGGCGTCGGCGAGGCGCCCGTGGTGGCCGCGCCGGCGGCGGTCGCCAACGCGGTCGCGGCCGCGACCGGCGGCGTCAGGATGCGTCGGCTGCCGATGACGCCCGAGCGCGTGTGGACCGCGCTCGGGAACTCCAACGGCAGCCGCTAGGCCAACAACACATAGACGCCCTAGGCGGACGCCCCCGCCCCCGCCGCCGCGCCGGAGCGCGCGAGCGCGAGCAGCTCCTCGAACTCGTCATGCAGCGCATCCACGAGCACCTCGAGATCGGGCATCGTCGCGTAGTCGGCGTTGATGCCGAACACGAGCTCGCCGTCGTAGGACACGATCGCCATCCCGACAGCGTGGTCGGCGAACAGCGGCACGAGCGGGATGATCCGACGCATCCGGCAGCCGAGCGAGTACAGCGTGATCTGCGGCCCGGGGACGTTCGTGATCGTCAGGTTGAACAGCCGGGGCGCGAACAGCGACCGCGAAATCGACTCATGCAGGATCGGCGGCAGCAGGCCGAACGTCATCACGAGCGTCTCGCCGCCGAGCGCTCCCGAGCCGGACTTGAGCGCCGTCGCGTTCGCCCGCGTGTGCGAGTAACGAGTCCGCCGGTCCGCCTCGCCGATCGGCAACTCGACGAACAGCGACGTCACGTGGTTGCCGAGGTTGCCGTCGTCGTCGAGGCGCAGGTTGACCGGCATCATCGCCCGCAACGGCTGGTCGAGCTCCTCGCCGCGCGTTTCCAGCAGGCGCCGCAGCGCGCCGGACGCGAGCGCGAGCACGACGTCGTTGACCGTTCCGCCGAGGCCGGCCTTGATCTCCTTGACCCGCTCGAGCTCGAACGGGACCGCCCGGAAGCGACGCGTCGCCCCGATCGGCACGTTGATCGACGCGCCGCGGGCGGACTGGATCTCGTCCTCCCAGAGGAACTCGCCCATCGCGACCGCGGCCTCACCCGCCTTGACGATCCGACGCGGGTGCAGCGCCGTGCTGACCATTCCGCGTGCCGCGTCGCGGGCCGCCCCGAGGGCAGCCGGCACCCAGTCGGGGACGGGCAGCTGCAGTCCGCCATTCCCGTTGGCCGACTCCTCAGACGCCTCCGGCGCCTCAGGCGGCACCGGCGACTTCACCGGATGAGGCTCGGCGTCGAGCAGGATGTGCCCGATGTCCATCGAGCCAACGCCGTCGACCATCGCGTGGTGGGTCTTGGTGGCGAGCACCCAGCGAACCGTCGGCGAGCCCGTCGACGATCGTCATCTCCCACAGCGGGCGGGTCCGGTCGAGCCGATGGGTCCAGAAGTCGGCGAGCCATTCCTGCAGCTCGGCGTCGCCGCCCGGCGCGGGCAGCGTCGCGTGGCGCACGTGGGCCCGGACGTCGAAGGTCGGATCCTCCACCCACATCGGGCGGAGCAGCCCATGCGGGCGCACGTCAGACAGCCGCCAGCGGAAGCTCGGGAGAATCCCGAAGCGTTCCTCGAGCAGCGCGCACACGTCGTCGACGGATGGGACGGATCCGTCAGCCGATGGGTCGAACACGAGCGCGCCACCAATGTGCATCGACGAGGACTCGTCGGACTGCTCGAGTTCAAGGAAGGTCGTGTCCAGTGGGGTGAGGCGTTCTTTGATCGCGGTCATAGATGTGACGGTAGTTGTGTGACGCATGTCACTGCCACCGTGGATTTCACGGGATGCGCTGCCGATAACTACGGCTCCACCGTCATGGCTCCGAGAGTCAGGGCTCGATCACGTGGTTCGGGTCAGGCCGTCGATCGGTCCCCGCCATCGAGTAGTCGCCGAACATGCGCGTCGCGCTCGTTCGTCGCCGAACGGACTCCCTCCGAGCTCGCCTTGCCGATGAACGCGTGGGCGTCCGGCGTGTTCCGCATCAGCCCGTCGAGGATCGGGCCGAGCGTCTGGGTCGAGTGAAGGCCCATGTTCTCGTACGCCTGATTGACGATCAATTTCATCGCCGCCAGCTGCGATGCGGGAACGCTCGCCAGCTCCTCCGCCAGCCCGCGCACGGTCGACTCGAGCTCGTCGAACGGCACCGCGCGGTTGATCAGTTCAACGTCGGCCGCCTCCCGCCCGGACAGCGGCCGGCCCGTCAACGCGTGCTCCTTCGCCTTCGCCAGGCCGAGCCGGTAGAGCCACATGCCGCTCAGGTAGCACCCCCACATCCGTGAGTACGGCGTCCCGATCTGCGCGTCCTCCGAGGCGACGATCAGATCGGCACACAGCGCCATGTCGCTGCCGCCGCCGACGCACCAGCCGTGCACCTGCGCGATCACGGGCTTCGGCGAGCGCCAGATGCTCATGAAGCGCTCCGTCGGACCGGCGAACGCGCCGGTCGCGACGAAGTCCTTGCCCGGGTCCCACTCGCCGTCGGTCGTCAGCATGTGATCCCAGTGGTGAAAGCCCTCGCCGAAGTCGTACCCGGCACAGAACGACCGACCGGCCCCGCGCACGACGATCACCTTGACCGACGCGTCGCCCGAAGCGGCGCGGACCGCCGACTCGAACTCCTCCGGCATCGGCGGCACGATCGTGTTCAACCGATCGGGACGGTTTAGGGTGATCGTCGCGACCGGTCCGTCGGTGGCGTAGAGCAGCGTTTGGAAATGCACGTGCGGCGACTCCTTGGAAGGGGGTTTTCAAGAATGAGCGACCGGTGGTTCAGCGATGAGGAACTCGCACAGATGTCGCGTCCGACGATGGACCGCGCGATCGAGGCGCTCGATCGCGGTGACATCGCGCAGGCGCGAGCGCTGTGCGAGGAGATGAAGCATGAGTGGCGCTACCTGCACGATCTCATGGTCGAGGGGATCGGCGGGCTGATCTCGTTTGTCCAGGAGCGACTTGGCGACGACGGTGTCGCCGAGGCGTGGACCTCGGGCCAGGGCCGCGGTTGGAAGCGGGACGTCGAGACGATCGCCGCGCGCAACCGCAGGCAGATCGTCCACGCGCTTGCGGCGACCTGGCGCGCGCACTCGTGCAGCGGTACCGGCCCGCATCCCGGCGCGTTCACGGTCACCGAAGACGAGGAGAAGTTCACGTTCGCGATGAACCCGTGCGGCTCGGGACAGCGGCTCGTGCGGATGGGGCGCTACGAGGGTCCGGACGCGCTCGGCGTCACCCAGGCGGCACACGACTGGAGCTACGGCCGAGAGGGCTTCCCGCTCTACTGCACCCATTGCTCGTTCATGAACGAGTCGCTCCCGATCAAGTGGATCGGATACCCGCTGTACCCGAGCGACCCCCCGGACGACTTCGGTCGGGATCCGTGCACGTGGTACTGGTACAAGAACCCGGCCGACATCCCCGACCGCCACTGGGAGCGCCACGGACTGGAACGCTCGGATGCCCACGGCTAGCACCGCGCCGTCCGGGCGCCGGGTGATCCTCACCGGGGCCACGGGCGGGATCGGCAGCGCAATCGTCGCGGCGCTCACCGCCACCGGATCGGCCGTCGCCCAATGCGATCGTCCGGGCAGCGGCGCCGAGATCGAGTTCGACGTCCGCGACCGCGACGCGGTCCACGCGGGTGTCACCCGCGCGATCGACATCCTCGACGGCGGCTGCGACGCGGTCATCGCCAACGCCGGGATCGTCGACACGATCCACCGCGCCGAGCGGTTCTCCGAGGAGGCGTGGCGCGGCGATCTCGACACCAACCTGTCGGGCGCGTTCTACGTGGCCCAGGCGGCGTTCGAGGCGCTGGAGGCCTCCGGCGACGGACGCGTCATCGTCATCTCATCGGTCGCCGCGGAGATCGGACTGCCGGGTCAGGTCGCCTACGGCGCGTCCAAGGCGGGACTCGTCGGCCTCGCGCGGACGCTCGCCGGCGAGTGGGGACCACGCGGCGTGCGCTGCAACGTCGTGATGCCCGGGATGATCGCGACCCCGAAGGTGACGGCGATGCCGGACTCGCTCAAGGACTCTGTCGCGCGCACGATCCCGCTCGGGCGCTTCGGCGAGCCGGACGAGCTCGCCGGTGTCGTCAGCTTCCTGCTCTCTCCCGCCGCGGCGTACCTGAACGGCGCGGTGATCCGCGTCGACGGCGGCTTCGGCCTGGCAAGTGGGGCAATGACGACCCGATGATCGCCGCGTGTGCCGTGCACGTCCCGGTGCACCGGATCCCCGCCCACGTCGTCGTCACCCGGCAGGGCCACGCGCTGCCGCGCCGGCCGCCCCCGAAGGAGAAGCTGTGGCTCCAGGCCGGCGACGCGGTCCGGGTCTCGCGCCCGGCGCGGTTCAGATTCGTGCTGAGCGGCAATCGCTACACGGTCCCCCACGCCCACTTCCGGCTCGACTGTGCGCGCGTCCTGCTCCGCTCCGGCCGCCACGCCAGCCGGCCGAAGCTGCTCGCCGTGCGCCTGACGAGCGGGCGCGTCGAGATCCGCGCCGGCGGCCACGCCCGGCGGGCACTCGTGCTCACGCCCGAGATGCTCGCGCTCGCCAAGCACGCCGGCACGCGGTTCAACGTCGAGCGCAACCCGTCGGCGAACCGCACGCGCGCCACGACGACCAACGACCCGATCCTCGCCGCCAAGGCGAAGCGCCCGTCGCTGCGGATCACCTCGCGCGTGAGGTATACCGCGATCGCGGACGCCCGCGGCCTCCGTCTCGACATCTGGCCGTTCGCGATCAGCCCCCGGCAGCGTGAGACCCGGCCGGGCGATCGGCTCGTGCCGTTCTGGGCCGACGGCCTTCCGTGTTCGGTCGGCTGCACGGCGCCGGGCGCGATCCCGGGCTGGCCGATCCGACCGTTTCACCGCCAGCACGCCCTACGCGCCGGCATCAACGAGCTGCGCCCCGCCAATTTCCACGTCGGCGTCGACGTCGTCGCGCACAACGGCACGAACGTGTACCCGATCCAGTCCGGCGTCGTCCACATCCGCTACGACGGCACCGGCGATGTCAACGTCGACGTCGGCGCGTTCGACTACTGGCACATTCACCCAACCGTGCGCGAGGGCCAGTACGCGAGCGCATACCGCACCAAGCTCGGATGGGTGCTCTACAACTTCAAGCACGTCGCCGTCTCCGAGGGCCACGGCACGTACATCAATCCGCTCCGGCCCGGCGGCAGCCTCCGGCCCTACCACGACTCAGAGCCGCCGGTCATCGGCGCGCCGCGCGTGTACGCCGACGGCCGCGTCATCGTCGGCGCGTTCGATCCACAGAGCTTCGTCGAGAGGGCGAGCTTCCAAATCCCGGTGCTGGCGCCCGCCGCGCTCGCGTGGCGGCTCTACGACCGCCACGGTCGTGCGCTGACGCCGCTCGAGTGGGCCCTGCGCGGATCGCAGAACTATCCGCCCGGACTGAAGTCGGTGATCTTCGCCCCCGGTGCCGCCAACCCCGGCTACAACTGCTTCGCCTTCCACATCCGATGCGTTCCGAACTGGGTCTACTGGCTCGCGGGCGGCCTGACGCGGCCGTTGCCACTCGCCGCCCTGCGCCGCGGGCGCTACTGGCTTACGGTCTACGCGTGGGATTGGGCCGGGAACACCTCGGCCCTGGACGAGCCGCTCACGGTGCCGCTCGCGCACGCCGCCGCCGCGCCCACCGGCCCGCTCGCGCCGCGGTTCGACTTTCAGTAGCGGGAGGATTGTCCGTTCGGGAACAGGGGGTGTTCCCGAAAAGCCAATCCCGGCGGCGACGAGGCCGCCATCCTCGCTCAGCACTAGCATCGCGGGATCATGGAGGCGACTGTGCGGGCAGACCGCTGGTACGCGAACGAAACCGGCGGTGCCGCCGCCCGGTTCATCCCCGTCGAGGAGTTCCGGCGATGAGCGACGCCGCCAATCCGCCGGACGCGGCGCCACCCCCGCCACCGTCGATCGACCCCGAGACGCGCGTGTGCGCGCGTTGCGGCCGCCCGGCGACCGATAAGGACTTCTGCGTCTGTGGCGCGAACCTCGAGGCGATGCGCGCGATGCTGCCGATGCGCGGTGACTGGGAGAAGGCGAACCCGGAGAAGGCGGCCCTCCCACCGCCGGAGCCCCCACCCCCCGGCAAGGAGCCGACGCCGCGCACCCGGCCGATCAAGTGGGAGGGCAAGGGGCTGCCGGTGCCGATGTCGGAGCGGATGCGCAAGCAGATCCTGCCGTCGGTGCTCGTGATCGCGGTGTTCGCGGTGATCGTGATCGTCGGATCCTCGAGCTCGTCGAAGAAGGGCGGCATTCAGACCTCGACCCTGCCGGCGTCGACAACCTCGGCCGCCGCGAGCACGACAACCCAGACGAGCAGCACCCAGAGCGCGCCCGCACGGGCGGCACCGACGATCACCGCCTGCGCGACCGCATGGAACGGTGGACGCTCACCGACGCACCGGCACATCCTTGACCTGGCGGTCACCGCCGACCAGCCGCCGGTCGCACTGCTCGCGACCTACCGCGGCCCGGAGCAACGGCTCCCCCGGGTGGGCGGCGGCTCTCAGGTGCTCGTGAGCACCAACGCGTGCATCGTCGCGGCCCACGAGTCGGTGTTCATCCAGCAGTCGAACGGCAACTGGGGCCTCGTCAAGGCCGCCGCGGGCACGCCATTCGCACTACGCGCCGGCGGTCCGCAGTGGGCGCAGAAGCGCCACAACGCGACGGTCAAGGTCGGGCCGTTGCGCGGCGGGCCGGCCGACGTGGGTGCAGTCACGCCGACCGGCCATAGCCTCCCCATCCTGCGCTAGCGGATGGCGCCGCGCGAAGCGTCCCGTTAGCTGAGCCGCCCGATGACCTTTCCGAACGCCGACGCGATGACGGCGTAGCCGTTCTTGTTCGCGTGGATGTTCGGGCCGCTCGGCGGCGTCGTGCACGCCCACGTCCACGCGCACACCCGCGCGACGTTGCGCGGGATCGTCGTGCCGTTCGCCTGAACGGGCGCCGTGCTGTAGCTGGCGAACGCGCCCGCGACATCGGCGGTCACGAAGCCGCCCGCCTTGTTCGCCGAGGCGATCGTGGCGTTGATGCCCTTCAGCAGCGTGACCGACGCGCTGGCGAGCGCCCGGGTCGCCGGGTTCGCACTGAAGTAGCCGCCGAGCACCGGGTCATACAGCGTCATCGCCGCGAGCTTCGTGCCCTTGGCCACCGACGTGCGGACTCCGCTCAGGATCTTCGGCGTGAGGGTCTTGATGTTGTTCTGGCCGGTGGCGACGCACTTGGCGACGTTGACGCCCGGTGCGGTGCACCCATCGACGTCGTTGGCGCCGATGTCGAGCGTGACCAGCACGACCTCACCGCGCTTGTGATGCGCCTTGAAGAAGCGCTGGGCGGCCTTGAGCTGGGAGCCCCCCGTGCGGTTGCACTTGAAGAACTTCGCGGCGAGCGCGTTGCCCTTCCCGGTGAGCAGGCTCGTCGTCGTGTCCCCGGGACAGCCGAACTTGACGAGCTTCAGATTGCGGACGCGCCCGCGCAGGATCGTGTACAGCTGATCCGCGTAGCCCTGGTTCGTCTCCAGGGAAAGCCCGGACACGTTCGGCTGCACGCCCTGAGAGAGCGAATCGCCGAGCGACACGTAGTAGCGCGGGGCGGGTGCCTTGGCCGACGCCAGCGGCGCGGCCACGAGCACGACGGCGGCCACCGCGGCCACAGCCATCCCGGCCCGCGCGGCGACAGAGTTCCGTAACAACAACTGAGGTCCTTTCTCTCCAGATGACGCCGATCCCGCCTCGAGGAGCGACGCTACCAACGTTGACACCGCTCTAACACGCGAAGCGTGCAATCGGTGCTCTGGCATCTACACGACGGCGGCCGTCGTGCCCGCGTGCATCTCCACCCGGTCGCGACCGATCCGCTTGGCGCGGTACAGCGCCTCGTCCGCGTCCCGGATCAGAGGGATCACCTCGACCGCCTTCCGCGCCGTGGCCACGCCGCAGGAGCAGGTGACGTCGAACCCGCCGGGGCGGGCGCCGGAGACCGCGTCGTGCAGTGATTCGGCGAGCCCGAAGGCGTCGCTCGCGGTCGCGCCCGGGAGCAGCAGCAGGAACTCGTCCCCGCCGATGCGGTACAGCAGCTCGAACGTCCGTAGGCGGAGCCGCAGCGTGCGCGCGATCTCCTTGAGGACCTCATCGCCGACGGCGTGCCCGTGCTCGTCGTTGACCAGCTTGAAGTAGTCGATGTCGAGCACGATCGCGCTGACCGGTGCCTGGTTCTCCTCCACCTGTTCGACGATCTCGTCGAGCCGCATTCGGAGCGCACGCCGGTTGAGCAGCCCGGTCAGCTCATCCTTCGTGCTGTCGACGCGATGGTCGACGTCCGAAGCGACGACGGGCAGCAGGTACGCCGCGGTGACAACGACGAGCAGGGCCGGGACGATCACGCTCTCCGGGTGCCGGGCGACATACGCCGGATCGACCGCGACGGTGCAGACGAGCACGAGCAGCAAGCTGATCGGGGCGCCGATCGCAATCCCGCGACGGCTGAAGCGGGTCCCGACCATCAGCACCGGCGCCGCTAGGGCGCACGGGAACGCCGTGCGCGGCCCGCCCATGATGATCGCGGCGAGCGCCACCCAGATCTGAATGTTGAGGACCGTCGTCACGAACACCCACAGCTCGGGCTTGCGCCGGCGCTCGATGTGCAGGCCGCCGAGCACGACGATCGCGAGCATCACGCTGCCGAACAGCACCAGTTCCCACCCCCCCTGGCCAGTGCAAGCGACGATCGCAACGACGGCGCTCACCATCGTGACGAGCCGCGCAAGGGCGACGCGCTCCTGCATGTCGAGGAAGCGCTCGCGGTGTTCCGGCGTCGGACAGAGCCACGAAAGATGCTGGTCCATCAACTATGTGATCGGTCGGACACCGCCCTCCCTGAGCTTTCGGGGAGGTTTTCAGCCCTCGTCCTGGCCGCGCGCCGCGGTGAACAGCGCCGCGATCTCGGGGTCCATGTAGTAATCGGTTCCTCCGTCGGCGCGACCCTCGGTCGCGATCGGGAGGACCCGGTTGATCCGCCGCGAGTATCGCCCCGGCCAGGCGAGGATGCCGGCGACGCCGTGAGCTCCCTTGTCGAGCCCGAGTCGCCGGGCGATGTTCTCACCGCCGAAGCGCTCGCCGGCGGCATCCGCGAGCAGGTCGAACAGCTCGCGGGCGGGCGGCGCCAGCTTGCCGTACAGCCAGGCGGCCTGGTCGGCGTCGTCCGCCGACCAGGCCTCGGGCTCACCGTGCTGATGCCATGCCCGGGGGCCACGCCTCCGGCCACGGGGGCCGAAGGCCTGGCGCATCGCGACCGGCGGCGGAGTTCCCGGCTCGGAGCCGAGGAACGCCGCGAACCAGAGGTAGAACTCGGGAACGCGATCCTCGGGAACCGCGACGGTGATCTCCTTGTCGGCCATTAGACCTCAGCGATATCGGTCGCCGAGCTCTGCTCGGTCGTCTGCTCCCGCTCGCGGCGATGACCGCAGTGGCGGTGCGGATGGCCGTGGCGGCCGCGCCGACCCGGTCCACCGCGGCGGCCGGGCCCACCGGCGAGGAAACGCCCGAAGAACATGTGGAACTCAGCCAACCGCTCCTCGGGAACCTCGACGGTCACCTGCTTGAGATTAGTCTCTTCCGAAGACATTTTGTACTCCTTTGTTGCTTACAGATAGGAGCATAACAGAAGTAGATACTTAAGTAAAGGGGAGTATCTCCCACGGGTGGTCAACGCGCCACCCTCCGTCGCATGGACTGTCGATCGGACTCGGCCCCGTAGGATCGAGATCGTGAGTCTTGCGAGTGAGGTGCTCGGCCGGCGGATGCGCCTACCGCGCGCCGAGACGGTCGATGTCATCTGCGAGCAGGATCTCCGCGTCGTGATGGACGACGGCGCGACGCTGCTCGCCGACCGCTGGGTCGCCCGCGCCGCGAGGGACCGCCCGCAGCCGACCGTGCTCGTCCGCTCCCCCTATGGGCGCCGGCAGTTCGTCGGACTGCTGTTCGGCCGCCTGCTTGCCGAGCGCGGGCTGCAGGTCGTGATCCAGAGCGTGCGCGGCACGTTCGGCTCCGAGGGCGAGTTCAGCCCGTTCGTCGAGCGTGACGACGGCCTCGCGACGTTGCGCTGGTTGCGCGAGCAGCCGTGGCACGGCGACCGGATCGGGATGATGGGCCCGAGCTACCTCGGGCTCGTCCAGTGGGCGGTCGCGCCCGAGGCCGGCGACGACCTCGCGGCGCTCGCGATTCAGGTCAGCGCGTCGCAGTTCCACGGCCAGACGTATGCCGGTGGCTCGATCTCGCTCGAGTCGGCCGCTTCGTGGCTCGTCGTGATCGCCGCTCAGGAACGACGGGCGGCGCCGCTCGCGATCATGCGCGCGCTCCGGGGTCTGCGCCCGCTCCTCTCCGAGCTCCCGCTCGGGATGCTCGACGAGACCGTGGCGGGCGCGCCCGTCTCGTGGTTCCGCGAGGGGCTCTCGACACCGGACGCGTCCGCGCCGTACTGGTCGAGCCGCGGCTTCGCCGCCGGCGTCGCCAAGGTGACCGCGCCGGTCCAGATGATCAGCGGATGGCACGACATCCTGCTCCCGTGGACGCTTGAGGATCACGCCGCCCTGCAGGCCGCCGGGCGCGACGTGCAGCTCGTGATCGGACCGTGGACCCACACCGCCCCCGGACTCACGGGCGCCGCTGACCGACTCGGCATCGGCTTCCTGCGCGCCCACCTGCTCGGCGATCAGCGGCTGGTGCTCCCGGAGCGGGTGCGCGTGTTCGTGACCGGAGAGCGGGCCGGCGGCGGCTGGCGCGCCCTGCCCGCGTGGCCGCCACCGGGTACCGGCGAGCAGACGCTCCACCTCGGCGCCGACGGGAGCCTCGTGGACGGGCCTGCGTCTCCGTCCGCCGGGAGCGACCGGTACGTCTACGACCCGTCCCAGCCGACGCCGTCGGTCGGCGGTCCGGTGCTGCTCGAGCCGGTCGCGATCCTCGACAACCGCGGCCTCGAGGCGCGGCCCGACGTCATTACGTTCACGACCGAGCCCCTGCCGGACACGGTCGAGGCGATCGGACCGGTCCGGGTCCGGCTCTACGTACGCGCGAGCCGTCCGTTCTTCGACGTGTTCGCGCGCGTGTGCGACGTCGAGCCCTCCGGCGCGTCGTGGAACGTGACCGACGCGCTCGTCCGGGTCGCCCCCGGTCGGTTCGACGCCGACGACGGACCCGGCGCCGCCCACCCGGTCACGTTCGACCTGTGGCCGATCGGCCACCGCTTCGCCGCGTCTCATCGCATTCGCCTCCAGGTGTCCTCGGGCGCGCACCCTCGGTACGCGCGCAACCCGGGCACGGGCGAAGAGCCGCTCACCGCCACGCAGCTCGAGCCGGTCGAGATCGAGGTGCTCCACGGCGGCGCGCATCCGTCGGCGGTGTTCCTCCCGCACGCCGGCGCCGCCTAAGGCGCGTCAACGCGCCCCGCGGCGACACAAATCCGCCAACGCCCGTGCGGCGTCAGGCTCCCGGCGGATTGCTTGCGTTCAGCGCAAGTTCTACGCGTTACGGGTCAAGCGCTTGCGCCAGCGCGATCGCCCCCAGCACGCCGGCGTCGTCGCCGAGCGCCGGGGCCACGAGGAACGACTCGATCCCCTCGGAGCGCAGGAGCGGCGTGTCCAGGTAGCCGGCGAGCAGGTCGACGACGCGCTCGCGCACCAAACCAAGCATCGGCGGATGGTCCAGCACGCCCCCGCCGACGACGACGCGCTCGGGCGAGAACACGAGCGCGATGTTGAGAATTCCGGCGGCGATGTAGTCGGCCTCGAGCGCCCACGCGGGGTGATCGGCCGGTAGCTCCTGCGGGGCCGTGGCCCACCGCGCCGCGATCGCCGGGCCGCTCGCGAGTCCCTCCCAGCAGTCGCCATGCGCCGGGCAGCAGCCGTCGAACGGATCGTGGGCGCGGTCGTGAGGAACCCGCATGTGCCCGACCTCCGGGTGGACGAGGCCGTGCCACGGGACGCCGTCGATCAGGAGGCCCGCCCCGATCCCGGTCCCGACGGTGAGGTAGCAGAGTGACGCGGCCGCCTCGCCGGCACCCCAGCGATGCTCGCCGACCGCCGCCGCGGTCACGTCGAGATCGAACGCGACCGGCACGCCGAGCCGCTCGTGGAGCGCCGGACCGATCCCGACGTGCTTCCACCCCGGCTTCGGCGTCGTCGTGACGTGGCCCCACGTCGGCGAGCCAGGCACGAGGTCGACCGGCCCGAACGAACCGATCCCGATCGCCGCCACCCGCGGCGCACCCTCGAAGAACGCCGCGATCTGCTCAATCGTCTCCTCGGGCTTCCCGGTTCGGAACTGGTCGCGCGCAACCATCTCACCCGGACCACGGCCGACGGCGCACACGCACCACGTCCCGCCGGTCTCGACACCGCCGTAGAGCTCACTCATCGCGGCCCATCCTAATAACGGGGGACTGCCGCAGCGGGTCGCCCCGACCGGGCAGTCCCATACGGGCAACCTCATCGGGATCGCCCAGCCGCGACGAGGCAGCGGTAGTCGTCGCCGCCGCAGGCGGTACAAACCGCAGCGTGATCCTCACGGTCACGCTCAATTTCGCGCTCGACCTCACCTACCGCCTCGACCACTTCGTGCGGGGAAGAACCGCCCGCGTACAGACGGTTGCCCGGCAGGCCGGCGGGAAGGGCGTCAACGCGGCCCGTGTCCTCCACGCGCTCGACCGCGACGTGACCGTGACGGGATTCGCGGGCGGCTTCACCGCGAACGAGGCACGCGCCGAACTGGCCCGGGCAGGGATCAGCGATGCACTCGTCGAGATCGCCGGGGAGTCACGGATCGCGACGATTGTCGTCGAGCGGGACGGCGACGCGACCGGCTTCTCCGAGCCGGGGCCGCACATCACGGATGCGGAATGGACTGCCCTGAGAGACCGGTTCGAGGCGATGATCCGCGGCGTTCGCGCAGCGATCGTCGCCGGCAGCGTCCCGCCCGGCGTGCCCGCCGACGGTTACGCCCAGCTCGTCGCCATCGCGGTCGACGCTGGCGTGCCGGTGCTGCTCGACGCCGACGGCGAGGCACTCGCCCGCGGGGTCCAGGCGCGGCCCGACATCGTCAAGATCAACGAGGCGGAGCTGCGCGGCGTGCACGACCACGAGCACCTCGTCGAGGCGGCACGCGCGCTGCAGGATCGAGGCGCCGGCGCCGTCGTCATCACGCAGGGCGCGGATGGCCTCACCGCGCTCACGGCTGACGGCGTGGTGCTCCACGCCGCCCCGCCGGAGTCGCTGCGCGGCAACCCGACCGGCGCCGGGGACGCCGCGTCGGCGTCACTGATCGCCTCGGCGCTCGACGGCGCACCCTGGCCGCAGCGGCTCGCCGACGCGACCGCGCTGTCCGCCGCGGCGGTGTGCGCTCCCCTCGCGGGTCAGTTCGACGCCGCCGTCTACCGGCGGCTGCTCCCGAACGTCGTCACGCGCCCGGGCCCCTGACCCCGGGATCCGCGGGCGGCGGGCGGGCGGGGCCACTACCATGGGCCGGGACCATGCCTGAGAACTATCGCGTTGCATCAGTGGGCGCCACCGGCGCCGTCGGCCAGAAGGTCCTCAAGATCCTCGAGGAGCGCAACTTCCCGATCGGTGAGCTCGTCCCGTTCGCGAGCGCCCGCTCGGAGGGCCGCCCGATCCCGTTCCGCGGCGAGGAGCTGCCCTGCCAGGTGCTGAGCGATGACGCGCTCGACGGTTTCGACCTCGTGTTCTCCTCGGCCGGCGGCTCGGTCAGCCGCGAGTGGGCGCCGAAGCTCGCCGCGCGCGGCGCGCTCGTGATTGACAAGACGAGCGCGTTCCGGATGGCACCCGACGTCCCGCTCGTCGTGCCCGAGGTCAACCCGGACACGGTGCACCAGGCGATTGGCGGCAGCGGCATCGTCTCGAGCCCGAACTGCTCGACGATGGCGATGGTCGTCGCGCTGAACCCGATCCACCGCGCCGTCGGGATCGAGGAGATCATCGTCTCGACCTACCAGTCGGTGTCAGGGACCGGCCAGTCCGCGATCAACGAGCTCCTCGAGCAGACCCACGCGATCCTGCACGACCGCGAACCGCCCGCCCCGACCGTGTACCCGCATCAGATCGCCTTCAACGTGCTGCCCCAGGTCGAGACGTTTGCCGACGACAGCGGCTTCACGACCGAGGAGCGCAAGATGATGGACGAGACGCGCAAGATCCTCGGCCTCACCGAGGAGGAGATCGCGATCACCGCCACGTGCGCGCGGGTGCCGGTCATCAACGCCCACTCGGAATCGATCCGGATCCGCACGCGCGAGCCGCTCTCGATCGCGCGGGCACATGAGCTGCTCTCCGGCGCCCCGAGCGTGGTCGTCGTCGACAACCCGCGGGCCGGTGAGTACCCGATGTGCGTCGACGCCGCCGAGAGTGACGAGGTGTTCGTCGGCCGGCTCCGCCATGACCTCGGCGGCCGTGACGAGCGCTACCTGAACATGTGGGTCGTCGGCGACAACCTGCGCAAGGGCGCGGCGACGAACGCCGTGCAGATCGCCGAACTCCTCCACGACCGTGGTCTCGCCTCGGCAGCCGCGCGCGCGAATCAGCCCGCCGTCACGGCCTGACCGCCGACCGGCCTGACCGCCTGAGCGCCGCCACGCAACCCGCGCCCGAACGCCCGAACGTCGAACTGCGCCGTGGCGCGGGCGGCCAGCCGTTCGTCGTCCTGTCGTTCCCGTACGACCCCGACCGGGTCGCGTTCGTACGCACGATCCCGCTCCGGCGCTTCGATTGGGACGCGCGCGAATGGTCCGCGCCCGCCGGCGACTGGGCGGGGATGAAGGTCGCCGAGATGCTCGAGCGCTATCCGGAGCTGACCGCAGCGACGGACGTCACCGAATGGTTGTCGGCAATCAAACAGCGGTGGATCGGGCACGTGCGGACGGCCCGGCACGACCGGCGCGGCTGGTTCCTGTTGGAGACGCTCGCCGGGCCGGTGCCCGAAGAGTTGCCGACCGGTCCTCGTCGAGCACGACGGCCGCCTGCTCGCGCCGCTCACGAAGGAGGTGACGGACGTCCTGCGTGAGCAGCAGTCCGCCCGTCCGGATCCGGCGGCCGACCGTTGCATGTCGATCATCGAGTCAGGCCAGACGCCGCCACCGGCCCGGCTCGTGTGGTTCCGCGGCGTCGACGGCGAGCAGCTTCGTCTCGAGGTCGTCTGGGATCCCGACGTCGGGACGGCGTTCGAGCAGCTGCCTGGCACCCAGGGGACGCGCGCGGTGCCGCTCGACCCATGGCTCGCCGACGAACTCGACGGCTTCATCGCGCGCTTCGACGTGCAGGTGACGAAGCCGGCCGACGAGGTGTTCGCGCGGCTGCTCGCCGAGCGCGACGCGGCGGCCGACTCGATCCGCCGCTCCCGCGCGCGTGAGGCAGAGCCGATCGACACAACCGCCGCGGTGCTCGGCGGAACGCTCGCCCCATTCCAATGGGCCGGGGTGCGCTATGTGCTCGACGCGCGCGGCGCGTTCCTCGCCGACGAGCAGGGGCTCGGCAAGACGGTGCAGGCGCTCGCCGCGCTCGAGTCCGATGACGCATACCCCGCAGTGGTCATCTGTCCCGCGGCGATGAAGCTCGGGTGGGAGCGCGAGGCCGGCCACTGGTTGCCGCACCGCTCGGTCGCGGTCGTGACGGGCCGCGGCGTCGTCCCGCCGCAGGCCGACATCACGATCCTCAACTACGAGCTCGTCGCCCACCACCGCCAGCAGCTCGCGCTCGGCCGCCCGCGCGCGCTCGTCATCGACGAGTCGCACATGGTCAAGAACCCGCGGGCGAAGCGGACCCAGGCCGTCCGGGCGCTCGCCGCCGCGACCGCGCCGGGCGCGCTGAAGCTCGCGCTCACCGGCACGCCGGTGCTCAACCACGCCGATGAGCTGATCGCGCAGCTGCGCGTCATCGGTCGTCTGGACGAGTTCGGTTCCGGCTCGCGGTTCTCCCAGCAGTTCCAGGGACAGCTCAGCGAGGAGCGGCTCCACTGGCATCTGCGCCGGCACTGCTTCGTGCGCCGGCTCAAGTCCGAGGTCCTCCCCCAGCTGCCGGCGAAACGGCAGGTCGTGATCCCGGTCGCGCTCACGAACGAGTCGGAATACCGACTCGCGGAGAAGGACGTGATCGAGTGGCTGCGCTCACAACCGCTCGACCTCAGCGAGCTGAGCGCCAAGATCGCCGCCGCACTGCGCGCCGAGCGCCTGGCCCAGCTCGGAACGCTCCAGCGCCTCGCCGCCCGCGGAAAGCTCGGAGCGGCGCTCGCCTGGATCGAGGACTTCCTGCACTCCGGCGAGCCGCTCGTCGTGTTCGCCCGCCACCTCGAGATCCAGCAGGCGGTCCTGCACCGCTTCCCCGATGCCCTGCACATCCTCGGCGCGGACTCAATCGAGGCGCGTGAGGCCACGATCGCCGCGTTCCAGGATCGCAGCGGCCCGCAGTTGATCGTCGGAGCGACGCGCGTCGCCGCGCAGGGCATCACGCTCACGCGCGCGTCGAACGTCGCCTTCCTCGAGCTCGAATGGACGCCCGCGATGCATGATCAGGCCGAGGATCGCTGCCATCGGATCGGCCAGCGCGACGCCGTGACGGCCTGGTACCTGCTCGCCGCGGAGACGATCGACGAGACGATGGCGCGGCTCATCCAGTCAAAGCGCGCGCACGTCGCCGCGGTCACCGACGGCCGGACGGTCGGCGGCGACGGCCTGATCGATGCGGTCGTGCGCGAACTCCGAGGCGGGGAGCCGCTTCGGCATCTCCGAGTCGTCGGATACGATCGCCGCCGTGCGTGAAGCGGAGGTAGTGCGTGTCGTGGTGGGAGACGATCACCCGCTCTACCGCGAGGGCGTGGCGCGGGGGCTCTCGGCGAGCGGCCGCGTGATCGTCGTCGCGCAGGCGGAGAACGGGCGTGAGGCGCTCGAGGCGATCCGCGAACATCAGCCTGACGTCGCGGTCATCGACTACCGCTTGCCCGAGCTCGACGGCTCGCAGATCGCGAACGCCGTCACCCGTGACGGATTGCCGACGCGCGTGCTCATCCTCTCGGCGTTCTCCGACAGCGCGCTCGTCTACCGGGCGATCGAACAGGGTGCCGCCGGCTACCTCCCGAAGGAGGCACGCCAGGTCGAGATCCTTGACGCCGTGCTCGCGTGCGCCCGCGGCGAGACGGTCGTCCCGCCGGCCCTCGCCACCGGCCTCGCCGCGGAGCTTCGCCGCCACGCGGCCGGCAGTGGCCCGCTGCTGACCGAGCGCGAGTCCCAGGTGCTGGTGCTGATGGCCGAGGGCAAGAGCGTGCCGGCGATCGCCGATGAGCTCGTGATCGGCGCGACCACGGTGAAGACCCACGTCGGCCATCTCTACGAGAAGCTCGGCGTCTCCGATCGCGCCGCCGCGGTCGCCGAGGCGATGCGCCGCGGCCTGATCGAGTGAGCGAGTCGGCGCCGCTTGAGGCGGTGGCGCGCCGGCACGCAGGGCGCGCCGAATACGCGGTTGCGTGGCTGCGGCTCGCGGCCATCGGGCTGTTCGCCGGCGCGGAGCGGCTGCCGCCGACCGGGGACTACGACCGCGCGTTCTTCATTCTGCTCAGCGCCTACCTCGTGTGGAGCATCAGCGTCCTGCTGATCACCCGCGCACGCGGCGCCACCCCACAGCAGGGCCTGATCACACTCGCCGTCGACATCGTCGCCATCACCGTGCTCTCGGCGCTGTCCGGCGGCGCGTTCTCGGACACGCGGATCGGCTACGTGTTCATCCCGATCACGGTGGCGTTCCGGTATCGGCCGCGGCTGACGCTGATCGCGACGGTTGTCTCGGTGGTCGCCTTCGTACTCGAGCCGGTGCTCGACATCGGCCCCGACCAGCCCGGCAACACGGCTGGATTCGTCGCCGAGTGGGCGGCGCTGCTCGCCTGGATCGGCATTGCGAGCACGGTGCTCTCGGCGATGATCGCGCGGCGCACGGCAGAGGTCACGCAGCTCGTGACCGATCGTGAACACCTGCTCACCGAGGTGCTCGCCGCCGAGAACCGCGAGCGGCAGGGTCTCGCCGAGGGGCTCCACGACGGACCCGTGCAGTCGCTGCTCGCGACCCGGCATGACCTCGAGGAGGTCGCGCTCCGCCTGCCCGACGACCAGGCGCTCACGCGCGCGGACGAGACGCTGCTCGACGTCGCGAGGCAGCTGCGCTCCGCGATCTTTGAGCTCCACCCGCACGTCCTCGACGAGGCCGGACTCGAGGCAGCGCTGCGCCAGATCGCGGAGACGGCCGCCACCCGCGCCGGTCTTGAGCTCACGCTCGAACTCGACACGCTGCCGGCCGACAAGGAGCTTGACCGGATCCTGTTCAGCGTCGCCCGCGAGCTGATCACGAACGTGGTCAAGCACGCGCACGCGACCACGATGACGGTCACGCTGCGCCAGCACGGCGCCGAGCGGATCCTCACCGTCAGCGACAACGGCTCCGGCTTTGATCCGGCGGTGCTCTCCGAGCAGCTCGCCCACGGTCACGTGGGCGTTGCGTCGCAGCGGCTGCGACTGGAGACGTTCGGCGGCCGGCTCGAGCTCGTGGCCCGGCCTGACGGCGGGACTCGGGCGATCGCGCGGATCCCGGTCGCCGAAGATCCGACCCCGCCCGCCCCGCCTGAGGCACTCACGCCGCGCTCGTGACCTCGAGGCGAGCGAGCGTCGAGAACGTGCACCAGTAGAGATCGCGCCCGAAGCCGGGCGCCGGGAACAGGACCGACTGGAACATCGTTGGCACGCGGGCGCGCGCCCGCTCGACGCCCGTCTCGATGTCGACGACGACCACCTCGTCAGCCGATTGCCGAGTGAGCGCTCGGCGGATCGCCGGCGAGTTGGCCGGCCGTGAGGAACGGTTCGCGAGGGCGCGGGCGACGCGCGTGCGGGCGATCGCCGGACCCCGGTGGTCGTGGAGCACGAGCTCGCCGGACTGCGCGTAGTGGATCATGTGGCCGGCGTGCGAGAGCTCGCGCCGCCACAGGGGCACCAGACGTGTGTCCTCGGAGAGGCGGAACGCCTGGACGATGCCGTTGCCCGAGTCATACGCGACCGCGATCCGGCGCTCGGCGTCGTAGAGCGGCGGGTTCGTCACCGCCCCGCGGGGCAGGCCGGAGACCTCGACGATGTCGGCATCGCCGGCATCGGCAACGGCGACTCGAATCAGCCGGACCGGGCCGGCCGAACGGGCCGCGCCGCGCATCGTCGTCGCGTAATCGTGGGCGCCGTTGTCCAGAAACCACACATGTCCGCCCGCGATGACCGGATCCCAGCCGTAGCTGTGGCGAGGTCCGCCGTGATAGCGGAAGTGCCAGTCCTCATCGAGTGTCAGGCGCCTGCCGTCAGAGTGCACACGCCAGATCGATTCGGTGCCGACGACGTACACCGTGTTGCAGTCGGCAGAGAGCCGGGCCACCGACGGCTCGGGGAGCCGCAGCGGAGCGCACCGCGGCACCAGCGTCGTCGGGTCGAGCAGGACGAGCTCGGACGCGTCCTGCTCGTCGAGATCGAGGTCCTTGATCGCGAGCGACCCGTCCCGGAGCACGACAAACGAGTTGTGCGGGCGGGTCCGCTCCAGGCGCCGGGACGCGAGCGGGGCGAGGTCGGAGGACAGACGGTGACAGTGATTGCCGTGGACGACGTACAGCGACCCATTGGCATGGGCGGCGAGTCCGCCCGGCCAGAACGGACCCCCGAGGAGGTCCGGCGAGCGCCGCACGGTCGCGAGCGTGAGCGGGTCAAGCCGCTCCACCCAGCACGCGCTGTTGTCCCGCAGTGGGTGAGCGCCGATCGTGTGGCGCAGGACGAACAGCTCGCCGGGATCGCGCAGGACGAACATCGTCGCCGCGTACGCGTCGCGGTGGGCGGCGAGCGTCAACCGCTCCGTCGATCCGATCTGCAGCGGCGGACCCGGCGCGAGCTGGTCTCGGCGCGGTCCGCCGTCCTCGGCCGGCCACCGGCTCGGCCACAGAGCGGCGCCGCTCACGCGCCAAGCGGCGCGCAGGCGATCGCCGCGGAGGCGGAGAGGAGCTGCTGGATCTGGGTGGGGCTCGGCTCGAGCGTTCCCGTCTCGGTCATGCGTGCTTCCTCGGGTAGGCCGGCAGGATCAGCGCCTTGCGCGGCTTCTGGCCGAAGTTGAAGTCACGGCGCAGATCACCGAGACCGGGCGTCGTTTCACGCACGGTCGGCCGCGGGTCGGGTCGACCGTCCGTCTTCGGGTTCAGTCGCTGCCCACCGAGGAAGTCGTCCTCGACGAACTTCGCGAACGCGTCGAAGCTCAAGCGCTGGTGGTCGATCGTGTTGCGCCGCGCGTACGGGCTGATCACGAGGCCGGGAACGCGGAAGCCGTAGCCGTTGAGGTCGACGGTCGGCGGTCGGACCTGGTCGTAGAAGCCGCCCCAGTCATCCCAGGTGAGGAAGATCGCGGTGCTCTTCCACGCCTTGCTGCGACCGACCGCGTTGATCAGCTGCGTGACGTACGCCTGACCGGTCCGGACCGACGACGTCGGGTGCTCACTGACGACGCCGCTCGGAATCACCCACGACACGGCGGGCAGCTGGCCCGAACGCACGTCCTTGTAGAACTGGCTCGTGTCCCGGATGTTGCCGAGCTGGTGGTCCTTGCGGACGGTGGTGAAGCTCGGCAGCGGATTCCAGATGCCGGGCGTGCGGCTGTCCTGGTCCTTGAACCGGCAGAACATCTCGCCGGTCTCACAGTCGGGCTCGGGGCCCTTCTTGATGTAGTAGCCCCAGCTCACCTTGCGGTGGTAGAGCAGGTAGGTGAGATCGGTCCACGCGTAGTTGGGCTGCGTGTGCGGGGCCGGTCCGAGGTCGGCCGGGAGGCCGGGATCCTCGATATTCGAGTGGCAGCTGAAGGGATCGTCCGGGGTCGCGCACAGCGCGGACCACTCCGAGACGAGGAACAGGTGCGCCGGCAGGCTCCACGATGCGTTCGGCTCGAACATGTGGTCCTGGAGCACGTAGTTGCGCGCGTACGCCCAGTAGTTCGGGATCTCGCGCTGGTCGTGGTACCCCATCATGTCGACCGACAGGTTGGCGATGCAGTCCGGTGGATCGATCACGTTCGTGCACGACTCGCGAGCCCGGATGAAGCCGTCCATCTTGCCCTTGTCGTACGCGGTCGTGTAGGCGTTCTGCTCGTGCGGCCCGCCGGCGTTGACGTACTTGGAATCGTGGAACGGCTTGACGCAGCGCTTGCGCAGCGGATCCGGCACGCACGGGATCTTGCCCTTGTTGCCGGCGAGTCCCGGGATTCCGACGGCGCCGGGGTACGTGCCGAAGTAGCTGTCGAACGACCGGTTCTCCTGCATGATCACGATGACGTGGCGGATCTTGTGGATCCCTGAGCTTGCCGCCGACGCGCTCGTCACCGGAGCGGCGATCGCGGCGAGCGTGACGGCGAAGGCGATCAGCGCGCGCCGCGTTCTCTGTGTCACGAAGGATTGACCTTTCGGCTGTCGGCCAGAACATGGCCGCGCCCGTCGAGCGCCTTGACGGCGATGACGGCAGGAGCGGTGGATAGGGCGATGTGCGTTTCGAAGCCGTGACGCGCGACGGTCGTCAACGGTGTGAGCGAGGCGGCGTTGGCGCCGCCGAGCACCTGCCAGCGGGCAACGGTGGTCGCTCCGTTCCAGCTTGCGTACACATCCACTCCACTGCCGGTGGTCTGCTTGCGGGCTGCAATGTCGGGCCGCGTCGTCGGTGTCGCGCTCCAGCGGACGCGGTACTCGCGATAACTGCCGTCGTCCTTCGGCAGGCTCGCGTCGAACACGAGCGTGCCGCCCGCCGAGAACTCGGAGAAGAACTCGGTCGAGCCGAAGCCGACGAAGACGTTGCCGTTCGCGAGCGGCTGCACGCTGCCCTCGCTCTGCGCCAGGGTCGTCCCCGGACGGTGGTACTGCCGGGCGACCCGCGCCGTGCGGTGACGGAGGTCGAGAGCGAGGATCAGGGCACGTGAGGACTTTGCCTTGAACGGCGGTCCCGCCTCGTCATCGAACAGGCTGATCCGGTTCGGGGCGAGCATGTGGGCGTCGTGCTGGAGCCAGAAGCTCGCGCCGCGACGCATGGCGAAGCTGCTCGCCTTGCCGCCGAGCGTCCAGTCGTTCTTCCCGGTCGCGCGGTTGACGAGGTACACGGCCGCGGCGTCGCGGGCCGAGATGAGCAGTCGGTTGTGCGGCTCGGCCTCGATCGAGTTGACGTGGAAGGCATCGAAGTCGGAGCTGTTCTGCGGCGTGGCGTATGAGTCGGCGAGCGGGATGTGCCCGTAGGTGTGCCACTCCCAGACGACGAGCCCCGTGCGCACGTCGACCTCCTGGACGATCGAATCGAGCATCTCGGTCAGCTTTCCGGCCGGCGTTCCGGGGACGTGAACCTCGACCGGCGAGAACGCTGTGAACAGGGCATCCCCGGCAGACGTGAGCGTGAACTCATGCACGTCGACCGAGTAGCCGTTCCCCGCCTTGACCGTGCGGATCGTGCGGTAGCGGGGATCGGCGATCACGCCCTCACCCTGCCCCCACGCCTGGACGGTGACCGTGCCCTGCCACCACGTCAGCACCTTGTGGCCGGCGAACCGCTGCTGGCGGAAGTTGATCGCGCAGTTCGGCGGTGTCAGCTGGTCGAACCACACGAGGTTGCCGCGGCTGTCGATGATCATCGGGCCGCAGGGGCCAACGGGATGGATCGTGATCGCGTTGTTGCTCTCCGGGTGGACCGTCGGCGAGGGGAGCGGCGTGAGGAAGATGTCGTCGTTCGACGCGGCGGACGTGCGCTTGAGGATCGTGATCTTCGGCGGCGCGAGATTGGGCCGGGAGATGAAGTGCTGAAGCTTCGCCGGCTGCTCGATCGGCAGGTCGAGGGTGGGCGGGGTCGGCGCGAACCGGGCCACGGTGAACGACCACGCGATCGTCTTGTGGCCGCGGACGTGGAGCGTGACCCGAACCCGTTCGCCCTGCGTCAGCGGCCGGCTGAGCACGAAGCTGGCGCCCCGCCGGCCGCTATACGCATGGAACGCGCCCCCGTGAATCCCGCTGCTCGATCCGGTCACCCGGATCGACCCGATGGTCGCCGGACGCGCCCCGAGCACGCTGATCTGCGTGTTCGGAGACGCGTCCGGCGTACCGGGGAAGGGAGACACGGTGACCACTGTTGCCGCCTCCGCGGTCGCCCCCGCCGCGGTCGTGCCCGCCGCCGAGGCGGATGCCTCGGCGACGAAGGGGATGGCAACGACCGCGGCGAGTACCGCAACCAACGCGCGCCCCGGCGACTTGAGTGACACCGTGTCTGACACAGCGGCACAGTTATAGAGCAAACCGTGACATCACGTCAAACACGGCGTCACACGACTGCTACGATCCCGGCCGTGAGCACCGCCGCCCAGCGCGCGCGTCACCGCGACCAGCGCGAAAGCACCCGACGCGAGATCCTCGCTGCGACCGAGCGCTTCCTCCGGGAGCGGCCCTATCGGGAGTTGTCGGTCGAGGCGGTCATGGAGGGTACCGGGCTGACCCGAACCGCCTTCTACAGGCATTTCGACGACACGACCGATCTCGTCCTGCGGCTGTTCGCGGAGATCGGGCAGGAGCTGTACGACGTCGCGCAGCGCTGGGGCGAGAGCGCCGGGGTCAACTTCCCCGCCCCCGCCCAGGAGGGTCTCGCCCGCATCGTCGACTTCTTCGTCAAGCACGGCCCGCTCGTCCGGGCGATCGTCGATGCGGCCGCAACCGACGAGCAGATCGAGGCCGCCTATCGCGCCGCGCTCGCTCAGTTCGCCGAGATGGCGGCCCGCACGCTCGACCGGCTCGTCGCCGACGGACGGTTCGACGTCACCGACACCGGCGCGCTCGCGCGTGCGCTCACGCTGATGAACGCCGCCTATCTGCTCGAGGAGTTCGGCCGGGAGCCGTTCGGCGACCGGGACGTCGCGTACGCGACGCTCGAGACCATCTGGCTGCGCGTGGCTGGACCAATGGCCGGGTCCAACTGAGATGAGAGGACATCCCGTGACCCTGCCCCCAAAGATGAAATGGCTGATCGCCACGGTCGCGGTCGTCGCCGGCCTCGCCGCCGTGCCCGCCGCGAGCGTCGCCGCCTTCAACCCGAATGACCCCGCCCAGGCCGCCGAGTATCAGAAGGCGCTGACGCTCGGGACCGAGGCCTACGTCTACGGGATCCCGCTCCTTGACATGAACCGCGTGTTCCAGACGAGCACGAGCGTCAACGTCCCGAACGGCTCCGGCGGGGGTGCGGTCAATCAGTTCAGCCACGTCCGCCGGCTCGCCAACCCGAACGACAAGACCGTCGTCGCGCCGAACCACGACACGCTGTATTCGATGGCGTGGCTCGATCTCTCCCGCCAGCCGATCATCGCGCACATGCCCGTCGTCGCCGGCAACCGGTTCGTCGTGTTCGAACTGCTCGATCCGTATACGACCAATTTCGCCGCGATCGGCTCCGTCGGCCATCCGGCCGGCAACTACGCGATCACCGCGCCCGGCTGGCACGGTCGTCTGCCCCACGGCGTCACGCGGATCCGCTCCCCGTACACACGCGTCTGGATCGTCGGGCGCACGTACATCAAGAACGCGGCCGACACCCCGAACGTCCTCCGGATCCAGAACGAGTACTCGCTGACGCCGCTGTCCAAGTGGGCGAAGTTCGGAGCGAACTACAAGCCGCCCCGACCAAAGCACGTCGATCGCACGCTGACGACGTACACGGTGCCCGGGACGACGACCGGCTCGGACCCGCTGGCGTTCTTCGACGCGCTCGGCGATCAGCTGAAGCACTTCCCGCCGCCCGCGGCGGACCACGCGGTGCTGGCGCGGCTGGCATCGGTCGGCATCGGCGCGGGCCGGCACCCCAGCAGCGAGCCCGGACTTGACGCGGCGACGCTCCAGGGCCTGCGTGACTCGGTCGCCGCCGGGGAGAAGCAGGTCAAGGCGGAGGTGCAGTCGCTGTTCCTGAAGGGGGCGCCGAAGCACAACGGCTGGCTCGTCGCCCGCACCGGGGTCTACGGGACGGACTATTCGGGCCGCGCCGCGGTCGACCAGATCGGACTCGGCGCGCCCGTCTCGAACCTGGCGATGTATCCGTTCACGGTCACCGATCACAGCCTCCACCCGCTGACCGGCGCCAATCGCTACGTCGCGCACATCTCCGCGCGCTACCTGCCGTTCCCGGTCCGCTCGTTCTGGTCGATGACGCTGTACGACTCGAACGGCTTCTTCGTGCCCAACAGCGCGCACGTCTACCTGATCAACAATCGCTCCAAGGTCCACTACAACTCCGACGGCTCGCTCGACATCTACATCCAACCGAACGCGCCGACGAACGCCGTCCAACGACAGAATTGGCTCCCGTCGCCGGCCGGCAAGTCATTCCGGCTGATCATGCGCCTGTACCGCCCGATCAATGTGTCGGGGATCCTCAGCGGCGCCACCTGGCAGCCGCCGACGGTGGAGCAGTGCGGCACCGGCAACGCGACCACGGACGGGCTCGCGTGCGCCAGTTGATCCTCAGTTTCTAAGGCTTCATCCGGGGCACGGATGAACCGCCCGGCCCGCGGTCAGGACAACCGCGGGCCGGGTGGACCGCTTCGGCGCTGTCGCGCCCCGGGAGCCGGGCAGCGCGGGCGCACGCCGCGAGCGCCGGACGCGACCGGCCGAGCCCGGACCGCCGGACGCGCCCCGCTCGCCAGACGCGAGGCCGCCAGGGCAGGCCGAACATGGCGATCCACCGCCGACAGGCGGCGGTGAATCGGCATTCAGCGGCAGCCACGGGGAGCCGACCGTCCACCCCCGGTCGGGACCAGCGCACAGCCGGGCGGGCTACCAGGCGCGCGTGCCGGGTGGGCCCTTGAACGGCCCGACGAGGTCTGCGGTGATCCAGCCGCCGTAGAAGTCGGACGCCTGGGCGGCGACTCGCTCGTCGCCGAGCCATGCGGCGTCCACCCGGCCCGGATAGAACGCGACATACCCCAGCAGCGCCTCGAAGCCGGGCGACGGGTCGGCGTAGGACCAGCCGATCGCCTCGTAGCGGTGGCCGTCGATCACGGCGTCGAGGTACCGGGCGACGCCCTTGTATTCACACCAGGTGGCACGTGTTCCGCTCGCCTCCAGCACGTCACCGCGGACGTCGGCCGGCGGAACGTAGATCGTCGGCGGGTGGCTCGTCTCGAGCACGCGCAGCGCGCCACCCGAGTCGGCGAGCGTCAGGCCGCCGAGCTCAACCCGAATGCGGCTCGCGCACGGCACCACCACCGGTGGCCGCGGGTACTCCCACACGCGTTCCATTGGAATCCCCATCGTCGTCGTCGGTCGGCCCGGAGCCGTCCGTCCGGGAGAGCACGCTGGGCCACCACACGGGCCGCCCGATGTCGAACACGAGCGCGGGCACGAGCAGTGAGCGCACGAGGAACGTGTCCAACAGGACGCCGAACGCGATCGTGAAGCCCAGCTCGGTCAGGCTCTTCAACGGCAGCGTCGCCAGCATCGTGAACGTGCCCGCGAGCACGATCCCGGCCGAGGTGATGACCGCACCCGTGACCGCCAGTCCGCGCAGCATGCCGTCGCGGGTGCCGCGCCGGAGCGTCTCCTCCCGCGCGCGAGCCATTAGGAAGATGTTGTAGTCGACGCCAAGCGCGACGAGGAAGATGAACACGAGCAGCGGCGCGGTCGACGGGATCCCCGGGTAGCCGAATATGCGGTCAAACACCGCCAGCGAGAAGCCGAGCGCCGCGGCGTAGGACAGGATCACGGTGCCGATCAGGACGAGCGGCAGCACCAGCGCACGTAGCAGGAGCGCGAGGATCACGAACACGACGACGAGCACGATCGGGACGATCAGCCGGTTGTCCTGCGCGGCCGCGGTGTCGAAGTCCCTCTGCTGGGCGGTCGGGCCGCCGACCAGCGAGGTCGGACTCGCGGCGTGAGCCGCCGCTCGGAGCCGAGGAATCAGGTTCGACGCGGCGGTCGAATACGGGTCAAAGCGAAGTGTCACCGACAACCGCGCGCCCGGCCGTCCGAGCTCGGGACCGTTGACGGCCGCCACACCGGGGACGGCGAGCAGCGCCCGCCGAACGGCCGGGACATCGGCGACCTTCTGCACCACGACGTCGGTCGGCGCGTTCGCCCCCGCCGGGAATGCCTTCGCGATCAGGTTCTGGCCCTCGACCGACTGCACCGAACCACGGAAGTCCTGCGTGTTCGTGAGCTTCGTGGAGAAGCTCGTGAGACCGATGCAGAAGATGGCGAGCAGCAGAATCGTCGTGACCCACACCCGCCGGGGCGAGGCGGCGACGCGTTCGGCGACGCGGCGCCAGGCGCCGTGGGTCTCATCGGAGCCGGAGGAGCCGTAGCGCGGAACGAACGGCCAGAATGCGCGGCGACCGCCGATCACGAGCGCGCAGGGCAGCAGCGTCAGCATCGCGAGCATCGCCAACGCGACGCCCATCGCGCCGATGGGACCGAGTCCGCTCGTCCCGTTTACCTCGGCGAGCGACAGACACAGGAGCGCCAGGATGACGGTCGAGCCGGAGGCGAAGATCGCCGGACCGGCGCGCCGCAGCGCGAGTCGCATCGCGTCGACCTTGTCCTCGTGGCGGCGCAGCTCCTCCCGGTAGCGCGCCACGAGCAGCAGCGCATAGTCGGTGCCGGCGCCGAACACGAGCACGGGCAGGATCCCGGCGCTCTGGCCGTTGACGGTCACGCCGGCTTCTGCGATCGCCCATCCGCAGAATCGCGAGAACGCCTCCGCCATCAACACGCTCAGCAACGGGATGACCCAGAAGATCGGCGAGCGGTAGATGATGATCAGCAGCACGAACACGAGCAGGCCGGTGGCGACCAGCAGCGTGCCGTTGATCCCGGAGAACACGTTCACCGCGTCCCGGGAGAACCCGGCCGGGCCCGATACCTTGACCGTCAGCCCGCGCGCCTTCAGCGGCGCCATCCGCGCCTCGGTCTGACCGACCGAGTTCTTGAGCAGCGTCTGTTTGCCGTGTGGGTTGAGGTTGACGATGATCAGCGCCGTCGTCCGGTCCGGCGAGAGCTGAACCAGCACCGGTCGCGTCGCGGTCACGGGCAGGTTGCCGGCGAGCGATGCGCGGACGCCGGCGATCGCCGCCAGGTCAGCCGGCTGCAGCCCGCCGCTGCGCCGGACGACCGTGATCGCGGCGAACCGCTCGCCGGACGGGAACTTCTTCGCCAACGTCAGCTCATGCACGGACTCGGAGGACCCGGGAAGGAACGAGGACTCCTCGTTCTTCTGGATGTTCTGGAACTTCTGCGCGTACGAGCCACCGAGCGCACCGAGCACGATCCACACGAGCACGACCCCGATCCGGACCGGCCGCGAGACGAACAACCGCTCGAGCACGCTCACGCGCGGACCACCCTCACGCGCGAACCGCCCCTCACGCTCGAACCGCCGCTCACGCGGCCACCGTCTTCACGACGCGACCGGCCAGGTCCGGGTCCTCGGCCACGGCGCGCTGGAGCGCCTCGTCAAAGCCGATCGGCTCGATGTCGAAGAGCTCCATGCCCGAAGGATCAGTCACGACCGTCGGCTGGGCGAGGCCCTCGATCAACGGCCGTGCGACGCCGGAGTCAACTGGCGTGACGAGCCCGATCCACAGCGAGGACAGCCACGGCGTGAGCAGCGGGATCGGAATGCGCGGGCGGCGGGGAACGCCGAGCACCTGGGCCATGCGGTCAAGCATCTCGCTATAGGCAAGCACGTCTGGGCCGCCGATTTGGATTTCCCGACCGCAAACAGCGTCAATCTCGAGCGCGGCGACCAGATAGGAGAGCGTGTCGTCGATCCCGATCGGCTGGGTCGGGTTCTTGAGCCACCCCGGCGCGATCATCGCCGGCAGCCGCTGGACCAGATAGCGGAGCGTCCGATAGGACTCGCTCTGCGGGCCGACGACCATGCCGGCGCGGAAGTACGTCAGCGGCGGTCCGTGCTCGCGGAGGACCTCTGCGGTCTCATGCCGGCTGCGCAGGTGCGGCGAGTGCGGCTCCTCGCCGAGCCCGCCGAGATAGATGGTCCGCGTAACGCCGTGGGCGCGGGCAAGTTCCGCGAAGCCGGCTGCGGCCGAGCGGTCCGCAACCGCGTAGTCCCGCGGGTTGCCCCGGCCCATCGAATGGATCAGGTAGTACGCCATATCGACGCCGAGGAGTGCGTCGCGGAGCGAGCGCGGACTGAGAACGTCCCCGCCGCGGACCTCGATCCCCGCGGCCTCGAGCTCACGGGCGCCGGTCGACGTCTGGTCGCGGACGAGGGCGCGGACGCGCCACCCCTCCGTGACGAGACGTCGGGCAAGCCGGCCGCCGATGAAGCCCGTCGCGCCGGTGACGAGAACGCGGGCTCGCATCAGCGTCCGAGCGTCCGCTTGAGCCCGTCCAGCGCACGCTTCCCGACGCGCCGGAACGCGAGCGAAACGAGCGGCTCCATGACCTTGCGGTACCCCTTCAACTCGAGCTGCGCGTCGTAGTCGATCGTCGTCCCATCCGATTCCGGAACGAACGTGATCCGGTCATGGGAGACGACGGCATCGTTCTCCCCATGGAACGTCACGGCGTGGGGCGGGTCGTATTCGACGATCCGATAGGTGAGCGCCGACTGACCGCCGAGGAACCGCGCCACGAGTCGGAATTCCGCACCTTCGACGATGGTGCCGACCGTGAGGCGCTCGGCGGTGACGACGCCCGGATCCCATTCCTGACTGTTCGAGAAATCGCTCAGATACGAAAAGACGTCCTCGGCTGCCGTCTGCGTGCGCAGTGATGCCTGGTAGCGAGCCATCAGATCTGAGCCGGCAGGAGGACGCGGTCGATGACGTGGATGAGACCGTTCGAGGCCTCGATGTCGGCGGCGATCAGGCGCGCGCTGTCGACGTGAACCTCACCGTCACGCGAGAGCCGGAGCGTCTCGCCCTGGAGTGTCGGCGCGCGGCGCCGGGACGCGACCTCGGCCGCCGACAGGCGCCCCGGGACGAGGTGGTAGGTGACGACCGACGTGAGCGTGTCTGGGTCGTCGAGAAGCGACCGGACCGCTCCCTCCGGCAACTTGGCGAACGCCTCATCGGACGGTGCGAACACCGTGAATGGCCCTCCGTCGGTGAGTTTCTGCTCGAGGCCGGCACGTTCGATCGCGGTAAGGAGCGTCGTGAACGTCCCGGCCGCGCGTGCGATGTCAACGATGTTCCTGGTCACGGTGCGCCTGATCCTTGGACAGACTCTGGGCAGAGTCGGGGGCTCGAGCGTACCCCGCTCCAGGCCCTCTTGTCAAATGTTTGTACAAAGTCTGTATAGTCTCAAACGTCATGTCGTCTGCAGGGCGATCCGGCCTCGGCGGGCACCGCATTGGGGAGTTCTCCCGGCGCGTCGGTGTCAACCCCGAGGTGCTGCGTGCGTGGGAGCGGCGCTACGGGCTGCTGCAGCCGGTGCGTTCGCCCGGCGGATTCCGCCTCTACAGCGCCGAGGACGCGGACCGGGTCGGACGGATGCGCCAGGCCATCGATGACGGTCTGTCCGCCGCCGAGGCAGCCCGCGTGGCGCTCGCCGAGGACGCCGCTGGAACCGAGCTGCGACCGCGAGAGGCGACGACCCGCCTGTTCGAGGCGATCGAGCGCTACGACGAGGACGCTGTGCACGCGATTCTCGACGAGAACCTCGCCGCATTCAGCCTCGAGGCGGTGCTCCGGGATCTCGTCCTCCCGACGCTCCACCGCGTGGGCGAAGCCTGGGCCGAGGGGGTGCTCGACATCAGCCAGGAGCACTTCGCCAGCAACATCATTCGCAGCCGGCTGATGGGGCTGGCCCGGCTCTGGGGCCGGGGCGCCGGTCCGCTCGCGCTGCTCGCCTGTGTGCCGGGCGAGGCCCACGACATCACGCTCGTGCTGTTCGGCCTCGCGCTCCGCTCGCACGGCTGGCGCATCCTGTTCCTCGGCGCCGACACGCCGATCGAGACCGTCGCCTATACGGCGGAGACGACGGACCCGACCGTGGCGGTCCTCGCCAGCTTCGACGCCGGGCGCATCCAGGCCCAGCAGCGCCCTCTTCGAGAGCTCGCCACCACGGTCCCCCTGATGCTCGCCGGCCCCGGCGCGTCAGAGCGGATCTGCGCCGAGCTCGGCATCGATCGCCTCAACGGCGACCTCCTCGCCGCCGCGGAGATGCTGTCGACAAACGCGCGCTGACCGTGCCGCTCGGTTCACGCGACGACCAACCGATAGGCTGCGGGCCACGGGGGACGACTCGCTCATGGTCAAGAACGCTGAGATCAACGACCTGACGCTGGCCGACCTCTTCCGTGCGCGCGACGCATACCAGGTCCACCTCACGTCGTTGCCACACGTCGTCGCCACTGCCGTCGGGCTGTACCTCGCGCGCGAGGACGAGACCAAGAGCCCGTCGACGTTCGGAGACCGCCTGAACCTTGTGCCCGGCGAGCGCCCCGCGCGAACGCTTGAAAACTCGCGGGCTGTCTCATGGTCGTGGCCGGCCGTGCTGGTGTTTGTCGACGCCTGGCTGGGGTCGGCGGAGATCCGGGAGCGGCCTGACGACATGGTGCCGCGCCAGCTGTTTCTCTCGGACGGACGCGTCGTGCCGACCTGTGTCGTCTACGCGCCAAGCGCCGCCGGGCCACCCAGTTCCGATGAGCACTTGAGCTTTCCCAGCTCTCTGGTGGGCGGCGGGTACGTCTGTCTCGCAGAGGTTCAGGGGCAGGAGCGGGCGGCCAGCCTGGCGTGCCTTGTCACCGACGGCGATCGCATCTTCGCGCTGACCAATCGTCACGTCGCCGGAGCGCCGGGTCGCAGGTTGTACACCGAGGTGAACGGCTCTCGCTCCGACATCGGGGTGAGCGCCAGTTGGTCCGTTGGCCACGTCCCGATGACCACGGCCTATCCGGGGATTGGCGGCGAGGAAGTCCAGGTTGCTGTCGACGCCGGTCTCGTGGAGCTCGATGACGCCTCAAACGCGACGACGCAGGTCTTCGGCCTGGGCCGCCTCGGCGCGGTCGTCGATATCGGCGCGCACAGTATGCGCTTGAGCCTGATCGGCCAGCCCGTGCGCGCGTTCGGCGGGGCGTCCGGGCCGCTGGCGGGCGAGATCGTCGCGCTGTCGTATCGCTACAAGACCCTTGCGGGCACCGACTACGTAGCCGATGTTCTGATTGGCCCGCGTGCCGGCAAGCGGCTGTCCACCCGTCACGGCGATTCGGGAACGTTGTGGGTGACCGACGGGCCGCCGCTGGGCGACCTGCGGCCCCTGGCGCTGCAATGGGGCGGGCACCGCTTCGCCGCGTCGGGCGGCCCCTCGCCGTTCGCGCTGGCGACATTCGCGAGCACCGCCCTCGCCGCGCTTGACGTGGACATCATTGCCGACTGGAACGCGGACCTAGACACCTACTGGGGTGTCACCGGGCACTACACGATCGGTGCCCGCGCCTGCGATCTCGTCAAACCCAAGGCACTCCGAGCGTTCTTCGTCGCCAACCGCGACCGAATCGCCTTTGAGCTCGCGGACATCGCGTCCGGCGCCTTCCTGGCCGGTGACGGCCTCTTCACCCCGCTCGCCGACGTGCCGGACCGCGTCTGGAAACACCCGCCGCGCGGACAGCCGCACCGCGGCCGGGAGGGTCCCAATCATTTTGCGGACATGGATGATCCAGCCACCGGTGGGCACACACTGCTCAGCCTCTACGCGGATAACCCCGCCACACTGGATCCCAAGGCCTGGCACGATTTCTACACGAGCCTCCCTGCGCCACCGGGGCTGATGCACGAAGGCCTGCTGCCGTTCCGAGTCGCACAGTTGTATCGCCTGGCGCTGGAGGCCCTCGGCCGGCAGGACACGATGACCGCGACAGCGGCGCTGGGCGTCATGGCGCACTATGTCGGCGACGCATGCCAGCCCCTCCACGTCTCCCGGTTCCATGATGGCCGTGATCCCAAGCATCCCAGTGGCGTGCACTCTGCCTATGAGGACAAGATGCTCGATCAGCACCGAGACGACCTCATCACGGGACTGGACACGGCGCTGCGGGCAGCCGCTCCGCTGCCGAGCGTCACCGGCCATCAGGAGGCTGCGCACGCTGTCGTGAAGCTCATGCGCCGCACCATCGATCGGCTGCCTCCGGGAGAGATCTGCGACGCCTGGCCGGCTACGCCGCCAGTGCGTCCCGGAGACCTGTGGCAGCAGTTCGGCGAGCGGACGATTGAGTGCATCGCGGATGGCTGCCAAACGCTGGCGATGCTCTGGAGCAGTGTGTTTGCGGAGGCGCACGCTCCTGCGCCTCCGGATCAGCCGCTGTCCAAGACGGACCTGGCGAAGCTCTACAACGACGAGAGTTTCGCCGAATCGATGACCATCGTGGGCTATCGCGACTCCGGGCTGTGGTAGGCCTGACCAAGCGCCACGTGTGCGCGACAGGTCCCGCCAGCGAAGGTCTCCTACCCTCCTGGCATGCCTGAGCTGCCAGAGGCCGAACGCGCCCGCTCCGCACTGGAAGCCGCAACGGGTCGCCGGATCGTCGCCGTCGACGACAGCGACACCTACGTCTCTCGCCCCCATCAGCCCGGCGAGATCGCGGGCGCGCTGAGAGGTCACGAGTTTGTCGGCGCTCGGCGGCGTGGGAAGTTCCTGTGGCTCGAGACCGATGACGGTCCGACGCTCGGCCTCCATCTCGGGATGGCCGGTCGGATCGTCGTCGACCCGGCGGACTCGACGCGTTGGGATCGGTTCCGGGTCGACTTCGATGACGGTGGCGCGTTCGTGTTGCGGGACAAGCGGCGACTCGGCCGCGCGGTGCTCAACCCGAACCACAGCCACGTCGGCCCCGACGCCGCGCTCGTCGACCGTGACGATTTCCGCCGGCTGATCGGCCGGGGTCGGACCGCGGTCAAGGCGCGGTTGCTCAACCAGGGCGCGATCTCGGGGGTCGGCAACCTGCTCGCGGACGAGGCACTGTGGCTCGCCCGGATCTCGCCGCGCCGCTCCACCGCCGAGCTGTCGACGGAGGATCTCGATCGTCTGCGGCGCGAACTGCGGCGCGCCGTGCGCGCGGCGATCGAGCACGGCGGCGTGCACACCGGCCGGTTCGTCCGGGCGCGGGCGCGTGAGGGCAACTGTCCGCGGGACGGCCACCCGCTCGAGCGCGTGAAGATCGGCGGCCGGACCACCTACTGGTGTCCGGTCTGCCAGGTCTGACGGAGACGGCATCCATTGTCTGCGCTCCGCGATCTCCGCGTGCTCGATTTCTCCCGCGTCCTGGCCGGGCCGTTTGCGACGATGATGTTCGGCGACCTCGGGGCGACGGTGCTCAAGGTCGAGCGGCCGGACATTGGTGACGAGACGCGCGCGTGGGGACCGCCGTTCGACGCCGACGGCGCCGCGACCTACTTCGAGGCGGTCAACCGCAACAAGCGGAGCATCGCGCTCGACTTGGCGACTGATGAGGATCGAGACGTCGCGGTGCGCCTGGCCACCGAGGCCGACGTGCTGATCGAGAACTTCCGCCCAGGCGTGCTCGACCGGCTCGGACTCGGCTACCGCGTATGCCAGGAGCGCAATCCCCGCCTTGTCTACTGCTCGATCACTGGATTCGGGTCCGGTGCCGGCGCCGCACTCCCCGGATACGACCTGCTGATTCAGGCGATGGGCGGGCTGATGAGCATCACCGGCGCCCCCGACGGCGACCCGCAGAAGGTCGGCGTCGCGCTGGTCGACGTCATCGCCGGTCTGTTCGCCACGACCGGCATCCTGTCCGCGCTGCATGAGCGCGAGCGCAGCGGCGAGGGGCAGCGGGTCGAAGTCAGCCTGTTCTCGGCACTGCTCGGCTCGCTCGTCAACCAGGGCTCCGGCTTCACGATCGCGGGCGTGGTGCCGGAACGAATGGGCAACGACCACCCGAGCATCGCACCGTACGGGCTGTTCCGCACGGCCGACCGCGAGATCGTGCTCGCCGTCGGCAACGACCGGCAGTTCGGGACCCTGTGCAACGTCCTCGGCGCGGCCGAGCTCGCCGTCGACGAGCGGTTCGCGACGAACGCCGACCGAGTCGAGAACCGGGGCGAGCTCGTGCGCGAGCTCGAGGCACGACTCTCCAGGAGCCCGGCGGCGGCCTGGGCCTCCGCCCTCATCGAGCTCGGCGTGCCCGCCGGCGTGGTCAACGACATCGCCGGAGCGTTCGCCTTCGCCGAGTCGATCGGGCTGGACCCGACCGTCGAGATCCCGCGGGCGGCCGACGCCGCCGACGGGGCAGCCGACACCCCCGGCGGGGCAGCCGACGCGGTGCGCCTGACCCGCAACCCGATCGGGCTCTCCAGGACTCCACCGGCCTACCGCGCGGCACCGCCGCGGATGCCCGACCACGGAGCGCTCGGCAAGCTCGCCCCCGGCCAGGACCCGTGGGCTCCCTGGCCGGAGAACCCCTGATCTGTATCAGGGTCCGTACGGATGGCGTCGGAGCGCAGGACGCCATAACCTCCCGTTATGTCACGGGCCACGCCGCGCACGGCACGCACCCGCAATGCCAAACGGCCGAAGATCGGGCTCGTCCTCGGCGCGGGCGGGGTGCTCGGCGGCGCATGGCTCGTCGGGGCACTACATGCGATCGCGACCGAGAGCGGATGGGACCCCGGGAGCGCGGACTACGTCGTCGGCACCTCGGCCGGGTCGATGATCGGCGCCCTGCTCGCCTGTGGGACACCGCCGTGGTTCATGGTCGCCCACTCCGCCGGCGAGGCGTTTGACGGCTTTACGGACGGCAGCGGCGACCCACGCGCCTGGGAGGACCGCTCGGCCGGCGCCACGTACCAGCTGGATCGCGGCGGACTCGCCCTCGGGCCCGGCTCCTGGCGGCTCGCCGTCGCCTCGCTGGCACGGCCATACCGGTACTCGCCGACCGCGATGGTGTCCGGGTGGCTGCCGCGGGGACTTGTCTCGACAGAACCTCTCAAGAACACGGTCCGTCGCGCCAACCCGAGGGGCGCGTGGGCGCCGCATCCCAACTTCTGGCCGATGGCCGTCGACTACCGGACGGGGCAGATCGTCGCGTTCGGACGCCAGGGCTCGCCGCCGGCGGAGCTTCCGGACGCGGTCGCGGCCTCGTGCGCCATTCCGGGCTTTTATCGCGCCGTCGAGATCGGCGGCCGGTCGTACATCGACGGGGGCGTGCACTCGACGTCGAATCTCGACGTTCTGTGCGCCGAGCCGGTCGATGTCGTCGTTGCGCTGAACCCGATGTCGTCGCTGCACGTCAGCGCGCCCCGCACGGTCGGCGAGCGGCTCGCGGTCCGTATGCGGCAGACGGCGGGTCGTCGGCTCGGTTCGGAGGCGAAGCGGCTCCGGGCGGCCGGTAAGGAGGTCATCCTCATCCAGCCGACGGTCCACGACCTCGACGTGATGGGCGGCAACCTCATGAGTCGTGTGCGTCGCCACGAGGTGATCGAGACGGCCGTGCGCACGGTCACCGCCCACCTTCGGGAAACGCCCCTTGGGGCGCAGCTCGCACAATTGCCCGCGGCGGCGGACGAGCGCCTCATCCGCCGGCCGGAGGGGCCACCCTCAAGCTGGCCGGACTTCCACGAGGCGGCCCGGGCCCGCTTCAAGACGCGGGCGGCCGCCGCCGCGTAGACGGCTGGCGCTTCGCCGCCGGCTTGACCGCAGGCCTTTGCCGCCCGCTTGACCGCAGGCTTCGCCGCCCGCTTGACCGCAGGCTTCACCGCCCGCTTGACCGCAGGCTTCGCCTTCGTCGTTCGGGTCGGCGGCGGACTGAGGAGCGAGCCGAGCACGCGTTGGGGATCGATCAACAGCACGAGCTCGTCGTCGATCGACGCGATCTCATCGCCGAACCCCTTCTCGGCGCCTGGGACCGGCGTGACGCTGATCCGGTCGCTCGGGATCCGCCGGACGCCCTCGACGTGGTCGACGATCAGGCCGAGCGGCCCGTCGCGGAGCGCGAGCACCACGATCTGAGCGCCGTCGCCCGTATGGGGCTCACGGTCGAGCCGGCTGGAGAGGTCGGCGATCGGCACCACCACGCCGCGAAGGCTGATCATCCCTCTGATGAGCCCGCTGGCGGCGGCGGTCGCCGTCAGACGGGTGTAGCGGACGATCTCGCGCACCGTCTCGATCGGCACGGCGTATTGCTCGCCGTGCAGGGTGAAAACCACGAGTTGTCGCTCGGGGATAACCCCTCGATCCTGGCGAATCGGCACATCGGTGTTTAACCACAGATGCAGTCCGAAGGGTTGCCCGGGCTGTTGCGCAATAAGTCGCGTGAGCAGGCGGAAGGTGCGTGCCGATACAGAAGCCTATGGTGGGCGGGCACACACGCCCGTCTCGTGTTGACCTACGGTTCGTCGGGGGCCGGTCGGTAGAACGCTCGAGACGATCGGGATGGACGGTCCCGGCGGTCGTCGCTGCGCTGGCGAGCCTCGCCCTGGCGCCGTTGTCCCCCGCCCTGACCCAGGTGACGCACGGACTGACCGTGATCGCGATCGGGATCCTTCTCATCTGGGGACCGCGCCGCCACGAGCCGCTCGTACGGACGCGTTGGCTGCTCGTCGCCGCGCTCGGCGCGGTGCTCCTGTCGGAGCTGATCACGATCGGCTTTCAGCTGATCGCGGGACACGCTCCGACGACTCCCTGGGCCGGGGACTACGTTGCGTTCCTCTACACCCCGCTGACGATCGCGGGGCTGCTGCTTGTCCCCGGGTCGCGCGGAACCGATCACCGGATGCGCGCGCTCTGCGACGGGCTGTTCGCCGCCGGCTCGCTGTGGTTCCTCGTCGCCACCGTCGCCGACACCCATGTGAGGGCCGGGCTCGGCCACGGCGACTGGACCTCCCTGACCTCCCTGGCGATCGCGGCCGGTGACGTCTGCGTCGTCGCGACGGCGCTCACCGTCCTGTCCCGGTGCTCCCCCTCGGTCACCCGCACGGTCGGCGGCATCGCCGCCGGCATCACCGTCATCGCCATCGATGACATCTGGCTCCTTGTCTCGCAGCACTCGGGCTACTCGTTGCTGTCGGTGACGCTCGTCCAGATCGGGCTGCTCCTGCTCGTGCTCACGGCCGCGCTGCCGCCGATCCGCACCCAGGCATCGCTCGAGCGGACGCTGAAGATCCGCCGCCGGCTTGAAATCGTCCCGTTCCTACCGATGGTTGCCTGCGCCGTGGTCACGCTTGACGCCGTCACCGACGGCGAGGGTATCCCGCAGCGCCAGGTCCTCCCGGCGATGCTGATGGCGGCCGCGCTGATCGTCCGCCAGTACTCGACCTCCCGCGAGCGCCAGCAGCTCGTCGGCGAGCTCCGTCAGCGCGAGCTGAACCTCGAGGCCGAGCTTCGCCAGGACGCGCTCACCGGCCTCGCCAACCGCGTGGCGATGATGGAGCGTCTTACCGCGGCCCTTGACGACCGGCGCCAGTGGCCGATCGCCGTTGCCGTGCTCGACCTCAATGACTTCAAGTTCATCAACGACAACCACGGCCACGTCATCGGCGACGAGGTGCTGTGCAGCGCGGCGCAGCGGCTGATCGATGCCGTCCGCGACGAGGATCTCATCGTGCGTCTCGGTGGCGACGAGTTTGCGGTCGTCAGCACCCGCATGGCGGCGGAGTACCGCGAGCCGTTCGCCCAACGTCTGCTCCGGGCATTCGAGGTTCCGCTCCCGGTGGGCGACAACCGCTACGCGGTGTCCGCGAGCGTCGGCATCGTCGTCGGCGAGCCTCCGCAGACGGCCGGTGAGCTGCTCGCCCATGCCGACGCCGCGATGTACCGCGCCAAGGACGACAAGGAGGCGCGCTCGACGGTCGCGTTCCTTGACGCCGACGAGCGGACGCAGATGATGCGCCATTTGCTCGTCCGGGAAGCGATCGTCCGCCCCGACCTGTCCCAGTTTCACGTCCACTACCAGCCGCTCATCGACCTGCTCACGGGACGAATCATCGCGTTCGAGTCGCTGCTCCGCTGGCAGCACCCGGAACTCGGGTCGGTCCCGCCGGACGTCTTCATCCCGCTCGCCGAGCGGGCGGGGAGTATCGGGGCCCTCGGCGACCACGTGCTGTCGACGACCGCCGCCGACCTCGGTCGGATCGACTGGCGCCATCCGGACGCCGAGATCCGGGTCGGGATCAACGTCTCGCCCGTGCAGTTGACGCGACTTGACTTCGCGGAGACCTTCCTCGCGCAACTGGAGCGCGAGGGTCTCCCCCCGACCCGAGTCACGCTCGAGGTCACCGAGCAGGCGTTTGCCCGCAATCTCCGGCCGGTCGAGGACGCCGTCACGACCCTCGCGCAGGCCGGTGTTCACATCGCGGTGGACGATTTCGGCACCGGCTATTCGACGCTCCGCTACCTCCAGCGCCTGCGGCCCTCGATCCTGAAGATCGACCGCAGCTTCATTTCCGATGTTGACACGAGCCAGGCGTCGCACCAACTCGTCTCGGCACTCACGACGATGGCCCTGTCACTCGGGCTGCGCGTCGTCGCCGAAGGCATCGAGACCGCCGAGCAGCTCGCGCTGCTGCGGGAGATGGGGTGCCAGGTCGGTCAGGGCTACCTGTTCAGCCGGGCCGTCCCGATCGGCGGGGCTGAGGCGCTGCTCGAGCAGGCGCCGTGGGAGGAGTCCTGGGCCGAGAACGCCCGGGACGCCGTCGGCTGACCCACCGCGGAGTCGCCCACCCACCCCGCGCCACCCCGGAATTCGCTCGCGCAGGCATGACGCCCGCGCGTCACCCCCACAGTCGCTCGCGCAGGCCGGAGGCCCGCGTCACCGGCCGCCCCACCGCCGCCCGGACGGTCTCCTCCGAGCCGACGAGCATCAGTCGCGATCGCGCGCGCGTCACGGCGGTGTAGAGGAGCTCGCGGGTAAGGATCGGCGAATCGGCGGGCGGCAGCAGCACCGCCGCGGTGTCGAACTGCGATCCCTGACTCTTGTGGATCGTCATCGCGTAGACGGTCTCGACCGCCCCGAGCCGCAGCGGACTGAACTCGACGAGCTCGCCGGCGCGCTCGAACGTCGCGAGCGCGTGATCCTCCCCGCTCCGCACGATCACGCCGGTGTCGCCGTTGTAGAGACCGAGCTCGTAGTCGTTCTCGGTGACGAGCAGCGGCCGCCCGACGTAGTCTCGCCCGCCGAGGTCAAGGTCGTCGATGACCTCGGCGAGCCACGCCTGCTGGCGTCCGCTCCAGGCGCTCACGCCGAACGGTCCGCGCCGGTGGGCGCACAGCAGCCGGAAAGCTGAGAGCGCCTCGAGCGCACCGTGGCCGTCGCCCGCCCGCGCGGCGGTGATCACCGAGCGCCCGGCCGCGAGCGAGGCCGCCTTGACGGGGGCCAACTCGACCGTTGCCGGGTCCTCGGCGTCCTCGCCAAAGACGACCGGCAGCCACGTGATCTCCTCGTGCTCGGAGCGGAGCACGTCGATCGCCCCGTCGGCGTCGCCGACCCGGATCGCGTCGGCCAGGCTCGCGATCCCCGACCCGTACCGGTACACGCGATCGAGCACGATGATCCCGTCGCCGATCGTCACGCCGGCGGGCGGATCCACGGCCGGGATCGCGTCGCCGGTGGCCGCCGTGAGTCGCTGCCGCCCGGTCTGGCTGATCCGCAACCGCGAAGCGGCGGGACCGACGATGTCACCGAGCACGACGCCCGCCTCGATCGACGTCAGCTGACCCGGATCGCCCACGAGAATGAGACGGGCGTCCGGGCGCACCGCCTCGACGAGCCGCGCCATCAGCGACAACGAGATCATCGACGTTTCATCGACGATCACGAGGTCGTGCGGCAGACGGTTCTCCCGATCGTGCGCAAAGCGGCTGTGGCTCCCGGGCCGCCACCCGAGCAGGCGATGCAGCGTCGAGGCCCGCAACCCGAGCAACAGCGAGCGGATCTCCTCGCTCGTGTCGAGTGTCACGGCCTCGGCGTGAACCGCCTCGGCGAGCCGGGCCGCCGCCTTGCCGGTCGGCGCCGCGAGCGCGACGAGCGGAGGGCGTTCCGAGGCGCCGGCCTGCTCCCCGAGCAACGCGACGATCCGCGCCACGGTCGTCGTCTTGCCGGTCCCCGGCCCCCCGCCGACGACGGCGAAGCGCCGGATCACCGCGGCCGCCGCGGCCGCCCGCTGGCGCACGTCCGATCCCGGAGGAAACAGGCGGCGCAGACCCGTGGCGAGCGCTGCCAGATCGACCTCCGGAGCGACGGCGTCGCTCAGCGTCGCGAGGTCCTCGGCGACCCGCCGCTCCTCCTGCCAGTAGCGATCGAGGTACAGCCGCGACCCCTCGAGACGGAGTGGCGCGGGGCGACCCGGCTCGTCCTCGGCGGCGACGAGCGCGCTGGCGCGCACCGCCGGTGCCCACTGCTCGGCCGCCGGCCATGGGAGCAGGCTGAGATCGACGGGTTCCTCGGATTCGACCGTCGCGGTGGCGGCGATCGTCGCGAGGTCAACGAATACGTGGCCGAGCCGGGGCCCGCGCACCGCCAGCGCAGCCGCGAGCGTGACGCGGGGATCGGACTCGCCCACGAGCCGGGCGATCCGCTCCGCGACGTGCACATCCGCTCCTGAGAGCACCCCGACGCGGTTGAACTCGTCAAGCGGCGGCTGCGCACCGATCGCGATGCGGGCGTCAAACGCGTCGACCGACGCGGGCACCGACACGCTCATCGTGACGGCCCGCCCTCGTCGAGAACGTCGCTGAGGGCCCGGACGAGCGCACCCGGGGGACGCCACGCGAACACCCCGCACGGCGTCCCGTCGAGCATCGGAGTGTCCGCGCCGGCCATCCCGCGCAGAAACAGGTACAGCACGCCCGCGAGATGCTCGTCCGGGTCATAGCCGGGCTGACGCCACCGCAGATACCGGTGCAGCGCGACGGTGTAGAGCAGCGCCTGAAGCCCGTAGTGGGCGCGACTCATCTCCGAGGCGAGGGCCGCGGGCGTGTAGTGGCCGAGCGTCAACTCCTCATCCGGAGCGGCGAGCCAGTTCGTCTTGTAGTCCGCGAGGACGTAGCGGGGGGCGGGCCGGCCGGATATTCGCGCCACGAGGTCGATGCTGCCGGTGAGAAAGCCCCGGACGCTCGAGCGCAGGGCCGGGTCCTCAAGCCGCGCGGCGTAGGCGGCGAGCGGGTCGCCGGGCGGGAGGTGCTCGCGCAGGACAGCAGCGATCGCCTCGAGCGTGAGCCGGCCGCTCGGGTCATCGCCACCGACGAGCGGGAGCTCGAAGCCGAGTTCGTCGAGCCGATCAACCGCGTGCAGGTCACGCAGGCGCAGGCCGTCGACGAGCGGCCCGAGCGGCGTCTCGATCGCGGCCCGCAGACCCGACACCGCATCGGCCACGCTGCCGAGGTCGAGTCGGCGGCGCGACGCACCGAGCTCGACCTGCTCGGACAGGGCTCCGTCGAGATCCTCGGCGGCGAAATCCGTCGCCTCAAAGACGCGGTGCACGAGCGTGCCGAACGTCACGCCCACGGGCATCCCGCCGAGCGGTGAGGGCAGCGCCAGCTCCGCCGGCGTCCCGCTGAGGGACGGCACCGGCGTCGGCGCCTCGGGCTCGTCGTGGAGGCTCGGCTCCTCCGGCTCGCTCGTGACGAGCGGGTCGTGCGCGGCGGAGGTGATGTCGCTGTAGGACGTCCGTCGCCAACGGAGATCGAGCTGGCGGTCAAACCGGGCGGCGGCGAGCTCACTCGCCGTGTACGCCGCCGGCGGATTCCACGTCGTCTGGCCGTCCACGTGCGAGCGTGCGACGCTGATGCACCCGGGTGCCGCCGCCTGCAGCTCTTCGAGCCGTGCGAGCAGCTTGGCGTCCGGTGGGATCGTCCCGCCGTCGGCCGGGACGTACCCGTTCGGCTCCTTGGCGAGCAGCAGCCGGCCGAGCGGCGAGTGCTGGCTGTCCCACGCGCCCGCCCACCACACCGTTGCCTGGTGCTTGGCCCGGGTGAGCGCGACGTACGCGAGCCGGAGCTCCTCACCGCGTTCCTCGAGATGGTGCTGGTCGCGGTGCTTGGCGTAGCCGGGCCCGTCGAGGCCGACGTCGATCGTGGCGCGGTTGCCCTTCGCCGGGTCGTGGAAGAGCACCGGCTCGGGATCCCTGGGGGTATAGCCGGGGCTCCACAGGAACGGGCAATAGACGATCGGAAACTCGAGCCCCTTGCTGCGGTGGATCGTGAGGATCTGCACGGCCTGGGCGTCTGACTCGAGCCGACGCGTGCGCTCCTCCTCCCCATCCTCCTGTTCGGCGGCCGCGATCTGCTGGGCGAGCCAGCCGCGCAGCGCGGTCGGCCCGAGGCGCTCGGCAGCCGCCGCGCGGTGGAGCAGCTGAGCGAGGTGGCGCACGTCGGTCAGCCGACGCTCGCCGTCGACGCCCGCGAGCACCCGGGCGGCCAGGTCCTCGCCGATCATGATCGACTCGGTCAGCTCGGCGACGCCCCGCTCGCGGAGGATCCGATTCCAGCGGTGCAGTCGGCGATGGACGCCGTCCCAGTCCTCCTCGCCGGCGGTGGCGATCCGCGTCGCGCTCCAACCGAGGAACGGCGTCAGCGCGGCCGCCCGGGCTCGGGACGCGGCGGCGGGGCGATCGATCGCGTCGAGCAGCCGTAGCCAGTCCCGTGCCGACCCGGTCGCAAAGACGCTGCCCGCGCCGTTGATGACCGCAGGAACCCGCGCCGCGTCGAGCGCCTCCCGGACGAGGTCTGCCTGGGCGTGAGTGCGAACGAGCACCGCGATATCGCCCGCGCACAGGGCGCGGCGACCGAGGGTGACCCCGTCCGGTGTCCGCTGCTCGAGCTCGGCGTGCGAGCCGAGCAGCCGGACGACGTCAGCGGCGAGGTCGCGGGCGACGTGCTCGCGGGCCGATGGCGCGCGCAGCAGCCCGGTGCGGGTCCGCTCGATGCCCGGCTCGTCGCTGTGTACGACCCGCACGCGCAGCGCCGCGGGATCCGGCGCTCCGAGCATTCTCGGCTGCTCGTGCCCGGGTGCCGCGCGGACCTGTCGGTAGACGATCTCCGGGTGGCCGAGCATCGCGTCGCCGAACAGGGCGTCGTAGGCGCCCAGAAGCGTCTGGTCGCTGCGCCGGTTGACCGGCAGCGTCGCTCGGGTCGACGCGGTCGCCGCCGCGACGAGGTACGCGTACACGTCGGCGCCGCGGAACGCATAGATCGCCTGCTTGGGGTCGGCGATCAAGACGAGCGTGACGCCGTCGGATGCGAACGCCCGGCTGAGAATCTGCCATTGGATCGGGTCGGTGTCCTGGAACTCGTCGACGAGCACGACCTTGTAGCGGGAGCGCAGTCGCTCGGCCGCGGCCGGCCCGCTCGGTCGCCGCGGCTCGAGCGTCGCGTTGAGCCGGGTGAGCAGGTCGTCGTAGGTCATGATCGCCATCTGCCGCTTGCGGTGTTCAAGCTCCTCCCGCACCGCCTGGGCGAGGCGGAAGCGCATCGCCGCGATCGAGTCCTTCGGCGCAGCCTGTGGCTCGAGTTCGTTCCCGGGGTTCTCGACCGCGGCCCGGGCGATCTTCAGTGCCTCGGCACGCTTGAACGGCGCACCACCGTGCTTCTGAAAGCGGCGGACATAGAGATCGTCAAGCACCTCCCCGACGAGCTCGGAGACGTCCTCGACGAACTCCGTTCCCGGTTCGAGGTCGCCGATCGTCCCGAGCTCGGCGAGCACCTCCTGGCAGAAGCCGTGGGTGGTGGCGATCGTCGCCGCGTCGAAGTTGGCGATCGCCCGGACGAGTCGGTCGCGCCTGAGCTCAACCTCCTCCTGGGTGCCGGTGGCGAGCAGCTTGACGATCTCGTCGGCGCCCGCGTCAAGGACACCGTCGAGCGTTCGCGACAGCTGCTCCTCGCACGTGACCAGTCGCTCGCGGACGCGGTCGCGGAGCTCACCCGTCGCCATCCGCGTGAACGTGATCAACAGCATCTCCTGGAGCGGCATCCCCTCGGCGACGTACCGGGCCGCGAGCGCCGCGATCGTGTACGTCTTGCCCGTTCCGGCGCTCGCCTCGAGCACCGTGACCCCACTCGGCAGCGGGCCGCAGAGATCGAATTCGGCCGGGCTGAGCCGCTGCGCGCGGGTGGCGGTCATCGATCGCTCAGCTCCTCGTGGCTGAGCAGCCCGTCCCACAGCCGCCGGGCGTAGCGTCCGAAGCGGGTGTCCTCGGACTCCGGCCAGCTCGCCCCGCGCTCGTCGGCGCGCGGCGCCTCGGCGGTCAGCTCGGAGAGCGGCAACGCGCCCCCGTACGCGAGGAGGTGCTCGGGCTCGCGGTCCTCCTTGTCGTAGCCGAACGTCGTCTCCCAGACGGCGAGCGCCGCGGCGATCGGATCCTCACCGTGGCCCGCCGCGTATGCGTAGGCGGCCGACGCCCGGGAGGCGAGCGGGACCAGCTCGCGCATCCCCCGGTCGTACAGATCGACGACGATCGCCAGCTGGGCGAGCGCCTGATCGGCCGCGAGCGGGGCGATCTGTGCGACGGTCGTCTCGGCGTTCCACACATCCTGCCGGGCCCGGCCGATGACTCCCGAGCGATACGTCTCGCCGGGACGAGCCGCGGTGAGCGCGAGCAGCCGGACCCACGCGGCCAGCCGATCCCGCGGGCGCACGCGTGAGTAACTGGCACGGCGGATCGTGTCCCCGTGGACTCCGGGCACGGTTCCGGCGAGCATTCGGCCATCCGGCAGGCGGAGGTTGACGTCGAGCGAGGTCGCGGGTCCGCTGCCGCCGTACCGGCGGGCCGCGTCGGCGAGCGCGGTGACAGTCGGCGTGAGGCGGTCGAGCACGGGTGCCGCGAGCATCGCGGGCGGGAGTGAGCCGCGCGCGAGCTCGGCGCGGACGCACTCCTCAAGTTCCGCGCCGGCGAGCAGGCCATCCAGCAGCCGCTGTCCGACGCCCCACAACTCGAGTCCGCCGAGCTCGACGGGCAGCGCGTCCTGGACCTCATCGAGCGACTCACGAACGCTGATCCCGAGCCGCGAGCGCAGAAACGCCCGGCACGGGTGCTCGACGAAGCGGATCACGTCGGCGAGCTCGATCAACTCGGCATCGGTCGCCGGCAGCGGCGCCGGCAGGAACGGCGGCGCATCGTGACGCGGCGAGCTCAGCGCCCGCGCCCCGCCGAGCGCAACGGCATCGAAGCTCCACGGCCCATCTGCGGTCAGCTCGCCGGCCCGGAAATTGCGCGGGTCGAACGGCTGGAGGGGATGGCGGATGAGGATCCGCTCGCGCGCCGCGGGCGCATCCGGGCCGGAGCCGGTCCGGACCGTCCGGTCGACGACATCGAGCAGCTCGGCGACCGGCACGGCAGGCGGACGCTCGAGGTTTGTCCGCTCGTCGTTGCCGGTGTAGGTGATGATCAGCCGCTCGGTCGCCGCCAGCAGCGCGTCGAGCAGCATCTGGCGGTCCTCGGCACGCGGGTCGCGGTCGCCGACGTGGGGGTCGTCGAGGAGCAGATCGTCCCCGTCACGCGGCGCCTTGTGCGGGAACTCGCCGTCGTCCAGCCCGAGGATGCACACGACGCGGTGCGGGACCGAGCGCATCGGCACGAGCGTGCACACCGTCAGGTGGCCGGTGCGGAAGTTGGCCCGCGTCGGGCGGCCCTTGAGGCGGTCGTCGAGCAGCGCGCGCAGGTCGGCGAGCTCAAGCTCGGGCGGCGCCTCGCCGCCCCCGTTGCCGTCCGCGGTCGCGGTCGCGGTCGCGGTCGCGGTCGCGTCATTCTGGACGTCCTCGAGGATCCGCCCGAGCTCGGCGCGCTGCCACGACTCACGCTCCGCCGTCGCCGTCAGCGCATCGGCTGCGGCGGCGATCGCCGCCACCCACGCGCCGATCGTCTGGGCACGGCTGAGCCCGTCGACGGCGTCCTGGACGCGGTCGACGAACTCCGCCATCCGCCCGGCGAGCTCGATCGCCCCGCTTTCGACGTCATCGAGTGGGAGCACCCCGCCGACGAGCGGGCGATCCTGCTCGGTCATCGCGACCCCGAGCAGGATCCGGTCGAGCCCGGCTCGCCACGTGTTGCTCGACACGACGTCGAGCTTGAACGGGGCCCGGTGGCTCGCGTCGAGGCCCCAGCGGATCCCGCTGTCGACGACCCATTCCTCCATCCGGCTGACGTCGTCGTCGTCGAATCGAAAGCGCCGCCGGACCGGCTCTCGGTCGGCGAGATCGAGCAGCTGGGAGGCGGTGATCCGGTCGTCGGCGAGCTCGAGCAGCAGCGAGACGACGCCGAGCACGGGGTTCGTCTGGCGGAGGCTGCGATCGGCGAGGCGCACCCGGAGGTCGGGCAGGCGCCTGCGCTCGGCGCCTGCATCACCGTCCTCGTCGTCCTCGTCGCTGCCTCGGCCGGCTCCGAACGCGGCCTGGATGAGCGGCGCGATCGTCTCGATGTCCGGGCACATGACGATCACGTCGCGCGGCTCGAGCGTCGGGTCACGCTCGAGGAGGTGGAGAATCGCGTCACGGATCACCTCGACCTGACGCGCACGGCCGTGGCAGGCGTGGATCTGGAGGCTGTCATCGTCGTCGCGGAGCAGCGCCCGCGCATCCTTCTGGCTGGGAAGCGGCGGTCCGGGCGGGGCGGCGTCGGCGCGGACCGCGCTCTGGATTCGCTGCAACAGGGTCCGTTCCGCGTCGGCGATCGGGTGATGATGGTCGGTACCGCTGCCGTTCGCCGCCAGGACAAGCTGGAGCTCCCGTGCGTCCTGGCCCCAACTCGCGAGCAGCCGGTTCGTGGGCAGCGTGGCGGTCGGATCGGCTCGCCGGCGGGTCACCGGGGCGGCCTGCTGCGACAGCTGCATCCACAGGGCGGGAGACGGGTGGAGAACGAACAGATGGACGTCCCGCGCGTGCGCAAGCGCATCGAGGACCCGGAGATAGCTGCCGGGCAGCCGGGTGAGGCAGAACAGCGCGAGCCGGTCCGGGAGCTCGACGATCCCAGGTTCTGAGCTCAGACGCGCGCACGCCTCGGCGAGCCGCTCGGCCGGGCTCGGTCGGCCGATCTCCGTGCGCAGCCGCCGCCACAGCTCCGCCTGCCAGACACCGTCGCCCGGGAGCGCCCGTGTCCAGCCATCGGTGTCCTCACTCCTCGCCCACGCCTCGATCATCTCCGGCCGGCGCAGCCCATAGCGGTCGTACAAATCGGCGAGGTGGCGGACGGTCGCGAATCGCCGGACCTCCTGCTCCCCCGCCTGCGCGCCGCACAGATGCGACCGCAGCGACGTCAGCCATGGTTCGTCGAGGTCACGATCGACGACGCGCAGCAGCGGCCACACGAGCCGTTCCGGCGTCCACGGGTCGGCGTCCGGGTCGATCCCGGTCGCTGCGGCAAGCGCCTCACCGACGAGGGTTCGCGGGAAGGGGTACGCGACGTTGGCGCAGACGCCGTCGGCACGCCCCGCGGAGGCGCCGAGCCGCGTCGACATCCGCTGCGTGAGCCAGCGCTCCATGCCGCGCGTCGGCACGGCGACGACCTCCGCCGCGAACGGATCGCTCAGCGGCTCGAGCAGGATCTCGGTGAGCGCATCGGCGAGCGCGTCGGCGCGTTCTGAGCGGTGGACGTGAAGCATCGGTTCCAGTCTTGCATTGGAGTCGGCCGCCGTTGGCAGAGCTGACACAGAGTTGGCACGCGTCTGCGTGCGGACGTCCGCCTGTCTCTCGATGGTCCCGATCCGTGCGGTCTTGTAGCGTGCCGCGTCTATGGGTACGGCAGGAGCGGCGGTTGTCCGCCTCTGTGGCCGGCTGACGGTCGAGATCGGGGGTGCATCGCGCGAGGCCATGCTGCACGGTCGGCAGGGCCGGCTGCTGCTCGCCTACCTCGTGCTGCACCGGCAACGTCCCGTGAGCCGGGACGCGCTCGTCGAGGCGATCTGGGGCCACGGCGGCACACCGCCAAGCGAGGGCGCGCTCGCCCCGGTGCTCTCCCGGCTGCGCAGGGCCGTCGCGCCCGCAGTTATCGAAGGTCGTGACAGCGTCATCCTCCGCCTGCCGGAACCGGCATGGATCGACGTCGAGGCGGCATACGCGGCGCTTGACCGCGCGCGCCGTGGCGAGGACCCGGAGCGGCAGCTCACGGACGCCGAGGAGGCGGCGAACCTCGTCGAGCCCGAGCTCCTTCCGGGCCTGGATGCACCCTGGCTCGGCGAGCAGCGGGTGGCGCTCGAGCACGTCCGCGTCGAGGCGCTCGAGCTCGCCGCGACGGCCGCTCAGGCGGTCGAGCCGTCGCTCGCCGAGACCTACGCGCGGGCCGCCGTCGCGGCCGCGCCGTTCCGCGAGTCAACATGGGTCGCCCTGATCGCCGCGCTGCGCGTCCGCGGCAACGTGGCGGAGGCGCTGCAGGCCTACGATGAGGTCCGCCGGCTGCTCCGGGACGAGCTCGGCGCCGTACCCGGTCGCGAGCTCGTCGCGCTGCACGGCACGCTGCTCGCCGAGGGCGACACCGACACCGCCAGCGGCGGCGACGCGGGTGGTCTCCCGGTTACCGCGGCCAGGCCCGCACGCGCTCACGCCGCGCCCGGCAGCGCCACCCCGGCGGACCTCGTCGAGCGCGACGACGAACTCCGGGCGGTCGACGCCGCGATCGCCCGCGTCAGCTCCGGCGATGGCGGCGTCGTTCTGTTCGAGGGGCCGGCCGGAATCGGCAAGACCCGCCTGCTCGACGAGCTGCGCCGCCGTGCCGAAGGGCAGGGGGTCCAGGTGCTCGGCGCCAGCCCCGAGCGGGTCGCCGCCCAGCTGCTGCTCGCGCCGCCCCGGGGCGACGCCTGGGTGGTGAGCCGCCTGCGGGAGGCTGCCCATGTCGCGCTGCGGCGCGGCGCTCCCGACGCGGCGATGCGGCTGCTCGAGCGCGCCCAGGCCGAGCCGCCCTCACCGGACCAGCAGGCGGCGCTCGCCTTCGAGCTCGGTGGCAGCGCCGCGTACGTGCGCGGACCGGCCGGCGTCGGCGCTGCGCCGCGCCTACGCCGAGCTGACCGATCCCGCCGAGCGCGCCCGCGCGGCCATCCGGCTCAGCCATCTGCTGCTGTTCGTCCGCTCACCTCAGGAGGGCGTCGCGCTCGCCACCCAGGCCGCTGCGGAGCTCCCGCCCGGCCTCGATGATTTCCGGGACGGTCTGCGCTCGATCAGGCTCATCGGCGCGGCGTTCGGCGCGTCGACGCTGCCGAGTTCCGCCAGCTCGAGGACGTCCGTCTCGGACCCCGGGGACGGGACCGGGAGCCCGCGCCCTGACCGCGGTGGCGGCGCTCGGCATCGCGCTGACGTGCGGGCCGGCCGAGGAGGCGTCCGCCCTCGCCCGCGAGGCGTTCTCCACCGGACTGGAGGCATTTGAGATCACGGCGCCGGTGGCGCTTGGCAGTGCGATGCTCGCGCTCGGCGAGCCATCGGAGGGGCTCGAGGCGATCGCCCGGTACGCGGACCACGCCCGTCGCCAGGGCGAGATCCTGGGCTCGATTGGCGCGGATCTGTGGGGCGGGATCGCCCAGATCTGGGCGGGCGATCTGCGCGCCGCGATGGAGTTGCTCGAGCGAGCCCACGAGGGCGAACGGCTGTGGGGGACGAAGCTTGACGCCGTGATGGCGTACTCGGCCGCATTCACGGCGCTCGCCCAGCTCGAGCAGGGCGACCCACCGGCGTTGGTCGCCGAGACGCTGCACCGCGTTCACGCCGAGGATCCGCGGCCCGACGGAGCCCGTTTCTGGCTCGCGAGCCTCGCCGAGCTCGCGCTGGTTGAGGAACGCCCGCACGAGGCGCTCGAGATCACCCAGCGGCTCGAGCCGACACGCCCCGCCGACACGCATCCCTTGTGGGCGCCGTGGCGGAGCCTGCGCGCCCGGGCATACGCGGCGCTCGGTGAGACCACGGCGGCGCGAGAGCTCGCGCACGCCGATCTCGAGCTTGCCCGCCGCGTCGGCGCGCCCTGGGTCATTGGGCGCAGCCTGCGGCTGCTCGCCGAGGTCGAGACCGACGCTCGGCGGGTCGAGCTTGCCCGCGAGGCCGTCGCGTTGCTCGGAGAGACCTCGGCCAGACTCGAGCTCGCGAAGGCGCAGATGACGCTCGCCACCGCGCTCTCGGCCGCAGGCAACGGGGCTGACGCGCGGGCCGCGTGGAGCCACGCGCACGAACTCGCGCTCGCGTGTGGCGCCGCGGCCCTGGCCGGCGAGGCCGCCCGGGCGCTCGACGACTCATCCGGGCCCCCTCGCCGGCAGGCGAGGCGCAGGCCGGTCGATTCCGACCGCCCATGACCGGGACAAGCTCCCGATCCACCGAGAGCAGGCGTTTCATTGGGATGTTGTCCCGGTCGGGCGCGACGTGATCGATTACCTCTTCACCGGCTTGAACGTGAACGTCGTGTCCCCGGTGCAGACGTACGGCCGCGAGCTGATCGGGTACGAGTAGACGAGGAACAGGAACGAGAAGTCCGAGTGGAGCTTCCCGGTGTACACGCCACCGCGTCCGCGCTTGAAGCTGACGACGAAGTTCTTGGTCACGTCAGCCGTGTTCCAGATCGCGTTGTGACGCTTCGCCTTGACCTTCGTCGTCCTCGACAGCGAGAACGAGCCGGGCGGGTCGAACGGGTCGGTGCCGTGCATCGGGAAGCCCTGGGTGCTCCCGCACAGCGTCGGCACGTACGCCTTCAGCCTCGTGATCTTTGAGCCGTTCAATGTGAAGCTCATCGGATCCCCGTCCCGGGTCTTGCCCGCGTAGGTGACGGCGTGGCTCTTGGCGATCGCCGCCGGCGCCGCGCCGGCGAGGAGGCATCCGGCCGCGACGGCGGCCGAGATCAGCTTGCGTGTCGGTTGCATGGGTGGATACGCCCCTTTCTGACTCAGGTGGTGGTGTGTCTAGGACTGCGTGGGAAGGTGAGCCGCGACGAGCAGCCCGTCCGGGTCGGACGTCTCCCGGATCCGGGCGAGGCGCTCGAGCGCCGCGTCCGGGACGCACGTCTGCAGTGAGCTCGTCCGCTCGGCGAAGCTGGCGAAGCGCGTGCCCGTCGCCCAGGGCGCCATCGCGCCGAGGTAGATGTCGAGATGCGCATCGAGTTCGGCGGCGGACGCCGTCGCCCGGGGATGCCGACGCCGAACAGCAAGAAGCGTCCCTCGAGGTGGCGCAGTTCCGCTGCGACCAGCGGGGAGCCCGGGCCGGCGACCCGGTGTGCGGGGCGATGCCCGCGGTGGCGGTGATGGAGTCGGGATTGAGCATGGGCGGAACAATCCCGAGGCCGCCTTGCCATTCCCTTGGCGGCGGTTGCCCACGGGTTGCCGCCCGGTTGCCGAAACCTTGCCGCTCGTGTCGTGAAGCGGAAGTTCGTGAGCAGCCTCGCGGCACCGAACTAACGGTTCACGACACTAGGCCGGGGCGAGCGTACGATCGCGATCCGGCGCCGGCACGAGTCGGAAGTCGCTCGGCGCGAACACCTTCAGGCGCTGCTCGTACTGCCGCATGTAGCCGGGCCAGTTGGCGACGATCCGGCCCTGCTCGTCGCGGTACCAGGAGTCACACTGGATCCAGGCGGTACCCGCGAATGCCGCCTGGGTCTCCCGGTCGCTCGCCGCCTCAACCTCCGCCCGCACATCGAGCGCCGCCGCCCGGTGATCTCGGACGTACTGCAGCGCCTGACGGATGTACGCCGCCTGCGCCTCCTCGTAGACGATGATCGAGCCGCCGGAGGTGTTCGTGTTCGGCCCGTACATGACGAACAGCGACGGGAACCCCGGGACGGTCATTCCGAGATGGGCGTGCGCCCCGTCGGCCCACGACTCGGCAAGGGTCAGCCCGTCCGTGCCGGTGATCTCCATCGGAAACATGAAGTCGTTGGTGCGAAAGCCGGTTCCGTAGATGACGCAATCGACGTCGTGCTCGGCGCCGTCGGCGGTCACGATCCCGGTCGGCGTCATCGCCGTGATCGGATCGCTGATGAGGCTGACGTTCGGCTTCTGCAGCGCCGGGAGAAAGTGCGAGGAGAACAGCACCCGCTTGCACCCGAACGTGTAGTCCGGCCACGCCTTGCGACGCACGTCGCGGTCCTTGAGCTGCGAGCGCATGAACAGCGTCGAGCGCAGGCGGCCGACCCGCCCGAGCGTCCGCGGGTGACGAATCATCATCGTCAGTGACTCGCCGTAGTTGTAGATGAACCGCCGCCTGTAGGCCTGCACGCCGGGGACGTATTTGATGATCGCCCGGATCGGAGCCGGGTAGGGCCGGTTGCGCCGAGGCATGAACCAGTTGCCCGTGCGCTGATACACGTCGAGGTGCGCGACCTCGTCGGCGATCTCGGGCACGAACTGCACCGCGCTGGCGCCGGTGCCGATCACCGCGACCCGCTTGCCCGCGAGGTCATAGTCGTGGTCCCACGCGGCGGAATGGAAGCTGTGGCCGGTGAACCGATCGCGGTCCGGGATCGCCGGGAACGCGGGCTGATGAAGCTGGCCGGTGGCGAGGATCAGCGCATCGGCCTGCCACGCGCGACCGTCCTCGCTCGTGACGGTCCAGCGCGCGGTGTCGTCGTCCCACGTGCACGCGGTCACGGTTGTGCCGAACTCGATCCGTTCGGTGACGCCGTGCTCGTCGGCGACGCCGCGGACGTAATCGAGGATCTCCTGCTGCGGCGAGCACAGCCGCGACCAGTCGCGTCGTTTGGCGAATGAGTACGAGTACAGGTGACTCGGGACGTCGCAGGCGGCGCCCGGGTAGCTGTTGTAGTACCACGTGCCGCCGAGGTCGGGCGCGCGTTCGAGCAGCGTGATGTCCGTCAATCCGTGCCGACCGAGCTCGATCGCGGCGCCGATGCCGCCGAGCCCGGCGCCGACGATCACGACGCTCTGGTCCCGAGTGTGTGCCACGGCGCGGACGATACCGGCTACCCCGTGACCGGCGGGCTCAGTGCGAGCTCGACGAGCCGGTCCCGGTGGCCGCGCCGGACTGCGACGTCGACGCGGACCGGGACTCGACGGTGGTCGAAGCCCCGGAACTCGTTGTGCCGGCCGTGCCCGTGGCGCTCGGGTCCGCGCCGGCGCCAGGGCTCGCGTCGCCGCCGGGCGAGCGCCCGCCGCCGCCGTCGAAGCGGTCGTGCATCTGGCTTTGCTGAGAGGCGCCGGTGGTCGATCCGTCGGCGCCGCCGCTGTTCGTCGCGCCACCGCCGTAATGCGACGTCGGCGGCTGGGCGCCGCCGCTCTGGGCGCCGGCGTTCTGCGCGCTGCCGTGATGGGCGCCGCCGTCGGGCCCGGAACCGGTCCGGGTCGGCGCCGATCTCGACGGCCACTGCGGCTGCGGCTGACCGGTGGACGTCGATCGGGAGCCGGTGCCCGCCCCGGTCAGACGACCCCCACGCGCGCCGGTCGCTGGGGTGGAGCTTGTGGGTGCACCGCCGGCGCCGGTTCCGAAACCGGACAGCCGCCGCTGTCCAGAGGCCGAGCCGACCCCGACAGCGGTCACACCGACCGGGAGTGTGCCCGCCGCCGGGGACGTGCTCGCCGACGAATGACTCGTCGTCGCGGATCGCGGCTGCGCGCGGGCAGCGGTGTGCGCCGTCGCGCGGTGCGCCGGCGGGGCACGGTGAGCGACGCCGACGACCGGGAGGCGCGGCGCCACGAGCGCGATCCCGCCGACCGCGCACACCGACACCGCACACGCGGCGCCCGCCTGTGAGAGCGCGCCGCCGAGGAGCGCGCCCTTGGCACCGAGACCACCGGCGATCGCACTTCCGGCGGCGATCGAGCCGCCGGACAGTGGCATCAGGCCACGGAGTGCCTTGGCGTCGTCGCGGAGCATGTGCGCGTACCCCTGACATCCGGCGCAGCCCTTGACGTGGCGGCGCACGGTCCGGTCGCGCGGCCGGTGGTCAGGATCCAGCGCCAGCGCCTCGCGCGCCTGCTCGCACGGAAGCTCGCTGGCCGCGCGATGATCACGCAGTCCGATGCGCGCCCGCGCGATTAGGCCGCGCACGGCGTCCTCTTCGATGGTGAGAAAGTCGGCAATTTCACGGTAGGTGTGTCCGGCCAGCTCGCGCATCAGCAGCGCGGTCCGCTGGCTCTCTGGCAGTTCGCGGATTCCGTCGAGCACCGCTTGGAGCTCGGCCGGTGTTGGGTCCGGCGGTGCCGCGCGCTCGAGCGCCTCGTCGCCCGCGTACTCGGAGGTGCGCCGGCGCCGCGCGATGTCGATCGCTGCGTTGCGGGCGACCCGGATGAGCCATGGGCGCAGCTCTCGAGGCGGGCGGACCCGCAGCGTCGTCGCCAGCGCCGCAAAGCAGTCCTGAACCGCGTCCTCAGCGTCATGCCGCGACCCGAGCACGCCCATGCAGACCGCGAGCACCGTCGCCCGATGTCGCTCGTACAGGACGTCGAAGGCGGTCTCGTCGCCGGAGGCAAAGCGCTCGCCAAGCGTCGCGTCAGAACGGAGACGCAGCAGGCGTCGCGGCGCTGGGAGCGCGGGATGAAGTCGTGCTGTGAGTGTCCCCATGGTCAGCCGGCGGCGCTCGGGTGGGCGGGCTCGGGTGGGCGGGCTCCGCATCCGATCGTCGGCGAGCCTAGGCGCCGTGCCTAAGGCGAACGTCGGAGTGCGCTTCGGTGGCGGCAGCCCGTCGGGAGCTCGGGCGCCGCCACGCGAAGGTCTGTGCCCTTGATCAGGTGGTCGTGCTGCTTCCGCTGCTGTCGCCATGGCAGCCGCCGGAACCATGGCCGGTTGCGGCCGTCGTCGAGAGGACGGTGAAGCTCGAGTCCTCGATCACGACGACATGCGAGCCGTCCGCCTTCGTCACGTGCACCTCGTAGGCCGCGTTGCTGTCGGAGCTGTCGGTCTCGGTCGTCGCACGGGTGACGGTGCCGCCCGGCACGGCCGCGAGTGCGGCGTTGGACGCTGACGTCAGCGTGGCGCCGGTCAGCGGCGTCTCCTTCGAGCTGCTCGAGCTCGACGAGCTGCTCGAGCTGTTCGTCGTGTGCCGCTTGGCGTGCGTCTTCTTGTGGTGATGATGCTTCGACTTCGCGACGGCCGGGACCGCCGCGCCGCCGAGCGCCAGCACCGCAACCGCGGCGGAGCTCCCGACGACCCTCGTAATGGTGTGCTTCACGTGACTGCCCCTTCTGTTGTTGGCAAGTACACAGAAAGACGGGGCAGCGAGACGACCCTCACGGTGCTCGTGTAGGAGAAACGTAAGAGGCCGGGCAGGCCAATCTGGGTGACCGGTCACCCAGATTGGACGGCAGCCAACATGGGACGGTCAGCCATATTGGACGGTCAGCCAGATTGGGTGCTCCCTTTAGGGAAGGCCTGGCTGCGGCGTGCTCGTCGGGCCGGCGACCACCGGCACGTCCGGTCCCGCCGGGGCCGGGAGCCAGGAGAACGGGTCGATCCGGAGCGCGCGGACCGCCGTCGGAGCCGTTCGCCCGTGATAGACGAGCCAGCTCGCACCGTGCGGCCCGGTGACGATCGTGTCGCCCCCGCCGGGGCTGAACACACGCCCGGTCTGGGCGATGATCGGGTTGCGCGGGGACTTCGTGAACGGCCCGGTCGGCCCGGAGCCGGTGGCGTAGCCCATCCCGTAGCTCGTGTGCCAGCTGCCGCCCGAATACAGGAGGTAGTAGGTCCCGTCGTGGACCATCATCGAGGGTCCTTCGACGGTCGCGGCGGACACGCCGACCGCCTCCCACGTCCCCGGGTCGCCGGTCAACAGTGGCGTCCGCGGACCGGTCGCGCTGAGGTAGTCATCGGACAGCGGGATGACCGAGATCGTCGGCCGCAGCATGCCGTTGACGTTCGTGCACGAGCTGCTCGACTGATCGCATCCGAAGTCCTCGGACGCGTAGAGGTAGCGGGCGCCCGTTGCCGGGTCGGTGAACACCGATGGGTCGATCATCCCGTAGCCGGCGTCGTCGCCGCATCCGATCGGCCGGCCCGCGGCGTCCAGCACGCCGTTCGATAGCGGGCCCTGATCGGTGTAGGGCCCCGACGGCGTCGTCGAGGTCGCGATCGCCACGCAGTTCGTGGCGAACTGGGCACTCAGCCCGGTGTAGAACATGACGTAGCACGTCGGCGACGTCGTGTCCGGGCACGGGCCTGGGGTGCTGACGACGTGCGGGGCCCAGGGGTGCCAGTCGCCTGAGGGGACGACCCACGCCGGTCTGACCGCCAGCGCCCGCCCGCGCGAGGTCCAATGGACGAGGTCGGTCGAGTGCAGGATCGGGAAGCGCTCGCCCGTGGTGAATGCCCAGTACCCGGCCGGTCGCTGCCCGACGAGCACGAACGGGTCTGCGCCGTTCGCGAACACCGGGTTCGCGTATCCGACCGTCGTGAACGTGCCGTCGCCACCGAACGTCGTCCCGCCGCGGCAGCCCCGGCAGTGCGACGCGACGACGCGATAGTGGTACGTCGTCGCCGGCGCGAGCTTCGCCAGTGCGGCGGCGATCGTGCGCGCCCGCCGACCGGCGCCGACCGCCCGCCCCGGGGTGTGCGCCCCGTACCGAGGGCTCCGTCCGTATTGGAACCACGATGTCGTCGGGTGGCCGTTCGGGTTGATCTGACCTGCGAGGCCGGCGCTCGTGTCCGTGACCGCACGGGGTCTGGCGGTGATCGCACTCGGCGGCTTTGGTTTTGGCTTGCGGAGGTGCCGGGCCGGCGGCCGGTGCCGCGTCGCCCGATGTGTCGTTGCCGCTTCGGTCGGCGCCGCGAACAGCAGCGCCGCGAGAATCAGCGAGACGGCCCGTCCCAACGGCTAGCCACCAGCCGGTTGAGGCTCGGCCTCCTCGGCAGCCGCCATCCGCGGCGCAGGAGAGGCCGGCTTGCCGAGCAACTGCTCAACGCCCCGCTCGATCCCTCGGCACAGGACGTCGATGTCATCCGCCGTATCGAGATCCCCGGTGACGCCGAAGTTGATCCCGCCGTCATAGGAGAAGATCGCGATCCCGACGCGCACATGCCCGCCGAGCGGGACAAACGGAAATGCCTCGAGCATCCGCCGGCCCGCGAGGTACAGCGGGTGCTGCGGCCCGGGCACGTTCGTCGTGACCGTATTGACGCTGCTTTGCGGCAGCCGCGTCGCGACCCGCCCGCCGAGCGCGAGCAGCATCCCGGGCGCGAACCCGCCCATCGCCGTCAATCGCTCGGCGGCAATGGCCTGACCGGAGTGCTTGAGGTCCTGCATCTGGTCATGCAGCGACTGGACGCGCAGCGCTGGATCCTCGATGTGGACCGGCAACTCGGCGAACATCGCCGACACCTTGTTGCTGGGCACGCCGCGCTCGTTCTCGGTCCGCACCGAGACGGGCACGAGCGTCCGGATGATGTGGCCGCCCAGATCCTCGCCACGGCTCTCAAGCAGCTCGCGGAACCCGTTCGTGATCACCGCGAGCACGACATCATTGATCGTGCCGCCGTGCTGCTTGCGGATCTCCTTGATGTCGGACAGGCGCGCGCGGGCCCACTCCCACGTGCGGTGCGGACCGATCGGCCCGTTGAGCGTGCTGTAGGTGTTCGGGGTGAGAAGGTTGCGCATGTTCACAAACCCGCGCGTGGCATCGACCGCCTGCCTGGCCACCCGGCGGGGCCCGCGCACGGCGGCGATCGCCGTCCGGGTGACCTCGTATGGATCCGCCGCGCGGAGCCGCAGCGAGTGGGCGACGAGCGCGACGGAGCTGGGCTCCGGTTGCGGCGTCCAGTCATCCGCGCCGCCCGGGTGCTCGGCGTCGCGGTCGCTGTCGAGCAGCACACTCATCAGGTCGGTCCCCGAGACGCCGTCAACCATGCAGTGGTGGGTCTTGGAGATGAGCGCCCAGCCGCCGTCGTCGAGGCCCTCGGCGACCCACAGCTCCCACAGGGGCTTGTTCCGATCGAGCTGCTGGGACATGACCCGCCCGACGAGATTACGCAGCTCGGAGTGCCCACCGGGAGCGGGCAGCGCGGTGCGGCGCACGTGGTAGTCGAGGTTGAAGTGCCGGTCATCGACCCACGTCGGGCGCCCGAGCGCGAGCGGAACGAACCGAACCTTCTGCCGATACCGCGGAACGAGCCGTAGTTTCGCCGCCACGTCCGCCTTGACCTCGCCCGGACCCGGCGCTGGACCCTCGAACAGGCCGACCGACCCGATGTGCATGTGCGTCACCGCATCCTCGATGTGTAGGAACGACGCATCGAGTGGGCTCATCGTTTCCATCTCTGTCTCTCCTCGCTGGCGGGCGACCCTTCGCGCGCAAACCTAGCGCGTTTGCGGCGAAACGATGCGGCGGTTGGCCGGTCAGTTGCCGGTGTTGCCGGTGCTCCCGCCGCTACCGGTGTTCGCAGCCCCGGTGCTGCCCGTGCTGCCGCTGCTGCCCATGCTGCCGCTGCTGCCCATGCCGCCGCTCGTCCCGGTGCTCCCGCTGCTGCCGCTGTTGCCGCTGGTTCCGGTACTGCCGGTACTGCCGCTGGTTCCGGTACTGCCGGTACTGCCGCTGCTGCCGGTGCCGCCGCTGCTGCCGGCCCCTGTCGAGCCCGTGGCGCCGATGCCGACGCTCCCACCGGCGCCGGTAGTGGTCCCGGTTCCCGCCGAGCTTGCAGCGCCGCTGTTACAGCCGGCGAGTACGGCGACGACGAGCACGGCCGCGGCGCCACCCGCGATCGCGCGCCCTGGGACGCCCGCTCCGCGCCGTCGGCGGCGATCGAGCACGGCGAGCCCGACCAGAGTCACGACGCACAGGAGGAACAGCACCGCGTAGCCCCCGTAGCCGACGTAGTGGAACGTCACCGTGTGCGCGCCCGCCGGAGCGTCGGCGGCGACGATCGCCGGCGCCACCATCCGGGTCGGGACCGGTTTGCCGTCAACCGTCGCCCGCCACCCGGGATCGAATGACGCGCTCAGCACGGCGATGCCCGGCGCACGCATCCGTACCCGCGTGGCCGCTCTGCCGTCGGTCAACGCGACCTGTTGGGCGAGGACCGTCCCGACCGGCGGCGTCGGCGCGGTGTCGGCCAACGCCGGGAGCGGCGGGCCGGGTTCGAACTGGACCGCGGGGAACACCCCGCTCGCCGCGAGCGGTGAGCGGAGGAACCACTGGGTGCGGTAGCCGATGTTCGTGCGGTCGGCCCGGATCGCACCGCTGATGCGGCCGGCCTGCGTGTATCCGCCGACCAGCGTGCGCCACAGCGTGTATCGGCCGGCCGTTTGCAGCCGCCGTGCGGCAACCGGCGGACGCTGTCCGCTCCCGAGGATCAGGTAGCGGATCCCGAAGATGACGTAATTGCTGGGGCTGCGATCGTTGAAGTAGAACTCCGGATCGGTCATCAGCGACGCCGTGCGCAGCGTGTAGCCGACCTCGTCGACGTCCTGGCTCTCGAGGTACTTGAACACCGGCACCGCCCCGACCGTGAGCGACGTCCCCCAGTTCGATGGCGACCCGGCGTACACGCGACCGTCGCTGCGGCGACGCACCACGGCGGCGAGTCGGTTGACGTCGGCGCCCTGCGTCGCGTCGGCCCGCCGCTGGTCGGAGATCGCCTGGGCGTTGTGGACATCGAGGGTGTGCAGTTGCGACCACGCCGGCGCCAGCACGGCGACAATCGCCACGCAAGCAAGCGCGGTGACCCCCCAGGCGCTCGGAGCGGCACCCGGCGGGCGGCCCGATACGCGCCGGGCAATGCGTCGCAGAACGTCCCACGCCAGCGCGCCGACCCACGCGGCACCGACGCCCGCGAACAGCAGGGCGGCGAGATGGACCCCGGCGATGAACCGGCGGAAGAACAGGTCGCGGTTGCCCGGAATCAGGTCGATCAGGAACCCGAAGGTCGTGCGTCCGAACGTCAGCAGCAGGCACCCGATGAACACGAGCACGAGCGCGCGGTACGCCTCCTCGCGCCGCCAGCACTCGATCGCGACGGCAAGCCCGACGGCGGCGAGCAGGGTGACGATCGGGAACCGGCCTGAGTCGAGCAGCCGCCCGGTCACGAGCCAGCTCAGCATCTTGCCCGCTCCGTAACCGTTGACGAGCGGAGTCGATTGGAGCAGCTCGTTCGTCGCCGCCCACGGGCGCTGATCGATCAGCGGCACGATCACCCAGCCGCAGGCGAGCAGTGATCCGCCCGCGATCGTGGCGGCGCGAGCGATCCGGCGGCGGAGCTCGGCGCGCGCCACGAACGGCCAGAGCAGCAGCGGCAGGAACGCGAGATAGCCGGTCTCAAAGTGCAGCGCCGTCGTTAAGGCGACGAATACGACCGCGACCAGCAACCTGCCCTCGCCGCGGATCGCCCGCCAGCTGAAGCCCCACGCCAGCGGCAGCGTCCACGAGGCCCAGAGCTGCGCCCACACGCCGTAGCCGACCCAGATGTAGGCCTTCTGCTCGTATCCGACCCCGATCGGGCTCATCAGGAACGGCGCCATCGCCGCGGCGAGCGCGCTCGGCCATTTCCGAAAGCCGAACAGACGAGCCGCGAGATACACGCTGATCGGCCACAGGCACCACAACAGGTAGAGCGACCAGCGGAACGCGGCGTTTGAGCCGGTGGCGAGCCCGGCCGCTCCGGTCAGCATCGCGGGCAGGCTCTGGTAGTGCAGGAAGTGCGGTGACCCTTCCCCGAGGAACGGGAACCAGCTGGTCAGCGGAAGGTGACCCGCCCGCAGCTGCGTCGTCGCGAACCGGGCCATCTGCTCGTGCAGCGAGCTGTCGTCGAGATACGAGACCGCCCACGTCTCCGCCCGCAGGCTGATGAGGTTCCACACGACCGCGCCCACCACGAGCAGCCAGCTCCCGGGCAGCGCCGCGAGTCGCTCGCCTGCGCCCGCGAGGGCGGAGGTCGGTGTCAGGCGTCCCGGATCCGCGCCGCCGGCGGCGGCGTCAGCCTTGCGGTCCCGGCGTCTGAGTGCCGTCGAGGGCATCGGCGTCAAGTGTGTTAGCGCAACGGTCGGATCTACGCGAGTTCTCCGAGCACAGTCTCGATCCTCGTCAGCGCCCAATCGAGTTCACTCGGGAGGACCGTCAGCGGAGGTGCGATCCGGACGGTCTGCTCATGTGTGTCCTTGCACAGTACGCCGTGCTCCAGCAGCCGCTCGCACGCCTCACGCGCCCTCGCGACGGCGGGGTCGATGTCGACGCCGAGCCACAGGCCGATCTGCCGGACCCCGGTGACGGCCGGGAGCCGGCGGCTCCGCAGCCGCACGGCGGCCTCATCGCCGAGCCGGGCCGCGTGCTCGGCCAGGGTGCCGTCCTCGAGCAGTGCGAGCACCTCGCGGGCGACGGCGCAGGAGAGCGGGTTGCCACCGAACGTGCTCCCGTGCTCACCGGCGCCGAGCACCCCGAGCACGGGCTCGTCGGCGGCGATCGCGGACACCGGGACGATGCCGCCGCCGAGCGCCTTGCCGAGGACGTAGATGTCCGGCGTGACGGATTCGTGGTCGAAGGCGAAGCGCTTGCCGGTCCGGCCGAGGCCGGTCTGAACCTCGTCGGCGATCAGCAGCATGTCGTGGGCATCGCAGATCGACCGGATCGCGCCGAGGTAGCCGCGGGGCGGAACGATCACGCCCGCCTCACCCTGGACCGGCTCGAGCAAGAACGCGACCGTACGCTCGTCGACCGCGGCCTCAAGGGCGTCGGCGTCGCCGAACGGGACCGAGCTGAAGCCGGGGGTGTAGGGACCGAAGCCGCCCCGCGCCAGCGGGTCACTGGAAAACGAGATGAGCGTTGTCGTGCGCCCGTGGAAGTTGCCGTCGCAGACGAGGATGCGCGCCTCGTCGCGCGGCACGCCGCGACGGTCATAGCCCCACTTGCGCGCGACCTTGATCGCGCTCTCGACGGCCTCTGCGCCGGTGTTCATCGGCAGCACGAGGTCCTTGCCGCAGAACCGCGCGAGGTCCTCACAGAACGGTCCGAGCTGATCATTGTGAAACGCGCGGCTCGTCAGCGTCAGGCGCTCGAGCTGTGCGACGGCCGCCGCGATCAGGCGCGGGTGGCGGTGGCCGAAGTTGAGCGCCGAATAGGCGGCGAGGGCATCGAAGTAGCGGCGGCCGTCGACATCCTCGACCCAGGCGCCCTCCCCCCGCTCGATGACGACCGGGAGCGGGTGATAGTTGCGAGCGCAGTGGTCACGCTCGAGCATGAGCAGCGCCTCGCTGTGGCTGCGCCCGTCGGCCATGACTCGGTTGTATCACCGCCTCCGCACCGGTAATCGGTCCAGAAACGTGGCCAGGGGCAGGGGTGGTTCGTCTCCCGGCCGATGTCAACGGCGTGAGCACCCTCAACTTCCGATCCGACTACGCGTCGGACCCAGACAGGGAACGGGACGCGATCTCCCGTCCGGACCTCAAACTGATCGCCACGCAGGATGAGCTCGACGCGGTCCGTGCCCAGCTTGACGGGGCCCAGGTAGAACTGCGCACGCTGCGCTCGCAGTTCCAGTCTTCGTCGATCGTGAGGGAGGCGCTCGACCTCGAGAGGACGCGGGCGCTCCGCGCCGAAAGTGCGCTGCACACCGAGCGAGATCGAACCGAGGCCGCGCTCGCCGCGGTCACCGATGCTCAGCAGAAGGCGGCCGCCGCGCTCGCAGAGCTCGCCGCCGAGCGCCAGGACGTGGCGGCGCTGCGGGACGCGCTCAGCGAGGCGTCCTCGTCGCCAAACGCCGGGATGCGGCTGACCTCCGGCCCGACGTGGGACGGAACCGCTCAGCGCGCGGTCGCCGAAGCGATCGCCGAGGTGTCGGACTGGCGCATCGCGCTGAAGGAGATCGTCCGCGTGCTCGGCGCGCTGGGTGGGTGGGACGCGGTTGTCGCCTGGTGCCCAGAGGAGCGACGCCCGGGCTTCTGCTGCGTGGGCATGTGGACCGGCCATGACTCCTCATTGCGCGCGCTCGAGACAAAGACGTGGCAGGCCCGTCGTCAGCCGACCGCCGCGGAGTTCGGCACGGCTCGCGCCCGCACGAACGCCACCTGCTTTCCGACCCTCGACGGTGCCGAGGATCGGCTGCTCCGGGATGCGGCTGAGGCCGGCATCGGATCGGTCATGTACGTGCCGATCCGGGTCGAGAATGAGGTGATCGGCGTGATCGAGTTGTGGAGCCGTCGCTCGGCGGAACCGGACGGCGACGTCGTCCTGTTCCTCGAGGCGATCGGTCTGCAGCTCGGGAGCCACGCCGGGCTCATCAACGCCGCCGCCTCACCTCGCTGGCGCGTCGGGCGCTACTGAGCGACCGCTGATCTCGCGACCCGGGCGAAGCGCCCGGCGTGATCGGTTAGCGTGCCGCGCATGCCGAAGTACGTCGGGGCGATCGACCAGGGGACGACCAGCTCGCGGTTCATCCTGTTTGACCGCGACGGGCGGATCGTCCACCTCGATCAGCGCGAGCACGAGCAGATCACGCCCCGGGCGGGGTGGGTCGAGCACGACGCCCGCGAGATCTGGACCCGGACCCGCGAGGTGATCGGACAGACGCTCGCCTCCTCTCCTGCCGAAGCGGACGAGATCGACGTCATCGGGATCACCAACCAGCGTGAGACGGCGGTCATCTGGGACCGCGCGACAGGAGAACCGATCCACAACGCGATCGTCTGGCAGGACACTCGGACCGGCGCTCTCGTTCGCGAACTCGCTGGTGAGGAGGGCGTCGACCGGCTCCGCCGCGACGTCGGGCTGCCGCTGTCAACGTACTTCTCGGGACCCAAGATCCGCTGGCTGCTGGACCACGTCGACGGGGCGCAGGCACGCGCCGAGAACGGAGAGCTCGCGTTCGGGACGATGGACAGCTGGGTGCTCTGGAATCTCACCGGCGGTGTCGACGGTGGCGTGCACGCCACCGACGTGACGAATGCCTCGCGGACGATGCTGATGAGCCTCGAGACGCTCGACTGGCACGAACCGAGCCTCGAGCTGATGGGGATCCCGCGCGCCCTGCTGCCCGAGATCCGCTCCTCCTCGGAGGTGTATGGCGAGGCCCACGGGACGGCGGTCGGTGGCGTCCCGGTCGCCGGGATCCTGGGGGATCAGCAGGCGGCGCTGTTCGGCCAGACCTGTTTCGGCGCCGGTGACGCCAAGAACACCTACGGCACCGGGTCGTTCCTGCTCGTCAACACGGGCAGCGCAGATCGTCCACACCGAGCAGCTGCTCACGTCGGTCGGCTACCAGCTCGGCGACGGCGACCCGTTCTACGTGCTTGAGGGCTCGATCGCCGTGACCGGCGCGCTCATCCAATGGCTGCGCGATCGGCTGAAGATCATTCCGGACGCAGCGTCGGTCGAGGCGCTCGCGCGGTCGGTGGACGACAACGGCGGCGTCTACTTCGTGCCCGCCTTCTCCGGGCTGTTCGCGCCGCGATGGCGCGACGACGCGCGGGGCGTGATCGTCGGTCTGACGGCGTACGCCAACCAGGGCCACATCGCCCGCGCGGCGCTCGAGGCGGCGGCCTGGCAATCCCGTGAGGTCGTCGATGCGGTCAACGAGGTCGCCGAGCTCCCGCTCACCGACCTCCGCGTCGACGGCGGGATGACCGCCAACGAATGGCTCATGCAATTCCAGGCCGACGTTCTCGGCGTGCCGGTCATCCGGCCCGCGGTCACCGAGACGACAGCGCTCGGTGCCGCGTACGCAGCCGGTCTCGCCGCCGGGGTGTGGTCATCGCTGGAGGAGCTGCGCGAGCGGTGGGCCGAGGATCGGCGGTGGACACCCCAGATGCCGGCCGAGCGGCGAGAGGTCGAGTACTCCCGCTGGCGCCGGGCGGTTGAGCGCTCGCTCAATCTCGCTGACTGACGCTCGACGGTCCGGCCGCCCCGGGCCGGCCGGTGACCGTCGAGCGCCGCTGGTGGGGTCCGCTACCCGATCCGCGAGTTCAGGACCAGAGGCCCGGTGCGCCCGAAGATCGTGAACTGGACCGAGTCGCCCTTCTTGACCGCGACGCCGCGGGACACCCCGCCACCGCCGCCGATCACGATCGTGCCGCTGCCGCACGGAATCGTGACCGTCTTCACCTTCCCGGCCGACAGCCGCACCACCCCTGACCCTGAGCACAGGTCATACGTGGTCTGTTTCGTCGGCCGCGAGACGAGGACCGAGACCGTCACCTTGCCGCCGAAGGCGTCGACGACCTTGAGCGTCGTCTGGGCGTTGCGGCTGAAGCTGGCGTGGGAGATCCGTCCCGGCGCGGTGACCGCGAGTGAGCTCAGTACCGCCTTGATGCCGCTGCCGCGCGGCGGCGAGGGCTGGCGGTAGGTGTCCGACAGCGAGACGACCTCGGAGCGGTACGTCTGGCTGCCCGCGTCGATCGAGAAGCCGAGCCACGTCGGGTTGCCCGTCGCGAGCGCGCGACCGGTCACCAGGGTGTTGCTCGTCCCGACGATGTCCGGGACGAGGCCGCGCGCGAGCGACCAGTGTTCACCGTTGCTGGAATGGCCAACCTGCACGTCATTGCCGGGGACGGTGAAGGCGAGCGTGAACGCGCCGTTCGTCGCGGACTGGACGTCGACCCACGCCTGGCCGTTGCGGTTATAGCCGGAGGCGTCGGTGCCCGGCGAGTGACCAACCGTCACGAGCCGGCCGACCGCGCCGGTGGCGCTGATCGTGCGCGTCCACACCTTTCCGCACCCGGCGAATGCGACCACGGCCTGAGAGCTCCCGGCGGCCATCGCCAGCTCGGTGCCGGTCTTGGCAGCGGACGCGGGGCACGGGAACGTGACAGTCCCGGTCGCCGACCCGGCCTGGAACGGGAGCGTTCCCGGGTTCGTGTAGACGTCGGCCGGGGGGCCGAGGAGGAAGATCGTCCCGCTTCGGCTCCGCGCCAGGTGGGCCGGAATCATCGCGCTCGTGTCGGTGCCGATCTGGGTCGCCTGGCTGAGCGACTCGTTGAGCTGAACGTAGGGTCCGGCTGCGCCGTCGGAGCCCGCGTACTGGAACGGACCACCCGACGCGGCGTGCAGGAGCGGCGCCTGGAGGTAGAAGCCCTGACCGCCCCACTTCATCAGCGGCGTCGTCGGCACCTGGCTCCACGAGACGCCGTCGTTGTGAGAGATCCAGGCCGCCAGATCGAGCGGGCCGTTGACCGTGACGATCACCTCGAGCGTCCCGGAGCTGGGCGCATAGATGAACGGCTGGCCGCTCGTCGACGGCATGCCGGGAATCGCGACCGTCGTGAACTTCGTGGCGCCGGCCGGCCGGCGCGCGTAGCGGGTGATCGGGAGACCGCCGTGTCCGGTCGCGGTCCAGAGGACGTTCGCCGTGCCGCGCGGGTCCACGAACACGACGGGCGTGCCGGTCTGCGCCGCGCCGAGGGAAATCGGACTCGGCAGCTTCGCCGCTGCCGAACCGCTCGCGGCCAGCGCGGCCACCGTCATTACCCCAGCGAGGCCAAGGCCCCATCTCGCTCGTCGCACTGCGCGCCCCTTGATTGTTGAACGTTGGCCGTCCGCATCTGCGGATCAGGCGGCCGGGGAGGCTACCGAGTCCCGCGCCTGGCGACAACCAGCGGCTTCCGCTGAGTACGTAATCGTTACGTACCCCTGCGGCCTCCGCCAGCGACACGACCCAACGCAAGAAACCCTTCGCTATTCGAAGGAAACCTTGCGTCGAGCGGTTGGTGAGCGCTGGATCAGCCGCGTGTTGAGGACGAGCGCGGCGCACAGGACCGGGACGAGCAGGTAGGCGCCGTGCAGCCCGGCGGCGTCGCTGATCGTCGCGAGCACGAACGGGGCGACCCCGATCGCGACCCCGGACCCGAGCGCGGCGCGTGCGCTCGCGCGGGTCGAGCCGGCGGGAGCGGTCGCGACGTAGCGGGCAACCGTGAGCGGGTACATGAGCGCGACCCCGAGCCCGACCACGAGCAGCCCAAGCGTCGCGAGCCACGCGGCGAGGGCGAACCAGAACACGACAAAGCCGGCCACGACCACCCCGGTGACGATCACGATCGTCCGGTCGGCGGAGCCGGTGACCCGCGTGATCGGCGTGACCGAGGCGCGGCCGACGGCCATCCCGAGCAGGAAGGCGCCAGCGAGAGCCGCGGCGGTCGCCGTCCGCAGCCCGAGGTTGCTGTGCAGATAGCTCGGCGCCCAGAACACCATGCAGAACTCGATCGACACCGCGAGCACGAGGCTCAGCCACAGTCGCCACGGGTCGGCCTCGCTGCCGCGCGCGTCGACCGCACGGGCACCGCCCGCCACCGCGCCCGCCGCCGGCTGCCGCGGCGGAGGCGGAGGTTCCGCGTCAGGCAACCGCACTCGGTGGAGCAGGAACAGCACGACGATGGCCCCGGCCAGCGGCACGACGAGGAATCCCGCCGGCCACCCGATCCCCAGGAACACGGCCGCCGCGATGAGCAGCGGCGCGGCGAGCCCGGCGGCGCTGGACAGCGCGTTCGCCCGGGCGAGCAGACCCGCCGCCCGCGTGCCGCGAACGTCGGTCCCGAGCGCCGGCACGAGCGCGATGACGAGCGCCGCCGAGAGTCCCCATGATCAGCGCGCCGAGAAGCGAGATCACCGGAGCGATCGACGCCGCGAGCAGCGCCGCGCCGCCGGCGAGGCCGAGGACCGCGAGCACGAACACGGCGTGCCGGCGCCCGGGTCCGGTGAGGCGCGGCGCGGTGAGCCCGAGCACGATGAGACCAACCGCGAACGCGCTCGGATAGAACGCGACCGTGCCGCGACTCACGTGGAGGTCGCGCTGAAGTTGCGGCAGCGCCGGACCGATCCCGTTCAACCAGAACCCGACGAGTCCGAGCGCACCGACGAGCAGCCGGGCGACCTCAGCGGGCGAGGCCTCGGGCCGGACATCGTCTGCGGACGCGCGCACGAGCATCCCTCGATCATCCCAGCGACGTGCCCGCACGTCGGCCTCCGGCCCGGCTGCCGACCGCAGATCCTGGACCGCTGGCTCATCCCAGAAGTCGCCGTGTGTTCCTGATTACGGGGGCCTTGCGACCCGATCGACGACCCATATCGTCAAATTGAGTCGCTGTCGGGTGCAGCGTGAGAGGATCGTGGCGCTCGTGATCGGGACGATCGAACTCGGCGGCCTGGTCACCGATCGCCTCGGCCTCCGCGGCGCCGTCGCCGGGTGGCTGCAGAACTTCAATATGGGGACGGCCGGCTACCTGATCGTCGGCCTGTTCGCGGCGACGTGGGCGATCGCGCTCGTCGTCTGGCGGGTGGGGCGGATCGAGGAGCGGTGGACCGCCGCCGACGAGGTCACACGCTCGCCGCTGTGATCGCCGCCTGCCCGTAGGAGATCCCCCCGTCATTGACCGGGAGGCGCTCGGGAACGAGCACCCGGAGTCCGGCTCTGGTCAGCGCCGCGGACGTCGACTCGAGCAGCAGCCGGTTCTGGAACACGCCACCGCTCAGCACGACGGTGTCCAGCGCGCGCTCGGAGGCCACCTGGCACGCCGCGGCGCATGCGCCCGCGCCGACCGCCCGGTGGAAGCCCGCGGCGACCTCGGCCGGCGCGACCCCGGCGTCGAGATCGGCGATCACCGAACGGACCAGCGGCCGCGGATCGAGCCGCACTCCATCGGCGTCGGTGGTCAGCTCGAGCTCGTAGGCCGCCCGGCGGTTGCTCTCGCCGCCGACGGCCGCCAGCGCCTCGAGCTCGACCGCCGCCTGGCCCTCGTAGGAGATCTCGGCTCGAACCCCGCACAGCGCCCCGACCGCGTCGAACAGCCGGCCCATGCTGGTCGTGACCGGCGAGACGGCGGCGCTGCCGGCCACGCCCGCCATCGCCCGCCACCGCGCCTCGTCCACGTGTCCGCGGAGGTGCACCGGGATCGGCGGGGCCCCCGCCTCGGCCCCGCCCGCCTCAGCACCCGCGCGCCTCGGCCGCCCACGCGTACGCCATCCGCCACGGCTGCCGGATCGCCGCCGTCCCGCCCGGCATCCGCACCGGCCGCAGCGACCCGACCCGCTTGAAGCCCCGCAGGTCGCCGACGAGGAGTTCCCCTCCCCAGACCGTCCCGTCGGTCCCGTACCCGGTGCCGTCGAAGATCAGCCCCAGTGCCGGTTCGACGAGGCCGTGCTCGGCGAGGCACGCCGCGAGGTGGGCATGGTGGTGCTGGATTCCGAGGTGCTGCACGCCATCGCGCTCAAGCGCGTAGCTGGTCGAGAGGTAGCCGGGATGCAGGTCGTACGCGACGACCTCGGGCGTGACCGCGAACAGCCGCTCGAAGTGCTCGATCCCCTCCCGGAACGCCCGGAGCGTCGCTTCGTGCTCGAGATCACCGATGTGATGGCTGATCCACGCGCCGGACCCCTTGGCGACGCAGAACGTGTTCTTCTGCTCGGCGCCGCACGCGAGCAGCGGGCGATCGCACTCGATCGGGAGCCCGAGCCGTGCCGGGACGTAGCCCCGGGAACGACGGAGGACTCTCGGCCGCGGTGCGTCGGCGCCGACCCCAGCCACCCGCACGACCGAGTCGTCGGTCCGCGTCTGGATCGGCCGGTCGTGGAGCAGGAACGCGTCGGCGATCGACGCGAGGCGCTCCAGCGCATCCGGGTCTCGGTAGGCGATCGGCTCGTCCGAGATGTTCCCGCTCGTCATCACGAGGGCCGGCTCGCGGCCGGACACCTCGTGCAGATCGCCCAGCAGCAGGTGGTGCAGCGGCGTGTAGGCGAGCATGCACCCGAGCTCCGGCGCTCCCGGAGCGACGGCGTCGGCGACGCCCGCATCCGTCCGGCGCGCGGCGAGCACGATCGGCCGTGCGGGCTCGAGCAGCAGTTGCTCCTCGAGCGCGCCGAGCACGCACAACCCGCGCGCGGCGCTGACGTCACGGACCATGAGCGCGAACGGCTTGTCCTCCCGATGCTTGCGGGCGCGAAGCGCGGCGACGGCATCGGTATTGCGCGGCATCGCACGCGAGGTGGTACCCGCCGAGCCCCTTGACGGCGAGGATCGCGCCGTCGGCGAGCCGCCGCGCCGCGACCCGCACCGCGTCCCCGTCGCCGGCGAGGTCGCGCCGGTCGGCCGCGGCGAGCAGCGACACCCTCGGCCCGCACACCGGGCACGCATTCGGCTGGGCGTGAAAGCGCCGGTCGGCCGGATCCTCATACTCCCCCCGGCACGCGTCGCACATCGTGAAGCCGGCCATCGTCGTCAGCGGCCGGTCGTACGGCACGCCGCGCACGATCGTGAACCGCGGCCCGCAGTTCGTGCAGTTCGTGAACGGATAGCGATATCGGCGATCTGAGGGATCGAGCAGCTCGCCCAGACAGTCGGCGCACGTGGCGCTGTCCGCGGTGACCAAGGCGTCGGGCGTCCCACCCGCGCTGCTCTCGGCGATTCGGAACTCCGTCTCGCCGGCCGCGGGCAGGGTCTCCGCGGTGATCTCATCGACCGACGCGAGCGGAGGTAGCTCGCCGACGAGGCGGGTCATGAACCGCTCGATCCCCTCGAGCGCTTCCCTCGACCTCGAGCAGCACGCCGTGCTGATCGTTGAGCACGTAGCCGCCGAGCGACTCCTCGTGGGCGAGCCGGTACACGAACGGCCGGAACCCGACGCCCTGGACGGTACCGCGCACACGCGCCCGGACCCGCAGGCGGCCGCTACGGAGCGCCGTCACGGGATCATCCCTCGGCCGTAGCGACGCCGACGAGCTCGCGCAGCACGTGGTAGGCGCTCGCCTGAGCCTCCTGGATCCGTGGGATGTGCTCGGAGCGCGACACGATCACGTGGTCGGCGAGCTCCTCGGACAGGACGCGGCCGCCGTCGTAGCCGACCATCGCGATCGTCTGCAGACCGCGCCGGCGGCCCTCGGCGAGAGCCGTGATCACGTTCGCGGAATTGCCGGACGTCGACAGCGCGAGCAGCACGTCGCCCGCGGCGCCGTACGCGATCACCTGGCGGGAGAAGATCGCCTCGACCCCGATGTCGTTCGCCACCGCGGTGATGATGCCGGTGTCCTCGCTCAGGTCGAGCGCGGGCCACCCCCGGCCGTCCGTGCCCACGCGGAAGTCGGCGACGACGTCCATCGCGTCCGTCGCCGAGCCGCCGTTGCCGAGCGCGAGCAGCTTGCCGCCGGCCTGCAGACATCGCGCCAGCCCCTCCGCAGCCGCGCCGAGCACCGCCCCGTTCTCGGTGAGCGTCTGAGTTCGCAGCGCACCCACCTCCTCGGACTTCATCACCGCCGACCGCTGGACATCGGCGAGCACCGCGTCGAGGTTGTCCTCCTGTTCGGCGAGGAACGGGTACAGGAAGCTCGACGCGCCGGCGTCGTGGGTCCGTCGCACCTGGCGCCCTTCAAGCAGGCCACGGTGGTCGAAGAACACATGAACGAGCTCCCACAGCACGTGGTAGGCCGTCTCGACGAGCTCCTGGGCGACGAACGCGTCGCCGCTCTGCGGCACGAGCTGCCACTCCGCATCGAACGGCGTGAACGCGATCGTGAGCGTGCCGCGCGTCCGCGCGCGGGTGAACGCGTGCTCGAGCACCGAGGCCCCGCCGTCGAACGCGATCAGGATGTCGTCCGGGCCGGCGAGCGTGTCGACACTCGCCGCCACCTCGTCGGCGGGCCCGGTGAGCGCGATCGCCGGCAGTGCGCGCTTGCCGACGATCACCGGATGGACGAACTCGACCGCGACGTGGCGGGCGTCCGAGCGCGCCGCCGGGCTGCACCCGCACGCGATCAGCCGCCCGTCCCGGGCGAACCGTTCCGCCATCCGGTGACACAGCCGCGCCAGGCGGTCGGACTCGCTTTCGAAGAACCGGCGGCCGGCCTCGAGGCGCTCGTCGAGCAGCGGTTTGACGCGGGGGACGAGCGAGGCCGACAGCGCGGACGCGCTCACGCGAGCGCCCGCTCCCGCGTCGTCACCCCGAGCAGCCAGTCCCGCCACTTCTCGACGCCCTCGCCGGTCCGCGCGCTCACGAGCATCCGCTCGACACCGGGATGCACCTGATCGAGGAAGTACAGGAACTTGTCGAGGTCGAACTCGAGATGCTCGAGCAGATCGATCTTGTTGATCACGACGAGCTCGCATGCGCGGAACATGAGCGGGTACTTCATCGGCTTGTCCTCGCCCTCGGTCACCGAGCAGACCATCGCCCGCACATCCTCGCCGACTCGGAACTCCGCCGGGCAGACGAGGTTGCCGACGTTCTCGATGACGAGCAGGTCAAGCTCCGCAAGCGGCAGCGACGGAAGCGCGGAGCGGACCATGTTCGCGTCGAGATGGCACTCGCCGCCGAAGCCGGCGCCCGTGTTGAGCTGGGTCACCGGGACGTGCAGCGCGGCGAGCCGATCTGCGTCGTAGGAGCCCTGCACGTCGCCCTCGAGCACGCCGACGCGGACATCGCCGAGGGGCTCGGAGAGCGTCCGCTCGAGCAGGCTCGTCTTGCCCGCCCCGGGCGCGCTCATCAGGTTGATGACCGTGACGGAGTTGCGGTCGAAGTCTTCCCGGTTGGCCCGGGCGATCGTGTTGTTGGCGTCAAGGGCGTCCTCGACGACCCTCACCTTGGTGCGGTGCATGCGAGCTCCTCTCGGACCACCGACTATTACATGACGCGGACCTTCAGGTACCGCTCGATCTCCGGCATCTGCGCGCCGATGGCAGCGAGCACCACACCGATGATGGCGATCAGCAGCAGCGGCACCGGGACCTTGATCGTGCCCATTCCGTCACCTCCTGTTGTTGCTATCGAGGGTGTCCTGAACGAGATCCTCGCACAGGGATTCAACGAGTCGTACCGCCTCGGTCAGCGCGGCGTGCACCGGCGCCGAGAGCGACGCGACGATCTCCTCGGCCTCCGGGTCGATGTCCATGCCCGGCTCAACGCCGACGAGGTACATCGGCGGCAGAGTCCCCCCGAAGCTGCGGACGAGCCCGATGACCTGGAGCGGGTCCATGCCGTGCCCGCCGGGGTTGAGGATCTCCGCCTCCTGGTCGGGGTCGATCTCGAGCACGTACAGCGTCCCGGGCAAGCCGCCCCGCGGCGTCGCGTCGAGCATCACGACCGCGTCGTAGCCCTCGAGGATCGCGAACGCCAGGTCCATCCCGCGGATGCCGTAGTCGACGACCTCGACCCCGGCGGGCAGCACGCGGCGGGCGAGCCGATCGGCGAGGGCGACCCCAAAGCCGTCGTCGCCGAGGAACACGTTGCCGATGCCGGCGACGAGAATGCGCTGCGTCGTGACGGGCGCCGGACCAGCGCCCACGACCTCGACTTCCTCGGGCGCGAAGAAGAACCGGTGCCCCGGCTGCCGGGCGAACCCGAGATCGCGCCCCGGGTCGTCGTCGAGCACGACCGCCACCGTCATTCGCCCCTCGACGTCCTGCTCGATCGCCTCGACGACGGCCCCTTGACCAGCGAGCGCGATGTCGAACACGTCCCCACCGGCGCGCGGATGCAGGCGCACGCGCGTACCGGCCCTGAGCTCTCCTCCGGGCGTGTTCACCGCATCCGGGCCCGGACGCTCCAGCTCCTCCCAGTAGGACCGATCGGTGCTCATCGGGTCAGTCCGAACTCGCGGATCGTTCCGTGAAGTGCCATCAGCTGCTCCGGCGTGAGCGCCTCGGTGCGCTCGAGAATCTCCCGCGCGCGCGGGTCCGACGCACGCATCTCAGCCTTTTCCTCGTCGCTGAGGGCAAGGATGTTGAGCACCAGCATCTGATCGATCTCCCCTCCGTCGAACAGGTCGCCCGGGCTCTCCGGTGCGACACGGGGATAGTCCTCGAGAATGATCGGCGAGGACAGGATCCTGCTCCGGTCCGGGCGCTCGCCGACGAGCACCGGCCAGGTGCCGACGTTGCGGCATCCGTCCGCCGCCGAGGCGCACTCGGCGGGCGGGTCGGTCATCGAGTGAAACGCGCCGCCGTCGGTGCGCAGCAGGGTGTGCGTCGAGCACAGCGTCCGCTCGAGCGCGAGCTGGCGTGAGTTCGCCGGGTTGAACGTCGTCCGGTTGCGGATCTCGACGGTCACGCGCCACAGCCGGGTTTCGAGCTGGCGCACCGCCACCGACACGAGCGCATCGAGGCGGTCCCAGCTGCGCGTGAGCGCGCCCGCGGGACGGCCGGCGGCGTCGGTGATCGGCTCGCGCTCCTCCCCCGGCGCGATGGTGACGTCGAGATCGGTTCCCGGGCCGCCGATCCGCAGGCGCGGGATGTCGAGCTCGCGCTCCCTCGCCTCCTCCCAGCTCAGGTACTGCTCTCCGTCAACGGTCAGCTCGTCGACCGGCTGACCCGTCGCGTCCTCCACGCCGCGCTGCACGACATGGAGGAAGCGGACGACCACCTCGAGCGTCGCCGACTCATCCGCCTCGAGCAGGACCTCCGTCTGCATCCGGTCGGGGTCGTCGGGATGCACGACCGTGTGCTCGGGCGGATACACCCCGCCGAAGTTGAACCGCCGCTGGTTCTTCATCGCGGAGCGGCGATAGGGCCACAGGATGTAGCCCTCATAGAGGACGGCGTCGGCGATCGCGCGGACCGGATCAGTCATGGTCACGCTCGCGTGTTGACTCGAGCAGCGTCTCAATCGTCTCCTCCCAGGTGCGCAGCGCATGCGTCGCCTTGTACGCGCCGAGCCGCTCATATTCGTCGCGGCGCAGCCGCAGCCACGCGCTCCCCGCGAAGTGCCGATCCATCATCTCCCGCCAAACCGCGACCGGCATCCGGAAGTCGGCGTCCTGGTCCCAACCGATCCGGGTCGTCTGCAGCAGCCCGTTCGCCGCGGCGAAGAACACCGACCCGCTGAACAGGAACTCGAGTGGAACGTCTCCGTCGTGCAGCGCGGAGAAGTACCGTGACGCCGTCACCTCGAGGTCGTACGTGCACGGAACGCCGACGTGGATCGTCGTCGCCCCGCTGAACGGCGGCACGACGACCGTCGTCCGGGTCCACGGCAGGGTGCGCAGCGTCGAGCCCCACCGGTCCCGCGTCCCGAACAGCTCCTCGAGCCCGGCATCCGCCTCCTCACCGTAGTCACGCTGGCGGGCGGCGATCTGGATCTGGATATCGAGCAGGATCGAGCGGATCGTCGTCTCGCCGCTGCTCGATCGTCACGGCGAACTCAAGCGTCGGCACGGCCGCGTGCTGGACGGCGGTCGCGCCGCGTACCGCGAACGTGAGCGCCGGGACGTGCTGCTGTGCAGGAGTCGGGATCGCCGCCATCGAGCGAGGCGCTAGGCCGGGGACAGGTTCGGCATGCTCGGGTCGATCGGCTCGCGGTTCTTGGCGTCGACGCCGGTCGACCGTGCCGCCGTGGAGGTGCTGTCCGGGTTGAACCCGTCGTTCTTCTCGTAGTTGCCCTTGGCATTGCCCTTGTTGATGCCAGGGGTGTGGGACGGCAGCTGAGGATTGACCTCGGGGAACAACTTGGGGATTCTCACGTCGGCTCCTTTCCGCGGCGGACGCCGCGCCTGTCGAGATCGTCGAAGAACGCGTCGAGTCGTTTCCACACCTCGGTGCCGCCGGTGAGCCCCCGCCAGGTCGTGCGGATCACCGCGACCAGCCGGTAGGGGTCCTCGATCGGCACCAGCCATTGGCGCCGCGCGCCGCGTGCCCGGTTGACGAGCAGCGCCTCGACGTCCGGCTCCATCGTCGCGAGCACCGGGTTCGCCGCCTCAAGGTCCTGCCACGCCTCGAGCGTGAGGTGGGACTCGGTCGGCCCGAGCGGGCTCGGGTAGAACGCCATCACCCGCTCCGCGCGCGAGCTGGCGAAGAAGAACGCCATGTCGACCGGGATCCGCAGCCGTTCCCACGCCATGTCGGACATCACGAACCCGTCGAGCACCAGGCGGCGATCGGGCACGAGCCGAAGGTGTCCGTTGGCCGCCGCGGAGCGGTCAAACAGGAGCGCGCACGCCCGGCACGCGCAAACGAGCTCGCGGGTATCGAGATCGATCAGGTGCCGGTGCTCGGGCGCGACCGGCGTGTTGCACAGCTCGCACACCTCGGCCGGTACCGCCGAGCCGCCCTCGAGCGTCGCGGCCGCCACCGGGCCACCGACCACGAGTCGACGCAGCCGTGGTGAGCGGAGCGGGGCGCTGGTTGTCACGCTCGCGGTCATGCGCGGACCTCAGGCCGGCACCGCGAGCGCGACCCGCACGAGGTCGTCCTCCCCGACGAGCAGCGGCACGGGCTCGAGGTGGAGCTGCGGCTCGTCGAGACAGCGACCCGCCCGCAGCACGTCGTAGCGGTTCCCGCAGCCGCCGCATGTCAGCCGCGTGCTCTTGACGATCGCGTCGCCGAGTTCGGAGCCGCAGCTCGCGCACCGGTTGCCGTAGGCGAGCACCCGTGCGCCGACCCTCAGGAACAGGAACCGGTGCCCGCCGACCGTCTTGACGACGGAGTGACCGCGATCAAGCTCGCGCAGGCCGCCGACCGTCGTCCAGTCGGCGTCGCCGAAGGCCTCGCCACCGGCCTGGGTCACCTCAAGCAGCGGGCCGCCGGCGAGCAGGGGCGCGGGCTCGGGCGCGGCCACATCCTCCGCGACCACGTCCTCGATCTCCGGCGCCGCCTTGTGGATCGCATCCTCGATCGCGAGCTTGAGCGTCACGCTCGAGGACGGGCACCCGCTGCAGCTGCCCTGCATCCGCAGTCGCACCACGGGCTCCTCCACGTCGACGAGCTCGACGTTGCCACCGTGGGACTCGAGGTACGGCCGGACCTCGTCGAGCGCGCCGACGACACGGTCCTCGAGCGACACCGGATGCAGTCCGTGGAGGAGCAGCAGGTGCGAGATCAGCTCGTCGTCGGCGAACGCCGCGGCGAGCGTCCCGTCATCGCGGGCGCCGATCTCCTCCACCATCCGGGCCAACCCGGCGCCGTAGAGCTCGAGCACCGCCTGCATGACGGCCATTGCCCGCTCCGCGGCGGCGGGGTCGCCGAGCGCCTCCAGATCGGCCAGCAGGCGCTCGACGTCGCCGACGAGCTCGCTCGGCGCCCGTTCCTCAGCGAGGGTCACGAGACCGCGCCGCCGTTAGCCGTGCTCACCGAACATCGGCTGGTGGACGGTGCGCAACGTCTTCCCGTTGCCGAGATACATGTGCACGCCGCACGGCAGGCAGGGGTCGAACGACCGGACCGCCCGCATGATGTCGATCCCGCGGAAGTTCTCCTGATCGTTCTCCTCAAAGATCGGCTGGCCCATGACCGCGTCCTCATACGGTCCGGGAGTGCCGTAGGAGTCCGTCGGGCTGCCGTTCCACGGCGTCGGCGGGTACGGGTGGTAGTTGGCGATCTTCCCGTCGCGGATGACGAGGTGGTGCGAGAGCACGCCGCGCACCGCCTCATGGAACCCGCAGCCGATCGCGTCGTCCGGGACGTCGAAGTCCTCGAAGACCTTCGTCCGTCCGGCGCGCAGCTCCTTCATCGCGAGATCGACGAAGTGCAGCGCCATCCCGGCGGCGTAGGCGACGAAGTAGATCCGCGCCCGGTCACGCTCGATCGCGTTTGACCACTGCGGCACCTTCCACTCGAGGTTCGTCTCCGGCGAGGTCGGCGTCGCCGGCAGGTTCATGGTCACGCTCTTGCCGGTCGCCTTGACGAACGGCGTGTCGACCTTTCCGGCGAGGGCGGTCGCCCACAGCCGCGCGAGGGCCCCGCCGCCGGTATCGAGCGCGAGGTTCTCGCCGGTGCGCTTGTCGTACCACCGGGGGCTCATCACCCACGAGTAGTTGCCGCCGTCGAGATCGCGCTTCTGCGGCCTGGGAATCGTCGTCTGGTTCCACGGATGCCGACGGTCGACCGGGTTGCCGAGCGGGTCACGCTCGACGAACATCTCCTCGTTCGTCCAGTCCTCGTAGTACGAGGAGCCGAGCATGATCCGCAGGCCGAGGTTGATGTCCACGAGGTTCGTCGTGACGAGCTCGCCGTCGACGACGACGCCCGGAGTCACGAACATCTCGTTGCCCCAGCTGTCCATGTTCCGGTAGCTGTAGTCGACGTAGTCCGGGTTGTTGAACGCGCCCCAGCACCCGAGCAGGATCCGCCGCCGGCCGACCTCCTCGTAGCCGGGCATCGCCTCGTAGAAGAAGTCGAACACGTCGTCGTTCATCGCGACCGACTTCTTGATGAAGTCGAGCGTCTTCATCAGGCGGGTGAGGTAGTCGGTGAACAGCGTCGGGGTCGGCACCGTTCCGACGCCACCCGGGTAGATCGTCGATGGGTGGACGTGGCGTCCCTCCATCAGGCAGATCATCTCCCGCCCGATCCGGCTCATGACCAGCGCTTCCTTGTACGTCTCCCCCGTGAACGGGTTGTAGGAGCGCATGATGTCGCCGATCGTCTTGTAGCCATGGACGTTGGCGTTCGGCGCGTCCGTGGTCTCGGCCTTCGCCCACACGCTCGGATTCGTCGCCTTGACCATCTGCTCGCAGAAGTCGACGAACACGAGGTTGTCCTGGAAGATGATGTGATCGAAGATGTACTCGGCCGCCTCGCCGAGGTTGATGATGTGCTCACCGAGCGGCGGCGGCTTGACCCCGTAGGCCATCTGCTGCGCGTAGCACGAGCACACCGCGTGGTTGTCACCGCAGATGCCGCAGATCCGGCTCGTGATGAAGTGCGCGTCGCGTGGGTCCTTGCCCTTCATGAACACGCTGTAGCCGCGGAACAGCGACGACGTGCTCTTGCACGAGACGACCTCACGGTTGTCGAAGTCGATCTTCGTGTAGATGCCAAGGTTTCCGACGATCCGAGTGATCGGATCCCACGCCATGTCGACGAGCTTGCCGGCCTCAGGCTTGATGCTTTCCCGCACTGCCATTGTGTGTCTCCTCTCGCCTTTGGCTCAGCCGTTCCAACGCGGCTTGTAACCGGTCGTCAGCTCCGGCCGGTTGTGGCGCCACTTGGTCTCTTTGTTCATCGTGCGGTTCGTGATCCCGCGGAGCTTGCGCATGATCGGTCCGTACGTGCCGCTGATCGCCGATGACAGTCCGCCGCCCGGAGGCGCGTCCATGAACGGCATGAACTTGTCCGGGAAGCCCGGCATCGTGCAGCCGATGCAGATGCCACCGACGTTCGGGCATCCGCCGACGCCGTTCATCCAGCCGCGCTTGGGGACGTTGCAGTTGACGACCGGCCCCCAGCACCCGATCTTCACCTGGCACTTCGGCGAGTTGTAGTCGAAGGCGAAGTCGCCCTGCTCGTAGTAGCCGGCGCGGTCGCAGCCCTCGTGCACGGTCTTGCCGAACAGCCACTGCGGGCGCAGCGCGCTATCGAGCGGGATCGTCGGCGCGAGGCCGGCGGCCTGGTAGAGCAGCCACACGACCGTCTCCATGAAGTTCTCCGGCTGCACCGGGCAGCCCGGCACGTTGACGATCGGCAGACCACCGGCGGAGCGGAAGTCCCAACCGAGATAGTCGGCGAGGCCCATGCAGCCGGTCGGGTTGCCGGCCATCGCGTGGATCCCGCCATACGTCGCGCACGTGCCGATCGCGATCACGCCCCAGGCCTTCGGTGCGAGCTGGTCGATCCACCAGTTGACCGGCAGCGGCTCGCCCGTCGCCTCGTCGTTGCCGAATGACGTCCAGTAGCCCTCGCCGTTGATCTTCTCGTTGGGGATCGAGCCCTCGATCACGAGCACGAATGGCGCGTCGAGCTCGCCCCGGGCCGCCTGGCGGAACGGCAACAGGAACTCCTCGCCGCCGAGCGTCGGTGAGAGCACCTTGTTGTGCAGGTTCACCTTCGGGAGCCCAGGGATCAGCCCCAGGAGCACATCCTCGATGCTCGGCTGCCCTGCCGCGGTGATCGAAACGGAGTCCCCGTCACAACTCAACCCCTCCGAGATCCACAGGATGTGAACCTCCTCGACGCCGGATGCCTTCTCCTCAACCGCCATGGGCCATCCCTTCGATCGTGAGTTCCTCTTCCAGCTCCAACGCCTCAACCCGCAGCTCCTCCCCGGCGACGAGCTCGAGGTCGAGTCCGCCGCACCGCTCACAGCGCAGCGGGAAGTCCTGTAGTTCCGATTCCGTGTCGCATTGGCGGCACCGTCCGCGCGGAGCGATCTCGCGCAGCTCCAAGCGCGCTCCCTCGAGCGGCGTGCCGTTGGTGAGCAGCTCAAAGGAGAACTCGAGCGACGACGGGACGACCTGACGCAGATGCCCGACGCTCACCTCGACCGCGGTCACCGGCCGGCCGCCCGCGTGGCGCAGCGCGATCTGGACGATGGCGTCGGCGATCGAGAGCTCGTGCATCAGCAAATCCGGGGCAACGGGTCGCCGACGAGCTGATCCATGACGCGCCGCCCGCCGAAGCCGGTCTTGACGAGCACGAGACCCGGTGGGTCCGCCCCGACCGTGCCGATCTCGACGGCGGCCTCGCAGCCCGGCACGGCACGGAGCGCGTCCAGTGCCGTGCTGGCTGCGTCCGGCGCCACAAACGCGATGAGCTTGCCCTCGTTGGCCATGTACATCGGGTCGATTCCGAGGATCTCGGCCGCGCCGGCCACGACCGGAGCGACCGGGACAGAGGCCTCGTCGACGACGATCGAGACGCCGGCCGCGCGCGCGAGCTCGTTGAGCACTGACGCGACGCCGCCGCGCGTCGCATCGCGCATGCAGCGCAGCCGTTCCCCGGCCGCACCGAGCAGCGCGTCGACCGCCGGCCACAGCGAGCAGGTGTCCGAGCGGACGTCGGCGTCGAGCTCGAACTCGCCTCTCGCGAGCATGATCGCGGTCCCGTGCTCGCCGATGCTCCCGGAGAGCAGGATCTTGTCCCCCGGGACGATCGCCGACGGCGCGAGCGTCGCCCGTGGGTCGCGACGGCCGATCCCCGCCGTGTTGATGTACATCCCGTCGGCGTGGCCCCGCTCGACGACCTTCGTGTCACCGGTCGCGACCTCGACCCCGGCCGTGGCCGCGGCTGCGGCGATCGCCTCGACCTGCTGCCGAAGCGTGTCGGCGGACAGGCCCTCCTCCAGGATCAGCGACAGCGACAGCGCGACGGCGCGGGCACCGCTCACCGCGAGGTCGTTGACGGTCCCGTTGACCGCGAGCTCGCCGATCGACCCGCCGGGAAACCGCAGCGGCTTGACAACGTAGGAGTCAGTCGTGAACGCGAGCCGCGCGCCGTCGATCTCGAGCGCCGCCGCGTCGGTCATCTCGGCGAGCGTGTCGCCTCCGAGGGTCGGGACGAACAGCCCTTCGATCAGGCTCTGCGTCGCCTTCCCGCCGGCGCCATGGGCCATCGTGATCTGCCCGTCACGGAACTTCGCGCGCTTGCCGCGCGCGGTCTCGATGATCCCCAGGATCCGCTGCTCACGCTCAGACACGGGCGTGCTCATGCGCTTAGACCGCCTCGCGCTCGCGGCTGAAGCGGCCGAAGTTGTAGTACGCGGCGCAGGCGCCCTCGGAGGACACCATGCACGTCCCGATCGGCCGCTCCGGAGTGCATGCCGTGCCGAACACCTTGCACTCCCACGGCTTGATCACGCCCTTCAGCACCTCGCCGCATTGGCACGCCTTGGGGTCCGCAACCCGGACGCCCGGGACGCGGAAGCGCTCCTCGGCGTCGAACTCGGCGTAGCGGTCGCTGAGCTTCAGGCCGCTGTGTGAGATGAACCCCAGGCCGCGCCACTCGAAGTGGGGACGCAGCTCGAACACGTCGGCCAACACCTCGAGCGCCTTGAGATTGCCCTCGTAGGGCACGACCCGGCTGTACTGGTTCTCGACCTCGCAGCGATCGGTCTCGAGCTGGCGCAGGATCATCGAGATCGCCTGGAGCACGTCGAGCGGTTCGAAGCCCGCGATCACGATCGGCTTCTCGTAATCGGCGGGGATGAACTCGAACGGCCGCGCCCCGACGATCGTGCACACGTGGCCCGGGCCGATGAACCCGTCAAGCCGCAGGTCCGGCGACTCGAGCAGCGCCCGCAACGGCGGCACGATCGTCACGTGGTTGCACATGCACGAGAAGTTCGTGATCCGTTCCGCCTTCGCGCGCTTCAGCGTCAGCGCGGTCGAGGGCGCGGTTGTCTCAAACCCGATCGCATAGAAGACGACCTCGCGGTCCGGGTTCTCCCGCGCGATCCGCAGCGCATCGAGCGGCGAGTAGACCATCCGCACGTCGGCGCCGGCCGCCTTGGCATCAAGCAGGCTCCCGTCGGAGCCGGGGATTCGCAGCATGTCGCCGAAGCACGTGAAGATGACGCCGTCGTTCTCGGCGATCGCGATCCCGTCGTCGACCCGGCCCATCGGGATCACGCACACCGGGCAGCCCGGCCCGTGGACAAGCTCGACGTTGGTCGGCAGCAGGTCGTCGATCCCGTACTTGTAGATCGAGTGCGTGTGGCCGCCGCACACTTCCATCAGCTTGTAGTGCCGCCCCGGCTCGACGAGCGACAGGATCTCCGCGGAGACCGCTCGGCCGAGCTCGGCGTCACGGAACTCGTCGACAAACTTCAACAGACTGCCTGCCTGACGCGGTGAATTGCGGTGCCGGCGTGGACGAGCAGGCAGTCGGCGGGACGGACGTCTGGGACCAGCGCGATCTCAACCGTGTGCCGCGAGCCGTCCTCGGCCTCGCAGAGGGCGAGCTGGCGCGCGTCGTCGAGCGCGAGGACGGTCATCGGCAGCGCCTCGTCGCTGCAGGTGATGCAGTGACCGTCGTGGTCGGTGATGCAGGCAAACGCCTCGGGCTCCGCCTGCGTCACTCGATCACGCTCGCCTTCAACTCCTCGAGCTCCTGCTCGTACTCCGCGCCCATTGCCTCGAGCAGCTCGCGGGTCGCGCGCGCCTCCTCCTCGTCGATCTTGGAGATCGCAAAGCCGACGTGGATCAGCACCCAGTCGCCGGGACCGACACCGCCGTCGTCGCCGATGAGCAGCCCGACGTTGACCGTCCGGCGAACCCCCACGACATCGACCCGGGCAATCTGATTGCCCACGTCGACGAACTCGATCACCTGCCCTGGAATCGCCAGGCACATAGCCTCTCCACACGCTGGGTGAAGTCCCGAAGCCGCGTTCTATCACCGGTAGTTGCGACCGTCGAAAGGCCGGTAAGGGAGGTGACGGTAATCTGGATTACCAATGGTTCGCGAATTTCGGAGTGTTTGGCGCAGGGCTCAATCCGTGTCATTAGGCTGACGTGCGGGAGGCGTTCACCCCGTCCGCGGTGCGCTCGGCAGCACGTGCATGCAGTGCCTCCGGTGGGGTAGCGTTTGGGAGAGGTGCCAGACGAGCGGAGGCGCAGTGCCAGCCGAACCGAAGCACTCCAGACCGCAGCACAGGACCATCGGCAGCTATCCGGCGTCGTCGAAGTGCCTGCTCGACATCGACCCTGACCTCGCCGACGAGATCTCCCCCGATCTCCACCGAGCGGCCCGTGGCGCAGCCACCGCGCTCGTCTTCGAGACCGATTCCGGCCCGGTCCAACTGCAGCCGTGGCTCAACCGGACAACGGCGGGCCCGGGCGTCCTTGTGCTCGACGGCGTGCTCGCGCTCAGCGTGCGCGTCGGCGACCGAACCTCCGTCGAGCTCGTCGGCGCCGGCGACATCCTTCAGGCACCGGGCGACGGCAGCGACTGGCTGCTGACCTGCTCGGTCACCTGGCGCGCGCTCTCGTCGATGCGCTTCGCGGTGCTCGACAGCGCGTTCTCCCGCCGCGTGCGGTTCTGGCCCACGATCAGCCAGGAGCTCCTCCGCCGCGCCACCCGCCGCGCGATCAATCTCGATGTCCAGCGCGCGATCGCCGCCCAGCCGCGCCTCGAGGTCCGCCTCGCGCTCCTGCTCTGGCACCTCGCGGGTCGGTGGGGCAAGGTCGAGACCGGCGGGGTGCGCCTGCCGGTGCCGCTGACCCACCATCTGCTCGGCCAACTGATCGGCGCTGAGCGCCCGTCCGTGTCCCATGCGCTGGCGCGACTGGCCAGCAGCGGCATCGTCACCGGCCACGGCGCCGAGTGGCACCTGCACGGCAGCCTCGAGGAGGAACTGCCCGAGATGCTCCACTCCGACGGGCGAGCCGAGCAGATCCTCGCCGCGTTCGGCTCCCCTCACTGACGGTCTGAGCCCAAGCGGACCAGGGAAACTTCCCACTGGAGCGCGCCCCGTCGGTGGATCGTGACCTTGTCGCGATCCGATCGGGACACCGTCCCACCCTGCCCGCCGAGCCTCGCCGATTGGCACCTTATCCCGATCCGGGATGCCACTGGGCATTCCGAGCTCACGATTGACCGCCCGCGGGGCCGGTTGTGCACCGAAGCGGACCGCGCCCCGGCCATCGTCCGGGCCGGCCACCCCCGAATCGGCACAGAATCCCCCGCTCGACGCCTCAAACGGGAGAAAGGGATTTCAGGATCATGAGATGGTCCGGATCTCCCCGTGCGCCGCACGGACGTTGGAGCGGGGGATTCTCGGACGATCCGAACCCTCTCCTTCATCGCAAATCCGACCCCGACCGCGGCTCAGCCGGGCCGACGTCCCGCCCGAGAGCGCCTCGCGCCCGCGGCGCAACTCCGCCGACGTGAGCGGGTTACCGCAGGGCGAGAGGTTCCGTCCACGGTGGAGGTGGCACATGCGCCGGTCACTCACGCTGTCGTTGTTCGTGCTCGCTGCGTTGCTGAGCCTGGGGGTGAGCGCAGCCGCGGCTCGGCCCGCTCGCCCCGCCCGGCCGTCGATCGCCGTATCGGCCAACCCGGTCGCGGCCGGCACGTCGATCGTCGTCGCCGGCCGTGCTCACGGCCGCGGCGCCCCCCACGCGACCGTCGAGCTCTGGCAGCGACAGCCGTGGCAGCAGAGCTATCACCGCCTCGCGCGGACGCACGCCGACTCCAGCGGTCGCTACGCCTTCACGCTTCGACCTGACACGAACCGCACCCTGTACGCGATCGCGGGCGGCCAGCACAGCCGAACCGTCCACCTCCGCGTGCGCGCACTCGTGACCCTGATGACCCCGTCCTCAACGCCGGACACGGGCGAGACGACGACGTTCACCGGCACGGTGATGCCGCGTCAGCCCGGCCACTTCATCACGATCCAGCAACGTCAGGGGACGCGCTGGGCCCGGCTCGCGAGACCTCGCCTCGACAGCCACTCGATGTTCCGCTTCACCCATATCTTCACGATCGGCGGCGCCCACATCCTCCGGGTGTCCTTCTCCGGCGACGACAAGAGCGCCAGCGCGACGAGTGCTCCCCTGCTGCTCGACGCGCTCGCCGGGATCCACAAGATCCAGCACGTCGTGATCATCATGCAGGAGAACCGCTCGTTCGACACGTACTTCGGGACGTATCCGGGCGCCGACGGGATCCCGCACGGCGTCTGCGTTCCGGATCCGGCGACGAGCGGCTGCGTTGCGCCGTTCCACGACGCCGCGGACAAGAACTTCGGCGGGCCGCACGGCGCGCCGGCGTTCACCGCCGACGTCGATGGCGGCCTCATGGATGGATACGTCCGGCAAGCCGAGTCAGGTCAGAACTGCACGGGCGATAACCCGGTGTGCAGCCCGTGCAAGACGGGGCAGACGGGCAAGTGCAACGACGCGATGGGCTATCACGACGCGCGCGAGATCCCGAATTACTGGAGGTACGCGCATGACTATGTGCTGCAGGACCACATGTTCGAGCCCAACTCGTCATGGAGCCTGCCGGAGCACCTCTACCAGGTCTCCGAGTGGTCGGCGTTCTGCACCAATCCAGCGGATCCCTTCTCGTGTACGAACGCGTTGCAGAACCCCAACGCGGTCTCACAGCTGCCCGCACTCGACCAGCGCCCGCTGTACGCCTGGACGGACATGACCTACCTGCTGCACAAGTCCGGCGTGAGCTGGGGGTACTACGTGTTCAAGGGCGCCGAACCTGACTGCGAGAACGACCAGGCGGTCACCTGCAAGCCGGTCCCCCAGAACGCCAAGACCCCGGGGATCTGGAATCCGCTGCCGCACTTCGAGACCGTCCACCAGGACAACCAGCTCGGCAACGTGCAGACGCTCACCAACTTCTTCACGGCCGCCAAGAACGGCACCCTGCCGGCGGTGTCATGGATCGACCCGAACAGCAAGGTGTCCGAGCACCCGACCGCGCTCGTCAGCGCCGGTCAGACGTACGTGACCGGGCTCATCAACGCGATCATGAAGAGCCCGGATTGGCCACACACCGCGATCTTCCTCAGCTGGGATGACTGGGGCGGCTTCTACGACCACGTTCGCCCGCCGGAGATCGACATGAACGGCTACGGCCTGCGCGTTCCGGGCATCGTCATCAGCCCGTTTGCCCGCACGAACGTCATCGACCATCAGACGCTCAGCCACGACGCGTACAACAAGTTCATCGAGGACGACTTCCTCGGCGGCCAGCGGCTCGACCCGACGACCGACGGGCGGCCTGACCCGCGGCCCGACGTCCGTGAGTCGAACCCGAACCTCGGCGATCTCGTGGGCGACTTCGACTTCACCCAGCATCCGCGGCCGCCGCTTGTCCTCCCGACGCATCCCGCGCCGGGCCCGGCGTCGCCCGCTCCGTAGGCACGAGCCTCCCCGCACACCCCGCGTCCGATCCTGCCGATGGATTTCGGCATCGCTTGGTGTCTCCACTTACACACCTACGAAGGAGCCACCAGATGACGTCATCAAGGGATCTGTCCGACACCACGGCGATCGTCGTCGGCGCCAGTCGGGGCCTCGGCCGCGGCATCGCCACCGCGCTCGGTGAGGCGGGCGCCCGCGTGATCGGGGTCGCCCGCACCGAGGCGGCACTCACCGAGCTCGCGGACGGTGGTGACACCATCCGCGCCGAGATCGCCGACGCCGGCGATCCCGGCGTGGCCCGGACCCTGCTCGCCCGCCACGACCCAGACGTCGTCGTGCTGGTGGCGGGCGCGACACCGACGATGCACCCGCTCCAGGACCAGACCTGGGAAACCTTCTCGGTGAACTGGCACAGCGACGTCCAGATCGCGTTTCACTGGCTGCAGGCAGCACTGCGCCAACCGCTCCGTCCCGGCAGCCGCGTGGTCGTGATCAGCAGCGGCGCCGCACTCCACGGCTCACCCCTCAGCGGCGGCTACGCGGGCGCCAAGGCGACCGAGCGCTTCATCACCGCCTACGCCCAGGACGAGGCCGAGCGCGCTCGCCTTGACGTTACCTTCACCACCCTGCTGCCCCGGCTCACGCCGATGACCGACCTCGGCCGACCCGCCGTCCGCGCCTACGCCGAGCGCAGCGGCCAGTCCGAGGCGGAATACGTCCAACGGTTCGGCGAACCGCTCACCCCGGAGGCCGCCGGCGCGGCCGTCATCGAGATCCTCCGCGCCGACCCGGCCGACTCCGCCCCCGACTACCTGCTGACCGGCGCCGGGCTCAGAACGGTCGGGTGAGCGTCCGTCGCCTGCTCGCGCCGCCTGTTTCGGCCGTGCGTGCAAGAAACCTTTCGCGATGCGCAGAAACCGTGCGTGCGTGTGATCGGCGGCCGCCAATACACACGTCAGCGTCGGGAGTCTCAACGGCCGAGGTGAGCGGGTCGGTATGTTCGATAACTGACGAACTACCGAGGAGGGTGCACCATGCAGGCTGTCCGATTTGATCACTACGGCGGCGTCGACGTGCTCGAGGTCCGCGACGTCGACGACCCCAAGCCGGATCACGGCGAGGTGCTCGTCGAGGTCAGGGCCGCTGGGATCAACCCGGGCGAGATCGCGATCCGCGAGGGCTACCTGCATGAGCGCTGGCCGGCGACGTTCCCGTCCGGCGAGGGCACCGATTTCGCTGGGATCGTGCGCACCGCAGGCGACGGCGTGCACCATGTCTCCGCCGGCGACGAGGTCCTCGGCTGGACCGAGCAGCGGGCAAGCCACGCCGAGCTCGTCATCGCGCCCGCCGACCAGGTGACGCTCAAGCCCGCCGGCGTCCCCTGGGAGGTCGCGGGCTCGCTGTTCGTCGTTGGGCTCGCCGCGCTGCACTCGATCCAGGTCGTCGCGCCGACGGCCGAGGACACGGTCGTCGTGTCGGCCGCCGGCGGCGGCGTCGGATCGGTCGCGGTCCAGCTGGCGCGCCGGACCGGGGCAACCGTGATCGGACTCGCGAGCGAGAGCAACCACGCCTGGCTGCGCGAGCACGACATCATCCCGGTCCAGTACGGCGACGGGCAGGCTGAGCGCATCCGTGAGGCCTCCGGCGGCCAGGTCGACGCGTTCATCGACACCTTCGGCGGCGGCTATGTCGAGCTCGCGATTGAGCTGGGCGTCAAGCCGGAACGCATCAACACGATCATCGATTACGAGACCGCCGGCCGCGTCGGCGCGTCGGCCCGGGGCACGCACGCGGACGCCACGGCGCATGAGCTCGCCGAGCTCGCCGCGCTCGTGGCGGCCGGAGAGCTCGAGATTCCGATTGCCAAGACGTTCCGGCTCAGCGAGGTCCAGGACGCGTTCCGACTGCTCGGCGAGCGCAAGACGCACGGAAAGATCGTGCTCATCCCGTAGCTCAAGCTCATTCGAGAGCACCGTCAATTTGATACGTTGCGCGCTGCGCGTCTCTTATTCGAGAAGCGCAGCGAGAGAGGAGCCCGGAATGAAACGTGTCGTGGTGTTGGCCGCGTTCGTGATGGCGCTGATCGCCGTCCCCGCCCAGGCGAAGACCGTGTGGCTGTGCAATGCGACGCGGGCGCACGATCTGTGCAAGCCCGATCTCACGACGACGCTCCTGTCGAACAGCGGTCAGCCGATCGGCGTCCGCCACATCCGCGCCCAGAAGACGCGGTTTGACTGCTTCTACGTCTACCCGACGATCAGCGACGACAAGACGCCGAACTCCGATCTCTCGATCGATCCGGAGGAGCAGTCGATCGCGCTCTATCAGGCCGCTCGGTACTCCCAGTACTGCCGCGTGTTCGCGCCGATGTACCGCCAGATAACGCTCACCCAGCTGCTCAAGGGCACGACCACGATCACGGCGGCGATGAGCAACACGGCGTACAACAGCGCGCTCGCCGGGTGGAAGGACTACCTGAAGACCTACAACAAGGGTCGGCCGTTCATCCTCATCGGTCACTCGCAGGGCAGTTTCACGCTGCGCCAGCTGATCGCGAGCCAGATCGACCCGAACGCCAAGCTCCGCAAGCGACTCGTCTCGGCGATCCTGCTCGGCGGCAACGTGCTCGTGAAGACGGGCACGAACGTCGGAGGCGACTTCAAGCACGTCCCGGGCTGCCGCACGCCGAGCAGCCTGACCTGCGTGATCGCGTTCTCGACGTTCAACGCGGCGGTACCGGCGAAGTCTCTGTTTGGCCGTCCGGGCGCAGGACTCGGCGCGGCCCCGCCCAAGGGAACGACCGTGCTCTGCGACTATCCCGGCTCACGCCAGCTGAGCACGGTCCTGCCGAGCGCGACGTTCGCGCCGAAGTCGACGATTGGGGGCGCCTCGGCCGGGATCGGATACCCCGCGTTCAGCGTGCACACGACCTGGGTGCAATTCAACGACGCATGGACGGGCGGGTGCTCCTCGGCCAACAACGCCCATGTGCTGCGCATCGCCGATCGCACAGGGGCGGCGCACCTGCACGCGATCCCCGACGCGACCTGGGGTCTGCATCTTGCCGACGCAAACATCGCCCTCGGCAACCTCGTGAGCATCGTCGCGCAGGAGATCACGGCCTACAACAAGCGCCACGCCTGAGGGTCCGGTCCAGGCCGTAGCGCACCCGGGCCGGGCCTGGGCACCCCTCCGCTCAGTCGGCGGCGGTCAACATGATCCCGTGCTCGATCCCGGCCATTCGGCCGAGAGTCCGCGCGACGAGCCCGCGCCGGCCGCGGCACGGCGTTCCATCGATGAGGTGTCCTCCGGACTCGACCCGGAGACGATGGATCGCGCCCGCCTGCTGGTCTCCGAGCACCGCCTCGGCTGAGCCGCCCTCTCAGTCAAACCCTTCGGAGCGCAGCGCGTCCGCGGTCTGCCGCATCTGGGCGGCGACCTCAGGGCCGACCTCGGCCGGCAGTTTCTGCTCGACCACCACGGCGGCGGTCACCACGCAGTCGAACAGGTTGTTGACCGGGTAATTGCGAGCGTCGAGCAAGCGCGCCAGCCACGCCAGCTGCCCGCGGAACTCCTGGTCGGCGATTGCCCAAGCGAGGACATGCTGCATGTCGTGCACGCACCACTCCCACGCAAGCGAGTCGCCGTATCGCGTCACGTCCTCCGGATGGCCCGCGAGGTGGCGTCTGGTGACCTCCTCGGCGAGCGGCACGAGCTCGACGGTCTCCCCCGTCGCGGTCATCACCGTCGCGGGCGGTGCCATGCCGGAGGGCGGGGCGGTCCTCCGCGGCGGGCTCACTGGGCGACGACGTCGTAGGTATGGAGATGGTCGAGTCGCTCGAGCCGGATCGCCCGGTCGAGGTCGCTCGGGATCCGGTCGTGGGACTCCCGATGGGCGGCGCTTCGCATGTACTCCGTGAACGACGCCCGGTCGCGCCAGCGGCTCACCATCAGGACCTCGCCGGGGTCACGGTCGGAGTGCCACACCTCGAGGTCCTGGAAGCCGTCGAACGCGTCGACCGCTCCGAGTCGATTCTGAAACGCCTGTATGAGGTCGCCGACAGCCTCGGGCTCCACCCGCAGCCGTGACATCGACACGTACACGTCGTTCCCCTTTCCGCACGTAGCGATCGAACCCTGCGGCTCACAAGCGTGCCAGCCGGACACCCGCGAGGCAAATCTGCTGTGCTCTAGGTGGCTTCTGGGGTTCAATCGATCACCGTCATGTCCGAGTTCAACGCGCTGATCTGCGGCGGCGGTATCGCTGCCGTTGAAGGGTTGCTTCGTCTCCGTCGCCTCGCCGGCGACGGAGTCGCTGTGAGCTGGCTGTGCCCGGATGAGGAGTTCTACTGCCGCCCGCTCGCGGTGACCGAGCCGTTCCTCGAGGACCACGTCCGTCGGTATCCGATCGAGCGGGTGGTCGCCGACACGGGTGCCGTATGGATCCGTGACCGGCTCGGCCGCGTGCTCGCAGAGAACCGCACCGCGATCACCGAAACCGGTGTCGAGCTCACCTACGATGCGCTGCTGCTCGCCGTTGGCGGCCGCGAGTCACCGGCGTTCGAGCACGCGTTCTCGTTCACCGACCGTGATGCCGGCGCGAGCTACCGAGAGGTCATCGGCCGCGTCGCGAGCGGCGAGGTGCGTCGCGTCGCGTTTGTTCTGCCGGACGGTCCGGCGTGGCCGGTCCCGCTGTATGAACTCGCGCTGCTGACCGCGTCGCACGCGCGCACCCACGGGCTGGAGCTGCACATCGACCTCGTCACGCCGGAGGGTCGGCCGCTGAGATCATTCGGTGAGGGCGGCTCCGACGCGATCCGTCGCCTGCTCACCGATGCCGGCGTCGTGCTTCACGCGGGCGCCGCGGCCCGCGTCCCGTCGCCGACGGTCGTCACGTTCGGATCGACCCAGCTTGACGTCGACCTGGTGGTGGCCCTCCCTCGCGTGACGGGCCCCGCGATCTCCGGGGTCCCGGCCGGTCAGGGGTGGTTCATCCCGATCGACGACTACTGCAGGGTGCAGGACGCCGACGGGCGGATCTTCGCCGCGGGCGACGCGACCGCCTACCCGGTCAAGCACGGCGGTCTCGGCGCCCAGCAGGCGGATACCGCGGCCGCGGGCATCGCCCATCTTGCCGGACTCGCCGACCGCCCGGCACCGTTCACACCCATGATCCGCGGGATGCTGCTCACCGGAAACCACCCGCTATATCTGTCCGCGCACGTCGTCGCCGGACTCGGCTGGCGATCGCAGGTGCACGAGACGCCGCCCTGGCCGGCCGACGCCAAGCTGGTCGCTGAGGAACTCGGGCCGTATCTGGTGACGCTTGATCAGTGATTCGGTAGTTCGCCTCGGCTGGCGCTGCGGAGAGGTCCTGATGAGTCGACTCGGCCCGGGCGCTACCGTCGGCGGCTCGCCATGAGGGCCCGCCTTGCCATGTCCTTCGTCGTCGCGTTCACCGTCGGCGTCGTCGGTGCCATCTCCGCGCTCGGCGCGCCGGCGGCGAAGACCGTCCACCTGCGCGGGACCGCGTACGAATTCAACAAGGTGCACACGCTGCTCGCCGGCGCGACGATCCGGGTCGCCGAATTCCCGCAGCCCAGGGCCGTCGTCGGCAAGAACGGTCGCTACGACCTCATCGTCCCGGACCACGCCCGGATCACGCCGTACATCGTCGCGCCCGGCTACCACACGATCTACCTCCAGACGTTCACCACGGACGGTGAGGATCTGGCAAACGTCAACTTCCAGACGCCAATCGAGGCGGTGTATCAGGGGCTCGTGGCGCTGCTCGGCGTCCCCGTCGATGCCAACGGCAACCCCGTGAAGTGCGCGATCGTGTCCACCTTCAACACCCGCAACGTGCGCGACCTCAGCTACGACGGCTTCATCGCCTACGGCGCGCACGGCGTCGCCGGTGCGACCGCGAAGGGCACGCCCGCACTTCCGAAGCCGACCTACTTCAACGAGAACGTCCTTCCCGACCCGAGCCAGACCAAGTCCTCGATCGACGGCGGGGTCGTGTGGACGAGCGTGCCGGCCGGCGTCTACACGATCACCGCCCACAGCTCCACGACGCGGTTTGCGAGCTTCGTGGCCAGCTGCCGCCCCGGTCGCGTCGTCAACGCCAACCCACCGTGGGGCCTGCACGAGCTCGGACTCGCCAACCCAGCGGCCGTGTCCGCGGGCTGGTCGCGCCACGGCACGAAGACGACCCTTTCGTCGCTCCGGGTGACGCGTCTGCCGGCGCACCCGACCGTCACCGTGCGCTGCACCGGCCCCGGGTGCCGCTTCCGCGCCAAGACCTACTCCGCCGGTCAGCCTTCGTTCAATGTCCGAGCCGCCATCGGCGCGTTCACGCTGCGGCCCGGTCAGGCGCTCGAGGTCGCTCTCACCGCGCACCGGTACAACGGCGCCGTCTGGCGCTGGAGCTTCGCCCGCCGTGGCGGGCCCACGCGGGCGACGCTGTGCATCCCGCTCGGGAACACACTCGCCCGCGCGCGCTGTCCGTCGTCCTAGGCGAGGTCGCCGCGGGTCCGGGCCGGCGTCCGTGACCGCTTGCGGGCACTCGGACGGTCGGGGAACCACTCGCCGGAGCGCAGCCGTGGCAGCCGGATCGAGAGGCGTTGCACGAACGAGGGCGGTGAGTCCCACCGCTTGGGATCGAGGTCGGCGCCGCAGAGCGCGCATCCGGCGGCGAACGGGGTGACCCGCGCACCACAGTCGGGGCAAAAACCGGGATGTTTCATGCGGTCATGGTCGCGGCCGCCGCTATGACATCCCTAAGTCGTTTGTCAGGCGAACCGAAGAACCGGGCGGCGGTGCGGGTGCGGGGCGGGCCCGGGGTCGGGGGCGGGCGCGGGCGCGGGGGTGCGTCCGGTGCCGTTGTCCGAGACCAGCGTTTCTTTGCATTGAGGGGTGAGATCCCGCCCCCCGGGGGGATCGGCCGGGATCGGGGCGCCGCTCACGGGCTCACACCACGAAACGCCCCGTCCCCCACGTCCTCAATGCGAGAGAGTCCCCCGGCGCCCGGCTTCGTCGTCAAGGACGCTGCTCGCGGTCGGGGCTACCGGACGGTGATCGTCGTGTGCATCCCGTGTGCGTAGTGCGACTCGGGTGTCCCGGCGAACAGCGAGCAGAACAACCGATCGGTGCCGGGGTGAAGGTCGGCCGTCACGGTCGCCGACCCGCCCGGGATCGGCGAAGTCACCCCCGCGACGTTGCCTGCGGCGTCGGTGCCCTCTTGTGCTTCGCGGGTCGGCGCTTCGTCCGATGTTTCATCGGCAGGCCTCCTTGAGCAGCGTCCGGAACGCACCTGTGACCGCGCTCCCGTGCAGCGAGAAGTCGCCGTCCGGGTCGACGACGTCGTACCAGAGGACTCCCGCAAGCCGCGGCATCGAGGTCGCCCGGAGACTCGCGAGCGAGCGGATCCAGCCCGCCTTATCGCCACCGGTCGCGGTCGATGCCGTCTCGGCGATCCAGAACGGCTTCGCCGCCATCGCCTCGACCGTCGAATAGGCGGCCGAGAACAGCGTCCCGGGATCGCTCCACGACAGAGAGCCAGCCGCACCGAAGTTGTAGCCACTGACGCCGACAAGGTCGACCTGGGACGCACCCGGGAAGTAGTCGCCGAGTTGGTTGGCGCCAGTGCTCGGAATGCTCTGGGCGTACGGCGCCCACAGCAGCGCAACCTGCTTGCCGTTCCGCGCATGCTTGATGACGCCGTGGACGTGACGCCAGGCCGCCAGGTACCGGGCGGGCGTGTTTCCGTTCGCCGTTCCGGACCACGCGTACCACGGCGTGTTCATCTCCGGCATCGGGCGGAGCACCGCTCCCTTGCGAACCTTGCGCAGTTGGGCAACGAGGCTCCGCAGGGACGCGTCGTAGCGCCCCTTGGCCACGCTCGTCAACCGGTACTTCGGCTGGTTGGCACCGTCGATCCCCGAGTCCGGCTGCCAGGTGACGACGAGCCGCGCGTGGTAGCGGTTCGCCGTCGTGATCAGCTGAGCGTCAAGTGGCTGCCCACCGGTGAGGTAGGTCGAGATCGCGTCGAGTCCCGGCCCGGTGCTCTTGCGCAGGGCCGGCAGTGCACGCGCTGGGTTGTCCTGGTAGACGCCGACGGTGATGCACGGCGACGCGGTCGCGGCCGACGCGGTCGCGAGCGGGATCGCGGCCGCGAGCATCGGGATGAGCGGGCGCGGAAGCCTCATGGTCCGATCTCCAGAGTCAGGTTGGTGGTCGCGTGGCATTTGCCGCTCGGCGACGTCGTGACGAGGTGAAGAAGGTAGCTCCCGGTGTGGCGGGCCGCGGCCGGGAGGTGCAGATTGAGCGTGATCCGGCCGGTCCGCGCGAGCGCCGTGGCGAACGTCGTGAGCGACACCGAGATGCGCCAGCCGGCGCGCCGGAGTCGCGACGGCTCCCCATTCCGATGTGACATGTGCGCACGCATCAATCGAGTTCCCCCGGTGTCCGGGTTCGTCGGCGGCCAGGGGACCGGCCTTGAGCGCAACGTGCGCTCTGGACGCTCGGTCGATGCGGGCGGGTGGACGGGTGATCGAGGCGGGTGAGCGGCGGCGCCTGCCACACGACGAGGCGCCGGGTCAGAGGTCGATGCGCGGGATCGGAGGGCCGATGCCGCGGATCAGACGCCGGCGGAGACGTCCGGCGGCGGCGGCGCCGCCTGCGCGTCGGAGATCTTCGAGATGAGCGCCGTCGAACTCGTCCCACCCGCCACCGCGATCCGCGGCAGACGGAAGCGGTTCTCCTTGGGGTTTGCCCAGCCCGAGGAGGTCGTCGTCGCCCCGACGAACCCCGCCTCGCTGAGCGACGCGGTCACGATCGCGTTGTACGCGCCCGAGGCGTAGCTGTACCAGTTGACCGGCGCCTTGAACCTCGCCTGCAGGTCCTGGCGCTCGGCCTTGACGTCGGAGACGATTTCCGTCGTGCTCAGTCCGGTCAGATCCGGGCTGTCGTTACCGGCCGCGTCGAGCTCCCAGCCTGCCGCGACCAGCCCCCGCGTCTGATCGTCGGTCAGCCCGCCGTCCGCTGGCGAGCGACCGTTCGAGGGCAGGTTGATGACGCCCTTCCAGCCGAGTCCCTTGAGCACCGGCAACGCGTTCACGAACTGCGACGCGTAGCCGCCGTCGAACGTGACGACGATCGGCTTGCCGGTCGGGAGCGCCGTCCCCTTCGTCCAGTACTGCTCGACCTGATCGAGCGTCACCGCGGTCCACCCCGCCGCCTTGAGCGCCTGCATCTGCGCCGAGAACTCGCTGCCCGGCACGTACAGGTCCGGCGAGGCGCCACTGCCGGCCGGGGCGCTGTTGATGACGTGGTAGGTGAGGATCGGGATCGCGGCCGTCCCGGGCTTCGAGCTAGCCGGCTTGGTCGTCGCCGGCGTCTGCTTCGCCGTCTGCTTGGAGTTCGAGCTCTTGCCGCCCCCCGTCGTGGTGAGGATGATCGCGACAAGCAGGGCCGCGACCGCGACGAGCGCCCCACCCGCAAGCAGGCGCGCCCGCGCCGTTGAGTGGCGGCGCTGACGCTGTCTCTGGACCCGGCGTTCGACGTCGCGGAGATTCACGGCGGGCGCGACACTACCGCCTCGGGGTGCCGGATCGACCGGCGGTTGGCGCCTCCGAGGCCTCGGAGGCCTCCGCGGTGTGACCCCGGGCGAGCGCGGGACCCGGGCGCTCACCGGGGCGCGCTCCCGGCGCACACCCGCACACAGACCCGGACGCGCAGACCCTGACGCGCAGCCGGACAAAGCTCCCACACCACCCGGGTTCGTTCGACGCGCGGGAGTTCGTGCCGCTCTCAGCAGCACAAGCTCCCGCACCCCGACCCACGCCGGAACGCGCGGGAACTTGTACTGGTGAGCAACCGGGCTACTCGTAGGCGAGCGCGGTCACCGAGCCGCTCAGCCCCCCGGGGCCTTCACGCCCGGGCAGTCCCGCTGGGCGCCGAGCCGCGCGGAGATCGTGCCCGGCGACGGGCAGGTGAGGAAGAACGCTCGCGCGTCGTCGAAGAACTTCTGGGTGCCGCCCGGGTCGAGCACGACGATCGAGCACGAGCCCGGCGACCCGCCGCCGATCTGGCCTGACGGCGTCCCGGTCGGGGGCACGCAGCGCCCGCCGTTATCGACCTGCCAGCCGTCGAAGTACGACTTCGGCCCATGGGTCGCGGTCAGCGTCACCGTCTCGCCCGGCGTGGCATAGAAGAAGATGTCGCCGAGGGCGGGGTTCGCGTAGGCCGGGGGCGGAGAGGACGAGTCCACCGTCGTCCCCGGCGGCGAGATCGTGAGCGTCCCCGATGACGTGTCGTCGGTCGTGAACGCAAGTCCGAGCTCGACCGCGACCTTGCCCTTCGGCGGCGAGCAGCTGCCGAAGTACGCGTCCTTGGCCTGACAGCCGAGCAGCTTTGCCGTCACTTGCTGGTCGGTCTCGGGTTGCTGCTCGTCGGCGAGACTTTGGCCGCCGAACTTGCCCTGCTCCTGCTCGGCCGCGGCCGCCGGCGTGTCCCGTGTGATCTGGCCTTCCGCCTGCGCGACCGCGTTCCCGACCGTCCCACCACCACCACCGCCGCCGCCGCCGCCGCCGCCGCCGCCGCCGCCGCCGAGCAGCTTGCCGTAGACGTCCTTGATCGCCGCCTGGGAGAACGGGGACGGCGCGCCCGAGTTGCCGCGCGGCGGACCGAGCGAATCGACGGTCGGGCCCACCGACGTGATCACCCGGTCGCTGACCCCGTACAGCGACTTCATGAAGTTCCCCGAGCCGCACGCCTCAACGACGGTCGTCACCTTGACCCCGGGATACAACCGTTTGGCGGTGGTGATCACGTCGCGAACGTCCTTGGCGGTGATGACCTTCGTCTTCCACGTGTGGCCAAGGAGATTCGTCGGGAACCCGGTCGTCTTGGTCGCGAGCGAGATATACGGCCCCGGCTGGGTGCCGCCGAATGTGTCGTTCAGCCAGCCCCAGAAGCGGTCGCGCAGGTTCTTCGGCCAGGTCGTCTCAAACGGGGGTCGTCTGTCCGCGTGAGGTGACGATCCGCGTCCGCCCGGCCTCGAGTCCGCCCGGCCCCGCCTCGCCGATCACGGTGCTCGCCGGCAACGGCCGGGACCACCGATACGCGATCCCGCTGTGGCGAAGCGTCCGCGCCAGGTCGCGGTCAGCGATGGCGGTTGCCCTGGCGGCCGTGAGGTCGCGGGTCCGGTGTCGCTTGGCCCGAGCCTGCGCGCTCGGCGATCCAACCGAGAGCGCCGCCAGAGCGATCAGCGCCAGCGCGCGGAGCGTCCGCCACGTGAGCGTCATGCGCTTCGATTGGCGCGCCGTCAGGCGACGAGCCGGGCTTTGGCACGGACGAGCGTTCGGCCGATCCGACCGCGCCCGTTCGTCGCATAGACCATCGCGCACGTTGTCTTGAACTGGTTCGGCCCGCCGCGGAAGACGACGTTGCTGATCTTGGTGAACCAGCCGCGGTCGCCGTTCGCGGGCAGGAGCTCGTCGAACACGAAGCCCTCGTTGCCCTCACTGCGGATCAGCGCCTTGGCCTTGCCGTGCGTCGTCGCGCACGACTTGTTCGTGAAGTAGATGAACAGCGCGGCGTTGCGCGGCCAGATCGCGGTGACGGTGACCGAGCTTCCACCGCGGCCCTCGCTCGCGCACGTGATCCGGAGCGTGGTTCGGTGGCCGGTGAGGAACCTCGGCTTCGGGCAGCCGTGGCTCTTGGCGCCCACCGGCCCCGCCGCCGCGAGCGCGCACGCCAATACCACCGCCACGGCAAGCCCTCCCGCAGCACCAATCCGCATTCGCTGACCAACCCTCTGACTGCCCATGCGTCACCCCTCTTGTGTGCGCCCAAAAACGTTCCGCCCCGGGAACGGTGGCTGATGCTACCGAGTGCCTCCGCCCCCAACAAGCGCTTGAAGCGAGCCAATCGTGTCCGCCTCGGCAGGCTCCTTGTCCGCGCGGTACGCCTTGACGCGCGCAAAGCGGAGCGCGATCCCGCCGGGGTAGCGCGTCGAGGTCTGGACGCCGTCGATCGCGATTTCGACGACGAGCTCGGGCCGCGACGAACACCGTGATCCCCTCCCGTCCGGACTCGCGAGCGAGCAGTGCCTCGGTCTGCCACTGCAGCAGCTCGTCGGTGAGCCCCTTGAACGTCTTGCCGACCATCACGAAGGCGCCCGTCTCCGGGTCGCGGGCGCCGAGATGAAGGTTGGAGAGCCAGCCGCGACGGCGGCCATGCCCCCATTCGGCGCCGAGCACGACGAGATCGAACGTCCGCACCGGCTTGACCTTGCGCCACGCCTGGCCGCGCCGGCCCGCGGCGTACACCGACGCGGCGTCCTTGACCACGATCCCCTCGTGGCCCGCGTCGAGCGCGGCCGCGAGCGTCTGCTCCGCCTCGGCAGGATCGTCCGTGAACAGACGCGGAATCTCGAGCTCCGGTGCGATTGCCCGCAGGCGCTCGGCGCGCTCGCGCAGCGGGTGGTCGAGCAGATCGGACCCGTCGAGGTGGAGCAGATCGAACAGGAACGTCACGACTCCCTGCGGCGGCGCGTCGCTGTCGATCAATGACACCGTCTCCTGAAACGGCGCGGGACCGTCTGGCCCCATCCACAGGGCCTCGCCGTCGAGCACCGCCTGACCGACGGGCAGCTGCGCGATCGCGCCCGCGATCCCCGGCAGACGCTCGGTGATGTCGTTGAGGTTGCGCGTGTAGATGCGGACCTCGTCGGCCCGCCGGTGGATCTGAATCCGGATGCCATCGAGCTTCCACTCGACCGATGCGCACTCGAACGCCGCCACCGCGTCGGCGGCCGTCGCCGCGGTCGAGGCGAGCATCGGCAGGATCGGCCGGAAGAGCTCCAGGCCGACCGCCTGCAGTCCGCTCTCGCCCTCGCTCATCGCGATCCGGGCCGTTGCCGGAAGATCGCCGGAGAGCATCAGTGCGCGGCGGGCGAGCGCCGTCGGCACCCCAGCCGCCTTCGCGACGGCGTCGGCCATCACCCCGGCGAGCGCACCCTGCCGCAGGCCACCGGTCAGCAGCTCCCGCAGGAACCGCGCCTCCGGCTCGCTCGCGCGCGTGAACAGCTCAGTGAGCAGCTCGCGCCGCCGGGTCTGTGAACCGGCACCGACGGCGGCCTCGATCGCATCGATCGCGTGATCGACATCGGCGATCGACAGACCCGGGGTCGCGGCGCCCGGGGCCGCGCCCGAGGCCACGCCCGGGGCCGCAGTGCCGCGGACCATCGCGTACCCGACCCCGACGCGTCCCTGGCGCGGGACGCCCGAGAGAAACCCGACCGCGATCGGGATCTCGTCGGGCTCGAGCGCACGCAGCACGTCGACGAGCGTGCCCACCTTGGCCGAGCGGGCACGGGTCGACGCGACCTGCTCGGACGCGCGCACGACGTCGGCGAACGGGGTCACGAAGCGGCCGGGAGTTCGAGCACCGCGCCGGGATTGAGCAGACCGTGCGGGTCAAGCGCACGTTTGATCGCACGCATCGCCCCCACCTCGGCCTCGCCGCGCGCCCGGGTCAGCCACGCCGCCTTCGTCACTCCGACGCCGTGTTCGGCGCTGATCGTCCCGCCGCAGCCGAGCGTCAGCTCGAGCACCGCGTCATCGACGCGAGGATCGTCCGGGTCGGCACCGAGCACGTTGACGTGGACATTGCCGTCGCCGAGGTGCCCGAACAGGATCACCCGCTCGCCACCCGCCCGCGCGACCACGTCCGGGACCTCGGAGAGGAACCGATCGAGCTGCGCCAGGGGAACGCCGACATCGAGCTTGTGCGGCACCCCGGCGGCGTTGATCGCGTCGGTGTGGCCCTCGCGCAGCGTCCACAGTCCCTCCCGGCTCGCGGTGTCGTCGGCGACGAGCGCGTCCTCGACGCCCGCCTGCTCAAGCGCGGCCGCAAGCTCCTCGGTCGGGTCCGAGCGCCCGGCGCATTCCGCGAGCACGTACACCGGCGCCCGCTGGCGCACTGGCGACTCGCGCCGCTGGTGCGCGAGCACAAGCCCGAGCCCCTCATCGAGGAAGAAGTCGCAGCTCTCAAGCGACGGCGCGCACGTCCGCAGCGCGGCGAGCAGCTGGGCGGCCTCGGCGGCGGACGCGAGCGGGACGAGCACGGCGACCCGGGACCCGAGGCGCGTCGTCAGCTTCCAGCGCACGCGGGTGATGATCCCGAGCGTCCCCTCGGAGCCGACGAGCAGGTCCGGGAGGCTGTATCCGGCGTTGTCCTTCGCGAGGCCCGCGAGCCGCGAGACGACCGAGCCGTCGGCGAGCACGGCTTCGAGCCCCGCCACCCGGGCTCGCGCGGTCCCGTGCCGCAGCGCCCGCGCACCGCCGGCATCGCAGGCGACGACGCCGCCGACCGTGCACGAGTCCCGCGCCGCGAAATCGAGTCCGGCGTCGTCGTCCGCCGCACGAGCCGCCGCCTGCAGCGCGGCGAGGGTCGCCCCGGCGCCGACCGTCACCTGTCCGAGCGACTGATCGACCTCCTCGATCGCGTCGAGCCGGGTGAGCGACACGACGACCTCACCGTTCCGCGGCACCCCGCCACCGACGAGCCCGGTGTTCCCGCCCTGGGGCACGACCGCGGCGCCGGCCCGAGCGCACGCCACCATCACGGCGGACACCTCGGCTGTGCTCGCGGGCCGCACGACGAGTCGTGCGCGCCCCACGTACCGGCCCGTGTAGTCGCGCTCGTACCCGGCCAGCACCTCGGGGTCGCTCAGCACGTGGCGCGCGCCGACGGCGTCACGCAGGGCCTGTTCGAGCTCAGGCATTATGGGTAGCCGCTACCCGAGGGAATACTGCCGGGAACAGAGGAGAGAGCCATGGCTTCCGAGCGGGAGACGATTTTCACGATGGAGGCTACGCCGGTGAAGTACGGTGCCGGCGCCTCGTCCGACGCCGGCTGGGAGCTGAAGCGACTCGGTGTCAGCCGCGCGATGCTCGTCACCGACCCCGGCGTTGCCGCGCTCGGGCACCCCGAGCGGATCAAGGGCCTGATCGAGCGGGAGGGGATCGACGTCGTCGTCTACGACCGCAGCCGCGTCGAGCCGACGATCGACTCGCTTCAGGACGCGGCCGACTTCGCGCTCGAGCACGAGGTCGATGGATTCGTGTCCGTCGGCGGCGGCTCGAGCATGGATACGGCGAAGGTCGCCAATCTCGTCTCGACCCACCCGGCACCGGTGATGGACTACGTCAATCCACCGGTCGGCGGAGGAAGGAAGCCGCCGTCCCCGCTCAAGCCGCACCTGGCGATCCCGACGACGTCCGGCACTGGTTCTGAGGCGACGACGGTCGCGGTCCTCGACATCCCGGAGATGAAGGTCAAGACCGGGATCTCGCACCGCTATCTCCGTGCGACGCAGGCGATCGTCGATCCGGAGCTGACGCGGTCGCTGGCGCCCGAGGTGACGTCCTCGACGGGCTTGGACGTCGTCTGCCACGCCGCCGAGTCGTTTCTGTCCAAGCCGTTCGACACCCGGGCGCGGCCGGCCGGTCCGGACGAGCGCCCGCCCTACCAAGGGTCCAACCCGATCGCCGACGTGTGGTCGGCGAAGGCCCTCGAGTTCGGCGGCAGGTACCTGCGACGCGCGGTCGCGGACGGCGACGACGTCGAGGCGCGAGGGTTCATGATGCTCGCCGCGACCATGGCGGGCGTCGGATTCGGCTCCGCGGGCGTCCACATCCCGCATTCCTGCGCCTACCCGATCGCCGGCCTCAAGCACGAGTATCAGCCGGCCGGATACCCCGACGATCACCCGTTCGTGCCGCACGGCCACTCGGTGATCGTCACCGCGCCCGCCGCGTTCCGCTTCACCTACGACGCGATGCCGGAGCGCCATCACCACGTCGCGTCCCTGCTCGCGCAGAAGCCACTCGACGACCCCGGTCCAGACACCCTGCCAGAGATTCTCCGCGAGTTGATGCAGGACGTCGAGGCCCCCCGGGGCGTCGCCGACTTCGGCTACGGCGAGGACGACATCCCGGCGCTCGTCGACGGCGCGCTCAAGCAGCAGCGATTGCTCGCCGTCGCCCCTAAGGAGGTGGGCGCCGACGACCTGCGACACGTCATCACCGCATCGATGACCAATTGGTAGAGAGGAGCGAGTGAACCCGATGTCCACCTGAGTGAGTTCCGAGCGCACCGCCGCGTCGCGCACGATCCCTGACGGCGTTCGCCTGCACATGTTCGAGTGCGGGACGCTCAAGTGCCACGTCGAGAACATCAAGATGAACCAGGGGCTCGGTGAGGAGTATGAGATCCCGGTCCCGTGGTTCTTGATCGAGCACCCGCGCGGCCTCGTCGTGATCGACGGCGGCAACGCCGCCGAATGCGCGTCCGACGCGCGCGCGCACTGGGGCGACATCTGCGACGTCTACTGGCCCGAGATGACCGCTGAGCAGGCGTGCGTCCCGGCGATGAAGGCGGCCGGCTTCGATCCCGCCGACGTCGTCTTCATCCTGCAATCCCATCTGCACCTTGACCACACCGGGGCGCTCGGCGCGATCGACGCATTCCCGAACGCCCAGGTGATCGCGACGCGCGACGAATACGAGTACGCGTTCGCGCCCGACTGGTTCGCGGCCGGCGGATACATCCAGAAGGACTTCAACAAGACGGGTGTCCCGTGGGCGCTGCTCGAGGACACTGAGGACGGCTACGACGTGTTCGGCGACGGCACGATCCGCTGCTGGCGCACCCCGGGACACGCACCCGGGCATCAGTCCTTTGAGGTGACGCTGCGCAACAGCGGCGCGATGCTGCTGACCGTCGACGCCGCGTACACGATGGACCACTGGGAGGAGAAGGCACTGCCCGGGTTCCTCGCCTCGGTCGTCGACACCGTGCGGTCGGTGCGCAAGCTCCACCGCCTCGCCCAGCGCTCGAACGCGACCGTCGTTACCGGGCATGACCCGGATGCGTGGCCGAAGTTCAAGCACGTGCCCGGCGCGTACGACTGACACACAGCAGACCTAAAACCGGTTCAATGTCCGGCGGGCAACGCCTCTGTTGCGCAACGGGCAATGAACTGCAATAGTCAACATTGGTTGAGCAATCGCGACCGGCCATCGGGCGATGCGGTTCGGGCCACGGTGGGGCGTGTCAGCTTGGATCTTCTGGGGCGACGTTTCGCATGAGGAGCGCTCGGTGCGCTTAACGACTTACCTTAACTTCGATCTGGTCGCGCTCGAGCAGGACGATCAGCTGACGCTGATGCTTGAGCTCGCCGCGCCGCCGGCCGCCACCCGCACGCCTCGGCCGCCGGCCGCCGTCGAGGTCGTCCTCGACCGCAGTGGTTCCATGCGCGGCACCCGCCTACGGACGGCGTTGATCGCGCTCGACCGCCTCGTGTCGTGGCTCGATGAGCGAGACCATTTCGGGCTCGTGGCATTCGACGGCGGGGCCGATGTCGTCGTTCCCGCCGGGCCGCTGACGAACAAGTCCGCTGTCCGCTCGGCGATCGCTCACATTGGACCGGGCAGGGGCTCCGACGCGGCCGGCGGATACGCCCGCGGCGTCAACGAGGCCGAAACGATGCTCGGCGAGGCCGGGGCCACGGTGCTGCTCATCTCCGACGGGCACGCAACCCTCGGCGTCCGAGGCGCCTCCGAGCTTGAGCAGACCGCGGCGACCGCACGGCTGCGCGGTGTCACCACCACGACGCTGGCGCTCGGGCCCGACGCTGACGTGAGCCTGCTGGCGGCGATCGCGCAGGGCGGCGTCGGGACGGCCCTGTCGGCGACCGGCCCGGAGGTGGCTGCCGCGCTCCTCGGCGGTGAGATCGACGGACTGCTGCAGCCAGCCGTTCAGTCGGTGCAGCTCGAACTGCACCCCATGAGCAGCGTGTCATCGGTGACCGTCCTCAACGATGTCCCGACCATCTCGACCGAGTCGGGCCTGATCGTCGAGCTCGGCGACCTCTGTCACGACGAGATGCGACGCCTCGTGGTCTCGCTCGCGGTCGAGGGTATTCACCAGCCCGGTGAGATGACGGTCGCGGACGTCGCCCTGCACTACGTCGCGCTCCCATCGCTTGTCTCGCACGAGTTCACGCTGCCGCTGAACGTCACCGTCGTTCCCCCGGCTCGCGCCGCAGAGCGGGTGCCGGACCCGCTCGTCACCTCCGAAGCCGTGTTCCAGGGGGTGCAGCGGGCGACGGCGAGCGTTGCGCACGCTCAGGGCGTCGGCGACCTGTCGCGGACGGCGCATTCACTCGGCGCCTCGGCATCCGAGCTCGAGTGGATCCTGGCCACGGCTCCGGTCGATCTGCGTGACGAGCTCGCTCAGGCGATTGCGTGGCTCGACGAGAACGTCGTTCGGGGCCTCATGCCGAACCTGCTCCCGTCGCGCCATCGATCAAAAGCACAGCGCCGCTGATGAAGCTCGCCTCTCGGCTCGCGAGAAACGCGACCGCCGAGGCGACATCCTCGGCCCGCCCGTGTCGGCCGAGCGGCGCCAGTGGCCACCCGGCCGGGTCATCGCCCTGATCGGGGTCGCCGGCCGGGCCGATGTGACGCATCCCCGGCGCGGTGGCGTACGCTCGACCTGCGTGACGCCGTGCGCGCGGCCGGCGCCGGCGGGGGTGGCGTGGGGCGGCTGACGTTGCCCCTCGCCGATCTGCTGCTGACCAACCTTCAGGTCGTGTCGTTGAACCGCAAGGACCTCGTCGACATTCTCGCGCTGCTGCTCGACCACGGCTTCGGCGAGGGCGACGAGGACGCCGTCTCGACGGCGCGGATCCTCGCGGTGACCCGATCTGACTGGGGCTTTGAGCACACGATCCGCCGCACGCTGGCGACGCTGCGGGAGCGGATCGGAGAGTTCGAGCTGCCGGCGGATGCCGTGGCGACGGTCGTGGGACGTTCCGGCGAGCTCGACGCCGCGCTCGAGGCCGCGCCGAAGAGCATGGCCTGGAAGATGCGCGCCCGGGTGGGCGAGCGGGTCAAGTGGTACGAGGAGCCCGAGGAGGCCCGCGGCTAGCGCGTCGCCCGCGGAGCGGATCGGCCCCGGACCCCGGACCCCCGGGCCCCCCGCGCGCCCCCCGCGCCCCCCCGCGCGCCCCCCGCGCGGGCTCCCGACCGCACGTGAATGGAGATTCACTCCCGAGGGGTGGGAGTACGGTGCCAAACTTCGCCCCCACGTATGTCGGCCGACAGCCAAGATCCCGGATCAAACAACCGCGGCTATCAGCCGGCGCGGTCCGGCGATGAGCGGCCACGGGCGTCCCGGCTCCTGTCCGTCGGCGCGCGCGGCGCCGAGCGCGTCGCCAAGGTCACCGGCGTCGACCACGCGCTCAACGAAGCGGTCGAGGAGGCACTCGTCCGGGCGCTGCGCAGCCCGGCGGTGATCCGCGCGATCGAGCGCTCCGTCGAGGAGCACGCGGCGAACTTCGAGCAGGGCAGCGACGAGGTCGCCGCCGTCGTCCGACGGGTGCTCGAGTCCGACGCGGCGGACCAGGTGTGGTCGCAGGTGCTCGAGTCAGAGCAGGCCCAGAAGCTCGTCGAGCGCGTCGCCAAGGCGCCGGAGGTCCGGGCCGCGATCACCGCGCAGGGCGCCGGGCTGGTCACCGACATCGGGATTCGCCTGACCAAGATCACCGAGGATTTCGACGACAGACTCGAGCGGGTCGTCCGCCGCAACGACGCCGAATCCGAGACCAATCAGGCCGGTCTGGCGACGCGCGTCGTCGCCGGCGCGGTCGATATCGGGCTGCTGTTCGGGGCCTACTCGATCATCTCCGGCGTGATCGGGTCAGTGGTCGGTGACATCTTCGGAAAGACGCCCTCGACCGCCGCGGTGGCGGTCCTGGTCGTGCTCGGCCTGCTGTCCGGCGGTGCCGTGTTCGCCACGTTCTGGTCCCTTGCCGGCCAGACCCCCGGCATGCGCTTCCTTTCGATCCGGATCGTGCACGACGGCTCGTCCGAACTCGGCCTCAAACGCGCCACCGAGCGAGTGTTGGGCGTGCTGCTCAGCCTGCTGCCGGCGGGGCTCGGCTTCTTCGCGATCCTGCGCGATCCGCAGCGCCGCGCCTGGCACGATCGGCTCGCGAAGACCGAGGTCATCTACGACATGACCGCCCGCCGGGCGCCGCACGCCGGCGAGCCCCCACGCTCGCAGTCGTGAACCGCGACTGCCGAAGGCCGTCTGACGGCTCATGTCGCGAGTGCGCTGGCCACTAGGTCGCCGCCCCTGAGGCACCGCCTGATCCAGGCGCCCCCAAATCTCGGGTCGAGGATTCGGGTGCCCTCGATGTGGTGGCGCCGGTCGTGATCGAAGCTCCGAGCAAGCCAATCACGACGCGTTTCAAGGGAGCCACATGACCATCACATTGAGAACACAGCTCGTCCGGGCAGGCGCCGCCTGCGCCGCGGGGGCGATGGTGGCGACGACGTTGTCGCCGGCGCTCGCCGCGGCCGCGGCGCCCCGGTTGCCCAAGGCGCTCGACCAGCGCACGTTCAAGGTCGACGTCAACGGCGTGCAGACGACGACCTGGTCGCTGAAGCGCGCGAGCACGGGCCGGTGCGAGCCGGGCGTCACCGGCCACGGCCGCGAGCAGATCGTGTTCCGCTCCGCCCGAGGAGAGCGGATGGACGCCAGGCGGTACGGCACGGCCTACGTCATCTTCGGCGACCCGTTCAAGCTCGGCGCCAACGATTTCGTCCTGCGGGCCACCGTCACCCGCACCGGGTCGATGAGCTCGACCCCGGTGCCCAAGGACTGTCCGGATAACGGCGGACCGGATCATCAGACGCCACCCGACTGCGGGACGAAGCGCACCCGGCTCGACCTCCAGCTTGGGTGGCTGAACGAGCCGCGGCACGGCTTCACGCTCACCGCCGGCGATCTCGGCACGCTCGGCGAGCCGTTCAAGAACTGCCCGTGGGTCGAAGGCACGTCGTTTCCGAACGTGCTCGAGAAGCAGCGCGGCCGCGCCGTCGTCGCGGCGATGCCGGTGGCCGACCTGTTCAACCGCTCCTTCGGCCAGCAGATCGCTGTGGCCCGCGGGACCGGTCGCATGACCGGCGGCGGTGTCAACGCGGTGACCCGCATCCGCTGGGACGTCCGCCTGACGCGGGTCGCTCGCTGACCTCCCCTCTCTCCGTTGCAAGACGGAGCCGTTTCATGTTGTCGAAACGCTGAGCGGCCCTACCGATTCCTCACCACGTCTCGTCATTGTTCTCGACGTGAAGGTTGTGCGCCGGACTCGGTTGGGAGAAATCTCACACCGACAGTCACTGTGACGGCGTATGTTCGTGTCTGCGGGTGCTTGGACACCCGCAGACACACACCACTCACGGCCGAACCGGTGACACGAGCCACCATCACGCCGTCGCAGTGAAGGGGGTTACCGCGATGTTTTCTCTCGGTCCGGAGATCGCTGCTAGCACCGGAGCTCAACAGCTCACCGGCAGCGACAAGGTGTTGTCGCTCGCCCTCATCGTCGGATTCATCCTGCTCGCGGGAGCGGTCGTCATTGTCGGCCGCCGAGTGCTCGATGGCCCGCCGGCGTCGACAGCGAATGGCGGCGTCGATGTCACTCGTACGACGACGTCGGGCGAGACAACCGATTCGACGCTCATCCGCAGTTGGCTCGCCGTTTCGCTCGTCGGTGGCCTCCTCATCTTCGTGGCCGTGTCGTTCTGGCTCAATGACACGACGTTGCGGAGCACATTGATCGGGGGTGTCGTCGCCAACGCGGGCGCGGCGGTGGCGTTTTACTTCGCGTCGAAATCGTCCGATCAAGCACGTCGGGACCTCCTGAGCGCCGCGCTGCCATCGGCGCTGGTGCCGAGCCTGGCCGGGAAGGATCTTCAGGCGGCGCGCGAGACGATCGCCTCAACGCCGCTCCGTCTCGAGATCCGCCCGGCGACGCCCGGCCCCGGCGCCCAGGTTGTCACTCAGGCGCCGGTCGCGAATCAATCCGCGCCGTCCGGCTCGGCGGTCTCGGCGACGTTTGCCGGTCCGGTGCCCGAGCTCCGGGGCCTGTCACCGGACGACGCCCGGGCGCTGCTCGAGGCCGTCGGTCTGCTGCTCGATCCCGTGCCCGCCCAGCCGGCGAGCACGAGCCACGTCACCGACCAGGACCCGAAGGCCGACGCCGCGCCAACCGGCTTCAGGGTCCGGGTCACGTTCGGCTAACCACAACCACACGTACCAATCAACGCTCGTACACGAGGAGTCACCGTGTCACCCGAAATCTCGACCGACCCTGATTTCGAATTCGTCGGAACCGACAAGTTCAACGGGCCTGAGATTGACTCGCCGAAAGCCGAGCCGCACGCCCAGGCGGCCGCCGCCGATGTGATCGCGCAGCAGGCGAATCCGCTCGGCCCGCTGGCCGGCCTGGTCGGCCTCTGGAAGGGCCACGGCTTCAACGCGATCTGGCGGCCACATCACGGGGGCGGCTCGGACCGGTTCCTCGAACTGAACCGCACCGACGAGACGCTGCTCGTCACGGACATCGGAGGACCGATCCCGAACCGGGGCTTCCTCAATGCGGACATCAACATGTTCGGTGCGACCTACCTGCAGCAGATCAACGAGGCCGGCACGCCGAACGGGCTCCACATCGAGCCGGGGATCTGGGCGTCCGTCCCGCACACGACCAACCCGAACGTGCCGCCGACCGTCGTGCGCATGGCCTCGATCCCGCACGGGACGGTGATCCTCGCTCAGGGGAACTCCCAGGTGCTCCAGGGCGGGCCGCCGCACATCCCGAACAACAACATCTTCCCGATCTTCTTCGGGCAGCCACCGTTCCCAGATTTCGCGTCGGCGGCGGGCGTGTTCTCGGAGCTCGACCTCTCGATCGCGACGCAGTTCCGGTTCAAGTCGCCCGGGGTCACGCAGGCGATGGTCACGAATCCGAACAGCGTGCTCCAGGACGCGCTGGCCGCGTCGCTGCAGGGCACCAACATGAAGAGCCGCACCTTCCTCCAGGTCTCCACGACCCACAACCCGATCCAGGGAGGCGGTGGGACCGCCAACACGGCGTTCCTGGCCACGAGCACCCCACCCGGCGGCAACGCCAACGCCGCGAAGGTCGACGCCACCTTCTGGATCCAGACGATCGCCGGCACCGGCGGTCAGCCGGACAAGCACCAGCTCCAGTACACCCAGCTTGTGATGCTCGACTTCAATGGCATCCACTGGCCGCACGTGACGGTGGGGACGCTCGTCAAGCAGTGAGCTGAGCGGGCCCGCAGTGAGCTGACCGGGGCCGCATCCCACGACGCACGCCGATCAGCCGCGGGCGATCCGGACCGCGAACTCCGCGTACTCCCGCGCGCCGAGCACGACGCGGTAGCCGACGCCGCGGTCGTCGGCGCGCCCGACGAGGCGCTCCGCGAGTTCCTGGGTCGGCGCCTCGCCCAGTTCAAGCTGCCGGCCCGGTTCGAGCGGATCGACGAGATCCCGCGCACCGGCTCGGGGAAGATCCAGCGGCACAAACTCCTGGAGCGAGTCAGTTCAGGCGCGCACGCTTGAGGGCGGCGTCGACCACCTCGACGGCCTCAGAGACACGCTCGCAGGCGTGCACCTCGTGGCGGAGCTGTTCCTCGCCCGGAGTCCGCGTCCACCGATGACGAACCGCGTCGCCGGGCGTCGCTCGCGAATCTCGTCGATCATGCGCAGCGTCTCGTTCGTCCGGCCGTGCAGCGTCGCGCTGATGCAGATGACGTCGACCTGGTGGCGATCGGCGGCATCGCCGAGCGACCACGCGGGGACCTCGGCGCCGAGCATGAGCACGTGGTAGCCGGCCTCCCGGAGGAGATTCCCGACCATCCGCAGGGCGACGATGTGCTGCTCCCCAGGCGTGGTCGCGAGCATCACACAATGACGACGGGCGGGCCTGCGCCACACGCTGGGCTTCTCGCTGGAGCGCGAGTACCCGCACCGTGATCTCCGTCGCGAGGTGTTCCTCGGCGACGGACAGCTGGCCCCCTCCCACATCTCCCCCACGAGCCACATGGCCGGAGCGATGACCTTCTCATCGATCTCGGCAGAACTCGAGGCCCGCGTCCATCGCCTCCCGGATCACGACCTCCGCCGCCGCCTCGTCGCCCGCGATGAGCGCATCGGCATAGGCACTTGCGAGCTCAGTGATCTGAGGCTCGAGCGGCTCCGACGAGTCGTGCTCCGAGCGGTGGTCCATCTCCTTCCCTGGCGCACCTTACATCGCCCGCGGTTGTGAGGGCTATCGCGTCACGGTGAGCTGTTTCGTGATCGTCGACTGACGGCCGGTCGCTCCGGTCGCGACGATCACGAGCCGCGCGCCGGCCTTGCGAGGCCGGCCGACGAGCTTCTTCGCAGGCACGATCGTGAGCGTGCGCTTCTTGGCGCTCGACCCGAACGTCTTGGTGGCGAGCACGAGTGGGTAGGCGCGCGCGATCGTCGCCCGGCTGACGCTCCCGAGCAGCGTCACCTGCAACGACGCGGTGCGGTCGGGCGCTGCGGTGAACGTCACGCCCTTCAGGAACGCGGAGAGCTTCAGCTTCGTCTTCAGGCCGGTGAGCGTCAGCTTCGGGGCGGGGACCGGCGTCACGGGGGCGGTCGGCGTCACTCGGGCCGACGCTCCCGACGCGGCGCCCGAACCGAGCGCGGTTGTCGCCGTGACCGTGAACGTGACGGGCGTGCCGTTCGTCAGCCCCGTCACCGTGGCGAACGTGCGCGCGTCGGGCGTCGTCGCCGTCTGCCCCGTCGAGGCCCTCACCGTGTAGTGGAGCACCGGGAGGCCGCCGTCGCTCGCGGGCGCCGCGAACACGACGGTCGCCGATCCGTTGCCCGGGGTCGCGGAGACGGACGTCGGCGGGCCGGGCAGCGCCGGCGGGGTGTACAGCTCGGCGTCGCTGAGGGGGCTCTCGTTGTCGAAACCGCCCGCCCACAGGATGTCGCCATCGGTCAGCCGGATCGCGGTTCCAAGCGCCTTCGGACGTGGGGAAGCCGCCACTGACGCCCAGGCGTTCGTCGACGGGTTGTAGAGCTGGGCCTTGGGGTCGACATTGTCGATCCCGCTCGTGACGAAGAAGCCGCCGATGACGAGCGGCTGACCCGCCGGCAGGCTGACCAAGCCAAACCCGGCGCGCGGGAAGTTCATTGCCGGCCCGGGCGTGAAGCGGTTCGTCGCCGGGTCGTAGAGGTCGGTCGAGGCGGTTGTCGATGGGCCAACGATTGACTCTCCGCCGGCGACCAGCACCTTGCCGTTCGGCAACACCGCCGCGCCCGTATAGGCCCGCTCAGCGCTCATCGCATTCGCGACCGCCGCCCATGTGCCAGTCCCCGGGTCATAGACGTCAGCGGTCTGGCTCGTGGACAGCACCCGCACTCAGGCCGCCGGCGACGAGCACCTTGCCATTGGCGAGCGGCGCCGCGGCGGCGAGCGATCGGGCCGTTCCCATCGAGCCGGTCGGCGTGAACGTGTTGTTGGCCGGGTCGTAGAGATCGGCCGTAGCGAGAGGATGGTTGGTCTCGTCGGAGCCTCCGGCGATGAGGACCTTGCCATTTGCCAGAAGCATCGTTGACCGGGCCCTGACCGCGAGCCGAGCTCATGGTGTTCGTCACCGGCGTCCACGAGTCGGTCCCGGGGTCGTACACCTCTCCAGTGTCGAGCGCGTTCGTCAGCGCTGCGGGGTTGCCACCCCCAACGACAAGCACCTTGCCGCTCGGCAAGGTGACAGCGCCGGGCGTGATGCGAGGCGTGCCCATGTCGGTGGCGGCCGTCCACGTGTCCGACGCCGCGTTGTAGATCGAGGCGGACTTGAGGTCGTTGAACTGGCCGTCCTCTCCGCCCGCGAGCAGCACGCGGTCGCCGGAAAGCGCGGCTGCGGCCTGCCCGAAGCGCGCGGTCGTCATTGACGCGGCCTGCCGCCAGCTGTTGGGAGTCGCCGCGGCGGCGGGCGAAGCGAGCACTCCGGCGCACGCGCCGATCGCAGCGATGAAGACGGCAAATCGTCTCACGGCCCTAGCGGCTGACATGGATCGTCCTCGTCGTCGTGGAACGGGCGCCGGCGGCGTCGATCGCGACGATCACCAGTTGGACGGTCGCCGATCGAGGTCGGCCGACGAGCGTCTTCGACGGTTTGAGCGTGACCGTCCGCTTGCCCCCACTCAGGTTGAGCCGCTTGCTCGCGAGCGTGAGGTTGTACGCGCGCGCGATCGTGGCGCGGTTGACCGCGCCGATCAACGAAACCTGGAGCGACGCGGAGCCGATTCGGGGTGACCGTGAAACCGACGCCCTTGAGGAAGGCGGCGAGCTTGACCTTCGTCTTCAGCTGGCCGATCGTGAGCGTCGGTCCGCGGCCGGGCGGCTTCGGCGCCGCCGTCGGGGTGACCTGGTTCGATGCGGTTGACGCGGCGCCCGCGCCGACCGCGTTGTTCGCAATGACGGTGAACGTCACCGGTCGGCCGGCGGTCAGACCGGTGATCGTCACGGCCGTCCGAGCGTCCGGGGTGGTGACGCGCTGGCCGCTCGAGGCGACGATCGTGTAGTTGAGGATCGGCAGGCCACCATTCGACGCCGGCGGCGCGAACGTGACGAACGCCGAGGTGACGCCCGCGGTGGCCACGACCGCGAGCGGTTTCGTCGGAGCGGCGTACGGCGTGTACACCTCCGCCTCGCGTACGGTCGCGTTGCTGTTGGCGTCCGGCGCGCCGCCCATCACGAGCACCTGCCCCGTCGGCAGCGCAACCGTCGCCGCCGCGCCGACCGCGACCGGGAGCGAGCCGGCTGGCTGCCACGCATTGATGCCCGGGTCGTAGACCTCAGCGTCGCTCGTGATCGTCTTCGGGCCGACGATTGGCGCCACAAGGCCGCCCGCGACGAGCACGCGCCCGTCGGCGAGCGGGGCGAACGAGAAACTCGCGCGGCCCACCTGCATGCTTCCCGTTTGGGAAAACGCGTTTGTCGCCGGGTTGTAGAGGTCGGCGGTTGCGCTTGTCACCGCCGACGGAGTGAGCGTCGAGACACCGCCCATGACGAGCACCCGCCCGTCGCGCAGGGCGACGGCGCCCGGGCCGGCGCCACGGGGATCGGACATCGTGTTCGTGACCGGTGTCCACGTGAGCGGGGGTTCGGGGTCGAACACCTCGCCGCTGTTCAGCATCGTGTTGCTCGCACCGGTCCCGCCGGCGACGAGTACCTTCCCGCTGGGCAGCAACGCCGCGGCGGCCAGGTCTCGCGCCGTGCCCATGTCGCCGGCCGGGAAGAACCCGTTGGCTACCGGGTCGTAGATGTCCGCTGTCTTGACCGGCGCGCCCGTGGCGTCGCTCCCGCCGGCGACCAAGACCCATCCGGAGCGCCGCAGGACGACGACGACGGGATGGTTGGCGCGGGCCGAGCTCATCGTGTTCAACACGGGCGCCCACGTGTTCGTCGCCGGGTCGTAGACCTCGGCCGTGTCGAGCGCTTTCGACGGCGTGTTCAGCGCAGACTCACCCCCGACGACGAGCACCTTGCCGTTCCCAAGGGTCACGGCGGTCGCGTTCGCGCGCTTCGCCTGCATGCCAACGGGCGACGACCATGAGTCGGCGACGGGGTCGTAGGTCGCCGAGAACTGATGGACATCGTTCGTCGACGAGGCGCCCCCAGCGAGCACGACCTTGCCCTCCGCGAGCACCGCAGCGCTCGGCGACACGGCACTGGTCAACGGTCGGCGCCACCGGCGTCCAGAACCCCGTCGGTGTCTCCGCCGCCGCGGGCATCGCGGCGAGCAACCCCGTCACCACCCCCGTCGCCGCCGCAGCGACGACCCGCCGAAGAATGATTCGCACCTGACCCCTGTTCGCTTGCCTGCTTGCGGTGCGGAACCTTATCCCAGATCGCCCGCCGCGACACGAGGGTCAGGTCAACTGGCGCGTGAAGTGATACGACGCGATCCGCATCCCCGAGGCGAAGTACAGCCGGTGCGCGTTGGCGCGCTCGGGCCCGACGCCGGAATCGAGATGGAGCTCGTCGCAGTCAAGGCGCCGCGCCTCACGCTCGAGCCAGTGCATCAGCTCGCGAGCGTGTCCCTGCCGACGTCGGTCGGGCCGGGTCGAGAGATCATCGACGTACAGGAACCGTCCCCACGCGAGGTTGTGGCCGATGCGGAAACCGGCGACCGCGGCAGCCGTCGGCTCGCCGTCCTCGAACGCTCCGGCGAGCCGGTAGCCCTCCGGCCGCTGGAGTTCGTCGACACGCGTGACCCAGCCGCCTCGTCATCGAAATGCGGGCGCAGCGCGCGCATCGCTGCAAAGCCGAGCGCAGTCTCCGACGGGAGGATCTCACGGACCACGTCGCCGAGTGAAGCACGGTGTCAGTGGGCAATCGAGGCGCTGAGCTCGTGCGCCGCGGTGACCAGAGCCTCGGCGACGCGGGCCGTCGGGCCATCGAGTGGGCCCGGGACGGCGGGCGAGGACGAGCCGGCGCACCTCCTGCGGCTCCCCGCGGACGGCGACGATCGTGACACCAGGTGGGATCACGTTCCGCGCGACCGGGGCGATCGTGGTGATCGCGAGCCCGGCCGCGACGATCTGGAGCTTCGCGAGCCAGTCGCGCACGACGTAACGAACGTCCGCCCGCTCGCGGAGCCCGGGCCAAACACCGAGCAGCGAGTCGTCGGCGTCGGAGCGGCTCGCAACCCACACCTGGCCCTCGAGCTGGTCGACCTCGACGGCGCCGGCGGCGGCGAGCGGGTGGTTTGCTGGCACACCAACGACGAGTTCGCGTTCGGACAGCGCCGTGAGCTCAAGCGGCGGCGACTCCGCGTCCGGTGGACGAAACGGCGGCTGGCTGGCGATCACCGCGAGGTCGAGCGTGCCGGCGCGCAGCGCTCGGGTGAGAGCGGGAGTGGTCGCCTCGCGGAGGGTGACCCTGAGCTGCGGCGGGAGCGTGGTGAGCGCCTGGGGCACGAGCCCGGCCGCTGCCGTGGCGAACGCGCCGAGCCGCACCGGGCGGATGACGGCCTCGGCCTCCCCGCTGAGCTCACGCCGGGCGGCGTCGAGCTCGTCGAGCACGCGCACGGCGGTCGTGAGCAGGCGCGCTCCCGCGGGCGTCAGCGTCACCCCGGTTCGGCTGCGGTCGAACAGGCGTCGGCCGGCCGCCGCCTCGAGCGCGGCGACCTGCCGTGAGACCGCCGACTGCGTGTAGCCGAGCGACTGCGCGGCCGCGGAGAAGGACCCGGCCTGGGCAACCTCGCGGAGGATCCGTAGGCCGGTCGGCGAGAACTCCGTAGTCATGCGCAAAGCGCATGGTAGCTGTGCGACATTCTCGTTGGCGACATGGCTGGCGCGAGCTACGGTGAAGCCATGACTACTTCACGAATCGCACTTGTCACGGGCGCCAACCAGGGTCTCGGCCGCGCGCTCGTCGAAGGTCTGGCCGCCGGCCTGTCGTCGTCAGATCGCGTCATGCTCACGGGCCGCGATCCAGACCGCGTTGCCGCCGCCGCGGCGGCGGTGGCGGAGAGCGGCGCCGTCGCCCAGGTCGAAGGCCGCGTGCTCAACGTGCGCGACGGGGATGCGATTGCCGCGCTCGCCAATGAACTCGGCGAGGTCGACATCGTCTTCTCGAACGCGACGGCGCGGATGAGCCCGGACGCCGACCCCGCCGACGAGGTCGACGCCGTCGCGGAGACGAGCAATCTCGCGACGACGCGCGTCCTGCGCGAGTTCGCCCCGCGGCTCCGTCCGGGCGGCCGGCTCATCATCGTCGCGAGCGCTCTCGGGACTCTCGACAAGCTCGACGAGCGCGCGACCGACCGGTTCGCGTCCGCCGCCGCATCCGGCGACCTGGACGCCGTCGACGCGCTGATCGCCGACTGGCGCGAGTCGGTGCTGGCCGGTCATGCCGACGACGACGGCTTCGGCGCGTGGCTCAACATCCCGTCGAAGGTCGGTCAGGTCGCGGCCGTCCGGGCCATCGCCCGCGAGCGTCGTGACGCTGACCTCGCCTCCGACCGGCTGATCATGGCGCTGTGCCCCGGCCTGATCGACACCGACGCATCCCGGCCGTGGTTTGAGGACATGAGCAGCGCCCAGACCCCGGCGGAGGCGGCCGCCTGGCCGGTGAAGCTCGCCCTGGCACCGTCGTTCGACCCCGCGTTCTACGGCGAGCTCGTGCAGTTCGGCAAGGTTCTGCCGTGGGAGACCGGCATTCCGGTGGCCCACAGCGCGACGACGTGACCCCGGACGGACCCCTGACGCCGATGGGACTTTGTCCCGGTCGGTCAGTGCGCCGCCCGGGCGGTGAGTCAGCCCGCGGAGGTGGCAAGCGCGGGCTCGGACGGTGCCGCGACACCCGCCGTCGCCAGGCGGTAGTCGCCGAGGGGGAATCGGCGCGCGCGCCACATCGTCTCGATCGTCGTCACCGGCCGGATCGGGACGTCGCCGCGCGGGTCGAAGTAGTAGCTGTTCGCCTGGGCGCAGCTCGCCTGCCAGAAGATCTGGCGACCGCGCTTGCGCAGCATCTCCGCGAAATACCGGTCGTTCGCCTCGCGGCTGACCTCGATCATCGTCGCTCCCTGCGCGCGGGCGTGGCCGAGGGCGCGGGCGATGTGTCGTGACTGGGTCTCGACGAGGTTGAAGTACGACGAGCCGTTGTAGCCGTATGGCCCGAACATGAGGAAGTAGTTCGGGAACCCGGGGACGCTCACCCCCTCGTACGCCTGGTAGCGGTTCTCGGCCCACCATTGCTCGAGGTCGACCCCGCCGCGCCCGGTCACGGGGTACTTCGGGAAGTTGCCGGAGTCGAACACCTTGAAGCCGGTCGCGAGGATGAGCACGTCGAACTCGTGCTCGGTGCCGCTCTGCGTGCGGATCCCGGTCGGCGTGATCCGCTCGATCGGGTCGGTCTCGAGCAGCACGTTCGGCCGGTTGAACGTCGACAGGTATTGGTTGTGGAAGCTCGGCCGCTTGCACCCCAGGCCGTAGCGGGGCGTCAGCTTGTCCCGGAGCTCGGGATCGGGAATCTCGGCCTTCAGGTACGCGCGCGCCTGACGCTCGAACGCCGTCGCGAGCGGCAGCCTGCCGTAGTAGTGCGCCGCGAACGGGAACGCCAGCTCGACGAACGTCTGGCTCGCGAGCCGCGCGGTTGACGCCGCGCCGGGAACGCGGCCGAGCACGCTGCGCACGCCCGTCGGAATCGGACCGTCGAGCTTCGGCAGGCACCAGATCGGCGTGCGCTGAAAGACGGTCAGGTGCTCGACCTCGGCGGCGATCGACGGGATGACCTGCACCGCCGAGGCCCCTGTGCCGATGATCGCCACCCGCTTGCCCGCGAGCTGCACGTTCGGATCCCACCGTGCCGTGTGCACCGTCACGCCGGTGAAATCGTCGAGTCCGTCGATGTCCGGACGCTTCGGCCGTGTCAGCACGCCGGAGGCGTCGATCATGTGTCGCGCGGTCATCCGAGCGCCGTCGCCGGTCTCGATCTCCCAGACGTGACGAGCTTCGTCGAACGTCGCCCTCGTGACCAGCGTCGAGAACCGAGTCTTGTCCTGCAGGCCGAAGTGACGCGCGGTCGTCCCGGCGTAGTCACGCAACTCCTCGCCGGGCGCGTAGATCCGCGTCCAGCTCGTCCGCTTGGCGAACGAGTACTGGTAGCTGAACGACGGGATGTCGACCGCGATCCCGGGGTACCGGTTCCAGTACCACGTCCCGCCGAACCCGTCGGCGTCGTCGACGAGCAGGAAGTCATCGATGCCGGCGTCCTTCAGCCGCGCCGCCATGCCGATGCCGGAGAAGCCGGCGCCGACGATCAGGACCTCGTGGTCAGCCGGTGCGGTGCGCGGCGGGGGCGCCGGCGCGATCCCGTTGCCAGACGGCATGCCGGAATCGTAGTCGGCGCGTCCGCGGCGAGGCGTCTATGCGTTGGCCAGTTGCCCCTCGATCACGTTGTGCACCGGCGAGACCATCGGCGGTGAGACTTCCACTCCGAGCCCGTTGAGGATCGGCACCAGCGTCTCACCGAAGGCGCTCATGGCCTCCTCCGACTCCCAGATGTCGAACACCTGAATCTGACCGTCGGCCTCCAACGCGGTGTGGAGCAGGCGACCGGGAGGTGCACCTGCGCCCGCTGCGTCCAGCTGTTTGATCGCCTCGTCGTACTTCTCCGGCGTGAATCCCTCGTTGACGAAATAGAACGCCATCGACATGGTCGTGCCCCGTCCTTTCCCGCGCGCTCTGATGCGCGCAGCATGAGTTACGCGCGACCCTAGTCGAGGACCAACCGCTGCGGGATTACTTTGCCGTTACGGCACGCTCACACCGTGGACCGTCACCGGCCCCGTGGTCGGGTCGAGCTCGGCAGCCTGCGAGGTGCCACTCGGCGGGATCGTGTCGATCACCTTCGGGCACCGTGTTCGGGTCGACGGAGCAGATCGGGCTCGTCCCGCCCGGCGTGCAGACGCCGAACCGGAACTCCGCCGGCGTCGCCTCGAAGTTTCTGGCCTGGTCGGGGTTGCCCCCCTCCTGGCCGGTGAGCGCGACGGTGAACGTCCAGCCCGAGCCGACCGTGCCGAATGCCGACTTCGGCAGGATCAGCGTCGCCGTCCCGCTCGGCGTCGTCGACGACGAACTGCAGCGACCCGACGGCGTTGCCGTTCGCGTCCACCCACACCGGCGAGGCGAACCCCTGGACCTCGATGCGCTGACTCCAGGCGTCGCCCGGGGCGATCGTGTAGTTGCGTTGCGGGAACGCCGCCGCGGTCGAGAAGGCGCTCCCCGCCGGGTCGCGGACATAGACATCGAGCAGCTGCGCGCCGAACGAGCTGCCGAACGTCGGCGCCAGGTTGCTGATCTTCGTCTGGATGTAGACGTCGGTTGCCGTCTGCGTCACCTGGAAGCCGGTGATGTCGAACGCGCCCGGCGAGAAGTTGCTGCTCGTCGGATACGCCGTACGTCCCCGGTCCGTTGTCATCGCCGCTCGGGTCGGTGAGGTTGAGCGCACTCGTGCCGGGCAGCGTCACGTTGATGACGGACGACTGCGCGTAGCCGGTGCTGTTGCCCTTCGTCGCCGTCGCGGTGAGCTTCGTCGTACCGAAGCTGACCGGCAACTGGAGCGACCAGTTCCCGCTCCCGTCGGCCGTCGCCGAGCCGATCGGCACCGCGCCCCCGGTCGGCGGTGCGGCCTCGACGTCGACGCGCGCACCCGCGGTCGTCGTCCCGCTGACGCTGACGGTCGAGCCGGTCACGTTGGAGCCGTCCGACGGCGAGCTGATCGTGATCGGCAGCGTTCCCGGCATGCCGTGGGTGACGTACCGGGCCTTGACGATCTGCGGCGTCTCGAGGTTACGTCCCGCGCCGATCGCGAGCGCGAGGCGCGCGTACTGCGACTGGGCCCAGGTGAGTGGGCTGGCCGAACCGGCCGGATGCCCGGGGCTGAAGCCGATCGATGCCGTGGCCGGGTCGGTCCCGAACGGCGACGGCGCCAGTGCCGGGTCCTCCCACGCCTGCTCGGGCTCGAGGTAGCCGCCGGACGTCATGCCCGCCATCGCGTTCAGGAACTGGGTGGCGCCGGCGCGGTTTCCGGCGGCGACGTTGTACTCGCCGCGCTCGCCTCCGAGCACCGGCCACAGGTGCCCGGAGCCCTGGTTGGTCGGCGGCCACGGGGCGCCGGTCGGCGAGCAGTTCGTCGGATCGGGCTCGTAGCAGTCGCCGTAGCCGTCCTCGGAGCCGGCCGCGTCCGTGCCGTAGCGGTACAGGCCGGGGCCGGTCGGAGTCGTGCGCCGGATCACGTTGTCGATGACCCCGAGCGACGCCGTCACGTCCGGGTCGGAGGCCGGGAGGACCCCGAGTCGCACGAGCTCGAGGAACCCCTGGTCGACGACCTGGCGCTGGTCGGCGTTGATGCTGCCGTTGCCGAGGCCGTAGCTGATCGCGGCGTTGGGATCGCCCGTCTTCGACAGGCGGATGAAGTACCGCGGCCCGTACGTCCCGCTCGTCGTGACCGTCCAGGCCTTGATCTTGCGGGCGAACTGATCGGCGGTCGCCTGGTAGAGCCGCGCGTGAGCAGCGTCGTGGTTCGTCGCCGCGATCGCGGACGCGGCGGTCAACCCGGCGATCTCGGCGGAGATCGTCGAGGGCGAGAAGCCGCCCTGTTCCTCCCAGCGCTCGGCGCCGTCGCTCGGCCCGTTCGCGACGAGGAAGTCCGCGGCGGGGACGATGTGGTTGCGGTACAAGCCGCCGTCGCCCGCGAGTCCGGACTGCCACGCCATCAGAATCGGGTACGACGTCTCGTCGAGCTGGAGGCCGCCCGTGTCCGGCGCGACCTTGCCATTGAGCAGCGAGTTGCGTGGCATCGAGCCGTCGGGCTGCTGCTGGCGCAACAGCAGGAACCGCGTCGCCGCCCGCGCGGTGCGGATGTCGCCGGCGACGAGCAGGCCCGCGAACGCCTCGTACAGGTCCCGCGCGAACACCTCGCGGTAGGAGCCGAAGTACGTCGGCTTCCCGTTGGTGGCGTTGCCGGCCGGAACCGACTGGCCCCACGGCGACGCGAGCCCGGCCGCGATCGCGCCCGGGAAGGTCTTGTCCTCACTCGCCTTGACGACGTTGACCGAGCGGTAGTACTGCTCCCGCGCGGCTCGCGCTCAGCTGGCGGCTCGGCCGGTTGAGGTTCTCGTCGTAGCGGCGCCACTGCCGCTCATACGTGTTCCGCGCCCGGTTGAAGCGTGCGTTCGCAGCCCGATTCGCCGTGTGGATCGCCGTCGTCTGCGTCGTCCCGAAGCCGAGCGCGAGGGTGAGGTGCCCGTGGCGCGGCAGACCGAGCCCCGCGGTCAGGGCGACGTGCCCGTTTGGCGCGTCGGTGTAGGTCGTGGAGAGCGCGTGATCGGAGTCGAGCATCGACTGGCCGTCGCTCGCGGTGCCGGCGTAGCCGACGCTCGCCGACGTGAAGCCGGACGAGGACTGGAGCGCCTCGAACGTCGGGACGGCGTAGTCGCGGTTGGACGCCTGGGTCGTGGTGTTCGTGTTCGAGGCGACCGGGATGCTGGCGCCGTGGTCGTCGACGAGCTGCGCCGTGTTTCCGCCCGAGTTCTGCGAACCGCCGCCGCCCGTGCCCCCGGCGAGCGGGATCGAGGCGGACGAACACGCGGTCCCTGCGGGGCCCGTCGAAGCGGACCCTCATGACGACGGCGTCGCGCGACGGGTCCGCGATGTACGTCGTCGTGATCCGGTAGCCGTGGGTCTTGCTGCGCGCGGTCACCGTGCAGGCCATCCCGCTCGGCGACGCGGCGCTCGTGTACGTCATGTCTCGCGTCTGCAGGTCCGTGAAGCTGGTCCCGTCGGTGACGACGTACTGAAGGGTGTGCACGTTTGTCGCATCGACGTTCGGCCAGTACACGTCCGAGAGCACGCCGCCCGCGACCGTGAACCACACCCTGGAGGTGTCGTTGCGTGCGGTGCCGACGCAGTCCTTCCGCGCCAGATCGAAGTAGCTCTGCACGCCCGGCGCCCCCGGGCGCGGTCCCGGCAGCCTGAGCCGTCGCCTCCCCAACGGTGACGGACACGATCAGCGCGACGAGCGCGCACAGACCACGACGCATTTCTCCTACCTTCCCTCGGCGCGGCTCTCTCGCCAGCGGTTCTAGCACTCGGCCGGAGGGGGTGTCAAACCGGTATTCGACGCCCCAGAATTCCGGTGTTCGGCCGGTCTGTCAGCGATGTCATGCGCTGGCGGGCTGGCTCGGGATCGTGCACGGGTTCCGCCGGATAGCGGCGCGGATCTTGCATGTCGCGCGGGCGACACAAGGTTTTACAGGGTTTGTCCGCGATGCGGACAGAAACTTGCTGACGCGGTTCGTCTCCGGGCGTCGTCGCGAGCCGACGGCGGCGCATAGCCCGAGGGCGCGCTCAGAGTTGGCGGCGATATGCCGTTCCGCTGGTGGCTCGGGCGTCTACGTGGCGACCGTGCCGTCATCAACGCGGACACAGGCCAAGAGTGTGGCACTACGTGCCTGAGTACCAGTGGTTGTCGGATTCGAAGCGTGAGGTGACGGTGTCACCCGTGAAACCGCCCGGTCAGCTGGCGGCGCCCCACACGAGCATGGACTGTGGGTCGTCCGGGTCGACCTTGACGATCACGTCCTTGCCCTGCTCGATCCCCTGCAGGGTGGCGTCGTGCAGTGACTGGGAGAGCTGGACGTTGTAGTCCGCGCCGTCGGCGGGATGGACGGTCAGGTCGAAGTCGATCTGATGACCGCCGCCGAACTGGGTGCCGGTCTCCTGCATCGAGTTGACGGTCGCCCGTGACTCGACGCCGGATTGGTTGATCTTCATGATCTTGTCCCGCGTGGCGGCCTGGCCCATCGGGTTGGCCGCCTGCTTGGCGGTGCCCTTCAGCTTGTCGAGAAAGCCCACTGTGACCCCTTTTCGTCGTGCGCCGACCCGCTGGTGCGGCGTGGGCCGACACCCGGCCCGGCGCGGAACGTACCACCTGGTCCGGGCGTGACGAGACCCGGCCTGGCGTCCCGGCGGGCCGGCCTCGGCTCGCGTTCAGTCGATCGAGATGCCCTGGGCGTGCAGCGCCTGCGCGATCGTCCGCATCAGCAGCACCGTCGCGCCCGTCAGGCCGATGAACCCGAGGACCCACAGCGAATCCCGGACGCCGATGTCCCGGGACAGCGACCCCGCGATCAGGACCACGCCGGAGGACACCGCGCCCGCCGCACCGGAGAACGCGACGAGGGCCCGGTTCAGCCAGCCAGTGACCACGGCGCGGTCAGCGCCGGCGTAGCGCTCGGTTCGCACGACGAGGCGCCCGGCGCGGAGCTGGCTCGAGAGGGCCTCCGCGTACTCCGGCAGCGTCCGGAGCGCCGGCAAAGCGCGGGTGAGTTCCTTGCGCAGCAGTTCGCCCGGGGCGCCGAGCACCTCCTGCTGCTCGTCGGCGACGAGCGCGCTCGCCTCGGTCGAGAGCTCGAACGTCGGGTCGATCGTCTTGAGCGTTCCCTCGAGCGTGATCAGCGTGCGCGAGAGGAGGAGCATCTGCCGCGGCGGCCGCAGGCCGTGCCGCTCCATGACGTCGACCATGCCGGACAGCGCCGCCGGGCTGAGACCACCCGAGTGGACCTCGCCGAGAAGAATCGACAGGTCGCGCTCGAGCTGGCGCAGGTCGAACTCGTCGTGTCCCACGAGATAGCGGACCGACCGCGCGAGGATCGAGCCGTCGCTGATCGAGAACCCGATCGCGATGCCCTGGAGCGCCTCACGGGTGACCGGGTCAAGGCGTCCGACGGCACCGAAATCGAGCAGCCACAGCGTGCCCTCCGTGTCGATCAAGACGTTCCCCGGGTGGGGGTCGGCGTGGTAGAAGCCGTCGTGCATGATCTGATTGAGGAACGACGCGAGCAGCCGGCGGGAGAGCTCCCGCGCGTCGACGGGCGACGCCGCGATCGCGTCGGAGTCGGAGATCGGCCGCCCGTTGACCTCGTCCATGACGAGCACCCGGTCCGTCGACAGGTCGGCGTAGACGATCGGGATCTTCACCCCGGTATCCGAGCCGCGGTTCTCGCGCAGCTGGATCGCGGCGCTGACCTCGCGCCCGTAGTCGAGCTCGGATTCGATGCTGGTGATCAGCTCCTCGGCGAGCTCGCGCGCGCCGACCCGGCGAGCCGCTTCCACGCGCTGATCAAGTTCCCGCGCGACAAACGAGAGGACGGCGGAGTCCCGATGGACGATCTCGTCGAGTCCGAGACGCTGAACCTTGACGATCACGCCGCGGCCGTCGTGGAGCGTCGCGCGGTGGGCCTGACCGATCGAGGCCGCCGCCAGCGGCTCCAGATCGAACGAGGCGAACGCCTGCTCCCGGGGCTCCGCCAGCTCGGCCTCGAGCACGGTCGAGACCTCATCAGATGTCATCGGGGCGACGCTTGACTGCAGCTTTGAGAGCTCCGTGGTGAACGTCTCAGGCAGGAGATCGCTCCGCGTCGCGGCGATCTGCCCAAACTTGACGAACATCCCGCCCGACCGTTCCAGGACGAGCCGCACCCGGCGGGCGAGGTCGCTGGATTCGAGCGCGGCCGTGGTCCGGTAACGGACGTGCAGGAGGTTCTCGCGGCGCGCGTTGGCGAGCAGCTCCCGGAAGCGACCGAGCGGTGTGAGCACGGAGCGGACGGACTTCACCGGGTGACGCAGGGTTCGCCGCGCGCGATGGTCCTTGTGCCGCCCGCGCGTGACGAGGTCGGTGACGATCGCCACCGGCAACGCGGCAAGCACGCCGAAGAACACCGAGAGCGGAATGACGAGCGCCGGATGGGAATGCTTCGGACCGAGCGCGACGCCGGCCGCGATGAGGCCGGCTGCCCACCCGACCACGGCGGCGAACGCGCTGCGCCAGCGGCCGATGTGCACCCCGAGCACCCGGCTCGTGAGCACGCCGATGATCGCCACCCAGAACGGCAGGATGATGAGCGCGCCCAGGCCGAGGTTGATGGTGAGGTTGATGAGCTACTCCCGGGATTGGGCCATACGGTTGGGTCGAGAGCCTAGACCCGGTGGCGGCGGCTACATCCAGCCGGGAAAACGCGCGCAAATAGCGAACGAATCATGAACTGGCATACCCCCAGATCTGGACTTATTCCAGTTTGCGAGTTAGGCTGCCGCCGCTTGATGGAGACCTCTCTCGACAGGGCCGCCCTGCTGCGCCGGCACGGACTGCAGGTGACGGCCCAGCGTCTCTCCGTACTGCGCGCCCTGTCTGAACACCCACACAGCACGGCCGCCGACATCGGCGCGACGGTGCGAGCGGAGATCGGAACTGTGTCGCTACAGGCCGTCTACGACGCACTCGGGTTGCTCACCGACAAGGGGATCATCCGGCGCATCGAGCCCGCCGGATCGCCGGCCCGCTACGAGGACCGCGTCGGTGACAACCACCACCACGCTATCTGCCGAAGCTGCGGCCGGATGGTCGATGTCGACTGCGCCGTCGGCGAGACGCCGTGCCTGACGGCCGCCGACGATTCGGGGTACGTGATCGACGAGGCAGAGGTCATCTATTGGGGGCGATGCCCGGAGTGCGTCGCGGCGGCGCATTCAGACCAACCGAACGAACCAGTGAGCCAGTAGGAGGAACCACCGTGGCCGACGTCAGCGAATCCGAAAACCCCGCAATCGCCTCCCCGAGTCCGAACGGGAATCATCCGAGGACGAACCAGGATTGGTGGCCGAACCAGCCGGACCTCCAGGTGCTCCACCAGCACTCGCCCCTCGCGACCCCGCTCGGCGAGGACTTCGACTATTCCGAGGAGTTCAAGAAGCTCGACGTCGAGGCGCTCAAGCGTGACGTCTTTGAGGTGATGACGACCTCGCAGGACTGGTGGCCGGCCGACTACGGTCACTACGGCCCGTTCTTCATCCGGATGTCGTGGCATGCCGCCGGCACCTACCGCATCCATGACGGCCGCGGCGGTGGCGGACAGGGCGCTCAGCGCTTCGCGCCGCTGAACAGCTGGCCGGACAACGCGAGCCTGGACAAGGCCCGCCGACTGCTGTGGCCGATCAAGCAGAAGTACGGCCGGACGATCTCGTGGGCTGACCTGATCGTGTTCGCCGGCAATTGCGCGATCGAATCGATGGGGCTCCCCACGTTCGGCTTCGCCTTCGGCCGACCGGACATCTTTGAGCCGGAGGAGATCTACTGGGGATCTGAGGACACGTGGCTCGGCGATGAGCGCTATAGCGGCGAGCGTGATCTCGCCAATCCGCTCGGCGCCGTGCAGATGGGCCTCATCTACGTCAACCCGGAGGGTCCCAACGGCGATCCGGATCCGGTGAAGGCGGCGAGAGACATCCGCGAGACGTTCGCCCGCATGGCGATGAACGACGAGGAGACGGCGGCGCTCATCATCGGTGGCCACACGTTCGGCAAGACCCACGGCAACGCGAGCCCCGACGACATCGGCCCCGAGCCGGAGGCGGCGCCGATCGAGCAGCAGGGGCTCGGCTGGACCAACCGCCACGGCAGCGGCGTCGGCGGCGACGCGCTCACGAGCGGACTCGAGGGTGCCTGGACGAACGAGCCGGTCAAATGGGACAACGGGTTCCTCGACAACCTGTTCAACTACGAGTGGGAGCTGACGACGAGCCCCGCCGGGGCCAAGCAGTGGACGCCGAAGAATCCCGAGGCGAACGGCACGGTGCCGGACGCCCACGATCCCTCGACGCGGCACGCGCCGATGATGCTCACGACGGACCTCTCGCTGCGCCTGGACCCGATCTACGAGCCGATCGCGCGGCGCTTTCACGAGAACCCGGACGAGCTCGCGCAGGCGTTCGCAAAGGCGTGGTACAAGCTGCTGCACCGCGACATGGGCCCGATCGCGCGTTACCTCGGTCCGTGGATCCCAGAGGAGCAGCTGTGGCAGGACCCGGTCCCGGCGGTCGATCACGAGCTGATCGACGACGCGGACATCGCGGCGCTCAAGGAGAAGATCCTCGCGTCCGGACTGAGCGTCTCCAAGCTGGTGGGCGCGGCCTGGGCCGCGGCGTCGAGCTTCCGCGGCACCGACAAGCGCGGCGGCGCCAACGGTGGGCGCCTGCGCCTGGCGCCGCAGAAGGATTGGGACGTCAACCAGTCCGTCGGCGCCGGCGACGTGGTCGCGACAGCTGGAGGCCATCGCCGCGGACTTCAACGCATCGGCCGCCGGTGGCAAGCGGGTGTCGGTCGCCGACCTGATCGTGCTCGGCGGGTGCGCCGGGGTCGAGCAGGCGGCGCGGACGGCCGGCCACGACGTGACGGTTCCGTTCGCAGCGGGACGCACAGATGCCTCCCAGGAGCAGACGGACGCCGAGTCCTTCGCCGTGCTCGAGCCGACGTTCGACGGGTTCCGGAACTACATCAAGGCCGGGACCGACTGGCCGGTCGAGCAGGCGCTCGTCGAGCGCGCGAACCTGCTGACGCTGACCGCACCCGAGATGACCGTCCTCGTGGGCGGCATGCGGGCGCTGAACGCCAACGCGGCCGGCTCGGCCCACGGCGTGTTCACCGACCGCCCCGAGACGTTGACGAACGACTTCTTCGTCAACCTGCTCGACATGGGGACGGTGTGGTCGGCGTCCGGCGACGACGTCTATGAGGGCCGGGAGCGATCCTCGGGCGAGCTGCGGTGGACGGCAACCGCCGCGGACCTCGTGTTCGGGTCGAGCTCGCTCCTCCGCGCGATCGCTGAGGAGTACGCGTGCGATGACTCCGGTGAGGCGTTTGTGCGTGACTTCGTCGCCGCATGGGACGAAGGTCATGAACCTCGATCGGTTCGACCTCGCCTAACGGCGAACTCCTGGGCCTGGTGACCGGTCGACGTCCGGCCGGTCACCACCTCAGCCGTCGTAGATGGAGTGGCTTCGCCCGGCCCGCGCGTTGTCGGGGTACGGCACGAGATCGTTCATGAAGCCCGGCAGCCCCTGAACGCGTTCGATCCACGCCGCGACGTTCGGATAGCGCTCAAGCTCGAGTCCCGCGTCCGGCGCGACGTGGACATAGGCGAAGTTCGACACATCGGCGATCGAGCACGTCTCGCCGACGAGATACGCCTGCTGCCCGAGCTGCGCGTCGAGCAGCTCGAGGGCACTCTCGGCCAGCGTCAACCGGGACCGAACGAGCTCCGGGCGACGATCGGTCAGGATCCGGAACCGGGCTCCTCCAATCCCCATCATCACGCGCTCCTGCTCGAAGATCAGCCAGCGGACGACCCGCGCCTGCTCCACCGGAGTCGTCGGGAGGTAGTCGCTCCCCGTGGCGAGGAACCACAGAATCGCGTTTGACTCGGTGAGGATCGTGCCGTCATCGAGCTCCAGCACCGGCGTCTCGCGCACCGGGTTCAGCACGGCGTAGTCATCGGTCAGCGTGTCGCCGGCGAAGATATCCACCGGCACGCGCTCGCACTCGCGCCCGAGCAGCGCCAGCAGCAGGCGCACCTTGTAACAGTTGCCGGACGCGGCGTAGTCGTAGAGTCGCATCCCGCTGCAACGCTAGCGCCGGAACGTCTGTGAGACCGCTTCGCCAGTCGACCGGATTGTTAAGCGACGGCCGCTCCCCCTTGCACGCGCCCCCGGCAACGTGCGAGACTCGGAGCGAATGGGGGTAAGGGCTTGCCGTGGGGCGACGGCACATCGTCCAATGCACGTGGGCGCGGGTACCGACGGTACTCGTGTGCACAGCGCCGCTCGTGGCCGCACGGCTGACGCATCTACTCCCGCGCCCGACCGACGGGTGGCACTGTCCGCAACGACCTGACCGGAGTCTCTCCATGCTCAAGCTCTCTCGACCTTCTCCTGCCCTCGTTGTCGCCACGCTCGCGTTGTTCATCGCCGCCGGCGGCGGCGCCTGGGCGGCGACCAAGAGCCCCAACTCGGGGGTGTACGCGCAGGCGACACACCCGAAGGCATCGATCGCCAGCCGAGGACCGCGCGGCCCCCGCGGGCCCCGCGGTGCGCGCGGCGCAACCGGGCCGTCCGACGGTTTCGTGATCAACGTCCCGCAGCAGCAACATCTGAGCGGCGGAACCGACACACGGATCGCCCAGCTGAGCCTGACGGTCCGCGGCTCGTACATCGTCACCGCCGCGACCGCCCTCGCAGGCAACGCGGCGTCCGACCTCAACCTCGCGAACTGCACCCTCCTCCAGAACGCCAACCCAGTCGCCTCGGGCTCGGCCGACCTGCCGCCCAGCCTGGCGGCCTTTTCCGACACGATGACTCTCACGGCGGCGGTCAACACGAGCAACGGCTCGAACGTCAGCCTGAGCTGCAACCCCGACGGCCTCGGCTTCGCGCGGAACACCGTGATCACCGCAGTCCGGGTCGGGACGCTCCATACGCAGACGCCGTAGGGATGCGGGAGCGGCGGCTCCGGCTGGCCCGATGGGCGGCGCTGTGCGGGCTCGCGGCGGTGGTTCTGTCGCCCGCCGCGCTCGCCCGCCGGGCCGCAACGGTGTCAGTGCGTGGCGGTCACCTCGTTGGCGTCGACCGTAAGCGGCTGCGGCTGATCGGGGTTGATCGCTCGGGCACGGAGTACTCGTGCGCGGGCGCGGTGAGCGGCGGCGGCTTCGGTTACGCGGTCTTCCAGGGTCCCGCCGACGCCGGCTCGGTCAAGGCGCTTCAGTCCTGGCATGTCAACGCCGTCGCGCTGCCGCTCAACGAGGCATGCTGGCTCGGCGGTTACGCGAACCTCAATCGCAGCTATACGGGCCGCGCGTACCGGCGGACGATCGTCGGCTACGTCAAGCGGCTGAACGCCGCCGGGATCTACGTCGTTGTCCGGCTGTCGGGCGCCGCGCCAGCGAATCACGCCTACGGGTCCGATCAGATCAGCTCCGATGAGGTCCCGATGGCCGACGCCGGCCACTCAGTGGCGTTCTGGCGCTCCGCCGCGGCGACGTTCCGCTCATACAGGCGCGTCCTGTTCCACACCTTCGACGAACCGCACGATGTGAGTTGGAAGTGCCTCCGTGACGGATGCATCGCTAACGACGTGCCGGAGGGCCACGTGCGGTTCGGTCGCTACCGAACCGCTGGGGAGCAAGCGATGGTCGACGCAATCCGCGCCGCTGACGCCCCCCAGCCGATCATCGTCTCCGGCCCGGACTTCGCCGGCGATCTCAGCGGGTGGGAGAAGTACGAGCCCCGTGACCGGCGGCACGCACTCATGGCAGACATCTCCTCGTTCGATTACTCGGACTTCGTCGTCTCGCACGCGCGTGAGCTGCGCGCTTTCGCCCGGCGCCATCCGGTGATCGTCGGAGGGTTCGGCGACACGCACTGCGCTTCCACCTACTCGCAGAAGGTGATGTCGGTGATGGACTCGATCCATCAGTCCTACCTCGCGTGGACCTGGGACACCGTGCAGGACTACGGCGGCTGCTCCAACGCCCTGCTCGACGATCCGGGCGCTAAGAACGGATTCCCGGCTGGCTACTACTCGGGGCGACCGAGTGGCTTCGGGCGCGGCGTGCGTGAGCACTTCCGCGACGTGCGGCCATGACCCATGGCACGGCCGTGCGGTTCACCAGCGTTCAGTCGAAGTGGCAGGTGGCGGTCTTCTGACCCTTCGTCTTGTACGGCATCTCGACGTGGACGGGATCGCTCTTGGGCGGACCGCACAGGCCGGCTCGGTGGGCCGCAGCGCGGAACTTGGTGGTATCCGGCTTGAAACCGGGCGGGAACTTCGCCCTGATGTCAGCCGCCTCGGCGTGCTCGTGGCGTGACTTGCCCGGCTTGGCGGGCCCGCCTCGTGCGGTTCCGTCCGAGTTCCAGCCGGCCGGGCACTGGGCGAAGCCGGCTGCCTTGAGCGCGTTGCAGAGGTTCTTCTGGCCCTTGTGGCCGTCGGCGATCTGGTGCCAGCGGTCGTAGAGATCCTTCTGGGTGGTCTCGTTGCGGAAGCCGACAATGAACTTGTAACAGGCGTTGTCCTTCTCCAGCAGCGAATACAGCACCTTGAGACGACCCTTCATCAGGCCGCTCAGCTGGTTGTAGCCCTTGCCGGTCTTGACGTTCGGCTCCGAGCACGTGTCGGCCGTGAAGTGCCAGGACCATGACTTGTCGCCCAAGGGGGTGGTCGTTCCGTCGTGGTCGCTGAGGATCCCGCCCGGCTGGACCCTGTACGGGCCTCCGTACCCGCCATAGATCCACGACCCGAGGTGAACCTGCGTGGTCAGTGGCGGTGCGTTCGGGCAGGCCATCCTCACCGGACCGAACTGGTCATAGCCCGGAACCCCACCCCCCGATACGGTCTGAAAATCGATGGTGTAGAACGAGCCGCTGATATTGACCGATGCCCCCGTGGGAATTCCGGCCATCTTCCCGTCGACGACTTGGAATTCACCGGACCCGGTGCTCGTGCAGCCACTGTTCCGATCGGTGCCCGCGACCTTCCAGAAGACGTTGCCCGAGGTCAGACCGCAGCACTCCGAGCCGCCGATCGGAGTCGCGAACCGCAGCGTCCCATTCCAGCTCGAGACGACCCCGTTCTCGTCGTCGGAGCCGCTGAACGATCCGACGATCGGACGGACCGAGGACGACGATGAGTGCGGCGATCGGCGCCTGGACGACGACCGCCATAGCGACGCAACACAGCGCGACGATCTTCAGCACGCGAATGAACCCGGTGCGCATTCGTGTTCCTTTCCCGACGACGACGCGCCGCCCTACCTTAGCCGAGCCACCACCGATGCGGCGAGCGACGTGGCACCCCCGGTTTGAGGCACGCTCGCGACGCATGTGACGAGGCAAGGCCGACGGGATCCAGGTCCCTCGAAGTGACACGCGGGCGACTGGCCCCTGATGCTGTAGGGCAGCTCGACGTGCACGGGATCGCTATCCGTGGGACCGCACAGCCCAGCCTCGTGCGCGGCCGTTCGGAACCTGTCCGGTGTACTCCTGGTATCCCGGCAGGAATCGCACCGTCAGGTCCGCTGCCTCGGCGCGCTCGTGGCGTGACGTGCCCGGTTTCGCCGGCCCGCCCCTCGCGGTCCCGTCTTTCCTCCACCCGGTTGGGCACTGGGCGAAACCGGCGGCGATCAGCACCTGGCAGAGGTTCTTCTGGCCCTTGTGGCCGTCGGCGATCTGGTGCCAGCGGTCGTAGAGATCCTTCTGCTTGGCCTTGTCCCGGAAGCCGATAGTGAACCGGTAGCAGGCGCGCTGATGGTCGAGGATCTTGTACAGCTTGGCGAGGCGCTTCTTCATGGCGCGGGTCAACTCCGCGTAGCCCTTGCCGGTCTTGACGTTTGGCTTGGGACACGACATGCCGCGCAGGTACCAGGACCAGCGCTTCTCGGCATGGAACGAGCCCGAGTTGATGATCGACTGACCGCTGTCGTGGAGCACGCCGCTCGGCTTGACCTTGTACGGACCGCCGAACCCATCATCGATCCAGTCCGCGATGTGCGCGGTCGTCGTGACCGGCGGCCGCTGCGGGCACATCATCGTGATCGGGCCGAACTCGTTGTAGCCCGCGGACCCGTCGGTCGCCCCGCCGGTGTCAAACGAGACGTCGTAGGTCGCGCCGGCGCTGCTGACGCCGCCCGGCACGGGGATCCCGACGAGCTTCCCGTCCGAGACATCGAACTGACCATTGCCCGTTCTCGTGCAGCGATTGCCGGCGTCGGTGCCCTTGACCGACCACTTGACGTGTGCGGTCGTCACGAAGCAGCACGTGTCCGGTCGTGCCGTCGCGAACTTCACCGAGCCGTTCCAGCTCGTCACGACACCGTTCTCGTTGTCGGAGCCGTTGAAGGTTCCGACGATCGGCCTAACCGATTGCTTCTTCGAGGCCGCGCCGGACGACTGAGCGACGACCGCGAGTGCCACCGCACACACCGCGCCGATCCTGAGCAGGCGAATGAACCCGGTTCCCATCAGCTGTCCTTCCCCCGGTGAGGGCGCCGCCCGATCGCTTCACTCTAATCGACGGTGCTCGGTCGAGGGAGCGACATTTGTCACGCGGTCGCCAGGTGCGCCGGCGTGGCTGGCGAAGGTCCAACGTGATCTAGCCGGGTGTGCGTGGGGCCTTCGCCACGCTAGGTGGTGAAGGCCCCAACGCATGTACCGATGCGCCGGCGCAAGCCGCCGTCCGCCGTAGTGCGTCACCGTGAACGAGTCGGTGTTGTCCGTCTCGGCTGAGGTGTCGCCGGCGTAGACGTCGATCCGTCCTGGCTCGACACGGAACCTGGCCTTGTTGTCGTAGAACCCGACGTCGTTCGCGTTGAGCGTCCAGCTGACCGTCGTCGTCTGACCCGCCTTGAGCGTCACCCGCTGGAAGCGACGCAGCCGGCGCACAGGCTGCGCGATGCTCGCGACCGGGTCATGGATGTACAGCTGCACGACGTCATCGCCGGTGCGATGCCCGGTGTTCGTCACCTGGACGCTCACCGGAACGCGCCCGTTCCGCGACATCGTGTGCGAACCGAGCGTCAGGTTATGGACCTTGAACGTCGTATAGCTGAGCCCGAACCCGAACTCGAACAGCGGCGCACACGAACCGATGTCCCGATGGCGCGAGTTGTACTTGCTCGTCGCGTCACACGGACGGCCGGTCGGGTCGTGGTTGTAGTAGATCGGGACCTGCCCGACCGACCGCGGGAAGCTCACCGGCAGGTGGCCACCCGGGTTGTTCTTGCCGAACACGTTGTCGGCGACCGCGTCACCGGCCTCGACACCCGGGAACCAGGCCTCGAGAATCGCCGACGAGGAGTCGTTGACACGCGTGAGGTCGAGTGGCCGGCCGTTGAACAGCACGACCGCGAACGGCTTGCCGGTCGCCTTGATCGCGTCGATCAGGTCCTCCTGCTTGCCCGGCAGGTTGAGCATCGACCGCGACTCCGCCTCACCGCTCATCTCACGCGTCTCGCCGACCGCGAGCACGACCTGGTCGGCGTTCTTGGCAGCAGCGACGGCCGCCGCGAACCCGCTGGTGTCGGCGCACTCGTGCGTCGGGTCGTAGAGGTCGTTGTTGCTGAGCGTGCAGCCGGGGGTGAACGTCGTGTTCGGATCCTGGCGCGTGATACCGGTGTACACCGAGACCGCGTCCGCATCCTGACCCTGGCCCCACCACGGGCCGAGCATGTCGTGCTGGTCGTTGCCGAGCGGGCCGATGACCGCGGTCTTCTTGCTGGGGCTGAACGGCAGCACGTTGCCGTCGTTCTTCAGCAGCACCATCGAGCGGTCTGCGCCCACGCGCGCGAGCGCCCGGTTGCGCGGCAGCAACTGCTTGTTCGCCGCCTGAGCGACGTTGACGTACGGGTGGTCGAAGAGTCCGGCCCGGAACTTGATCCGCAGAATCCGGCGGACCGCGTCGTTGATGCGACTCATCGGAACCCGATGGGTGGCGACGAGATTGGCGCCGAAGTCGCGGTAGTTGGTCGAGACCATCTCCATGTCGGTACCGGCGTTCAGTGCCTTCTGCGCGGCGTCCGGCCCGTCGGCGGCGATCCCGTGACCGCACGGCCCGGTGTCCGGATTGGACGGCGGGCATGCCCGCAGCTCCGCAACGGCGGTGTAGTCGCTCTCGATGAAGCCGTCAAAGCCCCACCGGTTCTTGAGGACCTTCGTCTCCGTGTACTTGTTGGCGCAGCCCGGGACGCCGTTGAGCGCGTTGAACGAGCACATCGCCGTGTCGGCGCCGGCCTGGTAGGCCGCCTGGAACGGCGGCAGGTACATGTTGAACAGCCGTTGGACCGACATGTCGGTCGTGTTGTAGTCACGGCCTGACTCCGGCTGCCCGTACGCGACGAAGTGCTTCATGCTCGTCACGACCTTGTCCGGGGCGGCGTAGTTGTTGCCCTGGGCGCCCTTCACCCGAGAGGCCGCCATCACCGAGTTCAGATACGGATCCTCGCCAGCGGCCTCGGAGATCCGCCCCCATCGCGGCTCGTGCGAGACGTCCACCATCGGGCTGTAGATCTGCTTGATCCCGACCGCGGCCGATTCGAACGCGCCGATCCGATGGTCCGTGAAGGCGACGTTCGGATCGAAGCTGCTCGCGGTGGCGAGCGGAATCGGGAAGATCGTCCGGTACCCGTGAATCGTGTCGTAGGCGAACAGGATCGGGATGTGCAGCCGCGACGCCATCGCGAGGTGCTGGAAGTGGTTGATCTTCGCCGGATCCGTCAGGCTGAACACGCCGCCGACCGGCTTGCTCGCCTCGGCGTCGGTGATCTGCCCGTCCGACAGCAGCGTCAGTTGGTTGAGCTTGTCCTGCAACGTCATCTTGCTCATCAGCGACGTGATCCGCCGCTCGATGTTCTGGTTCGCGGGATGTCGCGCCGGCGTCAGCGCGGCCTGGTCGCTTGACTTTCGTGCCGCCGCGATCACGGCGGCGGTACTCGCGAACACGACCGCGACGGCGATCATGAAGATCGCGGACGCGCGTCTGCTACTCATGGCTCTCCTCCTACCTCTCTGGACGCGGGTCCCAGTCGGGACCCGCGTGCGGGGTACCCGTGGTTCCGTGGGGCAAACCGGAGTCCTTGACGCGGCCCGCGGACGGAGAGACAATCGCGACGAGCGGCGATGAGGGCGAGACTGACTTGTCGCTGGGACTGGCTGCCGTGCTAGCGGGCTCCTTCGATGTCGCGTACGCCAAGCCGCCGCCGAGTGGCCCGCATCTCATCGTCACGTCCGTCAAGGCCGTTCCTGAGGAGCACAAGCCGTACCACCGTTTCCTCAACGGGCCGTTTTTCGTTGTGCGTCGTGAAGATCAAGAACACCGGGACGGCACGCATGTCCCGGGGCGGCGATCACACCGGCGTGCTGTTGTCGAGGTCCCACGGCGGCCTCAGGTTCGTTCACGAGGACGATGTCGATCTCCCTCGCATCGGCGCGGGGAAGACGGTAACCGTGGAGGTCGACGCCTCCGTGCGTGGGGTTCAGTCGTCCTGACCGGATCACAGCCGCGGACCTGAAGGCCTGTGTGCCGGTGCGCGGCAACGCCCATTTCAACGGCAGTGGATTGCTCAACGACCGGCAGAACTGTGGCAAGGGTCCCCAGAGTAGCGGTCATCCCACGGCACTGGCAAGGGACGATGTCGGTCACCCACCCCGTCTTCGGCTTCGCGAAGATGGAAACCGACGCGACCGCCGAGATTCACCTATTCGGATCCAGTCTCACAACACAACGGGGAATTCGTGTACGCCGCCGTCGGCAGCCTCGTCCACAGCGTGTCTGGCTCAAATGCCTTCTGCTCGATCGTGGCGGCCAGAACGGCAAGATCGGCCCCGGAGATGGCTTCCTCGTGCTCGATCCGGACCTGCTCACGTACCGCGGCGGCATGACGACCTAGCGAGTTCTACCTCGCCAAGCAGACGTGTAACGGCGTCTCCGTCCCAGTCCGGATCCGTACGGACGGCATCAGAATCCCATCGAAGAACGTTGATCTGGGCATCGACACCAAGCTTCAGGGCGAGGAGCCCGGCGTCGGGGGTCTCACGTTCAAGTGGGAGATCGACGCCGAGCCGTAGGCGCTGGCGCTGCGACAGCCGTGCCTCGCTCCGGATCGGCTGGAACAACTCGACCGGATTGCCGGCGGGATCCTCGACCAGGATCTGCTTGCCGCCGACGCCGGTCGACGATGTCGTTGCGGAACCGCGCCCCGCTCGTCCGCGCAGCCGTGCAACGGTCGCCACGAGGTCGTCGACCTCGATCTGAAACCGGTTCCAGCCCCCCGGCGCTGGCATCGTTCCGTCCGGCATCGCCGCGCCACCGCCCGGCCCATCCCGGTTCGGCGCGCTGAGCAGCAGCCGCAGATCCCCGCGCGAGAGCATCGCGAACGGCGGCGCCGGACGCATGTCCTCGTGGAAGCCGAGTCGCCCGCAGTAGAACTCAATCGCCGCGTCGACGTCATCGACGATGTACCGCACGCTCACTGTCGGCATCGCACTACGTGTTCAACGGCTGTTTGTCGACCACGACCTCGTAGCGGTCGGTGATCGGCGGTCGGTTGCGGTCGACTCCGGCTTTCGTCACCGCGGCCGTCCGCACCTCGCTGGCGACCGCCTCGCTCCCGTGCAGCGCCTCGAGCGACTCCCAGTACGTGACGGCGATCGCGCGCCCGCCCGTGAAGTCAACTCCCGCCCAGACGCCCTGATATCCGGGTTCCTGCTCGAGCCTCGGCAGGAGATGCTCGGTGAACTCCGCAAGTGTGGCCTTGATCCGCTCCGGGGCGAGCCCCGGGAACGTCGTGACCCTGGCATACATGAGGACCTCCCCTCGTGGGACTGCGAAAAGCGTACGCCGCGGGGGCGCGCTCGATCAAGGGTTTTGTGAGCTGAGGCCGAACGTGGCGCGCTCGCCCGGCGTCAGCGCCCGCACGCTGGCCTTCGCCGCGAGTTGTCCGAGGTGCCCCGGGCTCTCGCACGCCGCGCATGTATCGAACACCCGCACCACGTTCTGGGCGTCCTCGACCGCGAGCGCGCTGCTGTCCGGTGAGAACGCGAGCGTTTGGATCGCGTTCACGAGCGTGTGATGCCTGACGAGCTCGAGCGACCGCGCGTCGTACACATCGACCGTCCCGTCCTGACGGCCGATCGCGTAGAAGCGGCCGTCCGACGAGATCGCGAGGGCCTTGCCCTCGGTCTGAGCTCCGGGACGCACGACCGCCCGCCCTGTGGTGAGGTCGACGCGCACAAGTGCGCCCCCGAGTGCCGTCACGAGCACGTACCGGCCGTCGGGGGTGAGCAGCGCCGGCGACCCGCTGGCCCGGTCCGGCAGCACGATCGTCCGCTTGACGACGCCGCGCCGCAGGTCCCAGACGGTGACGTGAATGCACCCGTCGACGATCGCCATCAGGCGGCTGTCCGGCGTGAACGACGGCGTCGTCGCGGCGCAGCCGTCGCTGCTGATGCTCGGCGGCAGATCCTGCGTGCGCGCGCGTCCGGGGTCGATGATGCGGGCAAACAGCCGGTTCCCGTTGACATAGGTGGCGACGATCCGGCCGTCCGGGGCGACGCCCTGGGCGTCGAGGCGGTTGACGTTCGCGGATGCGACGACGCGGCCGGTCCGCCCGTCGAGCTCGCGGATCGTGAAGCCGGCGCTGTTCGTGTCGAGGTACGTGAGCCAGCGCAACTGCGGTGACGCCGCAAAGCACGCCGTCGCGCACGTGTTGAAGGGGCTCCCCGCCGGCAGGCTCGGGAAGCGGCGCACGATGTGGCCAGTGTGGCGGTCGACGACCTTCCCATGGGTGCCGATGAGGACGAGATTCCGGCCGTCCGGCGTGAAGTCAACGGCGGGATCGCCGGGAGCGTCGATCCGTAGCTGCTCGCCGCCGTGGGCGGCCCACGTCCGGATCACGCCGTCGAGCGCGACCGTGACGAGCGAGCGGTCGCCCGGTCCGAAAGCCATGTCGCCGGCGCCGATGCCGGCGCTGCTCGCGTTGCGAACGACGAGACGGCCGGTCCGGGCGTCGAGCACGTCGGTCGTGCCCTGGCTGTATCCGACGGCGACGAGCCGGTTGTCGCTCGACACCCTGACGGGGCTCGCGGTCGCTCCGAGCGGTCCGAGCGCAACCCAGCGCGTGCGCTCCGTCGCGGCATCGACCGCCCACGTCGCCGCGGCCTGCTCGCTCGTGTCCGCGCCGGTGATGAACCAGGTTCGGCGGTCGGGTGAGACACGGAGGAAATTGACGGCTGCGGGGTGGCCGGCCGTTCCGAGGGCGAGGGGGTGCTTCGTGCCGTTCTCGACGTTGACGACGGTGAGTCCGCCGAACAGATCCCCTCGACCCTGGCTCTGTCCGAGCGAGGCGACGAGCAGGACACCGGGCGACGCCCACTCGAGTCCGTTGATCACGTTCGCGCTCGGGTCGCCGTGCGCGACGGTGCGGATGCGACCGTGCGCGAGATCGACGATCGCGACGGTCGACTTGTCGGCGATCGCGAAGCTGCGTCCCGGCGCGCCGGCGAGTTGCTCGATCGGGAACGGGGCGGTGAAGATGCGCCGCGTCCGCCTGGAGGCGACGTCGAGGCTGATGAGGTCGTGGCCCGCGGCGACGATCAGGGCGTGGCCGGTGCGGCTGAGGACCATGCCGGTTGACGTGCTGCCGACCCGCACGCGTCCCTCGATGCGCTTGTGGACGAGGTCGGCGAACACGACATAGCCGTCACATGTGTTGTCCGCGGCCGTGCGTCCGTGGTTGAACAGGAAGAGGAAGTTCGCCTCCTGGCACCCCTGGACGCCGAACGTGGGGAGCTCGGACCGCGCCGTGTTCGCATCGAGTGCCTCGGATACGGCGAGCTGTGCCTTCGCCGTCGGCGCGATACTGAGCGCGGCGCGAGCCAGCAGCAGCGCCCGCTGCGGATCACGCCCAACCTGGCTGTCGGCCTCGGTCGCGAGCGCCTGGGACCGCGCTGTCGCGTTGGCGTCAATCGCGTCCCGGCGGCTCGTCAGGGCGATGACGAGCAGCCCGACAGCCGCGAGCAACAGCGCCGCGCCGCCGATGAGCGCACGCCGGAGCCGGCGGTTGGCCTGAAGCTGGCGTTGCTGGGTGCTCGCCGATTCCTCGACGCTCGCGCTGAGGAAGTCCCGCTCGGTCGGCGTCAGGAGCGCGCTGTTGATCGCCTTGCCGGCCCATTCGGCTGCGGCATCGAGTCGGGTGCCGCGGTAGAGGTCGGCGGGTTCGCGTCGAGACGCGTCCCACAGGCGCGCGGCGTGGGTCAGCCGACGGTGCAGACGGATCCCCTCCCGGTCCTCCTCGAGCCAGCGGCGCAGCGTCGGCCAGCGGCGGATCAGGACCTCGTGCGCGACCTCGGCCGTGCCGTTGTCAAGGGTGACGAGCCGCGCCCGGTTGAGTCGCTCGAGCAGGCTCCTGACGGAGTCCGGCGCGCCACCGGCCTCGATCAGCTCCTCGATCCGGACGCGGCGCCGCGTGTCCTCGACGTCATCGCCAAGCTCCGTGAGGCGCAGGAAGATGTTGCGCAGCCCGGGCCGATCGCGTTTCGGCGTCCGCTTGACCACCGCGTCCGCGGTGCGCGCGATCGCCTCGCTGACACCACCACTCGCGCGGTACGCGGCGACGGTGAGCGTGCGCCCGTCGCGGCGCTCCCACGTCTCGCGCAGCGCGTGGGACATGAGTGGGAGGGCGCCCGGCTCGCCGGTGACGTCTCGGAGCACCAGGTCGATGAGACCGGGTTCGAGCCGGAGGCCGGCCTTTCGTGCGGGCTCGGCAATGGCGCGTCTCAGATCCTCGTCGCGCATCGGGCCGAGCAGCACCTGGTTGTTCGCCACGGCGCGGGCGAGCTCGGCATCGGCGCTGATCTCGCCGTAGAAGTCGGCCCGGACACCGATCACCGTCGGTCCATCGCGCTCGAGGAGCGCTGTGATGAACTGCGTGCGCCGGTCGAGGTCGTGACACTGGGTGTAGAGCTCCTCGAATTGATCGACGACGAGGAGCGCGCTCGAGTCGTCCGCGTCAAGCGTGTCGAGCGTCGGGTGTGTCGTCGGCGTGATCACGCGAGCCGTGGTGGCGACCGGGCTGAGCTCGCCCGCGTCGACGGCGGCGACGATGCCGGCGCGGAGCAGTGACGACTTGCCGCTGCCGGAGGGACCGACGACCGCGAGCAGCCGGCGCGGTGCGATGCGCCTGATCACGTTCGCAACCGCGTCCTCACGCCCGAAGAACAGATGGCGGTCGGCGGCCTCAAACGCGAGCAGGCCACGGTACGGGGACGCGGCCACCGTCGCCGGCGTCATCAGCCCGGGCCCGGCGAGCGCGCTGATCGGCTCCGGGCGATCGATTCCCTTCAGGTGATGGTGCCCGAGCTCGACGACCGTGTAGCCGCGGGGAAGCGCGTGTCGTACGAGCCGCGCCGTGCGCTCGGACAGAAGGATCTCGCCGCCCCCGGCTTGGCCTCGAACGCGCGCGGTGAGGTTCAGGATGGAGCCGTGGTACGCGCCATCGCGGATCCGCGGTGTGCCCGTGTGCAGCCCGAATCGGGTACGGATCGGGTGGCCGTTCAGTGCCGGCTCGTCGTCGAGCGCGTGCATCGCGGCAATCACGGCGGCGACCGCTTCGACGGGGTCTGTGAAGACCGAGACGGTGGAGTCGCCCTCCCCCATCTGGCGGAGGAGTCGGCCACCGTGCGCCTCGACCGCTTCGGCGATCCGCTCGGTGTGACGCATGAGCGCCTCGAGCATCGCGTCGGGGTCGCGCTCCCAGAGTCGCGTCGACCCCTCGATGTCCGACATGCAGAACGTCACAACGCCGGTCGGCAGCGGCGCCAGCTCGGTGGCGACGTCGATCGCCGCGGAAGTGCTCACATCGGCTCCGGTCCTGAGGGGATCAGAGGGCTCGGGGGATGCCCTCGTCGTATGAACGCTAAGGCCGCCGTGGCGCCGGTGCCGTCAGATAAGTCACACCCCCGTACTGGGCGGTTCTCCCGCAGCCGCCATCGCCCGTGGTACGGTCGGTCACGCCCATGGACCCCGTACCCTCGGAGCGGCAAAGGCCGGCCTCCTCGTAGGTCAGCGATGGCGGTTGCGGGGGCTTCACGTGGCGACGACCGTCCTCGGGCGCGGCTGCTCGAGCGCGACGGCGACCTGTCCGCACTCGCCTCGGTCGCCGACGCGGCCGCCAGCGGCAACGGGCGGTTTGTCGTGATCGAGGGTCGTGCCGGGGTCGGTAAGACCAGCCTTCTCACCGAGGCACGGCAGATCGCCGCGGAGACCGGCCTGCGGGTGCTCGGCGCCAGGTGCAGCGAGCTCGAGCAGGACTTCGCATTCGGCGTTGTCCGTCAGCTGTTCGAGCCGCTCCTGACCGCCGGTGCGCGTGAGGCCACTGCGCCGCTGTTCACGGGCGCCGCCGGTCTCGCGGCACCGCTCTTTGATCCGAGCGCGATCGCGGCAACAGAGCAATCCGGCGACACATCGTTCGCGATCCTGCACGGTCTGTACTGGCTGGCCGCGAACGCGGCGCTGTCGACCCCGACGGCACTGCTGCTCGATGACGTGCACTGGTGCGACCGACCATCGCTGCGCTGGCTGCTGCACCTGGTGCCTCGGCTGGACGGCTTGCCATTGCTGCTCGCGGTCGCGACGCGACCGCCGCTCCAGGCCAGGGAGAGTGCGCTGCTGACCGAGCTGATCGCGGATCCGGCCGCACTTCTCGTGAGGCCCTCGACGCTCGGTGCCGAGTCGGTGGCGAGTCTCGCCCGCGAGGCGCTCGGGTCCGAACCTGATGAGGGCTTCCGCGCGGCGTGCAGCGGCGCGACCGGCGGCAATCCGCTGCTGTTGCGCGCGCTGCTCGATGCGCTCGCCGCAGACGGCGTGTCGCCGTCGGGCGCAAACGCTCCGCGAGTCGAGGCGATCGGCCCGGAGCCCGTGGCGCGGATGGTGTCGCGCCGCTTGTCCGGGCTGTCCTCAGACGCGAACGCGCTCGTCAGGGCGGTCGCGGTCCTCGACCATGCCGCCGACCCCAAGCTGGCGTCGGAGCTGGCAGGCATCGACGAAGACGCCGCCGGCGCCGCCATCACCGCGCTGGCCGACGCCGAGATCCTGCACGGCGAACCGCGCCTGGAGTTCGCACACCCGATCATCCGCACGTCGGTCTACGAGCAACTTGGCGCGACGGAGCGGACGGCAGCGCATCGCCGGGCGGCGGCGTTGCTGATCGCCGCCCGAGCCGAACCCGAGCAGGCGGCGGCACACCTGCTCGCCGTCGCACCCGAGGGCGACCCGGCGATGGTCGTCGCGCTCAGAAGCGCGGCCGAGCGCGCCCTGGCCCGGGGTGCGGCGACGACCGCGATCGCGTACCTGCGGCGCGCGCTCAGCGAGGCGGGGGAATCGGCCGTGCGCGGGACGGTGCTCGCCGAACTCGGGATGGCGGAGCGCGGAGCCGACCTGGCGGCGGCCGCCGCCCACCTCCGAGAGGCGGTCGAGCTGAGCGCGGACGCCGAGACGAGGGCACAGCTCGCGCTTGAGTGCGGGCGCGCGCTCTACTTTGCCCTCGACGACCGCGGGGCGCGCGAGGTCTTCACCCGCGGAATCGAGCTCCTCGGATCACGTCAGGAGGACCTGCGTGAGCTGCTCGAGGCCGAGCTCATGCACGTCTCGTGGTTCGTGCCCGAGCTGTACTCCGGCGCCCCGGAGCGGCTCACTCGAATCGATCCCGAGTCGCTCGCGGGGGGCGAGGGCAGCGACCTGCTCCTCGCCGTGCTCGCGTACAACGAGGCCCGTCTCGGCCGGGACCGTGCCCGCTGTGTTGCCCTCGCCGAGCGGGCGCTACGAGGCTCGACGCTCGAGGAGGGGGCGTCGTTCGGTCTGTACTACGCGCTGCTGGCGATGGGCTTCGCCGGTGAGCTGGAGACGGCCACCACCATCTGGAACCGCGCGCTCAGCGCGGCGCGCCGACGCGGGGACCTGCTCACCACGCTCAGCACGCTGACGTGGCGCGGCTTCTGCGCGCTGCGCCGTGGCGAGCTCCGCGACGCCGAATCGGACGTGCGCGAGGGCCTGGAGCTCGGTGACCGGACGGCCTTTCCTCCGGCAACGGCTTACACCGCGGCGTTCCTCGCGGAGATCCTCACCGAGCGGGGCGAGTTCTCCGAGGCCGAGTCGGTGCTCGGCGACCGCGGCCTCGGCGAGCGGGTTCCCGAGAACGTGCACTTTTCGTTCCTCCTCGCCGCACGCGGGAAGCTTCACCTCGTCCGGCGCCGGCCTCAGCAGGCGCTTACAGACTTCACGGCGGCCGGCGAGATTGCCCGCAGGCTCGACGTCGACAATCCCGCGTACAGCGCTTGGCGCTCTGACTCGGCGACCGCGCTGCTGGCTCTCGGACGGGCGGGTCACGCGCGGCGGCTGGCCGAGGAGGAGCTCGACCTCGCCCGGCGCTGGAACGAGCCGCGAGCGATCGGGATTGCGCTGCGCACGGTCGGGTTGGCGTAGCGGCGGTCCAGAGCAGGAGAACTGGCTTCGCGAGGCGGTTGATGTCCTGAGCATGTCGTCGGCGCCATTGGAGCACGCCAAGGCACTCGTCGAGCTCGGGGCCGCGCTGCGCCGGGCTAACAAGCGCAGCGAGGCGAGGGAATTGCTGCGCCTCGGTGTCGGGATGGCGCACCGGAGCGCCGCCACGGCGCTCGCCGAGCGCGGAAACGAGGAGCTCGCGGCGACGGGTGCGCGGCCTCGCAAGCTGCTCCAGACCGGCCCGGAGTCGCTGACCGCCAGCGAGCGCCGCGTCGCGCGGCTCGCCGCCGACGAGATGACGAACAAGGAGATCGCGCAGGCGCTGTTCGTCACCGTCAAGACGGTTGAGGTGCATCTCTCGAGCGCCTACCGCAAGCTCGACGTGAGCTCGCGTCGCCAGCTCGCAATCGCGCTCGCCGAACCCCAGGCGCTCGTGCCGACGAGCTGAACGACCCCTTGGGGTCGACGTTTAGGGGTGCGTTTTGGGTTGCCCCCGATGCGAGCCGGCGGTCCTCCGACGGACGATGCGCGCCGTCATCCGTTATCGACGAATCGAGGACCTCATGACTGTTCACCGTTTCAGCACCCGGCTCTTGCGACCGCTGACCGCTGCCTGCTGCGTCGTGGCCGGCTCGGCGCTCGCCACCGCGGCTCCGGCGGCCGCGGATTCGATCGTCTACGTCAAGCACGGGAACCTGTTCCTCACCTCGCCCGACGGGACGGCGGGTTACCAGCTGACGTTCGACGGTGGCTATTCGTCACCGTCGCAGGCCGACAACGGCACGATCGGGGCAGTTCACAACGGTCAGCTCGTGCGACTGAATCGCAGGGGCGCGCCACTGAACGCTCCGATCAACGCGATGGGCTCACCCGGCCGAGCGTCGAGCGCGAACATCGGTGGGCCCTACGAGCCACGGATCTCCCCCGACGGCACCCGCTTCGCCTACTACTTCTACGTTCAGAGCTCATTCGACGATCTTGAGAACAACATCCGCTGGATCGACACGGGCTCGTACAGCACCTGGACGTACGCCGATCACTTCACAAGCCCTGTCAGCGGCAGCGAGAACCTGCGGTCGCTGGAACAAGCCGAGTGGTTGACGAACGATCGCCTGATCGGCGCTTCGGGGCCGTACGTGAACATCGCCACGTGGAAGCTCGGCACCGGACACGGTTACACGTGGCCCGCGTCGCAATGGTGGTTCACGCTCCAGGACCCGCCGGACGAGTGGGGCGTGTCTGCCTACCACTACTACTCGGATCCGGCGGTGAGCCACGACGGGTCGAAGATCGCAATGACCGACGGCGGCGGAGCTCAGTCGGACCTCCTCCTGGCCACCACGAACGGACCCGCATGGTCAGGCGAGCCCCCTTACCCTGAGCCCGACTACGTCAACATGCAGTCCACCGTCGCGGCGCCGACGCTCCGCTGCCAGACCGCGACCGGCGCGTACGCGAACCCGTCCTGGTCGCTCGACGGCAGCCGGCTCGCGTACGGCGGCGGCGACGGCGTGCACGTGATGACCGTCCCGGCGAACGTCGATTGCGCGCAGGTGGCTGATCGGCTGCTCGTGCCCGGCGGCTCAGAGCCCGCGTTCGGCCCCGCAAATGTCAACATGGCCCAGAAGCCGGCCCCGCCGACGCCGACCCCGGCGCCGCGTCCGCGGCCCCGGCCCGCGCTCGTGCTCCAGGGGCTGTCGATCGCGCCGCACGCGTTCCGGGTCAGCCCGCGTGCTCGAGGCGCGCGGGTGGCGCGGCGCGCGGGTGCCCTCGTGCGCTTCAAGCTCACTCGCTCGGGCCGCGTGACCCTGTCTGTCATGCGGGGCCGGCGCTCCCGCGGACGGATCGTCGTCGGGGGCGTGACCGGCGTCAACTCGGTCCGGTTCACGGGCTGGATCGCGGGCCACCGGCTCGGCGCAGGCAACTACCAGCTTGTCGCGACAGCCGGCGCCAGCACCGACCGCGCGTCCTTCCGGGTGACGAAATGACCATGCGCCGACATCACCGCATCATCGCCGCGATCACCGCGTGCGCCGTCGCCCTCCCCACCGGCTCCGCGCTCGCCGCGTTGCACCCGGGGTCGCTTGGCCACTACCCAAAGGAGGCGAAGTTCTGGATTTCGATCAAGGCCCACCAGCACCTCGAGTGGAAGATCTCGCCTCCCCCGCTCGACTGCGCGCACGCCTCATCGAACTACCGGCAGGGCGCCGGCAGCGAGGACATCGCGTTCACGGTGCGACGGGCGAAGGCGGCGGTCATTCAGTACGCGCGCGGCAATCCTGTCGTCGTTCACTGGAACACGTGGGCTCCGCTCCTCTTCAGCCCGGCGGTCACCCGTGGCCTGATCGCGAAGGTCGATCTCAACCGCACGGGGTACTTGAAGGAAGGCTGCCAGCCGGTCGGCAAGCCGGACTGCGGTGTGCGGCACGCGAACTGGGGGATCACGTTGACCGATCGGCTCGACCGGCTTGGTCTCGCGGCGGCCCCCTCGGGCGCTCAGCCGCGTGACTCTGCGCGGTGGGTCACCTGCAAGGCCAGCGCCTCACCAGACCTCACCCCGGGCGAGTGGACGTCGTTGACCTCGCGGCTTCCCGCACGCGAGATCTTCGATCCCGCCTTCGGCAAGCAGATCGTCATCGCCAAGCGCGACTACCCGCTCGTGCGGACCGATCCGTTCAGCCCGAGCGGTAAGGCGACCGTCCGGTGGGAGGTCACGTTCACGCGCGTGAGGTGAGCAGTTGTTGTCGTGATCTGGCGGCGACGTCGGTCACGTCCGCAGCGCGCGTCCGACATCGTCTCGCCTGATCTGGCCGTCGTAGTACCCGCCGTTGATGTACACGGCGGGTACTGCGATGGCCCCGCTCGCCGTCGCGGCATTGATTTGCTCGATCACCGACGGCCGGTGGGTGCCCGCGCCGACCTCCTCCCGGAGCCGCGCGCCGTCCGGGACACACGCCGCGGCTCGGTCCAGGAGCTCGTCGTGATCCTGGATCGCCAACGCGGCGAGGTCGTCCAGGAGCACGAAGAACCGCGCCTGCGCGGCGGCGGCTTCGAGCGCTTCCGCGGCAGGCAGCGCCAGGCGGTGGACGTCGGCCAGCGGCAGTTGGCGCACCGCGAGCCGGATCTGATCGGTGTCTGCGAACTCCGACAGCAGGCGGTAGGCGCTCCGACAGGGTTCGTTCGACGCATCGATCCAGATGACGACCGTCGGAGCGTTGTGCGGGCCGCGGACCCTGTCCTCCGGGCCGACCGGCGTCGCGAGCTGCCGCGGCGTCCCCGGACGCGCACGCCAGGCGGCCAGCGCCTGCGCCACGGCCGGATCCGTCGGCTCCCGCGTGTCGGTGCGGCGCCTCCGGTGGTGCCCTTCGGTGCCACGCTCCCAGCGTTGCACGTCCTGAGTGATGTCATGAGCGAGCTCGCTCGGTGACTCCGGCGGGCCATCGGGCCGTCGATACGGCGTCTGGCTGATCCCGCTCCCGGTTCGCGTGTAGTAGCCGAATACGAAGACGAAGAACAGCGCGACGAGGACGCCAAGGAAGATCCAGGTTCCGCCGGCGACGGCGAACGGGAGTGCGAGAGCCATGGACGCCACCCTATGCGCAGCGTCCACCCCGGAGCAACTGTGTCGACGCACTCCCTCGGCGGGGAAGGTTCGTGCGCTGCTCGCGACGGTTTCCCGAAGCTCGGTCAGTACGTTCCACTGACGCCGGTTGACGGTCGTCCGCAAACTCTGGACAGGCGTCCTACCTTGCCGCACTCGGCGTCGAGGTCGCGCTCCGTGACGGTCGACCCATGTATGGACACCGGCCTCGAGCCGGGAATGCCAAACAGCACCCCCCGATAAGGGCACCCCCGTCGCGAGGCGGGCTCGCAAAGCCACGGGACTCCTCACTGAGTCAGCCGGGCTACCGAGGTGGGAAGTCATCGCTGGGCGTGGTGCTTGCAACAGACAGAGGTTGGAAATGCTCGCATCACGCCCGGGTCGTGCGACCCGGATCACCTGCCCGTCCCCGGACGTCCACCTGGGGTCTTGAGGCATCTCGTTTTCGCCGCTTCGGCCGCGTCCTGCTCCTGGGTCTCGCGGTCATGTCGATGGCCGGCGCGGTTCTGCCGGCTGCCAGCGCGGCCGCAACGAAGCCCGTCCTGAAGGTGTCCGGAACGACTCTCACCTGGAATGCGCAGTCCGGTGTCAGCAGCTATCTGCTGGCGACGATCAAGAACCCGACCACGACCCGCGACACGACCTACCAGACCGTCACCGGGACGAGCTTTGCTCCGCCCTCCGTGCCGGGTCAGTCCGTCAGCTACGGGCTGCGGGCGAACGTCTCCGGTGCCCCGTGGGCGTCAGAGGTCACGATCAACTGGCCGGCGGCGCTCCCGCCCAAGCCGGCACTGACCGCGTCCGGGACGACGCTCACGTGGAACGCGTTGTCCGGTGTGAGCAGCTATCAGCTGGCGACGATCAAGAACCCGACGACGACCCGCGACACGACCTACCAGACCGTCACCGGCACCAGCTTCACCCCGCCCGCCGTCCCGGGCCAGGCAGTCAACTACGGACTGTCCGCGAACGTGTCCGGCGCTCCGTGGGCCTCGGAGGTCACGATCAACTGGCCCGTCCCGCTGCCGCCCAAGCCGACCCTCACCGTATCCGGCACGACGCTGACCTGGACTGCGCTGTCCGGTGTCAGCAGCTATGTGGTGGCGACGATCCGCAACCCGACCACGACCCGTGACACGACCTACCAGACCGTCACCGGCACCAGCTTCACCCCGCCCGCGGTGCCGGGTCAGACCGTGAAGTATGGCCTGAGCGCGAACGTGACCGGCGCCCCGTGGGCCTCCGAGGTCACAATTGCCTGGCCGGCGACAACGACGACCACAACGACGACGACAACGACGACCACGACCAGCAGTTCGACGACCCCGCCGTCGAGTGGTCTGATCGTCGGGTTGAACGCGTCGGTCAGTGGCTGGGGGGACATGTCCGGGCGGATGAGTCAGGTCGCATCGCAGGCCGCTCCCAAGTGGATCCGTCAGGAGTTCGACTGGAGCCAGATCGAGCCGACCCGCGGCACGTTCAGTTGGTCGCGGTATGACCAGTTCATGCTGCTGACCGCCCAGGCTGGCGTCCGCGTCTTGCCGACGCTGATGGACACCCCGTCCTGGGCTGGCCCCAGCGTGACCGCGATCCCGTCGGATCCCACTGATTACGCCGCGTTCGTGGCGGCCGTGGTTGGCCGCTACGGGCCACACGGCAGTTTTTGGGCCGCGCATCCGACCCTCGCCGCTCAGGCGATCCAGACGTACGAGATCTGGAATGAGCCGTACTACAGCCAGTTCAACAACGGCAATTACGATCCCGGCACGTATGCGCGGCTGGCGAAGGCGGCCGCGATCGCCGGTCGTGCTGCGGACTCGAGCGCCAAGTTCCTGCTCGCCGCCGACAACGAGAGCCAGCTCGTGAACAACAACTGGGTGTGGTGGATCGATGGGCTCTACCAGGCGGTTCCGGATCTGAACAACTACTTCGACGGAGTCGTCGTCCATCCGTACGGGAACGACCTGACCAACGTCAGCTTCCCGACTCCCGGCATGGCCTACAACGGCTATGACCAGGTGCGTCGCACCGAGTCGATCCGTCAGGAGTTCGTCAGCCACGGCGCCTCCGACAAGCCGCTGTGGCTAACCGAGATCGGCTGGCCGACCTGCTCCAGCGGCAGCAACCGCTGCACGACGCAAGCCGGCCAGGCGGCCAATCTGACCACCGTGTTCAACTACGCGCGTGGTAGCTGGTCCAGCTACGTCAAGGCAGTCTTCGTCTACTGCTACCAGGACAACGACTCCAACAGCGCCGACCCGGAGAACGATTACGGCCTCGTTGACTACAACGGCAACGCCAAGGCCGCCCTCAGCGTCTTCAAGACGCAGAACGCAATGCAGTAAGGAAGCCGCGCACGCGCCGTCCATCTCCCGCGAGGGGGGTGGGCGGCGTTTCGCGTCCTATGAGTGCTGTCCGTTCAGCGCGTCGGGGAGCGCGTCCCGCGAGCGAACGCCGAGCTTGGCGTACGCCCGGCTGAGATGAAACTCCACGGTCCGAACCGTGACGACCAACTCCTGGGCGATCTCGCGGTTGGCCCGTCCGGCCGCCGCCAGCTCGGCGACGCGCAGCTCACTGGCAGTCAGCGACTCGGGTCCTCGCAGGGCAGTCCGGCGCGGGCGGCCGCCCGCGGCAAGCAGCTCATCCCGGGCCCGCGCCGCGACTGGTTCCGCGCCACACGCAGTGGCGAGCGCCAGCGACTCACTGAGTGGCGCGCGAGCGTCACGCCGACGGTTGTCTCTCCGGAGCGCCGCGCCGAGATCACCGAGCGCACGTGCGTGCTCCACCCGTGCCCCGCTCGTCGCGAGCACGTCGACCGCCTCGCGGAGCACCTTGATTCCGTCACGCCCGCCGGCGATCAGCCCAGCGGCGCGCAGCGCCACGCCCAGTGCTCGAGGCGCGCCGAGCGTCCGCGCCAGCGACACCTCGTCGGCGGCAAGTTGCCGCGCGCCCTCGGCATCCCCGGAGCGGGCGCACAGCAGCGCCGCGTGGGAGCGCCACGCCATCGCGGCCGGCGTGAGCCCGCCGAGCGCCACCTCGCGCTCGCCGCAGAGCAACAGGTCCGCCTGCGCCGCGGTGAGCTCGCCGCGCGCGGAGCGCAGCAGGCCGCGGGCGTACAGCGCGAGCTGGAACAGGGCGCTGTCCGGAATCTCCTGCAGCCCCAAACGCTCGAGCGCCGCCGCGGCCGCGTCGAGCCTTCCGCGCTCGAGCTCGATCAGGCACAGCACCGCTGAGGCCATCGGCGTGAACGCCTGCCAGCCGCGTTCGTCGGAAACCGCGAGCGAGACCTGCACACGATCCCATGCCTCCTGGAGCGCTCCGAGCCGAAGATGACACCAGGCCTGGAAGAACGGCGCCGCGGCGAGCGCAATCGACCACCCGAGGCGCTCCGCATCGGCCACCGCCTGGGTCAGCAACTCGAGGCACAGCGGCTCGCGCTCGGCGAGGATGGCGGCGATGATCCCGTCCGCGAATGTGATCGTCCCAGCCGTCTGCTCGGCGACGAACTCGCCGCTCAGCAGTGCCCGGTCGATCAGTGCCCCCGCAACCTCGGCCGGTTCGTTCTGCTGGATCGCGACGAATGCCTGGAGCGCCAGCACCATCCGCTCGGCGGGTGTCTCGCCGGCCAGGTCGCGATACGCCGCGAGACGAGTTGCGACCTCGGTCGCGCTCGTGACGTTGGCCAGCGTCGCCGCGAGCTCGCCCTCGAGCGCCAGGCGCAACTCGCGATCCTCCTCCGCCGCGGCGACCGCACGCTCGAACGCGGCGATCGCCTCGGCCATCTGTCCGCCGAGCATATGCGCGCGCGCAAGCTCACGCAGCGCCCGCGCCCTCAGCGACGACTCCTCGCCGGCGGCGGCGACTGACTCCTCCAGATGCTCGACCGCGTCCGGCTGGTTGGCGCGCACCTCGGCGCGCCCGAGCTCGAGCAGCACCTCGGCACGCTCCCGTCCCTCGGGTCGTTCCGCGAGCGCTCGGTGCAGATACCGGGCGGCGGCATCCGGAGCTCCGCTCGTGTAGGTGCGCCGGGCGGCGGCACGCAAGACGGCGATCGCGGTCGGGTCCTGCGCCGGAAGAGCGTTCATCAGGTGCGTCGCGACGCGTTCCGGGGCCGCCCCGCCGGCCGCCAGGGCGTGGGCCGCGGCCCGGTGGTAGAGCAGGCGCTCGCGCTCGTCGATGTCGGCGTAGATCGCGGCGCGCACGAGTGGATGGGCAAAGCGCAGTCTCGGACCGGGTGCCAGAAGCCCCGCTTCACCGAGGGCGGCGGCGGCGCGAAGGGCCGTTCCCTCGTCGAGTTCCGCCAGGCGCGCCGCAGACGGCGAGCTCCGCGTCCTCGAGCACGGCAATTGCGCGCGCCAACGCCGTTGCGGCAGCCGGGGCCCGCGACAACCTCAGGAGCGTCGCGCGTGCCACCGACTGTGGACCGACCGCCAGCGCAACCTCGGCGGATTCCGCGGTCGGGTTGACGCCGGAGGCGTGCAGCTCGGCGACCAACGCCACGAGCAGAAACGGATTTCCGCCGGTGGCTCGCTCGCAGGCGGCGCAGAAGCGGTCCTCAGCGCCGTCACCGAGCTCGGCGCGCACGAGCTCGGCGGTCGCGCTGGCGCTGAGTGGCCGAGGCTCGACGAGAACCGCTGCGTCCTGCATCGCCAGGCGGTTGACCAGCCCTTCCTCGGCGCCCGGCTCTCGGGGGCGGTGGGCGAGCACGATCGCGATCGGAGCCCGGTCAAGTCGGCGGGCGACGAACAGCAGCCACCGCAGAGAACGCTCGTCGGCCCAATGCGCGTCGTCGACGACGATCATCAGCGGCGCCGCGGCAGCGAGCCTCGCACACAGGGCGTACAGACCATGGTGGATCGTCCGAGCGGCGTCCTCGCCGGGCGGCGCGATCGCGCCTTCCGCGACTCCGACCACCGCAGCCGCCGCGACCGGCAGGCCCCCGAGCTCCTCGGCGGGAAGCGGCGGCCCGAACAGCTGGGCGATCACCCCAAAGGGGTCATCGCGCTCGAGCTCGCCGCCGCGAGCGCGCAAAATCCGCGCTCCGGCCGATGTCGCGCGGGACACCAGCACGTCGAGGAGGACGGTTTTCCCGATCCCGGCCGGTCCCTCGATCAGGACCAAACCACCACGCCGCTCGAGCAGGCCCGCGACGAGCGATTCGAGTCGCGTCAACTCCCGCTGGCGCTCCAGCAGGGTTCCACCTCGCCCGAACGTTCCTCGCCCCGGTTCCACGCCCATCTCTACGCGCGAGTCTCGCAGATGGTTCGCACCGGACGTGCGTCAAAACACTGGTGGTCTCCCGTAGTGACGAGCGCCCGACCGGTGACGAGAATCGCTGTCATGAAGGAGCCGCTCCGTCTGGTGCTCGAGGTCGAACGCGAATCAGACCCAATCCGGGGGATGGTCGTCGGACCCGACCAACAACCGCGCCCATACCTGGGGTGGCTTGCGTTGATCGAGGCGCTGGAGGAATGGCGCCGTGGGAGCGAAGGGGAGCCGCCGTGTCACGTTTCACCGCCGTCCTGATTGCCGTTCTGACCATTGCGTGGGGTGCCGCGCTCGCGTCCGATGCCGCCGCGGCTGCACCGGTGCAGAACGTTCAATGTTCAGTTGGCGACGACGGGGCCGGGTTCACGTCGGCGCAGATCTTGCGCGGCTCGGCCGTGAACCATTCCGGTCAGCACCCTGCACCCGCCGGCTGCGGATCAGGCTCCTCGGCGGCTCCTCCGGACGCGACGGTGAGCGGAACCTGCGCCCCCGCCAACAATGGCTGCAGCGCAACGGGCTCGGCGAGCGGCAATGCGTCGACGACCGCCGGCACCACCTCGACGGGAGCGGTCCTCGGTGCGACGGCCCACGCAGTCGCGCACGCCTCGACCAGCGGGCAGGGCGACGATCTCTCCGCCAGCGGGGAGCAGTCAGTCAGCGGCGTCGTCAGGTTCACCGTCACCGAGCCATCGACGTTTTCCATCTCCGGCTCGACCTCGTCCGCGGGACACAACGACTCGCCCGTGACACACGTCCGCCTGACAGGCACCACCGCCGGGACCCTGTTCCAGATCACGAGCGGCTCGAGTTCGACGACCGGCCAGCTGTCACCGGGGACCTACTTCGTCGACGCGTTCGTCGACGCCGGCGCCAGGGCGACCTTCAACTCCGTTGACCCGTCGGCCTCAAGCGGCAGCTCAACCGTGGACGCCCATATGACGCTGACGATCGCGGCCGGCGGCGGATGCACCTCCACGGGCACGCCATCGGTGCAGGTCGGCCTCGCATTGGCCGAGGGATGCTTCAGCGAGCGGCAGGACTCGCAGGGACACGGCACCGGCGTGTTCGAGACCGACCAGGAGGCGTGGGTTGGGGGCTTCGATCTCAAGCCTAAGTCCGGGGGAAAGCTCGTGGTGGAACCGGGCAACACGGGCGCCCCGATCCGCGCCGAGGGGGCCGGCGTGGATTGGGTCCTCAGCAACTCGGTGTCGCTTCCGGCGCCGCTCGGCGAGCTCAAGCCGTTCACGCCGTCGTACACGCTCGGCCTGAACATCGCGGGCTCGCTCGAGCGGTTGATCGCGCTGCCGTTGCTGAACGCGGCGAGCGCTCAGATCAAGGTGACGTGGGGTCCCGGCGGCGCGAGCTCCAAGCTCGAGGGCCAGGTGTCGCTCGAGGACCTCTCGAAGAACATCGGCACGGCGTTCTCGAACGCGACCGGCCGCTCGCTCGGCACGCTGGCGGCGAAGCTGACCCTGGCGCTGTCGAACAACGCGCCGATCGACCTGACGCAGGGTGAACTGCAGGTGCCCGAGTTCGCGGTCGAACTCAAGGACTCGACCCCTCCGCTGAAGCTCGGCTTCGGGGGCGGGAAGTTCAAGGCGGCAAAGGTCAACGGTCTCCTGACCTGGTCGGGCGAGGTGACCACGCTGTTCCCCTGGGAAGGGGAGACCGGCCCGAACCAGGGTGCGATCACCGGCCGGCTGTTCTTCACCGATTCGCAGCTCGGCGGTGTGGGACTCGGAGTCTCTGGGTTCGCGGTGCCGATCGGCGCAACCGGGTGGGATCTCACCGGCGTCGAGGGAAACCTCGTGCTCTTGCCGCACCTGTCCTTCGATATCGGCGCGACCCTCAAGGAGCGCATCAATTTCGCCAACGTTCCGGTCCTGAAGTCCACGCTCAACATCCGCGGCTTCCAGCTCGCCGCGACCGATTGCCCGCACGGCCAGAACCCGTTCGAGTTCACCGGGACGTTCAACTCCCCGACGATCGAAGAGGAGAAGCTCGGCCTGTTCAAGGGCACGGTGACGATGTGTGCGTACCTGCCGAGCGCGCTCGACTTCTCCTTCGAGGCCGGCGTCAGTGGTGAGCTCACGGTCGACGTGGGCCGGGTCAAGAAGCTGGTCTCGGCCAAGGGCTCGGCGACCGGCTGGTTCCAGGGCAGCGGCAACCGCTTCGGCAGCACCGACTTCAACCTCGACGGCAGCTACCAGGTGACCCTGCCGGTGATCGGCAACATCGCCGCCACGGGCGTCGTCTCCTCCGAGGGATACGGGTTCTGTGGCACGTACGGATTTATCTCCGAGGGATTCGGCACGCAGAACTGGGTCGATCCTCCGCAGGATCTCAGCGGCTGCGACCTCACCCCGTTCCGCGTGGTGCCGCACGCCGCCGATATCGCCGCCGCCGGGCGCGGGCGCGTCGTCCACGTCTCCGCCGGTGAGGACGTGGCCGCGTTCGCCGTCCGCGGCTCCGGCCGGGCGCCGCGGGTGCGCGTCTCGGGTCCGCGAGGCGTGTCGTTCGTGACGCCCACGGAAGCCCACCCGCTGAAGAACCGCCAGGCGATCATCGTGCCGGTCGATCAGCTCCACACCACGTACGTGTACCTGCACCGGCCGCGCGCGGGCACCTGGCGGATCACGCAACTGCCCGGCTCGGCCGCGGTGGTTCGTGTCGATCGAGCGCGTCAGCTCGCCAAGCCGCACGTCGCGGCCAAGCTCACACGGGTGCGCGGCGGCAGGCTCAAACTGTCGTGGAACGCCCGGGCGATCCCAGGGCAGCGGCTGCGGCTGCTCGACCGCGCGCCGGGAAGCACCACCGTCGTCCAACGTCTGACCGCACGCCACCGCGGCACCGTCACGTTCCGCCCGGCCGGGTCGCTCGCGCGCGGGAAGCACACGATCGAGGCCGACGTGTTCGAGAACGGCCGCCCGCGCGCTCGGCTCACCGTGCTCCGCTACAAGCTGACCTCGCCCGCGCCGCCGGGCGCCGTCACGCATCCGGTCGCCAAGCGCACGTCCTCCGGACTGAGCATCACCTGGGCCAAGGCCCCACGTGCCACCGACTACCTCGTGACGGTCACGAGCGGCACGCAGACGATCGCGGCCACGGACACCCGACGCACGAGCCTGCTCATCCCGTCCGCACCGCACGGAGCGCTCACGGTCCGGATCGCCCCGCGCGACGGCGTCGGCAGGACTGGCCGGGTCACGACCCTCCACGTCGCATGAGGAATCGGAACGCCCTCTCGCTCACCCTGATGCTGGTGGCGCTCGCCGGCGCGACATCGGCTCGCGCCGCGGGCCCGCCGGTCGTGATCACGTCGCACAGCGGCACGTTCACCTCCGGCGGCACCGTGAACGACGTGTTCTCGTTCGGCAAGCAGGGCGCCAGTGACGTCGACAGCACGACGCTTCCCACCGCGGCGGGCGGATTCACGTTCATCCACAGCGCCCCGAGCAAGGCCGTGAACCGGAGCGGGAGCGACGGCGAGACGCTCGCCGCCGGGGGCGTGGCCTCGGTCAATGCAAGCGCCACCGACGGCAGCACGCTCGCCTTCTCGTTCGACGCCTCCGGCTCGAGCAGCGCGAGCATCACGAACGGCAATCCGACCGGCACCACCACGTACGAGGCGTTCGGTCAGGCCAACGCTCGGGTTCACGTCGTGTTCACCCTCACCGAGCCCGCCGCGTTCGACTGGACGGCGACCTTCGGCACATCGAACGACTCCGCTCGCACGCAGCTGTCCGGACCCTCGGGCGCCGTGATCGCCCCGGGCAGCGCGAGCGGGTCAACGAGCGGCCAGCTGCCGGCGGGCACCTACGACCTCCTCGTTGCCATGCTCGGCGACGCGGATCTGTTCCAGCGCGACGACGCGTCGATCGCGAACTTTGGGCAGACGACGGTCACCTTGCACATCACTCCGCTCTCGGCGCAGTGCCAGGACAACGTGCGGGTCGGCCACGCCGTCGTTCAGGGATGCCTGCAGGAGACCGTGCCGGGATCGGGCGTGTTCACCACCGACTCCACCGCCTGGGTCGGTGGCTTTGAGGTGCACCCCCGCCCGGGCGGCAAGCTCGTCGTCGACACGCACGCACCCGCGGTGAGCGCTGCGGGCACGGGGGCCGACATCGTGCTCGACGGGACCACGGTGCCGGTCGATGTCGGACGCCTCCCGGTCACCGTGTCCGACGGCTCGCTCGATGTCAACCAGTCCGGAACAGCCGAGAAGCTGTTCTTGAAGCTGCCCGTCTCGGGCACGCTGAAGGTGAGTTGGGCGGCGGACGGCAAGTCATCGTCCCTTGCACTCGAGGTGTCGGTGTCGAAGCTCACGGAGGCAATCGGACAACTTCAGCACCTGCCGATCACCGGCGGCGACGCGTCCGGCAAGTTGAGCCTGAAGCTCACCAACGGCACCGGCCTCGAGGTGACCCTCGCCGAGGTCAAGATCGACGAGATCAGCCTCACGCCCGGCAGCTTCAGAACGCCCCACACCCTCGGCTTCAAGAACGTCCTGTTGCGCTACGAGAAGATCAACGGTCAGCCGGCCTGGACCGGCCAGGCGCTGATTTCGCTCCCGGTCAAGAAGACGACGATCGACGCCGGCGGGCGCGTGACCGTGATCGACGAACACCTGGCCCGCGCCGGGTTGACCGTCGACGGCCTCAACCAGCCGATCCCCGACACGCCGCTCTTCCTCCAGCGCCTCGACGGCGATCTCGCGCTCTCGCCGTTCGGATTCAAGGTCGGCGCCGGCGCGACGCTCGGGCCGAAGGTCGAGGGCAAGCAGCTGTTCACGCTCGATGGGACGATCGGATCCGGATCCCTGATCTCCGCACTCGACTGCCCCAACGGCACGGATCCGTTCAAGATCGAAGGCAAGGCCAAGCTGGCACCGCTCGACAACCTCGAGCGGCGTGGCATCGCCAGGGTCGAGATCACCGCGAGCACGTGCGGTTACGTCGGCGAGCGCTTCGGACAGGAGATGACTCTGGCCGGCAAGGTCGACTTCTTCGGCGGCGCGGTCGGCTATGAGAGCAATCAGTCCGGCTTCGTCGGAACCGCCGGGGCCAACCTCGAGGGCTCGGCGACCGTCCGTCTCCCCCTGCTCCCGGACCTTTCGGGCAAGGCAGTCGTCTCGACCACGGGGATCGCGGCGTGCGGCTCGCTCAACTTCCTGCAGGCCGGGTGGGGCTTCCGCTGGGGCGACGCCCGGCCCGAGCCCTTCACCGGTTGCGATCTATCGCCCTACCGGGCGTTTGCGGGCGGCGCGTCTGCGTCTACGGCTGCGTCGGCGATGCGCTCTGTCCATGTCGCCCGCGGCCTGCCTCACCTCGCGCTCGCCGTGTCCTCCGCCGCGGGCGCCCCGCGGGTGACGGTCAGCGGACCCGGGGGCGTTGTGTTTCAGACCCCGATCGGTCGCGCCCTGCGCACGGCGCACGCGGTCATCGTGGCCTTCCCGGCCAATCACACGACCTACGTGCTGATCGACAACCCACGCGCCGGGACCTGGAAGGTCAGCTCCGACCGCCCGATCACCCGGGCGCGCCTGGCGCGTGGCCTGCCCCGGCCGAAGGTCAGCGGGCGGATCCGCAGGCGCGGCCGCAATCGCATGCTCGTCTACACGGTCAAACCGCTCCCCGGGCAGCGCGTGCGCTTCGCCGAGCGCGGTCGCGGACTCGACCACGACCTCGGCACCGCCCGGGGCCGACGGGGAACGCTGAAGCTGCAGCTCCGCTCTGGCGCGCCCACGCGGCGGTCAATCGTCGCCGTCGTGACGCAGGACGGAGTGCCACGAGCCACGCTCGTGCTGGCGCGTCTCACTCGCGTGTGATGGGCGCGCCGGATTCGAGCCGCTGCCGGACGCGGCGCATGCAGTGACGTTGCGCCGGCCTGAGACGGTCACCGATGAGCGCCTCCATCGCGTGCGGATCGACGGGCGGGGCCGCGCCCTCGGGCCGGGGAACGACGTTGGCGATCGCTTCGGCGAGTGCCTCTGCCTCGGCCTCGGCCTCGGCCTCGGGCAGCTCCCTGAACCGGAGGAGCAAGGGACGTCGGAGCCGCCGACGTTCGGCCCGGTCCAGGCCAGCAAGGTCGTGACCGAAGCAGTGATACACAACCACAGGTGACGCACCACGATCACCCATGGATTGCACCGCCGCTGAGATGGCGGTGAAGGCGTGTCTCAACGGCGGGCGCACGCGCGCTGAGCACGCGGCGGTCCCGCTGACGGCCGCCGAGCTCGCCGCCGACGCGCTGGCGGTCCGGCGTGCCGGGGCCTTCGCGGTGCACGTGCACCCGCGCGACGCCGGAGGTGCGCAGACGATGAAGGCGCGGGCGTGCGACGCGGCGGTCGCGGCGATCCGCCGGGCCGCTCCGGGCCTCCCGATCGGGCTCTCGACCGCGGAGACGATCGATCCCGACCCGTTCGCGCGGGCCGCCGCCATCCGCGACTGGCGGCAACCGCCCGACTTCGTCTCGGTGAACCTCTCCGAGCTCGGCTGGGCCGGAATCATGCGTGCCGCGTTGCACTCGGGCATCGCCGTCGAGGCGGGCCTCTCGGATCCCGCCGACGCCGAAGCGCTGGCAGGCAGCCCGTTCGCTCACCAGGTCATCCGCGCCCTCGTCGAGGTCGATGGTGGCGCCGATGACGCCCGCGCGATCGCGCAGCTCATCCCGGACGGCATCTCGCAGCTCTGGCACGGCGACGGCGCACGCACCTGGGAGGTGATCGCGGCCGGCGCCACGTCCGGCGTTGATGTGCGCGTCGGCCTCGAGGACGTGCTCGTGCTCCCGGACGGGCGGGCCGCCACCGACAACGCCGAGCTGGTCGCCGCGGCGGCGGCGCTGCTCTAACTCGTCGCGGTCGTGTCGACGATCGCGTCGATGACCCGCGGCCACAGCGACGGCGGGATGTCATGCCCCATCCCGTCGATCAGCATCAGCCTCGCGCCCGGGATCGCCGCGGCGGTCGCCTTGCCGCCGGATGGTCTGACCAGGCGGTCGGCGGTGCCGTGGATGACCGTGGTCGGGATGTCGAGCTGGCGCAGCCGCGCCGTTCGGTCCGGTGCGGTGGTGATCGCGGCGAGGTGCCGGGCCCCGCCATCGGGATGAAGGCCACGCTCAAACGAGCGCTCGGCGAGCGCCCTGACGCGCTCGTCACCCGCCGGATACGTCTTCGAGCCGACGATGCGCCGGCCCTCGATCGCGTCCCGGACAAAGCTCGCCCGGTCGAGCTTCGGTGGGCGCAGGAGCCGCGGCAACAGGCGCGGATCGGCCCAGCCCACCCGGAGGTTGCCCGTCGTCGACATGATCGAGACGAGCGAGCGGACGCGCTCCCGGTGCCGAAGCACGAGCAGCTGCGCGATCATCCCGCCCATCGACACGCCGACGACGTGGGCGCTCGGGACACCGAGATGGTCGAGCAGCTTCGCGGCGTCGTCGGCCATGTCGTCGAGTGCATAGGACGCCGCCTTGGGGTCACGCCTGAGCAGCTGCCCGCGGGTTGGCACCGGATTGTCCGAGAGGATTGTCGAGCGGCCGATGTCCCGATTGTCAAAGCGCGTCACCCAGAACCCACGGTCGGCGAGCTGCCGGCAGAAGTCGTCCTCCCACCAGATCATCTGGGTGGCCAGGCCCATGATCAGCAGCAGCGGCGGATCGCCGTCGTCTCCGAACGTTTCGTAACACAGCTGGATCTCACCGAGATCGGCGAGCTGCTCACCGGAGCTCTGCGTGTCGGGCAGCACGACGCCCATGATGACTGGTCTCCTGACACGAGCGCGCGGTGGTGCAGGCGCTGGCCCGCCTCACGGGCGGCGGCGAGGACCGCGTCCCTGGTGCCGTCGGCGTCGTCGGTGACGAGGTCGGGCTGGAAGCGAAGCTCCGTGAGGTACGCCCTGACCCGGACCGACCCCCCATTCGGGGGGATTCCGGTCCGGACGCCTCAAATTTGCGCCTGCCTCGGGCACCATCGAGGGATGGCCGTGACCGACCGCGCGCAATCAGGCGATGCCCCGAGTGCCCGGGCCGCGATTGAACTGCTCGTCGAGGTTCTCTCGAGCGGCGAGCCCGACCTCGATCGCGAGGCGTTTTACTCCCGCCTCGCGGAGGGCGTGTGCCGGATCGCCGGGATGCGGCGGGCCATCATCTTTCGCTTCGACGAGGTCACGCGGCGCGTCGATGCCGCGGGCGCGCACGGGATGTCCCTCGAGCACTTCGCCGAGTTCCCCGTCAGCCTCGATCTCGCGCCCGATGCGGAGCGCGCGCTGCGGGAGGACCGCGTGATCGAGGTCGCGCCTCCGGCCATGCCCGAGATCCCGCCGGAGTTCGCCGGACTCGTCGGCGATCACCCGCTCGTGTACGTGCCCGTCTCCGCGGGTGGCCGGTGGCCGGGTGTGATCATCGCCGAGCCGGCGCCCAGCCACAGCCCGCTCGACGACGAGCGCCGCGAACTGCTGTGGACGCTCGGCAAGACGCTGGCGCTCGCCTCGACGGCCCGGACCGCCACCTACTACGGCGAGTGGGCCCATGAGCTGCAGCAGCGGATCGACCTCGCGCGCGACATCCACGAGCGCGTCGTCCAGCGCCTGTTCGGCGTCTCGATGGCGCTCTCTCCCCCCGGCCCGCTGAAGGATGTCTCGCGCGAGCGCTGCGCCGACGAGGTCCAGATCGCCCTGACCGACCTGCGCTCGGCGCTGCAGCGCCCGCTGGGACGAACCCCGAGGCCGACCGGCACGACGCTCGCGTCCGAGCTCGAGCGGTTGGGCGCACAGCGGCATGACTTCGACCTTCGCGTCGAGGGAACGGTGCCGGACCTGCCGGCCGCGCTCGAGCCGCTGGTGCAGTCGGTGCTCAAGGAGGCGCTTCGGAACGTGCGCAAGCACGCCCACGCGCGCTCGGTCGTGGTGCGCGTCCGGCGCGCGGACGGTCTGGTGGCGGTCGAGGTCGAGAACGACGGCGTCGAAGGATCGTCGATCGTCGGCCCGCCGGGCGTCGGCCTGCGCATCGCCGCGCTCGAGGCGGCCCAGGCCGGCGGCGTCCTGGAGTTCGGCCACCGTGGCCTTGACCGCTGGCAGGTGCGCCTTGCCGTGCCGGAGAGCACGGCATGAGCGATCGTGCCGGGCTCCGGCAGCCGATCCGGGTGCTCATCGTCGACGATCACGACGTCGTGCACTGGGGGCTCCGGATCATGCTCGAGCGCCAGGCGTGGATCGAGCGCTCGTTCTCAGCGCACACGGGCTCCGAGGCGATCGCGCAGGCGACACAGCACACGATCGACCTCGCCCTCGTCGATCTGTTCGTCGGCTCCGAGTCGGGACCGGACATCTGCGAGCGGCTGCACGAAGTCCGGCCGGGGATGCGGCTGCTGTTGATCTCCGGCGCCGGACAGATCTCTCCGCGGGCGACCGCGGCCTGCGGCGCGAGCGGCTTCGTATCGAAGGACTCGCGCGGGAGTGAAATCATCCGGGCCGTGGCCATGGTCGCGACCGGTCGCTCGGTATTCCAGGAGGAGACCGTCGAGGCGCCGGCGGCGGCGTTGTCCGAACGCGAGCGACAGGTGCTCTCGCTGGTCGCGCAGGGCGCCACCAACCGCGAGATCGCCGCCGAGCTCCACCTGTCTCCGTACACGGTCAAGGAATACGCGAGCGGGCTGTACCGCAAGCTCGACGTGCGCAATCGGCTCGAGGCCGTGCAGCGTGCAGAGAAGCTCGGCCTGATCGCCTGAGCCGGCTGAGCGCCTGAGCGCCTGAGCGCCTACGACGCACCCCGGAGCCGCTCCCCCCAACCGGCGGGTTTCGGTGGTGACGCGGTGTCCAAGCGGGCACCGTAGGCGTGATGGCAACCGCCACAGCTGTTCGGACGCCCTCTCGGACGCCCCCCACTCCCGTGCCCGCTCCGGCGCCGGCCACCGCGCCGAGCGTGCCGGGCACTCGTACCGCCGCGATCGCCGCGCTCGGGATCGGACTGCCGTCGACCATCGTCCTCAACGCCCCGATCGCGGAGCGGATCGGCGTCAGCGACGAGTGGATCCTCAGGCGGACCGGCATTCATTCGCGGCGCATCCTCGCCGAGGACGAGCGCCTCACCGATCTCGCTGCGGAAGCGGGTCGAGCGGCGCTCGACGCGGCCGGGATGGACCCCACCGAACTCGACATGGTGCTCGTCGCGACGACCACCGCCGACGAACTGCTGCCGAACGCCGCGCCGCTCGTCGCCCACGCGCTCGGCGCCACGCGCGCCGGCGCTGTCGATGTCGGCGCCGCCTGCACCGGATTCCTCTCCGGCCTCGCGTTTGGCGCCGCCCAGATCGAGTCCGGGCGGGCGGAGCACGTGTTGCTCGTCGGGGCGGATGCAATGTCGCGGATCACCGATCCCGACTGCCGGCAGACCGCCGCGCTGTTCGCCGACGGTGCCGGCGCCGTGGTGCTCAGCGCGAGCACCGGCCTCGGGCGGATCGGACATGTGAGCCTGGGCTCGGACGGTGCGGGCGCGGAACTGATCGTCGTCGACCGTGATGAGCTGCGGATCCGCATGCAGGGGCAGGACACGTTCCGGCAGGCCGTGGCCCGGATGTCCGAGGCGACGCTCGAGGCGCTCGCGCTCGCCGAGCTGAGCCTCGAGGACATCGACCTGTTCGTCTACCACCAGGCCAACGCTCGGATCCTGCGCGGCGTCGGCGAACGCCTCGGACTGTCCGCGGACCGGATCGTCGATTGCATCGGCGGTTATGCGAATACGTCTGCCGCCACCCTCCCCCTCGCCCTCGCCCATGCGCGTGACGCCGGCCGGCTGCGGCCCGGCGATCGCGTGCTGCTCGGCGCGTTCGGCGCCGGCCTCACATGGGGAGCCGCCGTCGTCGAATGGGAGATCCCTGAGGGTGCCGAGGGAGCGCTGTCATGAGGCCTCGAGTCGTCATCACCGGCCTCGGCGCCGTCTCGCCGCTCGGCGTCGGCGCCCGCCGGCTGTTCTCACGCTGGTCTGCCGGAGAGAGCGGGATCGAGGACGGGGTCGCGCCGTGTTCGGAGTTTGACCCGACCGACGTCATGTCGACCAAGGACGTCCGGCGGAGCGATCGCTTCACCCAGCTGGCGGTTGCCGCGGGTGCCGAGGCGGTCGCCGACGCCGGCTGGGACGCCTCGCTTCCGTATGACCCGGCGGACGTCGGCTGCGTCATCGGCACCGGGATCGGCGGGCTCGGGACGATCGAGTCCGGGCACGATGTGCTGCGCGATCGCGGGTCCGAGCGTGTCCCCCCGCTGCTCGTGCCGCTGATGATGTCCAACGCCGCCGCGGGCGTTCTCGCGATGCGCCACGGCCTGCGGGGCCAGACCTACAGCGTCGGCTCGGCGTGCGCCGCCGGTTCGCACGCGATCGGCGTGGCCACGCGCATGATCCAGTCCGGCGACGCGGTCGCGGTCCTCGCCGGAGGCGCCGAGGCGGCGCTGACGCCCTCGCCCGCGCCGCGTTCGCGGCGATGGACGCAACGTCTCAGACCGGCGTCTCGCGCCCGTTCGATGCGCGGCGTGACGGGTTCGTGGCGAGCGGGTGTGCTCGTGCTCGAGGACGCGGACGCTGCGTCCGCCCGCGGAGCGTGCATTCTCGGCGAGGTGCTCGGCTACGGCGCAAGCTCGGATGCGCACCATTTGACGGCACCGGAGCCTGAGGGCCGCGGTGCAGTGCAGGCGATCGGCCGGGCGCTGCGCGACGCGTCGCTGACGCCGCCGGATGTCGACTACGTCAACGCGCACGGGACATCGACGCCGCTCAACGATCGGGCCGAGACGGTGGCTCTGAAGAGCGCGCTCGGCGATGACGCGGCGCGCGTGCCGGTGTCGTCGTTGAAGTCCGCGATCGGTCACCTCCTGGGTGCCGCCGGCGCCGTCGAAGCCGTGGCGACGGTGCTGGCGCTGCGTGAGCGCGTGGCGCCGCCGACCCTCGGCTACGAGGAAGCGGAGGAGGGGATGGATCTTGACTACGTCCCCGACTCCGTTCGGCCGCTGCGTGACTCGGATCGGGCGGTTGCGCTGTCCAACTCGTTCGGGTTCGGCGGCCACAACTCGGTCCTCTGTCTGGGAGCCGTCGGATGAGCTCGTGCTGGCACTGGCCCAGGCACCGGAGACCGAGCGCCGCGCGACTGAGCCCTTGACCGCCACCGAGCGGCTTGAGGCGCTGTGTGATCCGGGCTCGCTTCAGGTGATCCGCTCCGCGGTCATCTCGCGCCACATGGGCGCGCGGACGCGGGCGGGCGACGGCGTCGTCGGTGGCGCCGGACGTGTCGATGGGCAGCCCGTCTTCTGTTACGCCCAGGACGGCACATATGTCGGCGGCTCGCTCGGCGAGGCGCACGCGGAGACGATCGTCCGCGTGTTGCAGCTGGCCCATCGCGCCCGGGTGCCGGTCGTCGGTTTCGTCGGCTCCGGAGGCGCGCGGATGCAGGAGGGGATCGCGGCGCTCGGTGGCTACGGGCGCATCTTCCGCGAGACCGTCCTCATGTCCGGAAAGGTGCCGCAGATCTCGATCATCACCGGGCTGTCGGCCGGCGGCGGTGCGTACTCCCCCGCGCTCACCGACTGGACCGTGATGACACGCGAGTCGAGCATGTTCCTCACCGGCCCGAACGTCGTCCGCGATGCGCTCGGCGAGGACGTGAGCGCCGCTCGCCTCGGCGGCCCGCGGGTGCACGAGCGCAACGGTGTCTGTCACTTCGTCGCCGATGACGATTTCGATGGGGCCCAGTTGGCGCGTGAGCTGCTCGGGTACCTGCCGGCGAGGGCCGGGGAGCCGGGTGCGCCTCGACCGACCCGACCGGCACCCGGGTTCGACCCGGGGCAGTTCGTCCCGGAGTCGGCACGGCGCGTCTACGACGTGCGCGACGTCATCCGCTCCGTCGTCGACGGCGGTGAGCTGCTCGAGGTCGCCGCCGGGTGGGCACGCAGCATCGTGACCGGGTTCGCCCGGCTTGAGGGTCGGACGGTCGGCGTGATCGCCAACCAGCCGCGCCACCTCGGTGGCGTCCTCGACGCCAACAGCTCTCAGAAGGGGGCGCGGTTCGTCTCGAAGTGCAACGCCTTCGGGATTCCGCTCGTCGTGCTCGTCGACACGCCGGGGTACATGCCGGGGACCCGCCAGGAGTCCGCCGGGGTGATCCGGTTCGGCGCGAGCCTCGTCCACGCGTTCGCCGAGGCCACCGTCCCGCGCGTGACCGTGATCCTGCGCAAGGCGTTCGGCGGCGCGTTCATCACGATGAACTCCAAGGACCTCGGCGCCGACTACGTGTTCGCGTGGCCACAGGCCCAGATCGGCGTGATGGGGGCGCGACCCGCCGTCGGGATCATCCACCGCCGCGAGCTCGCCGCCGCAGAGGATCCGGAGTCCGCGCGCGATCGGCTCACTGCCGAGTATGCGGACACGCATCTGCGCCCGGAGGTCGCCGCGCGCGATGGCTTCGTCGACGAGCTGATCGAGCCTCATGAAACGCGCGGCCGGGTCGCCGGGGCGCTCGGTGTGCTGTGCCGGGAGCGCGGATGAGCAACGAGCTGCTGTTGACCGGCGCGACCGGGTTCGTCGGGATGGAGGTGCTCGAGCGCTACCTCGAGCGCACCGATCGGCGCGTCATCACGTTGGTGCGGGCGGCCGATGATGGCGCGGCGCGCGAGCGGGTGTCGGCTGTGCTGCGCGACCTGTTCGGTCTGCGCGCACGTCGGTACGACCGTCGGGTTGAGGCTGTCGCGGCTGATCTCCTGGCTCCGGACCTCGGTCTGTCGGCTCGTCGGCGCCATGAGATCGCGTCGCGGGTGGAGGACATCGTCCATGTCGCGGCGTCGGTGTCGTTCGCGCTGCCGCTCGAGGAGGCGCGGACGATCAACGTCGAAGGGACGCGCCGCGTGCTCTCGCTCGCCGAGTTGGCGTCCGAACGCGGCGGCCTGCGCTCCTACGCGCACGTTTCGACGGCGTACGTCGCCGGCACGCACGCCGGCCGGTTCCTGGAGTCCGATCACGACGTCGCCCAGGCGTTTCGCAACAGCTACGAGCAGTCGAAGTTCGAGGCGGAGCGGCTGGTGCGGGATGCCTCGGGGCTGCCGACGATGATCCTGCGGCCGAGCATCGTCGTCGGCGACCGCAACAGCGGCTGGACGTCCGCGTTCAACGTCCTGTACTGGCCGCTGCGCGCGTTTGCGCGCGGGCTGTATCCCGCGGTGCCCGCGGTGCGGTCCTCACCGGTCGACGTCGTCTCGATCGACTACGTCGCCGACGCGATCTATGAGCTGTGCCAATCAAGCACCGCCGTCGGGCAGACCTACCACCTGACAGCCGGCTCGCAGGCCAGCAGCGTCGGCGAGCTCGTCGACCTGGCGAGCCGCTACTTCAAGCGCCCGCCTCCGGAGGTGCTCTCGGCCACGGATTTCGCGGAGTACGCCAAGACGATGACCGGCGTCCAGCGCTCCGCCCTTGGCCAGAGCGCCGCCTACTTCCCGTACTTCGCCGTCGACACCGAGTTCGACAACGCCGCCGCCCGGGCGCAGCTGGAGCCGGCCGGGATCAGCGTGGCGCCGCTCGCCTCCTACCTGAACCGACTGCTCGATTTCGCGACCCGCAGCCGGTGGGGGAAGCGGCCGATCGGCCGATCGGAGGCACTCACCGTCTAGGGCCCGCGGGACCGATGGGACTCATGGTGGCTATAGCAACCATCAGGCCCAACGACCCGTCCCCCGACCCTCTCGATGCGCCATTTCGCTGGTCGAGAAGCCGGGCCTCGACGCCCCGTCTCGCCCGCAGGCAACGGCGATCGGAGAGGATGCTCTGCGATGAGTCTCGACCCGGTCACGGTGAGCGATCTCGACGTCGAGCGCGTCGGGAGCGGCCCGACCGTGGTCCTCGTGCACGGAAGCATCGTCGGGGCCCGGCAGACGTGGCGCAAGCAGCATGCATTGAACCAGTCGTGGACGCTCCTCATGCCGAACCGGCCCGGGTTCGGTGACAGCCCGCCGTTGGAGCAGGGTGACTTCGCGGTCGAGGCGGAGCTCATCGCGGCGTTGCTCGGCGAAGGCGCGGAAGCGAGATCGCACCTCGTCGGCCATTCCTACGGGGCGGTCATCGCCCTGCTTGCCGCCGCGTTGCGGCCGTCGTCCGTCCGTTCGCTGATCGTGTCCGAGCCTGGACTGCTGCGACTCGCCGCCGGCGATCCGACGGCCGACGCGATGGTCGACGGGGGCGAGCGGCTGTACCGCGTCGCCGCTGACCTGCCACCGGCCGAGTTCCTGCGCCTGTTCCGCACCGGCGTTCACTCGACCCACGCAACGCCGGAGACCCTCCCACCCGAACTCGAGCGCGGCGTGATGATCTCCGCCCGCGAGCGACCGGCGTGGCACGCGGACGTCCCGTTCGAGCGCCTCGCCGCGGCGGCGTTCCCCAAGCTCGTGATCTCCGGCGGCCATTCACCCGTGTTCGAAACGGTGTGCGACGTCGTGGCCGAGCGGATCGGCGCCCGCCGTTCGGTGATCGCCGGTCGCGGTCACACGATTCCGGCGTCCGGCGATGCGTACAACCGGATCGTCGACGACTTCCTGAGCGAGGCCGAGGCGGACAGGCACCGGGCTTCGTAAGAAGTTGCTCAAGATTCAGCTGAACCGGTCATCCGGGCGCTACTCTCATCAGTGCCGGGGGGCAGTATCCCCGAACGGACGTTGCTCGTCAGTACGGCCTTAAGGCCCGGGCACGTCGGCCCCAAGTGGGGCGGGAGAAACCTTCGGCTGAACGTCAAAGCACGGCGCTCAGTCGAAAGGAGACTCGAGACCATGAGCATCACAGCGACCCGGTTCGCTACCCATATTCGTACCTGGCTGCTGATCGCCGCCCTGACCGGTCTGCTGATCGCGATCGGTGCGGCGATCGGTGGAGGTGCCCTGTACCTGTTCGCCGTCCTCGCGGTCGGGATGAACCTCGTCGGGTACTGGTTCTCAGACAAGATCGCGCTCGCGGCCAGCCGCGCCAAGCCGCTTGAGCCAGACCAGGCGGTGTGGCTCCGACAGATGGTCGAGGACCTCGCCCACCGGGCGGATGTCCCGGTGCCGCGGCTGTATCTGATCCCATCGGAGCAGCCCAACGCGTTCGCGACCGGCCGCAACCCACGGCACGCGGCGGTCGCGGTCACCGAGGGGCTGCTCGAGCAGCTGCCGGCCGATCAGATCAAGGGCGTCCTCGCTCACGAGTTCGCCCACATCAAGAACCACGACATCCTCATCACGTCGATCGCGGCGATGGTCGCCGGAGCGATCTCGGCGATCGCGACCGTCCTTCAGTTCTCCATGCTGTTCGGCGGCTCCGACGATGAGGACTCCCCGCTCGGGCTGCTCGGCACGCTCGCGGCGATCATCGTCGCGCCGATCGCGGCGATGCTGCTTCAGCTCGGGATCTCGCGCCAGCGCGAGTACCTCGCTGACGCCACGGGTGCCCAGTTGCTCGGCCGAGCGGCGCCGCTCGCGGATGCTCTCGAGCATCTCGAGCGCGGGGCCCAGGCGTTCCCGATGAACGTCAACCCCGCAGAAGCGTCGCTCTACGCGGTCAACCCGCTCCCGCGTCGGGGGCTGGCCACGCTGTTCATGACCCACCCGCCGCTCGCTGAGCGAATCCGGCGGCTGCGGGCACTGGACGGCCGTGGCCAGGTCCTTGCCCTCGTCGCATGACGGGTCCCGCAACCCGCGCCAGCCACGGTTCCTCGCGAGCCGTGGCTGGCGTCAAGCCGCGCCTCTAGGAGCGCTCGATGCTGCATGTCACCGTCGTGACCTGGGTGGTCACGCTCGTCTTGATCGCGGGGCTGCTCGCGGTCGACTGGCTGTTGATCGCACGCCGGCCGCACGAGATCGGCCTCGCTGAAGCGGTCCGCTGGTCCCTGTTCTACATCGCCGTCGCGGTCGTGTTCGGCATCGCGTTCGGCACGATCGCCGGCTGGGATGTCGGGGCGCAGTACTTCGCCGGCTACGTCGTCGAGAAGAGCCTGTCGGTCGACAACCTGTTCGTGTTCGTGATCATCCTCGGCGCCTTCGCGGTTCCGGCGGCGCAGCAGCCCAAGGTGCTCACGATCGGCATCGTCATCGCGCTCGCGCTGCGCGCCGTCTTCATCGCGCTCGGCGCCGCACTGCTGGCCACGTTCTCGTTCATGTTCCTGGTGTTCGGGGTGGCGCTCGTCGTCACGGCACTTCAGCTCTATCGACACCGCGACGCCGACCCGTCGGTCGAAGACAACGCGGTTGTGGGCGCGGCACGGCGGTGGTTACCGATCAGCGACGGCTACGACGGGGGGCGTGTGGTGACCCGCGTCGGCGGGCGCCGGGCGTTCACGCCGCTGCTCCTCGCGCTGCTGGCGATCGGCAGCAGCGATGTGTTGTTCGCCTTCGACTCCATCCCGGCCGTCTACGGCGTCACCAACCACGCCTACATCGTGTTTGCCGCCAACGCGTTCGCGCTGCTCGGGCTCCGCGCGCTGTACTTCCTCGTCTCCGGCCTGCTCGATCGGCTCGTGTACCTGTCGACCGGGCTCGCCGCGATCCTCGGATTCATCGGCGTCAAGCTCGTCCTCGAGTTCGCCCACGGGCAGAATCACTCGATCCCGGAGGTGTCGACCGGGCTCTCGCTCGCCGTGATCGCGGTGGCCCTGGCCGCGACCACGATCGCCAGCGTGCTCAAGGTCCGCCGCGACCCGAGCGCCCGGACCCACGCCGGCGCCCTGCGTCAGCCGAGGGCCGCCGTGGTCCGATCGCCGCGTGCGAGCCACGGCGCGGCGCCGAGGCGGGCGAACGTTTCACGCGCGAGCGAAAGACGGTGATCCGGGTCACCGCCGCTCAGCTCGCACCGTTCGAGCTCGATCACCGCGTTCTCGAACGCCAGCTCGCACTCGGCGGAGAGCCGCGCCGCGCGCGACAGCGCCTCTTGTGCCGACTGAGGGTCGCCGCCGCGCGCCGCGAGATGACCGGCGAGGCGCTCGGCCTGCGCCCGCACGGGTGGCGTCTGTTTCATCGGGTCGGAGGTCCGCAGCGCCGTCAGGGCGCGCTGAAGCGGTTCGCTGGTCTCCGACGCCAGCAGCTTGTCGATCACCGGGGACAGCCATCCACTCCACTCGGCGAAATCCGCGATCTCCGCGTCGGCGACGATGCCCGCTGCTTCGGCCGGGTCAGTGGTGAGGACCGTCTTGCGCAGCGCCCGGAAGTCGCTCTCGAACAGGCTGGCGCCGGCCTCGCTGCAGCGACGGTCATGCTCGGCGACAAGCGCCGACGCGCGGTCGTGATCACCGCGGGCGAGGGCGATCACGACCAGTGGGGCCAACGCCATGCCCACCTGAATCGGAGGGACGTCATCCTTGACCGACTCGATCTCTCCGACGGCGTCGGCCCAGTCACCGAGTGAGCACAGCGAGCGTCCGAGCGCGAGCCGGGCCCAGCGGTCGGCCACGCGCTCACTCGCTCGCTCGGCCGCCGCGATCGCCTCGCGCGCCGCATCGGCTGCCTCGGCGTAGCGCCCGACCGACGCGAGCGAAATCGACACGTTGTCCCACAGGATTGCCAGCAGGCGCGGCACGTGGTCGGAGGCCACGTCGAGCGCGCGGTAGTAGGCGGCGATCGCCTCCTCCGGCCGCTGAAGCTCGGCGAGTGCGCTCCCCTCCTGCGCCAGCGCGTGCACGAGCTCAGGCCAGTCGCCGCAGCCCTCGGCGATCCGGGCGCCTCGGGTGGCCGCCGCGAGCGCCTCGTCGTTCTCGCCCAGCTGGTAGAGCGTGAACGACAGCGTCGCCGCCGCGAGGGCGCTGGCGTGGTCATCGTCGCCCGCGAGCGCCTGATCGAGTTCACGCAGCGCCGGAAGCAGATCGTGCGGCGAGCGTTCGTACTGAAGCCAGCGCAGCTCCTGCGCCCGCGCGGCCAGTTCCTCCCGACGACGGCCGGCGGCGGCGTGCAACTCCGCCGCGGCGCGATATCGCTGGGCAGCGGTCTCCGGCTCGTCCGCGCGCCAGGCGACGAGGCCGGCGTCCTCAAGCAAGGTCGCCCGGTGGTGCTCGTCCTCGGTCAGCTCAATCGTGCGGTCGTACAACGCAAGTGCGTCGGTGAGCGCCCCGACGGCGGCGGCGCGCCGGGCCGCCGCGCGCAGGGCCTTGTGAGCACGGGCTTGGATGTCGCCGACATCAGCCGCGTTCGGCTCGATGTCGACCGCCGCGAGCAGATGGCCGGCGACCGCCGCGGCGCGCTCGGGCTCGGCCTCGTCGCCGAGGAGATGCTCCGCCGCGGCGAGATGGTGGCGTTTGCGTTCCCGGCGCGAGAGCACGCTGAGCGCGACGCGCCGGACCGCGCCCTGGAGGAATGCGAACCGGCTGCGGGACCCGGCCTGAGGATCGCCCTCGCTCGCCAGGAACGCCTTGGCGACAAGCCCGGCGAGCAGCGCGGCGGCGTCGCGTCCGTCGATGCCCGCGACCGCCGCCGCGGCCGCGGCGGTGAATCGCTCACCGATCACGGCACCGCCGGTGAGAACTCTCCGCTCGAGCGCCCCGAGTCCATCGAGCCGGGCGGCGATCAGCGCGCGGATCGTCGGGGGGAGCGTGAACTCGCCGAGCGCACCCCGCAGGACGTACGACGCGTCCTCGACCGCGAGCACGCCCCGGTCGGCGAGCCCGCGGAGTGTCTCCACCGCGTACAGCGGGACGCCGCCGCCGTCGGCGCGGATCGCGGCGATCAGCGGCTCGGGAGCCCCTTTGACCGTGCCGCTGACGAGCGCGTCCATCTCATCCGGGGCGAGCCGGACGAGCTCAACGTGGCTGGTCGGCGTGAGCTCGTCCAGTCGCGGGTCCGGGCGACTGACGGCCACGATCAGGAGCGGGAACCGCGCCCACTCGACGAGGTCGGCAATGAAGTCGAGCAGCGCCTGGTCGGCCTGCTGCAGCTCCTCAAAGGTCATCACGACCGGCTGGCGCTCGGCCAGCGCGGCGAACAGACCGCGCCACGCCGCGAACAGCTCACCGCGCTCGATCAGCTGGGTGCCATCGTCGAACTCCAGCAGGCGACGCAGCGCTTGCTCGACGCGGTGACCGTCGGCGCTCTCGTCTCCGAAGAGGTCGACGAGCAGTCCGTGGAGCTGCTCCTGTTGGCGCGCCGGCGGGTCGTCGGGCGCGATCGCGGCCCGCATCCGAACCATGTCCGCCAGCGGGCTGAATGCCGCGCCGCGGCCGAAGCTGACCGCGCGTCCGAGATGCCACGCGACCTCAGCGGCCAGCCCGTCGGCGTGCTTCTCGAACTCCCAGATCAGTCGGGACTTGCCGATTCCCGCCTCGCCGGTCACGGTCACGAGCTCCGCCCCGGCACCGGGCGCGAGCACTCGCTCGAGCGCGTCGTTGAGAGCTTTCAGCGAGCGGTCCCGGCCGACGAGCGGCGGTTCAACCGCGCCGCTGCGGCCGCCCCCGCCGCGCCGGGCGAGGACGCGCGCGGCCCGCCACACCCGCAGTGGCTCGGCCTTGCCTTTCACCTCGTGGCGCCCCGCCGGCTCGAACGCGATCGACCGCTCACAGGCCAGCCGCGTGACGTCGTCGACCAGCACGGTCAGCGGGTCCGCGAGCGACTGGATCCGCGCCGCCGTGTTGACCGCGTCGCCGACGACCATCCCCTCCTGGACGCGGCCGACCTCGACCGCCGCCTCGCCGGTGAGGATCCCGACGCGGATCCGCAGCGCCGGAATCTCGAGCCGCTCCGCCAATCCCGCGACCGCCGTCGTCAGGTCAAGACCGGCCCGCACGGCGCGCTCGGCGTCATCCTCGCGCGCGACCGGAGCGCCCCAGACCGCCATGACGGCGTCGCCGATGAACTTCTCGATCGTGCCCCCGTAGTCACCGATGGCCTGGCGCGCGAGCGAGAAGTAATGGCCCAGGACCTCGTGGACGTCCTCGGGGTCACGCGCCTCGCTGAACGTCGTGAACGCGACGAGATCGCAGAACAGCACGGAGACGAGTCGCCGCTCGAGGGCCGGGGCGACGCTGGTGGGGAGCGAGGCCCCGCACCAACCGCAGAACCGCATCCCATCGGGAACCTCAGATGCGCACTGCGGACAGCGCATCACGGCCTCGGATCAGAGCACGAGCCGGGCCGTCCAGGGCAGCACGTCACCGTCGCACCCCCGCCTCACGACCTCGACCGTGCCCTTGAACTTCGGCCTGCCAAGAGGCCCGTAGAGCACGCCGCGGATCACGAACCCGTGTGCGCGATACGTGAAGTGCATCTGCTGACTGGCATGTCGCCGAGCGTGCGGGAGGGAGATGAGTCCCGGCACCTTCGTGCCCGATCGCGAGCACTCGGTCGCAAACTTCAGGTCGTACAGCTCGTAGGTGGTGAACGGCGGCCGGTTCAGCGGCTCGTTGTACGCCCCGCCGAGCGTGAAGCTGACGCGGCCGTCGGGATCCGAACCCCGGTAGTTCGCGGTGAACGTCGGTGAGGCATGAGGGCGCACGGCGACCGCGACGCTCGTCATCCCGGTCAAGACCAGGACGGCGATCAACGTCGCGGGAACTACGATCCGCATGCGGAGACGCGCGCCCACCGGATCCATCATATGGGCGCGCAGGGATGGGATCTAGTGCACTAGTGTGCCCGCGAGATCCGCGGACGGTCCGGTCGGACGGAGAACCAGTTCCGCGACTCCCGCGACGACGAGAGCCGTTCCGACGAGGGCCGCGATCAGCAGGGCGACGGGCCCCATGGCGATCGCGACGAGAAGCAGCACTGGCGCTGCCAGCACGACGCCGACCAGGGCAAGCAACACGCGCATGGCAATTCACCTCCTTGAAGGCCTCGGTATGAAGAACCTACGCCGCCACGGCGGGGCAGCCATCGGGGTAATCGCGTAATCGGGTTGCCAGGGACTACGGTGCCGTGCGGCGAGTACAGTCGTGCTTCGGGCTGATTTGCCCGCACCTGCGAAGTGCTCGCGCCGGCCACCATTTCTTGATGACCTCACGGGTCGTTTCGTGTGGGCGACAGAAACGCCGTCAATACGTCTGGTTCTCCGTCACGTACGCCGGAGGACGCCGGAGCGCTCCAGTCAGTGCACGGCGGGAGGAGGTTTGTCATGGCCTTTCGTTTCCGAAGCGGCAAGAGCCGCGTTGCGGAGCCAGCTGCGCATTCCGGGGGCTGGTACGCAGACCCATACGGAACGGCCGCCCGGCGTTGGTACGACAACATCAGTGGTTGGACGGACCGCGTCCAGGACGCGGGTCAGGCGCCGGATAAGACCGGACTGGTGCGGATGGATGAAGCCGCAGTGGCTCCTGACCACGCGCCCAGGCTCCTCGACGCAGACGGCAAGCCGGTGCCGTTGTCAAGGCCCGTTGACCCGAAGGACCTGGCAGACGCTCGACCGGTTCGTTGACGACGATCAGCGCGCGCGTCATGCCGGTAGGTGTTCCGGTCGAGCCTGGGAACCCTGCGCGCCTGGGAGAAGACGTCAGTCGAGCCTCTCACGCTCGTCGCGGGATAAGTCGACCGCCTCTGGGAGGTCGATGACCTCAGCCAGGCCCTCGGTGACCGTTGACCCGAGCCGTCGGTCCAGGAAGAACGTCTCGACCACGATGCCGGGGTCGACATGCGCCTGCGAGAGCAACGCGACGACCGTTCGGCCGGTGACCCGTTCGACCATCTCCGTGTAGGACTCGGACATCACGCGAGCGAACTCCGCGCGCAGAGCGAGCACGCGCTCAGGCTCGCCTCCATCCACCAGCAACAGCTCAAGCGGCGTCAGGTGCTTTAACCGCGCGACCACCACGATCATGTCGCTGATCGCGTACGCGTTGACCCTGGCCGACTCGTGACCATAGTGCTCGTGCTGCAAATCGCCCATTGAGCGGGAGATCACCGCCAACTGCTGTCGGGCCGACAACCCGGGGCCTGAGGTGCTCATGCCCGCCTCGTTCCCAACTCTTCTCGCAGAGAAGACCACCGCTGGGCTGAGAGAGAGGGAGAGGCCCCACGAAGGTGTGCTCCTCAAGCGTAGCGCCTCGATGCGTCTGCGACGCTTCGAGCGACATGCATGTCAGCGTCATCGTCCCGACGTTCAACAGGCCACGACTTCTGCACGCCGCACTCGGCAGCGTCGCCGCGCAAGGTCTCGACGGCGTCGTCGAGACGATCGTCGTGAACGACGGTGGCGATTCCGTCGTCTCGGTGATCCGAGACTGGCAGAGCGTGATGCCGTTGAGGCTCGTCGAACTTGACCGGCGCCGGGGCCCGGCGGCGGCGCGCAACGTCGGGCTCGAGCGCGCGGCCGGTACATACATCGCGTTCCTCGACGATGACGACCTGTTCATGCCGGGCCATCTCGCATCGGGCTGCGGGCCACTGGAGCACGACGACGCGGACTTTGTCTACCTCGGTGCCGCCGTCGCTGACCGGCGGCTGAACGGCCGGCCCCCGGATCTCGCGGCGTTTCCGCTCAAGGCGTACCCGTACGACCACCGACTCCTCATGGTCGCGAACTTCCTGCACACCGGCTCGGTGATCGTGCGCAACTTCCGCAACACGCCGGTGCGTTTCGACGAGGCGCTGTCAGTGTGCGAGGACTGGGACCTCTGGCTGGCGTTGACCGGCGACCTGGGCTACCGGGTGCGGTTCCTCAACGAGATCACCTCCGTCTATCACCAGGTGCCCGACGCGGGCGGCCTCGTCGCCGGCGCGCAGCTGGCCGCGCCATCGGGATTCTCGGTGGCGCGCGACTACATTCAGGCGAAGTGGCCCGCTGAGGATCCCGGGGTCGTCGCGTACCGCGAATGGATGAACGCGTTCGAGCAGTTTCGCTCCGACCTGATCGCACGAGGCAGGTGCATGCCCAACCTCCTGTTCGACGAGATCCTGCAATACCTCCACGAACGGATGTGCTGCGATCAGCCGGCGGAGTACGCAGACATCAGCCAGTTCTTCGCCTAGGGTTGGGCGGACTACGAGGCCGCGCCGCACGGTCCGTCGAAAGTCACGAGCCGTCGCTCGGCGAAGCCGCGACCGATCGCTCGACGGCCCGCTGGTACTCCTCGGCAGCGAGCTCCTCGCGATCGAGCGCCGCCACGTACGCGTGGAAGGCGCGCTCACGATCATGCGCTGCCGCAGCACGCCAGGCCGCGTAGGCGTCCTGCACCCCGGTCCGCCGCTCGCGCCAGGTGATGTAGCACTCGAGCATCTCGTCGACGAGGTCGGGATCGGGTTGCGCCGTCTGTGCGGTCCTACGTCTCATGCCTTTGAAGACGTTCGCCGCGCCAGATCCTTCCCGGCAGCTCGCGCAGTGCGTCCGCTTTCTACGGACGCGGCCGGAAATGTTTACGGATGGCGCGGGCGCGCCCGTGACTTAGCGTTGAAGGCCAACGCATCCCTGCCCTGCAGGAAGGATTGTCATGGCTAAAACTCCAACGAAACGCGGTCCCGCCGCAAAGGCCGCCAAAAAGGCCCCAGCCGCCAAAAAGGCCCCAGCCGCCAAAAAGGCCCCGGCGAGCCGCAAGCGCACCACGCACGCCGCACGCCCCAAAGCCGCCGTTGACACGACAGCGAAGTTGTCCGAAGACGTCCTCGAGACCGTCGAGAAGAGTCAGCGGGCCGCGATCGAGGCCGTACGCAAGTTCGTCGAGACCGTCGACCACGCGTTGCCGTCGTTGCCACACGGTGACGGCCCGACTGGCCGCCAGGAGGTCGTCGACTCCGCCCTCGAGATGGCCGACCGGCTCGTCCACTCGCAATATGACTTCATCCGCAAGGTGATCGATAGCGCGTCCAAGACGCTGAACCGGTCAGACGGCGCGAAGTAGACGCCCTGCTCAGGTTACGACGGCGTCTCCGTTCGAGCGCAGAAGCTCTGCCCAGCGCTCGAACGAGAACATGGACGGTTCGGTCGATTCCATGAAGTCATCGACGACCCGGACGAACCGCCCGGGGTCGTCGAGCTGGGGAAGGTGGCCGGCGTCGTCGAAGATCTCGAGCCGGCTGCCCGGGATGGCCTCGTGGGCGGCGTGTCCGTGGTCGGCGGGCAGCACGCCGTCCCGCTCGCCCCACACGATCAGTGTCGGCATGTGTCCCGCGAGGTACAGGCGGTCGCGAGCGTCAACGAGCTGACCGCTCGTCCCGACGACCCCACGCAGGGTGCCGAGGAATGCCGCGCGCGACTCGGGGTCGGCGAGCGCTGTGTAGGCACGCGCGTAATGCTCGGCGTCAGCGGCGGCGCGGATCCGCAGCTTCTGTCCGGCGCTGGCGGCCAGGTCGACCAGCCAGCGAGCCACCGGAGCGGTCAGCGACAGAAAGAGCTCGCTGCCCGGAAGCGTGGCGAGGCGAAGGATGAGACCGACATCGGGGCCGAGGCCACCGCTGGATACCAGCACGATGCGGTCGCAGCGCTCCGGGAACTGATACGCGAACTGCATCGCGATGCCGCCCCCGAGCGAGTGGCCGACCACCGTCGCTTTCTCAATGCCGAGCGCCCCGCTGAGGTCGCGCAGCGCGCTGGCGAGCGTCCCAAGCGAGTAGTCACCGGGGCCCTTCGTCGAACCGCCGTGGCCGGGCAGGTCAACCGCCACGACGTGATGGTTCAGCGCGAGGCCGTCGAGCACCGGTTCCCACGTGCGCCAGTCGCCGCCGATGCCGTGAATCAGCAACAGCGTCGGACCTTCACCCCCGACGACATACGCGATGTCGCGCCCATGCAGACGAACCGAGCGGTGGTCGAGCATCAACACTGTAAACAAAGGTTAGACGATTAGTTACGATGAGTGGCGTGTCCCCCTCCCGCGAGTCCCGCGCCGCCGTCCACCGCGAGCGCGAGCGCCAGATCGTCGATGCCACTCGCGACCTGTTCGACGAGGCCGGGCGACAGGATGCCCGCATCGACCGAATCGCGCGCCGAGTCGGCATCAACAAGGCCCTCGTCTACCGGCACTTCGTCTCCAAAGAAGAGCTGTTCGCGCTGACAACCACGCGCTATCTCGCCGAGATCAGCGCCCTGCTCGTGGCCGTCAACGAAGACGTCGCCGGCGCCGGCGAGCGGCTCAGACGCGGCTTCGAGGCGTTCGCCGACTACGGCATCGAGCACCCCGCCTTCCTCGATTGCGCGCTCTCCCTGATCCGAGAGCCCGCGGAGTTGCAGGAGCAGGTCTCCGACGTCGTGTTGCTGCGCCTGAGCCAGGCGACGGCGGCCTGGATCGGATGGCTCGCCGATGTCCTGTACGACCTCGGGGTCGCCGAGCCCCAACTGCGCGCCAACCAGCTTTACCTCCAGGCGATCGGGGTCCTGCATCTCGCCCGCGCCGGTGCTGGACTGCGTCAGATCGCGCCCGGCCTGGCCCAGCCCTTCGCGATCACGCCCGATGAGGTGCGAGCCGCCTGCGTGCAACTCGCCCTCGCCGCGGCCGGGACGGACTGACTCAGCCCGCCACGCAGGCCGTCCTGTCAGGAGGCAGCCTGCTGGGCGTGCACCGGGGCCAGCTTGCCGCTACTGATCCGCTTGGCCATCTCCGCCGATTCCTCGCGGTAGACCGTGCCGTCGGGGAACTCGAGCACCGGATAGCGACGCTGACCGCTGAGACTCTCGAGCTCGGAGCGTCGGCTGCGACGCCCGGGACCGGGCACCAGCTCATACTCGATGCCCTGCTCGTTGAGTGCCTTCTGCACCTTCCAGCACGGATGGCTCGGCAGCTTGGCCCATGTGTTCGGGCAGCAGTGAAGCTTGATCGACATGTTCGCCTCCGAGTGAGTGATTGACACGTGTCGATCGTTCCACCGCCGGAAGTGCCGCGCGACGGGGCCGACCCTGGTCTTCGACCCTAGCCTTGGGGTTCCGCGGCCGACTCGCCCAGGGCGCGGGTCAGATCGCCGCGGCCGGAGATATCGAGCTTGCGGTAGATGTGGGTGAGGTGCATCTCGACTGTCTTCACGGTGACGAACAGGGCCTGCGCGATCTCGGCGTTGGACGCACCGTCGGCGGCCATGTCGGCGATGCGTCGCTCGCTTGGAGTCAGTGACTCGGCGCCGGTGAGCTGGTGGCGTCGGATGCGGACTCCGCTCGCGGCGAGTTCCTGGCGGGCGTATTCGGCGAGTGCATCGGCACCGCACCAGCGGGCCAGGTCATACCCGCGACGGAGCGGTTCGCGGGAGTCGCTGCGATACCCGGAGCGGCGCAGCGCGCCACCGAGGTCGACGAGCGCTCGGGCGAGCTCAAAGCGTGCCGGTGAGCGCTCCAACAACGCGACCGCTTCGCGCAGCAGCTCCGTCCGGTCGCCGTCGCTCCCGAGCATCGCCTGCGCTCGCAACACCTGCCCGAGCGGGCCGGGCGTGCCCCAGCGGTCTGCCAGCGCGCGGGCCTGTAGCAGCAGCGGCGCGGCATCGTCCGGGCGGCCAAGCGCATGATGACTCTCGGCGGCCGCGAGCAGGTCGCCGATCCAACTCGGCGTCACCCCGCCCCACTTCTCGCGACGGCGGATCGCCTCGTCGAACTCGGCGAGCGCGCGCGGGTGGTCACCGGACGCCGCCCAGACCCGCGCTCGAGTCAGCATCAGCGCGAGCATCGGAGGAATGTCGGCGAGCGTGCCGTCGCCGAGTTCCGCGTGAAGCGTCCGCACCGCCTCCTCGGTTCGTCCCTGCGCCACCAGCGACTGCAGCAACCCGGTGACACCGCGCGCGAACCCCCACCGTCCCTCGAGCTCCACCGCGACCGCAGCGCGCGCATCCGCCTCAGCCTCCCGCAGCCTCCCGCGGCGGACGTGCACCTCGGCGCGGAGGCCCAGCGCGTTGGCGAAATCGAGCATCGATCCGTGCCTGCGGGCGATCGCGATCGCCCGGTCGAGCACCTGCTCGGCGAGCTCGAGACGGTCGCACCAGCGCAACCCGAGAACCACGCCTGAGAACGCCGTGGTCGTGGTTCCGTTCTCGGCCAGCGCGTCCACCTGGCGCGCGGCGCGCTCAGCGAGCTGGGTCACCTCTGCGGCCGTTGCGCCGGAGCTGACGCGTCGGAAGATCAGATGCCCGAGCACGACCGCTTCCCCCGGCGTATCGCCGGCCAATTGAGCGAGCGGTTCGATCTGCTCGTCGGTCGGTGCGCCCGGTCGCCAGATGAGGATTCCGAAGGCCCGCAGATGCAGTGCCACTTCACGGTCGTCAGGGCCGAGCTGCGCGATCGTCGGCTCAATCAACTCACCCAGCGTCGCCAGCGCGGGACGGTCTGAACTGGCCCGCAGCAGGAGGGTCAGCGCTCGTGCTCTCGTGATCGGGTCAGGTGCGTCGCGATGCGCCGCTCCCAAGTGCTCGGTCGCGGTGATCATCTGCCCCGCGACGTATTCGGTGCGCCCCAGCTCGAGCAGCGTTGCGACGCGATCGCCGGCGTCAAGCGGTTCCTGGAGCAGCCGGAGATACAACGGGACAGCTGCATCGGGCGCACCGCGCGCCGTGGCACGTTGTGCGGCGTGGCGTAGGTTCTGAGCATCTTCGAGGTCGCCGCTGGCCGTCGTTGCGAGCAGGTGTACCGCGACCCGCTCCGGCGGCTCGCCTCGCTCCCTCGACAGCGCCGCCGCTCTGCGGTGCGCGGCGTCTGACTCCGACAGCGTGAGGCTGACGGCGACTGCGGAGCGCAGCAGGGGGTGGCGAAAACGCAACGGTCGCTCAGACTCGAGGAGGCCCGCCTCAATCAGCTCATCCGCCGCGTGGGTCGCCTCGGGCCGCTCGAGACCCGCGAGCTCGCCCGCCAGCTCAAGCGGTGCGGTGTCGCCGAGCACGACAATCGCCTGTGCGAGCGCCCGGGCGGGCACACCGAGACGGGCGAGCCGGGCGCGCGTCGCCCGCGCAACTTGGGGTGGTGTGATCTCGCCGACACGGGCGGCACCCGCGGCGCGTGAACGGCACGCCCTGCTCATGCAGAGCCCGCCCGAGTTCGGCCAGCAGGAACGGGTTGCCGCCGGACGCCTGATGACAGGCACTCGCGAACGCGGCATCAACCGGTCCCGCCGCACGCTCGCCTAGGAGCTCGGCAACAGCTGGCTCGCCGAGCGCGCTGAGGGTGAGCAACTCGCAGCTTGGCTCCGCGACGAGCTCGGCAAGGAAGCCTGGCGTGCCGTCGGCCGGCTCCCCAGGTCGCGCTGCGACGATCAGCGTTGCGTGGAGCGACTCGATGCGCCGCGCCAGATACGCCGTGAAGCGCAGCGACGGCTCATCCGCCCAGTGCGCATCATCGACGACCAGCAGGACCGGCCCCTGGTCCGCGAGGTTCGCGACGCACCAATAGAGACCGTGCAGGACGCCGAATGACGCAGAGGCGCCGTCGGATGGTGTGTCGAGGAGAACCGGCGCGGCCAACGCGGCGGCGCCGGCGAGGGACGCTTCACGGTGTGCGCGATCGGCCGCCCGCAGGGCCGGCTCGAGGCATTGACGCACAACTCCAAATGGGTAGTCCGTCTCGAGTTCGGTGCCGCGAGCAGCGAGCACGGCCATCTGCCGGTCCCGCGCCAGGCTGCCGGCCGCCTCCACCAGCGCGGTCTTTCCGATCCCGGCCCCGCCCTCGATGACGATCGACGTGCCGGCGCCTGCGCACGCTGCATCAAGCGCCGCGCGGATCCGGGTGAGCTCAGCGCTCGCGTTCGAGCAGCGACTGAGCGAGCGCGCCGCCAGCCTCCCCGCTATGTCGCCCCGCTGAAACCGTAGGGGCGAAGTCTAGGGTCGTCCCGGTCGCGCGGCGAGCCACGACGGCTGACGATGACGAGGAGTTGGACCGAACGAGAGGAGACCCGTTGTCAACCATGTCAGCTCTCCCGAACAGCGCGCTCGTTGGCGGCATCGACATCCCTGCGCCCGACGCGGTCTCCGAGCAGCGAGTCTCGCTCGGTCACGGCTGGGCGCTGTGGCGCGACTTTGCGCTCCGCAGCGCGGGCTTCCCGGTCTCCGGGCTCGAGGCGTTTGGTGGCGGTGACGAGTCGGCTCGTCTGCGTGGCGTGGCCCGCGACCCGCTCTTCCGCGAGGCCGTGACCTGGCAGAACCCGGCGGTGATGGCCAATGCCATCGCGAAGGTCGCTGACGGCGCCTCGGGCAAACCCAGCCGGGTGCGCCAGCGCGAGGAAGCCGTCGCCAGCTACTGGCAGCGCTATTGCGCCAAGAACGACACGATCGGCTTTTTCGGACCGCTGGCCTGGGGACGACTCACCGACGATGGACCGCCCATCTCGGTGCGCGCGGGGGCGTTGACGCGCGAGCGTTCGGTCCACCTGGAGGCGTGGGGCGTTCAGGCGCTCGCCGCCACGCTCGACCCTCGGCTCAGGATCGCGTCCGGTCCGCGCGCCGAGCACGAGCTGCGAGCTGCGCTCCAGACGCACCCGGACGCGGCTGTGCGCTCGTCCGGTTTGGTGGCGCTCGATCGCCTTGAGCGTGCTCGGGATGCTGTCGCCGAGGCTCCCCCCGAATTGCTCGCGGACGCGCTGAGCGCGCTCGACGGGACGTTCGTCAGACTCACGGGGCAAGCGCCGGTCCGCAATCCGGGACGGGCCTACGGCGCCCGCACCCTCGCGTACGTCGACTGCATGCGCGACGTCGACGTCACGCTCGGCCCGCGCTTCGCCGACGACATCGCGCCGGCGCTGCATGTGCTCTTTGAGGCAGGCCGGTGGTACTGCGGGCAGATCCATGCCATCGGGGAGCGCGTGATCGAACGCTGTGTGCCGGCCGGTCACCGGGGACCGTTCGCCCCGGTGCTCGGCCAGGTCGTGGGGTCGCTGATGCGGCTCCCGCCCGAGATCAACGACGAGGTCGTGGAGCTTCACCGCCGCCTCGCCGCCGTGCTCGCTGATCCGGATCCGCAGACGGTCGCTGATCGCGCCACCGAGGCGTTCGCGGATCACCGGCCGTGCTGGCGCACCGGCGTGTTCCAGTCAGTTGACGTGCAGGTGGCGGCGCGCGATGCCGCCGCCGTCACGCGGGGCGAATACCTGGCGGTCATCGGGGACATGCACCCGGGTGCGAACCCGCTGATGCAGGGCGTGTTCGCGCATCGTCACCCGGACCCTTTGCAGATGCTGCGGATGGTCGAAGCCGCGATCGGACGCGGCGTCCCGCTGCTCCTGCCCCCATACGCTCCCGGCCTCGGTGTGGACGCCCGCACCGCGCCACTCACCGCCGAGCACCACGTCCACATCGCGGCGATGCCGGACACGCGGGCCCCCCAGCCTCGCCGGACGTGGCTGCCACACGAGCTGCTGATCGACGGCGCCGATCTCGTCGATCGGAGCGGTCAGCTCCGCGTCCCGCTCGTGGACGCGTTCGGTATGGCGATGTTCATCGCCGCGGTGCGCACGTTCGAGCTGCTGCCCGACGAGCGCCATGCGCCGCGTGTGTCGATCGGGCGCGTCGTCGTTCGTCGTGAGAGCTGGAGCCTTCCGCCAGGCGAGATTCCCTCAGAGCCGCGCGAGATCCCGGCGTTCGCGCGGGAGCACGGAATGCCCCGCCGGCTGTTCACCAAATCACCGCTTGAACGCAAGCCGATGTACCTCGACGTGGACAGCCCGACGCTGGCGCGGATCTTCTGTCGACACGCGCGGCGTGCGGCCGCTGAAGCACCCAACGCGCACATCCGTTTCACCGAGATGTTGCCGACCCCCGAGCAGTGCTGGCTCCGCGACCTCGAGGGGAACCGCTACGTGTCCGAACTACGCCTCGTCGCGGTGGCTGAGCGACGCGGTGAGCGGAGCGCCGCCCACGTCGGTTAAGAACGCCGCGAGCGCATCGTGCGTCTGCTTGGGACGCTCGACCTGCGGCACGTGTCCGCAGTCGAGCTCGAGCTGACGGGCGTGCGGAAGCGCATCGACGACGTGATGCTCGAAGGCGATCGGCACGAGTCTGTCGCGGCGTCCCCACACGAACAGCGCCTCCGGCTGCAGTGTCCGCAGGCGAGTCCAGAAGCCCGTCTTCCCGTGAGGTTCATCGAGATAGATGTGACGGGCCGCGGCATAGAACGCGGCGCGGCCGGCCGGCGTGAGGTAGGCGCGGAGGAACTCATCGACGCCTGCGGCGGTCCACCCGTCGTCCGCCCCGGGGATGAGGCGATGCAGGATCGCCTCGACCGCCCCCCTCGGAGCGAGCTGCACAAGCCCGAGTTCCGGTCGCGTGAGGCGGAGCAGCGGCACGAATGGCCGCCCGCGTCGCCACGCGAGCGAGGGCGCGAGCAGCCCGAGGCGCCCGACGCGGTCCGGATGACGGAGCCCGATCTCCAGCGCGATGCGCCCCCCGAGGCTGTTGCCGATCACGTGGACGCGGTCGAGCCCGAGCGCGTCGAGCAGGTCAATTCCGGCGCCGGCGAAGAACCGCGGGTCATAGGGGGCGCCGATCGGCTTGTCGGAGTCGCCGAACCCGGGCAGGTCGACCGCGATCACCCGAAACTCCGGAGCCAATGCCGCCACCGTCGGCAGGAAGGACCCCTTGGTGCCGCCGAGTCCATGGAGCGCCAGAAGCGGCGGTCCGAGCCCAGCTTCCAGGACCGACAGCCGCGCACGGCGCGTCGCGACGGTGTGAAAGCGAAGACGGCCGGGCTCGGTCGCGCCGTTCGTTGCGGCCAGGAAGCCCACGCCGACATGGAGATTGCGACGCACGGACAGCCGCGACGCGCGGTAGGCATCCATGCCGCCACGCAGGTCAGCGGCGATCCGCTCCCATGTGACCGTATCGGCGGTGAGCGTCGCATCCGCCTCTCCGTTTGGCACCGCGATCGAGACAGCCCCGGCCGTCACCACGGCGTCCCAGGCGCCGATGCCGGCGACCGCGAGCCGGATGCGGGTCCGGGGCTGTCGCGCGTCAAAGACGGACGGGTCAAACCGATCGACCAGGGTGCGAACGAAGCTCGGTGCAGCGGAGGGCACGGCCCGAGCTTATTCCTTCACGTCAGTAGTTCCCTCCCTGGCGCCGCGGCGTTGCCCCGATGCGCGGGCGCGCGCGAGGTCATAGACCTAGACCATGCCCCCGGCTGTCAGCGCGACGTCGTGACCCTGGCCAGCCCGATCGGCGACGCGACTTCGGCGTCCGACCCGCCGCGCGAGCTGGTCCCGGCGGTCCTCTCGGAGCGCGACCCGGACTACATCCGACGCTCGCTGCCGCTGATGTGGCCGCTGATCGCGGCGTGGTTCCGGCCGGACATCCGCGGACTTGACCGGATCCCGGCGCGTGGTCCCGTGCTGCTTGTCGGCAACCACTCCGGCGGCAACGTCGCCCCCGACACGCTCGCGTTCACGCTGGGCTTCTGCCGGCATTTCGGTGTCGAGCGGCCATTCTTCCAGCTCGCCCACCATCTCGTGATGCGAGCGCCGTGGCTGTCGTCGCTCCGCAAGTACGGAACGATCGAAGCGACCCACGGCAACACGCTGGCCGCGTTTGGCGCGGGCGCCGCGGTCCTCGTGTATCCGGGCGGCGACTGGGAGGTACACCGACCGTCATGGGAGGGCCACCAAATTGAGTTCGCGGGCCGCGAAGGTTTCGTCCGGCTGGCGCTCGCCGCCCGCGTGCCGATCGTCCCGGTCGTCTCGATCGGCGGTCAGGAGACCGCGCTGTTCCTGACGCGCGGAGACGGCGCCGCCCGAGCGCTGGGGCTCGACCGGCGCTTCCGGCTGAAGGTCCTCCCCGTGTCGCTCGCGTTGCCCTGGGGACTCGACATCGGCGACTTCTTCGGCCACATCGCCCTTCCCGCCAAGATCACGGTCCAGGTCCTGGAGCCGATCGACCTGCACGAGCGCTTCGGTCCGGACCCCGATGTCGACCTGATCTACGAGACGATCACCGGCCTGATGCAGCGCACGCTTGACGAACTGGCTGCCAAGCGCCGTTTTCCGATCATCGGCTAGGGCGAACGACCGGCACCGGCTTCACGTGATTTAGTCGTAGGTTCGCTTCAACTGTTCGTAGCCGGGTTTCCGACCGTGCGGTGGGCTCTCATCGCGCTGGGACTCGTCGGAGCGCGTGAGGCGTCGTCGGGCGTCAATCGCCTGCTGGAGCGCTCGAGCTCCGCGATCGCGCAACCGCTCGCGTCGCCTCCGTGCTACCGCATCCTGTTCTGGTCGCGTCATGGCCTCCGGGCCTTCCCGTCCCTCTAGTGGCGTCGCGCAGAGATGAGGGTCGAGGATCCCCGAGCGTTGATCAGTAGAGACGCGACCACCGTGGCGGTGGGATAACGCCGTAGAAGCACACCACCGGCCCCGCAGTCAAAACCAGTGACCCTCGCCTCACGCCTCGTGGCGCGCGAAGCACCGTCGGTGGCAGTCGGGCTGAGGGCTGAGGATTCCGGCCGCAGGGCCAGCTACTACCGACAGTACTCCTATTGCGGCGCCTGTGGGCGCCAATCCCAAGAAAGCTTTCCACGATCGGGAAAACCCGGATACGGCTCCGTCAAAAACCACTGGGCGTGCCTCCTCGACTGGAGTATCGTGCCGCGGGACGAGAGGAGATTTGGATATGAGTGGACTGCACCACGACGTTACGCAACTGCCCGACCTCGTGCACGGCCATGCGCGCGCCGGGCCGATCCGCGAGCGCCGTCCGGTGTACGTCGACCTCCTGCCGCCGTGCAACGCGGGCTGCCCCGCGGGGGAGAACATCCAGGCGTGGCTGGCGCACACTCAGGCCGGCGACCACGAGCTGGCCTGGCGCCAGCTGGTCGCCGACAACCCGTTCCCGGCGATCCACGGGCGGGTCTGTTACCACCCGTGCGAGAGCGTTTGCAACCGCGCCAATCTCGACAGCGCCGTCTCGATCCACTCGGTCGAGCGGTTCCTCGGCGACCTCGCGCGGGAGCAGGGCTGGGCGTTCGATCCGCCGGCCGCGGCCACCGGTAAGCGCGTGCTGGTGATCGGGTCCGGGCCGAGTGGCCTGTCGGCCGCCTATCACCTGGCGCGACTCGGCCACGAGGTCGAGATCCGCGACGCCGGCGAACAGCCGGGCGGGATGATGCGCTACGGGATCCCGGCCTACCGGATGCCTCGCGACGTGCTCGACGACGAGGTTGAGCGGATCATCCAGCTGGGGGTGAAGATCACCTCCTCTCACCGTGTCGAGGACCTTGCCGCCGAACGTGAGGAGGGACGATTCGATGCGGTGTTCGTCGCCGTCGGCGCGCATCTGTCAAAGCGCGTCGACATCCCAGCGGTGGACGCTGGGCCGATCGTCGATGCGGTCTCGTTCCTGCGCAGTGTGGCCTCCGGAGAGCAGCCGGCGATCGGGCGCCGGGTCGCCGTCTATGGCGGCGGCAACACCGCGATGGACGCGGCGAGGACGGCGCGCCGGCTGGGAGCGGAGGAGGCGTTGATCGTCTACCGCCGCACCCGAGCGCAGATGCCGGCCCACGAGGAGGAGGCGGATGACGCCGAGAGCGAGGGCGTCCGGATCAACTGGTTGCGGACGATCACCGCTGTCGAGGGGCCGGAGCTGCAGGTCGAGGTGATGGAGCTGGACGAGACCGGCTTCCCGCAGCCGACGGGCCGCTTCGAGACGCTTGCCGCGGACACCGTGATCCTCGCGCTCGGTCAGGACACCGACACGGGGTTCCTGCGGGCCGTGCCGGGGGTCGAGTTCGACCGCGACGGCACCGTCCAGGTGTCAAGCTCGATGATGACCGGCTCGCCCGGGCTGTTCGCCGGCGGAGATATGGTCCCGAGCGAGCGCACGGTGACGATCGGGGTCGGCCATGGCAAGAAGGCGGCGCGCCATATCGATGCGTGGCTTCGCGACAGCGTCCCGACGAGCGCGCCGAAGCACGACACCGCGACGTTCGACAAGCTGCACCTGTGGTTCTTCGGGGACGCCGCCCGGCGCCAGCAGCCCGAGCTCGAGCCGAGTGAACGGCTGGCGGGATTCGGGGAAATCGTCGGCGCCCTGTCGGTGCAGGAGGCCACGTTCGAGTCGCAACGGTGCCTGTCCTGCGGGAACTGCTGCGAATGCGACGGGTGCGTCGGGGCCTGCCCGGAGGATGCCGTGATCAAGCTCGGTCCCGGCAATCGCTACCGGTACGACTACGACAAGTGCACGGGGTGCGCCGCGTGCTACGAGCAGTGCCCCGTCCATTCAATCGAGATGTTCCCGGAGCCACGCTGATGCGCACAATCATTGACGGCAACGAGGCCGCGGCATCGGTCGCCTACCGCTGCAGCGAGGTCTGCTGCATCTACCCGATCACGCCGTCCTCGCCGATGGCCGAGCTCGCCGACGAGTGGTCCGGGCGCGCGCAGCCAAACGTCTGGGGCACGGTTCCTGCCGTGGTCGAGATGCAGAGCGAGGGCGGAGCGTCAGGCGCGCTCCACGGCTCGCTGCAGGGCGGTGCGCTGGCAACGACGTTCACCGCCTCGCAGGGCCTGCTGCTGATGATCCCGAACATGTACAAGATCGCCGGGGAGCTGACCTCGGCCGTGATGCACGTCGCCGCGCGCTCGCTCGCGGCACAGGGGTTGTCGATCTTCGGCGACCACTCCGACGTGATGGCGGTGCGCCAGACCGGCTTCGCGCTGCTGGCGGCCGCGTCGGTGCAGGAGGCCCACGACCTGGCGCTCGTGGCGCACGCGACGACGCTTCAGACCCGAGTCCCGTTCGTGCACTTCTTCGACGGCTTCCGCACCTCGCACGAGCTGAACACGATCGAAATGCTCAGCGACGACGACGTCCGGGCGCTCGTCCCTGAGGAGCTCGTCCGCGCCCATCGTCAGCGCGGGCTCTCGCCGGAGCGACCGTTCATCCGGGGCACCGCGCAGAACCCTGACGTCTACTTCCAGGCGCGCGAGACCGTCAACCCGTTCTATGACCGCGTCCCGGACATGGTCCAGGAGGCGATGCGCAAGCTCGGCGATCGCACCGGCCGCCACTACGGGCTGGTCGACTACAGCGGTCACCCGGACGCCGACCGCGTGATCGTCGTCATGGGCTCGGGTGGGGACACGGTGCGTGAGACGGTGGCCTACCTGGCGGCGCGCGGCGAGCGGGTCGGGGTCGCGCAGCTCCGGCTGTACCGCCCGTTCCCCGCACAGGCGCTCACTCAGGCGCTCCCGGCGAGCGTGCGGCACGTCGCCGTGCTCGATCGCACGAAGGAGCCGGGCTCGCTCGGCGAGCCGCTGTTCCTCGACGTCCTCGCCGCGCTGAGCGAATCTCATGCCGACGGCGAGCGCGAGCTGATGCCGAGCGTGATCGGCGGTCGCTATGGCCTCTCGTCGAAGGAATTCACGCCGGGGATGGTCGCCGGGGTGTTCGAGGAACTGGGGAAGGAGCGGCCGAAGCGGCGGTTCACGGTCGGGATCACCGACGACGTCTCCGGCACGAGCATCGACTACGACGCGTCGCTTGACATCGAGCCGCCGAAGACGGTGCGCGCGGTGTTCTTTGGCCTCGGCTCCGATGGAACGGTCGGCGCGAACAAGAACACGATCAAGATCCTCGGCTCCGAGGAGGATCTGCACGCCCAGGGGTACTTCGTCTACGACTCCAAGAAATCCGGCTCGCAGACGGTCTCGCATCTGCGCTTCGGCCCGGATCCGATCAACGCGCCGTATCTCATCTCGCAGGCGAGCTTCGTGGGCTGCCATCACTTCGGCCTGCTCGAGCGGGACGAGGTGCTCGACCGGGCGGCGCCCGGCGCGACGCTGCTGCTGAACACGCGCGGGGCGCCCGACCAAGTCTGGGCCTCGCTCTCACGCCCGGTCCAGGAGCAGATCATCGCCAAGGGGATCGAGCTGTATGTGATCGACGCCGGACGGATCGCGCGAGACGCGGGTCTGGCCGGACGCACGAACACGGTCCTGCAGACCTGCTTCTTTGCGATCTCGGGCGTGCTCGAGCCCGAGCAGGCGATCGAGCGGATCAAGACCTCGATCGCCAAGACCTACGGCAAGCGCGGGACCGAGGTGGTGGAGCGCAACCAGACCGCGGTCGACCGCTCTGTCGAAGCGCTGCATCGCGTCGAGGTGCCCGAGCGGGTGACGGGCACTCGCGAGCCGGCGCCGGTCGTCCCCGCGCACGCGCCGGAGTTCGTGCAGACGGTGACGGCGGCGATGATGGCCGGCCACGGCGATCAGCTGCCGGTCAGCGCGCTGCCCGTCGACGGCACGTACCCGAGCGGCACCACGGCCTACGAGAAGCGCCGGGTGTCCGAGCTGATCGCGGTCTGGGACCCGGAGCTGTGCATCCAGTGCGGCAACTGCAGCTTCGTCTGCCCGCACAGCGTGATCCGCTCCCGCCATTACGAGCAATCCCGCCTCGACGGCGCGCCTGACGGATTTCTGTCCGCCCCGCTCAACGCTCCGGGGGTCCCGGACGCCCGGTACACGCTCCAGGTTTATGCCGAGGACTGCACCGGCTGTGAGCTGTGCGTCCAGGCGTGCCCGGTGTCAGCGCCCGAGGACCCCGGGCGCAAGGCGATCAACCTCGCCGGGCTCGAGCAGGTGGACTCCGAGCGGGAGCGGATCGCGTTCTTTGAGACGCTGCCGGCGACCGACCGCACCCGGGTCGACTTCGGCACCGTCCGCGGGACGCAGTTCCTGGAGCCGCTGTTTGAGTTCTCCGGCGCGTGTGCCGGCTGTGGTGAGACCCCGTACCTGAAGCTTGTCTCGCAGCTGTTCGGCGACCGGCTCACGATCGCCAACGCGACGGGGTGCTCGTCGATCTACGGCGGCAACCTGCCCACGACACCGTGGACGGTCAACGCCGACGGTCACGGTCCCGCGTGGTCCAACTCGCTGTTCGAGGACAACGCCGAGTTCGGGCTCGGCCTGCGATTGGCCGCCGACCGGCACACCGAGCTGGCGCGTCGGCGCCTGCTCGAGATGCGTGATGTGGTCGGTCCCGAGCTGGTCGACGCGATTCTCGAGGCACCGCAGTTGCGCGAATCGGAGCTGCGCGCACAACGTGAACGCATCGGTGAGCTGTTGCGACGGCTGGAGGGTGTGGATCATCCGGCCGTCCCCGACCTGCTCAGCGTCGTCGATCACCTGATGCGGCGCAGCGTGTGGATCGTCGGGGGTGACGGCTGGGCCTACGACATCGGCTCGGGCGGCCTCGATCATGTCCTCGCCAGTGGACGAAACGTGAACGTGCTCGTGCTCGACACCGAGGTCTATTCGAATACCGGCGGGCAGATGTCGAAGGCGACCCCGCTCGGCGCGGTCGCGAAGTTCGCCTCCGCCGGCAAGACGATGCCGACGAAGGACCTGGCGTTGCAGGCGATCGCGTACGCGAACGTGTACGTCGCACGCGTCGCGATGGGCGCCGATCCGCAGCAGACGTTGAGCGCGTTCCGTGAGGCCGAGGCCTACGACGGGCCGTCCCTGCTCATCGCCTACAGCCACTGCATCGCCCACGGAATCGAGATCCGCGACGGGCTCAACCAGCAGTACAAGGCCGTCGCGAGTGGCCACTGGCCGCTGCTGCGGTATGACCCGATGATTCGCGCCGAGGGTGGCAACCCATTCCTGCTCGACTCGCCGAGGCCCCGGCTCTCGCTCCAGGACTACCGGCAGGGCGAGTTGCGCTTCCGCGCCCTCACGAACATGAATCCACCGGAGGCCGAGCGCCTGGCCGATCTCTCCCAGCAGACGGTCAATCAGCGCTGGGCGATCTACGAGGAGATGGCCACGCGCAGCGCGAGCGAGTTCCCGGCGGACGCCCGGAAGGAGCGATGATGGAGCTATCGACCACCTACATGGGGCTGGCGCTGCGAAACCCGCTGGTCGCGTCCCCCTCGCCGCTCGCGTACACCGTCGAGGGCGTCCAGCGGCTCGCCGAGGCGGGTGTCGGCGCGGTCGTGCTCCCCTCGCTATTCGAAGAGCAGGTGCATGAGGAGGAGGCGCTGAACGAACGGCTCGCCGCGGCAGGAACGGAGAGCTTTGCCGAATCGCTGTCCTACTTCCCGCAGGCCGCCGAGGAGGAACACGGTCCCGAGCGGCATCTGAGTCTCGTGGAGCGCGCCGCGGCCGCGGTCGACATCCCGGTCATCGCGAGTCTCAACGGCATCACACTGGGAGGATGGATCGACTACGCGCGGGCGATGCAGGACGCCGGTGCCGCTGCGATCGAGTTGAACATCTACTACGTCCCGGGCGACACCCGCACGCCGGGCCGCGCCGTCGAGCAGCGGTGTATTGACATCTTGGCGAGCGTCAAGGACGCGGTCACGGTGCCGGTGGCGGTCAAGCTCAGCCCGTATTTCAGTTCCCCCGGCGAACTGGCACGCCGTCTCGACCAAGCCGGCGCGGACGCGCTCGTGCTGTTCAACCGCTTCCTGCAGCCCGACATCGATCCTGAGAGTCTCGCGGTGGTGCCGAAGGTCGGCCTCTCCAGCCCGGTCGACGCCGGGCTCCCGCGGACCTGGATCGCCCTGCTGCGCGGACGGGTGAGCGCCTCGCTCGCCGCCACCTCCGGTGTCGAGGGCCCGTTGGACGTCGTCAAGTTCATGCTCGCCGGCGCGGACGTCGTGATGACCACCTCGGCGCTGCTGCGCCACGGCCCCGGTCACGCGACCGTGTTGCTGGGCGGCCTCTCCGAGTGGATGGAACGCAAGGGGTTCACCTCGGTCGACGAGGTGCGCGGCCTGCTTTCGGTGCCCACCGACGGCAAGGAGGCCGAGTATGCGCGGGCTGGGTACGCCAGTGCACTGCGGGCAGCCAACGCCAGCCCGTACGGTCCGTGGTAGCTAGGGGTGCGGACTTGAGTGCTAATGCAAGCATCGATTCAGGAAGGCGACGCCAGTATGGACGACGATGATGCCCGCGAGCCGGGTCAGCCCGAGCCGACGCGAAAGACCGACCAGGAGATCTTCGACGAGCAGATCGCGCGAGCTTCCGGGAAGTTCATCGTCCAGCTCGGCGGCCTGGGCATCCTGGCAGCGCTGGTGATGTCCGCGATCGCGCTGGTCGTCGCCGCGCACCGGAGTAACACGACGGTTACGGTCCCGGCTGCGCCGACCGCCGGGCAAACCAGCGGCGGCCAGGCGACCCCGCTCACGGGCGACGCACTGGGACAGCAGGTCTTCGTCTCGGGCACGCCTGGCGGGGCCATCAGCTGCGGGTCGTGCCACACGATGAAGGCCGCGGGCACGAGCGGCACGATCGGACCGAATCTCGACAAGGAACTGACGTCCGATCCACCCGATGCCACGCGCGAGTCGATTCTCGATCCCAACAAGGAGATCGTCCCCGGCTACCACGCCAACGTGATGCCGTCGAACTACGCGACGGCGCTGACCCCGCAGCAACTCGACGCTGTGGTCAACTACGTGTACCACAGCACCAACGACAAGTTCAAGAACTCCAAGTCCAAGAGCACCCCGTAACTGGGGGGTGCGGACCATGGTCGAGATGCAACCGCTCGACCGAGGACGATCCCCCGATCTGGAGAACGCGTCGCTTCCGCAGTAACCCCGATGCATTAGCGAGGCTGTGACGCGAAGGTCGGTGATTCACCGCCGAGGGGCGGCGGTGGATCGCCGTTGTTCGTCTGCGCGGCCAGTGTGATCGACCGCGCCGCGCGCCGGCCGCGCGCCCAACCGGCACGATCGCCCGCGCGTGTCGCCGCGAGCGGGGGTTCGGGAGTCCGTGCCGCTGTGAGCAGCACGTATGCCCATCCGTCTCCCCGCACTGCGACGCGCGGGAACTTGTGCCGGTCCCTTGCGATGGTCCGGCGATCGGGGCGGCGCGGTCATTGATCCCGCTCCTGCAAGGTGGAAGCCCGCCCGACTGCCGGATCGATCGAGTTTCGAGAGCAGACGAGCTTCGACCCTGTGAGCTGTCACGCGTCATGCGAGCTCGTGATCGACCGACACGCCGAGCGTTTCAAGGCTGAGCAGCTCACGCTCGGCGTTCTCCGAGCTCCGGAGCGCTCGCTGCTCCGCGGTGGGTCGCGGACGCGTACACACCGGGATCGGCCTTCCGCATGGCGACGCGCTCCTGACACTGCTGACCGGTGAGCACAGTCTGTCGCTGCGTCGACCCCGCATCTGAACGCCAAAAGAGGCGCCGCCGCATCCGTGCGACGGCGCCCCTTCGCGACTTACTGATTGCTACTGCCCAGCACCCAGGTCCACGACCGCCTGGATCAGCTGGCTGACCTCAGGGGCAACGCTGACCTTGTCCTTGCCGTCCAGCGTGTTGATCTGGAGGTGGTCGTTGGCCTGCTCGCTGCCGGCGATCCGAACGTGCGTGTGCAGGCCGGACACGAGGACGTCGTTGTTCTGCGGTCCCGACGTTGACGTGGTCCGCCTGAGCGGTGCCGTTGGCGATCACCGTGTCGGCCGCGCCATCGCCGCCACCAGCGCTTTGGCTGAGATCGGCGTTCACGCTTTTCAGATCGGTCCCGGTGAGATCGTTGACCGCGAGCGTGTCGGCACCACCAAGCGCCCGCACGTTCAGATCCTCGATCCCCTCCATGTCCATCGTGATGTTCGCGACATCGCGGCTGAACCGCACGCGTCGCCCATTGGCCGACACCGACATCTGCTCGTTGACATTGGCGCCGTTGAACTGCATCGCGTCACGACCGCGCTGGCCCTCGACGGTATCGCTGCCGTCACCCGGGTTCCAGGTGAACGTGTCACGACCGCTGCCGAGGAAGGCCACATCGTTGCCGCGGCCTCCATTGACCTGATCATTGCCGCGTCCGCCGAGCAGCACGTCTGCACCATCGCCACCGACGAGCGTGTCGTTCCCTCGCCCGCCATCGATCGTGAGCGTGGTCAGACCGGCGAGCCCGTTTGAGCCCGTGATGCTGTCGTCACCGCGCAGACCATCGACGTTGAGGTTCTCGACCGCGGTGGTGTTGACGGTCGAGGTTCCAGGAGCGGTGGTCGCGACGGCGCTGCCGTTGGGAGCGACCGAGATCGCTGTCCGCGGCGGATGTGCCGGCATACGTGACGGCGTCAGAGCCCGCTCCACCGTTGATATCGACCGACGCGGCCCGGAGGTGCCGACGCCGGTGCTGGCGGTGTCGTTGCCGTCGAGGGTGTTGACCTGGACGTGGTCGTTTGCCGATTCGCTGCCGGCGACCTGAACCTGCGTATGCAGGCCGGACACGATCAGGTCGTTGTTCGCGGTACCGACATGAACGTGATCCGCGTTGGCGGTCCCGTTGGCGATCACCGTGTCGGCCGCGCCGTCGCCGCCACCCAGGTCAGGGTTCACGCTTTGTCAGATCGGTCCCGGTGAGATCGTTGACCGTGAGCGTGTCCGCGCCACCGAGCGCCCGGATGTTCAGATCCTCGATCCCGTCCATGTCCATCGTGATGTTGGCGACATCGCGAGTGAACCGCACGCGCCGCCCGTTGGCCGACACCGACATCTGCTCGTTGACGTTCGCGCCGTTGAACTGCATCGCGTCACGACCGTCCTGACCCTCGACGGTGTCGCTGCCGTCACCCGGGTTCCAGGTGAACGTGTCCTGACCACTGCCGAGGAAGGCCGTATCGGCACCGCGGCCACCAGTGACCTGATCGTCGCCGCTGCCTCCGATCAACACGTCGGCGCCGTCACCGCCGAGCAGCGTGTCATCCCCCGAGCCACCATCGAGCGTGACGGCCTCGTCCGTGAACGCCCCGTTGGACTGGTCGATGCGGATCTGGTCATTGCCGGCACCACCCTGGACGTGGATGGCCGTGAACGTGCTCCGGTCGAAGCTGAAGTCGGCGCGTGCCGTCATCCCCGACGTCGACCTGGAGCGTGTTGGGGTTGCCGGCGGCGAGCCGGAGCGCAAGCTTGTCGCTCGCACGGTCGCCGCTGATCTCCAAGGTTCCGTTGTGAACATTGGCGGTGTAGGCGGCGAGGGCTGACTGCGCCCCGAATGCAAACGTCCCGGCAAGCGCGGCTCCGGTGACGGCGCAGAGCTGACGTGCCCTGCGCAGAAAATGGTCATCGTTAATCGACATGCGTTGTCTCCTTCGTGTGTGACCTGCTGAAGTACGGCCTGAGACGCTGGCGACGCTGCCTTTCTTCCATGGACCGGGAATTTGGCTCGCGTCAGCGCCGATCGGCGGGTACGCTGAAGCTCCCCGGGGAGAGAGATGAGGCACGGGTGTGCGCGCGCTAGTTGGCCGTGACCACGAGCTGGGTGAACTCGATGTAGCGCTGGATCAACTGGCGGCCGGAGAGCCGTGGTTCGTCCAGATCTCGGGCGAGCCGGGAATCGGCAAATCGCGTCTCCTGGCGGAGCTGTGCCGCCGGGGCGAGGACCGGGGCTACCTGGTGCTCGAGGGTCGCGCCGCCGAATTCGAACGTGACATCCCGTTCGGGCTGATCGTCGACGCGCTCAACGACTATCTGGCGTCGATGGAACCGGCGATGCTCCGCGCCCTCGACGAGGACGCGCTGTCCGAGCTTGCCTCGATCCTCCCCTCCCTGCCACGGCCCGACAGCAGCGGCTCGCGCCGGCCGGGCGAGGGCGCGGAGCGCTACCGGCTGCACTACGCGATCCGGAACGTGCTCGAGCGGCTGACCCGGCGCCAGCCAATGGTGCTGGCGCTCGATGACGTGCACTGGGCCGACGCCGGCTCGGTCGAGGTGCTGTCCCACCTGCTGCGCCGGTTCCGCGGGCCCCTGTTGCTGGCAGTCGCGTACCGACAGTCGCCCCCGCGGCTCCTCGCCCAACTCGAGGGAACCGCGCGCGCGGGTGTCGGCACCCTGCTGGCGCTCGCGCCGCTCAGCGCAGAGGACGCGCAGTCTCTGATCGCCCGCGAGGCCGATCCGGTCCATCGCTCTCGCCTCTACCGCGAGAGCGGCGGGAACCCGTTCTACATCGAGCAGCTGGCGCGTTCGAGTTCCCCTCGGCGCCGCCGCGAGGGGTCGGCTCCCCACAGCTCCTCCGAAGCCGTCCCGCGTGGCGTCATCGCCGCCATCGAGGAGGAGCTCCTGAGCACCTCGAAGCCATCCCGGTTGGTCCTGAGATCGGCCGCGGTCGCCGGCGACCCATTCGAACCCGAGCTCGTCGGCGCCATCGCCGAGCAGGACATCACGACGGTGTTCGCCGCCTTCGATGAGCTGCTCGCGCTCGACCTCATCCGGCCCACGGCCACGCCCCGACGGTTCCGCTTTCGCCACCCGATCGTGCGCCGAGCCGTATACGACAGCACTCCGGGCGGGTGGCGGATCGGAGCCCACGCCCGGGCATCCGCGGCTCTCGACGCCACGCACGCGCCCGCGAGCGCCCGGGCGCACCACGTCGAGACGTTCGCGACACCCGGCGACGAGGATGCGATCGCGCTCCTCGTCCAGGCCGCCCGTGAGGCAGCCGCCCGCGCGCCCGACGCGGCGGGTCGGTGGCTGATCGCAGCGACGCGCCTGCTCCCGCCCAACGCTGATGAGGAGCGACGACTGTCGCTGCTGGTCGAGGCGTCGAGCGCGACATTGCTCGCTGGTTCCTACGAGGTGGCGCTCGAGATCCTCGCCGAGGCCACGGCGCTGCTCGACTCGGAGCGAGTCGCCGAGCGAGGTCGGCTCGTGGCCCGGACCGCGTTCGCCAGACGGATGAGTGGTCGACCGCTCCAGTCGCGGAACCTCGTCGTCCGGACGCTCGAGGAACTCGACGACGACAGCGTGGTGGCGCTCAACCTGACGCTCGAGCTGGCGCTCGATCACTACTGGCGCGGAGAGTTCCCGCAGATGCACGAGGTCGCATCGCAGGTGCTGGACAAAGCCCGTGGGCGCTACGCGAATCTGCTGACGTCCTGCGGAGGCGCACTCTGCAGCATCGCCAGCACCGCCCTCAGCCGCCCGACCGAGGCACTCGCCGAGCTCGCCACGGCGAAGACGGCATTCACCGCGTTGCCGGATGACGCGCTGGTTGACCACATCGAGATCTGCGGCTACCTCGCGCAGGCCGCCTCCGCGCTCGAGCAGATCGACGAGGCGCTCGACTGTGCGACTCGCGGGCTGCGCCTGGCGCAAGAGACCGGTCAGGGTCCGTACATCTCTGGCCACCTCCTCCTGCAGGCGAATGCGCTCGTGATGAAGGGACGGATCACGGAGGCAGCCGCCGCCGCCGAAACCGCGACCGATGCCGCCGTGCTGACCGGCAACGACCAGTTCATCGTGTGGGCGTTGTGGACCGACGCGATGGTCTGCACATCCACCGGGGACACCGCGCGGGCGCTCGCCAGCGCTCGCGAGGCGCTCGCACGGTCGGCGCACGTGACGGAGACCTTCTTCTCCAGCCTGTCTCGCCTGCATCTCGCCGCCGCGCTCCTTGCCACGGGCGACGCCGCGGCCGCCCGCCGCGAGCTGTCCGCGTTCGAGGCTGGGACGGACCAACGACTGTTGGACCTTCGCGGCGGCCACGGTTGGGAGCTTCTGATCCGAATCCAGCTTGCGCTCGGCGAGCTCACCGCCGCCGCGGCGTCCGCGGAGACGGCGCTGGCGCGGGCGCGCGCCACCTCGTTGGCGCAACGAACCGCGGCTGCTTTGATTGCCAAGGCGACGGTGCTGCTTGCCCGGGAGGACGCCGACGGCGCCCGGGCGTGCGCCGAGGAGGCGATCGAACTGGCCGACGGGGCTGGGAATCCCGTGCTGGCCGCGCGCACTCGTGGCGTGCTCGGAACCGCCCTCGCCCGCAGCGGCGAGGAGCAGCGCGGGATCGTTTCGCTGGAGGCCTCCGAGCGGGCGCTGTCCGGCTGCGGGGCGATGCGTGAAGCCGATGCTGCCGCCCGTGAGCTACGTCGCCTCGGCCAGCGCCGTCGCCGCCGGGCGCGCGGAGCGGCGAGCGACGCGACGACCGCGGCGTTGAGTCCGCGTGAGCAGGAGGTCGCGGCGCTCGTCGCGGCGGGCAAGCGAAACCGTGACGTCGCCTCGGCGCTGTTCGTGACCGAGAAGACGGTCGAGAGCCATCTCGCCCGGATCTACGACAAGCTCGGGGTCCATTCACGCGTCGCGCTGGCCGCGATCGTCGGCGCCCCGCCGAGCTCTAACACGCCGCGGGGGCCTCGGCCAACTGCCGCGCCACATGCTGGCGACCGCGGTGCAGGCGACTGGTGACCGTGCCCTCGGTCGTACGAAGCGAGCGGGCGGCCTCGCGATAGGAGAGACCGACCAGGTCAACCGCGATCACTGCATCGCGGTAGGGCTCGGGGGCGCTGGCGATCGCCTCCATCAGCTCGCGCGAGCTGACCGCGCTCGCGACAGGGTCAGAGCCGTCTTCCTCAAGCAGGGGTCGCTCGCTTCGCTGGCGCGCTGTGCTGCGATACCAGCTGGCGTGCGTGTTCTTGAGCGCTCGCACGAGGTAGCCGACATCGGTATCGCCGCGCACCAGCCGAGGCCGCTTGAGGATCTTGACGAACGTCTCCTGGACGAGGTCCTCGGCGTCGTGGCGTGAGCCACACAGTGCCCAGGCGACACGGTAGAGGACGTCGATGTGGTCGACGAGGCTGTCCGCGTCGAGTACGTGCGTCCCGGCGATGCTCGGCATCCGCGTCATGGGAGCGGAACCTCGGCGACTTCCTCGGCCACGGTCCTCTGTGCGACGTAGTGGGGCAGGAGCGCCAGTGCCGCGGCCGCGTCCTGGGCCTGCACGGTCCACCACAGCCGGTGACCACCTCGCGCGCAGGAGCCGAGCGGCCGACCGCGGCGCAGCGGGCTCGCAAAGCCCTTCCAGGCGGCGATCGCAATCGCGCACTCCTCGGGCTCATGCCGGTGCGTGAGGACGTAGGTCGGCATGTCCGCAGATTGGCGCGGTGAGTGCGGAACCGGTATGGGGCGATTCCCTGAACCGTCCCCTGAACGTTCTTGTCTAGGGGAAGAAACCGCTCGGGGGTCGCGTCTCTCAGAGCACCATGTCGCTCCACGCACATCAGAGCCGGGCCGAGGCCGCGTTGTCTCATCAGTACGTGCGCCCGACGGTCAGCCCGCTGCCGGCGTCGACGGCCCATCCGTCCGCGGAGAGCTGGCCGGATGGGCGCGCGGAGTTTGATCGGCCGCGAGAACCGACAACAATGGTCCCGTGTCCGTTGCGATCGTCACCGGAGGCAACAGCGGCATTGGCCGCGCCACGGCGGTCGCGCTCGCCGGCAGCGGCTGTGACCTCGGCGTTACCTGGCACGACGACGAGGCCCGCGCTGCGAGCGTCGTCGCCGAGATTGAACAGCTTGGACGGCGGTGCGAGGCCCGCCACGCCGACCTTCGCGCGGTTGAGGTCGGCCCGCGGGTGATTGACGAGCTCGCGGGCGCCCTCGGCGGGATCGACGTGCTCGTCAACAACGCCGGCTATGGGACCACCACCCCGTTCCTCGAGATACCACTCGACGAGTGGCGCGCGGTGCTTGACGTCGACCTGACGGCGGCGTTCCTGTGCGGGCAGACGGCTGCCCGGCGGATGGTCGAGCAGGGACGCGGCGGAGTGATTGTCAATGTGACCTCCGTGCACGAGCACATCCCGCTGTCAAGCACCGCTCCGTACACCGCGGCCAAGCACGGACTCGGCGGCCTCACGAAGGTGATGGCGCTCGAGCTCGGCCATCACGGCATTCGCGTGAATGCCGTCGCCCCCGGGCAGATCGCCACCCGCATGACCGGACAGGAGGACACGGAGCCGAACGAAATCAACGTCCCGCTCGGCCGTGCCGGGCGAGCGCGGGAGGTGGGCGAGCTGATCGCGTGGCTCGCCTCCGAGCGGGCCGCCTACGTGACCGGCGCCTCCTACGTCGTCGACGGCGGCCTGTCACTCATCGCCGCCGACCACCAGTGACCGCCGGTTCAGCGGTCGTCGGCGCTGCGCACCACGTGTTCGCCGGCGCGCCTGCGCCTCCGTGAGCTCCTCGATGGCTGTCGCGCGCGGTGGCAGCGACGCGATCACCCGCCGCAAGCGCGACGTTGGTGAATGACCGGCCGAAGCCGCGTGAGGCGCCGGTGATGAACCATGTGCGGTCAGACATGCAGTCTCCTTACCCGGAATGAACGTGGGTACCCCCGGGACGCGGATGGCCACCGCGGACGGCTACCTGCGGCGGCGCGCAAAGAAGTCGGCTTCGGCTTCCCCGAGAGCCGTGGCGGGAGCGACACCGTAGAGATACTCGCCGGCGATCGCGCCCCAATCAGCGCCGGCACGGAGCTGGTGAAGAACGGTGGACACGATGCCGTGCATGCGGCGGATGAGGATCGCCTCGGGCGGCAACGTGAACTGCTGCAGTTGGCCCTTGATCGCGTCGCGCTGCGCGGCGTCGGGTGGGCCGTTTCCGTTGGGGTTGTCGCGGTCACGGCCGCGGGATCCACGCTGCCCACCCGTTTTGAACCTGCGCTCGCCTGGCACGGCGTACCACCTGGTCGCGCGCCGCATCATCCTCAGCGCGAACTCCTCGTCGACCGCATCGGCCCGTTCCGCGGGGAGGTACTCGCCATCGATGAGCGCCGCCCTCAGGCCCGGCGCGTCCTTCTCGCGCACCGCCAGCGCGATCGCCCGCTCGGCCTGTACCCGGTGGGCGTCGACATCGCGCACCAGTCCGAAGTCGAGAAAGCCCACCCGTCCGTCCGGCCGCAGCAGGTAGTTCCCCGGGTGAGGGTCGCCGAGCGCGATCCGGTCGCGGTAGAGCAGACCGAAGAAGAACCGGAAGACGATCTCCGCATAGCGGTCGCGCTCTGACTCCTCCGCCCGCCGCACGTCCTCGAACCGTTCGCCCTCGATGTACTCCGAGACGAGCACCCGTCGCGTCGACATGTCGGTGTAGACCCGCGGGACCGAGATGACCGGATGCCCACGGGTCAGCCGATCGATCCGGCGCTGGTTCTGGGCCTCGAGCTCGTAGTCAAGCTCTTCGGAGATCCGCTCGCGCATCTCCACCGCGAGCGCCCGCACGTCGACTCCCGGCGCGAGCCGCTTGAGCAGCGGCACCAGCAGCATCGCGTTGCGCAGGTCGGTCTCGACCGCCTCTGCGACCCCCGGATACTGAACCTTCACGACCACCTCATCGCCGTCCTTGGTCGTGGCGCGATGCACCTGTCCGATGGACGCGGCCGCGAATGCGTCTTTGTCGAAGTCTTTGAAGATGGTCTCGATCGGTGCGCCGAGCTCCGTGCGCATGAGCTTCTCGAGGCGCTTGAACGGCACCGCCGGGACGTCGTCGCGCAGCGTCGCGAGCATGCGCTGCAGTTCATCCTGCTGCGCCTCGTCGAGCCCATCGAACTCGACCATCGAGAGCATCTGCCCCACCTTCATCGCCGCGCCCCGCATCCGGCCGAGCTGCTCGACGAGCTCGTTCACCGTCGCCGTGATCCGCTCGTTCTCGGCCGCCGCCGCCCGCTCCGGCGTCCGGACCCGGTTCGCCGCGCGCATCCCCGCCCAGCGCGCCCCCTGACCGGTCACCAACCCGCCGACCCGCGCTGTCCGAGCCACCCGACCGGTCGGCAGCTTCTTCGCCTCTGGGGGCGGGGCGTCGTCCTCATCGGCAGGCATAAGCCGAGGCTAGCGACCGGCGTGTGCGGGCGATCCGGGCCGCCTGCCACGATGGAACGCGTGAGCACCACGATCTCGGACACCTTCGCGGTCACCGCGCTCGACCGGCTGCGCGTGCTGACCGCCGACCCGGCAGCTGAGTTCAGGCCGAGTCAGCTCGAGTCGATCCGCGACGTCGTCGTGGACCGGGCACGCGTCCTCTGCGTTCAGCGCACGGGCTGGGGCAAGTCGGCGGTCTACTTCGTCGCCACCTCGCTGCTGCGCGCAAAGGGTGCCGGCCCGACGTTGATCGTGAGCCCGCTGCTTGCGCTGATGCGCAACCAGATCGCCGCCGCGGAGCGTCTCGGGCTGCGCGCGCACACGATCAACAGCACCAACCGCGATGAGTGGGACGCGGTCCGTGAGCGCCTCGCCGCCGACACCGTCGATCTGCTGCTGATCAGCCCCGAGCGCCTGAACAATCCCCGCTTCCGTGAGGAGATGCTGCCGCTGTTCGCCGCCTCCGTCGGCCTGCTGGTCATCGACGAGGCGCACTGCATCTCGGATTGGGGACACGACTTCCGTCCGGACTACCGGCGCGTGAAGGACATGCTCGACGCGCTCGCGCCCGGCGTCGCCGTGCTCGGCACGACCGCGACCGCCAACGACCGCGTCGTGCGCGACGTTCTCGACCAGCTCGCAGGTCCGGCCGAGGATCCGCTGCGCTCCTATCGCGGGCCGCTGGCCCGGACGAGCCTGCGGCTCGAGGTTCTGGAGCTGCCCCGGCCGGCCCAGCGACTCGCGTGGCTCGTCGAGAACCTGCCCACGCTCGAGGGCTCAGGAATCATCTACACCCTCACCAAGCGCGACGCCGAGCAGGTCGCCTCGTTCCTGACCGCGAACGGGATCTCGGCGCTCGCCTACAGCGGGGAGCAGGACACCGAGGACCGGATCGCCACGGAGGAGCGCCTCTTGCGCAACGACGTCAAGGCGGTCGTCGCGACGAGCGCCCTCGGCATGGGCTACGACAAGGCGGACCTGAGGTTCGTCGTCCATTACCAGGCCCCGGGATCGGTCGTCTCCTATTACCAGCAGGTCGGCCGCGCGGGACGCGGGGTCGCGCACGCCGACATCATCCTGTTGCGCGGCGGCGAGGACCGCGCGATCCAGGACTTCTTCATCGAGCAGGCGTTCCCGGAGCGCGAACGGGTGAACACCGTGCTCGCGGAGCTCGACGGCGCCGGCGCGGACGGGCGGACGACGCGCGAGCTGATGGCCGTCGTGAATCTCGGCATGGGCCGGATCGAGGCGATGCTGAAGATCCTCGATGTCGAGGGCGCGGTCCGGCGGACGGGCAGCCGCTGGCAGTCGATCCCGGACCGCGATTGGACCTACGACGCCCCGCGGTACGCCGAGGTCACCGCGCTACGGCGGGCCGAGCAGGCGGCGATGGCTGCGTTCGGCACCGACGGGCGCTGCCTGATGCGGGTCCTGCAGGAAGAGCTCGACGATCCGGCCGCCAGCGACTGCGGTCGCTGCTCGGTCTGCGCCGGGCCGCGGTTCGCGCAGGCTCCCGACCCGACGCTCGTCGAAGCGGCGGCGCGTCACCTGCGCTCGACCCCGGTCTCACTCGAGGTGAAGAAGATGGCGCCCGACGCCACCGGCGCGATGCACAAGATCCCCGAGGACGTGCGGCTCGAGCCCGGGTGGGCACTCGCGCGCTTCGGCGACGGCGGCTGGTGGCCGGCGGTCGAGCGCGGGATCCGCGCCGGCGCGTTCGAGGACGACGTGGTGGCGGCGCTGGCCGAGATCGCGCGCGATCCCTCTCGCGCCGCTGGCCACGGGCCGGTGGCCTGGATCACGACCGTGCCCTCGGTGCGCCTCGGCGAGGTGATTCCGGGGCTGGCGGGCTCGCTCGCCGCTGCGCTTGAGGTCCCGCACGTGGAACTTGTCTTGCGCGTCGCGGATCGCCCGCCCCAGCGCGAGATGGCCAACGCCGCGCAGCAGGCCGCCAACGTGCGCGGCGCCTTCAAGGTCACGGCACCGCCCCCGCCGGGCACCGGCCTGCTGCTGGACGATCGCCGCAGCTCGGGTTGGACGCTCGCGATGGTCGGAGGTCAACTTCGCAAGGCCGGAGCCGAACGGATCGTGCCGGTCACGCTTGGGGCGCTTGGCTAGCGGCCGCGTCCGTCAGTTGTCTGCGAGACGCGGACGTTCACGCGCCGGTTTCACTTCTTGCAGCGCTGGCTCGGCCGGCGCGGGCGGCCGGATTCCTGGCGAGGGAACTTGATGTTCTTGGGGACCGGATAGGGCTGCTCGCCGCCGAGCGGACACGGCTTGAGCGTCACGTTCGGCGCCGTGTTGCTGGTGGGCGGGAGCTTCGGGATCGAGTAGTCGGGCTTGGCCGCGAAGTTGAACGCGGTCGTCATGTCCCCGGTCACCGACCGGCGCCACTTCGTGAGGTTTGGGACCTCCGCGCCGAAGCGGGCCTCGAGCAGCTGGAGCACCGACGTGTGGTCAAACACGTCCGAGCAGACGAGCCCGCCCCGGGTCCACGGCGAGACGACGATCGCCGGCACCCGGAAGCCGAGCCCGATCGGGCCGCGGACATTGCCTCCCTGGGGCGGCATCGTCCGCGAGGTGAGGTGTTCGCCCTTCGTTCCGGGCGGAGCGGTCGGCGGCGGCACGTGGTCGAAGAAGCCACCGTTCTCGTCGTGATTGATGATCACCGCCGTCTTACGCCAGATCTTCGGGTGACGCCAGATCGCCCGGAGCACCTGATCGACGGCGTACTCCCCGAGCGCGGGCGAGGCGCCGGGGTGCTCAGATTGGAAGAACGAGACCTGGATCCACGAGACGGACGGGAGCCGATCTTGAGCGAGGTCGTTAAGGAAGTCCTGCGGATAGGTCGGCGCGATCCCGAGACGGTGAAGCGTCGGCTTGTTGCGGAACTGCTCGAAGGCACCGAAGGGGCTGTCTGCCTGTCCGAACGCGGCGCCGCCCGCGGTGTAGCTCTTCCACGAGATGCCGCGCGCCTGCAGCTGCTCGGGCATCGTCGTCCAGCGGAAGTTCCCGATCAGGCCCTGGTCAAGCGTGAACGTCGTCTTCACACACGGTCCGCCGTGCGTGCCGGCCGGATCAAGCGTCGCCGAGATCGAGTACAGCCGGTTCGGCTCCGTGGGGCCGATCACCGAGCAGAAGTACATGTCACACACCGTGAACGCCTTGGCGAGCGCCCAGTAATACGGGATGTCCTGCTGCTTGTAGTAGGACATCACGTTTGGCGCCAGCGTCTTGTCGTTGGTCGCCAGCTTGTGCACCTCGTAGAAGCGATCGTTCTTGCCCCGGTTCCAGCTCTGGTGCTGCGGCACCCAGTTGTGCGTCGGCGCGTCGAGGTTGCCGAGACACTGAGCGGCCGACGTCTTGCCGTTGACATGGAACGGGATCAGCCGTCCCTTCTGTGATCCCGGACCGGTATAGCCGCGCTGGTAGAACGACTCGCGATTGCGGCGATCGCCGAACCCTCGCACCCCGGGGAACGTGCCGAAGTACTGGTCAAACGACCGGTTCTCCTGCATGAGAATGACGATGTGCTCGATGTCCTTCAGGCTGCCCGGGCAGCGCTTCGGACGCGAGGCGCCCGCCGCCATGCCGTTGAGCGCACCCGGAAGTGCTGCCTCGCCCATGAGGCCCGCCAGGCCGAGCGCAGCACCGCCTTTCAGCAGGTCGCGTCGACTGAGATCTTCTGCCCGCATCGCATCCTCCAGTCCGTGAGGGGTCGGGCGAATCCTATGTCAGAGCCCGGTTTGGGCCGTCCTGCAGTACGGACCGATGCTGCCAAATCCCCGGAAATACGGGGGTATTCGGGGGTGTCGGGCTCCGTCGCGATGCCCTGATATCGGTCCGTCCGGCGCCGTTCGTTTGACAAAATGTTTGACGCGAGGCGCTATCCGAGAGCGGCCATGGTGGCGCCGGTCAGTTCGACGAAGTCCTGCCAGTACGCGGCGCCCGGACGCCCGTCGACGGGTACTCGTACGCCGGCGTAGCGGAGTTCGGGCACGATGTCGTCGGCGAGGGTGTGTGCCTCGCTCGCGAGCATGTAGTCGGAGAGCTTGTCGTGCCGTTCGTCTTCGAGCCATCGCACCAGCACCCGCAACGCGTGGAAGAGTTGCGGCCAGTCCCGCTCGCTCGGGAGGCCGTCCTCTGTCAGTCCGAGCAGCGTCGCCCACCTCTCGCGATCGACGCCGTAACGGTGCTCGTTACCCACCGTGACCGCGTCGATCACTCCGGCGGAATGGAGAGCGGTGAGCCCCTCGTGGACGTTGCGCTTGGCGTAGGCGGCGGATGCGCTGACGACCTGCGCGGTAACGCTTGGTGTCTGCATGGTGAGCAAGAACCTGGCTACCTCGGCACGAGCGCCAATGCCAAGGATCTGACGGAGCCGAAACGCGATGTTGATCGGCGCGAGCAGGTCCGGCGGCTGCGACTTGCCGCTGCGCTCGGTGGGCGGCTTGAGCCATCCATACATTCGGAACGTCTTGTCCGCCCTTCGGGTGTCAGTCTTCACGTCCCTAAATAGCTGTACCGCATGTGACGGCTCGCTCGCCGCGCGGCGGGAACCGCGTCGCATCGGGGACCTCGATTGCTCGACCCAGGCAAGCGCAGCTTCGGCCAGCGCCCGATCCGTATCGTCGCGATACAGATTGCGAAGCCGTTGCACACTCACCAGACGCTCGTTCAGGGCGAGCCAGTCGAGCACCTCGTCGAAGAGCCGTGCGTCCGCACGCGCGACCTCCAGCGTGAAGAGCAGCAGCGCCTCGGGATCGGCTGCCCGTCGATCTGCGCGCCGTGCGGTGCCAAACACGCCCATCTGCGCCCACTGATCCCACGCGAACGCCAGAACACGAGCTCGTACTTCTCGCCTAAGGTCCGAGATCTGCATTCTCGACTCCGAGATACCGCAAGGCCCGGTCGATGCATCTCCCGGAACCCCTCGGAAGGATCGTGGGTTCGCGCCCACCGAGCAGCCTGAATCAGCTCGTCTGCGGTCGGGGTCAGCGCACGAAGATCCTGCTCGTGCTTGCCGGCTCCCTGATCTACGAGCGCGTAGAGCTTGAAGTGGATCTGGTCCAACCGCGATGCGAAATGGACCGTCAGACCATCGCCGAACTCTTGCGTCTGGACGCGATCTCGGAACCCCTTCGGCAGTCCGAAGTCCATCAGGTCTGCCGGTCCGGGATTGAGCCAGTTCTCTGAGAGGCCAAAGTCGCGTGCGACTCGATTGCGGGCATCGATGAGCGCTTGCGGCAGTGGCTCCGCCTTGCGCAGCGACCCAGCGTCCCAGATCGCGACCACGTCAACATCCCTCGTTGGCCGATCGATGAAGCCTAAAGCGAGAAGCCCCGAGCCACCGGCGACGACCAACTCATAGTGTTGGCCGCGGGCAGCGAGCTGCTCGGAAAGAGCGGCGAGCAGCTCGCTCGCACGGTCGTAGTTCGTGATGTCAGTCATCCTAAATCGAGATGATAAACATCACGACCCCAGACGAGTGCGTCTTGAAACTGCTCTTGCAGCGACCTCTTCGGACTGGTTCTCTCCAGATGGCGCGGTCGATGCCGACCCGGCTTGTGAACCCGAAGGTCGCTAGATCACGATCGCCGACCGGGCTTAACCGTTGCCCGCGGTCCTCCGGACGGCCCCACCACGCACGGAGCCGGCTCGCCCCACGGGCTCGCCTCCGTCGGAACCCGCCGCGTAACCAGCAACCGGGGGGGTCAGTTTCAAGCGGCGCCAGAGGGTCAGATTTCACGCGGCCTTGACACGCATGAGCCAGGCTTGCGGCGCGGGAAGCGCCTCGAGGTCGGCACGGGCACCATTCGAACCTCCCGTCAGCCGGCACCGGTCGTCGGCACCAACGGTTCGCGATAGATTCGCGGCTCAGGAGAGTCGCGCGAAGCGTGCAGCGTCTGGGGCCGGACGGGTCGGGGCACGAACCGATCGCGCAGAGCATCAAGCTGAGATCAGAGGAGAGGGAAGCCTATGCGGAGCGTCGCACGCCGATTCGGTGCAGGACTAGTCATCGCGGCGGTCGCGGTGCTGAGCGTGGCCGTGGTCTCAGCCGCGGCGGCCAAGCATTCGAAGAAGCCTCGCCTATCGATCTCGGTTCTGTCCGGTCGCGCCGACCTCGTCAGCGGCGGCTCGGCGCTCGTCGCGATCGCGCTGCCCGGCCGCTCCGAAGCGCCAAGCAAAGTCAAGGTCACGGTCGGCCACCGGAACGTGACGCAGGCGTTCGCGTTCCGCAAGGACGGGCGCTTCGAAGGTCTGGTCACCGGCCTCACCCTCGGACGCAACGTCCTGCAGGCGACGCTCAAGAGCGGTTGGGCCGCACGGATCACGCTGGTCAACCACCCGAGCAGCGGACCCGTGTTCGAAGGCCCGCAGCTGAAGCCGTGGACCTGCCAGGCCGGCGCCACCGACAAGCAGTGCAATCAGCCGCCGACGTTCACCTACCTCTACGAGTCGACGAACCCGGCAACGACCAAGCTCCAGCCGTATGACCCGAACAACCCGCCGTCGGACGTCGCGCAGACGACGACGGACCAGGGCCACACGGTCCCGTTCATCGTGCGGGTCGAGACGGGCTACATGGACCGCGACCAGTACCAGATCGCCGCGCTCGATCAACCGAGCGAAGCCGTGGACGGCGGTCGCGCCCCAGACGCAGTTCGACCACAAGCTGCTGATCACGCATGGCGCGTCGTGCGCGGTTGATTACCAGACGGGCAACGCTCCTGGCACGACCGGGACAAGCACCGACCGCACCGCGCTCGGCAAGGGCTTCATCACGATGTCGACCGCGCTCGACAACAGCGGGCACAACTGCGACCTGCCGCTGCAGGCCGAGTCCCTGATCATGGCCAAGGAGCACGTCGTCAAGGCCTACGGCACGCTCCGCTACACGATCGGCACCGGGTGCTCCGGCGGGTCGCTCGCGCAGCAGTGGATCGCGAACGCCTACCCGGGCGTCTATCAGGGGATCCTGCCGACCTGCTCGTTCCCGGACGCCTGGAGCACCGCGAGCCAGTTCCTGGATTACCACCTGCTGCTCGCGTACTTCAACAACTCCGCCAAGTGGGGGACCGGTGTCACCTGGTCTCCGGCGCAGATGGGCGACGTGCTCGGCGGCCCGGACGGCATTCAGAACGCGAAGGTGTCCGATCTCGCGCAGTTCCATGTCGCCGTCCCGACCGATCCGTGCCAAGGCACCACCACGGCCGACCGGTACAACCCGATCTCGAACCCCGGCGGGGTCCGCTGCACGATCACCGATGCCGCGATCAACGTCTTCGGACCGGAGCCAGCGTCACTCTGGGGGCCGACCGAGCGGAAGATCCACCGGGGCTTCGTGCGCGAGCCGGTCGACAACGTCGGCGTGCAGTACGGACTCAAGGCTCTGAAGGCAGGTCAGATCACGCCTGAGGAGTTCGTCGACCTGAACGTCAAGGCCGGCGGCGCGGACATCGACGCAAACATCACCCCGGCACCGAATCGATGCCACCGGCTCGCCGTCGCTGGCCCGCGCCTACCGCAGCGGGATGATCAACGAGACCACCCAGCTCAACCAGGCCGCGATCATCGACTGCCGCGGCCCCAATCCCGGCGCGTTCCACGACGCCTATCGGGCCTTCGCTGTTCGCGCGCGGCTCGATCGCGAGCACGGCACCCACGCCAACCAGCTGATCTGGGAGGGGCCGACCACCATCGTCGGCGACACGAACTGTGAGCTGAACAGCTTCACCGCGATGGACCGCTGGCTCAGCAGGATCGAGAAGGACCGCAGCAACAAGACGCTGCCGCAGAAGGTCATCCGTGACAAGCCCTCCGATCTCACGGACGAATGCTGGAACGGAACCGGGACCAAGCTGTCCAACGGCCTGTGCGCAGCCGGCGTCGTCAACGTCGAGGGCACGCCGCGGACGGTCGCCGGTGACCCGATCACGACCGACGCGAACAAGTGCCAGCTCAAGCCGCTGAAGCGCACGGACTACCCGGGCATCACGTTCACCACGGCGGAGTGGACGAAGCTCCAGCAGCTCTTCCCCAAGGGCGTCTGCGACTTCTCAAAGCCGGGGGTCTCCCAACAACCGACAGTCCCGTGGCTCACCTACCAGGACGCCCACGGTCACGTCATCTACGGCGGCCGCCCACTCGGCCCAACACCCGGCTCCACGGAATTCCGCGCCGGGTAAGCGGTTGCCCAGCCAGTATCGCTAGCGGTACAGTCCTGTATCGCTAGCGGTACAATGCTGCCGACGTGGCTACCGCCCTCAATCCGTTTGTCTGGGACCGCCCGCTCGACGATCCGTCGAAGATCGTCGGGATGGACGCGTTCGCCAATCAGGTCGCGCTGACGCTGAAGGGGCAGACGAACGTCGCGCTGTTCGGGCCGCGGGACACGGGCAAGACGACGTTCACCAATCAGCTCGCGCTCGAGCTGGGCAAGGAGCACGGGCCCGACGCGCCGCCGTTCGATGTCGTGACGATCAACCTGCAGCGGGTGGTCAGCCTGCCCGGCTTCATCGGCTGCATCCACGACGCGATGGTCAACCACCCGACGAGGCAGATGCGACGCGCGGCGCAGCGGCAGGTCGCGGCACTCGAGAAGGAGATCGGCTTCGACATCAAGGTCATCAAGGGGACGGTCCGCGCCGGCCCGACGACTCCGGAGGAAAGCGGCGAAACGCTGCATGCGCAGCTGGTGACGCTCCGAGCGCTGTCCGATCACCTCGTCGTCATCTTCGATGAGTTCCAGCGCCTACGGCACTGCCCGGGCGAGCCGTTGGCGATCATTCGGTCGGCGCTCATGAGCTCGGGCGCGAACCACGTCTCGCTGCTGTTCACGGGGTCGATCCGAAACGCGCTGCAGATGATGCTCGAGAGCTCGGAGCAGCCGATCTTCGGCGAGGCGGCCGAGATGCAGCTGCCGGCGATCAGCCAGCCCGAGTTCCACGAGTACCTCGACTTCCAGTTCGAGGCGACCGGCAAGCCGGCGGACGAAGAGGCCCTTACCTACCTGCTCAACGCCACGCAGGCGCACCCCCGCAGCACGCAGCAGCTCGCGTGGGAGTGCTGGACGACGACCCCCGCCGGCGACTCGGTCACCCTGCAGACGGTGATCAACAGCCACGACCGGCTCGTGCGGACGATCGAGCGCTCCGAGTTCAGCGCCGTGCTCAACGTCCTGATGAGCGGCGACGAGGGCGAGATCAACGAGGTGCGCGCGCTCCAGATGCTCGCCGACCGCGGCGGCGCCAACCCGACGAGCCGACCACTGACCACGCGCTATGGCTTCGCGAGCGCGGCGCGCGTGAAGCCGGCCCTCGAGCGCCTTCGGCGCCGAGGACTCATCGACGACCGGGACGGGGCCTGGTACATCGTCGACCCGCTGTTCGCCGAGTGGCTGCGGCGGGCGTCTCCGCTCGCGGCTTAGTATCGCTAGCGGTACAACTGAGTATCGCTAGCGGTACAATTGAGTATCGTTAGCGGTTCCGACGGGCTCGGCGGGGGATCCGCGGGCGAGGCACGGCCGCTCGGACCTCGCGGCGCGGCGAGTGCGGCGGCGCGTAACGCTACGTCGAGCACCTGACCCCGGGGCGCGTTTCGCCAGGGGCCATGCAGCTGATCGCAATCGCCGGTCCGCGCCGCGCCTGCATCGTGAACGTGTAGTGCTTCCCGACCCACGACTTGCGGCTGACCAGCACCGTGATTTTGGTGCCAGGCCGGAGCCGACGGTGGTGGAAGTACGCGGCAAGATCGGCCTTGCCTCGCGTCGGGCACGTGCGTGTAAGCCTCTGACCGCACCGCTTCGTCTTGCCGACCGTGACGGTCCGCTTCGCGAACGGGCAACCGCCTCCTCGACAGCTAACGGTGACGGTGGTACTGGCCGCTCCGCTGAGGCCGAACTGGAGGACCGTCGTGTATGTCGACGTATAGCGGAACGTCCACTGCATGGTCGCGCTGATGATGCCGTCTGCGGGTCGTGCGCCTACGTCCACCACCCGCGGCCCTGACGTGGAACCGGTGAAGTTGGCATCGCCGCGATATTGCGCCGTGATGGTGTGGGTGCCGGCGGTCTTGTAGGTCACCGTGCAGATGGACCCTCCGTTCCGTAGAGGCACTGCACCGCAGGATGAGATCTGGCGCGTCTTCAATTCAGATGGGCGTCCGGGAACGCGTCCGGGTTGACGACGTAGATGTCCTCCCGGACGGCCGCGGCGATCTCCCGGATGATCCGGGCGGCGACGCGGAGATCGCGCTCTGAATGGCCGATCCGCTCGGCGGCGACGCCGCTGACGAGCGAGCAGGCAACCTGCGCCAGTGGCGGGGCGTCCGGCGGTGAGCCTTGCGTCATCTCCCATTCGATCATTCCGGTGATGAGGTGATTGAGACCGCTGGCGCAGACGAGCAGCTCACTAACGAGCTCGTCGAGAACGGCGGATCGTCCGTCTGGGGTGGGTTGAGGCTGAGGTTCCATATCGCTACAGAGGGGTGAGCACCGCGATTTCGCCCCCCTAGGCGGAGGTGGACGACGCCGCTGCTGAATCGGTGCTCGTCGATGAGCTCGAGATCGGCGCGGGTGTCGGTCGGCAGTGCGGGGTTGCGCCCACCGAGGACGACTGGCCAGACGAACAGGGCGAGCTCGTCGACCAGCCCGGCGACGAGAGCCTGTGCTGCGAGGTTCGGGCCACCGACCAACAGATCCCTACTGGCGGCGGCCTTCAGGTCGAGTACCGCGCTGGGGTCGAAGTGGCGTTCGAGCCGAGTGTTCGCAGTGGGCGGCGCGGCCAGGGTCGAGGAGTAGACGACCTTGTCCGCCGCCTGCCATGCGCTCGCGTAGTCGGCCGTGAGGTCTGACTGCGCGGCCAGGGTGGAGTCGGTCTCCCACACGGCCAGCGTCTCGTACATGCGCCGCCCGTAGAGATACGTGCCTGCGGACCGCATGAGCTCGGTGATGAACGCGAAGACGTCGTCGTCCGGCGGAGCCCAGTCGAAGGCGCCGCGTTCGTCCTCGGTGCAGCCGTCGAGGGACATGTTCGCCCGGGTGAGCGACAGCACGGTCGGCACCGACGTCCCGCACATACCGTCGGGACCGCACTGGATCTCGGCGGTCGAGGCGACCAGGCCCTGGCGGACGGCCTCGTCGACCGCCCACCACATGGCGTCGCGGTCGACCTCGCCCAGGCGCACAAGGAGCGCGTCCGGGGTAGCCGGTCCGAGCCGCAGGGCGTGCACGATGTCTTCCGGGGTGGGAGCGGGCACACGATCATCGTAGGCATCGTGTTCGTCGTCAGGGCGGGGGTGGTCAGGTCCCCCCCTTGGGTGCCTGTGCGGGCGGGCGCCCGGTCTCGATCATGCAGTCCATCAGCCCGAGCCGGACGGAAGCTCGAGAAAGGGAACCAGCAGATGCTCTCCACGACGTTCGCAGTTCGCCGCCTGACCATCGCCGCGCTCGCCGCCCTCGGCACCGCCGGTGCCGCCGGGACCATCGCCTCGACCGCCAGCGCCGCATCCAGCTGCGCCTCACTCGAGAAGGCCTACGCGAACCGGAACATCGCCAAAGTCACCATCGCCCACCGCGAACGGACCGCCTGGTGCGCCATCAACGACGCCCGCCGGGCAAACGGGGCCCCCGCCCTCAAAGACATCGCGTCGCTCCGGACCTCGGCGCTGCGGCACGCCACCCGCTCAGTCACGCTGCGCTGGTGGAGCCTCACCGACGGACTCGCCAGCCACGTCGACCCCTCCCAAGCCGGCATGACCCCCAGCGCCGCGATCGCCCAACGCATCGCCAACGCCCGCTACTGCACGACCGGAACCCCGAACACCAACGAAAACACCTTCTCCGCCTGGGGCAACGGCCAATTCCCCGCCACCATCCAAGGCGCCGTCAACTGGTGGCTCCAAGACCCGCCACACCGCGCCACCCTGCTGAGCACCGCCTACCGCTCCGTCGGCGTCGGCACCCGCCCCGCCAGCGCCTTCCCACAGGACACCGGCGGCGCGCAAGCCATCACCGTCGTCGCCGACTTCGGCACCTGCGCCACCTGAACCCAGCAGCCCCAAACGAGCAGTACCGACACTCCGAGGTCCGGCACCAGCCGGGCCTCGAACCGTTAACCGGGCGTCTGGCGCGAGCAGGCCCACCACCGCTCCAGCCCGGCTCAAACGTTCCGGGCGGCCGTCGATGACTAGGGGGTGGGGGCTTCTGCCTCCCGTGTCAATGTGCCCCGTGGTCGGAGGCCGTGATGAAAGGCTCACATCAGATCGGTGTCATCGGTGAAACGACCGAACCCGAACCCGACCGCGATCGCGCAGCGCCGGACACGCCACGGCCGCTGACCAGGCGGCTTGTGCACATCGATGCGCGCCAGCCGAGGCTCGTCGTCGTGGTCCTTGGACTGCTGAGCGTCGCGGCGATCGTCTACTCAGCACACGCCGTTTTCGGCCTCGGGGGCGAGGCCAACCCGCACCTATGGAACCACTGGGTCTACGACGGCATCATCGGCGGGTCGGCGGCCGTATGCCTCTGGCGCGCATTCGCGATTCGGAACGACCGGGCAGCATGGGCGGCAATCGGCTTCGGGATCACCCTGTTCTGGCTCGGAGATCTGTACTGGAACAACTACCTCGCCGACCTGCCAAGCCCGCCATACCCCTCGTGGGCCGACGCCGGATGGCTCGCCTACTACGTGCCGCTGTACGTGGGATTGATGTTGATCCTGCACCGCCGCGTCGCCGGCCTGCCGCTCAGCATGTGGCTCGAGGGCGTCGTTGGCGCGTTGGCGCTCGCCAGCGTCTGCGCAACGGTCGTGTTCGATCCGCTCGTGACCGCGACGCACGGGGATGTCGGGACGATCGCCACCAACCTCGCGTACCCGGCCGCCGATCTCCTGCTGGCGGTGATCATCGCCGCCGGCTTCGCGCTGCAGCGCGAGCGCTCAAGCGCGAGCTGGCTGCTGCTCGGCGCCGGCGTCGTGCTGTTCGCGGTCGGCGACTGCGCGTACATCGTCAAGGCGGCGACGAACACCTACGTCGAGGGCACGTGGATCGACGCCACGTGGCCGTTCGCGATGGTCCTCGCGGCAATGGCCGCCTGGGCCCACGACGGCGCGCCGATCGCCCTGGAGGGGGCGGGATGGGTCGGGCGCGCGCTCAGCATCTGCTTCGGGTCGCTCGTCATCGCCGTCCTGCTCATCCAGAGCCTCCACGGGATGCCGCTCGTCTCGCGCTTGCTCATCGATGGAGCGGTCGTCGCTCTGATCGCGCGGCTGATCATCAGCAGCCACGAGCGCGCCCAGCTCGAGCGCACACGGCACGAGGCGCGCACCGACGAGCTGACAGGGCTCGCGAATCGACGCCGCTTCTACGAGGAAACGGAGCTCGCGCTCGCCGCGGGACCCGTCGCCCTGCTCCTCCTCGATCTCAATCGTTTTAAGGAGATCAACGACTCGCTCGGCCACAACAGCGGCGATGAGCTCCTCTGCGACGTCGCCGAGCGCCTGAGCGACGCGTTGCCGCCTGGCGGCCACATCGCGCGCATGGGCGGCGACGAGTTCGTCGTCCTGCTGGATTCTCGGCACACCGAGCGGAGCGCTCTCCGGGCGGCTCGGGAGTTCCGCGAGGCCCTCGAGCTCCCGTTCAACCTCGACGGCTTCCACGCGCCGATGACCGCGAGCATCGGCGTTGCACTCGCCCCAGCACACGCCACAACACGTGCGGAGCTGTTGCGCTGTGCCGATGTCGCGATGTACGCCGCTAAGACACACGACACGGCGATCGAGCTCTACAAGCCGGAGGAGGACACGGGCGTAGCCGACCGACTCCGGCTCGTCACGGAGCTCAGTGACGCGATCGGCACCGATCAGCTCATCCTCCATTACCAGCCGAAGATCGCCCTCGCCGACGGCCGGCTCGAGGGCGCCGAGGCGCTGGTGCGATGGCAGCACCCGCGTCTCGGCCTCCTCGCACCCGACGAATTCGTGCCGCTCGCTGAGCACCACGGGCTGATGCGCACGCTGACGATGGACGTGTTGGATCAGGCGCTGCGACAGCAGCTGCGCTGGCGCCAGGTCGGTCACGCGATCCGGATCGCCGTGAACCTCTCCCCGAGCAATCTGCTCGACACCCGGCTGCCCGAGGACGTCACCGCGCTCCTCTCCCGCCACGCAACAGCCGCCGAGATGCTCGAGCTCGAGATCACGGAGGAAACACTGATGCGCGATGTCGAGCGCGGACTTGATGTGCTCGCCCGCCTCAGCGAATCCGGCATCGAGCTCGCGCTCGACGACTTCGGGACCGGGTACTCATCGCTCGGCCAGCTCCGGCGCCTCCCGGTCCGCGAGCTCAAGATCGACCGCTCGTTCGTCATGCAGATCCTCGACAGTCCGGACGATGCCGCGATCGTACGCTCAACGATCCAGCTCGGCCACAGCCTCGGACTGCGCGTCGTCGCCGAGGGAGTGGAGACCGCCGAGGCCCTCGACCTGCTCCGCGGCTACGGCTGCGATGCGGCGCAGGGATTCCACATCGGTCGGCCGATGCCGGCCGATGCGCTCCTGCGCTGGGTCGCCGAGCGGTCACACCTGCACCACCGGTAGTGGCAGGCCCGTGAGTGTTAGGGTCGCAAGCCATGGAGCTTGTGGCGCTCGTCAAGCACGACTGCCCGGTCTGCGATCAGGTGCTTCCGGTGCTCGACGCGGCACGCGCAGACGGTGGCGCGATCCGGATCGTGTCGCAGTCCTCGGCGGAGGACACCGCCACACAAGCGCAGAGATTGGGGTTGACGAGTGTGCCGGAGGTCGATGGCGATTTCGAGCTGTCGGTCCGGTTCGACCCGGACGCCGTCCCCGCCGTGGTTCTGCTTGACGGTGGCAGTGAGCAAGCGCGCACGGAGGGGCTTGACCGCCAACGGCTGACCGACCTAGCCGCCGAGGCCGGCATCACGCTCGAGCTCGACGGGCTGCCAGAACGGCGCCCGGGGTGCGCCAGCATCACACGCGATCCCGTCGTGGCGTCGCGGCTCGCCGCACAAAAGGCGCGGAAGGAAGGCCGACTCAAGGCGCGTGAGCTCGAGATCGGCGGGCTCGAGGATCCGATCGAGGCGCTGTTCGACCGCGGTTACTCCGATGGTCTCCCCCTCGTCCCGCCGACTCCGACACGCGTCGTCGAGATGCTCGACGCGACGTCCCGCAACCCGCAGGACCTCGTCGCCAACGTCCCGCCCTATGACGGCGCCGCGACGGTCGAAAAGGTCGCGATCAACGCCGTCATGGCCGGCTGTCCGCCGGAGGTCTTCCCGATCGTCCTCACCGCAGTCGAAGCCGCGTGCGATCCGGCGTTCGCGCTGCTCGGCCTGGTCTCCACCACGCACCCGTCAGGCCCGGTCGTCATCGTCAGCGGACCGCTCGCGGATGAGGTGCACATGAACAGCGCCGGCAACGCGCTCGGCCAGGGCAACCGCGCAAACGCGACGATCGGTCGCGCGCTCCAGCTCATCGTCCGCAACCTCGGCGGCGGGAAGCCGCAGGAGGAGGACCGGGCTGCGCATGGGAACCCGGGCAAGCTCACGTCCTGCTTTGCCGAGCGGCTGCACTGACTCGCCGTGGCCTGGACTCGCTCAGGACCGTGGAGTCCCAGCACACGAGACCGGCGTCACCCTGTTCGCCGGTGAGGCGCCACGCCTCGTCGTCGACCAGCTGGCACGCACCCCCGAGCAGCTGACCGCCAGCTTCGGTGAGGCCCTCGAGTGGGTCGGGCACAAGCGCCAGCGCTTCGCGTTCGACGCGGTCGCGGTGTTCGGGCCCGAGCACGGCCGGATCTTCAAAGAAGCGGGATGGGACCGGCAGCGTGTCCAGAACGAACTGTTCGAACGATCGAAGAGCCCGGCGGGCGAGCTGACCCGCGATCACAACGGCATCGCCGAGGGAATCGAATCCCGCTTCGTCGCTGACCCACACGCCGCGGTCCCGAAGTTCGCAAGCCCCGACCGCATCCTCGTCGCCTACGCCGGCGGCGACGCGGGACTGTTCAGCATGATCTATGGCGGCTGGGTCTCCGGCGACATAGGATCAACCCCAGTGACCAGGAGCGTTGAGCCATGGCGGTGACGATCCTCGATCCCACCAGCGAGCAAGCGCCCACCGGGCGCCCGTTGAGCGGGCGGCGACTCGAGCCGGGTACGCCGGCCACGATCGCCCTCCTCGACATACGCAAACCCCGCGGCGACATCTTCCTCGACGAGCTCGAGCAGCTCCTCACGCAAAAGGGCCACACGATCATCCGCACGGCAAAGCCGACCTTCACGAAGCCCGCACCGCAGGACATCCGGGCCGAGATCGCGCAGCAGTGCGACGCGGTGATCGAAGCCCTCGCCGACTGAGGCTCCTGCGTGTCGTGCGGTCTGCGCGACGTCCTCAGCTTCGAAACGCTGGACACAGCCGGCCGTGCTCGTCGCGTCGAGTGCGTTCACCCAGGCGGCCGAGCACCAATCGGAGGCGCTCGGTCAGCCGGACATCCACCGCGTCCTCGTGCCGCACCCGATCCAGGACCGCACCGACGACGAGCTCAGACAGCTCGCGCGCGACGCCATCGATCAGATCGTCGCGGAGCTGAGCTGACTACGGACTGAGCCTTCGCCTCGGCGGCGAGGCGCGCCGCTTAGTGGTCGCCACCCGCCCGCTCCGCAGCGACGCGGCCGCCAACCGCGCACGCCTGCTCGACGCTGCCGCGGTCGCGATTCGACGCGCCGGCGACAGGGTGCCACTGGCCACGATCGCTGACGACGCGGGGGTTGGAATCGGCACCCTGTACCGCCACTACCCGTCACGCTCGGCCCTCCTCGCCGCGCTCGTGCTGCGGTCCTTCCGTCTCGTCCGTGGTCACGCGCGCACCGCCGCCGAGAGCGGCGAGTCAGCCCCGGCGGCGCTCGCGCATTTCTTTGAGCAGACCATCGCTGCCCGCGACGACCTGATCCTCCCGCTACACGGTGGCCCGGTCATCCACGACGAGCGGATCACGGCGCTCCAGACCGAGATCCGTCAGCTGCTGGAGGTGGTGCTTGCCCGCGGGCGCAGTGATGGGACGCTCCGCCGCGATGTCACGGCAAACGACATCATCATCACCGGGGCGATGCTCGCCCAGCCCCTCCCGCACGCACACGACTGGGACCAGCTCGCCCGCCGGCAAGCCAGGATCTACGTTGCCGGTCTTGCCGCCGGCGCCGACGGGCCGCTCCCCGGGCGCGAGCCTTCCTGAGTCGGCAAGCCGTCTACGCGACGGTTTCGGCGACCGTGGCCGGGGCGCATCCGCCCCGTTCTGGCTCGGCGCCGCGCAGCGCGCGGGTCAGCAGGTCGCGGAGCGTCGCGCGCTCGTCGGCGTCAAGCGCGGCGAGGACCTGGTCCTCGATCTCCGTCTGCATACGCGCGGCGTGCTCGAGTATCTGCCAGCCGCTGTCGGTCATGAACACGCGGTGGCGACGGCGATCTTCTGAGTCGCGGCGGCGCACCAGGTGTCCAAGGTCCTCAAGCTCGTTGAGCAGCAGGACCACGTTCTTGGCGTCGATGCAGAGCGCGTCGACGAGCTCCTGCTGGGGCGCGCCGTCGTGGTCGCCCAGATAACTGAGAGCCATGAGCAACCGTAGGTCGATCCCGAGTGCCTGTGGGTCGCTGCGGCGCATCACCTGCTTGGCCAGCCGCGGCAACAGGATCATCGTGCCTGCGTGGGTTGGCGTTGCTTGAGGGTTCATGGCTTGGCCGAGTATAGCGCAAAATCGGTCATTCTTCCAGTGGCATGGATGATCCCCGATCTAGGATTGATCCCTGTAGCGTAAATCATTCGTGCTACGATGGTTCTCCACACGGCACCAGGAAGGAAGGCATGAGCATTTCACCTCAAATTTCAAAGTCCGCACCGAACCGCTGGGCCGTTCTGGCGTTGCTCGGCGTGGCCCAGTTGATGGTCGTCCTCGACGCGACGATCGTGAACATCGCGCTTCCCTCAGCGCAGCATTCACTGCACTTCTCGACCGACAACCGGCAGTGGATCGTGACCGCCTATGCCCTGTCGTTCGGCAGCCTGCTGCTGGTCGGAGGCAAGCTGGGTGACCTCTTCGGGCGCAAGTGGACCCTGATCGGCGGACTTGTCGGGTTCTCGATCGCCTCGGCGATCGGCGGCCTCGCGCAGTCGTTCGGAATGCTCGTTGCCGCGCGCGCCTTGCAGGGTGCCTTCGGCGCGCTGCTGGCTCCGTCGGCCCTCGGGCTCCTGACCGTGACCTTCCAAGGCTCTCCGGATCGGGCCAAGGCGTTCGGGATCTTCAGCGCGATCGCAGCCGGAGGCGGCTCGCTCGGGTTGCTGCTCGGCGGCGTATTGACCCAAGCGATCTCCTGGCGCTGGAGCCTCTACGTCAACCTCGTGATTGCGGTGCCCACGGCGATCGTGGCGCTGCGACTGCTTCAGAACTCGCGTCAGTCGGTGCGGCCGCGGATCGACTTTCCGGGCGTCGCGCTCGCCTCGAGCGGGCTGTTCGCCCTGGTCTACGGCTTCTCGAACGCCGAAACCCATTCCTGGTCAGACCCGGTGACGATCATCGCGTTGGTCGCCAGCGTCGTGCTGCTGAGCAGCTTCATCCTGCTCGAGCGTCGGGTGAAGAACCCGCTGCTGCCGCTGCACATCGTGTGGGATCGGGCGCGGGGCGGCGCTTACGCCACCATCGCTCTGGCCGGCTCGGCCATCTTCGCGGTCTTCCTGTTCCTGACCTACTACATGCAGCAGAACCTCGGCTTCTCGCCCCTGAAGACCGGGCTCGGCTTCCTGCCGATGACCGGCATGATCGTGGTCACCGCCACGACAGTGCAGACCAAGGTGCTGCCGCGCACCGGCGCCAAGCCGCTGGTCATGGGCGGGATGGCGCTCGGTGCGACCGCCATGCTCCTGCTCTCCCAGGTGACCGCGCACGGCGCGTACGCCAGCCACGTCCTGCCCGGACTCCTGCTCAGCGGGATGGCCATGGGCTTGATCTTCGCCCCCGCCTTCTCGACGGCGACGCTCGGGGTGAAGAGCACGGACGCCGGCATCGCGTCGGCCATGGTGAACACCTCTCAGCAGGTCGGCGGGTCGGTGGGCACGGCGCTGCTCAGCACGATCTTTGCCAGCGCCGTCGCCAGCTACGCCTCCGCCCACGCTCATGCCGCAGCGCTCACGAGCGCCGCCTCGATCCACGGTTACGCCACAGCATTCGAGTGGGCTGCCGCGTTGTTCGGGGTCGGCCTGCTGCTCGCGACGCTGATCCTTCCCGCCGACGGAGCGGCCCGTGCCCGCAGCGCGCAGGTCGACGCCGGCACCGAGGCCGCACTCGCGCTCGACAACGCGTGAGCGCATCCCGCCCACGACATGGAGAAACATTGATGGAGCACGAACAGAACACCACCTACGTCAGCGGCGACGTCACGGAGGATGCCGTCCGGGCAGACGGCCCACTGAGGACGCAATCGAAATCCAGTCCGGCCCGGCGGTGCAGGTAGGGTTGCGTCGTGACGGAGGCGTGGCCGAGAGACGCCTTGCTGGATCAGGCGGGCAGGATCGGACCCGCCGTGCTCCAGCTGCTCGCCGACCAGGGCACCTGGATCCACCGCCGGCTTGAGCGGATCGAGATCGTCAGCTCGACGGAGTTCACCCGCGCGGTGGCGGCGGACCTGACGGTGCCGGTGCCGCTGGCCGACGCGCTCAAGCTCCGCACGGGCCCAGACGTCGCGGCCACCCGCGACGGCCGGCGGCGAGTGATCATCCCCCTCGGGAGCCTGCCCAAAGGGGCTCTCGTCGACTTCGCCCTGACGCCGACGGAGGCGACGCGGCTGACTGCGCTCCAGGCGAACGTGCTGCTCCTTTCGGCGATCGCGCCGTATGCGCGTGCGGCGGCAGCCCCGGTCGAGTTCCTGGCCCTCGCGCAACAGATCATCCTCAACGAGAAGCGGGCAAGTGCCGCGCTGAGTGCCGCCGAGCAACTGCTCGATCAAGCCGGCGGCGACGGTCAGGCCCGCGAGTTCCTGCGCAGGACGATCAAGGAGTTCGACGCCAACTACGCCCTCCTGATTGCAATCGACACCGTCCCCGGCCTGCCGCTGCAGGTGACCTACCGCCATCGCGACTACTACCCGCGCGAGCTCGGCGCGACCACCGATCCACCGCTCGTGATCGAAGCTCCGCTCGTGCACGCGTCGGGTCCCGGCTCGCCCTACAGACTCGAGCTTGTCGCCCCTGACGGCTTGGAGATCGAGACTGCCAGCCTGGCTCGCGTGGCAGGGGACAGGCGGATCGCGATCGACGCGGTGAACACCGACCCCGGCGCCGGCGCTTTCGTCCAGCTCCGAGCGCCCGACTCGGCGAAGCGGCCCCAGCAGGTCTCGCTCGTGGCCGAGCTCGGCTGGCTGACCGGGGGCATCCACCACCTGGCTGCCGCCGTCGGCATCCTCTCCACGCTGTCGCTGCTCAGCGCGACCGCGCTGACCTTCATCCTCGGAAAGGACCTCGGCAGCTCGGCCGCGAGCGCTCTGTTCGCCGCACCCGCGCTGGTCACCTCGCTCGTGCTCGGCTTTGCGACCACGCGGATCGCCTCCGCACCGGCCAACCGGCTCCGAATGGCGTCGCTGTGGATCTCGCTGTTCGGCGTCGCCGGCACGCTCTGCGTCACCGTCCTCGGCGGCCAGCAGGCTCAGCTCGATGCGCTCAAGGGTCTGCTCATCGGAACAACGCTCCTCTCCGCCCTCGTCACCGGAGCGTGGACCCTGCCGGCGGCGCTGCGCACGCGTTCACGGATCGCGCTGATCGACGCGTCACAATAGAGCCATGAAACCGAAGCCAGACCAAGATGTCTCGCGCGCCCATGCCGTCAAGCCCCTGTTCTCAGGTGAGCTGCCCGTGTCGGCGCTCCCCGTCCCCCCCAGGAGCAGCAGTTCGCGTTCAGCGAAGAGGACCGCGACGCCATCGCGGAAGTGCTGAAGCAGGCGTCGACCGAAGCGGACGACGAGTCCAGCTGACGACCAGACGCGCAGCCGAGCGCGTCGCTGCTCGAGCGCGGCACGCGATCTTCGCCCTCCGCGCGTCACCGACAAGCCGCCGAGTGCGTAGAAAACCGGGGCAACTTCGCTTGTTTTCGCCGATGCGCGGTCCGTGCGCACAGGAGATCCTGATGCCTCCACCAGAGAGAGGAGCACCGGCATGACCGGCAACGGAAACGAGCACGTCGACGTCCATATGCGTGACAGCGATGCCTTCTCCTGGTACATGGAGAAGGATCCGCTGCTCCGCTCGACGGTGGTCTGCGTCCTCATCCTCGACGGCAGCCCCGACTGGGACCGTATCTCCGAAGCGACTCGAGCGCAGCACGCGCCAGTCGCCGGGCTTCCGACACCGCGTCGTGATGCCGCCGCTGCGGCTGTCCACTCCTCGCTGGGTCGTCGACCCCGACTTCGATCTGGACTGGCACGTCCGCCGCTTCGAGGCGGCGCCACCGAAGACGCTGGCAAGCGTCCTCGAGTTCGCCCGCAAGACGGGCATGGCGGGCCTTGACCGCGATCGGCCGCTCTGGGAGTTCACCTTCATCGAAGGCATCGAGGGCGGCAAGACGGCGCTCGTCATGAAGCTGCACCACTCGCTGACCGACGGCGTCGGCGGGCATGGAGATCGCGCGGCTGCTCTTCGATGTCGAGCCTGATCCCGGGGATCTCGGCCCGATGCCCGAGGCACCACAACCCGAGCACCTCGGCACCGTCGGTCTCGCCAAGGACGCCCTCACCTACGACTGGTCGAACCTGTTCGACTTTGCCAAGCGTCACCTCACCTCCGCAGTCGGCGACGCGGCCCACGCCGTACGCCACCCGCGCAGCACGATCAGCGGGACGCTCGGGACGGGCCAGGACATCGCGCACGTCGTCGAACCGGTTTCGGACACGCTGTCGCCGGTCATGATCGACCGCCACCTCACCTGGCATTACGACGTGCTCGAGTTCCCGCTCGAGGACATCCTCGAGCGCAGCGCACGCCGCCGGCGCCAAGCACAACGACGCGTTCCTCTCCGGCATCACCGCTGGACTGCGCCTGTATCACGAGCGCCATGACCGGCCGGTCGACGAGCTGCGGCTCACGATGCCGATCAACATCCGCAAGGACGGCGATCCACTCGGCGGAAACCGGATCACCCTGATGCGCTTCAAGGTGCCGGTCGGTCTCACCGACCCAAGCGAGCGGATGGCCGAGACCCACCGTCGCTGCGAGTCGGTGAAGACCGATCGCTCGCTGCCGTACACGAACGCGATCGCCGGCACGCTCAACCTGTTGCCGCGCGCATACATCGGCGGCATGCTCCGGCACGTCGACTTCCTCGCGAGCAACGTGCCCGGCATCCCCGTGCCGCTGTATCTCACCGGCGCGAAGGTCGAGCGCTTCTACGGCTTTGGCCCGACGATCGGTGCCGCGATCAACGTGACGCTCATGTCGTACTGCGGCACGTGTTACGTCGCAGTCAACGTGGACACCGGCGCCGTGCCCGACCCGGACGTCCTGATGGACTGCCTGCGGGAAGGCTTTGACGAGGTCCTCGCGGTTGGCGGCGGCCACCGAGCACGCCGTCTCGCCGACCTAACGGGGCGCACGAGAGAAGAACAGCACCTGCACCTCGGCGAGCCGGGAATCGAGAACGAACCCCTGGTCCGTCAGACCCGCGATCACGCCCTGGACCGCTTCCTCCCCGATCCGGTCCGGGTGGACCTCGAGGCAGATCGCGCGCACCGACGCGGGCAGCGACGGCGCCAGCAACTCGGCCTCACCGCCCTCGATGTCGACGAGCAGGTAGGTGGCGCGAGTCTCCTCGAGCTCACGCAGGAACGGCCGCGCGGGGACGACGATCTCCCGTGCGCCGGGGCTCGGGAACAGGCTGCTCCCCCAGAAGTCCTCGCGCACGTAGAAGCGGCGCTCCGCCTGCCCGTCATTCGTCAGCACCGCGTTGATAGTCACGGGCTGATGACCATTCAGCGCGGCCGTCCGCGCCGCCGCCCGCGCGAGTTCCGGATCAGCCTCGACCGCGGTCACGTTCACGTCGCCCACGATCTGACACGCAATCGTCGTCGTGACGCCGATCGACGCTCCGACCTCGAGATAGCGGTCGCCCGGGCGCAGCGTTGCCCGCAGCACCTCCGCCTCGTATTGCTCGTAGCGGCCGTCGTACAGCGTGCCCACGATCGCGCGGGGCCAGCGAGGGTCGACCGTCACCGAGACACCGTGCACGCGGACCCGCCGTGGACGACGAACGAGGCGGTATTGGACGATGAGACCGCGGGCAAGCGGCGAGGTGAGAGGACGCCGCACCGATCAGAAGACTAGTGCTGACCCAGGTACGTCGACCGTTCCGTGGCGCTGAACCCCCGCGTCAGACGGCGCCGCGCGACGGCCAGCAACTGCGCGCGCCCACCGCAGAGCTCGCACGGGTACACCGAGAGCTGCCGCCCGGCGGCCGCGACGAACTCGCGGCCATCGCCGCTGAGAGCGCCGCGGAAGGCGAACGCGTGGAACAGCTGAATGTGACTGGTGATCGCCCACGCGGAGAGCGCATCGTCACCGGAGGTGACGAGGGTGTGCGAGTCCCGGGTGAAGCCGACGACCACGCCGCCGGCGGTGTCGATGGAGAACTGCGATGGGTCGGCGTGCTGGAACGCCGGCAGCGGCGCCGACGTCGCGAGGCTCCAGACGTACGCCGCCGACGCCGTGCCGGCGGCGAGCGTGCGATCGTCAGGACTGATCGCCAACGAGGTCGCGAACTCACCGCCGGGGACCGGCAGCGGGCGGGTCCGCGCGCCGGTCCGCGTCGAGAAGCCCCACACGTTCGTGTCGGCACCGGCGAGCGCGATCAGCTTCCCGTTCGCGCTGAAGGCAAGGCTGATCGGCGCGAACTGTTTGATCGCGGGGATGAGCGGCCTCAGCTGTGGGCCTGTCAGCGTGCGGAGCAGGCGCCCGGTCCGTGGCTTCCACAAATCGACCGTCACGTTGCCGATCTGCGACTGGTTGGTGAACGTCAGGCGCGCGGGAAGCGGCGGGAGATGTGCGACGGCGAGCAGCGAGCCATCGCGTGCGTAGCCGAGCGTCGCGACCGAGCCGTGGCCGCGGAGCACCCGCACCAGCCGGCCCGTGCGAGGATCCCACTCGGCGACCGAGCCGGTCGCATCCCCGGTGGCGGCCAGATCGCCGGCGTTGTCGAGCGCCGCGGTCGTCGGGACGGCGGGTGGCGTGATGCGCCCCAACACCTGGGCGCTCGCCGCGTCAAGGGTGAGCAGCGCGCCCGCGGTCGGCCGGCCGTTCACATACCGAAACGCGAGCGCCGCCGCGACACTTGCGCCACGGCTGAACGCGGCTCCCGCGAAGCCGTACCCCTGCGGGGCGGTGAACGTTCCGAGCGGGCCGAGGTTCTGAGCGCGGAGGATCGACCCGGCCGCGGTCCGGCCGCCGAAGCCCGAGCCGGTCGCCAGAATGCGATCCCCGCCGTAGTCGAACCCCACGCTCGCCACGGGCGCCTGCGCCGCCGGGAGGACGAGCTGCCGTGCCGGTCGCGGGTTCGGCGAGTTCCACAGGCGTCCCTGGCCGTTCTGCGGATGTCGTGGCGATCGCCGTGTCGGCGAGGCCGAAGCTCGCGTCGCGGACCGGGCCGGAGTCACCCGCCGCGAGCGTCTCGAGCAGATCTCCGGTGCTCGCGTTGTATACACGCGCGAGACCATCGTCGCTGCCGGTGACGACGTCCGCGCCGTGTGAGTCGAAGCGAATCGAGTTGACACCCGACTTGGCGCCGGACAGCGGCTGATCGAGGCGCGAGGTGAAGTTGTAGACGTGCCCGAGGTCGCCGGCGATCGTCGCGTAGGCGAGCTCGTTGCCGTCCGCGCTGAACGCCGCCGCGGTCGCCGAGCCGGGGAACGTGTGGATGAGCCGGCCGGTTCGCGTCTCGTAGACGAACGTCCCCGCTTGTCCGACCGCACGCCCGAGCGCGGACAGGCTCTTCCCGGTCGGGCTGTTCGTCGTGACGAACACGAACCGGCGGCTGTCCGGGCTGAACGCGAGACGGGTGACGAAGTGCGGGCGGTGGAGGGACCGCAGCAGCCGGCCGGTGCGTGGATCCCAGAGGTCGACCGCAGCCGGCGCGGTGCTGGTTACGGTCGATTCCGCTTCACACTGCCCGACCACGGAGTCGTCCGGAGCCAACGCCAGGCAGGTGACCCCGCCGCGGTACGTGGGCGTGAACGACGTGAGCAACCGACCGCTCGGTACGGCGAACACGTGCCCAGTTCCGTTCTGATCGGTGGTGACGACCCGGGAGCCGTCGCGCGAGAGCGCAACCCGGACGGCGATGCCCGGTAGGTGCGCGATCGGCTGACCCGTCGCCGCCGTATACACGACGGTGTGCGGCCCGCCGACGATCACGCGATCGCCGCGCGCGTCCCACGCGACCTGCTGGCGCGATGGCGGCGGGGTCAGCGTGATCGACCGAGCGCCCGGCACGCCGGGCGCGAGGATCTTCGCCGACACGCCCGGGCTGACGACGAGCAGGCGCGTGCCGTCGGGGCTCCAGACCATGTCGGGCGTCTCCGTCGCGCTCGGGAAGGTGAACGTCGCGAACACGTGCGAGCTCGCGAGCGCCTTGCGCAGATCCTCGGTGGACGTGCTCCCCGGCGCGATCTGCGCGGCGCGCACGGCGAGCAGGACGCTCAGCTCCGGATCGAAGTCGAGGTTCGACTGGGCGGCCGCGTCGAGGAATCGCGCCGTGGCGACGTTGCGCTCGTGGATCGCCGTCGAACGCTGCACGAGCGCGATCACGCCGAGCACGATCGCCACCACGAGCGCGACCGAGACGGCGGCGACGATCCCGCGCTGCCGCCGCGTCGCCGCGGTGCGGCTCGCGAGCACGTACTCCCGGTGCACCGAGGTCGGCGGCGGCTGCTTCTCGCCCGCGCTGACGAGCCACTGTTCCGCGGCGGCCAGCTCCGCGCCGCGCAGAAGCTGGCTCTTGTCGCGGCCGCTCGCCTCCCACCGTCCTGCGGCCACGCCGAGGCGCGTGTGCGTGCGGACGTGGTCGAGGTCGGTCTCCAGCGCGCGCGTGAGCGTCGCCACGCCCTCGGCGAAATCGTCGCTGTCGCGCAGGAACACCCAGTTCAACGATGCGGCGGCCTCGGGCACGGGCACGCCGTCGGGCTCGCGGCACACGGCGGGCACGATCCGCTTGCCCAGATCGGTGGCCAGCTCGAGCTCGCGGACACACACCTCGGAGGCAGCGCTGTCCGGCGAGATGACGAACACGACGCCATCGGCCCCCGCGACGCCCGCGCGGATCTCGTCAAACCACTTGGCGCTCGGCGGGATGTCCTCGCGATCGATCCACACGTCGTATCCGCGCTCGGCGAGCGCGTCGTGGAGCCGGCTGGCAAATTCGCCGTCGCGACGCGAATAGGAGATGAAGACCGAGGGCACGCGTCCGTAGCGTCAATCCGGGGGCGCCGCCGGCTGCGTGCCGCCCGGTCCGGCCTGGTCATGCACGGCGCGCGGTGTCCGCCGCAGGCGGTACATCCGCAGGCGCCCGTAGTCCTTCGCCGCCGCCATGTGGCCGACGTAATCGCAGCCGAACTCGGTCCGGCCGTGAAGCTCGAGCGCCGCTGCGAACGGCTCTGTCACGTACACGATCCCCGGCGGGGTGACGGGCTCGATCCGCGCCGTACGGCTGACATGAGAGCCCATGAACCCGAGCTCGTCGAGCACCGGATCGTGGGTTGGGAACACCGGGCCGATGTGGCCGCCGAGCCGCAGGGCGAGCGTCGCCGGGAGGCCCGCTGCGGCGAGATCGACGGCGGCGAGCGCGTCCTGGAGATCAAGCGCACAGGCGGCGGCGGTGATCGCATCGGAGAGCACGACGTAGACGGCGTCGCCCCACGTGTTCGTGTGCCAGATGTCGGCCTGGTAGCGCGTGAGGACGTCTGCGATCGCGCCGAGGACGCGCGTCGAGAAGGTCGGAAGCTGCTCGTCGGTGAGCTTTGAGAACCCCTTGACGTCGCCGAAGAGCATCGCGCGGACGACCCGTCCGCCGTCGTGGCCGGCATCGGGCTGATCGCTCAGCGGTGGCTGGCGGCGGATCAGTGAACTCCGACACCGGCGCCTGCGCAGACGGCGTGATCACCGTGGTCGACCCGCCGCGCCGGCGCCACGTCGCGATGTCGATTGCCGTGCCCGCGGCGCCGCCCGCCGGTTCGCCGTCCCACACGGCGAGCTGCCGGACCTCGGCGTCGAGGTAGCGCGCGCGGAGGAGCGCGAGGCCCATCGCGAGCTCGGTGCCGTACCGGAACAGGACGTCGTCGCCGAGGAACGCGTCGTTGGTGGCGAACTGCACCGAGGTCGCCGCGCTCAGACAGCGGTCGAAGCGCTCAGTCCAGCCAGGACCGGACGAGGCGACCGAGCGCTCGATGAACTCGTCGCGGGCGAACGGGAGGATGACGTGCAGCTCGCTTCCCGCCTCGAGCAGCGCCTCGGCCCACAGAATGTCCGCGCCGCTGGCCAGTGAGCCGTAGGCGTAGCCGGGCGGATGCCGACGCACGACTTCGGCGATGCGCTCCGCGACCGGGGCCGCGGCCCTGGCGACGAAGCGCCCGTCGGAGTCCTCATCCGCGAGGCGATGGCCGCAGAAGTGGATCACCGATGGGCCGGCGAGGACGGCGAGAACGCTGGGGTCGAGGCCCATCAGCTCACAGATCAGTCGCAGCTGCCGCCGGGTCGTCGAGAGGGCGCCGTAGTCACCCTGATGGCGGGCGGCTGCAAGTTCAAGCGCGGCGCGGGCGCCGTCCACGTCGCCGAGCAGCAGCCGCGCCTCTCCCACCGTGGCGGCGGCGTAATAGTCAGCCGGCGCCTCACGGACCACCTCGAGCGCACGCTCGGCCCGCTCCCGCGCCAGCGCGCCCTCCCCGGCGATGAGCGACAGCGTCGCCGCATTGACGAGCGGGTAGTAGCCGCCGGTTCGCGTGAACACCTCGTAGTAGAGCTCGGCCGCATGGGCGGCCTCACGGCTCCGCGCCGGTCCGTCGCTGCCGAGCGCGACGTCCTTGGCGATCCGGGCGCGCAGCGCGGCGACGTCCTCGTCGGCGTTCGCGACGGCGCCCAGGCCGTACAGCTCGAAATGCCGGGCGGCCTCCTCGGTTGCGCCGGCGCGAGCGAGCGCGAGCACGGCCCGGTGCTTGAGGCCGACGTCGTCCGGGTGCTCGGCAAGGCCGCGCTGGGCGAGGTCGAACGCGGTCAGCAATTCGCCGCGGCGTTCCTCGCGGCGTACCGCCTCCAACCACCCAGCTGCTGTCTGTGCCTGCGGCGACCCGCCCACGGGTCCATCGTCAGGAGCGCCCACGGACGGCACAGTAGCCAGCCCGACGCGTCGGCGCCACCTCCGACTCCGAGGTCAGATGGCGAGCGGTCGGCTCAGCGCATTCGGCCTCGGCGTGATGCGGGCGATCGCGATCGCACGGTTGGGTGAGAACTCCTCGCCGACCGGCGCGTCGAGGTCGTTGTCGGTCCGTTCGATCGCGACCCGGACGCGCCTCACGGCGAGGACCGGGTCGACCTCCCGGAACCGCAGGCGTGCCTCCTCCGGGGGGCCGTCGTCGCCCAGCGGATCGATCACCCGCAGCACGCTCAGATGCTTCGCGATCCCGCCGAGTTCCCCCGAGATGAACGCCGCGATCATGTGCGCATCGACCCCGGCCCGGTCGGTTTGAAGCAGAACGGCCTCCTCGTCGCCCGGCCCGGAGGCCGAGAACGCACGCGTGATCGTCGTCGGCTCGCCGACACGGGCCATCCAGGGCGGGACGCGCGCCTTCGGGATCGCGTCGGCGAGTATCCCGGCGACGACGCCGAGCTGCCCGCGATCGATCTGGGCGACGGCGCGCAAGACCGTCTTCCCCTTCGACCCACCGATGCAGATGCACGCGTCGAGGAGCGGCTTGCCGACAACGAGCATCAGATCCTCGTCGGGGAGGTCCGGCAGACGGCCTCGGCGCTCCCACACACGGCCGAGGACGAACGAGATCCATCGCTCGAGGTCGAACGGGCGGTCAATCTTGGTCGCGTCGCGGCAGAGACGACGGACCTGATCGATGCGGACGGCATGGAACGGAAGTCGGTCAGCCTGGTCGGCATCGGCACGTGAGGGCACGGAGGAGGTCATGTCCCTTAAGAGCCGTCAGCGCGAGAGATTCGCCCCCCTCTTGCGACGGTTTGCCTCAACGCACCACGTTTGCAAAACCTCTGTATCAACTTCGTTTCAACCACTTGAGCGGTGCGCGGAGCGGCGTACCGTCGGGCGCCATGGCGAAGCTGCTCGACCAGCGCCGGGCGATTCGTCTGCTCACGAATGACGGGTGGACGCAGTCGCGCGGCGGCAAGCACGTGGTCAAGATGGTCAAGGACGGACAGCGGCCGGTCACACTGCCCCGCAACCACGGACAGCCGTACAGCAAAGGTCTCTCAGCGGCGATCGTCAAACAGGCCGGCCTCAACTCCCCGGAGAACAGCAAATGCGTTTCACGATCCTCATCCACCACGACGGCCCGCAGTACTGGTCAGAGATCGCCGAGCTCCCGGGATGCTTCGCGTCAGGCCGAACGCTGACTGAGCTCCGCGACGCGCTCGGTGAGGCCGTCGGCCTCTACCTGTGGGATGAGCCGGCGGAGGTGACGCCCACTGACCTGACCGTGGGCACCGACGAGATCGACGTGCAGCGACCGGCGCCGCAGTAACTCGGCGCCGCGTCCGCAGCGCCTGCCGCCACTGTCCTCGTCCGGGCTGCGTCGGGCGGGGTTCGGCCGGTCGCCCTGAGCGGCCAGTGTTGAGTTGCATGAAAGGCAGTAGCGGACCGAGCCTTCCCGTTCGGGGGGGCCGAACGTTCCCTGCGATGGGCAAGACTTGGGCTTTCCTGCGAGGCGTGCCGTCCGGCGTCTCGCCACTGAGGGTGGGCGGAAGGTAGGGGAATCGCCGCGCGCATTGCTGGGGCTGTAGCGTTGTTCGCGGCGACGGATCGCCCTCCTCCTCGCTATCGCGGATTGCGAGACGCGACCCGCTGGCTCCCAAGATGCCCGTGCTGCCACGGATGCAAGGCCCGTTCGGTCGGCGTGCCGACCGGCCGATGCTGCTCCGCGCCTGCTGCGACAGCATGCCGCAACGGCAACGTCACTGCTCATCCACGGACGGAGCAGCCGATCGATGCAGTCACTGACCCTCGCACCTCGTCCGGATCCCACTCGGGGGTCTTGTCAGCGACGACGTTGTGAACTATCGCTCACGGCACGAGCTCCGAAGGTGCCGGCGCGATCGTGGCCGACGGGGGGTCGGTGACGATCAGCGACTCGGCGGTGGAGGACAATGTGTTCGCCGGGACCAGTTCGTCGACGGCCGCGGGAGACGGGGTCATTGTTCCGGACGATCAGCGCGATCCGGCTGCGACTGGTCGGATCTTGCAGCTTGCGTATCGCAGGGGTTCACGGCTTGATCGGGTTGCCGCCAGGATCGCCGATCCCGTAGAACTCCCCTCCGCGGGCGCCGACCCACAACATTCCGTGCCACACCGCGGGGGTTGACTCGATGCACCCGTCGAGGTGAACGGTCCATAAGAGCTTTGGTGCGACGCGTGGGTTCGAGATGTCGTAGTCGTGGAGTCCACCGTTGCAGTCACCGAGGACCATCTGGTTGTCGATCGTGACGGGCGAGGCCCATGTGTTCGAGCCTTGATTGATGCGCCAATACACATGCCCAGTCTGCTGATTTACTGCGACGACTTCTCCGTCGGTGCCGGCGTCGTAAACCACCCCGCGGTAGAGCGCGGGCGTCGACAGCGAGCCCCCATCGGGTGCCAACGTGCCGATCGGGACGCTCCACACGACCGGATGAGCGGGATTCCGGGGGTTGAGCTTCATCAGGCCGCCGATTTCGTGATCGCGGGACATCGACTCCGGTCGCGGGACGTTCTCCTCGATGTGCCGAGACACATACAGGTAGCCGTTCGGGTCGATCACGATCGAGGCGTCGGTGTCGTCGCCGTCCCAGAAGCGGAACACGCGCTTGAAGTGGCGTCCGCCGCGCAGGATGTCGGAGATATCCCAGCCTTGGACGAGTCCGCCGCCATTGGCGAAGTACACGACCCCCCTGTAGAAGGCGACCGAGTCCTCGATCGAGATGTCCTGGTCATGTACCTGCTGCTGCAGCTGGCTGTCCCAGCCGGGGACGCGCATGACGATCTTCGGGTTCACCTCGACTCGACCCTTGGAGTCGTAGTGCCGGTGCAGACGGATAACGTAGAACCACGAGTTCTCGCCGCCCTCCAGTAGGTAGTCGCCGATCTCGAGCGGCGCGCCGTCCCAGTCGTCGTTCCAGACGAGGTGCGGGACGTCGTGCGCATTCGTTGACCACAACACCGTCGGCCTGGGTCGGTCGAGCGCCACCACCCTCAGGTTGTTGTCGCGCGATCCGGCGTAGTAGAGCGGATACCCCTGTGAGTCCGACGTCGCTGAGCCCTTGGCGAGGTCGCCGGTGTGAAGGTCGGGGCGCATCGGCTTGCCCGTGACGCCGTTCCAGAAGTGGTAGTCGTCGTCGTAGGCGCCCTCACGGATCTCGATCGTGCCGTGCGGGTGGACGATCACATTCGGCTGTCCGGTCCATCCGGTCCCGCACCACGTCTCGGTGCCGAACAGGTCGCTTGACCTCGAGCACAACCCACCGCTCGCGGGAGAGCGCCACAGCACCGTCGGATGCCGCGGCAGCGGCCCCTCGCCGTAGTAGTCGCGAGTCGCGTTCCCTCGGAACGTGGTGAGACCCACAGACGCGGTAGTCATCCGTGCCGGCGCCGCCCGCCGCTTAGCTCGCGGCCCCGGTCGCTTGCGCGCGGTTGACATGCCGGCAAGTACAGTGCTCCGACTCGTCGGCACCCGCACCTCGTCGCCGCCGAACGCTCCAACCGTACTCGCGAGCCCAACGACAGCGACCACCCCGATCGCAAGGACCAACAACGCTACGACGACGCCGGCGGGCCGCCGTCCCTGCGACTCGGCTTCGCCGGCGGCACGCCGATGCGGTCGCGGGTGCTGGTCTACTGACACGCGACTCAGCCGCACCCCCACGAGCGCTGCGGCGGCGACTCACTGGAACGACATCGGTGATCAGCGACCACCTGCAAGATCCCGACTCGACGAGCGTGCGCCCGACGCAAACGGCGGATGATTCGCCGACGCGCGGCCACTGTCTCTACACGATCGCCATCACCCATGACGATCATCGCCTCAAGCTGCCCGCGGCCGATCACGATCGAGACACCTCTGACAACGACGCGGGCGTTGTCGTCACTCATGCCGACCCTCCACAGCACCATCACCTCCACGCAGCGGCCAAACACCCACTTGCCCTCATATCAAGTGAACCACGCGACGGCTCAAGGACGCTCTCAACCGCGACCATCGCCGCCACTCTACGCCTTCGCCGAGGTCTATCGCCGAGTCTTGCCAGAGTCGCTCGTCGCCCGCCTGGGGAAAAGATCGATTGAAGAGGCGCATGCAGCCATGGCGTGCGCTCAAGCGGCTGACGGTATGCGGGAGACTGGCGCGTTCGAGGAGCCTGAGCAGTGGCGGTTCGAGTCGGTCCAGTCCTACACGCGTGACGAGTGGCTGGCATTGCGGTGGCGCTCGCTTCAAAGAGTCACCATTGCCTGAACGACGCGTCAGCTCGTCGACCTTGGCTACGTGATGCTGATGCCAGCCTCGCCGCAGCGCCCGGCAGCCGCCCGCCCGCTGAGGTCGAGACGTGAGCACGCCGGGCATGCTAGCATCGCGCGGCTATCCAGCAACGCACCGCGTACTGTGCTCGCGCGACGCGCGCGTCGTGAGATGCTGATCAAGACGAGCTGGTTGCGCCGCAACGAGCCTGAACAGCCGATCGGTCACGCGCTGCAGACAAGCGGCGGCGCCATTCCGGAGAGCCAGGCACAAGAGCGTGCTTGCGCACATCAACGACGTCGTGCTGGCACTCTCAGCGGCGGCGTGCGCCGGCTGCTGCTCAGCCGCGGCGAAACGTTGCCGGTGGGGTCTGCGCGGACAGATCCCGGTCAACATCCGCTCGCGAGTGAGCAGCTCGTCGGCAATCGCCTGTGTCGCTGTTCGTCCATCTCCCGGTCGCCGAGAGCGATCCCTTACGCGCTACAGCTGGTGCTCGCGAGGCTGAGCATCGCAAGCACGGACGCAGGCGCTGGCGCCAAAACGCTGATCGACATCACGAGCCTCGCTCCACCAGCGTTGCACGCGGTGCTCGCACGGTCGTTGTTCGACGTGCGTCTGTTCAACCTCACGATCACGAACGTCCCGGCTTCACCCAAGAGCCTGTATGCGTTCGGCGCGCGGCTGCGCGAAGTTCTCCCGCTTGTGCCGATCTGCTGGAAGGCGTCGCGGATGCGATCGACGCCGTCGCTACGCCGGCGAGATGGTGTTCGGAATCAATGCCGACCGCGCTACGGTTCCGGACCTGGGCGTGCTCGCCGATGGCATCCGCGGTCAGGCGGGAGCTTCACGATGAACTACGTCACGTTCGTGGTCACCGCCGTGCGGCACTCCTAGAAGCGCCGACGACCGCAGCGAGAGAGGCGGATGCGGGCGTGGCGACCACGCGCCTCTCCGATCGCTTAGCCCGTCGGTCGCCCACCGTATCCGCCACCGCAGCCGAAGCAGGGCCACCGCCCCGATGTCGTCACCCTGCTCGTCGCCACAAGCGCGCACGCGAGCACGACCGGTTCACTCCTATGGACGAGATCCGGCACTCTCCCAGATCTGGACCGACCCGCCGTGAGCAGCAGTGCCGGTGAGGAGGCGAGCAGCAGCGATGCATGGCTCTCGCTGGTCGAGCGATGAGTTCCGCACGCTCTGGTAGTCATAGAGGCATGACGGAGCGAGATCGTTCTCTTGAGCCGTTCGACGCGCTGATCGGCACATGGGCCACCGAGGCCAGCCACCCGGCCGTCGACGCCGTCGTGCCCGGCACCGTCACCTTCGAGTGGTTTGAGGGCGGTCACTTCCTCGTGGGGCGCTCCAGAAACGAGCACGAGCTATTCCCCGACTCGCTCTGGGTCATCGGCGCGCCCGAGACCGGCGAGGGGCTGGTCATGGAGGGCTTCGACTCGCGCGGCGTGCGCCGGACTTACGGGGTCTCGCTCGATGACGGCGTGCTGAGGTTTTGGCGCGACGTCCCCGGGTTCGACCAGCGCTACTCCGCCACGCTCGGGCGTGACTCTTTCGAGGGTCTCTGGCAGCTCGCCGAGACGCCCGGCGACTGGCAGGACGACCTGAAGGTGATCTACCGCCGCTGCGATTAGGTTCGTCGCTTTCCGCGTTCGCTTAGCAACAACCAACACTCTCACGAGGTGTGGCTGCGTGATGCAGTAGTCGCCCTTGCAATCGTCCGGTGCCGGCGCCGGCGCCAGATCAAAGCCGTCGTGAGGAGCGGGCACACCGAACGTCCCTAATCGGCCGGAGCTCCGACCCGCTGGGCGGGTTCTTTCCACCGGTGGCGAAGAAGCTAACGCAGTCGCCCTGATTCTTGAACATCGTGCCGAAGCTCTTCCACCCGCCGTGCTTGCACTGCTTTTGGACGCTGCCGGTGGAGCCGAAAGCCTCATTGAAAACGGGCGAGCCCACTCCGATGAGCCCCGTGATGTTGACCATCGCGGCACCCTGATCCCGGCCGGTGCCGTTGATAGTGGCGGTATAGGCGGTGGTGAGCCCGTCGGTCGTGACAAAATCAGTGTCGCAAAACGCGTGGCTCTCATCCCCGACCAAGCGCTTGGTGCCGGTCACCGTGCCCGAGGTGCTGGTGATGGCGAAAGTGCTAGAAAAGTCGATCAGAGAACCGTCGGGGTGCGCGGTGAAGCTTCCCGACTCCGTGAAGGTGCCGGGAAAGGGACCGGCGGCTGTGCGACGCAAGCGCGACGCTGTTGCACTGATCGAGCAACAGCAGTCTCGAGGACACTGCTGCACCTGAGCAACAGGCGAAGTCGGTAGGACCAGCGGCCGAGCGGATCTGAGCAAGCGGCGCGAGCCGCCGAAGCGGAAGTCAACGTCTAACTTCCGCGAGTCGGTGCCGGATGGGGGCGGCTACGTGATCTCGACAACGCCGGGCGGGCGGGCGGCGCAGCTTCTGCATTGCGAATAGGGGCGATCGTCATGCGCTTCGTTACCGGAGAACGAGAACTGCGCGTGCGTTGGCTTGGCCCATCGGTTGCCGCCGTCATCCCCTGCGGGTCGCGCCGCTATTCGGCGAGCGTTTCGCCGGATCCGCCCAGTTCCTCGGGGAAGTCCTTGAGCTTGGGTAGGCCATCCTTCATGGGCAGCACCGTCGATTCGTAGTTGACGTGCACTCCAGGTGTAAATGGAAACGAGGGAATCGTCGCTGCGTAGACATCGACCAGATCCCACTGTGGGTGCCGTGTCAGCAAGTGGCCGCCGCAGACCTTGCACCACTGGCGATAGCTCCGCTCGTTCTGGTGGTACTCGCCGATTTGGTCTTCTCCCTGAATCACCTTGACCGCATCGGGCGGCCAGAGCGTGAATGCGTTGACTGGGCCGGCGGACCAGCTCCTGCAGGAGGCGCAGTGGCAGTAGCCGGCGCCCACCGGCTCGCCGGTGACGACAATCTTGACGGCGCCGCAGTAGCACTGCCCGTCGAAGGTCTTCTCCTCCTGGCTCATAAGTCTCTCTCCCGAATATGGCGACGTCCGACGCCGCGGTTGGCCGGCTCGCGAGACCCTACCATCCGTTAGGTGTGAGAATCGCCGCCGGACGCACTGTGCACGGCGGCCTCACACGCGTTTGAATGGCTCAGCCCTTGCCGCTTCGGCGTGGCTTCGGGTACGTGATGCGCAGGCCGGAGCGGCCGATCTTCTGCTGGGTGCCGCCGCGCAGCGTGTAGGTCACCCAGAGTCGGATGAGGATGGCGTAGCGGTGATGGGCGACCAGCCTTCTTCCGAGCCGGTTGGGCCGGACGGTCACCGTGACTGTGCCTGCCTTGGACACCCTCAGGGGTTTGCGGGCGAATACGAACCGCCGCGGCGCGGGTCGCAGCGGCCGGCCTGCGAGCGAAGTTATTCTTCCAGGCGGGGCTCGAGGACGTTCGCGATTCCCGGTCCCCGAACCCGTATCCAGAAGCTGACCCGCTTACGCAAGTACGTCAACGACCACTAGCGGCCGTTGACGGAGAAGTGCTGAAAGTCGGTCGGCCGGGGCCACCGTCCGCCCCAGCCCCATCCGATCGCGTCGAACGCCCGCACGAGGGTCCCGCCCCGGACCGCCATTCCTGGGCGGACGTTCGAGCGGTCGAGGAAGGGGGCCGAGGCGTGATGGGTCGTCGTGCCGCTTGTGTAGACGTACGGGTTCTCGATCGGGTTGATGTCGATCGCCAGTCCGTAGGCGTGCTCGGACCATCTCGAGGAACCGGTCGCGGAGCGACAGTTGAACGCCGAGGTGTTGTCCGCCTGGATCGAGTCGTAGTCACTTCCGCCGTAGCGGTCGACCAGGCGCATGCGACGAATCGGAAACCGCGCGGCGAACAGCGCAGCGAACGCCCGGCTGAGATGCCGGACCGCGGAAGCGTTGACGACCATTTCGCCGAGATGCGCTCGGTGATCAAAACCCCAGTAGCTGATCCGCAGATACCGCAGCTGCCTCAGGGCCACTGGACAGCCGGGGTGCCACGAGGTGTGGCTGACCAGCTCACGCAGCGCGGGCGAGAGCTTGAACGCCTGGAAGCGGAACGTGGCACGAGCCTCGGAGGACCGGCGCGTGACCGGCGCGGTGCGTGACCGCTGGTCTCTCTTCGCGACCGGGGCAGTGGCTGACGCGACAAGCACCGCGCCAGGACGGCTCGGACGCGCGCCGGAGCTTGCTCGCGACTGGTCGTGCGAGCCACCCGCGGGCCGCTCGGATGTCGAGGACGCACCGACCGTCGAGCGCTGTCCCGCTTGCCCGCATCCAGCCAGCAGCAGCAGCGCGAGGCCGACGATCACAACGCCCGCGCACCGCACTGCTCGCACCGACGATGATCCATGGGCAGCATTGTCCCAGCGGTCAAGGTCTGCTGCCCCCGATCACGTGAGAGATCGACGGCGACGCTCCAGAGGTGGCGTCGGTTCACCCTTAGGGTGGCTATCCGCGCCGGCATGACCGCGGGAAAGTTCTCGTGTGATCAGAACCGCTCAACCTCGTCAGGAAGGACGTGTCGCGTTTGTGTTCTCCGGCGGCGCGAGCCTTGGCGCTTCGCAGGCCGGGATGCTGCAGGCGCTGTACGAGGACGGCGTCCGCCCCGACCTGTTGGTCGGCACCTCGGTCGGAGCGATCAACGCGGCGTTCGTCGCTTCGCGTCCGGCCACGGTCCAGACGGCTCTGGAGCTCCAGCAGATCTGGCGCCGACTCAATCGCTGTCACGTATTTCCAGCCAATCCCCTGACGGCAGGACTAGGCATGCTGGGGTTGCGGGATCACTCCGTCTCGCCGAGCTCGCTGCGCCGCCTGCTCGCGCGCCACGTCGAGATCGATCGACTTGAGCAGGCACCGATCGATTTGCACGTCCTCGCCGCGGATCTCATGAACGGCGAGGAGGTGCTCCTGTCAGGGGGCCCGACCATCGATGCCGTCCTGGCGAGCGCCGCGATTCCCGGGGTGTTCCCGGGCGTTCCGTGGGCGTCGCGGCTACTCGTGGACGGCGGAATCGTCAACAACACCCCGATCTCACATGCGGTTGAGCTCGGCGCCGAGCAGATTTACGTACTGATGGCGGTGGGCACAGGCCCGCTCGGACGAGCACCCCGCGGCGTCGTCGCCTCAGCAGTCGCCGCCGTGTCCCGCGCGATCTCGCGCCGATTCACGGAGGACGTCGCTCGTTATGCCGACTCAGTTGACCTGAGGATCTTGTCCCCAACCCGACTCGAGGGGATCATGCCCACCGACTTCAGCCACGCGGATGAGCTGATCGCGGAAGGCCTGAGCGTGGCGCGCACGAGCCTCGCTCGGCGCGACCGAGTGGTGCAGCTGCGGCCAGCGGCCTGACGCCACCCACGACAGGACACTCGCATGCGCATCTCTAGGAAAGACCTCAACCGATTGCAGAACGCGCCCGCTGCGTTGCCTGCTCCCGTAGAGCCGCGGTTGACGCTCGCTGAGGAAGTTGTCCTGCTCTCACTCGATGCATCTCGTGGCCGCGTACGCGACGCGGTCGCGCTCGCAGGCCATGCGCACGACAGCGGACCTCACGACTATCGCGCCGCCGTTCGCTCACTTCGAGACCGCGGCCTGCTGGAGCGCGCGGGATTCAGCGGAAAGCTTCGTGCGACCGTCGACTCAAAGCTCCCTGAGCGCCGCCGGCGAGTGGTGGCGGTGATCCGGCGTCCCGCAACCCCGATTGCGGCCGATGCCGAGCTGCTCGTTCTGCTCGCGGACTGTCGTGCGCTGTCGCTCGGTCGGGAGGACCATCTGCACGCCCGGATGCGTATCGCGTCAATCCGAGGAGGCAGCGAGACGCCTCCGGTGGTTGAGCTGTTACGCATGCGGATCGGGGTGAACTCGATGAGCGATCTGGCGGACGCGCTCTTGCCTTCCAGTCGGGACCTGCGTAATGCGAACTTCGATCCCGGCGTGAGCTCAGGCGTGTGGGGAGCGAGCGCGCCGAACTGCTAGCCGCGGTCGGCACCGCGGTGCACCCGGACCGTGCGCCACTCAGGGTCGCGTACTCGCCGGTGGTATGGTCTGCCGCGCTGGATCGACGTCGGTCCGACAGCACGAGACACCAGGGGGCGTGGTGCGCGTTTGGAAGCCGGTCGCGTTTGCAGTGACGGTTGGGCTGGCGCTGCCGGCGGCATCGGTGGCGGCGACGACGCTCACTGTTGCGCCCGGCGCACCTGACGACGCGGGCAACACATCGGGCTGCTCGGCTCACGCGGGAGGCACGTTCACCTGTGTGACGCTGCGCGATGCGATCGCGTTCGCCAATGCCGGCCTCGCTGGAGCCAACCCGACCGTTCAGCTCGCCGCCGGCACATACACACTCGCCAACACGCAACTCATCACGACGGTGCCGATGACGATCACGGGCACCGGCAACAGCGGCGCCCACGCGAGCACGATCCGCCAGACCGGGCACGCGATCGTGATCGGTGCGGCCACATCGCTGACGTTGAACAACCTGGTGGTGACCGGCGCGAACCCCGTCGGCACGAACGCGACGCTGGGCGCGCCGGCGTCGATATCCGTCGGCGCGCTGAGCGAGGGAACCGGGTCGCTCGTTCTCAACGGCGTCACGGTCGCCGGCAACCGCGTGACCGGCGGAGCTGGGGTCGCGCAGGACAGTACGACGCAGTACGGCACTGGAGGCTTCGTGGCGGGGTTCGCGATCACGTCGAGCGGCCCGCTGTCGATCACGAACTCGATCATCTCTCAGAACATCGGCGTCGCGGGCCCCGGCGGCTCCTCGAACGGCCTGAACCCGGCGGGGGGTGGTGGCGCCGTCGGCGGTGCCGTCTACGCGGGCGCTTCGCTGTCGATCACGGGGAGCACGATCAGCAACAACTCGGCGATCGGCGGCTGCCGGCGGACTGAGCACGGGCATCGGGTCCGGAGGTGGCCAGGGGGGCACCGCGGTCGCCGGCATCGCCGCATCTGGCGGCGTGTCGATCACAGGGAGCACGATCAGCGGCAACTCCGCGTCCGGTGGCGCGGGTGGTGCGCCTCCGGCCAGAGCGGGATCGCGGGAGGCGGCGGGGCGGGTGCGGGAGCTGTGTACTTCGCCCCGGGCGTCGCGGGCGAGACGCTGGCGGTGAGCAACACGACGATCAACGGCAACACGGCAAGCGGTGGAACGGGCGGCACCGCCGCCGGCACTGACAGCAGAGGCGGGCATGGGCGGCTTTGCTGGCGGCGCCGCGGTGTTCCTGCAAGGCTCGGGCGCGAGCGGGCAGACAGCGTCGATCGCCGCGAGCACGATCAGCAACAACACCTCGAGCGCGGGCGCCGCAGGCACTGATACGGCGAGCCCTGGGTTTGGCGGTGGTGGCGGCTTCGCCGAGGGAGCGATTGTCGATTCAGATTCCGGATCCGGCATCCCGCTGTCGATCTCGAGCAGCACGATCTCCGGCAACCAGGCGGCGAGCTCCGCCGGAGGTGCCGGCCTCGCGCACGGGAACGCCGCATACGCGTCGGGCGGCGCCCTGCGGGTCAACGGCGGGGCGACCGTGACGATTGTCAACTCGACCGTCTTCGGCAACAGCGTGCAGTCCGCGGGCGGAGTCGCGTTTGCCGGGCTCGCCGGGAGCTACGGCGGGGGGATCTCAGTCACCGGCGCCGGCACGACGGTCGGCCTTTACAACGACACGATCGCCCGCAACTCGGCATCCTCCGCGCTCGGCGGCCAATGGGTCTTCGGCCCGAATCTCAACGCCTTCGGTTCGGGGGCATTCAGCCTCGCCGACACGGCGATCCTCACGCCGTTCCCGAGCAACGTCCCCGCCTGCGGTTCAGAGGGCGGGACCTACGTGGATCTCGGTCACAACCTTCAGGACTCGGCCAGCTCCGCATGCGGGCTGGGCGGCGCCGGCAAGCACGACCAGTTCGTGACCAACTCCGGGCTGCCGAAAGCGCTCGGCGCCAACGGTGGCCCGACACTGACGCTGGCGCCGAAACTGGGTAGCGCGATGATCGGCAGCGGCGGGGCGTGCACCAACCCGCTCGCAACGCCCGTGACCGCACCCCTGACGCTCGATCAGCGCGGCCTGCCGCGCGGAGCCACGTGCGACATCGGCGCCTTCCAGACCCAGCCGATCGCGGTCACCGGCAAGCCTCGGCTCACCGGTCCTCCGGCGGTCGGACGGACGTTGACGTGCGCGACCGGAACGTTTGTGGCGAGGGGTGACGGGGTGTACACGGTGACCGGGTCGATCGGCGCCCAGCAGCGCACGACCTCGATCGCGAGCAATGGCACGCGGGTCTCGCGTAGCAACACCTACAAGGTGAGAGGACAGGATCAGGGCCATTCGATCACCTGCACCATGGCTGCGGCCGGCGCGTACGGTCAGGCGCAAGCGACGAGCACCTCAGTTCGGGTGCCGGTGATCGTCAAGCTGTCCCAGGTCGCCCAGGCACGGTCGACGTGGGCCGAAAAGAAGACCACGAGCGGCCCGCCGGTCGGGACGACGTTCCGTTACACGCTCAACACCCGCGCCACGGTGACGCTCACGTTCGCGCACCAGAAAACGAGGCGCGTGGCCGGAAAGCTGACCGGCCCAGGCAAGATCGGGAAGCACACCGTTGCGTTCAAGGGCAAGGTCGGCCGCCACAAGCTCGCGCCCGGCCGCTACACGGTCACGATCACCGCCAGGACTCCGACCAGCACGAGCGTCAAGACGCTGGTCTTCACGATCGCGTGACATCGCCGCCTGTCAGTGCTGGCGCTGGCGATGGCGGGGATGCCGCGTCCGCGCCTTCACCTCGAAGCTGAACGTTGCGGCGCTTGCGTCGGTGTTGCCTGAGACGTCTCTCCCGGCGACTCGGAAGACGTGCTTGCCCTTCTTCAGGCGGTAGCTGGTGGGCGAGATGCATCGCGTGAACTCGAGCGACAGCACATTCACGCTCTCTATCTCGCGCCTTCGTGTAACAACCCCACCGGCACTCGAACCGCGCCCCACCGCCGCGAGCGGCTGGCCACGCTGGCCGCCGAGCACGAGCTGACCCTGATCGAGGACCTCGCCCTCGACGAGTTGCGCTTCGACGGCGATCCAGGAACGCCGATGTGGGCGCACCTCCCCGAGCGCGTGTTGGCGGCGGGCTCGCTCAGCAAGGTCGCGTGGGGTGCGCCTCGGGTCGGGTGGCTGCGGGCGCCGCGACCGGTGGTCCTGCGGCTTGCTCGCGTGAAGGGGGCGCTCAACCTCGGCGTTGGAGCGCTCGATCGATCGGTCAGGCGACTCGCTGGCTGGTGCTCGGGAGGAGCCCTTTGAAGGTGTCGTCGGCCCATGCCAGCGCTGCGACGTAGTGCCGCGTGGCGTGATCCAGCTGCCGGACGACCGGACTGAAGTTTCCCTGCTCGATCGCTTGGACGCAGTCGAGCAGCCTCCCCGGGCCACTGTGCGCGACGAGCGCGTCAGCCATCCGCGGCGGCAACGGCAGGAGCGCGACGGCGGTCTCCATTGTGGTGTCCAGCAGCGCGTCGAGCACGGAGAACAGGCCGAGCGTGAACCGTTCCTGCGCGCCACCATCTTGGGGAGTGCCGGCGAGTTCGCAGAAGCGGGCACGGATCAGTGCCGTGAGGAACAGCTCCTGTGGCTTGTCCTCGACCGCGGCGAACGTCGTCAGCATCGCCCACTGCTTGACGTTCTGCAGCCCGAGCAACGTGACCGCATGCATGATCGAGGAGATTCGCTGACTCATCCCGAAGTACGCCGAATTGATGTATCGCAGTAGCCGGTAACTGAGCGCAACATCACTCGAGATCAGGCGCTCGAGCTCAGCCAGCTGCAGCGTGGGGTCCTGCAGCACGCTCGCCAGCCGCATCAGCGCGACACCGTTCGCTGAGATCGCGCGATTGCGGATCAGCTCCGGGCGACAGAAGAAGTACCCCTGAAACAGATCGAACCCCACGTCCAGCCCGAGCTGGTAGTGCTCCTGGGTCTCGACCTTCTCAGCCACCATCTTGACGTCAAACCGCGTCAGCAGCTCGATCTGTCGTGCCAGCCCGTCGGGACTAAGGCTGAGCAGATCGAGCTTCACGAACTCGACCAACTCCAGCAGCTGCTCGCCTCCGGGCCCAAAGACGAAATCGTCCAACGCCAGGACGTACCCCGAGGCTCGCAGGTCGGCGATCACATCCAGCAGCTGCCGATCGACCAGCTGATGTTCGAGCAGCTCGAGCACGACCCGCTTCGCCGGCAGGCTGCGAGCCAGACCCTGGAGCAGGAAACCACGCGTGACGTTGATCCACGCGACGTGATCACTGACGAGCGCGTCGAGCCCGATCTCGGTCAACGCGCTCAACGCCACATGGGCGGTTGCGGCCTCAGCGTCATCGAACTGCGCCTTCGGGAGGAACCCGCTGCGGTGCAGCAGCTCGTACCCGATCACGGTCTGCGTGCGGTCAAGAATCGGTTGGCGAGCAAGGAAAAGGTGATCCATCGGTCGAACCTCGAAGAAGGGGTCCCGTACGAGTGATCGGTCAGCCGCGGGACTCATTGAGCGACGGGCCGCGCTTCCCACGAAAACCGCCTCCGGCGGCGCCTCGACCACGCTGCTGGGTGGTGCGACGCTGTCGCGGACGGCATGATCCGCGAACACGAGACCTACGACTGTGACGGGCCGTCTAGCCGGCGCGGGCAACCGGAACCGGACTCGATGCGCCCCTGCGCTTCCGTTAGCGCCGGCCGTGGACCGGCGCTCTCGTAGACGCGACGCGGACCGCCGCGGTCCGCGTTGTCGGCTACGCGAGTTATGCTGATCCGGAGGGGACCGATGGGGCTTCGAGCACTTATCCGCGTACGTCGTTGTGCTGGTGGTGAGCGGCGTTGCGGACATCGCCGCGGCGCTCAGCGTGTGGCGCCGGCGGGGGCGGGTCGGGCGCGCCAGCCTGTGCGCCGTGCTGCTCGCCGCCGCAGTCTGGTGCGTGGCCTACGCGCTGGAGTTGGTGGCGTCGGGCGATAGCCGTGTGCTGTGGGGCGCACTGAAGTTCATCGGCACGACCCTGCTGCCGCCGGCGTGGCTGATCTTCGCCCTGCAGTACACGGGGAGGCTGACCCGGCCGGGACGGCGGCTGCTCGCCGCGCTCGCGGTCGAACCGGCGCTCGTCCTCTTGCTGCTGGCCTTTTCGCCGACGCGCTCGCTGATCCGCTCCTACCCGGCGGGGCAGCTGCGGGCGACGCTGCCCACCGTCCACCTCGGGGTCGCCTACTGGGTCCACTTTGTCTACACCAACGCGCTCGTCCTCGCCGCAAGCGCAATCCTGCTGCTCACGCTGATGCGGATCTCGCGCCTGTACTGGCGCCAGAGCATCGTGCTGGGGGTCGCGATCTGCCTGCCGTTGATCGCAAACGTGATGTCGAGCTTGGACGTCGCGCCGTTTGCGCAGTTCAACGCGACGCCGGTCGCGGTCTCATTGTCGGCATGGACGCTGGTCCTCGGAGTGCTTCGCTACCAGCTGCTCGATCTGCGTCCCGTCGCCCGGACGCTGGTCGTCGAGACGATGCGCGACGCCGTCGTCGTGGCCGACGCGCACGGGCACGTGGTCGACGTCAACCCCGCGGCGCAGCGACTGCTCGGTATCCCCGCCGCGGCGCTGATCGGATGCCCGGCCGACACACTGTTTGCCGACCACGAGACACCGGACGGACACGGTCAGATGCCACCCCACGAACTGCTGCGAGAGGCCCGGGACCGCACCGGAGACCTGGAACTCGTCGTGACGCCATTGATCGACCACCGCGGGGCGACGGCCGGCCGCGTGCTCGTGTTCCGCGATGTCTCAGAACGCAAGGAGCTTGAGCGCAACCTGCGGCACCTGGCCTACACCGACGCGCTGACCGGCCTGCCCAACCGAACGCTGTTTCACGACCGGCTCAAACAGGGGCTGGCGATCGCTTCGCGCCGGGACAGTCCGCTGGCGGTCTTCTTCCTTGACCTGGATCGCTTCAAAGTCATCAACGACAGCCTCGGGCATGACGTCGGCGACCGCGTATTGATCTCCGTCGCCCGGCGCCTGCGGGCATGCCTGCGCGACGAAGACACGCTCGCCAGGCTCGGTGGGGACGAGTTCGCGGTCCTGCTGCCGGAGATCTCCGGCGCTCGCGGCTCGTCGTCGGTGGCCGACAAATTGCTCAGAGCCCTGGCCGCTCCCCAGCTCATCAATGGCCATGAGTTGACCGTCGGGCGCGAGCATCGGTATCGCCTTGTTTCCACAGAACGGAAGCGATGTGCAGTCGCTGCTTCGCTCGGCGGATGCTGCGATGTACAGCGCCAAGGCGCGCGGGCGGGGGCGAGCGGCATTGTTCACGCCCGATCTCGGGGAGCGCAACACGCGCCGCCAGCAGCTCGAAGTCGAGCTACGGCGTGGTCTGCGCACCGGGCAGCTGCAGCTGGCCTTCCAGCCCTACCACGAGCTGGCCTCGGGGGCGATGGTCGGCTACGAAGCTCTCGTCCGCTGGAAGCATCCGCGCAGCGGCCTGCTTGCGCCGGCGAGCTTTCTCGCGCTCGCCGAGGATGCCGGCCTGCTTGAAGCGATCGACCGCTGGGTGCTCGACGAAGCCTGCCGCCAGGCCCGCAGCTGGAGCTCCCCGCTGGCGGTCTCAGTCAACGTTTCACCCGGGCGGCTGCGGGCAGGCGACCTTCGTCAACACACCGCCCACATTCTCGGTCAGACCGAACTTGACCCGGGGCGCCTGACGCTCGAACTGAGCGAACGCACCCTCTTTGACGATGAACCGGAAGCGTTCGGGATGCTCTCGGAGATCGCGACCGCCGGCGTCGGAGTGGCGCTCGATGACTTCGGCGCCGGGTACGCGTCGCTCGGGCACCTGCGACGACTGCCGCTCACACAGCTGAAGATCGACCGCTCGCTCGTCGCCACGCTCGGCCAGAACGGCGACTCGCCGATCGTTGCGGCAGTGACGAGCTTCGCGCACGCGCTGGGACTGTCGGTGACCGCCGAAGGGATCGAGCATCCCGCCCAGCTGGAGCGCCTCGTGGATCTCGGATGCGACTTCGGCCAGGGATTCCTGTTCGGGCAGCCGCAGCCCGCCAGCGCCCTGAATGGCTCATGAGGACGACTGAGGGGCGTAAGCAGTGCCTACTTCATTCGCGGGTCGAGGCCAAAGCGGTAAAGCTGATACTCGCTGCGCTCACCGCGGGGAACGAGCGTGAACCGCACCTGCTGCCAGCCACCGCGAATGGCTGACTCCAGGCTGAGCGGATCTGTGGCCGTCCAATCCGTGCCGCTGCCTCTCATCTGCCCGAGGTTCCACGGACCGGTCCGGGTGTCCGAGCCGGCTGAGGAGACGTAGACGGACACGCCGCCGTAGTTCCGTGAAAGGGTGCGCATCATGGCGCGGGCGGTCGTGAAACTGGACGACACGCAGACGAGCGGGCTGACGGCAACCGAGCCGCCGGGCAGGTCAAGCACGGGGCCGAGGTGACCGTCGATCAGCTTGGTCGTGACGATCCGCGCGCCGCCGCCCAGCTTCCAGCCGACGCCATTGAAGCCGTTCGTCGTTTCCCCGGCGAGCAGCGTGTACCAGCCAGTGTCGTGATACGACGTGAATAGCTGCGACAGCTCGGGAACGGAGCACGGTGGCCGGTCGCTCCGCGCATCGGCCGCCCGTGCCGGAGTTGCCGTGAGCCCGGCAACCGCGGCTATAAGAATCGCGCCGACGCCGAGCGCGTAGCGGTTGAAGATCTTGTGTTTCATAACGCACCTTTCGCCTTGCATTGGCGGCCGAGCAATCCCAGTGGAGCGAGAGATCTCGCCGTTGCCTCCGACGAGTCGCTGCTGCATCGGCCTCCCCCTGAGTCGTCGGTCCGAGTGGTCGCGCCTACACGCCAATAAACAGCGGCTGGCCAGACGTTTGAGCTACAAGTGTTCGTGCATGCTCAGCAGATGTAGAGCTTCGCTGAGCATTCAGGAGGAATGTCTGTGCGGGGCCGGAACAGCTGCGAGATCGTCCGCAATCATGCAGGCGAGTGCCTCTGCAACCGACACTAGAAGAGCAGGAGCTCCTCGCTACCACCTTCCAGCTGCGGACGTCGAAGATGACCCCCCGCGAGCGTCTTGCCGAGGCTGTGGTCGACGGCGCATTCGTGGTTGCTCTCGCGGCCATCTGGTGGCTGCGCCCGCCGCACGCGTTTGGTCTCCTCGGGGCAGCACTGTGCTTTCTGGTGCTGGTACTGGCGACGCGGGTGCACTTCGACACACCCCTGGGATTCACGGTGCCGACCCAGCTGGCGTTTGTTCCGCTGGTGTTCGCGGTGCCGGTCGCGATCCTCCCGATCGCCGTCGTGGCCGCGCTGGGGATTGCGCGTCTGCCCGAGGTGATCGCCGGCAAGCTCCGACCCACCCGGCTTGTGGAGGTCATCGGGAACTCATGGTTTGCGATCGGCCCCGCACTCGTGTTCGCTGTTGCGAACACCGAACCGAGCGATGCCGGGGGCGCCCTGCTCGTGGGCGCGCTGGCCGCTCAATTCGTTGCCGACTTCACAATGTCGGCGGTCCGGTTTCGGATCGGCCGTGGAGCAAGCTTCTCCGAACAATTACGAGACAGCTGGGTCTATGGCGTGGACGCGGCCCTGTCGGGTATCGGCCTCGTCGTGGCAGAGGACATCAGCTCCACGCCCGCCGCTGCCCTTGCACCGCTGCCGTTGTTAGCTCTGCTTGCGGTGTTCGCTCGCGAGCGCCACCAGCGTCTCGAAGGCCTGCTCGAGCTCAACACTGCCTATCGCGGGACGGCGCTCGTCCTCGCGGATGTGATCGAGGCGGACGACTGGTACACCGGCGAGCACTCGAAGAGTGTCGTCGGCCTCGCGCTCGAACTCGCTGAAGCCCTTGGACTCGATCCCGAGCAACGCCGGAACGTCGAATTCGCGGCGCTTCTGCACGACGTCGGCAAGATCGCGATCCCCAAAGAAATCGTCAACAAGGCAGGCAGCCTCACCCCGGACGAATGGACGATCATCAAGACCCACACCCTTGAGGGCCAGAGAATGCTCGACCGAGTCGGCGGGTTCATGCACACCGTCGGCCAGATCGTGCGCTGCCACCACGAACACTGGGACGGCAGCGGCTATCCAGACGGACTTGCCGGCGAAGCCATTCCGCTCGAATCGCGCATCATTGCGTGCGCCGACGCCTGGAACGCGATGCGCACCGACCGCCCGTATCGGAGGACAATGCCCTACGACGCGGCGCTCAGCGAGCTTACGACCAACGCCGGTCACCAGTTTGACGCCAAGGTCGTTGACGCTCTCCTTCGTGTCATCGCAGGCATGACGGACCGTCGCGCGGTTGCGCCCGAAGCCGGCGCCGATCTCGAGGAGTGACGCGTCGCTGAGTTCGCAAGCCGCCCGCAAGACCTTTCGCCGCTGACAAGCTGATCGACCAACCCTGCATCCGTGGTCGTACACCTATCCGGGGTCGAGCATCTCCCGGTGCGGCTCGGCTGGTCCAATCCGCCCAGGGCCCGGCTTCGGAGCGCGGCTGACCTTGGCGCCGCCAAGGATCGAGACAAGCCGTAGGTGCACGACCGGTCCGCCCGGGTCGGGCCGCTCGTCGCCGACATCGACGTCGTTGCCACCTAGGACTGCGAGTTCTGAGATCTCCGCGTTGAGGCTCGGCGGCAGGATGATCTCCGCGCCGCCGAGCACGCTGGTGACCTTGAGCTCGACCTGCTCCGAGGCCAGCTCGACGGTACTGAGGTCGAGCTTGCTGCCACCGAGGACGTTCAGCACCGAACACGATTTGGCGAGCCGCCAGCGCCCCTTCCGCTCGCTACCTCCGAGGATCGAGCGGATCCGGCGCGTCCCGTCCTCGCCCGGCCGGACCGCCACACGCGACAGCATCGCCACGAGAAGTCCCGGCCACCGACGGGCACCGACCCGGCCTCGGCCACGAGCTCTGCAAAGCCTTTCATCACCAGAGTGTGTAGCCGCCGTCCACCACGAGCACTGATCCGGTGACGAAGCTCGACGCATCGCTGGCGAGGTAGACCAGAGACGGACCGAGCTCCTCCGGGAGCGCGTAGCGCTGCATCGCCGCGTCCTCGATCCAGTGGCGACGGAACTCGGGGCGGTCAACAGGCGCCATCTCGGTCTTGACATAGCCGGGGGCGAGCGCATTGACGCGGACGCCGAATGGCGCCCACTCGGCGGCAAGTGACCTCGTGAGGTGGTGCACGGCGGCCTTAGATGCGTTGTAGGCCGGCTGCATCTGAGGACGGTTGACAACCAGGCCCGACATCGATCCGACGTTCACGATCACGCCGCTTCGGCGGGTGACCATCTGCTCCCCAACGATCCGGCTGCAATGCCAGAGCCCCTCGACGTTCACATCCCACACGGCCCGCCACTCTGCCTCGGGTACGTCAAGCGCCCGGCCGTGAAAGGCCACCCCGGCGTTGTTCACCAGCACGTCAACAGGTCCGATTGCGTCGGACACCGTGGCGACCATGGCAGCGATGCTCGCCGATTCGGTCACATCCGTGGCGACCGCCATGGCGCCCAACTCGTCCGCCACACGTTCGGATCGCGCTTGATCGCGGGCTGCGATCACCACCTGAGCACCCGCCTCGCCCAGCGCACGCGCAAACGCCAGGCCGAGACCGCGATTGCCGCCGGTGACCACAGCGACCCTGCCGTCCAGACGAAAGCTGTCCAGCACAGTCATGCAATCTCACCGCTCCGCCGCAGCATCCCGCCAACGCTACCGACCCCTGCGCCGGTGACCGAGTGCTCCCCCTCGCTGAGGTGGCGACGCACCGCCTCGGGGCCGTCGATCTGCAACTCGCGGCGCAGCTTCACGTGGTGGGTGACCATCTCGTCGGGCGACCACACCGGGCGCAGCGCGACGACGAACAGGCGCAGCTCGCCGGCCAGCGAGCGATGTACGGCAGAGATGCGCGAGCTGTCGGCCGCGTCCACCAGTGCCCGATGGACCTCTTCGTGTGCATCGACGACGCGTCGCCACAGGACCCGCTTGGCGCGGCACACGCGGATCAGCGCGGCGACGGCGTCGCCCAGCTCGGCGTCGAGCTCCTGCGGGCGCTCTGCGAGCGCGATCCGTGCCGCCTCGACCTCGAGCGCCGTGCGCAGCGCGAACAGGTCGTGCAGCTCTTTGGTGTCGAGCGCTGCCACGCGCGCACCGCGGTGGGCCTCGATCATGACAAGTCCCTCGGCGGCGAGCCGCTGCAGCGCGCTGCGCACCGTCACGCGGGCGACGTCGTAGGACTCGACGAGCGCCCGCTCGACCAAGCGCGTGCCGGGAGCGAGCTCTCCGTTGAGGATGCGATCGCGGAGTGCCGTCGTCAGCGCGGCAACGGCGGTGGCAGACGATGCCATCGGGGGATCATGCCGTGCGCGGCGTGGCGGCGACATCTGCGCGCGCCATCGCGGGCGCGCTTATGAAGCGCCTCCAGGCGACGATCGCGCCCGTGCCCCAGCTGAGCGCGGCGGCCGCGAGCACCACCTGCCAGGACGGCGCAAGCGACGCCAGCGCGCCCGCGAGCGCCGCGGCGCACCACATCGAGGCGTACAGTCCGCCCGCCGCGCGCCCGCGTGCACCGGTCCCTGCGCTGCGCTGCACCTGCGCCGCCACGACCGGCAGGTACGCCCAGTAGACGGCGAGCCCGACCCCCGCTGCGGCGAGGAACACGCCGGCGCTTGCGGCAGTGGCCGCGAGCGCGAAGCCGAGCGCACCGACGGCGAGCGTCGCCGCCATCGGCGCGCGTGGGCCGACGCGGTCGCAGGCGTGCGCCGCCAGGACGACGAGCGGCAGCCCGAGCGCGCCGGTCAGCGGCGCCGCTGCGATCCAGCGATCGCCAGCGCCCAGGCCGCCGGGGCCGAGTGCCTCGGCGATGCGCGTGAGCACCGTCCAGTGCCCCGCGAGGACACAGGCACTGACGATCCAGCCCGCACGGACGCCCCGCGCGTCGCTATAGCGGACGATCGAAGCGCGTCTGCCGGCACCCCGCTGTCCGCCCGCACGCGCGCCCAGACCCGCCAGCACGAGCGGCAACGCAGATCCGATCGCGAGCGCCGCGGCCGTCCATCCGGCCGCGTCTGCCACGAGGCTGGCCACGGCTGGTCCACCCAGCACAGCGAATGCAACCGCGAGGATCATCGGGCTCATCGCTCGGCCCGCCTCACGCTCGGCGCTCGCCCCGGCGATCGCCGCCTGCGCGGCCGGAGGGACCCCGGCCGCGGCGGCGCCCTGCACCGCGCGGGCGAGGACCAACGTCGCCTCGTTCGGCGCGAGCGCCACGGCCGCACCGGCGAGCGCGGTCAGCCCCAGCGCCACCGCGATCACCCGCACCGGGACAAGCCGGTCGGCCGCCCAACCCCAGAGCGGAAATGCCGCCGCAAACGCCACACAGAACGGCACCACGAGCACCGACGGGTCCAGCGGCCCGCCAGGCACATCGGACCGGTGGGCGAGCACAGGAAGCCCTGCGGAGGGAAGGTAGGCGCCGAACGCAGCGAGCAGGATCCAGAACCGTGACATGGTGCGAGAATTGTAGGACAATTCTGGATTGTCCTACAATTCGCCCTCCTTTGCAAGGAGGGACGCACACGCCGTTCACCTGTATATGTCCAACCCAGACCGCTCCCATGACATGCCTCGCCGCCTCGAGCGTTGCCACAACACGAGTCAGCGAGTGGACTGCGAACTGAGCGTCGCGTAGGGTCACGCTGACGCAATCGGCGAAACGCATACGAGGAGGATCGGGCATGTACGCAAGGATCGCGCGGTTTGAGGGCGGCGAGCGCAACTGGGACGAGTTCGCAGCGACCGTCGGCGAGACGATTCGCAGCGGCGGACACGGCACCCCGTTTGAGAAGGTGGCTGACGTAGCCACACGGGTGATGCTGTTTGTCGATCGCGAGAACAACCGCGGCGCGAACTTGTTCCTCTGCGAGACGGAAGACGACCTACGGCGGATCGACGCCGCGCTCAACGAGACGACGCCAGCGGCCGGACGCGGCGCCCGAACCTCAGTGGAGATGTACGAGGTGCTCATGGACGAGGAGCCTCGTCCGACGTGACCTGGGTCGGGAAGCGACTCGCGGCTGCGAAGGCCGCAGATGCTCAGCAGTACGCGTGACTGGCGTTGCTGGCGCGACGGATCTGACATCGCTCCAACCGCGTCCGCGTGATGCTCCTCGCGCTCGCACCTGGGACGGGCAGCGTCCGGATCTGGTCTCCCGCATGAGGGTCGTGCTATGTCGGATTACCTGAGAGACCCGGGCGCACGCCGGTCGTGCACCGTTGAAGGGACCAAGCTCACGCTCCACAATCATTAGCGACGGGTGCCGCGGTTGCACATGAGCATGAGACGAATCCCGTACCCAACTACGAAAGGGACTGAGCGATGATGGATCGCTTCTGGCTCGGCAGGTGGCGGCTCCCGGTTCTCGTCACAGCGCTTTTCGCGGTGGCAGGGATAGGGACCTCGACGCAGGCGAGGACTGCGGCTGACCGCGGCCCCCGTGTGGCCGGCGGAGCGATCCATTGGGGGCGTTGTGACCCGCCCGGGGTGCGGTTGCAGTGCGCGCGAGTCCGCGTGCCACTCGATTGGGACCATCCGAACGGGCGCATGATCGAGCTGGCTGTGATTCGTCACCTCGCGAGCAGGCCGAAGCAGCGGATCGGCTCGATGCTGATCAATCCGGGCGGGCCGGGCGACACTGGGGTTGGTCTGGTTCGGGGTGGGGGCGCCGAGCTTGACCAGTGGGGTGGCGGCCGGTTCGACGTCGTCAGCTGGGATCCTCGTGGCACGAACGCGAGCACGCATGTTCGGTGCTTTGGCAGCGAGCAGGGCGAGACGAGCTTCTGGAAGGGCGTCTCGATCCCGACCACGGCGGCCGCGTCGGAGCGCTATGCGCGCAGGGTCGCCGAGCTGACGCGCCGCTGCGAGAAGGTCAGCGGCTGGCTTTTGCCGCACATCTCGACCGCTGACACCGCCCGCGATCTCGACCATCTGCGCCGCCTCGTCGGCGACCCCAAGCTCACCTACGTCGGCCTCTCCTATGGGACCTACCTCGGCCAGACCTACGCGAACATGTTCCCCGGCAGGGTCAGGGCGATGCTGTTGGATGCGATCGTCGATCCGGTCCCGTACTCGCAGGGGGCGGAGGCGAGAGTCGCCAGCCAGGCCTCGGGCGCCGACGCGGTCTTCAACCAGCTGCTGGCGCTATGTCAGGACGCGGGGCTGACGCGCTGCGCGCTTGCCGGTGGCGGTCAGACCGCGTCCGAGCGGGTCGACCGGCTGTTCGCGCGGCTGAAGCGCGGGCCGATCCCGGCGCCGGCGGCGAGCCCGCCGGGCAAGCTGAGCTTTAGCGATCTGCTGGTCTCTCAGTTCAATCCGTTGAGGATCCCCGCGACCTGGCCGCAGGACGCGAGCGACCTCGAAGCGGCCGTACGTGGCGACGGATCGGCGCTCGCGACCGAGGCTCGCAAGTTGCTGACGCCTGCCGGCTTCATGGGCGCGACGACATCGGCCGCGATCTCGTGCGCCGACGCGCCTGCGCGCATGCCGTTGCGGAGCTGGCCGGAGGTGGTCAGTCGCCTCACCCGAGGCGATCGCCTCTATGGCCCGGCGCTGGGGTGGTGGCTGTGGGCACCTTGCGCATCCTGGCCGGTACGGGGCCAGGACAGCTACCGGGGACCATGGAACGTGAAGACGAAGAACCCGATCCTGCTGATCGGCACGCGGCACGATCCGGCCACTCCATACATCAACGCGGTCAGGTCCGCGCGACGGCTCGGAAACGCCGTTCTGCTCACCCAGGAGGGCTACGGCCACGTCAGCTTCCAGGATCCCAGCGCCTGCATCGACCGCGCCCGCGTTGCCTACCTGATCAGGCTGATCACGCCGCCGAAAGGCACCGTCTGCCAGTCGGACAAGCAGCCCTTCGCTCCCGGCTTTGGCTAGCCGGCCGATCGGCAACGTCGCTTCCGGTGTGAACGATTTGGGATAGGCAAGCGGCAGCGTTGGTTCTCTCAATCGGATTTGCGAGCGGTGACGAGTAGAAACACCATCGCGCCCAGCAGAGCGGGCGCGAGCGTCAGGCTCGGGATGACATCCCCGTGGCCGATCCCCGATGCGCCGATGGCGACGGCCATCGTGGCGGTGAGGATCAGCGCCACGGGAACGATGAACAGGCGCAGCGCCAGGAGCGCGCCGCCGACGATCTCAAGCACGCCGGCAAGGATCTCCAACGCCGATGGCCAGGGCAGCCCGAATGAGCGGAACGCGTGAAGCTCCCAGCTGTGGAAGACGAACTTGACCAGGCCGGCGACGATGAAGATGACGCCGGCCGCGACAGCGATTCGAGTCGCAGTTCGATTGCGGCGAACGACCTGGTCAGGTGCGCGGAGCAGCTCTCTAAGCGCCGCTCCCCGCGACGACGGCGCCGGCGTCGTTGGCGTGCTACTCACAGGACCAGCCTGACAGCTGATCGAGGCGAACCTTCGGAGCGACGATGCGCACAGCTGTGTCTCGTCGACGCTCCCGCGCGAGTCACGCTCCAGCCGTGCGTCTCGGTGCTACTTCCCGGTCGTGCGGTGCGTCGCCCCACGCGTGAAACCGGAGCGTCCTCCCCGGCTGACCGCCGCGGACCGGGATGCACCGTGAGCCGGCGGCGGAGTGCGATGGATCAGCTGAAGCAGCGCTCGGTCATGCGGACCTTCCTGCTCCCGAACGGTGAGCGTTTTCGGGCCGACCGTGCGAAACAGCGGCCCGCGTTTGGGATCGACCACGGCCACGACGACCTTTGAACTGCTCGGCGTGTCAAACACAATCCCGTCGAGAACCGGTCCGACGCCAGCTACCGACACGAGCTCGCCTGCGGTGATCACGTTCACCCATCGAGCTTACCCCAGCCGCGACCAACGACGGGGGCTCGAGGCGCGACGTCAGCGAGAGAGCGATCCGCCAGCCGCCGGGCTCACTCCAGATTCTCGACGATCTCGCTGGCTCGCGACCACTGCTCAGGTGGGACCACGAGGTAGATGTCCCCCCGGCCGAACCTGTCCGGCGCATGGTCCGCGACACAGCTCGCGTCGACACCCATCGCACGCAGCTGGTCACGCCAGGCCACGGCAGTCCTCTCGTCCTCGAAGGTGCTGACCGTCTCCCAGCCCTCCAGGCGCGGGTCTCCGACCGACACCGGTTCCTCCCTGGCGACGCGACGCTTGAAAAAGCGAGGGACCGGCATACCACAAGCGTACGCGCCTAGCGGGTTGCAGGAATGAGCCGCTCGAACCAGGTCCCCGAGCAGTCGAGCCGACGCATCCTTGTCGGCGAACGCGAGCGTCACCACCAGGGCCGATGCCGGCCGCGGCACCTGCACGGCTTCCTCAGCGGATCACGTAGCGAGGAAGGAATCCATGCGCTGAGCCGTCTCAGACCAGACAACTCATTCTTCGGCTTGACCTCGGAGGTTCAAGTGCTGACCGCCCGCATCTCAAAGCTCGCTGGACTGACGGCGACGCTCGCCGTTCTTCTGGCCTTGGCCGCGTTGACGGCACCGGCGGCGTTCGCCGCGGGCGCGGGTTCGACGCAACTGGTCAGCCGCCCCGGCGGCGCGGGCCCGGTGCCGCCGGCGCTCGACAACGACAGCTCGACACCGGGCGCGCTCAGCGCCGACGGGCGGTACGCCGTTTTCGTCTCCGATGCCGACGGACTGGCCCCGGGCCTCAACCCACGTGTGCGGAACGTCTTCGTGCGCGACCGGCAGACTCAAACGACCACGCTCGTGAGTCGCTCCGACGGCCTCGGCGGAGCGGGCGTGGACTCCGCGGCCAGCAATCCGGCGGTCGAGGTGCAGGCGTCCGATGGGCACGTGCTCGTCGTGTTCGAGTCGGCCGCCACGAACATGACCGACCACGAGACCGGAGCGGTCGCTAACCCGAATCACCTCACCGAGGTGTGGCTGCGCGACGTCACGGCGGGGACCACGACGCTCGTGAGCCGGGCGTCTGGAGCCAACGGCGCACCTGCGGATCAGTCCGCCCAGAACCCGGCGATCGCCGACTCAAATGGCGGACCGCTGGTCGCGTTCGACTCGCAGGCGACGAACCTCGGCGGCACCGGCGTGTTTCTGCGCACGGTCGACGCCCGTGTGACGGCGCAGGTCTCGTGCCCGCGGAGCGATTGCTCGCGGCCGGGCCCGTCGCTCTCGGCGGATCCGGATATCCGCGTCGTGCCCGCGACGAACGGGACGCCGTGCGCCGCGGTGAGCACACTCAGCCTCCCGTGCGTGTTGGTCGCGTTCGTGACCTCGGACAACTCGATCGTCAACGTCCATACCGGTCAGGTCATGGTGGCGGTCGCGGTGGCCCCGATCGCCGCGGGCCTCCACGCCACGCCGTTCGCCGACTTCCTCGGGATCAGCTTCGATTTCAACGGCAGTGCCGGCAATGCCGCCTCCGCGACGCCGTCCTTCAGCGGCGACGGCCAGGCGGTCGCATTCCTCAGCCGGGCGACGAATCTCGGCGGCGCCCCGCCCCCCGGCGTCGCGGAGGGATACGTGCACCTGCTCGGGACGGCGTCGAGCACGCTCGTCACCAAGTCGACCGCCGGCGATGCGGCGGACGAGGACGTCCACTCGATCGCGCTGGGCGGCACGGTACCGAGCGTGTCAGCCCCCGCTCTGCGCGCCGTCTTTCAATCGGCGGCGACGAACCTCGGAGGCACAGGCAACCAGAGCTACGTGCGTGACATCAAGGCGCCGGCGACGCCGGAGACGACCTCACTGCTGAGCCGGGCCGCCGGACCGGACGGGGCGCCCGGGGACGGTTCCTCGGACAGCCCGCCCGCGATCAGCGGCGACGGCACGACCGCGATGTTCACGACGAACTCGTCGAACCTCGGTGACGGTCAGGTCGACCGATTCGTCGCGGTCCACGTCCGCCGGCTCACCACCCCGGAGCAGCAGGTCGAGCTCGTCTCGCGCCCCACCGGCACCGATCCGCTGGTCGCGAGCGGCTCGGATCAGAGCTCGATTCCGGCATCCGGCAGCGTCGTCAGCGCGAGCGGGCGGTTTGTCGCGTTCGATTCGCAATCCGACGCGCTGTCCCCGATCGACGACAACCGATCGACCAACGTCTTCGTCCGCGATCTGCTGACCGGCCAGACGGTGCTCGTGAGCCGCGGGACGGGAGCCAACGGCGTGCCGGCCGAGACCGACTCATCTGTCGCCGGGATCAGCGCCGACGGTCGCAGGGTGGCGTTCACGTCTGCGGCACGCAACCTCAGCCCAGATGCAAACGGCGCGCCTCAGGCGTACGTTCGCGACCTCGACGCGAACACGACGACGCTCGTGAGCCGGCTCACCGGTCCGGCCGGAACGCCGCCGGCAGCAGGGGCCGTTGCCAACGGGATCAGCGCCGGCGGCAACGCCGTCGTGATGACCAGCACCGCGCCGCTTGACCCCGCGGGTGCCGGCGGGGTGACCCACGTGTACGTCCGCGATCTCGCCGCGCAGACGACGACGCTCGCCGATCGTGACAGCGGTCCGGCCGGCACGGTTCCGCCCGTGCCGTCCGAGTCGCCCACGATCGACGGCGACGGGGGACGCGTTGCCTGGGTGACGACCGCGGCGCTCGCCGACGCGCCAAATGACGGCACGCAGCACGTCTACCTGCGCGACCTTCGCAGCCACGTGACCACGCTCGTGAGCCGTGCCAACGGCGCGACCGGCGTCTCGGCCAACGGGAACTCCACAACGCCGGCGATCGATGCCGCCGGCGACGTCGTCGCGTTCGCCTCGGCATCGCCGAACCTCGGCGCCGCGCTCACACTGCCGCAGGTCTATGCCCGCGATCTCGCCGTCGGCGGCACCGAGCTCGATCAGCCGTCCCGTCGACGGAGGTCCACAGCTGCCCGCCTCGGCCGACTCCCCGTCGATCGACGCCGCCGGCGACCGGATCTCGTTCCTGGCCGTCGGCGGGGTCGCGACGCCGCCGATCTCGGACTTTGAGGCGTTCGTGCGCGACCGCCGCGACCAGACAACGACGCCGGTCAGCCGCGCCGACGGAGCCGGCGGGGCGCTCGGCGACGCGGACACCCTCGGCTCCTCGATCTCGCCGTCCGGCGACTGCGTCGCGTTCGCCGGTGCGTTCACGAACATCGGCGACGGGTTCGCCAGCTCGGACTTCAGCTCGGTGCATCTGCGCACGCTGCGAAATTCATGCCCCGGCGCCGAGCCCACCGGGACTCCCGGGACCGGAACCGGCCCCGGAACCACAGGCCACCCGGGGAGCACGACCCCGCCACCCGCGCTCAGCGCGCTGACGTTGTCGCCGCGGCGCTTCCGTCTCCGCGGCAACAAGCCCACGACCACAATTCGCTTCACCCTCTCGAGAGCAGCGCGAGTCACACTGCGCTTCGAGCGGTTGACCGCGGGCCACCGCAAGGGCAAGCGGTGCGTCGCAAAGGGACACGGCAAGCCGTGCACGATCGCCCGAACGGTCGGCGCGCTGACCATCACCGGTCATCCCGGTCGCAACCAGCTCCGCTTCGCAGGAAAGCTGAACCGCAGGGCGCTGCTCGTCGGCGGCTACCGGCTGACGGCCACCCCCGCCCGTGGCCACTCACGCACCACAACCTTCACCGTCCTCGCCGCGTCGAAGACCAAGCGCTCCCATCACTGACGAGAGAAAGAGAAGTGATCAGTCGCTCTGTGACTGATCCTGGAGCCCGCCCCGAGGCTATACCGTAGGCGGGTGACGAGTGTGCGTGTGGCGGCCGTTCAGGACAGTCCGGTGCTGCTGGATCGGGCGGCGACGCTGGATCGGGTCGACGAGCTGACCGGGCGGGCGGCCGCGCAGGGCGCCCAGCTGGTCGTGTTTCCCGAGGCGTTTGTGCCAGGTCCGCCCGTGTGGATTGATGCGCTGCCGGTTGGGGATGACGCTGAGTGGCACGCAATGCTGATGCGTGAGAGCGTCACGGTGCCGGGGCCGGCGTGTGATCGCCTCTCGTCGTCCGCGCGTCGCGCCGGCGTGGTGCTTGTGGTCGGCGTCAATGAGCGCGAGGACCACGGCGGTACGGTGTTCAACACGGTGTTGACATTCGGGCCGGGCGGCGAGCTGCTCGGGCGTCACCGGAAGCTGATCCCGACGCACGCTGAGCGGTTGGTGTGGGGGATGGGGGACGGCTCGGACCTCAACGTGCTCGATACGCCGGCGGGACGGCTAGCGTCGCTCATCTGCTGGGAGAACTACATGCCGCTCGCGCGCTTTCACCTCTATGCGCAGGGGCCCGAGGTGTGGCTCGCGCCGACGCTGGCTACCGCCGATTTCTGGGTCGCGAGCATGCGTCATATCGCTCGCGAAAGCGGCTGTTTCGTCGTCGGCGTGGCGCCGGTCATGCACCCGGATTGGCTTCCAGAGTCGGTCCCCGACGCCGTCTCGCTGCGCGAAGACGCCGCGCAGTTCGACGGTTGGCTTCTCGAGGGCTATTCGGTCATCGTCGCCCCGACCGGCGAACCGCTCGCAGGTCCGCTGGTGCGCGAGCGCGGGATCCTCATCGCAGATTTGGATCTGGGCAGCCTGCCAGCGAGAAAGCGCCTGTTTGACCCGACCGGTCACTACAACCGCCCTGACGTATTTCGGCTCATGGTCGACGACAGTCCGAAGCCTTCAGTCGTTGTGGAGCCCTTCTCGGGCGGTCACGAGCGGTGAACCGCCGTGTGCTGTCGTCTCGAGGAGGACCCCCGCAGGCGACACCAGTCTGTGGCGCTGTCAAGCTCCAACTGCGGCGGGCTCGTCCCGAGTGCAGACAAACCCGCGTCTGGCGCTGGTCCCTCTGTCGCTGGCAGGAAACTAGTCTTGTTTCGCGGCGGTCTGGGCGAGCGCCTCCTCAAGCGCGCCTTCGCCGCCGGGTTTGCCGGTGATCGCGAGCTCGGGGGACCAAGTGGGGACGCGGCCGGCGAGCGCCGCGGCGCGCCTGCGGCCCGCGACTTCGATTGGTGCACGCTGACGGATTTGGGCGAGCAGCCGGGTGCTGTACTGCTGCGGTGACTCCTCGGGCGCGATCGCGGGTCGATCGAACTCGAAGAATTCGACTCGCACGTGCGGGCGTGCTCTGGGGAACCGCGGGATCGCGACTGTGCCGTTGCACGCAACTCCGATGATCGTCGCCTCGGGCACCGCCCGCGCCATGTAGCCGATGCCGCTACGGGCTCGCAGCGCCCGGCCGAGCGAGCGTGTGCCCTCGGGGTAGATCCCGACACATGCGCCCTTGCGGAGCTCCTCGATCGCGCGGTCGAGCGCTCCGGAGTCGCCGGACCCACGCTCGATCGGGATCTGCCCCATCCCGGTCAGGACCGCGCCGAGCAACTTGTTCTTCCACATCGAGGACTTCGCCAGCGCCCTGATCTGGCGGCGGGGCATCGCCGCGATCCCGGTCGCCACGGTGTCCCAGTAGCTGTCGTGGTCGCCCACGACCAGCAGCGGCCCCTCCAGCGGCAGCAGGTCAAGGGCGGTCACCTGCAAGCGGCCCCACCGGACAACGCCAGGCGTGGAGGCGATCAGCACGCCGCGGTAGGCCGGGGTGATCCGCTCGATGCGATCGGTCATCGCTCCCGCAGGCTACTCGGATCGACATGACGAAGCTGTGGGCCGCCGGCTCCTTTCTGCGGAGACCAGGGCTGACGGCTGCGATCGCAGCGATCGAGCAGAGGCGAGACTGGTGGGTTGGGCTCAAGAGTCCGATCACCTCAGCGACCGGGCGAGTTCCTCGCGCGAGTGGATGCCGAGCTTCATATATACGTGCCGCAGGTGGTACTCGATCGTCTTGGGGCTGAGGAACAGGGCCGCGGCGGCTTCGCGCGTGGTCTTGCCGCCGGCCAGCAGAAGCGCAATCTGCAACTCCTGCGGGGTGAGCTCGTCGAGCGTCGAGGGGTCGCGGCGGCGCACGGTCTCCCCCGTCGCGGCCAGCTCGGCCCGCGCGCGCTCGCCCATGGGCGGGCGTCCAGGCGCTCGAACACCTCCAGCGCCGCGCGCAGCTCCGGACGCGCCAGCACGCGGTTGCGGGCGCGGCGCAGCCGCTCGCCGTAGGCCAGCCGGGTCCGCGCAGTCTCGAACGCGTCGGGCGTGCGGGCGTGCTCCGCCAGCGCCGCGCCGAACGCTGCGGCCAGCTGCTCGTTGGCCGCCACCAGCGCCACCCCGCGCACGGCCCGCGCCAGGGACCAAGGCTGCCCCTTCGCCTGAGCGGCGGCGAGGAACGCCTCCGCCACCGGTCGCGCCCGATCCTCGCGGCCGAGCCGCAGGAGCGCCTCGACGAGCTCCGGCGCAGGGGACAGGTCCGGGTCGGTGATCCCCAGCTCCTCCAGCAGGCGGAGCTGGTACTCGAAGCGCTCAATGGCGGCCTCGGCGTGTCCCAGCCCCAGCTCCAGCTCGACGAGCGCCGCCGTAACCCACACGTCGAATAGCCGCGTCCCTAACTCGCCCGACAGCCCCAGCGCCTCGGACGCATCGGCCCGGCACCCCGCCTCCTCACCCCGCCGGGCCCGGAGCCACGCGCGGCCGGCCAAGGCGAAGGCGAGCTCGGCGCGCTGGTCGGACTCACGCGCCAGCTCGATCGTCTCGCGATAGCTGGCGTCAGCCACTGCCCAGCGGTCGCTGGTGGCCTGGTCACGGGCGATCAGGTTCAGAACGCCCGTCACAGCTCCGATGGCCGCCTGAGCGCGAGCGAGCGCGAGGCTTCGCTCGAGGAGGAAGCGGCCCGACGCCGCGTTCGAACCCCGAGAGCGTAGGCGGCGTCGGCGAGCCCGACCGCAGTGCCCCGCCAAAGCAGCAGCGTCCTGCGCGGCTATACGAGGTACAAGAACGTGTATATGGCTGACGGACCGGTCTGGGTCCAGTCCGCGAGGCAGTACCGACACCTGCTCCCGTCGTCGGCCGGCAGGTCGATCGTTTTTGGCGGCCGGCCTTCCACGACGTCCACGTCGATGCGCCGACCTGCCAGCGGGCCGCGCTCGAGAACGGCGGTGATCGTCGGCCCAATCTCTGCGTCCGAGGTGCCCATCTTCGCCCCGTGCATCATATGCTCCCCCCGGGAGGTGGTGGGATTCCAGCCCTGGGGTGGGTAGCTGGACGATCAGGTTCGGGACATCATGCGCATGCGTCGCCGATGGCCGCGCGCACTGCAACCAATGTCGAGAGGCTTCACACCATGACCAAGCGTCGTCCGTTTCAAGCTGCTCTGCGACTGACTGTTCTGAGCGGCGCGCTGCTCGCGGTTGCGCTGCCGGTGTCGAGCGCGAGCGCCGCGCGCGCCAGCCACACCGTCCGCGTGCTTAACGGCAAAGGCCGCGTCGTCGCGATCTTCACATCGGCCAAATGCAAGATCGGCAAGCTTGGTTTCTTCTCCGACGCCTTTGACAACGGCTACCACCTCCAGGCGGACGTCATCCCGTTCGACGGGTTTCGCCGCTACAAGCTCGCGCGCGGTCATTTCACCCCGCAGGTCGTGCGGCTGATCAGCCCGTCCGGTGTGCACTACGCCAGCGACTACGTGCCCCCCTACCCCGTGCACGGCGGCGGCGCGATCAACTTCAGCAAGGACGGAGCGCTCATGGGCGTCGGCTTCAGCCCGATGTTCTCCGAGGACGGTTCCGACGCCGTCACCGTCGCCGGCGTCGTGCCATGCCACTACCCGAAGAAGAAGAGCAAGCACTAACCGTCGCAGTCGATGAGTTGATACGTGCCGAGGAGCCGCAGACACCGCGTCTGCCTGCGGCGTCCTCGTCCGCCGAGACTGCCGAACCCCGTCCCTCTCACGCGAAACGGCCACGCGGCCCACAGCCGGGCCAGCAGTCGGGCGCGGGCGAGCCAGCGACGCTCTGGCCGGAGTGACGAGTACAGTCGGGCGCGGCCCTAAACCGCCTGAGTGCTGTGCTCGCGCATTCTTCGCGTGGCCCCAGACCTTCCGCCCAGCCGAGCGTAGAGGACCACAGCAGATGCCGAAACAGAATCAGAAATCAGACCCGGACCGTCTCGTACCGGGCCCGGGACGATCGACGGCGAACGCGGCGTTTGACGAACTCCGGAAGGAGATCGCGCAACGTAACGACCGTGCCCATCAGGAGGCTCGCAAGCTCCGCGCTGCGCGCGACCGGGAAGAGCTCCTGAAGCGGCGCCAGCGCGACTAGCGTCGCCCGGCGCGGGGTGCGGACGGGACCTGATCAGCGATTAGTCCGCCAGCCGCCATCCACGGTCGGCGTGGCCGTCCAAATCCCGCACGATGGGTGTTCCGCAACTGGGGCAGTCCCGCTCACTGACAGCGAGCTGCTCCCCGGCATTTCGATCGCCAGCGGTCGCCGGCACGGCCTGTCCACAGCGGGGGCAAGGCGGATCGTTGCTGGCATCTGTGATTGCCGCCGAGCGAGACTCCTCGACGGGCATATGGCTGGCGACCGCGTCAGCCTCACCCTGGGAGACGTTCGGCATGCGGTCGACCTCCTGTGCGTTTGCACCATTGGCGCCATCGACAGCCCGCTGAAGCGCGCCGGCGAGGCCAGCCGTGTCGCGGTCTTCGACGCCGTCGAGCACGATCTGGTCACCACGTACGAGCTCGTCGACGTTTACGCGCAGATGAGCCGCGCTGGGATGGCCAACGAGCTCAGCCGTTAGACGCGCGCCCATATCGCGTGACCACCGACGGCTGGGGCGGCCGGAAAGCTGCACGCGGACGCAGACCCCCACCTCGCCAAGTGCACGCGGCTCTCCGCGAGCCGGGCTGATAATCCGGTAATCCTCCGACATTCTTCTCTCCTCAAACTCGTGCAGGCTCTTGCCGACGGACTCGCGCCGATGGCGCGGGAGCTCGGCCTGGACCAAGGGCTCGAAGTCGGCCGACCACAGTCCCTCGCTGAACCTCGTCGCGGCACGCGATACCACATTGCGCGCAACGACACCGCCCGCGAGCGTTGGTCCTCTGTCACTACCGCTCTCTTCGACGATACCCCCCAAGCTGAGGTTTGCAACCGAGGTTTCTCGCCGCGGCCCTGCCGGCCGCAGTCGAATCAGCGCAACTGCTCAGCTGGCGAGCCGTAGCTCGTCGCGTGCACGCATAGGCTGGGCATCTGGCCGACTTGGTGATACCGTGAACGGTCCACTCGTCGGTACGGAGTTCTCGTGAAGTCGGGTGCGGCCCCGCTTCAGCGCTGGCCCGTCGCGTTATCAACGGCCTGCGGTGAATGGAGCTGGTAGTGGAAGCTGAATCAACTGTGGTCCTTCGGGACGACGACGTCGTGCGCGCCGCGATCGCGCCTGGCGACAGCGAACTCGACGCAGTCGATCACCCGCTCGCGGACGGGATCGCGACAGCGATCGTGACGGTCGCGCCGGCGTTGGGCTTGGGCTGGGCGGCGTGGGAGACCTGGGGCGGCCTGTTGCGATGGCAGGACCTCCTGGTGTTCGCGATCACGTATTTCCTGACCGGCGTCGGCATCACGGTCGGGTTCCATCGCCTGCTGACCCATCGGAGCTTCCGTACGTATTCCGCGGTGCGCGGCGTGTTCGCAGCACTGGGGTCTGCGGCCGTCGAAGGTCCGGTGATCGAGTGGGTCTCCCAGCATCGAATGCATCACGCCCACTCAGACCATCAAGGCGACCCACACAGTCCTCATGTCGGGCACGGCTCCGGCTGGCGCGGCGCGATGCGCGGCCTCGCTCATGCCCACGTCGGCTGGCTGTTCGGTATGACGGGCGTGGCGAGCGAGCGGCGATACGCGCCCGACCTCCTCAAGGACCCGGTGATCGGGTTCGTCGATCGGACGTTCGTTGTCTGGGTGCTCGCTGGCCTCGCCGTGCCGTTCGGGCTAGGCGTCGCGCTGACGGGGTCCGTCGTCGGTGGGCTGACTGGCCTGCTCTGGGGCGGGGCGGTCCGGATGTTCTGCATGCACCACGCGACCTTCAGCATTAACTCCTTGTGCCACTTCTTTGGCCGCCAACCGTTTGACACCAACGACGAGTCGCGCAATCTCGCGTGGCTGGCGCTGCCCACGCTCGGAGAGGCCTGGCACAACAACCATCACGCGTTCCCGACATCCGCCAGCCACGGTATGAGCCACTGGCAGCTCGACCCGTCTGCGGCGGTCATCTGGACGCTTGAGCGCACTGGACTTGCGTGGGACGTCGTACGAATCTCGGATACGCGCCGCCTGGCACGCGCAAGCGCGTCTCAGCGCTAGAAAGGTGTAGCGCCGACACGAGAGCTTGTATCGCGCGTCACTAAAGAGTACGGTCGCTGCACTAGAGAGCTGCCGACGTTGGTCCCGATCCATCGTGGACCATCTCGCCGCAGACAATTCTTGGGCGCTGTCGTCACTGGGGGGCTTCCTCGTGCAGCGCAATTAGCCACTCAGGCCCCTCCGTCTACTCCCTGGCACTCGGTGCGGGCAGTGGTGCGCCCCGCAACGAATACCCACCTCAGACAGGAGTCCCACGTGGTTTCAACCAGGAAGATTGCCCTGATCGCGGGCGTGTTGTTTCTCGTCACCTTTGTGGTCTCGATCGCAGCACTGCTTCTGTACGCCCCTGTATTGCATCCCGCCAAATTCATCGCCGGCGGCGGCGCCGACACGCGCGTACGTCTGGGTGCGGTCTGCGAGCTCATCCTGATCATCGCCAATATCGGCTCGGCGGTCGTGCTATTCCCGATCCTCAAGCGGCAGAACGAAATCCTCGCCCTTGGATACGTCACGGCGCGACTCGCTGAGAGCACGTTCATCGCCATCGGCATCGTCAGTCTCCTCGCGGTCGTGTCGTTGGGGCACAACGCTACGGGCCCGGATGCCGGTTCCCTCGTTGAGACCGGTAAGTCGCTCGTCGCCGTGCGCAATTGGACCTTCGTCCTTGGACCCGGCTTCATCGTCGGTGTCGGGAACGGGCTGATCCTGGGCTACCTGATGTACCAGTCCCGCCTCGTGCCGCGAGGCATGGCCATGCTGGGGCTCATCGGTGGTCCGCTGATCTGCCTTTCCGGGATCGCCGTTGTGATGGGCATCATCGAGCGAGGCTCTGCGGCGCAAAGCATCGCGACAGTCCCCGAGTTCCTGTGGGAGCTGTCCCTTGGGATCTATCTCACCGTCAAAGGCTTCAAGCCATCCGCGATCACGCCTGACAACACCGGCGGGCTCGCAGTTGATGACGGTTCCACGCCGGCGATACCTATGGCTCCCAAGCCGGCGGTCGCCGTCAGGTAGATCACCTCAAACCGACGAAACGGCAAGGGCTAACCGCTCCAGCCGGCCAATCACTTTGTGCATGACGACCCGCAGCAGCGTGTATCGCGCGTAGATAGCGCCGCAACCCTTGGCGTCAGCGATGCTCGGACTGACCGCCGCGATGAGCACGCCGACGGTGAGCGCCACCGACGTGATGGCCGCAGTTGCCGCCATGTCGAGGGATCTCCTCGCGCGGCGGCGCGGTGCTTATGAGCAGCAGCTGCACGCCTCGCCGCGCCACGCATCGCGGCCCTCGCGCACCGCGATGACGGCGATGCCGATCGCCACGAGCGGATCCGCCCACCACCAGCCGAGCGCAGCATTGACCAACAAGCCAACCAGCAGAGCCGCGGACAGATATGCGCACAGAAGGGTCTGACGACTCTCGCTCGTCGTCGCCGACGAGCCCAACCGCTGCCCAACCCGGCGCTTGGCCGCCGCCAACGGCGGCATGGTCGCCAGTGTTACGACGGCGAGGCCGATACCAACCCAACTGGCGTCGGGATGATGCGCGCCCAACAGATCACGCACCGACTCCACGCCGACATAGCCGGCTAGGACGAGGAACGACACGGAAATCAGTTGCTGGGCGCGACGTTCGGCTCGGTGCGAAGCAGATCGCGTGCCCGCCATCAACCACAGCACGACCGCGCCGGCAGCGGCTTCGATCACGCTGTCAGCGCCGAACCCGACCAACGCGACCGATCCCGCCACCACGCCAGCGCCGATCGCGATGGCGGCCTCGATCAGATGCCACCCCAGCCCAATCCACGCAAGCCATCGCGTGCGCCGTACCAGCCGCGCTCGTTCCGCCGTGGACGGGCCGACCGACACGACCGACAACGACACAGCGCTGGCTGGAGCGTCGATGCTCATCCGTGAACGGTACCCCTACCACCGCGTCGTCATTGGTGTTCCTCGTCGACCACGCCAACGGCGACAGCCGAACGATGGTGAACTAGTGCAACTCCCTCTGAACTCAAACGCCAGAGCTTCGGCCTGGATCGACGGCAGCAGTGGACCGGTGGCGATCGCCCGATCGACCCGGCCACCGGAGCGGAGACCGCCGCGTCCGCGCGACGCCGGTCCTGACGGCGGCGCGCCGATCGTCTGCGTCAGCTCGCGGATTCGCCGGCCACGGCCAGGTCCCCGGCCACGGGCGTCGCGAGGTGCGTTTGGACCCAGTCGGTGATCGTCGCGACGATGAGGCGGGTGTCGTCCCACATCGGCACGTGCCCGACGCGCGGCAGGACCCGGAACTCCACCTCGAGGATCTCTCGCCTGAAGCGCGCGGAACAGGTCGCGAGCGGGAGGATGCGGTCACGCTCGGCCCAGGCGATGAGCGTCGGTGCGGCGACTTTGTCGAGATCCGCGAGGTGCGCACGACCGCCGCGGAGGCTCGCGAGGACGTCGTCGGCGATGGTGCACCCAAGCGGATCGAGACTCACGTCGATGGCATCCGCCGGAGGGATCAGCTCGCCGTGGCGCATGATGTCCCGCATCGCGAGCTTGCGCGCGCGGGGGCGGCGCATCAGCCGCGGGATCTGCGTCCGCGACGCGCGGACCATCCGCATCTGCCGTTCGAAGAAGCGCGCAATCCGCTCCGGCTCGGGACCGCCGGGTGCCCAGCCGCCGCCCGGCGAGAGCGCGACGACACTGCGTGCGCGACCGCGCTTGGCGAGCTCGATTGCGAGGGCGCCGCCCATCGAGTTCCCCACGAGATGAGCGGTGCCGACGCCGAGTTCGTCGAGATGACGCTCGAGCGAGTCGCCGGCGTCCGAGACCGTCTCGAGGGCCACGCCGCTCGGGTACGCGGGCCCGCCGTTGTGCCCCGACAGCGTCGGCGCGATCACCTCATAGCGCGCGACGAGATCCGCGAGCACGGGCTTCCAATGGCGCCAATGGCCAGTGAATCCGTGCAGGAGTACCACCGGCTCGCCCTCGCCGGCGCGATACAGAGACGATGAAATCTCGGCCATCGGCGGCACATCCTAATGCGTGCAACGCGCGTCGACGCGCGCGGACGCGGACCGCGGACCGCGGACGCGGCGTGATCAGCTGAAGAACTCGCCGAGCACCGGCTCGAGCGCCTCTGGATGCTGCAAGACGCCGTGGTCGCGCGTCGTCGCGACGATCGTCGCGAACCAGCCCATGAGACGCTCGTCGAGGTCGTCGGGGGGAAGCGGCCGTGTCCCGTCGACCACGTACGGCGGCTCGTAGACCGCGAGCCTCTCGATTGGCAGTCGCTGCATCGCGGCTTCAAGGGCGAGCACCGCGCCGGAGGAGTGGCCGAACACGCTGACGCAGCCACCGAGCGCCTCGATGATCGCCGAGAGATCCTCGAGCTCCCGCTCGGGCTCGAACGCGCGGTCGTTGTTCGTGCTGTCGCCGCGGCCGCGCCGGTCGTAGGTGACGGCTGCGAGGTTGTCGGACGCGCCGCCGAGCACGATCACGGGCGATCCGTCGCCGTAACGGTCAAACGCGATCGTCGTCTGGTCCACCGAACTGACGGTGCCGCTGGTGGGGTTCGCACTGGTCAATACCCCTGTCTCGTGTCCCTGGCTGTCTGTGGCCCCGGCTGTGTCCGGTTCAGGCGAGCCGCGGACGCAACGTTGAGCGCCAGCTCCGGCGGCGGGGGCGGCCGGTCAACTCCGTCGCGGTGCGTCGCAACAGGTCGACGGCCTCGGACGTGAAGACGAACGGGTTGGCGACCACGCGTCCGTCCTCCAGCGAGAGAGCCGCCACGACCTCCTCGTCGATCGTCGCGACCAGAATCTCGTCCGCGAGCTCCGGTGCATCGTCGAGCTGGGCCAGGCGCCGGAGCGTCCCCGCCTCGTCGGGGTGGGCAAACCGGACCACCGCAGCCGGTCCGCCGCTGCTCACAACACCCGTTGTGCGCCCACGGCGGCGCCGGAGGCCCAGCCGCCCCGCTCCGCCCTCGCGCGCGGCCCGGTGGAGGTCCGCGATGTGCTCGCTCGCGGCCAGTGCGTTCAGTGACGTTCCCATGCTCGTGCTCCTCACAATCGACTGAGCAGATCATGGCCGTAAGAGCCGGCTCCGACATCGGGCATGTGCAGCGTCTTTCGGACCTGTACCCCTTACCCAGGAGGCGTCGCGGCCGGCGTTCTACTTACGCGTCCCAGCGGAAGCCGCTCGCTGCCGGGCGCGGCGCCAGCGGGCTGGCCGGGAGCGTCGCAAAAGCTCGCCAGGGTCCACGCCCGCGAGGGGCAATGCCGGTCGGGTCTCGTGTAGCGCGGTGCCGTCCTAGTCGCGGATACGCTTAGGCCATGAGCAAGAACCTCCGCATCGAGCGCGGCTGGATCTACGTCAACGGCACCCGGCAGGACGACGGCACGATCACGTTCGGGACCGGCAATGAGATGCGCTTCAGCCCGTTCGAGGCGATGTCGCAGCGCCAGGAGACGCAGATCACGTGGGGCGACATCCTCACGGCGTCGGTGCAGCGGCTCGCGTTCTGGCGTCGCTAGTGGCCGTTGCGAGAACGACCGCAGATGGAACGACAGACCGCCGAGCGAGAGCTGCCCACGGGAGACGTCCGCCGACGTGCTGGCGCGGGTCCGGGAGGCCTGGAGCGCCGAGGTCGCTGGATCGACCCGAGGTCACGGATGGGGTCGAGTTCCTCGCGTGGCGGACGTCAAGCAAGCCGATTCTCGGTGTGGTCCGCGCGGTGGACGAACGCGACGGAGCGATCGTGCGGATCTCGATCCGTGACGCCGCGATCAGTGGCCAACTCGTGAGGCTCGCGTTTGAGCACCGCCAGTATGAGACCGCGATCAGCCGTGAGTTGGACGCGATCCAGCACGACGCTGAGCGCGGCCCTCAGCCGGTCTGACGCGGAGGGTCTCGCCTGGCGCCCCTCGCGCCCGCCCGCGCGCTTCCGCTTCACGGTGACCGTTCGCAAACGACATCGTTGATCTCGGTCAGCGGCCGGGCGATGAGTTTGCGAACCTGCGAGGGTCTAGGTCCACATGACCGATACGACCCCCCTCATCACTGGTGTGGACTTCGTCTGCATCCCGGCGCAGGACTTCGACGCGATGACGACCTTCTACGGCGACACGCTCGGCCTGCCGTTCGTCAAGCGGTACGGGAACCTGCCCGGCGCCGAGTATCAGGCCGGCAACCTCACGCTGGCGATCCTGCGCACCGAAGACTTCGGCGGCACCTTCTCGCGCAACGCGATGCCGATCGCCCTGCAGGTCGACGACGTGGCCGCGGCTCGGGAGCGGCTCGAGGCCAAGGGCGTGCGTTTTGTGAGCGACACGTTCGACTCCGGCGTCTGCTGGCAGGCGATCTGCCTCGACCCGGACGGCAACCCGCTGTCGCTGCACCACCGCTATGCGCCGAAGGACTGACGCCCGGTGATCGTCGTCGTTGGACGGGTGAAGACGGACGATGCCAACCGCGACGAGCTGGTTCGGATCGGTCAGACGGTCGCGGCAGCGTCTCGGACGGAGGCGGGCTGCATCAGCTACCGCCTCTACGAGGACACCGAGCTCGTCAACGAGTTCGTGTTCATCGAGGAGTGGGAGGACGATGAGGCGCTCCAGCGCCACTTCGCCACCTCCCACATCAGAGAGTTCATGCGGGCGATTCCGGCCACGCTCGTCGCGCCTCCGGATGTCAAGTTCCACACCGTCGCGAGCACCGTGGACCTCGCTGAGGTCAGCAGCTGAGGCGGCTTAGGACGGGCGCGTGCCGCGCGCGGCGTAGGCGCGGCCGTCGAGCTTGAACGCGCCGCTCGGACTACCGAGCTGGCGGTGGAGCTCGTCGTGCGCGAGCGCGCGCTGGCGGTCGTCGAGGCCGTGCAGCCATGCCCCGGCGGGCCCGACCTGCCGGCTCAGCGCCTGCCAGAAGTCGTCGAAGTCGGCGTACGACGCGGTTACGTCGAGCTCGCCTGACTCGACGTTTGTCATCCCGGCGCCGCCGAGCAGGTCGTGCAGCTCCTGCGGCTTGCGGTAGCGCCGCGCGCCCCGCTCGCCGTAGCGTGAGTCGAGGCCGCGCGCGGTTCGGTCGATCGCAGCGAACATCTCGACCTCCTCGACGCCCCACATGCAGACCGCGACCCGCTGCGCCACGCGGCTGGCCTCGCGCATCGCCGCGCCTGCATCCGCCATAAAGGAAACGACGAGCTGCGCTGCCGCGATGTCGAAGCTGCCCTCCGCAAACGGCAGCTTCTCCGCCGACGCTTCGTGGACCTCGACCTGGGGGAACCGCACCCGCAGCGCCCGAGTGAACTGCGGCGATGGTTCGACCGCGACGACGTCTGCGCCGCGGGCGACGAGCTCGCCCGTCAGCGCGCCCGTGCCGGCGCCGACGTCGAGCACGCGCTGACCATCGCGCACGCCCGCGAAGTCGGCGAACAGCGGCGCGAGCAGAACCGAGTACCGGCCCATGAAGTCGTCGTAGGACTCCTCATCGACGTGGAAGACGCCGCTCACGGCGAAGATTCAACCACTTATCGACAGAGGCTCACGCACGAGCTCGGGCCGCCGCGTCCGCACGCGGGACCGTCGTCCCCTCAACTCGTCAAAGACCATGTACGCGATCGGCGCGTACACGAGCACGAACAACAGAATCCCGAATGCAAGCCGCATCATGTCCCCCTTCAAATATGTGCTGGGGCGGTACACAAGCCCCACTGATGTCCTAGCGTTGACCCTAGTCCAGCCGCTCGACGTTTCCCGTGACAAATGCCCGGTGGGCCGCCCGGGACCAACCCGCGAATTCGTAGGATGGGAGCCATGACCCCTCCCCGCCAAGGCGGCTGTGCCTGTGGCGCCGTCCGGTACCGCATGCTGTCGGAGCCGCTGTTCATTCACTGTTGTCACTGTCTGAACTGCCAGCGCCAGACGGGCAGCACGTATGTCATCAACCTGCTCATCGAGTCAGAGCGAGTCGAGGTCGTTGCCGGTATGCCGGAGGCGGTGGACGCGCCCCGGGACGAAGGTCGCCCGCAGCGGATCTTCCGGTGTCCGCGCTGTCAGGTCGCGGTGTTCAGCGAGTACAGCCGGACGGGGGTCTGGTTCGTGCGCGGTGGGACGCTGGATGACCCCACGAGCATCACGCCGGACGTCCACATTTACACGCGGTCGAAGGTCGACTGGGTCACGCTTCCGACGGCGCGCCTGCGTTCGAGGTCTACTACGACCCGAGCCAGCTCTGGCCGGCCGAGAGCCTCCAGCGCTACCGGGCGATCTAGGAAATCGACATCCGCTCCGCGCCCAGCACGGCCCGGGCCGCCCACGACACGCGATCGGCGGCGAAGTACCGCTGGAGCGCACCGTTGTTGAGGGCGTCGTCGATCGCGGCCATGATCATCGACTGGTCGAGCACGAGACGACGGTGGCCGACCGACCCGGTGGTCGGATCGACGGCGTCGTAGAACCCGCCGTCGGCGCTGTACACACTCGGATACCGAGCGCGCAGGGTCTCGAGGTTCGCCAGCGCCTTCCGTGGGAGCAGCGGCAAAGCGATCGCCGAGGCGTGTGGGCTGACCGCCTTCTCGGTCGCGCAGGTCGGACACTGGGCAAGCTGTTGACCTGGCCCGAACGCGAGGCCCATCGCGCCGTACGTCGCGTAGCCGCCGGTGTCATCGGGCGTGCTCGATGGGGACATGCCCCACACCGGATAGTGCAGCTGACTCGTCGCGTAGCGCATCTGGACCTGCGACCAGCGCAGATCGTTCAGCCCAAAGCTGTGCGTCCCCCACCGGGTCTCGGGAACGACGAGGTTCGCCATCAGCCCCTCGAACATGCCGCCCGCGAACGTTGGGACGAACGTCAACGAGCTGCCCGGATACGCGTAGTGGCCCTCCCAGACGTTGAACGTCCGGCCCGACACCGGGTCGTGGATCGAGCTCCAGTGTCCCGGCACCGGCCACTGCCCCTGCCAGGAGAAGTCCGGGTCGGTCGCGCACCGTTTCGGCGGCAGTGTCCGCCACGTGCGCCACCACACGTCGCCGGGCATCTGGCGCATCCCCATGCCCATGTACATCGCGATCCGCGGATCGCTGTACAGCGCTCCGTTGTGGTAGCCGGCCGGGCCCTGATCGACGTAGTAGCCGCCGTACATCTGACCCGTCGGCTGATTGCCGTCGATCGCTGCGTTCGTGTTGCAGTCGGTCTGCGCGCGGTTGTCGTAGAAGATGCCGAAGTTCATCTCCTTCAGTAGCCGGCTGGCGATGCCGCGCAGCTCCGGGAGCGCGTGGCGCACCTCGATCAGGCCCGACGCATACCAGCCGTTATCGACCGCGGAGAGGAACGAGCAGTTGTCCTGCTTCGGGGTCGGGTCCGTACAGTCGCCCTTGGCCGGATCGAGCATGACGCGGCCGTTCGTCGTGTCGTACCACTGGTAGAGGAAGCCGTCGGTGCGCTTCAGGGAGGCGACCTCCCGAAGGGTCGCGCGGGCCAGCGAGACCGCCCGGCCCGCGCTGACCAGGCGGAGGTCCTTCGCCGCAACGATGGACCACAGGTAGACGCCGATGTTCGCGGCCGAGGTGTACTGACCCCGGGTCGCGCCGGGGCCGATGTTGTCAAGCGGGAGGTGCGTGACCGGATCGACGTCGGAGGCGTAGAACCGCCACGTGTCAGCGGCGATTCCGTGCAGCGTCGATCGTTGCGCTGCGCTCAGCTGCCCGCGCGCGCGGGCATCGGCGCCGGCCGGGGCGGCACAGACCGCCGCAGCGACGACCAGCAGCGTGGCCGCACATCGCCGCGCCGGGATTCGTCCGAACCGCGTCATGGGTTGACCGACAGCAGCCTGAAGACGAGCGCGAGCGCAGCACCCAGGCCGAACCTGCGGGAACCGAACATCTCCTACCTCCTCCGAGCAGCGAACGTCACCCGAGGGGTTTCCCACCTCTCGCCCCGTCTAACCGGCTTTGTGCTCCTGCGGACCGTGAGGTGTCAGCGAACGATCATTGCTCAAAGCGCTTGAGCGCCTCGTCGGCCTCCGAAGTCTGCGCGAGCATGCCGTAGGCAAGCCGCTCGAGCTCGAGTCCCGCAGCGCGTGAGGTCTCGGCCATCGAATCGACCGCGCGCTTCGCGACGCTGACCGCGAGCCGAGGCAGGCCGGCGAGATGGGCCGCGTGCTCCAGGGCGCGGTCAAGCGCCTTCCCCGCACCGACGACTTCGGTGACCGCACCGAGACGAAGCGCCGCGGCCGCGTCGATCCGCTCGCGCAACAGCACCAGCTCCTTCGCCCGCGCCGCGCCGAGGAGACGTGTCAGCCGGTAGGTCCCGCCGAAGCTGGGCACGATCCCCAGCTTCACCTCCGGGAGCCCGAACACCGCGGTGTCGTCGGCGATCCGGAAGTCGCACGCGAGCGCGAGCTCGAATCCGCCGCCGAGGCAATAGCCGGAGATCGCCGCGATCGTCGGCTGCGCGAGATCGGCGACGCGCTCGACGAAGTCCCCCGTCTGGCGGTAGTAGCCCATGATCGCGGCCGGGTCGAGGTCCGCGAACTCGGTGATGTCCGCGCCGGCCGAGAACACGCGGTCTCCGCCGGTGAAGACGACGCAACCCGCCTCCCGGAGCTCGGGGGCGCTCAGCAGATCGCAGATCTCGCGTTCCATCTCGCCGGAGATCGCGTTCAGCTTCCGCTCGCGGGTGAGGGTGACGACGAACGTGTCGCCGCGGCGCTCCCCGGTGACGAACTCGCTCACTGCGGTGGCTCCTCGGCGAGGCCCCAGGCGTCGGCGCCGCCATCGATCGCGATCGTGGTACCGGTGATGTAGGCCCCAGCCGGCGTCGCCAGAAAGGCAATCAGCGCCGCGACCTCGTCGGGCGTTCCGACGCGGCCGAGGGGCACAGAGCGACGCCAGCGCTCGATCGCCTCCTCGCCGTACTGATGCAACCCCTCGGTGAGGATCGTTCCGAGCGCGAGGCACACGGTGCGGATGCGGTGGCGGCTCCATTCGAGCGCGAGTCCGGACGCGAGGTTGGCGACAGCCGCCCGGGCGGCGCTCGCGTGGGCGAAGCCGGGCATGCCGCGCAGCGGGCTGAACCCGATGAACACGATCAAGCCCTCCCGGCGCGGGATCATCGAGCGGACCGCCACGCTCCGCGTGAGGCTCCAGACGGCGTCGAGGTTCAGGCGTCCGACGGCGCGCCAGCCGCCATCGGAGATCTCCGTGGCCGGTGCGGTGAACTGGCCGCCCGCACTGTGGACGAGGACATCGATCGCCCCGAAGCGCTCGATCGCGGTGTCAACGACGCGCTCGACCTGATCCGGCTCGCGCACGTCCGCCGGGACCGCCACGCAACGACCGCCCGCGGCCTCGACCGCCTCGACGGTCTCGTTCAGGGGCCCCTCGCGACGTCCGCAGATGACGACATCGGCCCCGGTCGTGGCGAGCTCATAGGCGGTCGCGCGGCCGATGCCCGTTCCGCCCCCGGTGATGAGCGCGACGCGCCCCTCGCTCGCATCTGCGCGCAACGGAGACGCAGGCGCGGTCGGTTCGCGTCTGGCTGGCATCCCTCTCCGGCGGAGCATATCCGCGTCGCCGATGTCACATTCGCGGCGACCTGTGCGTCTCATTGACAACCACTTTCGTTGCAGGAGACGCCCATGATTCCTAGACAGAACAGCTCGACGACGCAGACCCAGTCGACGACGCAACGTCGAGAACTTGACCGCCGGACAGGTGATGGCATCGTCGTCACGCTGCTCTGGGATCCCGTCACCGGAAGCGTGTCCGTTGCGCTCAACGACACGCGCGCCGACGACGCGTACGAGTTCGAGGTCCCTCCAGATGAGGCGCTGACGGCCTTCCATCACCCGTACGCGTACGCGATCGGCGACGGCGGCAACCGTGAGGTGACCGTATGAGCCGCGCGCGTCAGCGCGCGCCGTACTGCTCCATGGCGTAGCCGAGCAGGCCGCAGGCCTCGAGGCGCTCGGTCGGCGCCCGGAAGGTCACCTGCACGACGCCGGGGTGGCGACCGATCTCGATCGCGCCCGAGATGGTGGCTCGGTTCTTGACCTCAGGAACGGACAGCGAGAGCAACTCGGCCGCGCGCGCGAGTCCGTTGTCGGTGGCGCTGTTGAGGTCAGGGCCCGTCCCGATGACCGAGATCGGCAGCGACTCCTCCAGGGCGTCGATGCCGTAGCGCCGGCCGAGCGCGAGTGCCCGGCTGCGCTCATCCTCCGAGAGCGGCTTGGCCAGGAACGGCAGGTCCGCCTCGAGCGGGAACAGGATCGGACCGTCGATGCCGAGGCCCTTGAGCACCTCGACCTGAAGCGTCGTCGTGCCGGAGACATCGCACGTGTGACCGGCGATCTCGCCGTCGCCCTGCAGCGCATGCATATCTCCGACGTACACCCCTCCCCCATCGAGCTTCACCGGGCAAATCAGGATCGCGCCGGCGCGCACGGCGTCGACGTCCATGTGTCCGTCGGTCTTATGCGTCTGGAGTTCCTGCGAGCTCAATGCATACCGGTGCGGCGCGCCGATCAGGAATGACCCGAAATCCCCGGCGTTGTGCGAGTCAGGGATCGTGGCCGACGGCGAGGTCCCGATCTGACCCAGGAACGGCCGCAGTCGTGTCGCCAGCGCAACGATGTCATGCGGAGCGAAGGTGAGGATCGGGTTCTGAACCGAGTTGTCGGGCAGCGCCGCAAAGCGGGATGCCTCGCGCGCGAACGATTCGGCGGCCGCCTGCGGGACCGTCAGGCCGATCGAGTGCAGCTCATCGAACGCGATCGTGTAGCCGTTCGTGAAGGTGAACGGCGTCGCGTCTGCGCCGCAGTTCGCACAGCGAACCGCGTCCTGGCCGATCCCTTCGACGCGCGTCTCCGGCCACTCGGTGCCGCACTTGGGGCACACCGGCGCGCAGTAGGGATCACCGTTGAAGCGTCCCTCCATCGGCTGGTCGTTCCCGGAAGCGGTGGCCAGCGATGTCACCTCGATGTCCTTGATGCGGATGGCGATCGCGTCCCCCACCTCAGCGCCCGCGACCGCGACCGGTTGGCTCACCTCATGACCACCGCGGATCGACGGCGTGATCATCGGCCCCCAACAGCCGGGAGTGGAGTTCCAGACGATGTGGCCGCCATTGGCGACCGGGCCGAGCATCTCGACCTCGGGACCGAGCAGACCGTTCGTGAAGGTGTCGACGAAGACGGTCTGGTGGGCCTGTGTGACTGCGGGTTCGCTGGCCATGGCGTGCCTCGGTTAGTGGTTGGGATTGACCGGGGGTCAGCCCCCGGAGATCGGGGCGAGCAGTGCGACCTCGTCGCCGGGCGCGAGCTCCTTACTGCGCTCGGCGTGCGCGCCTCCGATGATCGGAAGAGCTGAGCGGAGCACATCGGCCAACGCGGGGTCGCCGTCCGAGAGCCGGTCGTAGACATCGGCGACGGTCGCGCCCGCGGGCAGCTGCAGCGCCATCACGGGCGCGGGTGCGAGCCGCGCGATGCCGATGCCGAAACGAATCCGAACCTCCACGATGAGCACTCCGTGGTCCGGCCGAAGACGGACCCGAGCGCGATCTTACAGGCAGTACATTTGCCGCACACGACGTTCGAACCGAGGAGACCGGCATGGCACGCACCCCGCAGGAGATCTTTCAGCATCACGGCGAGGTGCTGATGGCCGAGGACATCGACGGGATCGTCAGCGACTACGCCGATGACGCCGTCTTCATCACCCCGGACGGGGTGCTCCGCGGCAAGGATGGGGTCCGTGCCGGGTTCGAGAAACTGCTCTCCGACCTACCCGGCGCGAGCTGGAAGCTGCCGACGATGTTGTTCGAGGACGACATCCTGCTGCTCGAGTGGCAGGCCGCGTCCGAAAAGGTCAAGGCCGACGATGGGATCGACACGTTCGTCTTCCGCGACGGTCTGATCCGGGTGCAGACCGTGCGTTACACGCTGACTCCCACAACGTAGAGCACCGCCGGCGCCCAAGCCATCACCGTCGTCGCCGACTTCGGCACCTGCGCCACCTGAGCGCACGCAGACAGCCTGCTGAGGCACGAAGCCTCCGAGCGATCGGAGGCTTCAGCCGTCAATCGGCAGCGAGGAGTTTGGCTTTCTGCGCCTGGAACTCGTCGTCGGTCAATACGCCGCGGTCGCGGAGATCGGCGAGCTTCGTCAACTGGTCGACGACATCGGGCTTCGCCGCAGGCGCAGCCGCCGGGGCGCCGCCGATGACGAAGCCTCCCGAGGCCATCGCCTCTGCCTTTCGCTGCTCGATGTACTCGGCCAGATGTCCGCTTTCCGCGGCGGCTCTGGCCTCGGCCTGACGTGCCCTGGAGCGCTGCTGCTTCTCAACGCTCAGTCCAGGCATGTAGACCTCGCCGTCCATGATCGCGATCCTCGAGTGATCCGCAGGGTCGAAGATGACCTTGGCCCGGCCGCCGGGTCGCGGCATATGGCCCGGAAATGCCTGCTTGAACGTGACCTCGAACGCCGGCTCTCCCTCCGGCTCGACCTGCAGTGTCACCTTCATGTGATCGGTGACGTGGGTCGGTCCGCCGAACCCGGTGTCGCCGCCACGCGCACTCCGCCACTGCTCATCTGTCGAGAGGATGGTCGCCCACGCAACCGTGCCGCCCTGCTCCCGGAGTTTCTTCTCAAGGCCCTTCTTGTTGCCAAACATCGCAGCCGCCTCCAATCCCGGTAGCGCTCCCTTTCTCGACGACTCCTTTCAGCCTAATCGTCGGGACGTCGCGGATGTGACTGAGCTTCGTCGAGAGTCTTGGGGGCCGCCGACTCGACGGCCCCCGCAGCCGTTACTGAATGAGGACGTTGTTTCCGGTTCCGCCGTCGAGCGTGTCCACGCCGGGACCACCGATGAGGATGTCATCGCCGGCCCCACCGAGCAGCGTGTCGTTCCCGTCGCCGCCGTTGATCACGTCCGCTCCGTCGCCACCGTCGGCGTGAAAGCCGATCGAGTCGGCCGTCAGCCCGCTCCCGGTGATGGCGTCGTCGCCGGCGAGTCCGTTGACAGCCAGCTGATCCTGCGCGGCGTTGGCGTTGGCGATATCAACCGTCGCGGCGAGCCCGGCCACGCTGACCTTGCCCTGGCGACCGCTGGCCGTGATCGCGTCGGCGCGATCCGTCCCGTTGACGACGACCTGGTCGGCCGCACCGTCGTCGATCTGGCCGGCGCCTCCGCTGAGGTCGGGCTGGATCTCACTGAGATCGGTGCCGGAGACGTCGTTGACGGTCAGCCGGTCCGCGCCGCCGAGGGCGGCCAGATCGATCTCCTCGATCCCGGCCAGATCCATCGTGATGGCGCCGACATCCCGCGTGAACCGCACGCGGCTGCCGTTGGCCGAGACGTCGAACTGTTCGGCGGCGTTCGAGCCATTGAACTGCATCGCGTCGTGCCCGTCCTGTCCCTCGACACGGTCGCTGCCGTCACCCGGATCCCAGACGAAGCGGTCGTCTCCGGTCCCGAGGATCGCCACGTCGGCGCCCTGGTTTCCGTCGACCGTATCGTTGCCGTCGCCGCCACGGAGCACGTCCGCTCCGGCGCCGCCGAGCAGCGTGTCGTCGCCGGCGCCGCCGTCGGCCCCAAGCTCAATCGCGTCGGCCTTCAGGGCCGTCGCGTCGACGTGGTCGTTGCCACCGAGAGCGAAGATGCCGAGCTGGTCACGGGTGGCGTCGGCATGCACGACGTTGACGGTGGCCGAGAGACCGGAGACCGAGGCCGATCCGGCCGCCCCGGAGACCACGATGGCATCGGCGCCGTCGGTTCCGTTCACCGTCGTCTGCGCGACTCCGGCACCGGGAACGCTGCCGCCCAGTGTCGCCGCCAGGTCGTTGGTGACCGTCTTGACGTCGGTGCCGGCGAGGTTGTCCACGGTCAGGTTGTCGTTGCCGCCGACCGAGGCGACGTCGACCTGCTCGACGCTGGCGAGATCCATCCGGATCGCGCCGAGGTCACGGGTGAACAGCGCGTGCGAGCCGTTCGCCGACAGCTCAAACCGCTCGGCGGCGGCCGAGCCGTTGAAGCCCAGTACATCATGGCCGTCGCCACCCTGGACGATGTCGCTGCCGTCGCCCGGATCCCAGACGAAGCGGTCATCGCCGGCGCCCAGGGTGATCGTGTCGGCGGCGCCATTGCCGTCGACGAGGTCGGTGCCGTCACCGCCGATCAGGCTGTCGGCGCCGGCGCCGCCGAGCACCGTGTCGTTCCCGGCGCTTCCGTCGGCCGTGAGCTTCGGCGCGTTGACCTGAAGCCCGGTCGCGTCGACGCGGTCGTTGCCGGTGAGCGCGGCGATGGTCAGGCCGTCACGCGTGTCCGCGTGCAGAATCTGCACGGTGGCTGCGAGTCCATGGACGGTGGTCGCGGCGCCGGTTCCCGAGGCGACGATCGTGTCATCGCCGGCGGTGCCATTGACGATCGTCTGCGCGGACGCTGTGCCGGATCTCGCGCCGCCGGGGACGGACGCGAGGTCATTGCTGACGCCCGTAATCCCGGTACCGCGCAGGTCGTCAACGCTCAGCGAGTGATTGCCGCCGATCGACGCGACGTCGACCTGCTCGGTTTCGTCGAGCGCGAGGGCCGCGAAGCCGGCTTCGTGCCTCAGCGTCGCCTGCCGACCGTTTGCGGAGAGACGGAACGCGTCGGGCTGTGAGGCACCGTCAAAGACGAGCGTGTCGTGGCCGGTGCCACCATCGACGGTCGTCCTGTCGCTCCGTGTGAACTGCCCGTTCGATTCGTCGATCCGGACCGAGTCGTCGCCTGCGCCGGTGGCGATCCGGATTGCGTTGAAGCGGTGCCGATCGACTTGGACGTCCGCCGAGCCGTTGTCGCCGAGATCGACCTGCAGCGTTTGCGGGTGGTGCGCGCGCAGCCGCAGTGCCAGCTTGTTCGCAGCCGCGGTGCCGCTGACGACAAGGGTGCGGTGGGTGACGGCGACGGTGCTGGAGCCGCCACGGGCCGTGTGGTGCGGGGCTGACCGGTGGTGGGCTGTCTGGTGGTGGGTCGCTTGGGCGCCTGCCGCCTGAGCGCCGACTGCGAGCCCGCCGCTCAGCAGCCCGGAGATCAGGGCGGTCCTCGCGAGCCGCCGCTGCAGCGCGGCGCGCGCGGCCCGCCTACTTGAATCATTCATGTCGAACGTGCTCCAGGTGGGGGTGATCGGGTCTGAGCTCTCTCAGACGCGCCCCCAGAGCGGTTTCGTCCCGGAACGTCGATAACTAGTCGTTACGCCCGACGCCGAGCCGGCGTGCGATTGCCGCCGCCGCGGTTCGGTTCGGCACCGACAACTTGCTCAGGATGTGCGAGACGTGAGCGCTCGCCGTCTTGTTGCTGATGAACAGCTGACTTGCGATCTCGCGGTTGGTCCGGCCATCGGCGACCAGCCTGAGGACCTCGATCTCCCGCGGGCTGAGGTCGAGCTGGGCGAGCGCCGGGTTGGTCTGGCGCTCCGTCGCCGGTACGAGGTCGAGGTCAATCCGGGCGCGGCGCGCGAGGATCCCGGCGACCTGTTCATGAAGCTCGCTCCGCGAGAACGGCCCGAGCGAGATCGTCGTCGCCCTACCGGCATGCACGAGCTCATGGACGAACGGCCTGACGGAATGTCGGCGGCCGTGGACGGCGTCAGTCCGGTAGGAGCAGACGAGCGCGAACCGTTCCGGTCGTGCGGCGCGTATCAGGAAGGTGAGGAACGCCTGCGTCGAACCGTCCGCCCACTGCAGATCCTCGACGATCAGCACGAGCGGGGCCGCCCCCGCCGCTTCCCCGACGATGGGCGCATACGGAGTGACCGCCGAGACGTGCAGATCGACCCGTCTCGCCACCCACCGCGCTCGCTGACGAGCACCTGCTCGATCCAGAGCGGCTCGGGGATCACGTGGATCGCCTGTTCCGCGCCGCGTGGGCGATGTGTGGCTCACGTGAGGAGGCGGAGGACCTCGTGCAGGAGACCTATGCCCAGGTGCTTTCCCGTCCGCGCATCATTCGACGTGACGATGACATCCGGTACCTGCTCCGGGCGCTGAGGAACACGTTCTTCTCCCAGCTCCGAGCCGCCCAGCGGCGACCCCGCCAGGCCGACATCACGATCGACGACCTGGCCCTGCCGGACACGCGGAACCCAGGCCTCGATCCAGCCGCGGCCGCGGAGACGCGCGAGATCTACGCTCTGATCGCATCGTTGCCGCCCGATTTCCGTGACACGCTCGTCGCGGTCGACGTGGTCGGCCTGTCCTACACCGAGGCCGCCCGGGCACTCGGCGTGCGCGAGGGAACGGTCACCAGCCGGCTACACCGGGCGAGGAGTCGCGTCGCCGCTCTGCTCTCCCCATAGACCGTGCGGTCCGCGACGCAGACCTGCGGGGTCCAGAGGCTTGCTTCCGGTCAGGGCGCGATGCTGCGGGCATTCCATCCCGCCATGAAGGTGTTCAACGACTTCTCATCGGTGACATCAACACCTGCCTCCTGCGCCGCGGTCAGAAACTGCTTCGCGAGCCCGTCATTGGCCGGGTCGCCGCCCGCGCTCGCCATCTCATCGCGCCATCGAGGTATGGCCTCCTGCGTCAGTGAGATCGCCCAATCCGGGATGCCCTGCTTTCGACCAGCGAACCGCACCCACGCGTCAAGTGCCGCTGGAAGCACGTCAAACACGGCGGCGTCGGCGAGCACCTTGGCAGGCACCCAGCCGACCATGAATATCTCCACCACGACCGGACTCCACCGCAGCGGCCGTCCATCGACATAGTCGGCGCAGAAGTCGATTGCCAGAGACACCACGAACGCCTCGTCACCATCGGGGGCGAACGCGCGCCCCTCGGGCGAAGCGAGAAACTCATCGCGGAGGGCGTCGCGATCTTCAGGGGGCATCTCCTCGCGCTGGGCTGCCATCGCGCCGCCCGGCGTCTCGTCAGTCCGCAACAGGGCCAGAGCGCGGAGGCCCGCGTAATCCTCTGAGACAGGCGGATCGAGAGTCATCTCGGTCAGGTCCATCGCGGCGCGAATCTCGGCCGCGGCGACCGCGGGATCGATCCGCTCGAGCCGCAGCTCGCCATCGTCGTCAGGGTTCCGGCTCATCACCTCGCCAACCCAATCGATCGAATCGGCGAGCAAGATGTCCTTCGCCATCACGCCGAGGTTGTTGTCGATGTACACACCGACCGCGTGCGTTTCACCTCCCGGATGGCGCGCCTCGAGCAGCATGGTGAAGCCGTCGTCGAAGATGTCCTCGCGCATTACTGCTGCTCCCGTGATCTCCGCGTTCCCCACCTCGCCCAGCCAGGTCGGCGCCGGCTCCTGTCCGCGGTCGGGCGAGCTCCCGACAAGCTCGTGCGCCAGCTCACCGAGCTCGCCGCCATCCACCGCTGCGACGGCGGTCAGCGCCACCCGTGCGTCAGGCCCGCCCATCCGCGCGAGCGCCTCCACCAGCGGACCACCGTAGATCAGGGCGTGATCGGCTGACTCGCGCAGCGGGAGGTTGGTGCGCTGGTCCCAGAACGCCCCCAACAGCCGGGACGCCCACAGTTCGGCGTCCACGGGCCCGGTCAGCCCTTCCGCCTCGAGTGCGATCCGACGTGCGAGCGCCGCCGGGGTCGTTCCCGCCGCGGAGCGCCGCGTTGCCTCCCGCTCGCGACGCGCCGCGACCTTTGCGGGGTGGCCGCCCGGCCGACGGCTACGCCTGCCCTTGCTCACGACTCGGAGACTAAACGTGGCGGCGGACCGTCAGGCCGGCGCAGTCCGCACGATGCGACTTTTCTGCGAGCGGTCCAGCACGACGAGCTTGCCGCGCAGCGGTTCCTCAGCCCACGAACAATCGACTACCACCTCCGTAAAGTGTTCGCGAAGCTCGAGATCGCCTCCCGAGGCGAGCTTGCGGGCGTCGACCTCGGCGAGCCCGTCACCGTCTGACCTGCGAGCGGGTGCTCCGGATCAGCACCGGTCACTCGGCCAGGGCACGGCCGGCACGCCCGCCTGGAGCAGCTGCAGCGCGTAGGTGATGGCTTCGTCGCGGTTCGGGTCGAACTCTGCGCTGGTGACGGAGGCGGGGGGGCAGGCCGAACCGATCGGTGGCCCGCGCCGGGGCGGCGTACGGCGAGGCGGACGCGGAGCCCACGTAGTGCCGCCACGATGCGGCGACCTTCTCGCGCGGTGGAATCAACCATCTCGCTCGCTACGGTCTGAGGGTGACGGACTTGGTGGTGCTCGTCGTGGTGCCGGCGACTGCAGTGAAGGTGGCTTTCGCGGCAAGCTTGAGATGGCTGGAGCGCTCGAGCACGTGTCGGCCCTTGCCCGTGAGGGTGATCCTGACCTTGAGTGTGCGCGCACTGCGGAAGATCACGTTCGCGGTCGCGACACGCAGCGGTTGGGCCCCCTTTGGCCGCGCTCCCTTCGGCGCCAGAGACCAGGCGATCGCTAGGCGGCCCGGGCTGGGCGCCGAGAAGGCGATCGTGTCGGCGTCGTTCTTGAGCAGCTGGCGGATGCGTGCCTTAGCCGACCCCTTCAGCGCCTTGACCAGCGCCGCCTTGACCTGGCGCAGCGTCGGCCCGGCTGACTTGACTGGACCAACTTGGGCGGACGTTGCGTGCGCGCTACCGGCGCCGTTCGTCGCGGTCACCACGAGGGCGATCCTGGCGCCGACATCAGTGCCCGTCAGCGTGTAGCGGTTTGACGTCGCGCCCGCGATCGGCGAGCACGAACCGGCGCAGCGCTCCCACTGGTAGCTGAAGCTGATCGGCGGTGCGCCGGACCATGCGCCCGTTGAGCCGGTCAGCGTCTGCCCCGCCATGGTTGTGCCCGAGATCACTGGGCGCGAGCTGTTCGAGGGTTGCGTCGGCGGCGCCGTAGCGGCCTGTACCACTCCCGTCGCAGCCGAGACCGCCGGGCGCCGGCTTCGGTGCTTATTGCTCGCCGTCTCCTGGACGCGAATCGTGTGACCCACGTCCGCGACAGTGAGTGTGTAGGTCTGAGCGCTCGCGCCTGCGATCGCCGCGCAGCCGCGCCCGGAGCTGTCGCACCGCTCCCACAGATACGTGAAGCTGGTCGGGAAGTTGGTCCAGCTCCCGTGGGACTCGGCCAGGGTCTGCCCCTGGGTCGTGTTCCCAGAGAGCGACGGCGGCCTGGTGTTCGACGGCGGGAGCGGCGACACGACGCGAGTCGCCGCCGAGATCGCCGGGCTGCTCGACCCGCTGCCGTTGGTTGCGGTCTCCTCAACCCGGATCGTGTGCCCGACATCGGCGCTCGTCAGCGTGAACCTCCGGCGCGTCGCGCCCGCGATCGCCGCGCAGCCCCGGCCCGAGCTGTCGCAATCCTCCCACTGGTAGCTGTACCTCTTCGGATTGTTGGTCCATGACCCATGTGACTCCCTCAACGTGCGGCTCTGCGTCGCCGTACCGGAAATCGACGGCGGGGAAACCGTCAGTGGCGCCGGGGCGAACGCGTACAAGTAGCCGCCCACTGACGAGACGTAGACCTTGCCGTTGACGACCGTCGGACCCGCGTACACCGATCCGCGGATGGCGCGCCCGGAGTCCCACAGGCGCCGGCCCGTGCGCGCGTCCAATGCGATTGCCTGGTGGCCAAAGCCGTCGCCGTAGAAAACGACGCCGGCGGCCACCGTCGGGCTCGATGCGTCGCCGTCTCGTCCGTCCGACGCCGACCACGCGAGTGAGAGCCGGCAGCTCCCGGTGACCCGGAAGGCGACCAGGCCGTGGCGGTACCGACCACGGTTGAGAGGGTTGCTCACGTAGACCGTCGCCGTCCTCGGCCAGTAGGCCGCGACGCCCAACAATCCATTTTGACCAAAGGCAGATCCCCCGAGCCCGATCTGCTGCACGGGCCCGCTTGAAATCCGATCGCGGTCGTACACGTAGAACGACCCGAACTTGTTGCCGACGGCGAGCTCCGGTGGACACCCCGGCCGCTGGAACAGGAGAGGGGTCGCGCCGAAGTCGGCATCGCCCGTTGGCAGACCCGGGTAGTTGGAGCTGACGACGCCGAGGCCGGGCGTCAGCCGGACCACGTGCTCGCCGTAGCCGGCATGTTCGTTGGAGCCCTGCGAGTTGCCCACGGCGGCGAAAATGGCACCGCCCGGGTCCGCGGACACTCCCCCGAAGCCCCAGATCGAGCCCCCAAACAGCCCTCCGGACGGGAACCAGGTGGCGATGCGCCTCCCGTCCCGGACCCGGATCGCTGCGACGAAGCCGTGGTACGGGTTCGTGTCGCAGTTTCCCGAGTACGGGACGTACAGTGTTCCGTTCACGAGCGTCAGCGCGCCGTAATCGTTCTCGCGCGACGGGTCATGCGTCATGACCCAGCGGCGCTTCGTCCTACCCGTGGCAAGGTCCAGCTCGTAGAGCCTGCCGTCACCACCGGTGGTGTAGATGCTGTGCCCGCCGTGGTCGATGACGGGCGTGCCCGTGATGCCGAAATCGTTGTCCGGGAGATCACCGCAGAAGGAGACGTGTTGGAATCCGAGCCGCCGGCTCCAGACCACCCGCCCCGTGTTCGCGTCCATCGCGGCGAACAGGCCGTGCTCGGTCGCTGCGTAGATCAGATCCACCGAGCGCCGCGGATGCCGAAGGACCACGCCACTGGCCACGACCGGCTGGGTGAGGATCGTCGCACCGAGCCGCGTGGACCAGATTTGACGGATCGAGCTCACGACCGACGGACCGAGTCCGGTCTCGGCCGGGTTGAATCCGGTTCGCTGGTTGTCCAGGCCGTAGGTAGGCCAGTCCACGGACCGGTCCGAGCCAAGCGCAGGGGCGACCAGGGTGGCAGAGATGCCGACGACGACCCCCACAAGCCCACCAACCAGACGACGCACCGCGCGTAACCCTACCGTTCACCCTGGCTGCATTCGTACGCCGGTGGCTTCGATCAACAGCGGGGGCGGGATTCGACTTCGGGTTCTCAGCCCGACCGTTCGCGTTCGTAACCATAGGATGCGCCTACGCATGCAGCGGACCTGGCCCATCTCAACTGTGGCAATCGCACTTGTGCTGGGAGTCATCGCGTTTCCGACGCCGTCGGCAGCGACGGCCGCCACACTCGACGTCACCGTCACGCGCGATCCGGGCCTCGCCGGGAACCACAGATGCTCGCTGCGGGAAGCGATCGCGGCGGTCAACTCGCCTGGAGTGCGGACGCCGTGCGGGCGGGCCGGCCGAGCCTCGAACACGATCGTCCTGCGTGCCGGTCGCTACAGGTTGTCGGTCAGGCCGTCGGACGCCGATGACGACCGCTCCGGAGACCTGAACATCACGCGCGCGCGCAACCTGAGCATCGTCGGTGCCAGCAGCGCGATGACGGTGATCGATGCGTCCGGGCTCGGCGATCGGGTGCTGTCGATCGCGAGCGGGGCGAGGGTCACGCTGAGCAGGCTGGCGATTCACGGAGGCCATGCGGCAGGTGGGACCGATGGCTCTCCAGGAGCCGGTGTCGTGACGTGCGGGCCCATTTCGGCAGCGAGCGTCGGGGCCAGCGGGGGCGGGATTGTCAACGCCGGAACGTTGACGCTCAGTGGCACTGTGGTGAGCGGCAATACGGCCGGCAGCGGCGGCGCGGGGAGTGCGGGGTCGGGGCCAGCGGGGCTGGCCGGCTGCCTCGGTGGCAGCGGCGGCGCGGGTGGCAACGGCGGCGGGATCGACAACACCGGCAGACTCACCGTGAGTAACTCGACGCTCCGGGCAAACACCGCCGGTTCCGGCGGTCCCGGCGGGCCCGGCGGCCTCTCCGCCGGGACACCCGGCGGCAGCGGCGGCAGCGGCGGCGCCGGCGGCCTCGGCGGGGCGGTGTACAACCAGGGAACCCTCACGGTCAGTCGGTCGTTCCTCTCCGGTAACCGGGCGGGAACCGGTGGGACCGGCGGACGCGGCGGCAACGGGACGCTCGCACGTGGCTCCGACGGGCCGGGCGGTCCCGGCGGCACCGGAGGCGGACTGTTCAGCACGTTCCAAGCCATGACCTTGATGAACAGCACGCTGGTCGACAACCTCGCCGGCGGTGGCGGTCCGGGCGGCCAAGCTGGCGCGGGCGGGAGCGGTGGCGCGGTAGCGGTGTTCCGCGGCGCCAGCACGATCGTCAACGCGACGATCGCACACAACGCCGTTGGGCTTGGCGGCTCTACCTCGACAGGCCGGGCCGCGCGTGGCCTCGGCGGCGGGATCTTCGTTGTCTCGGCGGCCACCCGGGAGAACTCGCGGCTTGCAAACACGATCGTGGCCTCGAACACGGGCGAGCAGTGCGCCGGCAACGGTCGTGGGGCCATCACGAGCGGTGGGCACAACCTCGGCTTCGGGGATAGGACGTGCCCCGGAACGCACGCCAACCCGAAGCTCGGAAATCCCCGAGACAACGGCGGCCCGACAGAGACGCTGGCGCTCCGGCGAGGCAGCCCGGCCATCAACCGAGTGCCAAAGAAGGGCGCCCGCTGCCCGGCCACCGATCAGCGTGGCGTCACGCGGCCTCAGCGCGGGGCGTGCGACATCGGGGCGTTCGAGGATGCCGTCCCGGAGATCGCGATCCTTGCGCCGAGCAACCGCGGCTCCTACGAGCACCTCTCCCACGTCCGAGCACGATTCCGCTGTAGCGAAGGCGGGATCACCAGTGCGATCGCGAAATGCAAAGCGACCGTCAGAGCCGGCCACGCGATCAACACCCGCTCGGTCGGCACCAGGTCCTTCCGCGTGGTCGCCGTCGACAAAGCGGGCCACCGATCCGTGAGAACGGTGCACTATGACGTCTGGGCCTACGTCAATCCGCTCAGCCAGGTCGGCGGGCTCGGTCCGTTTCGCATTGACATGGGCGTCGACTATTCGGGATCAGGCCCGCTGCTGGCCCTCGGTGATGCCAAGATCACCTTCGCGAGCAACCATGACGACGGCCCGCCCAGCTGTTGGGGAATCACCTGCTGGCCCGGTGGAGGCGCCATCGTGTACCGGCTCCTCAACGGGCCGTTCGCAGGCAAGTACGTCTACTACGCGGAACGCGTCACGGTCACCGTCAGAGCGGGCCAGACGGTCAAAGCCGGCCAGCGGATCGCCATCGAGCACCTCGGTCATCCCAATATCGAAATCGGCTGGGGCTCCGGACGAGGACCGGAGACGCTGGCGATCGCCGACGGGCACCAGGCCAGCGGCGACCCGGGAGCCTGGTCCGCAATCGAGGGCAGGAACTTCAACAGCCTGCTGGTGCTCCTAGGCGCGCCGTCGGGATTCCTGCAGCCGGGGGTGCCGAGCCAGAGCATGCCGCGGGGCTGGCCGGCGCTGCCGGGCCGAGTCAACTCATTCCTGATCCCCAAATCGGCGAGTTGGGGATCGCTCCCCGCGCGCCGACGTGGGGCGATCTCCGAACCGACGAGAGGACGATGAGCACATGAGCACCGCTTCGGATACGCGAGCGACCGATTCGATTCCGTTGACGGTCGAGGAGGGTCGACTCCAGGAGGCCCGCAGCGGGGTTCCGTGGCGCGCTTGGGGTCCGTACCTCAGTGAGCGTCAGTGGGGCACGGTCCGCGAGGACTACAGCGACGGCGGCGACGCGTGGTCCTATTTCAGTCACGATCAGGCCCGATCTCGCGCGTACCGGTGGGGCGAGGACGGCCTCGCGGGCATCAGTGATGACAAGCAGCGTTTGTGCCTCGCGCTTGCGCTATGGAACGAGCGGGACCCGATCTTGAAGGAGCGTCTCTTCGGCTTGACGAACGCCGAGGGCAACCACGGGGAGGATGTGAAGGAGTACTACTTCTACGTCGACAACGTCCCGACGCACAGCTATCAACGGTGGCTGTACAAGTATCCGCAGGCCGAGTTTCCATACAACGAGCTTGTCGCGGGCAACCGGAGCCGGTCACGCGAGGAGCTCGAGTATGAGCTCATCGACACCGGCGTCTTTGACGAGAACCAGTATTTCGATGTCGAGGTGGAGCACGCGAAGGCCTCACCCGAGGACATCATCTGCCGGATCACGGTGCACAACCGCTCATCGGAGGACGCGGCGCTGCATGTGCTGCCGACGCTGTGGTTTCGTAACACCTGGTCGTGGGTGGATGGAGAGCCCAAACCTCGCCTCGTTCGTGTCGAATCCGAGCATCCGGTCGTCCGGGCCGAGCATCACGAACTCGGCGTGTTCCATCTTCATGCCGAACCGCAAGCGGCCCTCCTGTTCTGCGAGAACGAGACCAACGCGACCCGCATCTCGGGCAGCGAACCGACGACTCGCTTTCCCAAGGATGGAATCGGTGAGCACCTTGTGCGCAGTGCCGACGCGGTCAACCTTGACGGCGAGGGAACGAAGGCGTCGGTACACCTCCGCCTTGAGGTGCCCGCGGGCGGGTCTGCCAGCATGGTCGTGCGCCTCTGCCGCGAGGGCCCCGACGAGCTCTCCGCTCCGTTTGACGATGCGGACCAGCTGATTGCGCAGCGACGAGCCGAGGCCGACGAATTCTATGAGGCGATCACGCCGCCCTCGGTCGAGGAGGACGCCAAGGCGGTGATGCGCCAGGCGCTCGCTGGGATGCTGTGGTCAAAGCAGTGCTACTACTTCGACGTCGACCGCTGGTTGCGAGAGCGCAGCGCCCACCCACTGCGAGGGTCGATGCACCGGGGCAGCCGCAACGAGTCGTGGTTTCACATGGTCAACTACGACGTCGTTTCCATGCCTGACAAGTGGGAGTATCCGTGGTATGCCGCCTGGGATCTGGCGTTCCATTGCATTCCGCTCGCGATGGTCGACCCGGATTTCGCCAAGCACCAGATTCAATTGATGATCTCCCAGGAGTATCTTCACCCGAGCGGCCAGATGCCCGCCTATGAGTGGAACTTCGGTGATGTGAATCCGCCGGTTCACGCTTTCGCCGCTTTGTTCCTCCACAGGCTCGAGTCCGAGCGCGGCGAGGTGGATCTGCCATTTGTCCAAGAGTGCTTCTCGCGGCTGCTTGTGAACTTCACCTGGTGGGTGAACCGAAAGGACCCGACCGGCCGTAACGTGTTCGAGGGCGGCTTCCTCGGTCTGGACAACATCGGCGTGTTCGATCGCAGTGCCGCCCTCCCGACAGGGGGGCGGCTGGAGCAGGCCGACGGCACCGCCTGGATGGCGATGTTCAGCCAGAATATGCTCGAACTCGCCCTGGCCGTCCTCGAGCACGACCCGGCCTCCGAGGACTTCGTGCTCAAGTTCGTCGAGCACTTCTTCTGGATCGCTGCCGCGGTGGATCCTGTTGGGGAGCATCCGGATGAGATGTGGGACGAGGAGGACGGTTTCTTCTACGACGTGCTCCGTCTCCCGGACGGCACCGGCACCCGGCTCCAGGTGAGATCGCTCGTAGGGCTGCTGCCTCTGTGCGCGACGACGGTGATCGACGCCGACGTGATCGAGCGCTATCCGCGGATCGCCCGGCAGGTCCGCGTGTTCGTGGAGCGCAACCACGACCTCCTCGCCAACATCGCCGACCCGTTGCAGCCTGGCGTGGCGGGTCGCCGGATCCTCTCCCTCGTCAACGAGGACAAGCTCCGTCGGATCCTGCATCGGATGCTCGACGAGGAGCGGTTCCTCGGGCCGCACGGAATCCGCTCGATCTCGCGCTGGCACCTCGATCATCCGTACAGCTTCTACGTAGACGGTGTCGAGCACCGGGTGCAATACGAGCCGGCGGAGTCGACCAGCGGCATGTTCGGTGGTAACTCCAACTGGCGAGGGCCCGTGTGGTTTCCAATCAACTTATTGCTGATCCGTGCTCTCCTCCAGCATTACCGGTACTACGGTGACGATCTCACGATCGAGTGCCCAACAGGCTCCGGGACGATGATGACGCTATTCGAGGTGGCGCAGGAGCTCACACGCCGGCTCGCAGGGACCTTCCTGCGCGGCGCCGACGGGCGGCGTCCGGTCTACGGCGCGACCAAGCTCTTTCAGGAGGATCCGCACTGGCGGGACCTGATCCTGTTCTACGAGTACTTCCACGGCGACAACGGGGCCGGGCTCGGGGCCTCGCACCAAACCGGATGGACCGGCCTCGTCGCCAGACTGATCCAGAGCCTCGGCCAGCTCGACGCCGAGAGCGCGCTCGAAGACCATCACTGGCCGTTCGCCCGGCCGTACCACCGGCTCGCGGTCGATGCACGAGCGTCGGCTCCGCCGCCCACCAGCGGCGTCCCCTGATTTCAGTTTGAGTTCGGGCTTCGGGGCAGGTCCATTGCCAGGCAGGCCCACCGCGCGCCTCTCATGGATGCCGCTACCGGCGGGCGCCGACCGGGGGAACCGGGATCGGTGCGTTCCGGTCGCGGGAGGACTGGATCGCTTCCATCACCGCCATATCTGCCAGACCCTCGCGAATGGAGCACGCGGGTTCTCGTCCCGCCTGCACCGCGTCCGCCCACTCTTCAACGGTACGGCCGAGTGAGTCGAAGTAGTTGGTCCCGCCTGCGTGCCACTCGTCGGCGGCCCCGGGGCGCTGGAGCAGGGCTCCGCCGTCCCCCTCGTAACCGGTGTGGACGGTGATCGAGCCGGCTGATCCATACAGCGACAGCTCAGGAATGTGCGTCGCCGCCGGGGCCGGGCACGCCCAGCACAAGAGCTGCACCCCGATGTGACCCGAGGCGAAGCGGCAGCTCACCACGGCGCTGTCTTCGCTCGAGAAGCCCTCCCGATGGCTGCTTGCATAGGCGTGCACCTCGGCGATCTCTCCGACGACGGTCCGAAGCATCCGGGTGGCATGGGTTGCCTGGTCGAGCAGGACTCCCGCCGCTGGGCCGCCGGTGACCCGCCAGCCGTCCCGCCGCCAGTGGGGCCCGAGCTCGAACACGCGAATGCTCTTCACCAGGAGAAGCTCGCCGATCGCGCCGGAGCGGAGCAGCATCCGTGCCGCCCGTACCGGCTCCAGGAAGCCGTAGTTCTCCGACACCCCGCACGGGCTCGAAATATCCTCAGCAAGCTCAGCGATTTCCTGTGCCTCCGCCAGCGAACTGGCCATCGGCTTCTCCATCAGGAATGGCAGCCCAAGCTCCGCCGACCACTCTGCGCCCTTGAGATGAAGCTGATGGGGCAGTCGCACGTCGACCCCATCGATCTCCACCGCCGCGACGGCTTCGCGAAGTGTGGAGAAGCTCGGCACGCCGAGGGTCTCGCCCACTGCCTTCGCTCGCTCCGGTGTAATGTCGATTGCGGCGACGACCTTCACTGAATCCGTCACGCGCGGGTAGACGCTATCCGCCAAGATCTCGGCGAGCGCCCCACAGCCGAGCAGTGCAAGCCTCAGCGGCGCTGCCATCCGCTCGGCCTTCCGTGGTGTTCAGGAACCCTCATGCCGGAGCGTCCGGGTCGCCGCCGGGGAACTGTATCTGTACCTTCAGCGCCTCTTCCCGCCGCCCCGCGATCTCGAAGGCGCTCAAGCTGTCTGCGAGCGAGAACCGCGCGGTCAGCAGCGGCGAGACCTCGAGACCAGCCGACAGCATTCCTACGGCCGCTCTGAACTCGTCCCCGTTGAAGCGAAACGACCCAGCGAGCTCGATTTCGCGGGTGACGACGCGGTTGCCCGCGACCGGCACCGAGCCCTGGGGAAGCAGCCCGACAAGCACCACCCGCCCCCCGGGACGGACAGAAGCGAGACAGGTGTCGAGCCCCGCTGGAACGCCCGACGCCTCGATCGCTAAGTCCGTCGCGGGAACCGTCGCACCGGTAGAGACGTTGATCGCGGCGCTCGCCCCGATTCGACGGGCGATCCGCAGCGGCGCCTCGCAGACATCGGTGATCGTTACCGTCGCGGCGCCGGCGCGCAACGCCACGAGCAAGATCAGCATCCCGATCGGACCGGCACCCGTGATGAGCAGTTCGCGGCCGAGCATCGATCCGGCACGGCCCACGGCGTGAGTCGCAACCGACAGCGGTTCGGCGAAGACGGCGTTGTCAAAGGACAGGTGCGCCGGCAACGGCACGCACTGATCGCCCCTCACGACAAGCCGGTTGCGGAACCCTCCCTGTGAGTGCGGCATCCGCGCCGCGCTCCCGAGGAAGCGGACATCCGTGCACAGGTTGCGCCGGCCGTGCTGGCACTGCGCGCAGCTTCCGCATCGCACGCTCGGATCGATGACGACACGGTCGCCGCGCGCGACGGAGCTCACGCGCCGCCCGGTGCGCTCGACGACACCGGCTATCTCATGCCCGAGCACGAGGGGCTCCTTGATCGTGAAGTCACCGACTCCGCCGTCACGGTAGTAGTGAAGGTCGCTGCCGCAGATGCCCCCGACGACAGTTCTGATCTCAACATCGTCGTCGGTCAGCAGCTGCGGCGGGACTGATTCGATGCGCAGGTCGTGCGCTGCGTACGCGATGAGGGCCTTAATGTCGGATGCCATCAGATGACCGCCGAAATCCCGCCGTCGACGTAGATGATCTGGCCGTTCACGAAGCTCGATGCGGGGGCCGCCAGAAACACCACCGTCCCGACGAGCTCGTCGAGCTCGCCCCAGCGCCTGGCAGGTGTCCGATGCCGCAGCCAGCTGTCGAACTCCGCATCGTCGTGCAGCGTGCGCGTCAGGTCGGTGACGAAGTAGCCCGGCGCGATGCCGTTAACGCATATCCCGTGCGGCGCCCAATCCGCGCACATGCCCTGCGTCAGCATCTTGAGCGCCCCCTTGGTCGCGGAGTAGGGCGCAATCGACGGCCTGGCCAGCTCGCTCTGGAGCGAGCAGACGTTGATGATCTTGCCGCTGCGTCGGCCGAGCATCCGCGAGCCGACGGCGCGCCCAACCAGGAACGCGCTCATGACGTTGGTCTCGAGGAGCAACCGGAAGTCGGCGCTCGGGAAATCCTCAAGCGGCATGCGCATTTGCATGCCGGCGTTGTTGACCAGGATGTCGATCGGCGCGATCTCACCCTCGATCCTGGCCACAGCCGCCTCAACCGCTTCCTCATCTGTGACGTCAAAGCGGGAGGTGTGCGTGACGACGCTGTCGGCCCTGAGGCGCTCGGCGGCGAACGCGAGCCGTGTCTCGTCTCGGCCGTTGAGCACCACCCGCGCCCCGGCACGCCCCAGTCCGCGGGCGAGTACCAGTCCGATTCCGCGGGAGGAGCCTGTCACCAGGGCCGTGCGCCCGCTGAGATCGAATAGCTCGCTGCTCATGCGCAGACCATCCTCGGCTTCTCGAGCACAGTGATGAGCGCGCAGTGGTCGAGGTCACTTCCACCCTCCTCGACCAGCCAGGTGACCACTCGACTCGCGGCGTACCGACCCATCAACCCGCTCGTCGCTCGGCCGGCTACGGTCATGGCGCGTGTCCATTCACCACCGGTCGCAGGATTGCGCGGGCGGGCGCGCCGTCGCTTCCCACAATGCGCAGCGGTAGGCAGATCAGCTCGTACGCGCCGGATTGGACGGCGCAAAGGTCGAGACCCTCCACGATCAGGATGCCCGCCTCGAGCAGGGCCCGATGCGTGGCCTCCATGTCGATCGCATATCCACCCACCGACAGGTAATCCACGCCGAGGAGGGCGACGCGACATTGGGCGAGATACTCGGCGGCGTCGGCAGCGACGAAGACGTAGTCGGTCCTGAAGGGCTCATCGACCCATCGGCGGTCAGAGTTGCGGGTCTTCAGAAGCAGTCGCTCGCCGGGCATGGGCCCGGCCGACTCAAGCTCTCCGCGTCGTACCGCGACGGGATCTGCGATTTCGATCACTCTCGCTGGACCGATGCCGACCGCTGGGTCAAGCTGCGCGACGTCGGCTCCCTCATGCAGGAAGTGCATGGGAGCGTCGATGTGCGTCCCGGTGTGAACGCCGAGCGACAGCTCGGACACGTTGACGCCGTCGTGGTCGATGTCGAGTACCCGCCGCAGAGTCACGCCAGGGTCGTCCGGCCAGTGCAGCATTCCGTCGGCGATCGGAACGCTGACGTCGATCCAGTTGCCCGAGGCGATCACGAAGCTCCTTCCAGTACGACGACATCCCTGATTCCGTGCGACCGAGCCCTCAGAAACTCGCGGCCCGCAACGAGCAGGTCAGTCGCGGGCACAACCGTACGCGTCAGTCCGATGTCCCCCAGCAGGGTTGCCGGCTTCAGAGCTCCCGTGACGACCGACACGCCGCTGGAGCCGAAGACCCGCGGAACCTCCATCGCGATGCCGGCCACGCCGGCAGTTGTACAGCACATCGAGACGCCTGGCGATCCCGATCAGCATCCAGGTCGCGCTCGCTGAAGGACACCTGGACAGGCCGCCAAGGGCTCGGCGACGTCCGCCATCTGATTCTCGCCGTCGTTGACGCAGCACGCGTGCCCACGTGATGAAGCGGGCTCGTGCGGTGCGTTCGCGGCCAGTGTGCACTACTGGCCAGCGCTGTGTTTCGGCCGTAACAGCAACCGGGTCGTGAGGATCACGACAAGGATCACATTTTGACCGCGGTCGTGCCGCTGTAGGTTGGTGTCGGCGGAAACGGCGGTCACATTGGCCAAGCCGCCGTGGACGTCGCAATGGATGACAGCTCGGGCTTGAGGGGGCTGAGGTGAATTCAGCGCGAAGCACGCTCCTGGGTCGCGCCGCGGATATCGACGGGCGACGACGTAACGATCGCGTAACTGGTGGGCTTAGCGTGGCGCAGATGATCTCGCGCGGCGCCGCCGTCCTGTTTGCCTTCGTCGTCTTGGGCGTTCCGAGCGCCGCCTCGGCCGCGGTGCCCATCGGGAGGATCGCCTATACGGCCGTCTCCCAGGATTCGAGCGAGTGGCAGGTGCGTGTCGTGAATCCCGATGGGACCGGTGCGCGGACGGTCTACTCGTGCCCGACGAGCAGCTGCGAGCTGATGATGAGCTACCAGGCGTGGGACCCGGATGGGCAGCGTGTGGCGGTCGCGGAGTGGACGCGCGTGCCGTGCGAGTACCTGCCGCCGGAGCCGCCGCACCCTGAGCAGTTCGGGTGCGTCTCCACGCCGGTGAGCTGGCGAGTGATCGATGTCGATCGCCGAACGGTGCAGACGCTCTCTCCACCCGGTCCGATCTTCCCGAAGTACTGGGCGCGGCTCGCGGTGCCGTTTTGGTCGCCCGATGGCAAGTCGTTTGCCTCTACCGCCTCGCACGCGGATCCGGCTGCCTCAGGTGGTCAGATCGACGACGTGTACGTCGTTGGGTCCGACGGGACCGGTCAGAAGGCGATCTACGCGAACGTGTATGCCTTCGCGACCGGTTGGAGCCTGGACGGTAAGGCGATCGTGTTCGACGGCACCGGCACCATCAGGAAGATCGATCCGGCCACCGGCGCCGCCAGCCTCTTGAGTCCCGGCCTGCTCGGGTACTCAATAACGACGAGCCCGTCACCTGACGGTCGGTTCATCCTGTTCGACGGCCTCGGGCTACTGGACAACAGCAATCTCGCGGTCTCCTATCTGAACGGCTCGTCCCCGACCTCGTTCGCCGTGGGGGGGCGCGTGGTCGCCTGACTCGTCGGAGATTGCCTATATCCAGGGTACGAGTCCGCCCCCAACGGGGTGACTTCGTTGCCGGGGCCGACCCCATTGCTCGCCCGGGCACCAACTCCCCGCTCACCGGTGCGCACCGTGATCGCCGGTGAACGCATCGTCGGCAACGTCTCCTGGTCGCCGCCGCCCGACCCGAAGGTGACGATCGACACGCCGGTCGCGGGGCAGGAGATCACCGGTCACGAGTCGACGCCGGCGGCCAAGGACGCGGTTCGGCTCACAGGGTCGGTGTCCTCGCACACAGCACTGAGCGGCTGGTGCTACGTGATCCAAGCGCCGAAGGCGGCTGTGCCCGCAACACCCTCGAAGACCAGCTGCAATCGGCCGTTCGATTCCAGCTCTCCTCCACCGTCGCCGGGCGGCAGGACGACCTCGCGGTTCAAGACCGATTTGGGCACGCTCGTGGGGAAGGATCTCCAGACGGGTGACAACACGGTGTGGGTGTGGGGGTATGGCGCGGGCCCAAAGCCAGACGTCGCGAAGGTGCTGGTGAAGATCCTCCCCAACTACTACGTCAAGCACATCGAGGTGGCGCAGGCACTTTCGCCGATCGAGCGGTTCCCCGACCTTGGCGATCCGCTGGCGGCCAGCCCATACACGCCGACTTGGACGGTGCCGAAGGTCGGCGACTTCCCGATCGCACTGATCGCGAACCGCAGCACGATGGTCCGTGTGTACATCGGCGACGCGAACCTGCTCTCGGGGACGACCGCCAGTAGGACGGTCCACCTGCGGATCGCGGTCGGCGGCAACAAGGTGGTTGAGGGCGACCCAACAATGCAAGTGAGCGCGGTCGACCGAGCGCCGGACCAGCGCAACCCCAACGACGGCTACCGCGTCTGGGTGCCCGCAAGCCAGACGGCCGGGCCCGCGCCAGTCACCGTGGAGGCGGAGGTCAACGGCGCGCAGGCCCAACCCGAGTGCACTGGCTGTTATCCGAACGGGAACCTGGCGGTGATGAGCGGCGTCACGTTCGAGGACGGCGGTGACGTCACACTGGCTCCGGTCCCCATCACCTTCACGAACCCCAAGGGGAAGGACATCTCGGACCCGGCTTACAGCGGCATCTGGTCGACGGCCGAGGAGTACCTACCGGTCGGCGACGGCGGCGTGAAGCAGCTCCCCTCGCCGTTCCGGGCGCCAGTCGAGTTGAAAATGGCGGATGTGGCTGCCGCTGGAAGCGGCCCGTTGGCCCGGAACTTCCCGGTTGCCCGATGCGGGTATCTCCTCACCGAACTCGAGACGCTTCGACGCACATTCACCGATCCCCCTACGGTGCGGTGGGTCGCCACAGGGTCGCCGGGCTCCTACCTCGGCTGCCTCGGCGTGTCACGGATTCCCGGCAGCACGATCCTCCTCCTCCAGCCACGGCCTGACAACCTGGCGCACGAACTCGGCCACACGCTGGGGCTCGAGCACACGCTCAGCTTGACGGGCTTTCCGCAGGGAGCCGAAGCGTTGCCGTACGTCAGGATCGGCGCTCTTGGCTATCAGACGAGTGGCCGCATCCGGGATCCCATGATGACGAGCGATCTGATGGGTTACACCCAATCCACGCTGGCCGTGAACCCGGACGATCGGTGGACGTCGCCGAGAACCTGGTTCCGGATGCACGTGGCGATCCTCGGACGCGTCGCGAGGAGTACACGCGCGGGCGTCGCCGCGGCGCGCGTCCAGCCCGTGGGCGCGGCCACGCGGTCGCTGGTGCCGCGGCGGCTGGTAAGCGGATTCGTCGCGCACGCCGGCGGGGTGATCTTCTCCTCGCGCGTGGTGGATGCGACCGGTGACGATCGTCAAGGCCCGTTGGCCGGGCGCGTCATCGCGCTCGACCAGCACGGACACCGGATCGCCACCGCCCCGATCACCGGCACAATCGGCGAGGACCGCTCGCACACCGTCCTGCCGTTCGTGGTCGCGCTGCCCCCGACCGCGAGCGCCACCTCTCTGCAACTCCAGGCCCCCAACGGCAGTCGCCTGGCCACGTTGCGCCGCTCGCGCCACCTCCCCGCTGGGCGGTTCGTCCGCCTGGTGCGAAGGGCGCGCCGCTCGCGTCCGCTCACCGTCGGCCGGCGCGCGTCAGATGCCGACCGCGACCGGTTGTCCGTCGTCCTGCAGGCCCGCCACGGCGCGGCCTGGGCCAACATCGCGCGAGGTCCAGCCTCCTCCCGGGCACGCTTCTCCCCCACGTCACTCGGCCGCAATAGCACCCTGCTGCTGCGACTTCTGATCTCCGACGGCTTCAACACGCGAACGATCAGAGCCAAGCCAATCAGACTCACCGTGCGCTGAACGCCGAGCCAAACGACGACACCGGCCCCCGGCAATGTGACACCGCGATTGGGGACTTCTAAATAGCGGGGGCGGGATTCGAACCCGCGACCTTCGGGTTATGAGTCGCTTCAGGGGCGTTGGGTACCTGCAGATTTGCAGGGCTTTCGTGAAATTACGTTCGGTTACGAGAGGTCAAATCTGCTTGTTTTGGTACCCGTTTGGTACCCGTTTTGGGCTTCCGGGCGCGCTGTGTGGAGAGTGGCGCTTGGCGGGGCAGCGCTTACGCCGCGTCACGTTCGAGCGCGCTGTAGCGCTCGACGGTGATCAGCACCGCGCGCATCTGGTTGCGTTGGGTCAGCACAATTTTCTCGAGCTCCCCCTCATCGAGCTGGTCGAGCAGCCGGCCGAGCTCGCGCATCGCTTCGCGGACGGTCGCGAGCTCCTGGTTCGACACACGCAGCTGCGCGGGATCGTTCATCGTGACCCGGACGGTACGTCCCGAACCGGACGGATCCGTCGTCAGTTGCGTCGACGTTCTGTCCGCAGTCTGCACGACACTCCCAAGAATGACTCAGGCGGCAGTGTTGGATCGTTCGGCGGTGCGGTTCGGAACGGCACGCGGCCGGTACTTCCGGGAGAACTTCGCACAGGGCGGAGTCGATCTCGTCCAGATCATCCCCGAGCTGGTCACGAATGCCGATGCGGCGATCGCCGCGTCAGGCCGGCCGTCCGGGAGGATCGTGTTGACGGTTGCCGCACCCGAGGCGGAGTTCGTGGCGATGTGGCGGGCCCGGATGCGGTCGCTGCGCTCGCCGGCGTTGCTGTCGTGGAAGCACGAGCTGCGCTGCACCGATGACGGCGAGGGTGTAGACGCCGACGTGATCGACCGTCGGCTTGGCGCGCTCGGGGTCGAGCCGCCGACGGCAGGTCAGCGCGGCCTGTTCGGACGCGGCTTGCGGGATGTGTGGCTCGCGCAGGGCGCCGGCCGAATCGAGGGGATCCGCGGCGGCCGGCTGGTCGAGTCCTGGTTCTTCCCCGCCCCGGGAGATGAGCCGTACGCGTTCGCGCACGTCCGCGACCGAGTCGCGACCGCGCCCGATCTCAGCGCGCTCGGTGTCACCGTGTCCGGGACGCGGGTGACGGTGCCGCTGTCCGCGGCGAGGCTTCCGGCTGCGGGACGGCTGCGAGCGCTCGTCTCGCAGCTCGTGCAGTTGCGACCGATCCTGGAGGATCCGACCCGCGCCATCCTGCTCGAGCAGCCGGGGCAAACCCCGGCGCTGGTCACCTATCCGGCCCCGGAGCCCGACGTCGAGCGCCCCGTGTTGTTTGACGATGACGTGCAGGTCACCCCGGCGGTCAGCGCCAGAATCACCGTGCGTCGCGCGAAGGAGCCGCTCTCGCAGGGCTTCTCGCGCGCGACCCGGCGGGGCGGGCTGGTGATCCGCTCCGGTCGCGCCGCGCACGAGACGACCCTTGCCGGTTTCGAGGGGCGACCGGGTGCCCGACACCTCTATGGCGAGGTGGTCTGCGATGCGATCGAGCAGCTGCAGCGCGACGCGCTCGATAAGCCGCGCCCCGAGCTCGTCGTCAAAGTCGACCGCTCGGGGCTCAACCAGCACCATCCGATCGTCGAGCGACTGTACGCCGCGATCGACCGCGTGCTGCGACCGATCGTTGCCGCCGAGGAGCGCCGTGCCGGCGCCCACCTGATCGGAGCCGCTCGCGCCGTGACCGCCCGCGACCAGGTCGGCCTCCGCGCCCTGAACGACCTCCTGAAGGCCGCGTTCGACCAACCCGGCAGCGCTGGCGCCCAGCCCGGCACGGCTGCAGCGAGCAAACCGCCGACGCAACCCGCCGACAGCGCGTTGGGTGCGGAGGACGACCGCGTGTCCGACGAGTTTGAGAGGGAGCCTCCCGCCCCGTCGGCGCCGGTGGCGCAGCCGCTCTGGTTCAAGCAGTCACCTGTACGACTTCACCCCGGCGAGAAGCGGACCGTCACCCTGTACGCCGACCCGGCGAGCGTTCGCCCCGGGACCATCGTCGAGATGGAGGCCGACCCCGGGCTATCGCTGACGCTTCGCACGCACGAGGTCCCGGCGCCGGGCGCCCGCGGCTACAGCACCCTCCAAGTCGCTATCCGCGCCAAGGTCACGGTCGAGCCCGGCTCTCGGCTCGTTGTTCTGGCGGCCGCGGGTGAGCACACGTGCGAGCTGGAGGTCGTGATCGTCCGCCACCGCGCCTCCGGGTGGGTCCGCGAGATCGCGCGTAAGAGCGAGGACCAGGTCACGGAGGCCGAGTTCGACCCGGAGACGGGGATCGTCACGGTTTACGAGGGCCGCCGCGAGTTCCGCGAGCTCGAACGCGCCGCCCGCAAGGCGGGCTACGGCAAGAAGCGCGTCCCGGAGTATGTCCCGTACCGGATGCTTGAAGTAGAGGCCGCCGCGAACGCTGTGTACGCGTGGGCGGCCGAGCAGATCCTTGCACGACGCCTGCCCGAAGAGCGACCCAACGACCCTGCGGAGTACGCAGCCGCCGTCCGCCACGAAGCTCAAGCGCTTCGCCACCGTGCCCACCACAAGCTGATGCAGGCGTTCCTCGAGCCGGAGATCTTCGAAGGCGCCGTCAGCCTCAGGCGCATGCCGGTCGCCACTTCCCCGCAGTTACGGCTGGTGGGCGACGAAGAATCAGGTTGACGCGATGCTTCGGCCTGACTCCTCAGGCCGGGCCCTTGCTCGTTTCGACGGTACGGGCCGCAGGTGGTAGCCTGTAAGAGACGTACCAGAGAAACCGCCGTAGAGAATTCACGACAGAGATGACGACAGTCCGAGAAGTCCGGATCGCCGGCCACCCGTTCGTTCTGCGCAGCAGCGACGTCGTCCGTGCCATGCGAGAAGTCGATCCCGAGCCCATCGCAAGCCACTATGTGGTCGTCGGCACCCGGCGGTTTCCACCGAAGCAGATCATCGGCGAGCTCACCGGCCTTGACCGAGCCGACTTCACCACCCACCAGGCGAGACGAACCCTCATCCGCCTCGGCTTTTCGGCAGGCCGCAGGCCTGGGCGGACAACCGGGACCATCTCGGCCCCTTCCCGCCACAAGCCGGTGAACGCCCCCCGACCTCTCGCTGACCGCTTGCGGCCGTTGGCTGGCAGCTGGGTCGCGATCAGGGATGACGACATTCTGCATTCGACGGAGTCTCCGCAGGAGCTCGTCGCATGGCTCAGCCGGCACGGACAGAAGGCGGACAGCATGTTCCGAGTGCCGGAGGATGAGCTGGCCGCGAGCGGGCTCGCGCCTCAGTGAGGTTCGCGTTCAGAGACATCCCGGATCCCGGCACGGGTGGCGTTCGGCCGCGTCCCATCGTTGACGTTGTCGTCGAGGGCCTCGATGTCGCGCCCCAGGCGTGCCTCCTCGACAGCGGCGCGACGGCAGTGCGCTTCGGCGCACACGTCGCAGAGATCTGCGGGATCGACCTGCGGGACGCGCCGCGAACGCGCCTCGCGGTCGGCGGCGCGGTCGTCACCGCGCTCATGGCCGAGGTCACTCTCGAGGTCGACGACGGCTCTCAGCAGTACGCGTGGTCAGCGCCCGTCTGGTTCTGCGAGCCATGGGCACCGTCGTTCGGACTCCTCGGCCTGACCGGCTTCTTCGACCATTTCACGGTGACGATCGCCTCATACCAAGAGTGGTTCGAGCTGACTCCACGCAGCTGAGCGCGCCCTGCCCTGGCCCTACGCCGCATCACCTAAGTCGTCGAGATCGGTCAGCGAGGCGGTGTAGCGGTAGCCATCGCTGAGGCCGTCGGCTTGACCGAGGGAGACGCTGTAGTGGAAGCCGCCACGACCGACAGCGCGCTCGAGCGTCGCGAGCACTCGTTGTGGGTGGTCGTGAGGCCCGTTGATGTACAACGGCTTGCCATCCCTGCCGAACGTGATCGAGCTCCGGCCATCCCACGATCCCAGGGCCCGCCCCGCCCGCCGGAAGTCGGGGTGCGGCTCGAAGCCGAGGCTCCGTGCGTAGTCGACGGCGCCGAGTACGAGGTGCCGGGCGAGCTCGAGCGGGACCGGGATTCCCTCCGACTCCCACGGTCCGAAGTACTGGCGCTTGAAGGCGTCGAGCTCGCGCTGGCCCATCCGCTGTGGCCCGATCGTGTTCTTGACCCCCAGACACCATGTGTCGACGAGGTAGCCGCACACGGACAGCTTGTCGCGCCTGTCAGGCGACGCGACGAGCACGCAGGCGACGCCGCTGTCGCCGGCTTCGCTCGGCGCACCGGCGTCGTCTGGCCAATCAGAATGGCCGTCGATTCGCAGCCCGTGCCGCCAGCCAGGGTTGACCCAGCACCGAGTCTGACTCGCGACCGCTTCGCCGTTGGCGTTACCGCCGGCAGCGGCCGTCGCTTGGCTCTCCCGCTCGCATGCCACGACGCGTACGAGTCGGGCAGCATCGGCCTTACTGACGCCCAGCGCGCGAGCGATCTCGGTGGGCGTGAACCGCCGCGCTCGCAGCGCGCGGACCGTGGCAAGCAGCTCCTGTTCCATGAAGTGACTTCTACGAAACGCTGCGGACGGAAGTCGGGATCGACTTGACTACGCGCCTCGCGGCCGGTCTGCCCTTCAACTCGTCGATGAGCACTGCGCGCGTAGCGGCTAAGTGTGCGTTTTCGACATTTATTTCGCATACGCACGTGGTCCGTAAGGATCGTCATCTATCCTTACAAAGCTCCGGAAGCTCTGAAAGGTTCGCGTGTCGATCCCAGGCATCTCCCAGCCTCTCCCGACGGTCCCTCTCGGCCACACCGAGAAGCGGCTGTGGCCCGCCGACCCGGGCGCCTACGGGGGGCGAAGGGCACGACGGCCGGGGGCGTACGAAGTCTTCATCCCGGATGAGATCTCAGGGCGCGACTTCCCGCTCGACGGCGATGCCGTCGCAGCCGTCACCGAAGCGACCCGAGCGCTGCAACATCTGGAGGCTTCGCCGCCACGCATCGCAACGCTGGGAGCACTTGCGCAGAACCTGCTGCGCTCGGAGAGCGTGGCGTCTTCTCGGATCGAGGGCGTTCACCTTTCGCACAAGCGACTCGCACGCGCCGCCTATCAGGCCGACAGGGGCCAACGCGACCGGCGAGCCGCCGAAGTCCTTGGAAACGTCGAAGCGATGGGGCACGCGATCGAGATCGGGGCGGCTGGCAAACCGCTCACGACTTCGAGCGTCGAAGACATTCACCGGACACTTCTGCGGTTCACCGAAGACGCAGACATCGCCGGCGTCGTGCGAGAGTCACAGAACTGGATCGGCGGGAATGACTACAACCCGATCGGCGCGGCCTACGTGCCGCCGCCACCCGAGCACGTTCGGCCGCTGTTCGATGATCTTTGCGCGTTCGCCACCCGAACCGATCTCGCGCCGATGGTCCAGGCCGGGATCGCGCACGCCCAGTTCGAGACGATCCACCCGTTCGCCGACGGCAACGGTCGCGTGGGCCGAGCCCTCATCTACACGGTCCTTCGCCGCCGTGGCGAGATCGCGAACTACGTCCCTCCGATCAGCCTCACCCTGGCAGCCGAGCCGAAGGGGTACGTCGACGGGCTCACTTCGTACCGAGACGGCAATGTAAGCGCGTGGCTCATGCAGTTCGCCGACGCGACCGCACGGGCGGCGACGGAAGCCGAGCGGCTCGCCGACGCGATCGAGCAGCTCCAGTCCCGCTGGCTCGATGATCTCGGCCAGCCGCGAAGGGATGCTGCGGTTCGGCAGCTCATCAGTGCGCTGCCGGGGCAGCCCGTGGTCGACGTCACGGTCGCCCAGACGCTCACAGGCAAGTCGCACGTCGCCGTCGGCAAGGCTCTGCAAGAGCTCGAGCGCGCGGGAATCCTGCACAGGCTCAACGAGCGCAAGTGGGGCCGCGTCTGGGAGTGCGACCAGCTGCTCAACTTGGTCGATGCGTTCGAGAACAGCGTCCGGGTACCCGGCCCGTAGCAACAGCCAGTCTTCGATGTCCTGGACGTGGAGGCATCGATGCGCATCGCTGTGATCTCCGACATCCACGGCGATCTCGACTCGCTGCGCCAGGTGCTCACCGCGATCGATCGGGCGGCCACCGAACAGATCTGGTGCCTGGGCGACATCGTCGGGCTCGGCGCGACCGCGCCGGCCGAGGTCGTCGACCTCGTTCGCGATCGCTGCGCGCTCGCGCTCGCCGGCAACCACGACCGCTGGGTCACTGGCCAGCTCTCGCTCAGCATGCTGCCACTGCCCCGCCAACGCGCGCAGCTGCAATGGCAGCACCGTGTGCTCTCCAGCGAGCAGCTCACATGGCTCGCAGCGCTGCCCGCCCAGGGCTCGGGCTCACGACATCGAGCTCTGGCACGGCAGCGCCCAGGACCCAATCACCGGCTGGATCTCAAGCCCGCAAGACGCGGCGGATCATCTCGCCCGCCAGCAAGCCCGGATCGGGCTCGTCGGGCACACCCACCGACCGTTGATCGCCGAGAACAACGGCACGACGATCGAGTACGACGAGAACCCGGACAGCCACGACCTCGCCGACGACCGTCGCGCAGTGCTCAACCCCGGTGCCGTGCTCGGATCACGCAGATGGCTCGAACTCGACCGCGCAGCGGGAAACGCGATCTGGCACACAGCCTGAAGCCACCCGGCGCCGCTTGAGGCTACGGAGCCTCGCTGCGCGCGTTCCAGCCGGCCATGAAGGTCCCAGCGCGTCGCCGTCCTCGACGTCGACGCCGGCTGCCTTCGCGGCCGTCAGGAACTGCTTCGCAGGACCGCCGGCCGCTGGATCGCTGCCGCGCTCGGTCATCTCGTTGCGCCAGCGTGGGATCGCGCTTCCGGTTGCCTCCACAGCCCAGTCGGGCGTGCCTGCCTTGCGACCCGCGAACCGCACCCACGCGTCGAGCGCTGACGGGAGCCGTTCGAACAGACCCTCGTCGGCGAGCACCTTCCTCGGGATCCAGTTGGCCATGAACAGCTCGACGACCACCGGGCTCCAACGCAGCGGGCGTCCGTCAACGTAGTCGGCGCAGAAGTCGATCGCCAGCGACGCGGCCCAGGCTTCATCGCTGTCGGACGCGAAGTCCTTTCCCTCCGGTGAGGAAAGGAACTCGTCGCGGAGCCGGTCGCGCTCCTCGTGCGGCAGCTCGTCGCGCTCGGGCACGGCGACGACATGGGACACCTCGTCAACTCTCAGCATCGCCAGCGCCCGCAGTCGTGCGTAGTCATCCGCCACCGGCGGATCCAACGTCATCTCGGTCAGCTCGATCGCCGCGTCGATCCGTCCGGCCGCGACTCCCGGCGCGATCCGCTCGAGCGTCAGCTCCCCGTCGCGCCGCGGATGCTTGCGCATCACCTCGGCGACGCGATCGATCGAGTCGGCGAGCAGGATGTCCTTCGCCATCACGCCGAGGTTGTTGTCGATCAGCACGCCGACCGCGTGCGTCTCGCCGCTCGGATGGCGAGCCTCGAGGAACACGGTGCAGGCGTCGTCGAACACGTCCTCGCGCATCACCGCCGCACCGGTGATCTCCGCCTCGCCGACCTCGCCGAGCCAGCTGCGGCGCCGCCTCTTCCAGTTCCAGCTTCTCGGCCAGCTCGCCGGCGCGGATACCGAGCTCGCCGTCATCCACGATCGCGATGACGCTCAGCGCCGTCCGCGCCCCGTCGCCGCCCAGCTGAGCGACCGCCTCGATCAGCGGCTCGCCGAGAATCAGGCTGTAGTCGGGCGACGCCGCCTCCTCGAGCGGCAGCGTGTACCGCTGATTCCAGAACACGCCGAGCAGATGGGACGCCCACAGCTCGGCGTCGAGCGCGCTCGTCAGCTCGTGCGCCTCATGAACGATCCGACGGGCGAAGCTGTCGGGGCCGGCGGGCGCACCCGAACCGCCTGGCGGCGTCACGCTCGCGCCGCACCGCGACCTTGGCGGGATGGCCGCCCGGTCGACGATTTCGCTTGCCCTTGCTCACTGTGCGGCAGCCTAATCGCCTCGTGCGGCGAGGTCCCAAGGCGAAAGCCGCACGCTGCGGCAAACGCCATCGAGCGTGAGGGCGAGCGTGGACCCGCGGACGGGGAACGACGTCGTCTTAGCGGCGGGCCCTCAGCGCCAAAGGCCCTCGAGCGGGACCGCGAAGAGGCGATCACCGAACGGGAGCGTGCGCTGACCGGTGTAGACGACGATCCCGGCTCGTAGTCGTGACCCGAGCTGATCACGCATGTGCTTGAGTCCTTGGAAGTCGCGTTCTCGGACAGTCGCAGACGCTTTTACCTCGATGCCGACCAGCTCGCCGGAGGGGCGCTCGGCGATGATGTCGACCTCGCGTTCCTGCTCTCGGTAGTGCCAGAACGTCAGTGGCGTCACCGACCAGGACGCCTGGCGCTCGAGCTCGGTCGCGACGAACGTCTCGAACAACGCCCCGGTGAGTCCGTCGTCGTTGCGCACCCGCTGTTCGTCGATGCCGATCAGCCCCGCAAGCAGCCCGGTGTCGGCGACGTACGCTTTCGGCGCTTTGACCTGCCGCTTGCCGAGGTTGGCGTGCCAGGGACGCCGAACCCGCACGAGAAAGAGGCGCTCGAGCACATCCATGTGGCTCTTCGCGGTCTTGCCGTCGATGCCGGCGTCTCGACCGAGCGTCTCGTAGCGGGCGAGCGCAGCCGACCGAGCGGCGATCAGTCGCAGCACCGTCCCGACCGACCCCGGGTCATGGACACGCGCGGCATCGGCCAGATCGCGGTCGAGGATCGAGCCGACGTAGCTCTCGAAGAACCGGGCCCGGGCGGCTCCAGTCCTGGTGAGCGACTCCGGGAACCCACCGGTGAGCAACCTCCGGGCATATTCGCTGCGACCGACCGGCGCATCGGTCAGCATCGGCACCTCCCCGTCGAACAGCCGGTCGAGGAAGTCCTCCCGGCGACCTTCGATCTCGCCCTGCGTCAATGGCCAGAGGGTCAGGTAGTCGACACGTCCAGGGAGCGCGTCGGCGACTGCCGGGATTCGGCGAAGGTTCGCGGAGCCAGTGAGCAGAAACTGTCCGCGCCTGCGGTCACGGTCAAGGCGCGCCTTGACCGCCAGCAGCAGATCCGGCGCGCGCTGCACCTCGTCGATTACCGTGGACCGCCCAAGCGCGGCCACGAAACCCTCCGGATCGGCCCGGGCCGCAGCTCGGACCGGATCGCTGTCGAGCGTCACGTAGTCCGCCGGCATCGGACCGCCGGCGAGCACGCGGGCGAGAGTGCTCTTGCCCGCCTGACGAGCGCCGAGCAGCGCGACCGCCCGGGCGCTCTGCATGGCGTCGACAACAACCGGAGCGATGCTCCGCTCGATGAACTCCTCGGATGAAAGGACGTCGGCCAACTCGGAAAATACTAGCGGCTAACTCGGAAAATCTGCTCCAGCTAACTCGGAGAGTCGCCACCGCACACCCGGACTTCGCCTCTGCGTGCACGTCGGTGTGGGCAACGCCGCCGCCGGGCAGCGCCGTCGCGACTGGTCACGCCGCACCCCGGCGAAATCAGCTTGGCGCGCACCTAACCCGGGCCGATGAACGGCGAATCGCCGTAGGCGGCGGCGTAGCTGGGGCAGTCCTCGAGAGCTTCGTTGCGATGGAGCTCCTGCGCCAGGCGGAACGGACCGAGCGGCCGCTCCAGCTTTTCACTACCGCGACAAGCAGCGGCGCGAGGTCCACGTCGTGATTGAGCGCCATGACGGCGACGTCATCGGGATCGAGGCCACGTTCGCAAGAAGATCGGTGCCGGGTACCTGGCGCCATCCACCGGCTCGGCCGTCGAGCGCGACCTTGCCGTTAACCCCACACGGCAACCGGAACTGCCAGGCGACCGCGACGATCGCCCGCTCGGGGATCACCCGAGAGCCGGAGACACCTGAGGGCGGGCGCTGCGCGGGCGCCCAACCGAGGTCAGGCGGCGCGCTCGGACTCGATGGATTCGATGCCCAGGTCGGCCAGGTCGCCGAACAGCGTTCCGGCATACCACCCTTCGCCGTCGGTGGCCGCCGGTGAGGCCAGGCCGGCCCCAGGAAACGCCGCCGACGCCGCCCGCTTGGCGGCAGCGTCACGCTCGGCGAGGATCGGGACCAGGGCGACGGATGTCTCGGCGTCCGCGGCCGTCACCGTCGCCGCGACGGTGTCGCGCAGTCGCTGGCCGATCCGCATGCCGAAGGCCACCAGGAAGGAGCGCCGAAACCGGGTGGTGCGGCTGCGCCCGTCACGGTCGAACTTGGAGCCCGCGCGCCGCAAAGCCACCGCGGCCTGGACGAGCAGCGAGGTGAAGAGCTCCTCGACCGCGTCGAGCTCGTCGGCAAAGCCGAACGCGGTGCTGAACCCCAGACCTTTCGACCACACCGAGTGGCAGCCGTTGGCGGCGGCGATCTCTCCGAGCATGAGAGCCTTGGCCTCAGCGTAGGGGTCATCGACGGCGAGCCGCCGCCCGACAGGGCTCGTCCGCGACGCATGGAAGTCGTGCTCGAGCACGGCACGGTCGATGCGGTGACGAGCCATCAGCTCCTGAGCCTTGGCGGTCAGCGCCTCGGCCTCGGCATCAAAGGTGGTCGACTCGGCCTTCGCCAGGAGCGCCCGGACCTTGCCGAGCATCGCCGGTGGCACGCCGGGGTCCGCGGCCAGCGTTCCCTCGCTCCAGCGGCCCGGCGGGTCGACGAGGTGCGGCAAGCGGGGCAGCGACATCAGCAGAGCCATGAGCGCCACCGCGGCGGCCAGAGCATCACGCCACTCGCCGCCAAGCTGGCGAAGGAAGGCGCCATCGGCGGGCCGATCGGGCCGCGCTCCGATCTGCGCGAGCTGGGCCATCCACCCCGGTTGGACCTGTCGACCGAGCGTCTCATAGGCCCGAGATTGCGATGCGATCGTCCAGCGAACCAGGCGGGTTTCGTCTGAGCCCAGGCGCTGGCGCACGATCCGGTCGACATCGGCCGGCTGCCAGCCGTGCTCCCACAGGTCGCCGACGTGGCTCTCCATGCATTCCGCGACTTCCTTGGCGATCTGGGCCGACGACTCGCCGGCGAGGATGGCGACAACGTGTGCGACACGCTCGGCGTCACCCAACTGCTGGGCCCAGACCGCCGCTAGGAAAAGCTCCCTGGGCGAGAGCGACAGATCGGCGGGCGCGAAGGCCCGACTGTGAGACGCCGAATGCGACCAGCTACCAGCGCCGCGGGACTCGCGGGACGAACGCTGCGTCTGAGCGCGCTTACGAACTTTGGCCGCTCGTCGCTGCCGGTTGTTCTTGCCCACCGGACTTTTCTAGCCCACCGGCCGGACGGCAGCGCTCCTGAGGCATGCGTGATGGCGAGAGGCCGAAGTCGTGTCGCCCGATGGTGAGCCCGGTCCCGTCGATCTTGTGCAAGCGACGATCGTCCCCTTCGAACCCGGTCGAGAGGGCACGTCGCGCTTCACCAGTCGCTCTCTAGATCACCTCTCGCACGATTCGCCGGCGCTCGGGCTCGCTGAGGAGTCCGGCAAACGGCGAGTTCTGGCGAAGATCGTCGTAGTCCTGGCTCTCGTCAACGAGTGCCCTGCGTATCTCCGAGAGCGGGTGGTTCAAGAGCTGCTCCCAACGGTCGGCGTAGCGCTCGTCGATCCGGCCCTGATCTCGCCACCGGAAGAGCACGTACCGTGCTTCTTCAACCATCGGTTTGCGGAGTCGTCGCGCGACGGCCCGGTGGTAAGCGAGACTGCGCGCACGGGCGCGTTCGTGGTTGCGTCGCTCAGTGTCCTGTTGAAAGCACCTGAAGATCGAGGCCCTGCGCCGCTTTGCGGTGACGGACCATCGTCGGGGCCAGGACGTATCGGCGATCGCCGTCCGCGCGATCAGCCTCCACGGACTCGTAGAGATCGAGGACCGCCGGCACGGGCACCTCGACACGACCCTGAGCTGAGTAGACGAGCGGAAGGTCCCCGGCCTTGACCCAGCGATCGAGCGCTGTGTGGCTGACCCCCAAGATGCGCGACGCGAGCCGGCGGGACACGGTCTCGCCCAGTTCGCTCTCGAGCGCACGGCGGACGGCGGAGACATCCGCGTTGCCAGGCAACTCTCGCGCTACTCGACGCAGGCGAACGATGTTCTCGAACAGCTCCTGCTTGCGATCGACGACGCTCATCACGACCAGGATACGCTGGAGTTGCCAGAACCGCTCGAAAATGGCAACTGCTGGCTCGCGCGAGAGCGGCAGCTCGTCACCAGCCCATCTCGGCTCGAATCGCATCCGCGGCCTCAAGGGCGCGTTCGCCCGCCGATCGACAATCGAGATAGAGCTGCACCGGATCGGCAACCTGGATCCCGCCGCGGTCGCCGGCCAGTGACAGGACGAACGGATCTCGAGTCAGCTGCATCGTGACCCGACCAGGTGCCGGCCTGGACGGCGTAGCCGCGAGCCGTTTGGCCCAGAGGTCAGCATCGTCTCGCCGGATCCAGACGACCACGTCGACGGGCTCGACCGCGGGGCGAACGAACGAGGCTCCGGCCACCCCGCCGACGGCGTACGGCACGTTGAGTTTGTGAGCCGCTGCCTGGAGAGCCTTCATGGCCTCCGGCGCGTCGCGCGCGCCGATTTCCCACGTGACCCGCCGCGGCCGGCGCAGCGCGACGGCCCGCTCGAAGGCGTCGAGCAGCCGTGCAGGCTCCGGCAGCCGAGCGAGTCGCAGCCGAGCGTCCCGTGGGTCGGACCCGATCGCCACAAGGCCATCGTCCGCCAGGGCGCGCATCGTGCGCGAGACCATCGCCTCGCTCAGCTCAAGCCGGGTCGCGAGTTCACGAAACGACGGTTGGTCGTTAGCGTGGAGAAGCAGCCAGCGCGGCACGCGGCTCGCGCGGTTCGCGAACGGCGCCGCCGGCGCCGCGCCGACCGGCACGACCTTCCGTCGCGGCGGCCGCTCGACGAACACGGGCGGTGCGTACACGAAGAGCTCTCCGTCCCCCGCCGCGTAGGACGCCCTGCGCTCGCGCAAGTACGCCCGTGCCTCCGGCGAAGAACGCTCGAACGTGATCATGAGGGGGCGACGGGAATGGCGAGCCTCGTCGGCGAGACTTTCCGCGCCGGCGCGAGTCAAGACATCGACGCGTCGGACCGCAAACGACGCTATGCGTCTGCCGTCGATCGACAGCGACGCACGGGCCTTCCCAATGCTGACCTCGATCGGTTCAGAGCCAGTAGGTCCTTGCAAAATTGCGATGTTTGAGTGTACGAGCAAATATCACGCAGCTGCAAGCGCTCGGCCGTGCTTGCCACCGTCGGCCCCGCAGTGACGGGCTAGTGCGGAGATACCGCAGGCGCTGGATCGACTCTTGGCCCAACTGCAAAAGGTGCCCCTTTCTCCGCATTAGGTCGGTCCAACTCCGCACTAAGTCAAGGCCGTTCGGCGCCCGGACAGTCCCGTTTTGCAGGGATTTCTATGACCTACGGCGGAGTTAGGCCCGAATCGCCCAACTCCGCTCTAAGTCGTCTTTAGGTTCGGACCCGTCGCCAGGTCGGAAACAGGTGTTTTGCAGGGATTCGCTCGGGACCTAGTGCGGAGTAGACCCGGATTTCGCACGGTGACTTGGGTATAGGTACGGACGTCGCGGGAATCACGCATACCGTTCGGGACGTCGACGGCGGCGCTGATCCCGGTCGGATCGCCGGCTGCCGGTCGTATCCTGGGGCCATGGAGATCGAGATCCGAGCCGGCTTCTGCGACCCGGACGGCGAGCTTCTCGCCGTGCTCGAGCGCTCGGGCTGGCTGCGCATAACGGCCCGGCGAAGGGGCGAGATCGCCGACGAGATCGTGCGCGTCTGCGATGCAGACCGAGCGCGGGATCGCCGAGGCGTGGCGAAGGCGGGACGACGGCGCCCGCCGGCTCGTGGTCGGCTATTGGCAACCCGGCGCGGCATCGCTGAGCGTGTGATGACGGCGAACGGCTCGGCCCCGACGATCGCGCTGGCGGATCTTCTGATCGCGCTACGGGAGCGCGTCCCCATGAGCGAAGTGCAGATCGCGCGAGCGACCCGGGCTGACCGGGCGACAGTCGCAGCATGGCTCGCGCGTCGGGAGGCTCCCGACGGGCTGCACGCCCAGCGGCTGACAGAGCTCGTGGCGTTCGTCCAGGAGATGGCGCGCAACGTTCGCGGCGACGCCCTCGCCGGAGTGGCTCGACGGTGACGGTCGACGTCCTCGACGGCGGCAACCCGCTCGACGAGATCGCCGACGGACGCTACGAGCGGATGATCCAGCTACGCGCTCGGGCTGTCACACGGGGTCTTCACGTAGGCGCAGCGGGACTCTCCGTCGCCGGGGCAATACCTGACTCACAGTCCCCTCCGCGTCCCTTCGCGCTTGCAATGACCACCGAAACCTCGATCGACGTAATGGCGGAGCTCGGCATCCTCGAGCCTCACGAGGTCGCCCAGCTGCTCAAGCTCCGCCACTCGACTGTCCTCGACCTGAGCCGGCGAGGGGTGCTGCCCGCGTTCAAGATCGGGAAGCACTGGCGCTACCGGCGGGCCGACCTCGAGGAGTGGATCGTTCGCCGGCGCGACGCCCGGTAGCCGGAACCTCGAGAGCCGCAGCGCCGCGTCTACGGGGACAGCACAACGCAGACGATTCCCCAGCCAGTAACCGATCGGTTACACGCAGAAGTTGACACCGAACGGTTACATGATATCCTTGTCACCGAACGGTGACAGAGGAGACTGCTTTGAGAGTCCGCTCCATCAGAGACCTGGCGTCCGCTGCTCGCGGCCGCCGACTGGACCTCCGCCTCAACCAGGCGGAGCTAGCGGAGCGCGCCGGGGTTTCCCGCAAGTGGCTCGTCGAGTTCGAGGCGGGCAAGCCATCGGCCGAGTTGGGATTGGCTATGCGCGTCCTCGATGAGCTTGGTCTGGCGCTCGATGTAACCAGCGAAGCCGACGGTAGCTCGTCCGGAGGACTGGTCGACCTGGACACCGTGCTTGAGGAGCACCGCGGCACATGACCGACCCGCTCGTGGTCGTCCTCGACGACGCGGTCGCAGGCACGCTCACCCGCCTGCGCGGAGGGCGGCTTCGCTTCGACTACGACGATGAGTACCGGCAGCGACCGAATGCCACGCCGCTCTCGGTGTCGATGCCGACACAGGTCCGGTCGCACCCGGATGGCGTGATCACACCGTGGCTCTGGGGGTTGCTACCCGACAATGAGGCCGTCCTGGCGCGCTGGGCGCGGCAGTTCCACGCCTCCGCCTCGTCGCCGTTCTCGATGCTTGCCACCCCAGTCGGCCACGACTGCGCGGGAGCCGTCCGTTTCGCTTACAGCGACGACGTCGAGACAGTGGTCGCAAGGCCCGGCGAAGTGACATGGCTCTCGGACGACGAAGTGGCCGGACGTCTGCGCGACCTGAAGCAAGACGCGACGTCCTGGTTGGGACAGACGTTCACGGGGCAGTTCAGCCTCGCCGGCGCGCAGGCGAAGACCGCGCTGCTGTACCGAGACGGCCGTTGGGGCGTCCCGACCGGCTCGATCCCCACGAGCCACATCCTCAAGCCCGCCGTGACCGGGCTCGACGACCACGATCTCAACGAGCATCTCTGCCTGGATGCAGCTCGTCGCGCCGGCCTCACCGTGGCACGGACGCGTGTGGCCCAGTTCGGGGATGAGTCCGCGATCGTCGTGACCCGATACGACCGGCGAACCGTTGATGACGAGGTCCGCCGCATACACCAGGAAGACCTGTGCCAGGCGGTCGGCCTTCCGCCCTCGCGGAAATATCAGAACGAGGGAGGGCCGGGGCCGACGGAGATCGTCGCGCTGTTCCGCCGAGCCATGGCGCCGCGGGTCGCCACCGACGCGATCTGGCGGTTCATCGACGGGCTCGCTTGGAACTGGCTCATCGCCGGCACCGACGCGCACGCGAAGAACTACTCGCTGTTGATCGCCACCAACGACATTCGGCTCGCGCCGCTGTACGACGTAGCGTCCGCGCTCCCGTACGGGACCCACGAGCGAAAGCTGCGCTTCGCGATGAAGATCGGCGGCGACTACCGGGTGTACCCATGGCGCAACACGTGGCCCGCAGCCGCACGGGAGCTTGGACTCGATCCCGACGAGACCGTTCAGCGCGTGGACGCGTTGGCCGCGCAGGCACCCGATGCGTTTGCTGATGCTGCGTCCACCGACGACGTCTCCGGCCTGGCACGTGATCTGCCGGGTCGGCTGGTCGACCTCGTCGCGGACCGGGTCGCTCGTTGTCGCGCGCTACTTCAATCGGCTCCGAACGCCCGGAGCTCGACGGCCGGCAAGACGCCGAACGCCGCCTCTCAGGGCAGATCCGCGTGATCGGCGCCTAGCCGTGGTCGTGCTGAGCACCGGGGATCCGATCTGACGTCCGGGCGACAACGCGTCCGATATCGCCCGACTCGGCCAAAAGCAAACCCCCGATACGCGGGGTTCGTAGCCGTCCAAAACCGCCGCGGCTCCTTCTGCTGGAGCGAGACATCGCTTTGTATGGATCGTGTTCGATCCTTACAAAGCGGGAGAGCTCTGAAAGGCTCAGCTGTCGGACGAACTACCGCCCGAGAATGCGCACGAGCTAAGGTCCGACCGTGCGCACTGGCCGCGCCTATCCCTCGAGGGCCTCGCTGACCGAGCCCGATGGGCATGACGTGCCAGAACAGTCTCTCGGCGTGACGCACATGCCGCTCGACGCCGTCCCTGGATGCAGGCCAGCGTGACCGACGCATTTACGCAGCTCGTCGAGGGGATCCAGGCCGGAATCGACTGGGACCTGGTCGGCCAGGCAGACGATGTGCGCGCTCTCCTTGACGGCGTCTTTGAGGAGCGCATCCATCTTGGTGATCGAGCCCGCTACCAGATCAGGGTGAACCTCCAAAAGAAGTCTGACGTCGCGTCGTACGCGGGGTTCATCGTCGAAGAAGGCAATCCGACATCCGGCCCCTTCCAGGGCACGACCTTTGTGTGGTTCCCGGGTGAAGGCGGAAGCGTCGTTGCACTCGGGATCGGGACCGACGGTTTCGGCGCAGACGCAGCGATCCTGGGGCGGCCTGGGCATGGACGCCGGCTGCGGGCGCTCGCACGGCTGCACGGCGGTCGGATGTGGGTCAAACCGGATCTGCTTGACAACGCGACCGAAGTTCCAGACTCGGTTTCGTCGCGGTGGCCCGAGATCGACGCCGCGCTGAAGGCCTACGCCCGCGTGCTCTACGCGACGGCCGCCGTGAGACCTGGCGACGGAGACGCTGAGAACGTCGTGGGCGACCTCCTCGATCTTTTCTTCTACGAACACCGAAGCCGGCACAAGGGAGCCGCGCACGCCGCGTGGGAGAGCCGGCTTCAAGACATCCACGCATACATCTTCCCGGCGACGGACGCGGCCGACGTGACGGACGTCTTGCTCGAGCGGCGGTTCGTGATCCTCGAAGGTCCGCCTGGCACCGGCAAGACCCGACTCGCTCGCCAAGTCGGTGAAGCAGTCGGGTCGCATGAGATGGTCCAGTTCCATCCGGCTCGGACCTACGAGGATTTCGTCGTGGGTCTCTACCCGCGGGTGGCGGGTGGCGAGCTCGCCTTCGAGGTTCGACCGGGAGATCTCCTACGCGCCAACTCCCAGGCAAACGGGAAGCCTCACATGCTCCTGATCGACGAGATCAACCGCGCGGACCTCGGGCGCGTGCTTGGCGAAGCGGTCAGCTTGTTTGAGCCGGGCGAACCCGATCGCAAAGTGCGCCTGCCGCACATCCCGAGTGGGTATTCGGAATTGCTTCAGCTCTCGCCGAATCTGCTGGTCCTGGGCACACGCAACACGGCCGATCGCTCCATCGCCAGGATCGACCTCGCCATCCGCAGGCGTTTCGCGTTCATCGATGTCTGGCCTTCTCTGCAGCCGGTGCGACACGAAGGCGACGAGCTCGCCATCGAGTTGTTCGCCGATGTGCTTCGCACGTTCACCGAGTATGCCGACGACGACGGGCTGCGCCTCGTACCTGGTCACGCGTATTTCTTGGATCCGCGACCGGATCTCGACCCCACTGGCCAAGGCAAGCGTGTCCACCGACGCATCCGGCAAGAACTCCTCACGCTCCTGCGTGACTACGTCGCCGAGCGTCTTCTGGGACCAGCCACGCTGGAAGTTGCCGGGCTCGCAGACCGCATCGAGGCCCGCTTGCTGGAGAGCTAGCGTTGCCACGGGGTCGCACGTCCCGCGGCCGTGCTCGGGCAGGCGCCCGACTCCAGGCGCCGGCTGCGCGGCCGTTACTACAGACGACCGATGAGGGGGAGCCGATTCGTGTGGACGGCGCGCTCGTCCAGGCCCAAGGTGATCGCTGGATCGATCCGTTCCTCACCGCCAACAGAGCCGCTATCCAGCGTCTGGGGTTGACGCCGGAAGTGCACAGCGGCGCTGGACTCCACATGTTGTTGCGCCCGTCGGGACGGATCGGTGCAGTCCCGCTCGTGACGCCGGCGACCCGACGGGTGGTCGCAGGCGTGCTAATCACCCCCCGCTTCCGATGGAGCGCGCTCGGGGAGGTCATGTCGGCGGTTGGGTTCTCGGTAGCGCCCGCCCTCGGTGGCGGAGCGTTGGTGCCTGGCTCAGCGCGCGAGGTCCCCTCATGGCTGGTCGCCGGGCCAGTCATCAGGCGACTCGAAGAGCTGCTGAGACGCCGGCGCGTGGCGTTCATCCACCGACGAGAGCAGCGTGCCGCGCCTCGCGGTCGCGTCGACTGGGGTGAATGGGCACGACGACAGGTTCCTATCGGTCGATGGACGTCGCTGCCGTGCGAGTTCTCAGACCTGGCAGACGACCCGGATCTGATGGCGGCCGTGCGATGGACGCTCGCACGGCTTGCTGACGATCTCCGGCCGCACGCCGCCGTCGGCGTCGGCCGGCAGCTCACCGAGCGACTCCATGCCATGCAGTTCGACATCGGCGAAGGGCCGCGGCGGCGGCCGGCATCTGCATTCGCACCGGCTTTCGAGGCGTTCGTTGCCGACGCTCTCGAGGCCATGGGCTGGGTGGCCGACGAGCGCGGGCTTGGCGGCGCCAGAGCCCTGGATGGTCTCGCGTGGGACCTCGAGGTCGCCGACGTCTGGGAGGGCTGGGTCCGCTCGTTTGCCGGGATGCTCGCGCCGCAGCTTGGTCTGCGACCACCGGGCCTGGGCGAAGCGCGTCGTCCCCTCCGGTGGGAAGGCAGCCTTTCGTCGATGGGATCACTCGCGCCGGACGTCGGGCTGATCGGAGACCAGCGCGTCGTGTGGCTCGACGCGAAGTACAAGGCGCATCTCTCACTCCTGGCCCGCCACGGCTGGCAAGGCGTCTCGGAGTCAGTCCGCGATGCGCACAGGGCCGACCTGCATCAGGCGCTCGCGTATGCCGCCCTCGCCGACGTCGACCGAGTCGACACCGTTCTTCTCTACCCGCACCTCGGTCAATCCGACGCGCCGCCTCCGGCCGCGGTCGCGATCGTCGCGTCGGGGCGACGACGTGTCCGCCTCGTTCTCGGCGGACTCCCCTTCGGGTTCCGCACACCGGCTCGGAGCGCTGCCGCTCTGAAGTCGTGGCGCGCCCTCCTGGCGGCGTAGCTGTCTCCAGGGTCCCTCGCATCGCGACTGGTGAGTCATGGCGTGGGTGTCGAGGAGGCTCTCGAGTCGAACGAGCGCCGCCGGACCTCGATGGTACATCGGCCGCGTGGAGGACCCACCGCGCGGTAGGAGGCGCCAGTCCGGAGCACAGTGAGTTTGCCCGCTCGGCAGCGAATCCATCATGGCTCGTGTGCGCGACGTGCCGAACCGGCGGGGACGAGTCCGAACGCCTCGGCAACCAGCTCCGCGTCCTCCAGGCGCGGCGCGTAGTGCAAGTACTTCATGGTGGTCTGGATGTCGGCGTGCCCCATCCACTCCTGGACCCGCCGGATGTCGGCCTTGGCGATCATCCGCGTTCCGAACGTGTGCCGGAGATCGTGGAAGCGCAACGGACGCAACCCGGCCCTCGCCAGGGCGTCTCGGTACCGGCTGCTGAGCGCGTCGCCGTCGAGCGGCAATCCGGCTTCGCCGGCGAACACGAAGTCGTCGTCGCCGGTGAACCGCTCGCGGTCACCGAGCTTCGCGAGGGCGGCGGCGACGTCGGGCGCCATCGGGACGGCGCGCACCTTTCCGGACTTCGGGGTCGTCAGCTTGCCCGCGGCATAGCTCGCGCGGACTCTGATCGTCGAGCCGGTGAAGTCGACGTCCCTCCACCGCAGCCCGAGCAACTCGCCACGGCGGAGGCCCGTGAACGCCGCCGTCAGGAAGATCGCCGCGTCTGCCTCGGACCTGGCGGCGCGGACGAGTGCCCAGACCTCCTCGGGCGAGAACACCTGGATGTCGCCGCTGGAACGGACGCGGAATCGGTCGACACTCGCAACAGGATTCGCCGGCAGCCCGTAGAGCTTGACCGCGTGCCTGAAGATCGCATGCATCAGTACCAGCAGGTTGTTCTTCGTTTTGTTGGAGAGCTCGCGCTGCACCCGGACGCTCGACATGCCCGCACGCCAGCGCTCGATCTCCTGGACGGTGATGTCCTCGAGCTTCATCTCGCCGAACACCGGCAGCAGATGGACCTTGATCGCGTTGCGGTACCCCCGCACGGTGGACGGCTTGCAGCCGCGGTCCTGCTCGGCAAACCGCAGGTACTCCGCGGCCGCCTCGGCGAACGTCACGCTCGGCGACGCTGCGGGAGACGCGCGCCCCGGCACGACAACCGAGACCGCCGCCTGCCGCCGCACCTCCTCCAGCCGATCATGCAGCCAGTCCTCGGCGAGCCGCTTCGTGAAGTGGCCCTCAGCCGGCCGCCCACGCCCCGTCCAGACCGGCCCGATCTTGCGCTTGACCTGCGTCCCGTCGGGCAGCCGGTACTTGGCCCACCACGACGCACCGCGGGTCTTCTCGAGCCTGAAAACGAAGCCTGACGGCCTGGTCACGGACCCCGATACTAATGCAGATCTTGGTACCCGTTTGGTACCCGTTTCGGAAAGCGAAGCAATCCGGGCAAAGAAAAAGCCCTCATTTCGAGGGCTTTTCTAGTAGCGGGGGCGGGATTCGAACCCGCGACCTTCGGGTTATGAGCCCGACGAGCTACCAGACTGCTCCACCCCGCGGCGGACGTACGATGATAGCCGAACTTCGATGGCCATGGGGTTCTGTTTAGGGCGCACGGGTACGCTGTTCGCCATGGCGCTCTGCACCGGAATCGAGCCGTTCGGATACGCGAAGGAGCGACTGCGTTGAGCTACACGAATGGGGCCGGACCCACCGCTGAGGTTCGCCGGGTCGGCGTCGTGGTCCACCCGACGCGGGATGTCGATGAACCGATGGGCGAGGTGCTCGACTGGGCCCGGGCGCGGGATGCGGACGTCGGGCAGATCGCGTTCGGCAGCGCCGGCCGGCAGCTCGCCGAGGAGGTCGACCCGGACGACCAGGACCTGATCGTCGCGATTGGCGGCGACGGAACGACGCTGCATGCGATCCGGAGCGGCTCGCGACGGGAACGTCCGGTGCTCGGCGTGGCGTGCGGAAGCCTCGGCGCGCTGACGACGGTGCCGGCGCATCACATCGGGGCGGCGCTCGACCGGTTCGCGCGCGGCGACTGGGTCGAGAAGAGGCTGCCGGCGCTCACGGTCCACGTCGATGGCGACCCCGTGGATCAGGCGTTCAACGATCTTGTCCTCGTTCGGCAGGGCGAGGGGCAGCTCCGCGTCAGCGCGCGGGTCGACGGGACACTGTTCGCGCGGTTCGCCGGCGACGGGTGCATCGCGTGCACTCCGGTCGGGTCAAGCGCGTACACGATTGCGGCCGGCGGTCCGCTCCTGCCGGTCGGACTCCGGGCGTTCGCGCTCACGCCGTTGCCGACGCACGGCGGCTTCCGGCCCCCGCTCGTCGTCCATGGTGAGTCTGAGCTCGAGCTTGAGGTGATCTCCGGGTTCGGCGGATCGCGACTGGAGATCGACGGTCAGATCCGGAAGTTCGTCGCAAAGAAGCTGTCGATCCGGTTTCAGGAGAACGCAGCGACGGTCGTCGACTTCCCGGACCAGCATCCGTTCCTGACGCAGCTGCGCAACCGGGGGATCATCTCGGACAGCCCGCGCATCATCGCGGACGACGAACGGGACGGCGTCACACGGTCGTGACGAAGTCGTGACGGTTGGGCACAAAGTTGGTGCTGAACTGACACATCTACGTCTAGATCCGTAACACGGTTCTGGCGCATGCTTCTGGCATGGCAACGCTGAAGCAGAAGATCGAATGTGAGATGAAGGTGCGGGAGATGCTTGAGGGCGCCGATGTCCCCCCACCGGACCACATCGAGTACGGCTATCACTGCATCCGGGTGTTCTGGATCGAGCCGAAGGTCGTGCTTGTCGTCGACATCGACGACTTTCCTGATGACCTGGCATCGCTCGGGGTCGAGGGGCTCGACTTCGGCGGACGCAACCGATAGGTTTGGCCACGCAGCCAGGCGAGGAACAACGAGCACTCAGGGGGCAGGATGTCCCCGGAGCTGCTCTCATCGGGGCCTGGCGCACCGGAGGCTGACGGGAGCCGGCTCACGGCTCGGGCAGTGACGGGGCGCCAGGCTCTTCGTTGTTCACCGGCCGGGGCCAGGCGCTCCCCGGCGCGAGTCCATGCGCTGGCGCGGTGCGTCCGCCGGGCGCCTCGAGTTGGTTTTGGGAGTTCACCCCAACTATTGGGGTCAAGGCCCAATGCCAACCGGGCGGGTAGCGTCTGCCGCCGATGCTCTTCTACGAGCCCGACAAGCGGGATCGGGACGTGCTGCCACACGATCCGTTCAAGGCGCTCGTGGCGCCGCGGCCGATCGGGTGGATCTCGACGCTGAGCGCGGACGGCGCGGTGAACCTGGCGCCGTACAGCTTCTTCAATGCGATCGGGGAGGGTCCGCCGATGCTGGCGTTCTCGAGCCACGGCGCGAAGGACTCGGCGACGTTCGCGGGAGAGGCGCGGGAGTTCGTATGGAATCTCGTCACCTACGACCTGCGCGAGCAGATGAACGAGAGCTCGGCGCCGCTGCCGCGCGGGCAAAGCGAGTTCGAGCGGGCGGGATTGGAGATGGCGCCGTCCCGGATCGTCGCGCCACCGCGGGTGGCAGCCGCGCGGTGCGCGATGGAATGCCAGGTCGTCCACGCCGTCCAGCTCCACGACATCCATGACGATCCGGTCGATCAGTACGTCGTGATCGGGCAGGTCGTCGGTGTGCACCTCGACGAGTCGGCGATCGACGAGGACGGGGTCGTGCGCACGCTGGGGCTCAAACCGATCGCGCGGCTCGGCGGCCCGGGCGACTACGCGGTCGTCGACAACGTCTTTCAGATGCGCCGGCCGAGCCGGTAGGTCACGACGCCGTCGGTCTCCGACGCGACGACCCGGTCGGCGTCGGCGAGGAGATCGAGGTGACCCTGCACGTTCGCGAGGCCCATGATCAGCCGGGCACCCTGGGGCTGCCACTGAAGTCGCTGGGCGATCTCGTACGGGCTGACGGGTGTGTCCGACTCCGACAGGATCTCGGCGATGCCCTCGGCGCGGCTCCGGCTGTGGGAGTGGAGCCGATCGGCGAGCAACTCGACATCGGTGAACGGACTGCCGTGCCCCGGGAGGAGCATCTCCGGCTGGAGGGAGGCGAAGCGCTCCAGGCCACCGAGGTACTCAAGGAACGGGCGGCGGCGCGCGGCCTCCTCACCGCCGACGAGTGTGGGCACCGGGATGATCCGGGGGAGCAGGTGATCACCGCTGAACAGGAAGCCGTCGCGGGGATCCCACAGCGACAGGTGGCCGTCGGCATGGCCGGAGCTGAGCAGGCACACGAACTCGCGGCCGCCGGCGCGGAGGCGATCGCCCTCATAGACGGGGAACAGCATCGCGGGGTCAGCGAACTTGACGACCCGGGCGAGCACGCCGTTGCCGGACGCGACGAGGCCACCGGCGACCGCCTCGGGCAGGCCGAGCCGGCGCAGGAGCACGTACGCCTCGCCGGAATCCCGCGCGCTGACGAGGCTGTCCCGCTCCGGGGCGCCACACACGATCCGCGCGCCAGAACGCGCGGCGACGACCGCCGCCGCGCCGAAGTGGTCGGGGTGGCCGTGTGTGATCACGATCTGCTCGACGTCGGTAAAGCCAAGGCCGTACTCGCGGAGAAACGTGGCGAGCGCGTCGAGTGAGCCTGGCTCAAGCGTGCCCGGATCGATCAAAGTCACCGGCGGGTCGGTGAGCAGATAGCAGTTGACGCGCCCAACGCGGAACGGCGTCGGCAGCTCCGAGCGGTACACGCCCTCGGGCAGCGTCGAGACGAACCGGGGAAGCATGGCGTCCATCGCGACGGAGTATCACGCCGGACGCGTGCCCGCTCGGCACCGCGGGCCATGACCCGGGCCGCTGCAAAAACACGAACCGGCTCGACCCGTGGAAAGCAGACAGAGGTGTCTGATATCTTAAGTCGGACAGTACTGTCTGATTTCGTAAATCGACGCATCCCAGGAGTCGTTTCATGGACCACCGCACCCCGTCCTCTCCTCTCGCGGAGCCGCCGCCCGGTCGCCCGAGGCGCCGCGGGCTACTCGCGCTACTGGCGCTCGCGCAGCTCATGGTCATCCTCGACATCTCAGCGGTGAACGTCGCGCTGCCCGATCTCGCACGAGACCTCCGTCTCGGCCCCACCGAACTCAGCTGGACGATCACGAGCTACTCGGTGGTGTTCGGCAGCCTCCTGCTGCTCGGAGGTCGAGCGGCCGACCTGCTCGGGCGGCGACGGATGTTCCTGACCGGTCTGGCCGTGTTCACGGTCGCGTCCGCCGCGTCGGCGGTGGCGGGTGGCGCCGCATCGCTGTTCGCGGCGCGCGCCGGGCAGGGCATCGGCGCGGCGATGCTGTCCCCCGCGGCGCTGTCAATCATCACCGCCTCGTTCGACCCCGGGCCCGAGCGCACGCGGGCGCTCGGCGTGTGGGGGGCGGTCGGCGGCGCGGGCGCGGCGATCGGCGTCCTCGTTGGCGGCATCCTCACCCAGCTTGTTGACTGGCGCGCGATCTTCCTCATCAACCTCCCGATCGGACTGTTCGTCGGCGCGCGGATCCTGGCCACCGTGCTTCCGGACACGCGCCCGGCGCACTGGCGCGAGGTCGATCTCCCGGGGGCGCTGGTGGCGACGTTGAGCGTCGGGGCGATCGTCTTCTCGCTCTCGCAGGCGCAATCGGCGGGGTGGCGCTCCGCACAGACGCTCGGCGTCGGTGCGGCGGGACTCGCCGGCCTGCTCCTGTTCATGATCTACGAGGCCCGCGCCTCACACCCACTCCTCAACGTCCGGCGGTTGGCCGACCGGGCGGTCGGCGGCGGGTTTGTGATGATGCTCGCGGGCGCCGCCGTTCTGTTCGGCTCGTTCCTGCTCACCTCGCTGTACCTCCAGACGGTGCTCGGCGCCAACGCGCTCGAGACCGGGCTCGCGTTCCTGCCCTTTGCGCTCGTCACCGCGGGCGGGGTGCATGCCGGGACGCACGCCATCAACAACCACGGGCCGAAGGTCGCTCTCGCGATCGGCTTCGCTCTGACCGCGGGCGGCATGCTGCTGCTCACCGGCGTCAGCGACACCGGGAGCTACATCGCCGACGTGGTGCCCGGGATGCTGATCGCGGGTATCGGGCTCGGAATGGTGCTCGTGTCGGTCGCGGTGTCCGTGCTCGCGGGGGCGACAGAGGCGGAAAGTGGAATGCTCTCCGGCCTGAACACAACCGGACACGAAATCGGCGGGTCGATCGGGCTCGCGGTGTTGACGAGCATCGCCGTGACGGCAGTCACTCCCGGGCATGGCGGCGGCAACGCGGCGGCCGGCATTGCTGACGCGTTCCTCGCGGCCGGTGTGATCGCCGCCGCCGCGGGAGCGCTGTCGCTCATCATCGTGCCGGGTGCGAAGGCGTTCCTGCCGAAGCTCGCGGTCTCTCGACCGGCGTCGATCCACTGAGCAACGGCCTGATGCCTCCCGCCCGCAAACGTCCGGCGAAAGCCCAGACCGCGCCAAAGCGGCGGGCTGACGCTGAACGGAGCGTGGCGGCGATCCTCGACGCGGCCGTCGAGGCGCTCGCCTCCGATCCGGACGCGAGCGTCTCGGCGATCGCCCTGCGTGCCGGGGTGGTACGAGCCACGGTCTATGTCCACTTTCCCACCCGTGAGGATCTGATCCAGGCGGTCACCGAACGGGCGATCACCGAGGCGACCGCCGCGCTTGAGGCGGCGGCGCCAGACCAGGGCGAGCCGCGCGTCGCGCTCGAGCGGGTCCTGGCGAGGAGTTGGGAGAGCCTCGGGCGCTACCACGCACTCGTCGAGATCAACACGCGGCTCGGCCACGAGCATCTGCGTCGGCTGCACCAGCCGATCCTCGGCCTCATCACACCGCTGCTCATCCGCGGCAGGAAGAGCGGCGCGTTCAACAAGGACCTGCCCGTGGAGTGGATGCTGACCGTCCTGCTCGAGCTCATCCACGCCGCGAGCCTCAGCGTCACGAACGGCACGCTCCCCGAGCGCGTGGCCGAACGCACCCTCATCGAGACGACGCTCGGAGCGCTCTCGCCTCCCGTGTGAGCTCAGCCTGAGGCCGGCAGCTCGCGCGGCACGCCGAACCGATCGAACAACGCCGGCTCGCCGAACAGCGTGATGCGGTGGATCCCGTCCCGGGCGACTCCGAGGGCGACGATCGCGAACGACGCGTGACGGCCAGACCGGCCGTTGGTCGTCCGGTGATACGCGGCCGCGCCGACTCCGCCGTTCACCTCGATCGGGATCGCCCGCCAATCCGGTCATGTAGCGATCGAGCCGCTCGGCAGCCGTCAAGCGTGGCACGAACGGCCTGCTCATCGTGGTTCATGTCAGCTCCCTTCATCCGGTAATCGATGTGCGCCTGACCATGCAGACTCGTCCGGCCGCGGAAAGGAATCGCCCGACGTCTGATCGCCGGCAATCGATTGATACGCTCGGCGCGCAGATGGAGAGGGGCCTCCGAAGAATTCGCCGCGCGCGTGCACTCCTGGTAGCGACGGCGGTCGTGACCGTCCCGGCGACGGCCGCGGCGGCAGCGACGTCGTCCGTGCCGCGCCAGCTTGTCGTGGCCGGCCACGGCGCCACCGCGATCGTCCAGACCGATCCGTTCCGGCTGCAGATCTCCGCCGGCCGGCACGCGCGGCTCGGCGAGGTGGCGAACACCCGGCCCGGCCCGACCGCGATGCCGCCGACCGCCGATCCGATCGCCCCCGGCACGGACGCGCCGACGAGCCACCAGCTGTACGCGCCGCTGTCCTATCTCGTCGGCACGGAGACGCTCGAGCAGTACGCCGGCGGCGTGTGGGCGGGGAACCTCAAGAGCGGAATCCGGCAGGGCACGCAGTACGCCGCTCGGCGGGTCATCACAGCGCGCAAGACACGACGCGGCCTGACCCTCACGGTGTCGACGAACGACCCGTCACACCGGACGCTCACGGTCACGATCGCACCCGCCGGCGCGGGTCTCATCCGCGTCTCCGCCACCCCCCACCCGGCGCTCGGCGTCGCGATGATGAGCGACTCGTTCACCTCGTCGCGGTCCGAGGCGTTCCATGGCTTCGGCGGTCCCCACAACGCCGTCGACCAGCACGGCGTTGCGCTCTCGACGTTCGACAACGAGGAGAACATCGCCGGCCTCCCGACGACGACGGGACCGTCCTCGATCCTGTATCCGAACGGCCCAACGGCAGTCTTCTACAGCCAGGCGCAGTTCCTCTCATCGGCTGGCTACGGGTTCCTGCTCGATCAGCCGCAACTCGCTCGCTTCCGGCTCGACTCGGACCGGCCGGACGCGTGGAGCGTCGCGGTCTCGGCGCCGTCGCTGACCTACGTCGTCGCACCCGGAAAACCGACGACGGCGATCGCCGCCCTCACGAAACGGACCGGCCGCCAGCCGACCCCACCGGCGTGGGCGCTCGGGCCGATGCTCGACCGCCTCGTCAAGAACGGCGGCACGACGCTGGCCCGGTACGAGGCGAGCCTCAACGAGGACATCGCGAACATCGACCGCTACCACCTGCCCCTCACCGCGTACCGGATCGAGGGGTGGAACATGCAGAATGACGACAACGACGGCCTCGTCATCTACCACCCGCGGGTGACGAGCTTCGCGACCCAGCAGAAGATCATCCGCGAGCTCCACGCGCGTCACATCCACGTGATCGCGTACCTGAGACCGTTCATCACGCCCGGATCCACGCCCGACCGCGAACACCTCACCATCCGCCGCGCCGACGGAACCACGTACACGACGACCGGCACGCTCGGACAGAACATCGCGCTGCTTGACTTCAGCAACCCGGCGGCGGTCGCGTTCTGGAAGCGCGAGCTCGCGAAGGTCTTTGACTACGGCTTCGACGGGTTCCACGCGGACTTCGGCGAGGAGGTCACGTTCGACATGCACTTCTGGAGCGGGCAGACCGGCCGCGCGATGCACAACGAGTACCCGGTGCTCTATCAGAAGGCGAACCGCGCGGCGATCACCGCGTACGAGGGGACCCACCCGCACCGCCAGCTGTGGTTCTTCAACCGGACCGGCTACTCGGGCAGCCCCGGCTCGGCGGCGTACGAGTACGCGAACGTCCCCGGCGACGAGGCGACGAACTGGGGCCAGGCGGCGGGCCTGCAATCACTTGGGCCGGACATGCTCAACCGGGCCGTCGGAGGCGCCTACGGGTTCGCGACCGACATCGGCGGCTACTACGACTACACATCTCCACCGACCACGAAGGAACTGCTGCTGCGCTGGGCCGAGTGGTCAGCGCTCAGTCCCGTGTTCCGCCTGCACGGCTCGGGCAAGGCGGGCACGCACACACCGTGGTCCTACGACGCGCAGACGGTCCGGATCTACAACGCGATCTCGCGCCTGCACGAACGTGCGGCGCCACTCATCCTGAAGCTCTGGAAGCAGGCCGACCACACCGGGATGCCGCCGACGCGCCCGCTGTGGCTTGCCTTCCCCGGCGACGGGCGTGCGGCGGGCCAGGAGCAGGAGTGGATGCTCGGCGCCGACGTGCTCGTCGCGCCCGTCGTCACCCAGGGGGCGCGGGGCCGAAGCGTGTATTTCCCGAGCGGCTGCTGGCGGGATCCGCGGACCCACCGCACGTACCGCGGTCGGCGGAGCATGACCGTCGCGGCGCCGCTGGCGACGCTGCCCTACTTCTTCCGCTGCGGCACGCAGCCGTTCTAGCTTTGGTCAGACGCGGGTGACGAGGTTCGAGTAGCTGCGGAAGTCCGCCTCGAACTTGTCCCAGTCGATGCTCAGCCCGCCGAGCGGTGGCGGCTCCTCGTCACGCGGCGGACTCCACCAGCCGCCGCCACCGCCGTCCTCTGGGGGCGGGCCGTCGTCGGTGTGGGTCGCGAATGCGATCGCGAGCGAGAGGATGCCGAACGGGAGCATGATCGCGGCGATCGCGTCAAACGCGACGGCGAGCGGCGTGACCTTGCCCATCGTGATCAGCTGGATGACCGTGAGGACGACGGCGGGTATGAGCCAGGCAAACGCGAACTTCGCCAGGACCGTGTCTCGCTTCGCCTTGCCGTGTCCGCCGTTGTAATCGCGGTCATTCATGCCAAACCCCCACGGAGGGAACCAATGCGTCGTGTGCGCCTTCCCGGAACACGTAAAAATTCTCGGCATTTCCGGGCCACATGACATCCGCTCGAATCGCCGGTCGCACCGCGTAGTTCGCCGCAGCCGGATTGGCGTGCGGGCATCCGGCGGGAAGATCTCGATCAGCGACGCGGCGCGGAGCAGTCCGAGCAGGCGATGCCCGGGGGGCGCCAATGCCCGCTCACGGCGGCACGCGTCGGCACGTACAGCCGGAGCACGACGATGAAGTGCCCGGCCGGGGCGGGCAACCAACTGCTCCGTCCAGTCTTCGGCGCGCCGTGCTGAAGGCGGAGCGTGAACGAGCCGCCCCGCCCAGGTGCCAGGTTGCGGTCGCCGAGCGCGTAGCGGCCCTGCGAGTTGGCGTAGAGATGACGACCGGCGTCGTACATCGTCACCGACCAGAACGCCCGCGCGGGCAGTCGGTGCGCGAAGCGGAGCACGTATCGGTGGCGGCCACTCAGTGACCGGCTCAGTCCGTCACGTTCGGTCATGAAGTAGACGGCCTCGTCGGGCGTGTTCGCCCACAGCGCGTCGTGGGCGGTCGCCGCGCGCTGGTTGTAGTCGGCGCCGTACCGTCCAATGTCAGCGGCGGGGATCTCCCAGCCCGCGTGCTCGTGCCCGCGACCGGTCTGCAGCTGCTTCGCGAGCGCGGCGACGCGGGCTGGCCCGGCGTTGATCCCGCGGATGAGGGCCGCGCGGATGTCGGCAGGCAGACCGGCGAGCGCGCTGGACCGCCCGGCACCGATCCCGAACCGGTTGAGCCCGGCGAGGACGCGGCGCTCGGCCGCGCTCGGCGGATCGGCGGCGAGCAGATCGTCGAACTTGCCGAGGAACGTCGTGCCACCGGCGAGTGGCGGCGTTGCCCCGCGGGCCCCCGACGCGATCACCAGCGAATGATGCGGGGCACCGCCGCCGGCGAGCGCCGACAGCGGCGTCATCGTGTAGGAGGCGAGCACGGCCGAGACCGCGCTCGTCGACTCACCCGCCTTGACGAGCGTACGCCCGAGGAGGAGCGCATCCGGCGTCGGGCTGTGGATCGTCCGGTAGCCGGGAACGGCGCCGGGGTGCGAGGGGCCGACGATCGCGTAGGCGCCCGCATGCGTCCCGGTCGCTCGTGTCCCGATGTAGCCGAACACGTTCGTGTACGCGTCCATGAGCTGGAACACGTAGTACCGGCGCGGCGAGGCGGGAACGCCGACGATCAGCGGGCCGGATCTCAGGTCGAGCCGCGACACGGTGTACACCGTGTCGACATTCGGGAGGACGACGATCTTGTTCGCGGGCGTGCTCAGACCGGCGACGCCGACGAGACTGTTGACCGGGAAGACCGCCTGGGAGGCCCGGCTGATGAGCGGCGGAAAGCCGTGGACGTAGGCAGCGATTCCGGCGTCGTAGGCGGCCTGCCGCTCGGACTTCGACGATCCAGTCGCAACCGTCACGCACATCAGTGCGACGACAGCAACGGCACCCGAGATGGCTGCTCCCCGCTTCAGCATCGAACGCAAGAAGCTACACACCGTGTCGATTCTGTCCACAGGCGCTCGGTAAGGGTCGAACCGGTTCCCGAACCTCCGCCCGCGCCAACACTCGCGGGCAGTCGTGCCGGTTAGGCACGCTGGGTCGATCGCACCGGCTGCGACAACGAACGAGAGTTCTCGAACGGTAGGCCGGTTGATCCGCCCGGACGGGTGCCGGTGCTCGCAGGAGCGTGGTCCCGGGGTGGCTCACGGTGCGACTCGTCTCACTCGTCGGGCAGGCCGGCCGGGTAGATCCCGCCCTCGCCGAGCTCGGTGTAGTAGTCGCCCGGCTCGTCCGTGTGGATCTGCGCGATCGTCTTCAAGCCGGTGGGCTCGTCGAGCGTGCCGGCGGCGATCGAGATCGTCGGGCGGTCGAACGCCTGCCAGAAGAGGCTCGCGCCACAGCGGTTGCAGAAGCCGCGGGCACGACCGTCGGCCTGGTACCAGACCAGCGTGGTGTCGGCGATGACATCAAGGTCCTTGGCGGCACACGCCGTGTAGGCGGCGACGTGGCCGTGGGTGCGCCGGCACCGCGAGCAATGGCAGACGACGACGTCTCGGAGCACGCCGTTGACGACGTATCGCACGCCGCCGCACAAGCACTCGCCGGAATGGAGCTTCACCGACACCTCAACGCAAGCCTAAATATCGACGGTAAGTCCCGGGTCGAATTCCGCGACGGGCTCCGTCGGATACCCGCGCGGATTGCTGAGGACGCGCGTGCCGTTGACATCGAGATCGGCGGCGCGGTGGGTGTGTCCGTAGATCCACAGTTGTGCGCGGTCGCCGTCCATCAGCTCGGTGACGTCGCTCGCGAACGCGCCCGCGATCGTGCGCAGCAGCCGGTTATCCGGCTTGCCGCGGATCACCGGCTGGTGGTGGGTGATGACGACCGTCGTCCCGTCGAAGTCATCCGCCAGCCGATCGGCGAGCCAGGCACGCGAGGAGACATGGAGCATCCGGGTGTCGGCCGGGGTCAGCGTCCGCCCGGCGGGGCCGTAGGTGATGTGCGAGTAGTCGTTGACGACGCGCTCGGAGAGCCGCATCGATGCGTGCCTGGTCTCTGCACCGTCGAACTCGAAGTCGCTCCACAGCGTGCAACCCAGGAAGCGGACGTCGTCAAGCACGACCTCGTCGTTCTCCAGCACGTGGATCGGCGATTCGTCGGTGGCGGCGCGCAGATCGTCGATGACCCCGGGGAGCGACCCGCCGTAGAACTCGTGGTTGCCCGCGACGTAGAGCAGCGGGCGCCCATCAGACAGCTCTCGTGCCCGGTCGACCCCGCGCGTGCCAACGTGGGTGTCGCCGGCGAGGATGAGGACGTCGGCCTCGACCCCGTCGGCGTCGAACGGTGCTTTCTCCAGGTGCAGGTCGCTGAGGACGTGGAGGCGCATACTCAAGCGTTCGGCAGGAGCAACGTCGGATTGAGGCGCACGCCGACCCGCCTACCTTCCGGCGGTCCGGCGGTACCGCCCCACCGCGAGCGGCGCGAACACGGCGATGATCACGACCGTCCAGACGATCGCGCCCCACACGTAGTTGTGGGCCGGCGCGCCGAGCCACAGCGAGCGAATCGCGTCGACCATGATCGTGAATGGGTTGACCTCCGCGAACGACTTGAGCGGTTCCGGCATCGACACGACCGGGACGAACGCTGAGGAGATGAAGGTGAGCGGGAACACGGCGATGAAGCCGACCGAGTTCGCCGCCTCCGGCGAGGAGACGAGCAGCCCGATGAGCGCGAAGAACCACGAGAACGCATAGCCGAAGAACAGCAACAGGAGGAACCCCGCTGCCGCGTGCCAGAAGTCGGTGTGGAAGGAGAAGCCGACGATGATCCCGGTCACCAGGAGCACCGTCACCGACAGCGTGTTGGTGACGATGTCGGCGGTCGTCCGGCCGGCGAGCACGGCCGCCCGCGACATCGGCAGCGAGCGAAAGCGGTCGATCAGGCCCTTGTGGACGTCCTCGTTGAGCCCGAGCGCAGTCACGAATCCGCCAAAGGCAATGTTCTGGACGATGATCCCTGGGATCAGGAAGTCGACGTATGAGTAGCCCGGCGTCTTGATCGCACCGCCGAAGACGTAGCGGAACAGGAGCACGAACATGATCGGCTGGATCGTGAATGCGAGCAGCAGATCCGGCGCGCGCGGGAGGCGCACGAGGTTGCGCTCGGCGATGATCAGCGTGTCCGTGACGAGTCGCCTCACGCCGCTCGTTCCGTCTCGCTCGGCGTCTCCGCACTCTCCGCGGCACCGTCCGCAGCAGCGTCCTCGGCGGCGTGCCCGGTGAGCGTCAGGAACACGTCGTCCAGCGTTGGGCGGCGCACGACGAGATCGTCGACGTCGACGCCGGCTTCGCTCAGCCGCCGGACCGCCTCGACGATGCTCCCTTTGCGCGAACGGACGCTGACCCGGACGACGTGGTCCTCCGCGCTCGGCGCTTCCTCGGACATCGGGGCGAGCGCGCGGATGGCGGCCTCGGGGTCGGCGTCGGGCTCGAGCGTCACGTCGAGTCGCTCGCCGCCAACCTGGGCCTTGAGCTCGTCCGAGGTGCCCTTGGCGATCACGCGCCCATGGTCGATGACCGCGATCTCATCGGCGAGCCGATCCGCCTCATCGAGATACTGCGTCGTCAGGAGCACGGTCCGGCCCTCACGTACGAGCTCCTCGATCACCTCCCACAGCGAGAGCCGACTGCGCGGGTCAAGGCCGGTCGTCGGCTCATCAAGGAACAGGACCGGCGGGCGGGCGACGAGCGCGTCGGCGAGATCAAGCCGGCGACGCATCCCGCCCGAGTAGCCCTTGACCGGTCGCGACGCCGCATCGAGAAGATCGAAGCGCTCGAGCAACTCGTTGCCACGGGCCTTGGCGTCGGCCCGGCGCATGCCGTACAGCCGCCCGACCATCGTCAGGTTCTCCAGACCGGTGAGGTTCTCATCGACCGCCGCGTACTGGCCGGCGAGGCCGATGCGTGACCGCAGCTCGGTCGCGTCGCGGATGACGTCGAGCCCGGCGACCTGAGCGGTCCCGGCGTCGGGCTTGAGCAGCGTCGTCAGGATCCGCACGACGGTCGTCTTGCCGGCGCCGTTCGGGCCGAGCAGCCCGAGCACCGAACCGCGGGCAGCGTCGAGGTCGACGCCATCGAGCGCCTGCACGTCACCGTAGGCCTTGCGCAGCCCCCGCGTGCTGATCGCGAACTCCTCGGTCACGCACTTCACAGTACGCGACGGAGACTCAGACCTGGCGTGAGGACCAGAGAATCGCGGAGAGGACGACGCTCACGGTCGCGACGACGAGGCCCGTGATCCAGCCCTGCGAATGGCTGGAAACCATGATCGCCGCGATCACGACGCCGATCGCGATGATCCCGCACGTCGCGATGATGCGGACGAGCACCCGCTCAGCCCCGAGACGCCGACGGCCGCGGGCCGGGAGCATGTTCCGCTGAGGTGCCGCGGTCTCGGCCGGCGCGGCGGGGCCGGGATTGGTGGCTGCGGCGGCCGGTTCGGGCTCTGCCGATGCCGGACCGGGATCGGCCGGCACGGCGGGCTTGGCCGGCTCATCGGCAGCGGCAGGGAGGTCCCGAAAGCTCATACCACAGGCTATTCCCGCAGCGCCGGTGGCGCAACCGCGCGAAGGTGGACACCGCACCGCGCTCCGAAGTAGCATGGCCGCGTCGTGTGCCACCCGGAGGGGAGTTCCAAGCTCGCGGTCGCGCCGGTATGACGCCGCCGTCCGTTGCCGATGTCGTCGGCCTGACGATCGCAGCCCAGGGTGTGCAGGACGCCTTCGGCGTGCTCGGCAGCGGCAACCTCGTCGTCACGAACGCGCTGTGCCAGGGCGGCGCACACTTCCACCACGCCCGCCATGAGGGCGGTGCCATCTGCATGGCCGACGGGTATGCCCGGACGACCGGCCGGGTCGGCGTGTGCAGCGTCCACCAGGGCCCGGGCCTGACAAACACGATGACCGGCCTCACCGAGGCGACGAAGAGCCGGACGCCGCTGCTCGTCCTCTCCGGCGAGACGCCGGCGGCGGCGCTCACGAGCAACTTCCGGATCGACCAGCACGACCTGGTCGAGTCCGTCGGCGCGATCGCCGACCGCGTGTTCAGCCCGCGCACTGCAGCGGACGACGCGCAGCGCGCCTATCACCGCGCGATCACCGAGCGCCGCCCGGTCGTGCTGATGCTCCCAATCGACATCCAGCCGCAGCCGGCCGCGAGCACCGAGCCGCGGCAGCCGGCCCCGCCCGACCTCCCGTCACCGGAGCCGTCGATGCGTGCGGTGATGGAGGTGGCCGAGCAGATCGCCCGCGCGGAGAGGCCCGCGATCATCGCCGGCCGCGGCGCGGTGCTCGCCGACGCCGGCGCCGAACTCGAGGCGCTCGGCGAGCGGATCGGCGCGATCCTCGCCACCTCGGCCCCGGCGAACGGACTGTTCACGGGACTGCCGTACGCGCTGGGGATCTCCGGCGGGTTCGCGTCGCCGTTCGCCGCCGAGCTGCTCCCCCAGGCCGACCTCGTGATCGTCGCCGGGGCCTCGGTCAACCACTGGACGACGCGCCACGGCGCTCTCATCAACGCGGACGCGACCGTCATCCAGATCGACGTCGAGCCGCGAGCGATCGCCCGCAACCGGCCCGTCGACCACGCGCTCGTCGGCGACGTCCACGCGACGACGCTCGCCCTGCTCGAGGAGCTCGCGGCGCGCGAGCATCGGAACACCGGGTTCCGAACCGAGGCGCTCGCCGCGCAGATCGCCTCCCGCCGCTGGCGCGATGAGCCCTACGAGGACGCCTCGACCGACGAGTTCATCGACCCGCGCACCCTCAGCATCGCGCTTGCTCAGCGCCTCCCCCGCGACCGCGCGGTCGCCGTCGACTCCGGCCACTTCCTCGGCTACCCGTCGATGTATCTCGACGTCCCGGACGCGCGCGCGTGGATCTTCCCGAACGGCTTTCAAGCCGTCGGGCTCGGCCTCGGCAACGCGATCGGCGCCGCGATCGCCAACCCGGAGCGGCTGACGGTGGCGGCGATCGGTGACGGCGGCGCGTTCATGGCGCTCGCGGAGTTGGAGACCGCGGCACGGCTGAAGCTCGACCGGTTGCTCGTCGTCGTCTACGACGACACCGCGTACGGCGCCGAGGTGCACCACTTCGCGCCCATGGGCCACGACGTCTCACGCGTGCGCTTTCCGGACGCGGACATCGCGGCGGTGGCGACCGCGTGCGGCGCGCGCGGCCAGATCGTGCGCAACGTCGCCGACCTCAACGTGATCGACGACTGGCTGTCCGAGCGCCGCGGCCATCCGCTGGTGCTTGACGCCAAGGTCAACCCAGCGATCTGCGCGGAGTGGCTCGAGGAGGCCTTCCGCGCGGGATAACCCGACCCGGATAACCCAAGGAGAGAGAACATGACCCAGGTAGCCGACCTCGTTTCAGGCCTCGCCGGCGGGAGCGTCGAGATCGTCGACCTGACTCAGCCGTTGACGGAGTCGACGCCGGTGATCAAGCTGCCACCGCCGTTCGCGAACACGCCCGGTCTCACCCGGGAGGAGATCAGCCACTACGACGACCGCGGTCCGGCCTGGGCGTGGTACACGCTGACGATCGGCGAACACGTCGGCACCCACCTCGACGCACCGATCCACTGGGTCACCGGCCAGGACGGCAACGACGTCGCGTCGATCGACGCGACGCAGTTGATCGGACCCGCGTGCGTGATCGACAAGACGGCCGAGACCGCAGCCGATCCGGGGTACCTCCTGACGGTCGACGACATCACCGCGTGGGAACAGGCGAACGGCGAGGTGCCAGAGGGGGCCTGGGTGCTGCTCCGTACCGGGTGGGGCTCACGCGCCCAGGACGAGTCCGCGTTCCTCAACGTCGGCGAGCAGGGACCGGTCACGCCGGGCCCGGACGTCGAGGCGTCCCGGTGGCTTGCCAACGAGCGCGGGATCTCCGGTTTCGGGGTCGAGACCGTCGGGATCGATGCGGGCGCCGCGGGCGGCTTTGACCCGCCGTTCCCGGTTCACAACTTCCTGCTCGGCGCCGGGCGGCTCGGCCTGACGCAGCTGGCGAACCTAGAACGCTTGCCGATCACGGGCGCGCTGATCGTTGTCTCGCCGTTGAAATTGGTGGGCGGTACCGGGAGCCCGAGTCGGGTGTTCGCGTTCGTGCCCAAGGATTGAGCCGCACCGTCGCCCGGGGATTGGCTTTTCGGGAACAGGGGGTGTTACGCAGAAGCCAATCCCGCACCGGCGCCGGTCGCCGGCGGTGGTCACCGCGTCGAAGTGGCGCTGTGACGAGTCCGCGAGCCGGTCGAACACGGAACGGAACACGGCGACCGCGGCGTCGCGTGGGCGTGAGACCGGCGCGAGTTCCTCCGGGAGCTCGGGATCGAGGAACGGAAAGCCGCGGAACATGTGCACGAGCCGGGTGCGGACGACGAAGGCCACGTTGTCGTCGACGTCCTCGCGGAGGTACGGCGTGAACTCCGTGACGAACGCCTCGTAGCGATCGACGAGCCCGGTCAGATCCCAGCCGCGGGCGACGAGCGCGGGCAGGCCGTGCATCGAGCCGACCGACGCGAGGAACACAGCGGTCACGGACGCGACATCGAGGTCACCGACGAGCTTCTCGACTTCGGCGGCGTGGTCGTGCGGGGACACCCACACGCTGTCCTGGACCGAGCCGAACCCCAGGAAGCGCAGCCGTCGGGCGAGGCGGGAGCGCTCGAGGCGCTGGTCCTCCGGGATCTGGTGCCAGACGACCGTCCACCAGTCGCCGCTCGCCCGCGCGGAACCGAGCGAGAAGATCCGGCCGTCACCCTCGGCGAGCAGGCGATCGCAGCGCGGGGTCACCCGGTAGTGGACGAGCCGGCCGGACCGCACCCGGTCAAGCAGTCCGCGGCGGACGAGCCGCGTCAGCGCGACGCGGGCGGCACCGTGCGAGAACCCGAACTCCCCGAGTAGCGACACCAGCCCGCCAGACCACACGGGGCCGCCGCCGAACGGGCGGACGTAGGTCCCGAGCAGCGTGATCACGAGGTCCTGAGGTTGCAGCCCGTCAGGTGCGCTCAGGCTCATGTCGCTAGTGACGGTGACAGCGGCTCGAACGTCCGCCCGAGCTCCTTGCCGACGGTGTCGCGGCCGTCGGGCGGCTTGCGGGAACCGGCGTCGTATTGCGGGATCCAGCGCACGCCCGCATACCCCTGCTCCGCCGCCGCGTGCAGCGTCCAGTGCGGGTCGTACAGGTGCGGCCGCGCCAACGCACAGAGGTCGGCGCGCCCGGCACAAACGATCGTGTTGACGTCGTCATACGACGAGATCGCGCCGACGGCGATCGTCGGCAGCCCGACCTCGTGGCGGATCCGGTCGGCGAACGGCGTCTGGAACGAGCGCCCGAACGCCGGGCGCTCCTCTGGCGAGACCTGGCCGGAGGACACGTCCACGATGTCGGCACCATGCTCGGAGAGCATCCCCGCGAACGCGACCGCGTCGTCGGCGTCGAACCCGCCCGGCACCCAGTCGACCGCCGAGATCCGGACGCTCATCGGCTTGTGCGAGGGCCAGATCGCGCGGCACGTGTCGAACACCTCGAGCGGGTAACGCGCCCGGTTCTCAAGCGAGCCGCCGTACTTGTCGGACCGCTGGTTCGTCAGCGGTGAGAGGAACGACGAGAGCAGGTATCCGTGCGCACAATGCAGTTCGAGCAGATCGAATCCGGCCTCCAGCACGCCGAACGTCGCCCGCGCGAACTCGCCTTGGACGGCCTCAAGGTCCCAGGCGGTCATCTCCCGCGGGACCTGGTTGCGCGGGCTGTACGGGATCGGTGACGGCGCGATCACCCCCCAGTTGCCCTCCGGCAGCGGCTCGTCGATCCCCTCCCACATGAGCTTGGTCGAGCCCTTGCGACCGGAGTGGCCGATCTGGGCACCGAACGCGCAGCCCCCGTGGGCGTGGACGAACTGAACGATCCGCTTCCAGGCCGCGACGTGCTCGTCGCACCACATCCCCGCGCACCCGGGCGTGATCCTGCCGATGTCCGAGACGCAGATCATCTCGGTCATGAGCAGGCCGGCGCCGCCGAGGGCTCGGGAGCCGAGATGAACGAGGTGAAAATCACCCACTGTCCCATCGACGGCGGAGTACATGTCCATGGGCGAGACGACGACGCGGTTGCCTAGGGTTAGGGCCCGCAGCGTGAACGGGGTGAACATCGGCGGCGCGTCATCTGGGTGGACCGCGCGAACGAACTCGGGATCGCGGAGACGCAGGTTGTCGTAGGTGACCCGGCGCGAGCGCGTCAGCAGGTTGAACGCGAACTGCATCCGCGGTTGCTCGACGTACCGGCCGAGCCCCTCGAACCACTCGAGCGACGCCTGGGCAGCGCGCTGGGTCGATTCGACGATCGGCCGCCGTTCCTCCTCGTAGGCGGCACTCGCCGACCCGAGGTCCTCCCCGTGCGTCTTGAACGCCCACGCCAGCGCAACCGCGTCCTCCATCGCGAGCTTCGTCCCGGACCCAATCGAGAAGTGCGCAGTGTGCGCCGCGTCGCCGATCAGCACGACGTTCTCGGCGCACCAACGTGGGCAGCGGACGGTCATGAAGTTGATCCACTTGGAGTTGTTGGCGAGCAGCGGACGGCTCTCAAGCTCCTCGGCGAACAACGAGGCGCAGAACTCGACGCTCGCATCGTCGGAGACGCCGGGCGGCAGGGGCCCGGGCGTCAGGGTGTCAAGTCCGGCACGCCGCCACGTGTCCTCGTGGGTCTCGACGATGAACGTGCTCATCCGCGCGTCATACGGATACGCGTGTGCCTGGAAGACGCCGTTGGGTGTCTCCTGGATGAAGAACTTGAACGCGTCGAACGGAAGGTCGACGCCCATCCACATGTACCGGCACTGGCGCGGTTCAAGCGCCGGGGCGAACTCCTTGTGAAGCGCGTGGCGGACCCCGCTCGCGGCGCCGTCGGCGCCGACGATCAGGTCGGCCCAGCCGAGCTCAGACAGCGGCGGCGCCTCGGACGAGAAACGCACGTCGGCGTCGAGTGCCAGCGCCCGGTCCTGCAAAATCCCGAGCAGCTCGCGGCGGCCCAGCGCGGAGAAGCCGTGCCCGCCGGATCGCATCGTCTCCCCGCGCAGCCGGATGTCGATGTCGCTCCACCTCGCGAACCGCTCGGTGATCGCGGCGTAGGACTCGGGGTCGGCGTCCTCGAACACCGAGAGCGTTTCGTCGGAGAAGACAACGCCGAAGCCGAACGCGTCGCCCGCCCGGTTGCGCTCGTAGACGACGATCTCGGAGTCCGGCGCGATCTTGCGCATGAGGATCGCGAAGTACAGCCCCCCGGGCCCTCCACCGACGACGGCGACACGCATGGTTCGCTTAGACGCCCAGGTCGGTCAGATGCTCGTACGTCAGACCCATGCCGTTCACGACGTTGTGCATGAGCGCAAGCGCGGCACGACAGTTGGCGGCGGCGTTCGGGGGCAGCGACTCATCCGCGCACAACGCCTTCAGCTCCTCGTAGACGGCGAGCAGCCGTTCCTCGTGCGCGGTCATATCGTTGCCGAGCAGGTCGACGGTCACGAGGCGACCTCCGCGGTCAACGGTGCGCCGCGATGATCGACCGTCCGCTTCGCCTTGAGCTCGAACCGCGGCAGCTCGCCGGTGCCGGCGCGCTCGATCCGGAAATTGAGCCCCTCGTGGGCGTGGGCGAGTTGCTTATGGAGCGCCCCGCAGAGCACGTCCCACTGATCCGCCGGCCAGTCGGGCTTGAGCTCGACGCGCAGCGTGATCTCATCCCGGATGCCCTCGTGCGTGATCACCGCCTGAAACTCGTCGACCTCGGGGAACTCGCGGACGATCGCCTCGATCGCACGCGGGTACACGTTCGTGCCACGGACGATCTTCATGTCGTCGACGCGGCCGAGGATGCCGCCCTCGTAGATGTCGAAGCCACGCCCACACGAGCACGTCGAGGCCGGAACGCGACACACGAGATCCCCAGTCCGATAACGGATGAGCGGAATCGCGCCCCGGCCAAACGACGTGACGACGCGCTCGCCGCGTGACCCGTACGCCACGGGCTCGAGCGTCGCCGGGTCAAGTACCTCCTCGATCAGGTGGTCCTCAATGATGTGCGTGCCGCCGGGCTGATCGGTGCACTCGAACACCATGATCGTGCCGATCTCGGTCATCCCGGCGGTATCGAACGCCTTGGCGCCCCACTGCTCCTCGATCAGCGCCTTCGTCTGAGGTATCGAACCCGCCGGCTCTCCGGACAGGATGAGCCGTTGCACCGAAGATCCGGGCAGGTCGATCCCCAACAGTGACGCCTCCTGCGCGAGCCTCAGCGCGTACGTCGGCGTCGATGCGACCACGGTGGCTCCGAAGTCGATGATCTGGCGCACCCTCTCCTCCGTCGGCTGCGCACCCCCTGGCACGTTCAGCACGCCAAGCTTCTCCATCGCGTAGTGGAGTCCCCAGAAGCCGATGAACGAGCCGTAGCCGAACGCCACGTATGCCGTGTCGCCCGGTCGTACCCCGCAGCCCCACAGCGCGTAGCACCACATCTCCGCGATCCAGGCCCAGTCCTTGCGCGAGTCGAGTGCGCGGAGTGGGCCGCGGCCGGTCGTGCCCGACGTCGTGTGGACGCGGATCGCGCCGTCGCCGGCAATCGTCGGGATCTCCCCGTACGGCGGATGCTCCGCCTGCGAGGTCATCCACTCGTCCCGCGTCAGCGGCGGCAATCGACGCAGGTCGTCAAGCGTCGCCAACTGGGACGGATCGAACCCCTCCTCCGCGAACCGGCGCCGGTACCACGGGCTCCGCACCATTGCCCATTGGCACTGGTAACGGAGCTTCGCGAGCTGAAGCGCGACGAGACGTTCGCGCTCAAGCGTCTCCGTCTTCGGGTTCCAATACGGGGTGGCGCTGACCAACTCTCCTCGGCGGCGATGATACTCCACATTGCTCCGGACTTCTATGTCGAGTATGGTCGCGCCCGAGCGTATTGCGGGAGTCGCCACCAGTGAGTGAGGAGTTCGATTTCGAGGTCGAGGGCGGGGTCGCGACGGTGACTCTCAACCGTCCGGACAAGCTCAACGCACTCACGTTCGGGGTCTACGGCGCGCTCCGTGACCTCGTCATCGGCCTGCCCCAGCGCGGCGACGTGCGAGTGCTCGTGATCACCGGTCGCGGCCGCGGTTTCTGCTCGGGCGGTGACGTCGAGGAGATCATCGGCGAGCTCGTGACGTTCCCGACGGCACGGCTGCTCGAGTTCACCCGGATGACCGGCGCGCTCGTCAAGGCGCTGCGCGAGTGCCCGCTGCCTGTGATCGCCGCCGTCAACGGAATCGCGGCCGGCGCCGGGTCGGTGATCGCGCTCGCCGCCGACTTCCGCCTGCTCGCGCAGTCGGCAAGTTTTGCCTTCCTGTTCACGCGCGTCGGTCTGTCGGGAGCAGACATGGGCAGCGCCTACCTGCTGCCACGCATCATCGGACTGGGCCGAGCGACCGAGCTGCTCATGATCGGCGAGAAGATCCCGGCCGACCGGGCGTACGAGATCGGCCTCGCGAACCAGGTCATCGCCGACGAGCAGCTTCCCGAGACCGCGCGGGCGCTCGCCGAGCGACTTTCCACCGGCCCCGCGTTCGCCTACTCGACGACGAAGGCGCTGCTGACCCGCGAGCTCGACATGGACCTCGGAAGCGCGATCGAGGCCGAGGCGCTCACGCAGGCGCTGCTCATGCACTCCGACGACTTTCACGAGTTCTACGCCGCGTGGAAGGACGGTCGCAAACCCGACTGGAAAGGGAGCTGATGCCCGCGGAGATCATCAACGCGCCCGAACTGCCCACGCCCCGGGGCTTCAGCCACGCCGTGCGGGCGGGCGACACGGTCTATCTCGCCGGTCAGATCGGCGAGGGCGCGACGCTCGCCGAGCAGTTCGACGGCGCCGCGGTCGCGCTGATCACGGCGTTGCGCGCCGCGGGCGGGACACCGCAGGACCTCGTCTCGCTCCAGATCTTCGTCACCGATGTCGACGCGTATCGCACCTCGCAGCGCGAGCTCGGCGAGGTGTGGCGGACGCACTTCGGGCGCCACTACCCGGCGATGGGTCTGTTCGGCGTGACCGGTCTCGCCGTGCCGGAGGCGGTGGTCGAGCTGATGGGGATCGCGGTGGTCGGCTCGTGAGCGGGGATCCTGCCGCCGCGCTCGACAGTCACCTCACCGACGAGCAGCGCTCGCTGTACGCGCGCACCCATGAGCTCGCCCGGACGGAACTGGCGGCGATCGCCGAGGCCGGTGACCCCAGCCATGTCAACCGGGAGTTGCTGCGCGCCTTATCCGAGCACGGCCTGCTGCCCCGGCTGTTCGAGCACGCCCGCGCGATCGAGCTCTGCCTGATCCGGGAGGCGCTCGCGCGGGCGTGTACCGAGGCCGAGACGACGTTCGGGACGCAGGGGCTCGGCGCGTACCCGATCCTCCAGTCCGGAAGCGAGGAGCTCAAGGACGAGTGGATCCCGGAGGTGGCCGCCGGCCGTGCCGTGGCGGCGTTTGCGCTGACTGAGCCTGACGCCGGCTCGGACGTGAGCGCACTTGCGCTAGCCGCCGAGCCGGATGGCGGCGGGTCCGGCTATCGCCTCACCGGCGAGAAGCTGTGGATCTCCCATGCCCCCGAGGCGGATATCTACACGGTGTTCGCGCGGGCGCCGGAGGGGATCACCGCGTTCGCGGTGCCCGGGAGCGCCGAGGGCCTGACCGGCGAACACAAGGACCTGCTCGCGCCGCACGCAATCGGAAGCCTGCACTTCGACGGTGTCTACGTCCCGCGGGAGCACATGCTCGGCGAGCCGGGCCAGGGGTTCAAGGTGGCGATGCGCACGCTTGACCTGTTCCGCCCGAGTGTCGGCGCGTTCGCGATCGGGATGGCCCGGACAGCGTTGGAGCTCACGATCGTGTACGCGGGCGAACGCGAGACGTTCGGGCAGCCGCTGCGCGCCAACCAATCCGTCTCTCACCGTGTCGCCGACATCGCCGCCCGTGTCCATGCCGCGCGGCTCGTCGTCCACCAGGCGGCAAACGCTCACGACGCCGGCAGTGGTGACCGTATGCTCGCCGCGATGGCCAAGCTGCTCGCCACCGAGGTCGCGCAGGAGGCGGTCGACGCCGCCGTCCAGTTCCACGGCGCGCGCGGCCTCGAGCGCGGGCACCCGCTCGAGCATCTGTATCGGGAGGTCCGCGCCCCGCGGATCTACGAGGGCGCCTCCGAGATTCAGCGGGAGATCATCGCCCGCCGCCTGTTCGCTTCAGGACGATGAGCCGCACGGTCGTCGTCACCGGCGGGGCGAAGGGGATCGGGCGGGCGGTCGTGATGAAGTTCGCGGCACTCGGCGATCAGGTCGTCGCGCTCGGGCGTGACGAGACCGCGCTTCGCCGCCTGGGCAACGGCGGGATCCGCACCCTCGCGTGTGACGTCACCGACGAGGAGGCGGTCATCCAGGCGTTCGCCGAGATCGAGACGGTCGACGTGCTCGTCAACAACGCCGGGATCGCGGAGAGCGCGCCGCTCGCGCGGACGAGCCTCAGTTTGTGGCGCTCCCATCTCGACGTCAACGTCACCGGGCCGTTTCTCTGCATGCGGGCGGTCGTGCCCGGGATGCGCTCGCGTGGGCGCGGTGTGATCGTCACTGTCGCGTCGACGAACGGGCGCGTCGGCACCCCGTACACGAGCGCGTACACGGCGTCCAAACACGCAGCAGTCGGGCTCACCCGGGCAGTGGCGAGCGAGCTGGCAGGAACCGGAGTCCGCGTCAACGCCGTGTGCCCGACGTTCGTGCGCACCGACATGACGCGGCGCTCGATCGCGCGGATCGTGGAGTCCACGGGCCGCACGGCGGAGGAGAGCGAGTCCGCGCTCGCCCACCTCTCGCCGCTCGGCCGCCTGCTCGAGCCCGAGGAGGTCGCCGACACGATCGCGTTCCTCGCCTCCGACGCGGCCGAGGCCATCACCGGGCAGGCCGTCGTGATGGACGGCGGCGGCGTCCAGACGTAGTCGCGCGGAGACGTGGCCTGCGGTCCGGTGACCTACGAGGCGGCGACGCCGACCACATGCCCCTGGGCGTCGGCAAAGACGCCAAAGGTCACTCCTGGCACCTCTTGGGCGGGTTGCACGACGCGTCCACCGAGCTCCTCGGCGCGCCGCAACGTCGCGGCGACATCCTCGACGCCAACGAAGAACAAGACGCTGTCATCGCCGTCCTGCAGCGGACCAACCGCGGTCGGGAGCGCTCCCTCGACGCCGACATCGACGAACGAGTAGCCGGGGAGAGCCCCGTCGGAGTAGCCCCAGCCGAACAGCTGGGCGAAGAACTCCCGCGTGGCGTCCGGATCGGTCGAGCGAATCTCTGCGTGGACAACTGGATGCGGCATGGTGATCCCTTCGTCGATGTCTCAGCCGTTTGGGCTGCTCGTCTCTCCGACGAACCCGGGACGGAGAAATCGACATCGATTCAGTGTCGCGACGCTAGCGGCTGATCAACCAGTTCGGGTCGGCCTGACCCTCCAGCACCTGTGCGTCGGGGTGGGGATCCGTGGACCCGACGACCGCGCACACTCGCACGCGCCGGTCGTACGGCGCCGGGCCGGCTGGGAAGACCGTCCGCGTCCGGATCCGATAGGTGCGCGCCGGCCCGAGCTTGATCCGGTACGGGGCGCTGATACCGGCGTGAGCCGTGTGCAGATCCGCCGTGCAGGGGCGCGGCTTCCCGGGTGGGTCGATGCCCACCGTGACCGTCCGGAGCGGCACCTCCGAGCTGGCGCGGACGACAAACGTCACCGTCGCGTTCGCGCGCCCTTGCAGGTCGAAGAAGAACCTGACGTGCCGAGGCATGCTGCTCACGCGGATGCTGACGTGCGCCTTGCGAACGGTGAAGTCCTCCTGCCCGAAGCCGGTGACCGCGTTGCTCTCCCGATCCTGGAGGTACACGCACTCGCGCCAGGCGCCGGCCACCAGCCCCTCCGGGCTGTCGCCGGTTGGCTTGACCACCGTGTGCACATCGAACGGTCCAATGGGGAACGCGTTGAAGGTGGTGAGGACCGCGTTGGGAATGCTGCCGAACTCGTCGGCGCCGCCGGGGGGACACGTGGCGCTCCGCCGGATGACCGCGCCGGCCAGGAAATCGGTGCTCTCTCCGTCGGACACCGGGCCGGCGGCAACACCGCTGGCCGTGAACGTGATCGGCGCCACCTCGATGCGCGGGCTCGAGATCGACAGCGACAGCTGGGCGTCAGCCGCCGCCGCGCCGGCGAGCACCCCCGCGGTCACCATCCCGACCGCTATGCCCCAGCGCGCCCGGATCACGCCCGGGATGCTACGCGTCCGTCAACGTTTTCTCCAGTCCGGCGCAGCCCTTGGACTAGAGTTCTCCGCCTCACGATGTCGGGAGCAGGTCCTCGCAACTCAGGAGGCGATCATGAAGCTGCTGCAGGTGAACTATCGTCGCGAGCGCGGTCAGGACGACGCCGGGCAAGCAGAGCACCTGCTGGCGGCCGCCGAACGAATTTCCGGCCTTCCGGGCCTGCAGTGGAAGGTCTGGATCTACGACGACTCGCGGGGAGCGGCCGGCGGGATCTACCTATTCGATACCGAGCAGCACGCCAGGACGTGGGGCGATGAGATGCTTCCGAACTCGCTCGGGCGACTGCCGGGAGTGAGCGACATCCAAACGCAGTACTTCGACGTTGATGAGCGTCTCAGCGCGATCACGCGTGGACCGGTCGCGGCCACCCAGGAGGCGTAGCCGTCGTGCCCCGGGAGGGCGCGGTTGTGACGCTGATCGAGTTCGTGCGGGCGATCGCGCAGAACGACGAGACGCGTGTCTCGGAGCTGCTGGCCGATGCCCCCGAGCTTGCGCTGGCTCGCCTCGAGGTGGGCGCGACCAGGCAGGACGCCAAGGCGTATTTCCTCCACGAGATCGACCACTACGTGTACGCCGGCGACACTGCGCTGCACATCGCGGCGGCCGCGTATCAAGCTGGCGTCGCCCACAAACTGATTGGCGGCGGGGCGGCGGTCGCGGCAACGAACCGCCGCGGCGCCCAGCCGCTCCACTACGCGGTTGATGGCATCCCCGGTTCCGCTCATTGGGATCCCGGCGCGCAGCGCGACACGGTGACATGCCTCGTCGAGCGCGGAGCGGACCCCAACGCTGTCGACGCAAACGGGACAACACCGCTGCACCGCGCTGTGCGCAATCGATGCGCAGCGGCCGTCGAGCTGCTGCTCGACGCGGGAGCGGATCCTCCGACTTCTCGAGGACGAGCATCGCGAGGTGTAAGCGAGATCGGAGACACTTAAGGCGTGACGATGCCCACGAACGGTCGCAAGCGCCTCGGTCCGAGGGATTGGGCGAACGAGGCGGTCCGTCACATCGAAGCCGACGCCAATCGCTCGGCCGACACGCACCTCCACGTCTTCCCGCTGCCCACACATTGGGGCATCGACCTCTACCTGAAAGACGAGTCGGTCCATCCGACGGGATCGCTGAAGCATCGGCTCGCGCGCTCCCTGTTTCTGTATGGCCTGTGCAACGGCTGGATCAACGAGGGGACGACGATCGTCGAGGCCTCCAGCGGCTCGACGGCCGTGTCCGAGGCATACTTCGCGCGGTTCCTCGGTCTGCCGTTCGTCGCCGTCATGCCGGCGAACACCAGCCCCGAGAAGATCGCGCTGATCGAGTCGGAGGGAGGGTCATGTCACCTCGTCGAGGACCCCAGGACGATGGTCGCCGAGGCACGGCGGCTCGCGGCCGAGCGCGACGGGCATTTCCTTGACCAGTTCACCTACGCGGAGCGCGCGACCGACTGGCGCGGCAACAACAACATCGCGGAGTCGATCTTCACCCAGCTTGGTCTGGAGCAGCACCCGATCCCGTCGTGGGTCGTGGTGGGGGCGGGCACAGGCGGAACGAGCGCGACGATCGGCCGCTACACGCGTTTGCTGCAGTACCCCACGCAGCTGTGCGTCGTCGACCCGGAGGACTCGATCTTCTACTCGCATTGGACCGGCGATCCATCAGCATTTACCGGCCGGCCGTCGCGCATCGAGGGGATCGGACGCCAGCGGCTCGAGCCATCGTTTCTCCCGGACATCGTCGATCGCATGATCCAGGTGCCGGATGCCGCGTCGATCGCCACCATGCGCCTGGTGAGCAAGCTCACCGGGCGGAGCGTCGGCGGCTCCACCGGGACGAACGTCTGGGGAGCGCTGCAGCTCGCCGCCGAGATGCTGTCCGACGGAGAGCGAGGCAGCATCGTCACGCTGATCTGCGACGGCGGTGATCGCTATGCCGGCACCTACTACAGCGACGCGTGGGTGGACGAGCAGGGACTCGAACTCGCGCCGCACTTGGACGCGCTCGAGCGGTTCCTCGAACGCGGCGTCTTCGCGCAGTCCTAAACCTCGGTGATCACGTTGTGGATGGCGTCCACGACCTCGGGCGGAACCTCGTCCATCCCATGCGTCTCGCGCGCGTGTGAGTGGATCTCTTCGAACAACTTGTCCTCGTCATCGTTGCGGGTCACCCACTGGCAGCCCGGCACCACATCACCGCACTTGAACTGCTTCATCCTGCCCTCCTGACCGAGTGTTGCGGCCCATATTAACCCGCCGGGGAGGGTCGGCTGACGAATCCGACAGGCGCGGGTACGATCGGGCCGTGTGTCGCATCCTGGCCTACCTCGGCGAGCCGCTGCCCGTGCGGAATCTGCTGTTCGATACCGACAACGGCCTCGTGCGTCAGTCGTACAGCCCGCGCATGATGAACACGTTTCTCAACCTCGCGGGGTTCGGCATGAAGGCCTGGGATCCGACGTCGCTGCGGCCCGAGGATCCCTTCACGTACCGCGCGACCACCCTGCCGTCGTTTGACCGCAACCTGCGCTCGATGTCGTCCAAGCTCGCCCCGACGTGTCTGGTCGCTCATGTTCGCGGCGTGACCTACTCCGGCGACGCGCTTGTGGCCGAAACGAATCTGCACCCGTTTCATTTCGTCGGCGCCCGCGTCGTGCTCGCGCACAACGGCCACCTCCGGCAGTTCGCGCGGATGCGCTACTCGCTCGTCGAGCACGTGCGGCCGGAGTTCGCGCAGCGTGTCGAGGGCACGACCGACTCCGAGTGGATCTACGCGCTGATCCTGTCGCAGCTCGAGGATCCCTACGGACTGCCCGAGACCCGCGAGCTCGCCGACGCCACGGCCGCCGCGCTGCGCATCTTGCGGCAGGTCCGCGCGGAGCATGGCATCGATACCTCCTCGCCGGTCAACATCTGCGTCAGCACTGGCCGCGCCGTGGTCGCCACCCGCTTCTCGTTCGACTACGGCTGGTACCCGCCCGAGGACGACATGCTTGAGACCGATCTGCCGTTCGTGAGCCTGTGGTACGCGATCGGGGGCGCGTACTCCGAGCGCGACGGCGACTGGCAGATGACGGCCAGCGATTCGCCGCGCTCGGTGATCATCGCCTCCGAGCCACTCACGACGGACTCGTCGACCTGGCTCGAGGTACCGGAATACTCGATGCTGACCGCTGAGCTCGTCCCCGGCGGGCTCGAGTTCGAGACGCGCGACCTGGATGTCTGAGCACGAGACCGTCAATTTCCTTGGAACCGTCTCGGTCCTCGACGGCCGGGACGAGGAAGACCTGGCCGCGCTGGCGCGGGTGATGCGCCGGCGGACGGTGCCAAAGGGCGAGATGCTCTGGCGTCAAGGGGACGGCGCGCGGGAGCTGTTGTTCATCGTCGACGGCGCCGTCTCGGCTTCGCTCCAGCTACCAGGGGATCGCACGGTGGAAATCGGAAGAGTCGGTCCGGGCGAGATCATGGGCGAGTGTGCGCTGCTCGATGGCGGAGGGCAGACGACGAGCGCGGAGGTGACCGAAAACGCAACCGTACTTGCGCTCGGCCGGCTGGATTTCGCGGCGCTGCTCGCCGGCCAGCATCCGTCGGCGTTCAGGCTGAAGCGGCACCTCGCTTCGCTGTGCACCGCACGGCTTCGTCACCAGCTCCAGCACCTCGCCGTCTCGCTCGGCGGCGAGGAGGCGGGCCCGCCAGACGAGGATGCCGTAGCGGCCGTTGCCGACCTCGAGCAATGCCCGCCGCCGGACAGCAAGTACGTGCGTCGCATGGCGACTTTTCATGACTTCGATCCTCTGGCGCTGTGGGGCTTTTTGACGTCGGGACGATACGTTCGGTGTCCGCCGGGTCGGACGCTGCTCGCCGAGCGAGCACCATCGAGCGCCTACTACCTGACGATCAACGGCGCAGTCGAGAAGGTCCTGATTCGCGAGGACCGGCGCATCCGCGTAGGGCTGGCGGGACCCGGAAAGGCATTCGGCTACGAGAGCCTGATCGATGGTCGCCCGTCCCCTGTGACCGCGATCACGCGGGAGCGGGCGCTCCTCCTTGTCCTCCCGTCCGACCCGTTCGAGCAGCTGTTCAACGGAGAAAACAACGTCTCCCGCGTCTTCCTCGACGCAATCCAACGCGACCTACTGGCCACGCTGCGCGAGGCCTTGCGCCCGTCCGCTCGCCTCGCGGCGAGCGTCTGATCGACGCCTGGTCGGTCCCGCCGGAACGCGCCCGGGCCAGGGACCTGCCATGACCTGCGCGCGGATGGATCAGCCGATCGAGGAGCACTTCCGCGCCGAGATCGCCGGTGACCTCGACTTTGGCGCCCTCCAACAACAGCTCGCCGCATAGCGTGGCGCGTGACCTCGGGACGCCGAGCGGTCCATCGTCTGCTGGTCGATCACTGGGCGATCGCCAGCTGCGCCACGAGTACGGCCGCGATCGCACTGATGCAGAACAGGTGGTCCCGATAGATCGCACGCGCGAGCAGGCTCTGAACCGCGATCGTGTCGTCGCGGGTCCCGAGGCGCACCGCGCTCGGCACGGTCCGGATCCCGGCGAGCAGGATCGCGGCGCCAGCGAGTCCGAGCGATACCCATGCCACCCATCGCGGCGAGTGGCCGTTCGCGATCTCGACGACGATGGCAACGATCGTCGCCATCATCGCCACCACGATCAGGCGGTTCATGGGCCGCGCCGCTGTCGTAACCCGCGCGTAGTAGCTCGAGATCGACGCGAGCACATCCTCGGGCAGGTCACCTCGGCGGTGAGGAATGACCTGAACGTCGAACATCAGGTCAAACCAGAGCACGGCGAGGAGGAAGCCGGCACCACCGGTCACGAGCGCTCTCACGGACGGACGGCTGAGCTCAGCCCCCGCTGGCCTCGGAAGGATCCATCACCGGGGCCCTAGGCAGGAGTGTCCGGGACCACCCCGAGTTGCTGCATCATCGCCATCAGGTCGACGACTCCCCAATGCTCAACGACGAGGCCCTGCTCGTCGTAGCGCATGATGTCAATCAGTTGGACGTCGATGTCCTTGCCGGTCGCGGGGATGCCCATGAGCTCACCCTGGTGGGTGCCGGTCGCCCGCGCGCGGGCGACGACCTTGTCGCCGCTGGGCAGAACGTCCTCCGGGTCCAAGCGCAAATTGGGGAACGCCGCGCGGTACATATGGAAGAACTGCTTCACGCCTTCTCGTGTCGGCGCGAGACCGGGAGTCTCCTCGTGCTCGACGAAGTCGTCAGCCAACAACGCACCGAACCCTTCAATGTCTCCAGTGCTGACCAGCTCATAAAGACGGCGTTGCGTGGCTACGTGATCCATTGTCGGTCCTCTCTTTGGGTGCGCCGACCCTACTGTCGCGCGGACGTCGGGCGCAAGCGCACCGCCGAGCCGCCAGCCGAGTTGGTTCTGTCCGTGCGGAGTAACCGGCGCCCTGGCGTTTGGCCCCGTGTCCAGAGTTTCGCTCAGGGCTTGTATTAGCGGCTGCAAATGGCCGTAATGTCGGGATATGCACATCACCATCCGTCTGATTGCGACCGGCGCGGACCCATCCGCCGCGCAGCGGCAGCTCGCTGCTCTGCTGGCCGGCCGGCCCGAGCTCGGGGAGCCGATGGCGCGGTGCGGGGGCATCGTCTGGGAGCGTCCTGGGCGTCCACCGATTCACGTCGCCACCGCGTTCTTCGCCGCCGTCTGAGCCGCACACGTCCCTGGGGGCACGGGGAGCGTTCACTGAGGCCGAGCGCGCAGCTGGGCGATCGATCGGACGCACAGGGCTGTGCCGGCGGCGAGCCGAGCGCACGTTGAGTTGGCGAGGCGCGCACTCCCCGCCCCGGCGATCAGCAGCCGCTCGGAGACGAGTGTCATGCAACGGAGCCGGTAGGCGGGCGGCGCCGTCGTGCAGCGCTCGTAGCTCGTGCGTGGCGGCTCCCATCCGGGGACGTACTGTCGATAGGACGCCTCGGCGTATGTGCACACCTCGCGATACCGCTCCGTCAGTGAGAGACACGGAAGCGTGCGTTCACCGGCCGGAGTGTGCGAGTGGTGCCCCTTGACCGCGCTGCCCTCGGAGTACTCCATGAGGACGCCGGACCAGCAGGCGCTTCGATCGGTGGGGCTCCCCAGCGGGTCGCAGAGCGCCAGGGTGTCAGTGAGCGGCAGTCGGGTTCGCGCCCAGAGCTCGTGTCCGACGCCGTGCAGGCAGTTCTCGTAGTAGCCGCTGTCGTGCCTGACCGGCAGGCAGTACCGGAGGAAGGTGCGGGCCAGGTGAAGACCACGCCCGGGGTTGTGGTCGAGTCGCTCCATCACGAACCCGTGCATGCACGCGGCTTTGAACGCGTCGCCGCAATCGCCGAGCGCCTGGCCGAGACTGAGGGGCAAGGCGGCGAGCTCCATGCCCGCGTAGTGCGCCGTGGCGGACAGCAGTCTGAGGTCGACGTTCCGGCCGCCGTCTCGCCCGTGATCGGCGACATAGCCGAGAAGCGCTCCCGCCGCGTGAGGGTGCTGGTAGGCGTACTGGAGCACGGCACCGCTGACACAGCTCACGTAGGGTTGCCCGCGGCTGGCTCGGCAACCGTTCAGCAGCCCCCCGTAGGGAGCGTCTGTGCCTTGCCCCAGCGTCACGGCCGCGCCGCAGAGAGCCAGCGCGAGGGCGGCCAACAACCCGCCCGCGACTCTGCGTCGGCGCGCGGCGAACCTGATGGGCTCGTCAGCGAGATGCATGGTGCCACCCGGGAAACCAAGCCGGTGAGGGCGCAGTCTATGTGGCTGCCCAGGCGCGCCTGAGCGCCCGGCCCGTCCGATAGGCTCCCCGCGCCGAGAACGCCATGCTCGTCCTGTTGCAACTAGCCGATGTTGTGTCGCCTGGGGATGGCCCGGGCTCGTCCTCGGGCACGCCGGTCTGGGTGTTCATCGTGATTCCGGTTGCGGTCATCGCGATCGGCGTCGGCGTGCTGTGGATGGTGCGATCACGCCGACGAGCGCGCGGGGCCAAGCCGCCCGACGACGAGCGCCCGTAATGCGCTACGGCGTCGCGCTGGGCCTGACGCTCGCAATCGAAATTCCCATCTACATGTTCGCGTTATCCCGCTATGCGAACTGCCGCGCGGCCGCAGGAGCGCTGCGCGGGCTGGGCGTCAACCTCGTCAGCCATCCACTCGCGATCGGTGTCACGCTGCCGGTGCTCGGAGTTCTCCTCGGCTACTGGTGGGCGGTGCTCGTCGTCGAGGTCGGCGTGTTCCTGCTCGAGGGCGCGCTGCTGCGGTTCTCCACACCGGGCGTCGATTTCGATCGACTCGGCCTCATTTCGCTCACGTCCAACGTCGCGTCGTTGAGCGTCGGCCTCGCCCTGCTGGCGTGAGCACGTCTCGGCTATCGGTCGGCGATCTACATCGGGATCGTGCGCGGCAGGCCGAACGCCGGCAGGAAACCGCTGTCGGCAAAGCGGGTGAGCGCGGCGATTCGGTCGCCACGCAGTGTCATCACGACGACGCCGAGGCAGTGGCCGACCCGGTCCTGGGCGTCCGCGAGGTAGTACGCGAATGCGGGCTGGCCGTTGGCGCTCGTCATGATCAGCTTGCGTCGGCGGCGTGAACCGACGAGGCGGTCGCGCAGGAACTCGCGGCACACCTCGACGCCTTCGTAGACCATCGGCTCGGGCGGCATCGTGATCAGCACGTCGTCGCTCAGCGTCGCCACCAGCGCGTCGACGTCACCCTGCTCGAACGCCTCGGCGAAGCGGCCCGCGAGTGCCCGCTCGTCGGCCGCGGTCGGCAAGGCGGCACGATCACGAGGCACTCCGCCCCGGGACTCGAGTGAGGCCCGCGCGCGCTGGAGCGCGCTGTTGACCGAGGCCGGCGAGCTATCAAGCATTTCCGCAACCTCGGCGGCCGGGAAGCCGAGTACCTCACGGAGGACGATCACGGCCCGTTGGCTCGGGGGCAACTGTTGGAGCCCGGTCACGAACGCGAGCGCGATCGATTCCTTGAGCTCGTAGGACGCGTCGGGTCCCGGGGCGACATCAGGCACACCGTCAAGCAGCGCGTCGGGATACGGCTCGAGCCACAGGGGCTCGGCCATCCGGGTCGGCTTCGGCATGTCGGGCAACTCCATCGGAACCTCCGTTGGGCGCCGGGCGCTGTCGCGACGGGCGTTGAGACAGCGGTTGGTGGCGATCCGGTACAGCCACGCGCGCAGCGACGCCCGCTCCTCAAACCCGCTCAGTCCCCGCCAGGCGGCGAGCAACGTCTCCTGGAGCAGGTCCTCGGCATCTTGGAGGGAGCCGAGGATCCGGTAGCAATGCAGCTGGAGCTCGCGGCGGTACGGCGCGGTCAGCTCCTCAAACGCGGCTTGGTCGCCGCCGCGGGCGCGGGTGAGAGTGGCTTCAGTCATCACCCGTTGCGACACCGACCCGCCGCGAAATTCATCGGTCAGTTGTACCGCAGGCCCGGTGTCTCATCGAGCACCTGAACCAACTGGAGGCTCGATGACCAATAAACAGAAGTGGGTTCTCGCGCTGGCCTCGATCTCATCGTTGATGGTCGCGCTCGACGTGACGGTCGTTTCGACCGCGCTCAGTTCGATGCGGGTTCATCTCCACGCGTCGATCGAGCAGCTCGAATGGACCGTCAACGCCTACGGGCTCAGCTTTGCCGTGCTGCTGATGACAGCATCGGTGATCGGCGACCGGATCGGCCGCCGCACGATGTACGCCGCGGGGATGGCGCTGTTCGTGCTCGCGTCGATCGGCTGTGCGCTCTCACCCAGCGTCGGCTGGCTGATCGCGGCGCGGTCGGTGCAGGGCGTCGGCGCGGCGATTGTCGCCCCGATGAGCCTGTCGCTCCTGTCCGCGGCGTTCCCGCCGGAACGGCGCGGAACCGCGCTCGGGATCTTCGGCGGGATCACCGGGCTCGCCGTGATCGCCGGACCGGTGCTCGGCGGTGCGGTCACGCAGGGACTCGCGTGGCAGTGGATCTTCTGGCTCAACGTCCCGATCGGCCTGGTCGCGATTCCGCTCGTGCTGCGCAGGATCGACCAGTCGAAGGGTCCGCGGGTAAGGATGGACGTCCCCGGACTCGCGCTCGTGACCGTGGCCGCGTTTGGAATCGTGTGGGGTCTCGTCCGCGGCAACACCGCCGGGTGGGGCAGCGCCGAGGTGCTCGGAACGCTCGGCGCCGGCGTGCTGCTCACGATCGCGTTCGTCGTGTGGGAGATCCGAACGACCCAACCGATGTTGCCGATGCGGTTGTTCGCCAACCGGAAGTTCGCCCTCGGCAACGCAGCGACGTTCCTGATGTTCGGCTCGTTGTTCAGCGCCGTGTTCTTCATGGCGCAGTTCCAGCAGACGGTCCTCGGTGCCTCACCGCTTGACGCCGGCGTTCGCCTGCTGCCATGGACGGGCGTCGTGTTCTTCATCACGCCGATCGCCGGCGCGCTCGTCGATCGGATCGGCGAGCGGCCACTCGTCGTCGCGGGGCTGCTGCTGCAGGGCGTCGGGTTCGGGGTGATCGCGCTGACGGCCGGTCCGAATATGTCCTACGCGACGTTCGTCGCGCCGATGCTCGCTGCCGGCGCCGGGGTCTCGCTCGCACTACCGGCCGCGCAGAACGCCGTGTTCAGCGCTGTCGGCCCGAGCGAGATCGGCACCGCCTCGGGCACGATGAGCATGCTCCGTCAGCTCGGGGGCGCGTTCGGTCTGGCGATCGTCGTCGCGGCGTTCACCGGGGCGGGCGACTACGCCTCGCCGACCGCGTTCAGCGACGGGTTCGTCGCCGGGATCAGCGTCTCGGCGATCCTGTCCCTGCTCGGCGTGCTCGCCGGGTTCGGGCTCCCGAGCCGGCGGCGGGCGAGCGTGCGGGACGGCGGAGCGGCGCTGCCGGACGGCGCGGCGGCCGCGGTGGCTCAGGCATCCGCGAGCAACTGAACGAGCGTGTCGACCCCGTCATAGACATCGGCGAACCGCGTGGTCAGCGGGCTGAGGCCGAACCGGATGACATCCGGGCGGCGGAAGTCCGGGACCACGCGGCGCTCGATCAGCCGGGCGGTCAAGGACGCCGCGTCGGGGTGAGCGAGCGCAACGTGGGCGCCGCGGCGCTCCGCCTGACGCGGCGACACCACGGTCACGCCGAGACCAGCCAGCCGGGCGTCGGCGAGCTCGATCGCGTACTCGGTGAGCGCAATCCCCTTGGTCCGGATGCCGTCGATCCCCGCCTCGGCGACGAGCTCAACCCCCGCGTCGACCGCGGCCAAGGCGATCACCGGTGGCGTCCCGGAGAGAAACGACCGCATCCCCGCCGCGGGCGCGTAGCCGGGGCCCATCGCGAACGGATCGTGGCGGCCGAGCCAGCCCCAGATCGGCTGGCGCAGGCGCGGCTGCAGCTCACGACGGACGTACATGAATGCGGGCGCGCCCGGGTCCGCCGTACAGATACTTGTAGGTGCAGCCAACGGCGAGGTCGGTGCCGTCGGCGTCGAGGGCGAGCGGGACCGACCCGACGCTGTGGCTGAGGTCCCACAGCGTGAGCGCGCCGGCGTCGTGGGCGAGCGCGTTGATGTCGGCCGACTCGGCGATGTGGGCCGAGCGGTAGGACACGTGCGAGAAGGTGACGAGCGCGGTGTCGTCGGTGATCGCGTCGGCGAGCGCCTCCGCCGTAGGGCCGGCGCCGCGGTCGAACTCAAGCCACCGAATCCGTAGGTCCCGGGCCGCGGCGAGCCCCTCGAGCACGTACCGGTCGGTCGGGAAGTTGTCGACGTCGGTGACGATCTCTGTCGCTGTCCGGCCGGGCGTCGAGCGCAGCAGACACGAGCTTGTAGAAGCAGACGGTCGTCGAGTCGGCGACCGCGACCTGGCCGGCGGCGACCCCGAGCGCAGCGGCTCCGAGCCGGTCACCGACTTCCAGCGGGAGGTCGAGCCAGCCGTCCGCCCAGCCTTCCACGATCCGCTCCCCCCAGCGGTCGACGACGGTGGACAGCCGCTCACGCGCGGCGCGCGGCAGACGCCCGAGCGAATTGCCGTCGAGGTAGACGAGCGCCGGATCGGCGATCTCGAACCGCTCGCGGAACGACGCCAGCGGATCCTCCGCGTCGAGCGCGAGCGCACGGTCCCGTCCATCCGGTGCGCCGGTCTCATCCTCGCTCATCGACCCGATCGTAACCTCGCGCGTTCGAGGCGGGCACGGTATCGGCAGGTGCCGGAATCGCGCCCTCGCACGCCCGTGCGCGCCCCAGCGCGTCGTCCCCGCGCCGCACCCGGTCGCGGCCCCGCCCCGGGTCGAGATTCACGACGGACCTGCCGATTACATAGTCGTGGCACTGGGACGTCTGCATCCGTTGCGCCAGCTCGTGGGCTCTCGGGCGGTGAGCGACATGTGCGTGCCTCATGACAGCGGAGCCGGGTTTGAGTTTCCGCTGTGGCGGGCGTACACGACTCCGCACGGCCACCAGCTCGAGGTCGTGCTCGATCGCGTCCGGCTGATCCGCGGCGTGCACATCGCAGCGACCGAGCATCACTGCCCGCTCTGTCATCTCCCCCTGCGGCAGATCGACGGAGCGCATCGCTTCTGCACCGCGGGATGCGACGCGCGCACCATCCCACCGCAGGCCGATGACTCCGGCGACTTTCTTCCCCCGCGCCGCCTGCCCGCAGACGGAATCGTCGAGCGGCGGTTCGAGGTACGCGGGCGGTTCGACCCAGATCCGGTGGGCCCGATCGCCGAGTGTCTACGGGAGGCCCGCCACATCGCTCAGGAACGGAACGTCGAGGAGCAGGCGAACAACGCCCACCTCAGCGAGATCTGGGAGCGCACGCGGGATTTGCAATCTCCCGCCGCTCGGGCCGGGATGGCCGGCGCGTGCTGGGTGTCACTGGAGTTCGACGAGCCGGGCGCCGAACGACTCGACCCCCACTGGGCGCGTCACGGTGCGACGTGCGGTCACCGGCCACTGGAACGGGCTCGAGGTCGAGAGCTGGCCGCTGTTTGCGATGCGTTCGACGTGGGAGCGGATCCCCGGAGCGGCCGATCGGCGACGTGACATCGCGATGATCGATGAGGCGGCACACCGGGTGGCGGAGCTGGCGAAGGCGGACGGCCAGTCTCAGCGGCCGAGGTATGCCCGCTTGAGATCCTCACTCTCGAGCAGTTCGGACGCGGCCCCCTCGAGCACGATCTCGCCGGTCGAGAGCACGTAGCCGCGGTCGGCGATCGACAACGCCATCGTCGCGTTCTGCTCGACCATGAGCACCGCGACGCCGGACTCGTGCACCTCCTTGATGATCCGGAAGTTCTGCTGCACGAGCGCCGGTGAGAGGCCCATTGATGGCTCATCCATGAGCAGCAGGCGCGGCCGGGACATGAGCGCCCGCCCCATCGCGACCATCTGCTGCTCGCCGCCGGACAGCGTGCCCGCGAGCTGGTCCTCGCGCTCGAGCAGGCGCGGGAACAGCATGTGGACGCGATCGAAGTCGTCGTGGAGCGTCTCGCCGTGGCGCAGCACCGCCCCGAGCTCAAGGTTCTCCCGGACGGTCATGTCGCCGAACAGGCGCCGGTTCTCCGGCACGATCGCGATCCCGTGCGCGATCCGCCGCGCGACCGTCCAGCGACTCACATCGTCACCATCGAGCATGACCCGCCCCGAGCGCGGCTGCACGATGCCGAGGATCGTCTTCAGCGTCGTCGACTTGCCGCTCGCGTTGCCGCCGAGCAGGCACACGAGCTCGCCGGCCGCGACACGCAGCGAGATTCCCTCCAGGATTCGCATCTGCGCGTAGTACGTCGTCACATCCTCGAGGTGCAGCAGGGACCCGTTCGCGCTCATGCCTCCGCCAGCGCCTCCGGGTCGCGCCCCAGGTACGCCTCGACGACCGCGGGATGATTCGCGACCGCGTCGAACGTGCCCTCGGCGATCTTCACGCCGTGGTCGAGCGCGATCACGCGGTCCGAGCAGTTGGCGACGACGTGCATGTCGTGCTCGATCACGAGAATCGCGATCCCGAGTTCGTCCCGCAGGCGCGAGATCACCTCGGTCACCTCACCCGTTTCCTTCGGGTTCATCCCCGCGGCCGGTTCGTCGAGCAGCAGCACCTTGGGCCGCGTCGCGAGCGCCCGCGCGATCTCCAACCGGCGCCGGTTCGCGTAGGAGAGCGAGTACGCCGGCTGGTCCCATCGATAGCCGGCGAGGCGCTGGCCGAAGAACGACAGCACCTGCTCGGCGAGCTCGCGGACCTCGCGCTCTTCCCGGCGGGCTCGCGGCAGCCGGAAGATCGACTCCCATGGCATCGCCTTGGTGTGGCCGTACGTCGCCGACATCACGTTCTCGATCACCGACATGTTCAGGAACAGTCGCAGGCTCTGGAACGTGCGGGCGATCCCCGTCTGCGTGATCCGGTGCGGCGACTTGCCAACGAGCGATTGACCGGCGAGCCGGATGTCGCCGCCGGTCGGGTCGTAGATGCCGGTGATGACGTTGAACACCGTCGACTTGCCGGCGCCGTTGGGGCCGATGATGCTCACGACCTCACGATCGGCGAGGTCCACCTTCAGGTCAGTCAGCGCGTTCAGGCCGCCGAAGGCCAGCGACACGCCGTCGACCTCGAGCAGCGGCGGGGCGTCGTCGGCGCTCATCACACGACCTCGACCCGTCGAGACCCGAGCAATCCCTGCGGTCGGGCGTTCATCATCACGATCAGGATCGCGCCAATCAGGATCTGCCGCGTGATCGCGGTCTCGACGACGAGCCGTCCTTCCCACACGCAGGCCGCCAGCCAGATGGTCGGCGGAATCAGGACCGTGCGCCACCACCCGCGCAGCTGGACGATGGCGATCAGCAGGCAGATGAGCACGACGAAGCCGATGTTGCCGGCGGTCCTTGGGTTCGACGGGACGATGACCCAGTCGTGGACGGCGTCGGCGATCCAGCCGCTTGACTGCGGGCCGCCCGCGACCGCGCTCGCGGAGATCGCCTTGACGATCGCGTGCATCGCGAATCCGAACGCCACCGTCGCCACGACGATGCCGGCGAGCTTGCGCCACGGTCGCACCTTGACGACGAGCGTCAGCAGGATGATCCCGTAGAACAGGTAGCCGGACTCCGTCGGACTGCGCAGGAAGCCGTCCAGCATGATCGACACGATCAGCCCGCCGAGCACGGCGCCGCCGATGCTGCCGGCGCCGCCGAGGATCAGCGCCGCGTAGATGAGGATCAGAAACGGCGTGTCGAAATCGGTCGGGAACACACTGATCTGCTGTGCGGCGAACACGGTCCCGGCGAGCGCCGCGACGACCGCGCCGAAGCTGAACGCCATCAGCTTCACGCGGTTGACCGGAATCGTCATCATCCCCGCCGCGAGCGGGTCCTCACGGACGGCTCGCCACGCCCGGCCCGTGCGCGAGGTGTCCAGCAGATGGAGCACGGCGATCGAGATGACGAGCAGCACGAGCAGCAGATAGAAGTACTGCTTGTTCGTCGTCAGCTGCCCGACGATCGGGAGCTTGTACGGATCGACCCCGGTGATCCCGTTCGGCCCGCCGAGCTTGGACGGGGCGACGTTGTTGGTGAACTCGACGAACGCCTCGCCGAAGAACAGCGTGATGATCGCCAGGTAGTCACCGATCAATCGCCGTGAGGGCAGGCCGACGACGAGCCCGAGCACGGCCGCCGCGACCATCACGATCGGCACCGAGACGAGCGCGTCGAGATGGATCCCCGTGGGGGAATTGAGCTGGTTTGAGGAGAGCAGCGCGAACCCGTAGGCGCCGAACCCGTAGAAGGCGATGTAGCCGAGGTCGAGCAGGCCCGCCCAGCCGACCGCGACGTTGAGCCCGAGCGCGAGCAGCGCGAGCAGCAGCGCGTTGATCCCGACCTGCAGCTGGAAGTCGTTGACCGTGAGGAACGGGACGAGCACGCCGAGCGACCGCCGCGATCCCGAGCCGCTGCCACCAGCCGACGCGCTCGAACAACCGCTGCGCATCGCCGCGCCAGCCGGGCGCGTACTCGCGACGGTGGCCGCTGCGGGCAACCCACTCGTCGACCCCGACCTGAGCGCTCGTCGGCTGGTCGATCTCCGGCGAGGGCGGCGGCGTCATACCTTCTGGAGCTGGGCCTTGCCGAGCAGGCCGCTCGGGCGCACGAGCAGGACGATGAAGAGGATCCCGAACACCATCAGGTTCGTGTACTGCGGCGACACGTCGGCGGTGAAGAACGATTCGGCGAGGCCGATGAGCAGTCCGCCGAGCATCGCGCCGGGGATCGAGCCGATCCCGCCGACGACGGCGGCGGTGAACGCTTTCAGGCCGGCGATGAAGCCGATCTGGTTGTAGACCTGGTTGAACACCAGCCCGCCCATGACGCCGGCGATGCCGGCCATCGCCGAGCCGATGAAGAACGTGTAGGCGATCGTCCGATCGACGTTGATCCCGAGCATCTCGGCCGCTTCGCGGTCCGACGCGACGGCGCGCATCGATTTGCCGAGCGTTGTCAGGTGGATGAGGCGGTTCAGACCGAACATCATGATCAGGCTCAGCCCGATGACCATGATGCGGACGAGACTGATCTCGAACGACCCGATATGGATCCCGGTCGAAAGCGAGATGAAGTCATCGGTGTTGTAGATCCGCGTCTGGGATCCGAACAGGAGCAGGACCGCGTTCTCGAGGAAGAACGAGATCCCGAGCGCCGTGATCAGCGGCGCGATTCGCGGCGCGTTCCGTAACGGCCGGTAGGCGAACCGCTCGATCGCCACGCCAAGGAACCCGACGCCCACCCCGGCGAGCAGGAACATGATCAGCAGCAGGAGCGGGACCGGGATGCTGATTGCTTTCGAGCCGCCGAACCACTGGATGACGAAGTAGCCGACGAACGCCCCGACCATGTACAGGTCGCCGTGGGCGAAGTTGAGCAGCTTCAGCACGCCGTACACCATCGTGTACCCGAGCGCGATCAGCGCGTACAGGCTGCCGGTGGTGAGACCGGCGACAAGCTGCTGCCAAAACGCGTGCATGGTGGACGGATGGATTGTGCGGCACCGGCCCGGCCGCCGCTCCACTCACGTGAAGCGGCGGCGCGGGCCTCAGGCCGCGGTCAGCCGGTCACTGGACCAGGACGTACGTGCCCTTCGCGTCGATCTTGTTGATGAAGAACTTCGCGTTGTTGAGCGCGCCGGTCGAGGAGAAGGTGATCGGCTGCCCCAGGATCGACGTCGGCTCGTTGGTCGCCTTGATCGCGGCCAGCACGTTGGCGCGGGTCGGCGTCTGACCGTTCTTACAGACGGTCGCGATCGCCTCGTCGACGACGTGCTGAGCGGCGTACACAGGCGGCCCGAACGTGCCGAAGCTCCCGTACTTCGCCTTCGCCGCAGCGGCGATTGACTTGTCGGCCGCGATCGCGGTGATGTCCGGCCCGAACGAGGAGACGTACGAGCCCGCGATCGTGAACTGACCCGGTGAGTAGAGACCATCGGTACCGAAGATCACGGCCTTCTTCTTCTGCTCGGCGAGGTTCTTGCCGAGCTGCTGGGCGTTCGCCGCAACCTGCCACGGAAGCACGACCACGGTCGTCTGCGCGTCGACCTTGGAGATCAGCGACGAGAAGTCGGTGACCTTCTGGCTGACCGACTCGTGGTCGACCTTGATCCCCGCCTTCTCCAGCGCCGGAATGATGACGCCGGCGAGACCGGTGGAGTAGGACTCCTGGTCATCGACGAGCAGGACCTTCTTCGGCTTGAGCTTCGTGATGATGTACTGCGCATCCGAGTTGCCCTGATCGGTGTCGCCGCCGACGACGCGGAAGAACGTCGGGTACTTGCCGCTCGTGAGCGTCGCGTTCGTCGCCGAGCCGGTGATGAACGCCAGACCGGCGCGACCCATGAGCGGACCGACCGCCTCGACCTCCTGGCTGCCGGCCGGGCCGACGATGCCCACGATCTTCGAATTCGAGATCGCCTGCTGCGTCGCGGTCGTCGCCTGGGCGGGCTGGAGCTGGGTGTCCAGCGGGACGAGCGTGATGTTCGTGTGGTTCGCGGCGTTGTCCGTGGACAGCGCGAGCTGAGCGAAGTGCTGCTGCTCGGCGCCGAGCTGGGCGACCGGGCCGGTGATCGGGCCCTCGAACCCGGTCGACGCGACGCAAGTCTTGGTCGCGCTTCCGCCGCCGCTCGAGGCGCTCGACGAGCTGCTCGAACTGCTGCTCGAGCTGCTTCCGCAACCGGCGACAAACGCGCCGGCGGCGAGCACCGCGATGATCGTGCGTGGCTTCACTACGTGTGACCTCCTCCTCGGGGACCCTCTGTTGTCATGAGACGGTGAGCGGCGGCGTTCCGGCATAGGCCGGAGTCCCGTCCGGGTAATACGCCGCGGCCGGCGAGCCGGCCGGACGGAAGACGGCGACGACCCGCATCACCTTGCTGCCGGTGTTCTCTAGGCAGTGCACGGTCCGCGCCGGCAGCGTGATGCGCGAACCCGGGCGGAGCGGCTCGTGCGTCTCGCCCGCGTGGAACGTGCCCTCGCCGTCGAGCACGTAGATGATCTCGTCGTACGTGTGAAAGTGAAACGGCGCCTTCTTCGTCGGGATGTAGCCGACGAAGTGCGTGGCCGACTGCAGGCCGCCGTGGTCGGGGTCGGCGACGATGCGGAACTCGCGATCGGTTGTCGCCGCCTGCGCCTCCTGCTCTGCGAGGTGACGGACGCTGACCTGCCGCGACGTGCCGGCCGGCGGAGCGACCGGGTCCGGGAGACGGACGCAGATGATCCGGAGCGCCTCATCGCTCGTGTTGGCGAGCTCATAGTCGGTGCCCGGCGGCAGAAACACGCCGGACTCGGGCTCGAGATCGTGGCCCACCCCGTCATCGCCACGGCCCAGCGATCCCATGCCGGAGAGCACGAACAGGACCTCCTCGGCGTCTGCCGAGGAGCGGGTGCGCCGCTCGGTCGGCTCGAGCTCGAGCAGGGTCTGCTCGAGCGGCACCGTCCCGGTGTCGATCAGGGTCGGATCAGGCATGGAGGTCATCTCGCGGCGTTTTGAGGTGGCCTCATAGGCATTCGTCCCTCCCACATTCGCGTCTGAGGGGTCAACCACCTGCAAGCGTCGCCGTGACCGAGATCTCGGTTCCGGACAGCGCCCGAGATACCGGACACGTCGCCTTCGCGCGGTCGGCGAGCGCGGCGAACGTCTCGGCATCGACGCCCGGGACCTGGCCGACCGTCTGCAGCTCGATCGCCGTGATCGCGAAGCGCCCGTCGCCGACCTGCTCGAGGCGGACACTCGCCGTCGTCGTCAGATCATCCGGCGGGTGGCCCTCGCTTGAGAGCAGGTTCGCGAGCGACATCGTGTAGCACCCGGCCTCGGCGGCGCCGAGCAGCTCCTCCGGGTTGGTCGCGGGCACACCCTCCTCGACGCGCGCCTTCAGCGAGTACGGGCCCGAGAAGGCGCCGCTGCCGAGCGCGATGTTGCCGGCGCCCTGCGCATCGGTGCCCTGCCACCTCGCCTCCGAGCGTCGAACGATCCTGAAGCTCACAACGTCTCCTCTCTCCACCGCTCGTGCGACCTCGCTTTGTATCGTGATCAAATCATCACGGGCAGCGTGCGCGCAAGCGAGGCGCCCTTGTGATTGGGTTAGCCACCATGGCGAACGTGCTCAACACGAACCTCGACGTCGACGCGATCCGTCGACGCTTCAGCTCGCTCCAGGACGGCTTCGCGTTCCTCGACGCGCCCGGCGGCTCGCAGGTCCCCGACGAGGTCGGCAATGCGATTGCCCGGGCATTGCGCGAGGCAAGCGCGAACCTCGGCGCGGGCTACGCGACCTCACTGCGGGTCAAGGAAATCCTCGAGGGGGCGGAGGCGCGCGCGGCCCGCTTCCTCGGCTGCGACACCGAGGAGATCATCTTCGGTCCGAACATGACCTCCCTCGATTTCACGCTGTCGCGCACCGCGGGACGCGAGTTCGCGCCCGGAGACGAGATCATCGTCTCCTCGCTTGACCACGACGGCGGCGTCGCCCCGTGGCTCGAGCTCGCCCATGACCGTGACCTCGTCGTCAAGCAGGTCGAGCTCCACGGTGACACGACGTTCGACTACGACGATCTGCAGGCGAAGCTCAGCGACCGAACGCGAGTCGTCGCGTTCGCCTGGGCGTCGAACGCGATCGGGACGATTGTCGACGCCCGGCGCGTGTGCGAGCTCGCGCACTCGGTCGGCGCACTCGCCTGGATCGACGCCGTCCACTACGCCGCGCACGAGCCGATCGACGTCCGCGCGACCGACGCCGACGTGCTCATCTGTTCGCCATACAAGTTCTGCGGTCCGCATCTCGGCATGGCCTACGGACGCGCGTCGGTGATCGAGCGCTGGCGGCCGTACAAGGCGAGGCCGGCGCCGACCACCCCGCTTGGACGGCGATTCGAGACCGGCACACAGGCCTACGAGCTGCTCGCCGGCTTCAACGCGACGATCGACTATCTCGATTCGATCGGCGGCTTTGAGACGATCGTCCCGTACGAGCGCGCACTTGGTCAGCATTTCGTCGACACGATCTCCGACGCGATCACGATCTACGGTCTGCCGGGGATGGAGGGGCGCGTGCCGACGTTCCTCGTCAACGTCGACGGCGTCCCGGCACCGGACGTCGCCGCCGCCCTCGCCGCCGAGCAGATCGGTGTGTGGGCCCACGACTCGTGGTACTCGCTCGGGCTGTACAAGCGGCTCGGGTACGCCGATGCTGCCGTGCGAATCGGCTTCGTTCACTACAACACGCTCGCCGAGGTCGACCGACTCGTGGCCGCCCTCGAGGCGACGCGCTCATAGGAGGTTCGAGTGCCGCTCCATCCCCAGGCCAGGCAGCTCATCGACACGCTTGAGGCGGCGGGCCTCCCGACGCTGCCGGAGCTCAGCCCACCGGCGGGGCGCGAGCAGGCGCGGCTCCTCAACGAGATCGTCGGCCCCGGCCCCGACGTGGCGATCGTCGAGAACTTCACGATCCCGGTCAGCGGAGCGTCGATCGCGGCGCGTCTCTACCAGCCGGCCGAGGCCGCAGCGACGATCTTCTACATCCACGGCGGCGGGTGGACGATCTGTGACCTCGACAGCCACGACGCGATGTGCCGCGTCCTCGCCAACAGCTCCGGCTGCCGCGTCATCGCGATCGACTACCGGCTCGCTCCCGAGCATCCGTTCCCGACGCCGCTTGAGGACGCATGGGACGCGCTGGGCTGGGTCGCGAGGGAATACCCGAACGAGCCGCTCGTCATCGCCGGCGACAGCGCCGGCGGGAACATGACCGCGGTGTGCGCGCTGCGCGCCCGGGACCGTGGCGGCCCGGCGCTCGCGCTACAGGTGCTCGTCTATCCCGCGACCGACTTCACGATGCACGACTCGCCGTCGATGCAGGCGTTCGGCAGCGGTCCGGACACGTTCCTCACCGAGGCGGAGATGGCGTGGTTCGAGGCCAACTACGTGCCCGACCCGGCCCTCCGGGAGAACCCTGAGATCTCACCGCTCAAGGCGGAGTCGCTCGCGGGCCTGCCGCCCGCAATCGTCATCACCGCGAAGTACGACCCGCTGTGCGACCAAGGCGTCGCGTACGCCGAGCGGCTCGCGAACGATGGCGTGCCCGTCACCCACCACCATTACGACGATCAGATCCACGCGTTCTTCACGCTCGTCAACATCTTCGACAGCGCCAATGAGGCGGTCCCGAAGGTCGGCGCGGAGATCCGGGACGCGGTCGCCTCACCCGTCGCCTGACGCCGCGCGCGGGGCGTCGCGCGCCGCCTCGCTCTCGCCTCGCGCTCGGCCTCGCGCTCGGCGTCGAACAGCTCGACGAGCCGGCTGCGCGTCTGCCACAGCCTTGGCATCTGCCGCTGGGCGATCAGCTTGCCGAGCACCTGCACCGGCGTGCCCTGGGTGCCGATCGCGTCCTCGCCGAGCGCCCGCGCGACGACCGTGTAGTGGCGGAATCGCCAGACCCAGATCCGCTCATCCCATTCGGTGAGGAGCTCGGCGAGTCCGAACAGCTCCTCGTGCTCGCGACCATGCTGGTAGAGATCGGTGAGCGGCAGACCGGCGCGCGTGAGCGTCGCGTCGAACGCCTTCCAGAGATGCTGGGTGACGTGGGGCACACGGCGGAACCCCGGTGAGTCGAAGCCGCTGCCGTGGCCGAGAACGACCCGGATCTGCTGGTATTCCCACGGGTCCATCTGGTTCAGCATGTCGAGGCCGGCGGTGACGTACTGGAGGCTCAGGACGGCCCGGCGCAGAAGGCGGGCGGCGTGCGCAAGCGCGGGCGTGCCGCGTTCGAGCGCCGCGGCCGCCTCGTCGACTTCGGCGCAGGCGAGCTTCAGCCACAGCTCCGAGGCCTGGTGGACGGTCTGGAACAGCAGCTCGTCGTGATGGACGCGTTCCTCCGGCGTCTTCTGGAGGGCGAGCAACTCATCGGTGCGCAGGTACCGCTCGTAGTCGCTCGCGCCGGGGCCGGGCAGCACCGGCGCGCGCATATCGGTCATCCCTCGCCTCCGCTCAGGATCTCGGCCACGGTGGCCGGATTGATATTCCCGCCCGAGACGATGCACACGACCTTGCCACCGCCCGCCTCGCCCGCGAGCGCCGCGGCCGTGGCCAGCGCGCCGGCACCCTCAGCGATCACGTGCGCGCGCTCGGCGATCAGCCGGACCGCCGCGGCGGCGTCGGCGATCGGCACGGGCACCGCGCGGTCGACGAGCGGCTCCACCCGCGGCCACATCGTGTCGAGCACACGCCGGCTGCCGGACCCGTCGACGAACGACGGCTGGTACTCGACCTCGGTCGGGGACCCGGCCGCGAGCGCGGCGCTCAGCGCCGCCCCGGTCGCGGGCTCGGCGACGATGATCCTCGTCTGTGGCCGAAGCGCCTTGATCGCGCTCGCGATCCCGACAGTGAGCCCGCCGCCCCCGTACGGGATCACGACCGCGTCCGGATCGGGCAGGTCCTCCAGGACCTCGAGCCCGATCGTCCCGTTGCCTGCCATCACGGCCTCGTCCTGGACCGGATGCACGAACAGGCCATCGACGCCGTCGACGCGGCTCGTGACGATCACGTTCCACCACTCGTCGTAGGGCAGCTTCAGCACCCGGCCGCCGAGGCGGGCGATCGCCGCAAGCTTGGCCTCCGGCGCATGCTCGGGAACGGCGATCGTCGCCGGGACGCCGAGCTCGCGCGCCGCCCAGGCGACGCCCTGGGCCATGTTCCCGGCGCTCGCGGTGACGAGCCCTCGGGCGACCTCCTGGCGGGGCGCGAGCCGGACCGCGTTGGTGGCGCCGCGGATCTTGAACGAGCCGATCGGCTGCAGCAGCTCGAGCTTCAGGTAGATCTCGGCCGGCGCGTCGTCCGCGTACAGGCGAACGAGCGGGGTGCGCACGGCAGCGCCGTCGATCCGCTCACGGGCGGCTTCGATCTCGCTGAGCGGGATCACAGCTCAACCTCGGCTCCGAGTCCGAGGCGCCGCGCCGCCGCCACTGTGTGCTCGGCGGCAGCGAGGTCCTCGACCGCGATGCCGAGCGAGCGAAACAACGTCAGCTCAGCGTCGTCGGTGCGGCCCGGCGCGGTTCCCGCGAGCACCTCGCCGAGCTCGGCGCGGATGTGCGCCTCGCCACTGATCGCGCCCTCCTGGAGCGCGAGCTGGAACTCGCCCGCCTCATTACGAACCGACTCGCGGCTGTCGGCGAACAGCGCGCTCGCGCTGACCGTCTCGACCTCGAGCTCCCGGGCACGTGGCGTGCTCGCGCCCACGGCGTTCACGTGCACGCCCGGCGAGAGCCACGCGTGCTGGAGGACCGGCTCGCGGGAGTTGGTCGCGGTGACGACGACGTCCGCGCCGCGGACCGCCTCCTCGGCGCTCGGCGACGCGATCACGCTCCCCGCTGCGCCGGCGTGCCGCTCGGCGAGAGCGCGGACGTGCTCGGCCGTCGGGCTGTAGATCCGGATCTCCTCAAACGGACGGACGAGCGTCAACGCCTCGATGTGGGACCCCGCCTGCACCCCCGACCCGAGGATCGCCAGTGTTCGGGCGTCGGTGCGCGCTAGTGCGCCGGTCGCCACCGCGGTCACGGCCGCAGTGCGGATCTCGGTGATCGCGGAGGCGTCGAGGATCGCCGTCGGCTGTCCGGTCTCACCATCGAACAGGGTCACGATCCCCTGGTGCGCGTCGAGCCCACGCGCCGGATTGCCGGGCATCACGCACACGGTCTTGAGGCTGAACACGGGCTCGGCGCCACCTCGCCACGCCGGCATCAGGCCCATGAACCCCGCCGCGGCGGGCGCCATCATCACCGAGCGCAGCGGCATATATGTCTCCCCGCGGCCGTGGGCGGTGAGCACCGCGGCCATCGCCGCCGCACACTCGCCGGGCGCAAGCGCCTTGACGACGTCACCGTGGCTGAGGACGAGCACCCGCATCAGCGGAAGGCCTTCGTCAGCTCGGTTCGCTCGGCCAAGGACAGAGGGTTCTCGAGCGCCTCCCGGATCGGCGTGAGGTGCTCGGGCCGACCGGGGCCGAGGACGACCTGAGTGACGCGATTGTCGGCCAGGAGCCAGGCGAGAGCAAGGCCGGCAAGGCTGATGCCGCGCTCGCTCGCGCGCGCCTGCAGCGCCTCGAGTCCGTCGTAGGTCTTTTCCGCCACCAGCGGCTCGTACGGCTCTGGGCGCTGGGTCATCCGGGAGCCCGCCGGGAACGGTTCGCCGCGGCGGTACTTCCCGGTGAGCCAGCCGCCGGCGAGCGGGCCGAACGCGCAGTACGCCACTCCCTGCGCGGCGCACAGCGGCAGCACGTCTGCCTCGTCGGCGCGATCGAGCAGCGAATGGCTGTTCTGGATCGCCGAGGGCGTGCCGGCCTTGAGCGCCGCGACGAGCTGCGCGGCGTCGAAGTTGCTGACGCCGTAGGCGCCGATCCGCCGTTTCTGGCGCGCCTGGGCAAGGACGCCGAGCGTCTCCTCCAGCGGGACGTCGGGATCAAACTCGTGCGCGAGAAACAGGTCGACGCGCTCCACGCCGAGCCGCTCGAGACTCGAGCGGAGCTGGCGCTCGAGCCGGTGCGCCCCGAGACCGTGGTCGGCGCCCGCCTCCATCGGGTTGTACGTCTTCGTCGTCAGCTGCGGGACGACGCCGCGTGACTCGATCCAGTGCCCGATCATCGTCTCGCTTCGCCCTCCGCCGTACGCGTCGGCCGTATCGAAGTGTGTGATGCCGAGCTCCCACGCCGCATCCATCAGCCCGAACGCCTCACCCTCGCTCAGGCCCTGGCCAAAGAACGCCGGTGCCGACCCAACCCCGCCGAAGTTGCCGCAGCCGAGCGCGACGCGGGGAATCGTCAGCGGTGTGGCACCGAGCGGACGGCGCTCGATCTCGAGCGTCGATGTCATCCGTGCTGTGACAGCGCTGGCACCCCTGATAGTTGACCAGACGCTGCCGTCGCGGGTCAACCTTTGCCGCCAGCTGCCGACTGCCTGGGGTGGGGAACGTGCCGACAATCGTCCGCAAGCGGCTCACTCGTGCTCCCGTCCGAGCACGGGTGAGTCTCCTCTTGCGGTCTCGGCATTTGCGTGATCGCGCCTGGCGGCTTCGGCCGCGGGGCGCGGTTACGTGTTCATCGAGACCGGCGGGTCCGGCTCAGTGGTGCGGTCGAGCGGCCAAGTCTCTGGCAGCGGGCGCGCCTGACCGTGCGCGCGGGGTCGACGGGTGATCGACTCGCCCGGAGCGCCCGCCACTCGTGCGTGGGCCGCCGCGGGATCATGCGAGTGCCGGTTCGAGCCCCGGTTCGAATTCGCGGGCGATCCGGCCGACTGCGCTCGACAGCGCACCGGCTGCGAGCAGCGCGTCGGTCGCCTGCGCGAGGACGCGCCCCATCAGGCCTCTGCCGGTGACCGCGACCGTCGCGCGGACATCGCTGCCGTCCTCGTTGGCGACAGCGACGTACTCAACGTCGAGGCGGATCGGGCCCGTCGCGGCGAGCGCAAGGTAGCCGTCTTCCGCCTCGGACACCTTGACCGCGAACTCGAGCGAGCGGCCCGCGAGTGCGCCCCGGACGCGGACCTGATCGCCGGCACGGAGCCGGTCGCCGTCGAAATCGATGACGTCAAAGCTGATCGGCGCCCAGCGAGCGATCGCCTGGGGCTCGGTGAGCAGTGCCAGAACATCGTCCGGAAGTCCGGCGACGCGCGTGTGAGCAGTCCACATTCCCATGACGCGCACTCTCGCGCACGCGGCCGGGCATTCCTTGTGACAAATGTCGTCAGGCCGACGGAGGCTCGGCTGCCGCGGACGCCGCGGACGCCGCGGACGCCGCTGCGAGGACCGCGTCGACGAGGCCCGGGAACCGCGTGTCGAGATCGGCCCGCCGCAGAGAGTTCATCCGCGTGGTGCCCTCAAGGCGCTGGCGGATGACGCCCGCCTCGCGCAGTACCCGGAAGTGATGCGTGCATGTCGACTTGACGACCGGCAACTCGAAGCTGCCGCAGGTGCGCTCGTCTCCGAGGGCGAGCTTGGCGACGATCCGAAGTCGCATCGGATCGGAAAGCGCATGCAGAACGGCCGGGAGCTCGATCTCCTCACGGGTCGGATGGACGAGCGCCTCCGCGGCGGTGGCCGCTTCTGGCGGACGTGCCGCGCCGGACGCGGTGTCAGAGATCAATGCACCCATGTCGTCAGATTGTACGAAGGTCATCGAACACTTGCTACGGTGTTCTCTACCGATCGTAGCCATCCGAGCGGAAGGGAAACCCCGTGTCGTCCGAAAACGGGCACCACGATCATCGGCATCTACGCGCGACGCTGCTGCTGTCGTGTCTCGCGCAGTTCATGGTGATCCTCGACGTCTCCGTCGTGAACGTCGCGCTGCCGTCGATCCGTACGGCGCTGCACTTCACCGAGTCCGACCTTCAGTGGGTGGTCAATGCGTACACGGTTACCTTCGCCGGGTTCATGCTGCTCGGCGGCCGCGCCGCTGACCTGATCGGCCGCCGGCGCGTGTTCGTCGCCGGGCTGCTGCTGTTTGGGGCCGCCTCGCTGGCGGGTGGCTTCGCGGAGAGCCAGGGCACGCTGATCGCCGCCCGTGCGGTCCAGGGACTCGGCGGCGCGGTGATCGCACCGGCCTCGCTGTCGATCCTCACCGCGACGTTCGCGGAGGGCGCAGCACGGAACCGCGCGATCGGGATCTGGGGCGCCATGGGCGCCGCCGGCGGCTCGGCCGGTGTGCTGCTCGGCGGGATGCTCACCGAGTGGCTCAACTGGCGGTGGATTCTGTTCATCAACGTTCCGATCGGCGTGCTCGCGGCGATCGCGGCCCAGCGGTACATCGCCGAAGGCCGCAACCCGGAGCGCGCTCGTGGCTTCGATCTCCCGGGCGCCGTCACCGCGACCGCCGGACTGTCGCTGCTCGTGCTCGGGATCGTGCGCACGTCTGTGACCGGATGGGGATCGGCGTCGACGCTCGGACTGATGGCGGGCGGACTCGTGCTGCTGGTCGTGTTCGTCGTGATCGAGGGCGGGCTCGCGAAGGCTCCGCTGATGCCGCTTCAGATCTTCAAGTCGCGGACGCTGAGCGCCGCCAACCTCGTCGTGCTGATGCTCGGCGCGGCGATGTTCGCGATGTGGTTCTTCGTCTCGCTCTATCTCCAGCAGGTGCTCCACTTCTCGCCGATCCAGGCGGGTCTCTCGTTCCTGCCGATGACGTTCCTGCTCGCGACCTGCTCGACGCTGTCCTCGCGCATGGTCCAGCGCTTCGGCGCCAAGACGCTGCTCGTGACCGGAATGATGCTGCTCGCGATCGGGCTTCTGTGGTTCACCGACCTCTCGGCCGGCGGGAGCTATGCCGGGAATGTGCTCGCGCCGTCGCTGATCGTCGCCGTCGGCATGGGAATCGCGTTCGTGCCCGTCACGCTCGCGGCCGTCTCCGGCGTCGCCCCGCAGCAGGCGGGCCTGGCGTCGGGCATCGTCAACACGTCGCGGCTGTTCGGCGGCGCGCTCGGGTTGGCGATCCTCGCCACGATCGCGACGTCGACGACGAACAGCGACCTGCATCGGCACGTGGCCAACGGCGTGGCGCTGAGCGACGGCTTCCAGGTCGCGTTCGTCGTGGCGTCTGCGTTCGCCCTCGTCGGTGCCGTGATCGCGTTCGTTGGGCTGCCGCGGATCCCGGCCCGGGGTCAGGCCGCCGCCGAGCCCGAGCCCGAATCGGCCCGCGCCGAGGACCGCCAGCTCGCCACCGAGTCCGCCGGCTAGGTGGTGATCCCGCGGCCGTGGAATCGACCATCTAGGGCTTGGCGCCGGAGGGCGTGGGCGGAGTTGATGCGCGCGCCGGGTAGAGGTACTGGCCGATGCCGTCGAGCGGCTGGCCGGGGTCACGGGGCGAGAAGCGGCGGAGCTCGGAGTTGACGCTGAACCGCGGCCCGAGCAGGACACGACCCTTTTGGATGAGCGTGTAGAAGCGATCGAGCGGGCGCGGCGGAGGACCGCCGGTGCGCCGGCCGAGGAAGTCGTACACCCCGCCGTGGCACGGACACACGAATGAGCCCGCGTAGGCGACGAACCGGACCGGGCAGCCGACGTGGGCGCAGCGGGAGGAGATCGCAACGATGTGGTCGTACTTGTCCTTCGGCGGGCCGTCGATCTTGTCGCTGTGCAGGCGCACGTAGGCGAGCGATTTGCCCGCCTCGCCGATCGTCGGATCGAGCGTGATCGCCACCGGGGTGTAGGTCCCGGCGCCGAATCCTGACCGCGGCCCGATGTCCTGCCAACTGTCCGGCTGGCTGTCGAACACGGGGCCGAGCGCGAACCCGAGCGCCGGGAGCGTGAACGCGGCGGCGGCGACGGCGCCGGCGACGTTCGTCGTCGTGCCCATGAAGCGGCGGCGGGAGACGGTCTCGCCTTCGAACGAGCCTGGGAGATGCTCGGTGCTGCGGTGACGGTCACGGGCAGCCATCTGTGACGCTGCATAGTACTACCTAGCATCGTAGATGTGCAAGCCGCAGCCGACGTCAGTTCAGCTGCACCTTGATCGTCCGCATATCGCAGATCGTGCTGTTGCACTGCCCGGCGAGGCGCAGGTGGGCGAGGAGCCGGCCTGACTGGAACACCTTGACCTCGTAGCCGAGCGGCACGTTGCGCGGCGACGGGATGCCCTGCTCGTCGCCATCGACGTAGAAGGCGCTTTCATCGCCGGCGGTCGTGACCAGCCATCGCGGCAGGCTGATGTGGTGCTGCCCCGTATGGCTGAACCCTCGATCGCCCAGGCGCAACGGAACCGTGACGCTCCTGAACCGCACCCGCGCGCCCGGGAGCCGAGGCTGGCTGACGCCGCGCGCCATGACCGTGACGGGATCGAGATCCGCATGTCGACCGAGATCGACCCCGAAGCTCCACAGCAGATCCCACCTGAGGTTCGGATGCAGATGCTCGTCGGCACGGATGTTCCTCAGACGCGGCATCCGAGTCGCTGCCTGGACTGAGAGCGTCGTGGACGCACTGCCTCGGCACGTCCCGCCGTTGCCGTCGTCCTGGATCCAGGTCGCCGCGATCGCCACTGATCCCACCTTGTGAGCGACGAAGATCACGCCGTCCGGTCCGGCGCTGACGTCGCCGCGTGGCCGGACCACGGTGGCGCCGGACGGGAGCGAGAACTTGACGCCGTCGTTGGCGAGTGTGTCGCCGAGATCGGTCGTCACCTCGATCGTGTGGGTGGCAACGAGTCGACTGCTGCTCCTCTCGTCGACGTCGGCAGCGGAGAACACCGCCTTGCCCATGACCCCGGCCGAACATGCAGACGGTGTCGCCTGGCCGGGCGACGTCGACGTCGCGCCGAGAGCGACGGCCACGACCACTCCGATCAGAGAGCGGCGCCCGGTCACCCGCACATTCTCTTCGATCACGTCCTCCCGCGGGGAGGAAAGTTCGGTCCGGCGTGACGAGGCGCTACAGCACGCGGTGGCGCGGCTTCCGGCCGCGATCGCGGCGATACTCGCGCGATGCTCTCGCGCGCCCGTGCTGAAGCTCGCCGGCTGCTCGCGCACCCCCGCGCGCCGCTCGTTGCGCTGGCGCTGATCCTGCTCTGCTCGTTCGGCGCCCGGGTGTTCTATCTCGGCGAGCCGTGCTCGAACCCGTGCCGGGGCCCGGACGCCCACACGCTCATCTTCGACGAGGCGTACTACGTCAACGCGGCCCGGGTGATCGCCGGGATTCACCCGCCGGCAGGGTCTCCGTACGCGGGCGCGCCGCTCCACAAGGACCCGAACGCCGAGCACCCACAGCTCGCGAAGCTGTTTATCGCCGCCTCGATCAAGGTGCTCGGCGACAACCCGTGGGGCTGGCGGATCGGGAGCGTCATCTTTGGGTTGATCGCGATCGTCGCGATGTACGCGCTGGTCCGCTCCGCCCGCGGCAGTCCGTGGCTCGCGGTCGGGGCGAGCGCGATCATGGCCCTGGACAACCTGATGATCGTCCACGGCCGGATCGCCACGCTCGACATCTACGTCGTGGCGATGGTGTTGATCGCGGCGACGCTGTACATGCGCGGATCACCGCTGTCGGCCGGATTTGCGCTCGGGGTCGCCGGCGGCATGAAGTTGATCGGGCTCGGGGTGATCCCCGCGTTCTTTCTGCTCGAGGCGATGCGGATCGCGTGGGCGCGCCGCGGCGACCCCGGCATCGTCGCGACGCTGAAGGCCCGCGCCAAGCCGTTCGGGCTGATGCTCGGGGCGACGTTCGTGACGCTGATGCTCGGGATCTGGGTGCTCGACCTCGTCGTACCGGGCTATGACCCGAACGCGCACGTCACCTACGGAGGCAGCCCGTTCACGCACGTCGACCACATGCTCTCCTACGCGGCCAACCTGAAGGCGACGCCGAACGCGACCGGGATCAGCTCGACGCCATGGCAATGGCTCGTCGATCAGAAGCCGATCAACTACGCCCGGACCGCCGTCAACTCGTTCGATAACGGGAAGCTCGTCGCCAGCCGTGCGACGTTCAACGCGCGCGGGGAGATCAACCCATTCATCCTGTTCCTCGCGATCCCGGCGTTGCTCGCCGCGATCGCCGCCGCCTGGTACGAGCGTGACGAACTCGCCGCCCTCGGCGCCGCCTGGTGCGTCGGCACGTTCGTGCCGTTCGTGATCCAGGCGCAGCTCTTCGACCGGATCTCCTACCTCTACTACATGCTGCTCGTGATGCCGGGCGTCTACCTGGTCACGGCGCGGCTGTTCTCACCGAGCCGGGTGCCACGGGCGGTAACGCTCGGCTGGGCGGTCGCGCTCGTCTACAGCGCGATCGACCTCTATCCCGTCCGGACCCTCAGCGGCCACTGACGCTCGCCGGTCGTCACGGTGATCCCCGCTTCCGAGACAACCGACGGGCCTCATGGGGGCTATAGCAACCATCAGGCCCGGCGACCGCGGCGGTAGGCCGCGGGCAGCGCCACACAAAAGGCGGAAACCCATCCAAGACGTCCGGTTCACACGCACACCGGGCGGATGAGACAGAATCTCCGCCCCATGTCTCACGTGTTCGTCGCCCGCCAGCTTCCCGGCCCCGCGCTCGATCGGCTGGCCGCGGCCCACGACGTGGAGATCTGGGCCGAGCGCCTGCCGCCGCCCGCCGGGACGCTGCGCGAGCGCTGCGGCGACGCCGAGGGCGTCCTCAGCCTGCTCACCGATCGGATCGACGCCGGTTTCATCGACGCCTGCCCGCGCCTGACGGCGATCTCGAACTACGCGGTCGGCTACGACAACATCGACGTTGACGCCGCGACGGCGCGCGGAATCCGGATCGGGAACACGCCCGACGTGCTCACCGACGCGACCGCCGACCTCGCGTTCGCGCTGCTCCTTGCCGCCGCGCGGAAGATCCCGGAGGCCGTCGCATCCGTCTACGACGGCGACTGGCTCACGTGGGAACCGGGCCGCTACCTCGGCGCGTCGGTCCAGGGCGCGACGCTCGGCATCATCGGATACGGACGGATCGGACGGGCGGTCGCGAAGCGCGCCGGCGGCTTCGACATGCGCGTGCTCCACGCCGACACGCGGGGGCCGGACGCGGACGATGAGCTCGGCACGTTGCTGGCTGCACTCGGACTTCGTCTCGATCCACTGCCCGCTCACCCCGCAGACCCACCACCTGATCGATGCCGACGCGCTGGCGCGCATGCGCCCGACCGCGATCCTCGTCAACACCGCCCGCGGTCCGATCGTCGACCAGGTCGCGCTGCGGCATGCGCTCGTCGAGGGTGAGATCGCCGGCGCCGCGCTCGACGTCACCGACCCCGAGCCGCTCCCGGCCGACGATCCGCTGCTCAGCGCCCCGAACCTGATCGTCGTCCCCCACATCGGCTCGGCCACGAACGCCGCCCGGGAAGAAATGGCTAACCTCGCGGTCGACAACCTGCTCGCCGGCCTCGCCGGGCGCGAGATGCCACACCAAGTCAACTCCGTCGGCTCGCGGTGATGCGCACGGCGGTCGTCGACATCGGCTCGAACACGACGCGGCTGTACATCGCCGACGTCGAGGATGGGCGCATCACGGACGAACTCGAGCGTCGCACGAAAGTGACGCGGCTCGGCGCCGGGGTCGATAAGGACGGTCGCCTCAGCGACGAGGCGATGCAGCGGGTCTACGAGACGCTCGACACCTACAAGCAGCTGATCGATCAGCACGGCGTCGAGAGGGCGGTTGCCGTGCTCACCAGCGCGACCCGCGACGCCGCCAATGGGCCGGAGTTCGCGGCGACCGTGCGAGATCGCTACGAGCTCGAACCACACGTCCTCAAGGGCGAGGAGGAGGCCCGGTTGTCGTTTCTCGGCGCGACCAGCGACCGCGACCCGGGCTCCGCGACGCCGACGCTCGTGATCGACATCGGCGGCGGCTCGACCGAGCTCATCATCGGTCGCGGGCCGGACCGCCGAGTTCTTCGTCTCGACCCAGGCCGGCGTCGTGCGCCAGACCGAGCGGCATCTCGATTCCGATCCGCCGACGGCGGACGAGCTCGCCGCCGTGTCGGCCGACGCGCACGAACATTCTCGAGGCCGCGGTCCCGGAGGCAGCACCGACGTGCCGTCGAGCACGCGATCGCCGTCGCCGGCACGGCCACGTCGCTCGCCGCCATCGCCCAGGACCTCGATCCGTACGACCCGAGCCGCGTCCACGGCTACGTGCTCGAGGGCGACGAGCGCGACCGGCTCGCGAAGCGACTGGCGGCGATGACGCTTGAAGAGCGCCGCCACGTCAAGGGTCTCGATCCCGCCCGAGCGCCGTCGATCGTCGCCGGGACGGTGATCCTCACTGAGGTGATGCACCTGTTCGGACTCGAACACGTCGAAGTGTCCGAGCACGACATCCTGCGCGGCGCCGCGCTCGGGTTGTGAAGTTCCCCGAATAGCTTCCGGCCGCGCGGGGCCGACGCCCCGTGAGCGCTCTCAAGACGGAGCCGCGGGTGCCACCACGTGTCAGCGGCCCTCGCGGCGAGCTCGCGCACGCTGAGACCGCTAGCCGATCGCCTGGGAGAGAGGCGAGCGCCGGTCTCGAGCCACGCGGGTCTGGGACCGGCGCTTCGTCGTTGCCCTGCGAACGCCGATCGCTCAGCGCCGACGACGCTGGAGGCTCCAGAGTGCGACACTCCGGATTGCGGAGCGTTGCACGTGGTGGCCGCTCGCGGAACGCCGTGCCGCGGTGTGAGCGCGACTCAGAGCGCGGGTTCCGTAAGATCGTCCGAAGTCCGTTCTACGACCATCAGTTCGCCTTCCCCGCGACGGCCGAGTTCCTGGCCCGGTTCGCCGAGCAACACGGTCGCAACACCGACGAGTTCCGCGCCGGGCTCGAGACGACCCAGCAGGGCTACCTGATGGCCATCTTCGATGAGGCCGCCGGTACGGGCGAGTTCGGTCTCGAGTTCTTTGAGAAGCGGCTGCGCGTCGGCCGGTTGCACAACGTGATCGACCTGCCGATGAAGTGGTACCTCGCCAGCTACATGACGTGGACCGACCTGTTTCACGCCCAGCTCGCCAAGGACCGCTCGGTCCGCCCGGTGCTTCGCCGGCGTGCCGAGCGCGCGCTCCTCGCCGTGTTCAACCTCGACACGCAGGCCGTGGTCGAGGCCTTCTACTTCGACACGTTCGCGTCGATGAGCGTCGATCTCGCCGGAATCGAGACGCGCTCCGCCGCCCACGACCTCTCCGACGAGGCCGCCCAGCTCAAGGGTGCCGTCAAGGACCGCCTTGACGCCGTCGCCGACGTGTCCACAGGCGTCCTTGGGGCCTCCTCCCAGGTCGCGCAGAGCACCGAGGAGGCGAGCCGCGCCGTGACCGAGGTCGCGATGGCGATGACCGAGGTCGCCCAGGGCGCCGAGCGCCAGGTGCGAAAGGTCGAGTCCGTCCGCACCGCCGCGGACCTCGTCGTCGAGACGGTGAGCAGCACGGCCGAGAACGCCCAGCAGACCTCAGCCGCCGCCACCGAGGCGCGCGACGTCGCGACCGAGGGCATCGACTCCGCGTCCCAGGCGAACGACGCGATGATGGCCATGCGTGAGAGCTCTGACCAGATCAACGCCGCGATCGAGATGCTCGCCTCCAAGTCGGAGCAGATCGGCACGATCGTCGCGACGATCACCGCGATCGCCGACCAGACGAACCTGCTGGCGCTCAACGCGGCGATCGAGGCCGCCCGGGCCGGCGAACAGGGCCGTGGCTTCGCCGTCGTCGCCGAAGAGGTCCGCAAGCTCGCCGAGGAGTCGCAGCGCGCGGCCGGTGAGATCTCCGGGCTGATCGAGGGGATGCAGTCTGAAACCCGCGACGTCGTCTCGATCGTTCAGGAGAGCGTCGCCCGGACCGACCACGGGGTCGCCACCGTCGCCGAGACTCGCACCGCGTTCGAACGGATCGGCTGCAGTGGTCCTCGACATCACCGAGCGAATCCAGCAGATGGCCGCCGACTCGCAGCAGATCTCTGAGCACGCCGTCGAGATGAAGGACAGCATCGGCGAGGTCGCGGCCGTCGCCGAGGCGGCCTCCGCCGCGACCGAGCAGGTCTCGGCCTCGACCGAGCAGACCTCGGCCTCGGTCGAGCAGATCGCGGCGAGCTCCCAGGAGATGGCCCGCAGCGCCGAGCGGCTGGCCGAGATCTTCGATCAGTCAGTGGCCGTCGCCGGCGAGTAATCGCCGGCCGCCGGATGAGGTAACTCACACCGAACCTTTACCCGCGGGCGCCGCGGTCGGCCGATGACTGTGGGTGGAGCCATCGCATCACGCTGACGTCCACCACCAAGGAAGGTCTATGACCGTTAGTTCCATCCAGAGTGCCCCATCGCTGCTCGCCTACCACGCGAACAGCCTCCAGCCGCAGCCGGCGGCGAAGAGCTCCGGCGTCGCGGCGCCCGACCGCGAGACGCCCGCCGAGAACCGTGGGGTCGACCCGGACGACCGTCGTCCGCCGACCCGCGGGGCCACGTTCAACACGTACGCCTAGCGGCACGTGGTGCGAACGACTGCGGTCCTCGCTGGTGCAGCCTGGGCCGCAGTCGGGAGCGTCCGCTCGTGCGCGCGCGTTCGCGCTCAGACGATGCGTTCGACGAGGCGGCGGATCGCGTCGAGCGTGCCCATCACCTCGGTGTCCGGCGCATCACCGTGGGCCGTCGCGAGGAACAGCGTGAGCCGCGAGCCGTCCCCGTCCGCGTCGACCTGCATCCAGCCGTGGTAGTCGGACGAGCGTGAGCCCCACTCGACGCGTCGGTTGTCCGAGTCGGGCCGGAACCATCCTTCGCCGTGTTGCGTGTGTCCCTCGTAGCGCGCGTCGACGGTGACGTCGTCGCCGTCTCCGGTCTGCGCCGCGGTCATCTGGGGCACGAACTCCGGCAGTCGCTTCACATCGGCGAGGACAGAGAAGACCTGATCAGGCGCTGCGGCGATGTGCTGCGTGTGTTCGTGTTCCATCGGCCGATCTTCCCACATGGTCCGGCCACGATGGGGAGGACGGCTGGGGTCGCGCCCTCGGGCGCTAGGAGGCCGATCGCGCCCAGCGCAGCGTGATGTCGGCGCACTCCTCGCACACCGACTCGGGCACGACCCCGAGTCGCATGAGCAGCGCGAATACCTTGCAGCCGAGGCACAGCCCGACGATCGACTCCAGCCCAGCAGCCGGCAGGAACAGGATGAGAACGACGTCCGCCGCCGTGTGACTCCCGACGACGAGCGCCAGGATCAGCGCGGTCGTCGACATCACGGCCCCCATCCCCTGGGCAAACCGCTTCGGCGGGCCCGGGGTCGGCCGCTTCGGCCCGAGTCGGGGCGCGATCACGTTCTGCGCCGTCCAACCGAGCGGGCTGAGCGTCGGCCCGGTGAGGACTCTGGCCCAGAACCCGTAGGTGAGCGGGATCAGCAGCCAGTACCAACCGGTCGCGAGGATCAGGATCACAGTCGCGAACACGACGCCCGCCACGACGCGTGCCGCCTTTTCGTTGACCGGGTTGGGGAACGAGAACAGACCCTGCATGACTCGATCATAGCCAGCCCGAGTGCCCGTTCTTCACTAACTCAGTTGAAGTGCTGATCCGGTCGGTTGGAGTTGACATGTGACCAATTGGTCACCTATTATCTCCTCCATGGGACCAGACGACGGTGATCTCGTGTTCAAGGCCCTCGCCGATCCCACCCGCCGCTTCCTGCTCGACCGTCTGTTCGAGCGTGATGGACGGACGCTGACCGCGCTCGAGTCGGAGCTCGAGATGACGCGATTCGGCGTCATGAAGCACCTCAGGGTGCTCGAGCAGGCCGGGCTGGTCGTCCATCGCCGGGAGGGTCGGGAGAAGCTGCACTACCTCAACCCGGTCCCGATCCGCCTGATCCACGACCGCTGGATCGACAAGTTCACCGAGCACCACGTCGCAGCACTCAGCGAGCTCAAACACGACCTGGAGGCGAACTCCGCATGACCACCCCAACCCGTACCGACACCGTCCAGGTGTATCGAGTGACGATCCGGGCGACACCCGAGCAGATCTGGGAAGCGATCACGACCCCGGAGTTCACCGCTCGGTACTTCCACGGTGCGCGCATCACGGTGACGCCGGAGCGATACCTCTCGATCGGAACCGACGACTCGGTCTGGGGCGACGCCGCGGTGCTCGAGTTCGACCCGCCGCGACGTCTCGTCCATGGCTGGGACTCGCGCTACAACGCGGAACTCGCAGAGGAACCGACGAGCCGGGTCACGTGGGAGATCGCCGCGCGTTCAGATGACGAAACCGAGCTGACCGTCACTCACGATCAGCTCGAGCAGTCGCCGAAGACGGCCGCGAGCGTGTCCGGGCCCGGGTGGACCGGGGTGCTCACCGGGCTCAAGGCGCTGCTCGAGGGTTCGGGGTCCGACGGGTCGGGGTCGTGAGCGTCCACTACGTCTTCCGCCTGATCCCGCCTCGCCCAACGTTCACCGAGGACATGACCGACGAGGAACGGGCGGTCATGGGCCGCCACGCGGCGCACTGGCAGTCGCAGATCGACGCGGGTCGGATGGTCGTGTTTGGCCCAGTGCTGGGCGAGTCCGGGTCCTCGGGGCTCGGCGTGCTCGAGGCCGACGACGAGCAAGCCGCGCTTGAGTTGACCCGGACCGACCCGGTCGTCGTCGCCGGGATCGGGCGCTACGAGGTGGCCCGGATGCTCACGGGGTACGTGAGGCCGGGATAGCCGGCGCGCACGCTTCGCCTCGGTATTGCCGGCGCGCACGCGCCGGGTTGGCCGTGCGCACGCTTCGCTTCGGAGGATTCGGGATCGGGCCTCGTGGGTACCCCGCCCGGGATGATTCTGAGCCTCACGCGCAGGTACCTCTGGTTGGTCGCCCTGTCCGGCGTCGCTTCGCTGGCCGTCGGCATCGCGGTCGGCGCCGGAAGCTGACGCCCCCGGGTTGTCCGGACCGGCGCTTGGGCCGGGCCAGAACCAGAGCGTCCAGAGGGCGTCCAGGCGACTGCCCAACCGTGGCGCTGTGTCTGGCGTTTGCCGATCGCGAGGGTTTCCCTGGAAACCACGATTTACCAGGAAAAAGCTAGGTGAACGTTGGCTCGACACGCTCGGCGATAGCGTCCAGATGGCCAACGCCAGAACTGGACGAATGTACTATTGCGGTCACCCCGGGCGCGCCGCATTATTTCCGCGGGGTGAAAGGGACGCGTAAGCGCTTCTGATCCCTTCATAGGTTCGGGCGAAGCCGCAGACATCGGCGCCTCCCGCCGCCCGAGCCACTCTAACCGGCCCTTTCTGGCACGTACCCCTGCCCGTCCCGATTGGGCCAAACCTGGATCGGAAGCCGCCCGCGTAACAGCGGGCGGTTTTCGTTAAGGGGTCTCGGCACGATGCGGCCGCGGGGCGGTCCCGCCCTGCCTCGCTCGGCGACCCGCCTTGGTCAACCCTTGGCCCCAGTGGGATTGGGAGCGTAAGAAACTCGCCAAATCGTTTCCCGGGGACGGATCGTGGCGGAAAACTTGCGCTGGACGCAAGGAATGCGCCTGAATCCGATCGGCGCGCGGGGGTTTGGCGGATTCCTTACGCCGATACGTGCCGCGGCGGGGCGCGGCGGGGCACGGCGGGGCACGGCGGGGCACGGCGGCCGGCGCGGCGCGGCGCGGCGACCGGAATTTGTCGCCCGACCTGTCTGCGCCGCCGGATCTGGGCGCAGTACTCCCCTCCAGGCGGAAAACGTCGCCCGGATCCCATGCGCGGGCGCGGTTTGGCGAGTTTTTCCGGTGGCCTGGCCGGGCCCGGCTTGCCCCACCCGGCCCGGGTACGCCCCACCCGCCCCGGCTACGCCCCACCCCGCCCGGCTAGGCGAGGTTCGACCGGCGGGGGTAGGCGACCGAGGGGTCCGTGAGGACGTTGATCAGCGTCGGGCGGGTCGCGCCGAGGCCGCGCTCGAGGGCCGGGCGGAGCTCGGCCGGGGTGCGGACGAGGATCCCGTCGGCGCCGAGCGCTTCGGCGACGGTGTCGTAGCGCGTCTCGGGCTGGAGCTCGGCGGCGACGGAGTAGCCGTAGAGCGCCTCCATCGGGTGCTTCTCCAGCGCCCAGATGCCGTTGTTGCCGACGATGCCGAGCACGGCGACGCCGTGGCGGGCGAGCGTGTCGAACTCCATTCCGGAGAACCCGAGGGCGCCGTCGCCGAGGAGCAGGACGACCGGCTGCTCGGGCCGGGCGAGCTTGGCGGCGAGGGCGTAGCCGGGGCCGGAGCCGAGGCAGCCGTACGGGCCGGGATCAAGCCAGCAGCCGGGCTGGAAGGAGTCGATCAGGCGTCCCGCGTAGGAGACGAAGTCGCCGCCGTCGCCGATCACGATCGCGTCACGCGGCAGCACGCTCGCGAGCTCGCCGTAGATCCGCATCGGGTGCAGGGGCGCACGGTCGTCGGTCAGCTCGGCCGCCTCGGCGTCGCGCTTCTCGGTCTCGATCGAGCGCAGCGATCCGATCCAGGCGTCTCGCTCGCGGCGGACGTCGGCACCGTTGGCCCCCGCGAGCAGCGCCGCGAGCGTCGCCGGCAGCGCGCCGTAGAGCTCCGCCGCGACCGCGCGCGGGTGTTCGCGCTCAGGCTCGGCCACGTCGATCACGACGATCTCGGCGTCGGCGGCGAACGCCGCGCCGAAGCCGAGGCGGAAGTCGAGAGGCACGCCGATCACGATCGCGACGTCCGCGCCGGACAGCCCGGCCCCACGCGCGCGGGAGAAGAAGAGCTCGTGGTCGGCCGGCACGCACCCGCGCGCGAGACCGTTGAGGAACACGGGCACCCGCAGCTCCTGCGCGAACGCGAGCAGCTCGGTCTCGCCTCTCCCCCAGTACAGCCCCGTGCCGGCCATGATCACCGGCCGCTCGGCGTCGCGAAGCAGCGCGCAGGCCCGGTCGAGCGCGCGTCCTTCCGCCGCGGGACCCTGCCACGGCTGTGGCAGCGGGCGCGGCGCAGCATCCGGGGGAGCCGCCTCCATGAACACCTGATCGAGCGGGAAGTCGACGAACGTCGGCCCGTAGCGCGGCGTCGCGGCGGTGCGTAACGCCTCGTCGACGAGCGCAGGAATCTCGGCGGTGCTCTCCGCTGTCGCGGCCATCTGTCACGAGCGGACGGACAAACGGGACGTGGTCGATCTCCTGGAGCGATCCCTGGCCCCAGCGGAACGCCGGCGCGCGTCCGCCGAGCACCAACATCGGCGAGTTGTTCTGGCTTGCCGACGCGATCGCGCTCATGCCGTTCGTGACCCCCGGGCCGGCAGTCAGGGCGCACACACCCGGCTCGCGGGTCACCTTCGACCAGCCCTCCGCGGCAAAGGCGGCGGTCTGCTCGTGGCGCACATCGACGAGGTCGATCCCCTCCTCGCGGCAGCCGTCGTAGATCGAGAACAGATGGCCGCCCGAGAGCGTGAACAGCTTTGAGACGCCGTGCGCCTTCAACGTCTGGGCGACAAGGCGTCCTCCGTGGACCTGAGTCGTCGTCGTGTCGGTCGCCACCCGCGCAACCTAACACGCTCGCTCGGCCGTTACTGCTCGACGGGATCGCGCACCGGCTCGGCGGTCCGGTCCGGCGTGACCGGCATCGGCGCGGGTGGTTCGACCGTCGGGTGATTCGACGTCGGGTGATCCGACCGCGGGTGATTCGACCGCCGGGAGGTTCGACCGCGGCAGATTCGGCGCCGGGAGATTCGGCGCGGGAGATTCGGCGCGGGAGGTTCGGCCGCGGGAGGTTCGAGCGGGGGCCGCAGCCGCAGCGCGTTCACCACCGCGCCGCCCAGGATGATCACCGCGAGCAGGTAGAACCAGCCGAGCACGATCAGTACGAACACGATCGTCGTCCCGAAGCGGGCGATTGTCGAGATGTGCGTCAGGTAGGCCGGGAAGACGTAGCTGACGACCGCGACTGCGACCGCCGCGCTCAACGCCCCCGGCCACACGCCCCGCCATGGCACGGGACGGTTCGGCACGCGCGCGTAGATGATCGCGAGACAACCGAACAGCAGCAGCACGCTGAGGATGAGCGACAGGACGTAGACGAACCCGGCGATCCGCGCGAGGTCGAATGGCAGTGCCCGGGTGCCGGCGTTGATGATGCTCTGCGCGGTCGGAACCGTCACCGTCGCCACCATGAACAGCAGGACGACAAGCACCATCGCGAATCCGAAGCGTTTCTGCTCCAGCCACCTCCGTGACGGGCATCCGTAGATGCGACTGAACGAGGTGTCGAGGGCACCCCAGAACGAGGAGGCGAGCCAGAGGCTGACGATCAGCGCGAGGATGCCGGTCGTCGCCGTCGAGCCCCGGATCTGGTGAAGCAGCTTGTTGAGCGTCGGCTCGGTGGTGCCGGGAAACACCTCGCGCAGGTCGGAGAGGATGCTGCGTTCGACGCTGTCGCTGGCGAGCACCTGCCCGGCGACGAACAGCGACAGCAGCGCGACGGGAATGACGCCGACGAGCATGTTGTACGCGAGCATCGCCGCGTTCCCGGTGAGGCCGGAGCTGTCGGCGAGCTTCCAGAATCGCTTCACCGAGCCCCCGATGCGGCGGAACACGGTCAATCCGCCACCGGGAGGACGACGCGCGGCGCCCACATCCCGACGCGCGCCGCCGTGTTGACGGTGTCGTCGATCTGCGGCCGTATCAGGGTGTAGGAGGTCCGGCGCGCGATCACGCGCACAACCCGGTCAGCCGGATCGATCATCCGGGAAACAGTATGAACCGCGGGCCGGGGGCCTGAGGCGTCTCGGCGCGTTGGGGCCTGACGCGTCTCAGCGCGTGGGCGCGCGGACGCGTGGGGGCGCGGACGCGTCTAGCTCGCTGGGGCGAGCGGGCGCCCGATCGCATGACGCGCGCGGATCATCGCGCCCGCCTCGGCGACCGCCCGCTGGCCGCTGAACCAGCTGCGATGAACGCGAACGGCGGGAAGCTCGCGCACCCCGCGCGACCGCAGGCCCCGAGCGGTCGCATGCGCCGCACCGTCACGCGACAAATCGCCCGCGGCCTGGAGGCACGCGTCGAGCGGAACGCCTGCCGCCGCGGCGGCCTCGGCGAGGATCTCCGGATCCTCGAGATCGAACCCGCCACAGAACGCGAGCCGACTCGCCGCGAGCGCGAACTGGGCTCCGACGCCGCGCTCGGAGGCGAACATCGCGGCGCGCAGGGCCGACGGCGCCTCGGCCCGGAGCTTGTCGGGCCAGACGAGCGGGAGCCGCAGCTCCCCGGCCATCCGCTCGGCCGCGGTGCGCGCGGCGACGGACTGGGCCGGGTGGCCCTTGCCATGCAGCGTCATCCCGGCAGCCGGAATCCAGTCGACGTTGCCGAGCTCGCGCTCGATGCGCTCCGCGGCCAGATACGAGAACGGGCAGACGAGGTCAAAGAAGAACGCGGTCTCGGTTCCGGCAACCGGGCGAGAGCGATCTGCGAGGCGTTCGGTAAGCACGATGAGTTCTCCCACACCTCTCCAAACGACCCCTACGGCAAAAACTGGCGAAAAAATGTCGCCGGCGAGAAGAAACATTTCGTTCTCTTTGGCCGAACGCGATGAAGTGACGCCTTTGGAGTGTTCGCTGCTTTACACTCGAAAACGTAGTACCTAGGCACCGTCCAACCGCAGGGAGGGTTCTCATCCCTCAGGCCCCACCCCCAAAACGCCATCCTTACGACCAGTGGTCCCCCGACGCACGCGCGCTCGATCTCGTCGGAGACAAGTGGACGCTGCTGATCGTCCGTGACCTCGCAGCCGGCCCTCGCCGGTTCGTCGAGTTGCAGCGCGTGCTGCCCGGGATCTCGACCGAGCAGCTGCGGTCGCGGCTCAACCGCATGGTCGCCGACGGGATGCTCACCCGGAAGCGCTACCGCGAGGTGCCGCCGCGTGTCGACTACGAGTTGACCGAACGCGCCCGCGCGCTCATGCCGATCCTCGGTGAGCTCGCGCGCTGGGGCTATGAGTGGGCCTGGAGCCCACCCCGCTCCAGTGAGGCGATCGACGTCGGAGCGATTTTCCGGCTCGCGCCGGGGCTCGTCAGCGACCACGGCCGCGGCGGCGTCGTCGAGTTGACGATCGAGTCCGGCGGAGAGCGCTCGTCCTATGCGATCACGCTCGCCGACGGGACGGCCACGATCCGTGAGGAAGCGCCGGCCAGCGCCGACGCGCGGATCGAAGGATCGAATGCCGCCTGGGTCAGCGCGTTCTCGCCCGAGCGCGATCGTCACGGACTTCGTATTACCGGGGACCATTCGATCGCGGACGCCGTCCTCAACGGTCTCTGCGACATCCCGGGTCGGACGAACGCCGGCACCGCCATTTACGCGGCTTAGCTCTTACGCCCGTCAACGGCAGCGTCTCCGAGCCCGCGGCGCGGAGCTTATTTCGCCGGGTAGGTCTTCTTGAGGATGTGCGGGATCTGACCCGGCTTCGCGCCCGGGAGCGTCGGCGCGATCCAGCACGCTTCCTGTGAGCCGAGCCCGGCGACCGGACCGACCGGGCCGGGGACGGCTGAGACGGGGCCGCCCGTGGAGGTGTTCTTACAGTCCCACGACGGGAAGTTGCCCTTCTTGAGGTTGTCCGGGTTGGCGAGCCAGAGCGGTGCCGGGTACGTGTTGCCGCGGTTGTCGGCGTCGCGGTTCGGGAAGATGCCGAGCGTCTCGGCGCCGATCGGGGAGAACTGGCGCAGGTAGTGGCCGGTGCCACCGCCTCCGACCGAGGTCGTCTTCGCCGCGATCCCAGCCGCGCCGTTGGAGATGAAGTCGGAGGTCAGCTGCTGGTGCTGCCCGAGCCACCCGAGAATCGGGTTGAGCTCCTCCAGGAACGGCCCGAGCTGGCCGAGCAGCGGCGACGCGCCGCGCAGGACGTCGCGGATCGCCGGGAGTCCGGTCTGCGAGACCGTGATGAGGGGCCCGAGGTTGGCGAACAGGCGCCGCAGGTCCGGCGACAGTGCGCGGACGGCGCGGAGCGTCGGCCCGAGCTGCGCCGCGACCGGATTGAGCTCGCGGACGAGCGGATCGGTGTTGATCGCGAACGTCTTCAACCGCTGCATCGTCAGCTTCGTCTCGTTCTCGAACGTCGGGAACACGGCAAACGTTTGCGCGAGCGCGTTCTGAACCGACGCGGTCGCGGCGAACGTCGACTCGCCGCTCGTGATCAGGTTGCGAAGCGTCGCCGGGTCCCGACCGATCGCCTGGAACACCGTGCCGCCGTTCTGCACGAGCCGGACGACGGAGCCGTGCTCGACGTCAAGCACGCGGAGGATGTCGGTGGCGTCGGCGGCGAACGTCGGCAGGTTGCCGAGCACGCTGTTGAGGTTCTGATCGTTGCCGGCGATCGCCTTCGAGAGCTGCTGCTGCCACTGCTGGAACGCGTGACGCGTCGTCGGATCGAGTGCGTTGAACACCTCGTCGAGCTGCACCGCGTGCTGGACCTGACCGCGCGGCAGCAGACCGCCGTCCGGAACCGGCTTCGCGTTGCGCGTGCCGGGGGTGATCTCGACGTAGGTCTCGCCGATGATCGTCTTCTCGCGGAGGATCGCGCGGGCGTCCTCACGGATCGGGGCGTACTTGCGGTCGAGCTGGATCGTCGCGACCGTGCGGTTGCCCTGGGGGTCAAGCGACTTGTCGATCACCTTGCCGACGCTGACCCCGGCGATCCGGACGTCGGCCTGGGTCGCGAGCTGGCCGGCGTTCTGGAACGAGATCTTGACGCGGTACCCCTGCGGGTTGAACGGGATCGTCCCGCCGAACGAGAGCCACAGGAACAGCAGCAGCCCGACGCACGACAGCGCGAACAGGACCATCGTCAGCACGCGGGTGATTGAGGGGGTACCGGTTTCCATCTACTTGGTCGGCAGTTGCGGGAGGAAGGTCGGGGCGGGCACGTTCGAGGAGCCGTTCGCGGCGGCCGGTGCGCCCTTCGCCGCAGCCGAGTCGGCGGCGGTGCCACGAGCGCTCCGGGTCGCCGACCGGCCGGCCGGCGGACTGGCCAGCGCTCGCGGGACTGGCCGGCCTGGTACTGGCGGTAGGCCCGGATGTCGGCCGACGCCTGCTTCGGGCACAGGTTGAGGTTGGTGAGGATCGGCGTCAGGTTGAGCACCGTCTCGGCACCGGTCACCGAGTTGACGATCTGGGCGAGCGTCGCGCAGCTCGCCTGGAGGAAGAGCGGGCGGTAGTCGCCGTTGGCGTCCTGGATCGAGAACACGGTGCGAGCGTTGTGGTCAAGCCACGCGAGCCACCACAGGTAGCTGTGCTGATCGCCGGCCCCGTTCGGGTTGAAGCCGAGCATGTTCACCAGGTGGTTGAGGACGACGAACGTCTTGGAGATGTTCGGCGTCGCCTTGGCGAGGTTGACCGACGCCGGTCGCAGGTTGCGCACGAGGGCCGGGCCGCGATCACGAACGGCCGGATCTGGTCGCGCACGATCGGCGCGCTCGGCTTCGCGAGCGCGGTCAGCGCCGCATTCGCGGCGGGCAGTGCCCGGGCGGCCGGGAGCAGCTTCGTCGCGGTCGGCCCGAGCAGCTGCGCGAACCGCTGCACCTTGACGAGCGTCTGCTGGGTCTGCGTCAGCGTCGCCGGGAGATCGCCGATGGCGCGGCTCACGTTCTGGTTCTCGGAGGCGAACGCGCGGAACACGCGCGAGCTGGCGTCGACGAGCGAGACGATCTGGCTCTGCTTCGTCGCCAGCGCCGTGTTGAGGCGCTGCAGCGAGTTGACGAGCCGCCGCAGGTTCGCGCCGCGCTGAGCCACGGCGCCGTTCAGCCGAGCGAGATCCCGATGGGTCGGCTCGAAGCGCTCGAGCACCTGCGCGAGCTGGTTGCCGCCGCCCCGCTTGAGCCCCTGGCCGCCGCCGTTGACGAGCAGATTGAGATACGCGCGCGTGTCGGAGTCCAGCGAGGAGAGAACCTCGTCGAGGTTGATGTCCGGGAGCGTGTTGCTCGCCGGGATCGTGTAGCCCGGCTTGGCGATCGGCGCGTGCGTCGAGCCGGGATTGAGCTCGACGAACATGTCCTTCAGTCCGGTCCGCGGACGGAGCAGCGCGTACGCGTCGGTGTGGATCAGATGCTTGTACTTCTGGTCGATGTCCATCTGGACGATCGCCACGCCGTTCTTGAGCGAGACGTTGCCGATCTCGCCGATCTGCACGCCGGAGACGCGGACCGTCTGGCCCTGACCGGGGGTGACGGCCTGAGCGGTCGAGAACTCGGCGTTCATCGTGAACGGCGAGGACTCGATGAACGGGAAGCGCAGCCGCTCGTGGGAGAGGATGTAGCCGGCCACGGCCACCGAGAGCACGAGCAGCACGAGGATCGCGGCGAAGTCGAAGAGGTGGGTCTTGATCGCGCGCGTCACGGCCTACTTCCCGGAGAAGAGGGTCTTGGGGATATTCACCTTCAGGCCCTGCTGCTCGGCCTGCTTGCTGAACAGGTCGACCGCCGACGCGGCTGCCGAACGCCAGCGCAGCGACGCGCCCGGGGCGGACAGGTCGCTCGCGATCTGGGTCGGCGGGGCTGAGACGGGGGCGCTGAGATCGGTGATCTGCGGCTGGGTCTCGCACGGGGTCTTCGGATCCAGCGCCGGCCGCTTGCCGCCGGGCGGCAGGCCGGGCTGGACACCGACGATCTTCGTCAGCGACTGGCCGAACAGCCCGGGCTGGAGCGAGTACGTGAGCGTGCCGCCGTTGCCGAGCACGCGGATGTACGGCCCGTTGGCGTCGAAGTTCCGCGACTCGCCGGCGAGCCCGGGCAGGAAGTCGACGGCCTCGACGTACACCTTGCGCGGCGGGAATCCGTTCGTGGCGTTGAAGTTCGGGTCGTTCAGCGTCAGCTGCGACCACGGGAGGATGTTGTTCGCGACGCAGCTCGAGAGCGGCCGCACCTGGTCGCGCATCAGCGGGATCGTCGCCTTCGTCAGCTTCGCGAGCGCCGGCACCGTGACCGACAGATCCGAGGTCAGTCCGCGGAGCTCCTGCGGACGGACGAGCAGCCGCAGCTGCTCGATGAACGGCAGGCTCGCGTCGACCGTCGGTCCGGTCGAGATGACGCCCGGGGTCAGCGTGCGCGCGAGCGCTCGCAGCGGCGGGAACGCGGCGTTGAGCGCGTTGAACGTCGGGATCGCGGTCGACAGCGTGCGCGGCAGCTCAGCGATCGAGCGCTGGAGCGCGCCGCTCTGCCGCGCGAACGACAGCGCCGTCGTGTTGAAGTCGGTGATCAGGTTCTGGAGGTTCTGCGGATGGGCGTCGACCGCGCCCGCCACCGGGCCCTGCTTGTCGATCCAGTTCGAGAGGTCGTGCGGCTGGATCCCGAGCGCGTCGTGGGCGACGATCGCGGAGTACTCGTAGGCCGGCAGCCAGTGCTGGATCGAGGCGTTGTACGCCGGCCCGCCCTTCTTGACGGCGATCCCGTACTGCTCGAGCAGCAGCTGCAGGTTGTGCCGCGTGTCGCCCTGGAGCGAGCTCAGCACCTGGTCGACCTGCACCGGCTCGGTGCCCTGCTAGATCGGGAACGTGTGGTTGTCGCCGACGACCGGGGCGGCGGGGGTCCCGGGCTTGACGTCGACGAAGAAGTTGCCCTCGAGGAAGATGCGCGGGCGGATTGCGAACGTCGCGTCCGAGTGCAGCGGCAGTCCGACGTCCTCGATCTGCATCGTCACGTCGGCCATCTGGCATTGCTTCTCGGTCGCGGCGGTCAGCTTGCACCCCTTGACCGGCGCGATGTCGGTGACCGTGCCGACGTTGACGCCGGCGATCCGCACGAGCGACTCCGGCCGCAGCCCGTTCGCGCTCGAGAACAGTGCGTGGACGGTGAACTTGCTCGCGAACGGGTTCGCGAACTTCGTGTAGGCGGCGTAGCTGAAGATGACGATCACGACCGCCCCGATCGCTCCCGCCTGGAACCGGGTCAGCCGGTCTCGCTTCTTACGCTTGCGTCTCAATTGTTTCCCGGGACCGGGGCCAGCTGCGGGCCGAATTGCGGGTTGCGGCTGAACGTCTCGCCGGCGGGCACGCGGGCGCGTCCCTTGAACGTCGGGCCCTGGTCGCCGGGCGTGTGCGGGTCGCTCTGCAGGGTGCGGCCCTGCGGGTCGTAGTAGTTGAGCTTCTTCGGATAGCCGCGCTGGCCGATCTCGCAGTCGGCGTTGCCCTGGTTGTCGACCGCGGCGCCGTACGCCGGTCCGTGCAGGAACGCGTTGCCGCCGAGCGGACTGTCGAGGATCCCGCCGTTGACCGGGGCGTAGGCGCCGGCGCTGCCGACGTTGTTCGTCTGGAGCGGGTTCGGCTGGTTGAACAGCGCCCGCTGCGCGAATCCGAACGTCGTCGCCTCGGAGATGTGGTCGGAGAGGAACGTCCACCAGTAGTTCCAGCTGTTGCAGACGGTCACGTAGGGACCGAGGTAGCGGAGCATCGGGTTGAGCGTTCCGGTGGTGTCGACGAGCGCGTTCAGCGCGATGTTCGTCCCCGGGTTGCGCGCCAGGTCCTTGAGCGCGTCCATCACCTGCTGGAGCTTGTGATTGAGCGACGGCGTGCGCTTCAGCGTTCGCGTGCCGGCCTCGATCGCCGGGTTGATGTCCGGCAGCGCCGCCCCGAGCTCCGCCGTCGGCGAGACGAGGTTGTGCCCGAGCGTCTCCAGATCAACGAGGAACGGCTGCTGGGTGCGCAGGCTGTTCGTCGAGACGCTGAGCGTCGAGGGCGCCCGCGCGATCGTCTGCTCGTACGCGTTCGGATCGCGCGTGATCGCCGAGAACGTCGTGGCCGAGTCGCCGAGCAGCTGCACGTTCGTCTGCGCGACCGGCGAGATCGCGCCCATCAGCGAGTTCAGCGTGTCGATGAATCGCGTCAGCTCGGTCGTCGGCGCCGCCAGGTACGCGGTCACCGGCTGCAGGTGCGCGAGCAGCTCGGGGAGGCTGGCGATCGTGTCGTTCAGCTGAGACCCGCGGCCGGTCAGGATGTTGCCGGAGCACGCGCAGGTTCGTTCTCGATCCCCTGCCGCGTCTTGGCGTCGAACGTGTTGAAGACGTCGTCGAGCTGAACCGGGATCGTCGTGCGTGACAGCGGCAGCGTGCCGCCGTCGGCGAGGATCTTCTTCGACGTCCCTTTCTCGATGTCGACGTACTTCAGGCCGAGGAGCGACCGGGGGACGACCGACGCCTTTGAGTCGACCGGGATCGAGCCGTTCGACTTGTCGAGGCGGAGCGTCAGCACGGCGCCGACCTGCCCGTTGGGCAGCTCGGTCGGCTTCATATCGGAGACGAGCCCGATCCGGAAGCCGCCCTCGCGGACGTCGTTGCCGATGACGAGATTCGAGGCGTCCGCGACGTCGACCTTGAGCTCCCGCGTCGGCACGAACGGCAGACCCTGGTTCGCGTTGTACGCCAGGAAGACCGCGACCATGATGATCAGCACCGTGACCGCGCCGACGAGCACCGGGCTGGTGAATGCGTTGGCCTGCGAGCGTCTCATGGCGCGAGCAGGTAGTTGAGGAGCTGCTGGGCCTGGTTGCCGGAACCGCCGGCCCCGGCGCTCGACTCGCCCCGCTCGCCGGGCCATGCGAGGCGCCGCTCGATGACTTCGCGCTCGCCGCCGAGCGCACCCAGGATCTGCCCGATCGTCTGCTGCAGCCCAGATCCGGCGCCGACCGGTCCGGGCGCGGGCGCCGTCGCGCCCCCGCCGCCAGGGGCACTCGTCGGTCCGCCAGCGCCCGTCCTCCCGGCGGCCGAGGTCGGCGCGCCGGTCGATGCCGCCGCCGGCTGGTGCGCCCCGCTGGCCGCCTGGGTCGTGCTGCGCGCCTGCTTGCCGCCGGCGGCTGACGGCGCGAGCGAGATCAGCCGCGTTCGACTTGCAGACGGTTGCCGGCGAGCCGGTCTGGCCCGGCGGGGCGCCGCCCGGATCGGGCACGCAGGCGCTTGGGTTCGACGGGTCGGTCTCGGTGACGCCGGCCTGACTCGGCCCGAGCCACGAGTAGCAGGAGCGATAGGCCGGTCCGAACGTCTTCAGGTTCATCGCGATCGTGCCCGGCGTCGCGTACGGCGTGCACATCGCGTTGACGAACCCGTCGACCGCGAGCTGGTGGCCGAACGGGCCGAACGTGTTGATCGCGAGCGTCTGGTTGAACGCGTACTGGAGCAGCGCCTCGAGTCCGGTGTAGCCCTGCCCGTCGGGACTCCGCGGGTCGGGCTCGACGGCGCGGCTGCGGTCGTCGAGGTCGTGGCCGACGATCGCCAGGTTCTGCGCGAGCTCGGGCGTCGGCTTGGCGAACTGGTTGAGGTGGCGTGATCGTCGGCTGCGCCGCCTGGACCGCGACCTTGCCGGTGACCGACGCCTGGCCGAGCGTCTTGATCGCGGGGCGCGCGGAACGCGAGAACCCCGGCAGATCGGTGAGGAGCCGGTTCAGCTGGTTGGCGTCGTTGTCCAGGTTCACGAGCACCGGGAGGTTGGCGTCGGTCGTCGCGCCGAGCTGCCGGAGACTGGGGCGCAGCTGCTCGAGGAACGTCGGGAGCTGCTGCAGTGAACCCCGCAGCGCGGCTCTGCTGATTGGCGGTGTGGATCGCGATCCGGTTGGCCTCGTCGATGAACCGCTCGACGGTCGTCGTGTTGTTGGCGAGCGCCGTGATCACCGAGTCGGAGTTCGCGGTGAGCTGCTGGATGTTGTTTGAGTCGTTCGCCAGCAGGTTGAGCAGGTTGTCCGTCTCGGTGAGCGCCGGCACCGCGCGCCGCAGCGCGGCCGCGAGATCGCCCGAGCGCCCGGCCACAGCCGCCCCGAGCTCGTTGATGATCAGCGTCAACCGCTCCCGGTAGGGCATCCGCATGATGTTCGCCAGCAGGTCCGCGGGGATCGTCGACTGCGTGTGGGTGACCGGGATCGTGCTCCCGGCCCGCAGCACCTTGCCCTTGGTGCCGGGCTCGCACTCGACGAAGTACTCGCCGATCAGCGACTGCGGTCGTGACTGGCAGAACGCGTCGGAGCGAAAGGACCCGAGACCGGGCTGGCTCACCTGCACGGTGACGAGCGCGTGGCACTTCGACACATTCCCGTTGATGCAGCCCGGCGGGAGGTCGATGCTCTTGATCGTCCCGGCCTTGACTCCGGCGACCTTGAAGTCCACGCCGCTCGTCAGCCCGAACGCGTTGTCAAGCTCGACCTTGTAGGTGCCGTTTGCGCTGCCGCTGTTCGACGCCCCGGTGCTGAGGACGAGAAATGCGCCGACCGCGATCAGGACGGCGCCGCTGAGGAGCATCCGCTTCATTTGCCGGTCGGCACCTGACTCGGATTGCACGGGTAGCCGCTCTCCGGGTACCAGATCCCGCCGCGCTCCATCGAGCCCGGGCAGCGGTCGCCCTGGCCGGAGGTGAGCAGCCCGCCCGAGGTGCTGCCCCCGCTCCCGGTGCCGCCGAACGCAGTGATGACCCGCAGCGCGGCGTTGAGGAAGTCGGGGAGGAAGTTGAGCGTCCCGTTCTGGACCGAGGCGACCCCGACGACCGGCGCGACGCGACTGTAGCCGCCGTTCGCGTCGTAGCCGCCCGGATGCGAGTACCCCTCGAACCAGCCGGTGAGATCGACCGCGTAGGGCCGCGCGAACGCGAGCTCCGGGGTCGACTGGTTGAGCGCGATCGTCGACTGCGGGAACGCCCCGAGCCGCTGCTTGCCGTTCGCATTGATGTTGCGGACCGTGACCGCGGCGAGCGGCCGGCCGAGGCCGGTCAGCTCGATCAGGTCGTTGTCGGCGCCGGACGGCGCACGATGTTGGCGAGGTCCCGGACCGTCGGGACGGACTGGATCGCGAGCGGCCGCAACTGGACGAGCAGCTTCTGGAGCTTCGGCGCGACCGGCTTCGACGCGTTGACGAGCGGCGTCAGATCGTCAAGGGCGCTGCGCAGGTTGACGAACGTCGTGTTCGCGAGGCGCATGAACGGCGGCAACTCCGTGATCGACTGCGCGAGCGCCGTGCGCTGACTCGACAGGGCCTCGGTCGTCGTGGCCAGGTTGTGGATCAGGCCGCTGAGGTCGGACTGGCGCTGGGCGATGTCCGAGACGAGGTTGCCGGACTTGACGATGAAGTTCGTGAACTTGCCGGTGTCACGGTTGATCTCGCGAAACAGCACGCTCGAGGACGCGATCGCCGGGTTGAGGTACTGAAACGCCGCCTGGGCCTCGTCGGCGTGCTTGGCCCATTGCGAGGCCGAGCCCTGGATGACGTTCTGAAGCGCCGTGCGCGTCGGTGGGTTGAGCGTGTTGAACAGCTGGTCGAGGTCGACCGCGCTCGTCGTATCGGTCGTCGGGATGATCCCGTCGTTCCTGATCGCGGCCCCGCTCGCCGGCCCGAGGCGCAGGTCGATGTAGCGGTTCGCGATGCCGGACAGCGACGCCTCGCGGACGGTCGCCTGCGTGCCGTCGCGCAGCGGCCGGTACTCGGCCGCTGTCGATCTTCAGCGTCAGCTGCGCCTGACCGTCCGGCGTCAGCGAGATGTCCGAGACCGTGCCGATGCTGTTCCCGGACACCTCGACGAGATCGCCGGGGACGATCTGGCTCGCGTTCTGGAAAACCGCCCTGACCTTGTAGGTGCTCCCTGAGGAGAGCAGGATGACGGCCACGGCGGCAAGGGCGATCACGACCGCAGCAACCGCCGCGACCCTGCCGATCACACTGGAATTACGCACAGACGCGCCTACTCGACATCGAGTCCTCCCGCCGTGGGGGGGACTGGATGGGTCCCCACCGCTAACAGAAATTCGACGCTAGCAAGCGGTTTACTGGGGTGTCAATTTCGAACCGGTGCGGGAAAATTCCCGTTTTTGGTGGTTCGATTTGGGGTAGAGCAGAGCGTCGTTTTTCGGCTGATACCCGGGGCGGGGCTCGAACCCGCAAGCTCTCTCGAGCAGCGCTTTTTAAGAGCGCCGACTTTGCCAGTTTGTCCACCCGGGCGCGGGCGGGATGTTAGTCCCGGCACAGGTGCGGTCGAAAGGCCGAACTGCACACGATTTCTTCAGAAATCCCTAGGCTAGTGCGCAACTATCGTGTTGCTGGCGTGTCCTTTTCTAAGAGGAAACTCGCTCGAGCCCAGATGGAAGTCTCCGCTCTCAAATATTCCGGGGGAATCGGCCTGCATGCCCGCTCGCCGCTGCTCCGCCTGCAGTCGGACGAGCGCCTCGTCGTGCTCGTGCGACGCGGCAACGCCTCCGCGTTCGAGGTCCTCGTCTCCCGATACGAATCGCGACTCCTCGCCTTCTGCCGGCATCTGCTCGGTTCCCGCGAGGACGCCGAGGACGTGCTTCAGGAGGTGTTCGCCGCCGCCTTCAACGCGATGAACGCCGACGACCGGCCGATCAATGTTCGGCCGTGGCTGTACCGGATCGCGCGCAACCGGAGCCTCAACCATCTCCGCCGCGCGACCGCCGTCGGGGTCGACTCGATGGACATCCATCTCTCCGACAACGGCGCCACCACCGCGGACAAGGTCCACGAGCGTGAGGAGTTCCTGCTCCTCGTCGGCGACATCCATGAGCTGCCGGAGACGCAGAAGACCGCGCTCGTCCTGCGCGAGATGGACGCGCTCTCCTACGAGCAGATCGCGGAGGCGATGGAGACGACGGTGCCGAGCGTCAAGTCGCTGCTCGTGCGCGCGCGCGTCTCCCTTGCCGAGGCAGCCGAGGCGCGCCTGCTCTCCTGCGACCAGGTCCGGATCGAACTGGGCGAGGTCGCGGAGGGACTGAAGCGCCGCCCGGACCCGCTCGTGCGCCGACACCTGCGCGCGTGCAAGCGGTGCTCCGCGTTCAAGGTCCAGCTCAAGCAGAACAACCGTGCTCTCGCCGCGATCATGCCGCTCGGCCCGATCGTGCTGCTGAAGAAGTTTGTCATCGCCCACCTTGGTCACTCCGCCGGCTCAAGCGCGACGAGCGCGGGCGCCGGCGCGGGCGGCGCCGGGGGTGCCGCCGGTGCCGGAGGCGCGGCCGCAGCCGGTTCGTCGATCGTCGCCGGCTCGACCGCCGGGGGCTTCGTCTCGGCCGGCATGGGAGCGATCGCGACGAAGGCAGCCGCAGGCCTGGCCGCCGCGGCGCTCGTCACCGGCGCCGCCGTCGAGGTCGACCACTCGAACCGCACTCGGTCGCACCGGCACACCGCCGCGCTGCCCGTCGTCACGCATGCCGCCCCGGCGACGCAGGCGACGACGACGCTGCATACCGCGACGCACAACGCCACCGCGCTGAAGACCAGGCACGTCGCGCTCAGCCACCACAAGGCGAAGGCCGCTCATAAGCCGATGCTGATCGCCTCGACCGTCGTCAAGGCGACGGCCGCCAAGGCCGTGACGAAGGCGACGACCACGCACACGACGACGAGCACGACGTCGACGACGAGCGCGACGCCGCCTCCGCCGGGCCGGACCCAGACACAGAGCGACCCGACGATCCTGTCGCCGTCGCAGGCCACGAGCACGACCGCGTCGACTCCGACGACGACGACTCCGGCCTACACGCCGCCGCCGACCGCGCTCGCGCCCGTCACGCCGTCGGACCCGTCGACCCCGCCGCCGACGACCACGACGACCACGACGACGACCACGACCACGACGCCGTCGAGCGACCCGGGTGAGGGTGGCGCGCCGCCCGCGAACACCGGCACCACGACGGCGCCGGCACCGGACTCACCGAGCGCACCGTAGAGCCACGGGACCGCGGAGTGGCCGACTCGCCGCCGCCCGAGATCGACTTCGATCACTTCCTCGGCGTTGACATGCGCGTCGGGCGGATCGTCGCGGTGGAGGATTTCCCGGAGGCCCGCCGGCCGGCGTGGAAGCTCCGCATCGACTTCGGGCCCGAGCTCGGGATCAAGCGCTCGTCGGCGCAGATCACGAACTACACCCGGGAACAGCTCGAGGGGACGCTCGTCGTCGGGGTCGTCAATTTCCCGCCCCGTCAGATTGGACCCGTCCGCTCCGAGGTGCTCGTGCTCGGCGCGCTCGACGACGACCTGGGGGTCGTGCTCCTGCGACCCGATCAGGACGCGGCACTCGGGTCACGGATCGGCTGAGACCTACGGGCCGGGCTCGCCGCCGATCGTGAGCGTGCCGCCCGGCTTGCCGTCAACGTCGATCTGGTAGTTGCCCGTCCGCAGGCCGGGGATGAGGATCGATTTGCGTCCGTGTGCCGGGACGGCGAGCGTATGCGGTGTCGGCGTCTTGAGCAGCACCGTGTGCGAGCTGCCATCGGCGGAGCCGACCGACAACTGCACCGCGAGGAACGCCGGAACGGACACGACCGGCGGGTTGAGCCTGCCTCCGGCGCGGATCACGTACGACGCGGGGACGCGCACGTTGGTCGAGCCGCCCGTCGATTTCGAACCGCCGCGGGAGGACCCCGACCCGGACGGCGCGCTTGTGCTCGACGAGCCGGTCTGGGTGGGCGACCCGGACCCCGAGCCGGAGCCGGACCCCGATCCGGCGCCGCCGCTCGCGCTCGTCGAGGTCGCGGTCGCGGTCGTGCTCGAGGTCATCGTCGCGGTCGTCGATGTGCTCGTGCTCGCGCTCGCGGATGCCGCCGAGGACGAGTGATGGCTTGATCCGCCGCACGCCGCGAGCAGCAGCGTGATCGGCAGGGCACATAAAGATCGGGCGCGAGGACTCACGGTTTGCAGAATAGATGCCGATCATCTGTCGTGAGATGAGGTGCGATGGTGATGGACTCACGGCAACTGACGAGACGACTCGTTGAGTACGACGCGATCCGCCGTCGTCTGTGGATTTTCGGCCAGCGTTGCCACCACGGTGCGACCGGAAGTCTCGTCGCTGCCCTCGCCTGCGTCGGCATCGTCGCCGACACCGCCGGTGCCGGCCTGATCGGCGAAACCCGCGGGAAGGTCGCGCTCGCGCTCACCGGCGGGGCGCTGATGGCGCACGACTGGAAGGACCGCTCGATCTGGTTCGAGCGCGGGCGTGGGACGCAGCCCTAGAGCGGCGTTCGGAACGCCGCAATAGCGCCGGCCTGTCAACGTCTCGCGGCGTGAGCGTCGCGCTGCTGACGACCTACCTCTCGCCCTACCGCCTCCCGCTGTACGCGCGCCTCGCCGAGGATTACGGCGTCGAAGTGCTGTGCTTCGGTGGCGGCGAGCGCTACGTCCCTCCGTGGTTCGCCGACCTCGATGGACAGCTTGCCGCCGCACCGTTTCCGGCGCGGCGCGCGCGGGGCCCTCGGGACGCGTTCGACGCCGGGCGGCGCCGCGACGCCGTGATCGCGCCGTTCGCAGGGGGCGCGATCCTGCCGGCCGCCTACGCCGGGGCCGCGCTGGCGCGGCGGCCGTTCGTGCTGTGGGCGTCGGTGTGGGCGCAGCCGCGCTCGCGCGGGCACCTGTTGACGCTGCCGGCGATCCGGCACATCTATCGCCACGCCGGCGCCGTCGTCACCTACGGACCGCATGTCAGCCGGTTCGTGGCCGAGATCCGGGGCCGCGACGACGACGTGTTCGTCGCCCCCCAGGCGGTTGAGCCAGAGCTGTTCGCGCGGGTGGTGGCGCCGGAGGAGGTCGCGGCGTTCCGGCGCGAGCATGACCTCGGCGACGGGCCGCTCGCGTTGTACGTCGGCCGCTTTGTCGCCGAGAAGGGCGTGGAGGTGCTGGTGGACGCGTGGCGATCGCTCGCGGACGCCGACGCCACGCTCGTGATGGTCGGCGACGGACCGCTCGCCGCCCGGGCTGAGGGAGTCGCCGGCGTGCGGGTGATCGGGACGGTCGGCCGTGATCGACTCGCGGCGGCGTACGCGAGCGCGGAGTTCGCGCTGCTGCCCTCGATCCCGACGCCGCGCTTTCGCGAGCCGTGGGGACTTGTGTGCAACGAGGCGATGCACCAGGCCCGCCCGATGATCGTTAGCGACGCGGTCGGAGCCGCGGCCGGTGGACTGGTGCGTGACGGTGAGACCGGGATCGTGGTGCCGGCCGGCGACCCGCGGGCGCTCGCCGTGGCGATCAGGCGGCTGCTGACCGACCCGGCGTTACGGGCGCGGCTCGGCGCCGCGGCACGCGACGCCGTCTCCGGCTACACACCGGATGCGATGGCGGCGGCGTTCGGCCAGGCGCTCGCCGCCGCCGGGTACGTGGTGCCCTGACCCTCAAGCGTCACTGACCGACGGAGAACAGCGCCTCAAGATCGTGGCGCGAGTACACCTCGAACGCCACCATCGTCGAGGTGCGGGTCACGCCGTGGATCTGCGAGATCCGGCCGGTGACGATCTGGGCGAGGTCGTCGGGATGGCGCAAACGGAGGATCGCGGCGAAATCCCATTCACCGGTCACCGAATACGCCTCGGCGACGCCCTCGAGGTCGGCGAGCTCACCACCGAGGGTGGCGAGTACCGACCGGTCAGCCTGGATGAGGACGATTGCGTGGGTCACGCCGAGTGGGTCTCCCCCGGCTCGAGCACGACGACGTCTGAGCCGGTCGCCGACTCGACGTCGGACGTGAACGCCTGGGCGTCGGTCTCGATCGGCGGGAACGTGTTGTAGTGGCACGGGATCACGGTCTTGGCGCCGACGAACTGGGCGGCCTCGACCGCGTCGACGCGATCCATCGTGTAGTGGCCGCCGATGCACATGAGCGCGATGTCGATCGGGTGGCGCTTGCCGACGAGCTGCAGGTCACTGAACAGGCACGTGTCACCGAGGTCGTAGACGATCGTGTCCTTGAAATTGATCAGCAGCCCCGCCGGCGTGTTGACCGTACCCTTCGGCGTCGTCGAGGTGTGCCAGGCGGGAACGAGCTTGACCCAGCCCCAGTCGAACTTGACCGTTCCGCCGAGGTTCGGGTCCCGGACGTCGAGCCCCTCCTCGCCGAGTTCGTTGGCGATCTCGACGATGGCGACGGTGGGAGCACCGGTCCGCTGAGCGATCGACACGGTGTCCCCGATGTGGTCGCCGTGGCCGTGAGTGAGCAGGATCGTCGTGGCCGAGACGTCGTCCGCTGCGATCGCGGCCTTGGGGTTGCCGGTCAGAAACGGGTCGATCAGCACTGTCGTGTCGCCGTCCGACAGCGTGAAGCAGGCGTGTCCGAGAAACCGCACGTCCGTCATCCGATCACTTCTCCTCTGTCGTTGACTCGGACGCGCGGCGCCCGAGTTCTCTTGCCAGCTCAAAACCAACCGCTACCCCGACGAGCATGCCGAGACGCGTTTCCTCCGTCAGCAGCGACTGCACGACCCGGATCCGATCGTGCGGGTCCTGCTGGACGACCGCCTCGCGGATCGCCTGGTCGTGACCACTGTCGAACCATCCCCCTTCCTCAAGCGCGCCCGCGAGGACGTTCTGGAGCGATGGCGCGACCCGCATCACCAGGTCCTGCGCGTCCTGCAGCCGGCCCGGATCGGTGATCGCGGCAACGGCGGCATCGATGTCTGCGTCGGTGTAGGCGCGGTCCGGCACTCGCGTGAGGGATCATAGATAGGTGGTCGTTCCGCTGACCTCCCTCTCGCACGGCGCCGGGTGTGGGTGCAAGCTCCCCGCGGCGGCGATCGGGCCGCTGCTCGCCCGCGTGCCCCGTGGCGTGGCCGACCCGAACGTGATCGTCGGGTTCGATCTCGCCGACGACGCCGGGGTCTACCGGCTGCGCGACGACCTCGCGCTCGTCCACACCGTCGACTTCTTCACGCCGATCGTCGATGACCCGTACGACTTCGGGCGGATCGCGGCGACGAACGCGCTGTCCGACATCTACGCCATGGGTGCGGACCCGGTGAGCGCGCTCAACCTCGTCGCGTTCTCGCTCACGGCGCTCGGCGAGGACGTGCTCGTCGAGATCCTGCGCGGGGGCGCCGACGTGGCGGCAGCGGCCGGTGTCGCTGTCCTCGGCGGGCATTCGATCGAGGATGCCGAGCCAAAGTTCGGGATGGCGGTCACCGGCGTCGTCCATCCCGACGAGGTCCTCACGAATGCCGGCGGCCGTGCCGGCGATGCGCTCGTGCTGACGAAGCCGCTCGGCGCGGGCGCGGTGTCGACGGCGCTGAAACGCGGCGTCCCCGGGGTCGACCTGGCGCCCGCGGTGGCCGTAATGACGACGTTGAACCGAGACGCCGCAGCCGCGGCGCGCTCGGCGGGCGCCCACGCGATGACCGACGTCACCGGGTTCGGGCTGCTCGGCCATCTCCACGAGCTGGCCGCGGCGAGTGGCGTGGCGGCCGAGATCGACAGCGCCGCTGTGCCGGCGATCGACGGGGTCCGGGAACTGCTTGCGGACGCCGACGGCGTCGCGGTCGCCGGCGGCACCCGACGAAACCGTGAGGGCGCCGAGGCGTTCGCGTCGTTTGACGAGGGCGTTGATGAGGCGGCGCGGTGGCTCGTGTGCGACGCGATGACCTCCGGCGGCCTGCTGGTGGCGCTTGAGTCCGAGCGGGCGGCCGAGGTCCCCGGGGTCGTGATCGGACGGCTCGCTCCCAGTTCGGTCGACCGAGCACCGGGCACGATCCGAGTCAGCTGACGTCGAGGGTCCTGCGAGGACCTGCGCGGTGCCTACCGCGTGGTGACGCGCGCGAGCGGCAGGCCGACGAACAGCCCGACGAGCACACCGACCGCGCCGGCGACCCAACTCGCCTCACGGACGGCGAGCGGCATCAGCGCGACGACGATCGCGATCACGAGCGTCCCGAGCAGGTCGCTGTCGGTCTCCTCGCCGGCCTGGAGCGCGAGCAGGTCCGGGATCGCCCAGGCGACGATCATCGCCAGGGCCGCGCCGTTCGCGCCTTCGACGATCGGGAACGCGGAGACCGCGGAAGCGGCGGCGATCCCGCCAACCCCGCCGAGCACGTACAGGCCGACGATCGCGAGCGGGCCGTGGCGACGCTCGAGCAGCCAGCCGTACAGAGCGATCGCGCCGAGCGTGACGAACGCGAAGCCGGTGTTGCTGTAGGTGAACGTCGCGGTGATCAGCCGCCACCAGTGCGAGCCGGGCTTGCCGACGACGGCGACGTCAGTGAAGTTGACGAGCCCGGTGCGCCACAGCAGGGAGCCGACGAGCCCGGCGGCGACGAGCACGAGCGTCGCGTACGGGCGTGACTCGGCACGGATGCCCGGGATCTCGCCCGGGCGCAGCCGCGGCAGCGACGCGGTCGGAGTCTTGCGCCGGCGCCGCTCGGCGATTCGGCCATCGCGATCGAGCTTCGGCGCGCGCTTGCGCAGCCGGTTGCCGCAGTACGGGCACTCCGTGATGTACGGGCTCACCTCGGACCCGCAGCTCTTGCAGATCACAAAGAGATCGGGGCCGCCGGTGCTCACGAACCGATTGTAGAGCGGCGCGAAAGGTCATTTTTGACCAATCTGGTGGCGAGGCGAACGAACGAGCCGGAGATCAGACCGCGGTGGCGGCCACGATCTCGCTCATAACCTCGCGGAAGTCATGGTTTGCCTCGTACACGACGACCTGTCGCGAGGCACCGTTGCCTCGGTCGAGCAGGTCCTCGACGGCCTCGAGCTCGCCGAGCGAGCCGAGGTCCCGGCAGTGGTCGCGCATGCGCTCGATCAGCCGCCGCGCGAGCGTCCGCATCGGGATCCGCTCGGAGTGCGGCAGGTCGACGATCTCGCCGTCGAGCCCATGCCGCGCGGCGAGCCACTTGTTCTCGTCGAGCATCTCGAACGGATACTTGGAGAGCTGCTCGCCGGCGTCGTAGTGCGTGCACAGTTCGCGCACGAGCGCTTGGGTGAGTGCCGCGAGGCCCATCGTGTGCTCGATGTGCGTCTGCGAGTCCATCACCCGGATCTCGACCGTGCCGAATCGCGGATGCGGACGGACGTCGTGCCACAGGTACGTGTAATCCTCGATGACCTTCGCCCGGATCATGAACTCGATCCGCCGCTCGTAGTCCTCCCAGTCCTTGTAGGTCGGCGGGATCCCGACGCGCGGGAAGGCGCGGAAGATCGGGGTCCGGGTCGAGGCGAGGCCGGTCGAGTCGGCTCGCCAGAACGGGGAGTTGGCGCTCAGCCCGAGGAGCACCGGCACGTGAACGCGCATCCCGTTCGCGACGTGGATCGCCTTGTTCGGGTCGTCGACCCCGACGTGGACGTGCATCCCGAAGATCAGCTCCTGCCGGGCGACGAAGCGCAGCGCCGAGATCAAGTCGCGGTAGCGCGGGCGTGCGACGATCCGTTGGTCCTCCCACATCGCGAAGGGGTGGGTGCCGGCGGAGCCGATCGCGAGGTTCTTCTCCGACGCGGTCTGGATCACCTGGCGGCGCAGCGCCCGGAGCTGCTCGCCCGCCTGGGCGAGCTTCGGACAGGGGTCGGTGGAGACCTCGAGCACCGATTCCATCAGCTCAGGTTTGATCTCGCCGGAGGGCGCGTCCTCGAGCAGCGACTCGATCGCGTTGACGAGTTCGAGCGACTCGGCATCGAGGATCATCAGTTCCTCCTCGATGCCGATCGTGAAGGGTGGGCCCTCAAATCGGTGTTCCACTGGGGGGAGCCTAACGGGGGAAATACACGGATACACGGCTGCCCAGCCGCGCCTAGACTTTGAGCACACGAAACGAATACAGAAGGAGAAGACAGATGGCTCTCGGACACGACGGGAAGCTGTACATCCTCGCCTTCGATCACCGAGGGTCTTTCCAGAAGAAGATGTTCGGAATCGAAGGTGAGCCGACGCCGGAGGAGACCGCGACGATTGCGGACGCCAAGCACCTCATCTATGAGGGGATGCTGGTGGCCGTCCAGCGCGGCGCCGAGCCGAGCGCGACCGGGGTCCTGGTCGACGAACAGTTTGGTGGCGACATCCCTCAGGACGCCATGGAGAAGGGCCTGGAACTCGCGATGCCGGTCGAGAAGTCCGGCCAGAACGAGTTTGATTTCGACTACGGCGCTGATTTCGGCACCCACATCGAGAAGTTCAACCCGAATTTCTCGAAGGTGCTGGTCCGTTACAACTCGGAGGACGACGCCGTGATGAACGAGCGTCAGCTCGGACGGCTCAAGCAGCTGGCCGACTGGCTGCACGGGCATGACCGGAAGTTCCTGTTCGAGCTGCTCGTGCCGGCCACCGACGCACAGCTCGCCTCGGTCGGTGGCGACAGCGACCGCTACGACGCCGAGCTTCGGCCGGAGCTGATGCGCCGCGCGATCGAGGAGATCCAGAACTTCGGGATCGAGGTCGACGTGTGGAAGATCGAGGGCGTCGACGAGCGCAGCGATGCGGAGACGATCGCCCAGCAGACGCGCTCCGGCGAGGGCCGGGAGAACGTGACCTGCGTGCTGCTCGGTCGTGGCGCCTCAACCGAGAAGGTCGAGCACTGGCTCGAGCAGGCGTCCGGCGTCGATGGGTTCATCGGCTTCGCGATCGGCCGCTCGATCTGGTGGGACGCGCTCAAGGGCTTCCTCGGCAAGGAGCTCGAGCGTGACGTCGCGGCAGCTCAGATCGCCGATAACTACCTACATTTCGTGGAGGTTTACGAAGGCGAGAAGGTCGCTTAGGACGTCGTTTTCTGAGGGGGCGGGCCGGAGAACCCGGCCCGCCGTACCCGCCGCAACCCGGGACGTCGACATAACGTTCGGCAGGTTTCGGTGGTAGGCTCGGAACCGATGGCGATGAAGATGCGCCAGAGCCTCGCGCAGCTCGAGCAGGAGTTTCGGCACGAGATGCAACTGGACCGCAGCCGCAGGGAGAGCCTGCGGCGTCGCGCCGTCGTGACGCTCACGCAAGCGGACTCACGAGCGCGAGGTGAAGCGGAGCTCGATCCGCTTCTGGGTCCTCGTGTTCTCGCTCATCGCCACAGCGGTCATCGTCACCGTGGCGATGTTCGAGACTTTGTACTTCCTGCTCGGCTGAATCCGCGTACTGCTTCCCCTGGTGGATGCGCCGGGTCGGCCCTGCCCGCCTACTCGCGTCCGGGCGCCTGGATAACAGCCCCGGAAACGTCCTGCTTTCTAGTTCGTGTCACTCAGTCCGCGCAGAGCGGCGTCAACTTCCTCACGCGCGCCCTTCGACGTCCCGACCTGCTCCTGCTGGATCTCGAGGTACACCTCCTTGCGGAACACCGGAATGTCCCGAGGGGCCTGAATGCCAATTCGGACCTTCTCGCCCATGATCGCCAGAACGGACACCTCGATGTCGTCGCCGATCATGATGCTCTGGTTCGACTTGCGCGTTAGTACCAACATTGGGGAGTGCCTCCCTGCTAGCCGATGTCGTGGCGGGTCTGCCGGTCCACTTCCGTCTCGCCAAAACGGCCGACTCGCCCGGAGGCCAGCATAGCGGCAAGCTCCGGCCCGGCACAAGCGCTTAGACGAGCGCTCAGAAGCGGGTCCAACCGTCGCCTGTACTAGTCTCCGCTGCCTATGGCACGTCGATCGTTGCGACCCGAGTTGAACCGGATCCGCGCCTGGGTGCGTCAAGGACGCACGGATGCGTGGATCGCGCATCAGCTCGAGGTCACCGTTCAGCAGATCCAGGCGTTTAAGCGTGAGCAGGGACTGGAGGCCGGTGGCGATCCTGAAGCCGCCGGCGCATTTACCGACTACGACGATGAGATCGATCTGCGCGCCGAGGATGACGCGCTCATCGCAGCTGAGCTTGAGGCCGCTGAGGCCGAGGCGGCCGAGGAGGAGGCCGCCGACGAGGACGCGGAATCGGATTCCGAGGACGACGAGGACCGGCCATCGCGCCGCCGTCGCGGCCGCCGTGGTGGCCGGGGCGGACGCCGTCGCGGCCGCGGCTCGGGCGCCCTCGAAGCGACGTTCGACCACGGCGACGAGGGCTACGGTCTGTGGCTCGACCCCGCCGTGCAGGACGATCCGGTGTACGCCGAGTACTGGGCCGGTCACCGGCCGGTCGAGGTCACGATCGAGGAGGATCAGATCGTGATCCGGCGGTCCGGCGGCGAGGACTCGGACGACTCAGACTGATTGTCGGCGAGAAAGCGGGTGCGCGTCGCCGGGGTTCATTCCTCGACGACGCGTCGTCCGCCGCCGCCGTAGTCGCTTGCCTCGCGTAGGTAGCGCGCAAACGCCGCCCCGGAGATCGTGGTGAGGTCCCAGGCCTCCGGGTTCGCGGGAGCGACCCGCGTGGCGACATCGAAGCACCAGTCGATCCCGTCGCGCTCGTAGAGCCGCGCGAGTTCGTCCGCGGTGAACGGACCGCCGAGCCGTCGTCGGAGCTCGACGACGAGTTCGTCGACCACCCGCTCGAGCGACGGCCGGGCGCCGGGGTCAGCCTGCACGAGCCGGCGCGCCCCTTCCCGCCACAGTCCGACGACGTCCTCGTAGCGGAGCGGCACGGTCGAGCGGGCTAGCGGCGCTCGGCGGGCTGGGCCGGAGTGCGCGCGCGGTTCGTGGATCAGTGGTTGCCGACGCCCGGCAGCCCGGTCACGACGTACGGACGCTCGCCGGGCCGGACCATGCCGAGCGCGCGGGCGTTCCGCTCGATCGTGGCCGGATCCTTGAGCGAGCGCTGCTGGCTCTCCAGCGCCCGGTTGTCGTGCGCGAGCCGGTGCACGATCGCGAGTTGCTGCGCGGCCTGTGAGTGCGTGGAGAGGAGCGTGAGCCCCTGCTGGATGTAGAGCGCGGCGACAACCGCGAACACGATCAGCAGACCGACGCGCCCCAAGCGATCCCAGCGGACGCGCATCGCCGGAGCGCGGATCGAGGCGACCCGCCGCGGTCGGCTGGGAGCCGGGCGCGTGGCGCGGGCTCTGCGGGTGGCGGCGGATGCGGAGCGTGCCGAGGGCATCCCGTGAGCGCTTCGTTCGCCACGGGTGCACTCCTTCCTGCTGCAAGCGCCCGCCCGCCCCCTGCAAGACGGCGCCCACGTCAGCGACCGCCCCACGCGCGCCCGCCACGCGCGCGCTCACGACCGGAACGCGCGCCTGCCCGGATACTCGGCCTCGGCGCCGAGCGCCTCCTCGATCCGCAGCAGCTGGTTGTACTTGGCCACGCGATCGGTCCGCGACGGCGCCCCGGTCTTGATCTGGCCGACGCCGGTGGCGACCGCGAGGTCGGCGATGGTCACGTCCTCGGTCTCGCCGGAGCGGTGGGACATGACCGCGCTGTAGCCCGCCTCACGCGCCATCCGGATCGCGGCGAGCGTCTCGGTCAGCGTGCCGATCTGGTTGACCTTGATCAGGATCGAGTTGGCGACGCCGGAGTCGATGCCGCGCTTGAGCCGCTCGGTGTTGGTGACGAACAGGTCGTCCCCGACGAGCTGGATGCGGCTGCCGAGCTTGTCGGTGAGCGTGCTCCACCCTGCCCAGTCCTCCTCGGCCATCCCGTCCTCGAGCGAGATGATCGGGTAGCGGCCGGCGAGGTCGGCCCAGTAATCGGCGAGCTCGTCGGCGCTCAGGGAGCGGTGCTCGTGCTCGAGCACATAGGCGCCGTCCTTGTAGATCTCGGACACGGCCGGGTCAAGCGCGATCGCGACCTGATCGCCGGGCACGTAGCCGGCGGCACTGATGCCGGTCATCAGGACGTCGAGCGCCTCGGCGTTGGACCCGAGATCGGGCGCAAACCCGCCCTCGTCGCCGACGCCGGTGCCGAGGCCCTTGTCGTGGAGCGTCTTCTTGAGGCTGTGGAACACCTCGACGGCCATCCGCAGGCCCTCGCTGAACGTCCGCGCCCCGACCGGCACGATCATGAACTCCTGGAAGTCGACCGCGTTGTCGGCGTGGGCACCGCCGTTGAGCACGTTCATCATCGGCACCGGCAGTATGTGCGCCGATTCACCACCGAGGTAGCGCCACAGCGGCTGGCGCTCCTCCGCGGCCGACGCGTGCGCCGCGGCGAGCGACACCGCGAGGATCGCGTTCGCCCCGAGGCGTGACTTGTTCGGCGTGCCGTCGAGCGCGATCAGCATCCGGTCGAGCGCCGCCTGCGCGCTTGCGTCCTGGCCCCGGACGGCGGTCGCGATCTCGCCGTTGACGTTGTCGACCGCTTTGGTGACGCCCTTGCCCATCCAGTCCGAACCGCCGTCACGGAGCTCGGTCGCCTCAAACTCGCCGGTCGAGGCGCCGGATGGGACGGCCGCGCGACCCCAGGCACCCGAGCGCACGCTCAGCTCCACCTCGATCGTGGGGTTGCCGCGACTGTCAAGGATCTGCCTGGCGTGGATGTGTTCGATCTGGCTCATATCTGCTCGGGACCTCCTGGGGTGGCACGCGCGCGAGCGCGGGCGTAATAGGCGAGCTGCTCGTCTGGACCGAGATCGTTCCAGCTTCGGGAATCCGCTGCAGCCAGGTCGCTCGCCGTCGTCACCCGATCCCGGAACCGATCGGACGCGGCCCGGAGAGCGAGCTCTGGGTCGACCTTCAGCTTGCGCGCGACGTTGACGGCGGCGAACAGCACGTCGCCGAGCTCATGAAAACGTTCGTCGGGCGTCTCGGCGGCCTCGAGTTCTTGGAGTTCGTCACGCACCGACTCGAGCGGGCCCTCGACGCCGGGGAAGTCAAATCCACTGGTCGCCGCTCGCCGCTGCACCTTGCGGGCATACAGCGGGCCGGGCAGATTCTCCGGCACCTCGCCGAACAGGCCTGGCTCGCGGCCCTCCTCGCCCTGCTTGATCTGGTCCCAGTTGCGGAGCACCTCCTGCGCGGTGCGCGCCTGCACCTCGCCGAACACGTGCGGGTGTCGGCGGATCAGCTTCTCGGTGCAGTGCTCCGCGACCTGAGCGAGGTCGCCGGCGCCGCGCTCCTCGAGCAGCAACGAGAGGAAGTGGACCTGGAAGAGGACGTCACCGAGCTCGTCGAGCAGCTTCGCGTCGTCACGGCGAAACGCCGCGTCGGCGAGCTCGTAGGACTCCTCGACGGTGTGCGGGACGATCGTGCGCTCGTTCTGCTCGCGATCCCACGGGCACTCGTTGCGCAGCCGCCGGGTGATCGCATCGAGCCGCGCCAGCGCCTGTTCGATCTCCGGCGCGCCGTCGCGCACGGGCGCTACTTCTTCGTCGTCGAGGTCGACGTCTGCGGGGCCGATCCCGTCGACCCCGCGGCCCCGGTCGAACCGGCGGCACCGGTCGAACCGGCAGCGCCGGGCGCCGGAGTCGTCGTCGAGGTCGTCTTGGGCGCCTTGTAGCCGGAGCAGTCCGCCATCGCGTAGGTGCTGCGGCACTTCGTCTTCGACAGCCAGGCCGTCTTGACCTGCTTGTCGACGGCCGTCTGGGCGCTGGTCTGCTGCTGTCCCTGAAGGATCTGCTTGATCAGCGGCGTCGCCTGGTCGAGCGTCTGCTGCGTCGACTTCTTGATCGCGGTGACCTCGAAGACGTAGTAGCCAAACGTGCCGTGGATCGGTCCGAGCACCTTGTTGACCGGCGCCGCAAAGGCCGCGGTGTCAAGCGCCTGCTCCTCCTGGCCCTTGGTCACACCGACGAGCAGACCGCCCTTGTTCTTGGTCGCGGTGTCGACGGAGTACTTCTTGGCGACAACCGCGAAGCTCTGGCCGCTCTCCAGCGCCTTCTTGGCGGCGGCGGCGGTCTTGGCGTCGTTCGTCCGGATGATCCGGATGCTGCGCGACTCGGGCGTGCCGAACTGCGAGGTGTGGCTCGTGTAGTAGGCCTGGATCTGGGCGGGCGTGACGGCCGACGGGTGCTTGGCGCGCAGCCGCTTGACCAGCTCGGAGACGCGGACGCGGTAGAGGATGTCCTGAAGCGTCTGGCCGGACTGGGTGAGGAAGGTCTGGAAGTCCGCCTGCGACTTGAACTGCTGGTTCTTCTCGCTGGCGAACAGCTTCTGAACCTGGGCGTCGGTGAGCGTGATGTGCTGCTTCGCCGCCTCGGCCTGGTACCAGTACGAGGTGATCAGGAACTCCATCACCTTCGAGGACAGCGACTGGAACAGCTGGTTGCAGTCCTTCTTCAGCTGAGCCGCCGGCGTTTTGGCGAGCGTCGGGATCTCCTTGCGCGCCTGGGCGATGCAGCTCTTGAACTCGGGCGGATCGTTGGGGACGATCACCGGTGCGCCCGGCGTCTGGACGGCGTTGCTCTTCGCGGCGACGTACATCCAGTGATTGAACGCGGCGGTCGAGATCGGGTTGCCGGACATGTCGGCGACGGAGTTTCCGGGGACACCGCTGCCGCAGGCCGCGAGGCCCGCTGCAAGCACAAAAAAGGCGCCGAGCGCCGGGATCAACCGTGAAAGCTTCATGAACGACGGCTGATGGTAGCGAGCCTTGGCGCTCCGCGACGGGGGACTTACGGAGTTCTTCAAGCCGCGGTCAGGCGGCCTGTCGCTCAGGGTCGTCCGCCTCACGCATCACGGACAGCAACACATCGGCGGCCCTGACGACGGCTGGGAACCGCTTGGCCGGGTCCTCGGGCACGCGCATGGAGAGCTGGGACTTGCCTGACTCGTACAGCGCCTCCGGGATCTCGGCCCGGACCTTCTTGGCGCGGACGGAGTCAAGCTCGATCGGGGTGACGGCAAGCCGGCCGCCGCGGAACGTGACCGCCCGCGCGCCTGCCTGTCCAAGCTTGATCCGCGCCTGCTGGAGCGCGATCAGGTTGCTGAGCGGGTCTGGGATGTCACCGAAGCGATCCTCGAGCTCTTCCTTGAGCACAACGAGGTCGGCGACCTCACGCGAGCCGGCGATCCGCCGGTGGACATCGACCTTCGCCTGTTCGTAGGGGATGTAGTCGGCGGGGACATAGGCGTCGACGTTGACGTCGAGCCGCACGGGCTCCCACTCCTCGGCGTCGCCGCCGTCCTCGGCCGACGCCGCCTCGACGGCCTCATCGAGCATCTGCATGTACAGCTCGAAGCCGAGCGCGGCGACGTGACCGGACTGCTCGTCGCCGAGCAGGTTGCCGGCGCCGCGGATCTCAAGGTCGCGCATCGCGATCTTGAAGCCCGCGCCGAGCTCGGTGTAGTCGGAGAGCGCGGAGAGCCGCTGGGCCGCCTCCGGGGTGAGGGCGGCGGCGCTCGGGTACAGCAGGTACGCGTACGCGCGCTCTCGGCTGCGCCCGACGCGACCACGGATCTGGTAGAGCTGGGCGAGGCCGAACACGTCGGCCCGCTCGACGATCAGCGTGTTCGCCTGCGGAATGTCGATCCCGGACTCGATGATGCTCGTGCACACGAGCACGTCAGCGTCGCCGCGCAGGAACCGGAGCATGCGCTGCTCGAGCGTCTTCTCGTCCATCTGACCGTGTGCGACCTCGAAGCGCAGCTTGGGGCACAGCGCGCGCAGCCGCTCGGCGGTCTCGTCGATCGTGTCGACTCGGTTGTGGAGGAAGAACGCCTGGCCCTCGCGGGAGTGCTCGCGCATGAGCGCCTGCTTGACGAGCTCCTCGTCGTACTCGCCGACGTAGGTCTTGACCGGACGGCGGCCCTCCGGCGGGGTCTCGATGACGCTGATGTCCCGCACGCCGGCGAGCGACATCTGGAGCGTCCGCGGGATCGGGGTGGCGCTCATCGAGATGACGTCGACCCGGAGCTTGAGCTGACGAAGCAACTCCTTCTGTTTGACACCGAAGCGCTGCTCCTCGTCGACGACCAGCAGTCCGAGGTCCTTGGCGCGGACGTCGCGGCTGAGCACCCGGTGCGTGCCGATCAGGATGTCGACCTCGCCCTTCGCGAATCGGGCGACGGCCTCACGTTGCTCGGCGGCGGGACGGAAGCGGGAGACGTGCTCGATCGTCACCGGATAGTCCTTGAGCCGCTCGGAGAACGTCCCGTAGTGCTGCTGGGCGAGGATCGTTGTCGGCACGAGCAGGAGCACCTGCTTGCCGTCCTGGACGGACTTGAACGCCGCCCGCAGCGCGACCTCGGTCTTGCCGTAGCCGACGTCGCCGCAGATGAGGCGGTCCATCGGCCGCGGCGCCTCCATATCGGTCTTGACGAACTCGATCGCGTCGCGCTGGTCGGGCGTTTCGTTGAACGGGAACGCATCCTCGAACTCGCGCTGCCAGTCGGTGTCCGCGGGGAACGCATAGCCCTCGCGGCGCTTGCGCTCGGCGTACAGGTTGAGCAGCTCTCCGGCCAGCTCCTGGGCGGCACGCCGGGCGCGGGCCTTGATCGTGTCCCAGCGGGTGCCGCCGAGCTTCGACAGCGGCGGGTGAGCACCGCCGGCGCCGACGTAGCGGCTGATCTTCGCGAGCTGGTCGACGGGAACGAACACGCGGTCTGAGCCCGCGTATTCCAGGTACAGGTAGTCCCGCGTCACCTCCGCGACCGTCTTCGTGTCGAAGCCGGCGAACCGGGCGATGCCGTGATCCTCATGCACGACGATGTCGCCGGTGCGCAGATCGGCGAAGCTGCGCAGGACGCCGCGGCGTCGCTCCGGGCGGCGGTCGGATGCGGGCCGCCGGCGCCGGAACAACCGGTGCTCGGGGATGACCGCAAGATGGAACTGCGGCGCGATGAATCCGGTCTGGAGCCGTGCCTCCGCAAAGGTGAGCGGCGCGGTCGTGCGGTCCGGCCCGGCTCCGTTGCCGCCGAGCCAGTTGACCTTGAGCCGCCCGAGGTTGTACGCGGCGCGCTCGCCCTCTCCCTTCCGCGCGAACGCGACGATCGTCCGATACCCGGAGCGGACGAGCTTCTCGAGCTCAGGCTCGGCCTCTTTCAGGCCGCGGGCGGCGATGTCCGGGCTCTGGGCGCGGAAGATCAGCGCCTGGTCGCCCTCGATGCTGGAGAGCGAGATCCGCGCCCGCTCGGCCAGCTGGGCGTTGATCGCGTCGGACGCGACATACAGGGCGCGGGCATCGACGTCCGGGAAGGCGGCGGTCACGTCCTGCCAATGGTCGGCGAGCGCCGGCGCGACGTCCTCCTCGCCGGCGATCAGGACCTGGGCGCTGCCCGGCGCGAGCGTCAGGAACGGATGAAAGTTCTCGACCGGCAGGAGTTCCCGGACGTCCGGACGATCCTCGGCGTCCTCGAGCGCCGCGATCTCGGCGAGCTCGCGGTACTCCTCGGCGAGCTCGGCCGCGGGCGCGACCTCGACGAGGTCCGCCTCTCCGAGCGAGCGCTGGGTGAACGTCGAGAACCAGCGCAGCGACTCGATCTCATCGCCGAACAGGTCGACCCGGACGGCCCGGTCCTCGGTCGCCGGAAACAGGTCGAGAAGGCCGCCTCGGATCGCAAACTGGCCCCGGTCCTCGACCTGGTCGACGCGCTCGTAACCGGCGGCGACGAGATCCCGTGCAGTCTCGTCGAGGTCCATCAGCTCGCCCGTCTTCAGGACGAAGCCGTGCGGCCGGAGCTCCGGGTCGGGGACCTTCTCGGACAGCGCGACCGCGCTGACGACGACCACCGGTGCTTCGCGGTCCGGCTCGATCTCCTCACGGAGGGCGTCGAGCGCCGCGATCCGGAGTCCGACGAGGTGCGGGGGCGGCGCCAGGTGCGACTGGTAGGTGACGCCACGGCTCGGGTAGTAGCGGACGGTCCGCGGCTCAAGCCAGGTGCGCAGTGCGGCGGCGAGGTCGCGGGCGGCCCGGTCATCGCCGGCGACGACGATCGCCGGCCGCGCGGGCTCACGCTGTAGGAGCGCCGCGACGAGATACGGCCGCAGCGTCTGAGAGACGAACGCGCGACCGCCGTCGCGCTCGAGCGCAGCGGTCTGCGGATCGTCGTCGGCATGGGTGAGGAGGGCGCGGAGCATCCTCTGTCCAGTCTAGGTCGGGTTGATTTCCCCGAGGATGATTCGCTCGGCGGTGTCGGCGGCGTCTGTGATCAGTGCCGCGACGGTGGCCTTCGGCTCGGAGAACCGGCCGAGAACGTAGGCGGCGACGCGGTCCGGATCGGTCGTCGGCGGCCGTCCCACCCCGATCCGCACGCGGCCGAAATCGGTCGACCCGAGGCCGGTCTTCATTGACTTCAGGCCGTTGTGTCCGGCGAGCCCACCGCCAATCCGCGCGCGGATGTCGCCGAACGGCAGATCGATCTCGTCGTGGACGACGAGGACGTGGTCGAGGGGCACCCTGAGCGCACCGCGGGCGGGACCGACGGACGTGCCGGAGTCGTTCATGTGCGTCTGCGGCAGCAGGACGGCGACCCGCGGCCCACCCGGTCCCGTGCGGCCCTCGGTGAGCAGCCCCTTGTACTTCGATTTCGCCTTCGGCAGGCCCCAGCGCGCCGCGAGCGTGTTCGCGACCTCGAACCCGATGTTGTGGCGCGTGCCCGCGTACTCGGCGCCCGGGTTGCCGAGTCCGACCAGTAACCAGTCGGCGGGGGCCCCACGGCGGCCCGGAAATGGCATCGGCCCGCTCCGGCTACTCGGCGGAGTCGCCGTCGCCGCCGGACCCGGCGTCGGCAGCCTCGCCGTCGCCTTCGCCCTCAGCGCCGCCCTCGCCCTCCCCGACGATCGCGGTCTCGGCTTCGATCTCCGTCGCGTCCTCCACCTGGAGGCGCGGCGGGGTGACCGTGGCGATCGTCGTCTCGGGGTCGTCAACCAGCGTTACGCCACTCGGCGCGGCGATCGCCTCGAGCGTGATCGTGTCGTTGATCTGCAGCTCCGAGACGTCGTGCTGGATCGAGTCCGGAATGTCGGTCGGGAGCGCCTCAATCGTCAACTCGCGCGTGACCTGCTCGAGCACGCCGCCCTCCTTGACACCCGGGGCGTCATCGACGCCGGTGAGCTCGAGCACGACCGTCGCCTGGATCGCCTGGTCGAGGCGAACGCGGAGCAGGTCGACATGCATCGTGTAGCCACTGACCGGATGGCGGACGAGCTCCTTGAGCACGACGGGCGTGGCTGAGGCACCGTCGACGCTCAGGTCGAGCAGGGCACCGGCGTGCGCGAGCGCGTTGCGAAGCTCCCGCGCGTCGACCGAGAACGGGACCGGATCCTCGCCACCGCCATAGACGATGCCGGGGACCTGACCCTCCCGTCGCAGGCGCCGCGTCGCCCGCGATCCCGCGGGTTCACGCTGCGCGACATTCAGGGCTGTCGTCTCGGTCCGTGCCATTGGCTCGAGGCGATGGTAGCGAGCAACGCGCAGAGCGGGTCGCTCGGGCGCTTCGCAAGCTGTGCAACAACTATTGAACGGGCGCATGGCTGCCACCGTGCGCGCTAGGCTTCACGTATGTCAGGCGAGGCTCAGCTGATGCTGATGATCGCTGGAGTTCACCTAGTGGGTCTGGCGTGTGTTGCCGTTCTAATGGTTCCCGCGTTGCGGGACGCACCAGACTCGTCGCCGCGGCCGCCGGAGGATGGTTCCGATGACGGTTGGGGCAACCACCCACGCCAGCCGCTGGGGCCGAAGGGCGGTCCGGGCGGCGGCTTACCGCTCCCGGATGCGCAACCGGCCCGGGTTCGCCTACGCGATCACCGGCGCATGCGTGACCTGGTGCCCCGACCGGATCGCCGGCCCTCGCGCGAACCAGAGCGGACCCCGGTCAGGACCCACCACAACTGAGTGACGTGAGGGGGACGCGCCGCGCGCGCGGGCCGCGTGCGGGCGCGGGCGATGACTACCCGGACGCGCCACACGTCGCGTCGCCCTTGAGCGGGGCGCTCACGCTGAGCAGCTCGATCCGCAGACCGGAGACGACATTGCCGGCGCGGCGGACCCGCACGCACTGAACGATCGGCAGCGAGTCGCCGACCCGGAACGCGATCCGCGCGCTGCCGAGGGTGCTGCCGAGTGAGAAGCTGGTTGAGGGCTCGAGCTGGAGGATCTGGAGGGAGCCGGCGTGGTGGATCGCCACGACGTTGCTCGCGACGCGGGCGTGGCAGTCGGCCGTCGAGGAGCAGTTCTGCAGCTGCGTCGCCGCCCCGGCGGTGTCCCCGCGGGCCTCGGCCTTGACGAGGTCGGTCACGGCGGCGCGCTCGGCGCTGTCGGCATTGAAGGCTCGGGCGAGCATCACGCTGATCGCGATGAAGACGACGATCCCGAGCAGGACAGCGGTGACGATGAGGCGCCGGCGCATCGCCGGGCAAGGCTACGGACGTGCGGCTCGGGCCGCCCCGGCGCGCAGACTCAGTCGCCGGCGCGCAGCCCGGCGCCCCGGTGCCTACTCGCTGATCTCCAGGAAGCGCTCGACCGAGGCCTCCTGGTGATCGAGCCGCTCGGCGAGCGCGTGAGCGTGCTCGGCGGCCACCTCGAGGAAGTCCTCGACACAGCGCTCGGGGTCATCGGCGAGCGGATAGACGCGCGTGAAGTCCTGTTGGGTGCACGCGATCCCGAGCGGCGGGCGGCCCTCGGCGAGCGTGCGCGCCCCGCACACCGGCGTGACGACGAGATGTGAGTCCTGCGCGACGAGCGCCGTCGGGAGCAACCGCGGCGCCGGCAGGCGCACCGCGAGTTCGACCGAGTGGTCGATCGTCACCCCGGAGTGCGCGAGGTCGCTGAGCGGCTCGCGCCAGACGTCGAGCACGACGTCGGCGCCGACGAGCGCGTCGCGGAACACTCGAGCCTGCTCGACGTACAGGCGCTCGGCCTCCTGGCGGTCCTCGGCGTCGGCGAGGTCGAGGTCGCACGGCACGCGGAGCAGCTCACTGGCGGACACGGTCGCCCCGGCCCCGCGGCTTCCGTACGCGACGTAGGTCTGGAGCGTGCCGAGGTCGCGTCGGGCGTGGAAGATCACCGTGACCGCGTCGCTGACGGGGAGGCCATCAACCCGAAGCGAGACCGCGACCGCCGACGAATCGTCGAGCAGCGCACGCCTGAGCAGGTCGTCTGCCGAACCGTCCTGGGAACTGTGATCCTCGTCGAGCATTTGCCCTTTCAGATCGGCCGCTAACTCCCAATATTTACCCACATCGCGCGGCGGGGGGCCAGCGCCTGATGGCGGAAATGCGCTTTCGCCGACCGTCCACGGGGAGTAACGGCCATGAGGCGGGTAGGCTGCGCCCAATGAAGATCGTGTACAAGCCGTTCGGGATCGTCGCCGGGTTGGTGGCGGCACGCCTCGGGCGCAAGACGTTCAAGCGGATCTGGGGCAAGATCGACGAGCAGGATCCGCCGGATCCATCGACCGAGGAGGCCTCGATGGGCAAGGTCGTCGGCGCAGCAGCGCTCGAGGCGGCGACGATGGCGGCCGTGGCCGCCGCGGTCAGCCGTATGAGCGCCAATACCTTCCAGTATCTGTTCGGCATCTGGCCCGGAAAGAACAAGGAAAAGCAGCTGCCGGAGAAGACTGACTGACGGCTGGGTCGGGGCCCCGACGCCGCGCGGCAGCCGGGGCGTCCGCTACACGGTGGCCGGCGCCTCGAGCCAGCGCTCGAGCCCGGCTCTCAGCCAATCCGGGATCGGCGTCTTGGCGTAGCTGGCGCGAGACACCGCGACGTGGCGAATCTCCACCTCGACAAGCTGCTCGTCTCCGCGGCAGATCCGGTGCCGGGTGACGATGCTCGTCGTCCCGAGATGCGTCACGGTGACCTCGATCCGGAGCAGGTCATCGAAGCGGGCGGAGCTCCTGAAGCGCAGGTGAGCCTCGGCGACCACCACGTCGACGTCCCGCTCGAGCATCGCGTTGTAGCCACCGGGAAGCGCCTCCCGCCACAGCTCGGTGATCCCGACGTCGACGAACGCGAGGTAGTGGGAGTTGAACACCACGCCCTGGACATCGCATTCGGAATAGCGGACGCGGAACTCGTGGGTGAACGGCTCGGTCACGTGCCGCCCCCGCCACGGAGGACGAAGCCGCGGTTGGCGAGCTCGGCCACGGCGTCCTCGAACGTCTCAAAATCACGAGCCAGCAGCGCGTCGATCGGGCGGCCTCGCGGCCCGCTGGCGCGCACCCAGCGCGTGAGGACCGCCGGCCCCGCCTGCTCGGAGGCCTCGTTGAGCAGGGTCAGGAGGATCGGCAGCTCGGCATTGTGGTCAAGCTGGCCGGAGAGCAGCGTCAGCGGATCGACCCCGAGGGTGCGGCACAGCTCATCGTCGGTCAGGCCGAGCATCTCCATCAGCCGAACCGCGCGGTCGCGATTGGACGCCGCGGCCGAACTGAGGATCGTCGCGCTCCCCCATCCTGGCCGTGTGCGTGACGGGTGCCGGTCCGCTCAGAAGAGCTGGTTCTCGCCGCCGAACACGTCGCTCACCGACCCGTCGGTGAAGATCTGGCGGATCGAGTTCGTGAGCAGGTCGGCGCAGGAGAGAACGGTGACGTTGTCCGGCGCGCCCGGGGGCAGCGGCAGGGTGTCGGTGACGACGATCCGCTCGAAGTGGGCCGCCGCCAGGTTCTCCCAGGCGTTCCCGGAGAACACACCGTGGGTCGCCGCCGCGTAGACGCGCTTGGCGCCGGCGTCGCTGACCGCCTGGGCGGCCGCCTTCAGCGTGCCCGCCGTGTCGATCAGGTCGTCCACGATGACCGCGGTCTTCCCGGCGACGTCACCGATCACGTAGCCGATCTCCGCGACCTGCTGGGCCGGGCGCTCCTTGTTGAGGATCGCAAGGTCGGCACCGATCTTCGACGCGAACTTCTTGTTCAGCTTCACACGGCCGGCGTCCGGCGCGACAACGACGAGATCCTCAAGACCAAGGTCCGCGAAGTATTGGGTGAGCATGAACAGCGCCGTCATGTGGTCGCACGGCTTCTGGAAGAAACCCTGGATCTGGCCGGAGTGGAGGTCCATGGTGAGGATCCGGTCGATCCCCGCGGACTCGAGCATCCGCGCGATGAGACGCGCGGTGATCGGCTCCCGGGGGGCGGACTTCTTGTCCTGACGCGAGTAGCCGTACCACGGCGTCACCGCGATCACCCGGTGCGCGGAGCCGCCGACGGCGGCGTCCACCATCGCGAGCAGCTCCATCACCGCGTCGTTCGTCGTCAGCCCGGTTTCGTCGTTCGCGCACGTCGGTTGAACGATGAACACGTCGGCGCCGCGGACCGACTCCTCATACCGGCAGTAGATCTCGCCGTTGGAGAACGTCTTCAGCGTGACGTCGCTCACCTGCACCCCGAGCTTGGCGCCGATCTTGGCTGCCAACTCCGGGTTCGCGCGGCCGGAAACGAGCATCAGGCGCTTGTCGTTTTCGACCCGGAGCTCGGTCGGATTCGGCTGCGTCTGCAGGATGCTCATCCGATTTGCGAGTGTACGACGGGAGGGGGACGTGATCGTCATTTTCCGTCGCCGCTCCGTTCGCGTCGCTCGGCATAGCCCTCGATGTTGCGCTGGCGCTCCCGGGCGATGCCAAGCGCGCCGTCGGGAATGTCGTCGGTGATGACCGAGCCCGCACCGGTGTAGACGTCATCGCCGAGCGTCACGGGGGCGACGAGCGTCGTATCGACGCTCGTCTTCACCCTCGAACCGATCGTCGTGCGGTGCTTGTTCTTGCCGTCGTAGTTCGCGGTGATCGTGGCCGCGCCGAGGTTCGAGCCCTCGCCGATGTCGGCGTCCCCGATGTAGGACAGGTGCGGGATTTTGGAGCCGGCCCCGACGTCGGAGTTCTTGATCTCGACGAACGTCCCGGCCTTCGATCCGGTGCGGAGCTGGGCTCCGGGCCGCAGGTACGCGAACGGACCGACGCTGACCCGGTCTCCGACGTCCGCCTCTTTGAGGAAGGAGTGAAGGACGGTGCTCCCGTCCCCGATGCTCGAGTCGTGGACCGTCGTGTGTGGGCCGACCGTGCTTCCGGCGCCGATCCGGGTGTCGCCGTGGAGGCTCGTGAACGGAGCGATCACGGTGTCCTGACCGATCTCGACGCCGGCGTCGATGATCGTTGCGTCCGGCAGGACGATGGTCACGCCGGCGAGCATGTGCCGCTCGTGGATCCGGCGCTGGGCGATCTGGCTGACGCTCGCGAGCGCGATTCGGTCGTTGACCCCGAGGGTCTCGGTCGGGTCCTGCAGTTCGTGGGCGACCACCGTCCGCTCGTGGCTCCGGATGATCGGGAGCACATCCGGGAGATAGAACTCGCCCTGGGCGTTGTCACCGCGGACCTGCTGCAGCGCGTCGAGCAGCGCGCGACCGTCGAACGCGAAGATCCCGGTGTTGACCTCCCGAATGTGGAGCTCGAGCTCGGTCGCGTCGCCGGGGGCCTTCGTCTCGACGACCCGCTCGACCGTGCCGTCCGGCGCCCGGATGACCCGTCCGTACCCGGACGGATCGTCAAGCAGAGCGGTCGCCATCGTCGCCGCCGCGCCCTGATGCTCGTGCGTCGCGACCAGCTCGCGGAGCGTCTCAGCCGTGATCAGCGGGACGTCGCCCGCGAGGATCACGACCGGCGCGTCCGGGTCGATGTGGTCGGCGGCGGCCTTGACGGCGTCCGCGGTGCCCCGGGCCTGGGATTGGATCGCGAACGTCACCGTGCCGTTGAGCGCGGCCTGAAGCGGCTGCTCCGGGCTGTCGACGACGACGACCTTGGCCGCGCCGGCCTCCTCAGCCGCCGCGACCGGCCATGCGATCATCGGCCGTCCGCACAGCGGATGGAGCAGCTTCGGCGTCGCGGAGCGCATGCGCGTCCCTTGCCCCGCGGCGAGGATTACGACAACGGGTGCCGTCACGACAAGACGGATCGTAGGGGATCTGGCCACGACGCGGACGCGGGCCTGGGCTCCGGGCGGTGCCAGAACGTCGACACCGCCCGGCCCAAGGAGACGAACCTAACCGGTGACCGCTCGTCTACTTCGATCATCAGCTGTGGTTCGTGTCGGTCAGGTGCTACACGGCGATAGGCATGTTGCGCGATCCGCGGCCGCCGTCCATCCGGTCAATGGCACAGGGTCGCGGGGGGAAAGTACGGACGGGGCGTCTCAGGCCGCAGCGGTGCGGAGCGAGCGCCTTCGGCCGGCGCGGCGCGAATTCGGCCGGCGCAGCGCGGAGCGAGCGCCTAGGCCGCAGCCGCGGCGGGCGTGCCGAGCCCAGCCCACAGGTGCTGCATGGCGTACGCCCGATACGGCCGCCATGGCTCCGCGGCCGCGAGCGCCGAACGAGGGTCACCGGGCCGGCCGAGCGCGACGAGCGCATGGCGGACACCAAGGTCGCTGGCCAGGAACGCATCCGGATCCCGGAGCGCCCGCATCGCCACGTACTCGGCGGTCCACGGTCCAATCCCCGGCAGCGCCTCGAGGCGCAGCCGCGCGTCGAGCCGGTCGGCGCCGGGGTCGAGCTCGAGCTCACCGGCGGCGAGCGCCGCGGTGAGACCGAGCAGCGCTCGTCTCCGCGACGCCGGCATCGGGAGTGTCGCCGGATCCGCGGCAGCGAGGGCCTCGGCCGACGGAAACAGGTGGGTGACCGTCCCGCGCGCGTGCCCGAGCGGCTCTCCGTAGGCGACGACGAGACGCCGGGCCAGCGTCGCCGCGGCGCTGAGCGACACCTGCTGGCCGAGGACCGCCCGGACGGCGAGCTCGTCGCCGTCGACGTGGCCGGGGACGCGCCGACCCGGCGAGCCCGCGACCAGCGGCGCGAGCAGCGGGTCGTCGCTGAGGTGGTCGCGGACCGCGAGCGGGTCGGAATCAAGGTCGAGCAGCGAGCGGGAGCGCTGGACCGCGGTCCCGAGGTCGCGCAGATCCCCAAGCCAGTAGCGGGCGAGGATGCGGTCGCCGTCCGGAGTGAGCTCGACGATTCCCGCGCCGAACGGAAGCCGAAGACTCCGGCGGTACGTGCCGTCGACCACCTCCTCGATGCCGGGCACCGCCCGACGGCCGAGGAAGCTGATCAGCGCGGCGGCGTCGATCGGGGTGCGATACGGGAGGCGCAGCGTGATCCCGCCGGCGCCGGGCGTCCCCGAAGGTGAGATCGCCGCCGGGGCGCGGCGGGCGGACGCGCTGCCGGCGGACGGCGGACGGCTGGACGAGCGGCGGGCTGGCGAGCGCTGTGCGCCGGAGCGAAGCGCTGACGGCGTCGTGGCGAACACCTCCCGGATCGTGTCGTTGAACTGCCGCACGCTGCTGAAGCCGGCGGCGAACGCGACCTCCGCCACCGGCAGCGGCGTCGTTTCCAGCAGGACCCGCGCCGTCTGCGCGCGCTGCGCCCGCGCGAGCGCGAGCGGTCCCGCCCCGACGAGCGCCACGAGCTGACGGTGCACGTGGCGCTCGGTGTAACCGAGCCGGCGCGCGAGTCCTGGCACGCCCTCCCGGTCGATGACCCCATCCGAGATCAGCCGCATCGCCCGGCCCACGAGATCAGCGCGCAGATCCCACTCGGGCGACCCCGGCGTCGCATCCGGCCGGCACCGTTTGCACGCCCTGAAACCCGCCCCCTGCGCCGCCGCGGCGGTCGCGAAGAACCGGACGTTCTCCCGCTTCGGCGTCCGCGCCGGGCAGCTCGGCCTGCAGTAGATCCCGGTCGTCTTCACCCCGCAGAAGAACCACCCATCGAACCGCGCATCACCGGACGCAACAGCCTGCCAGAGCCGGTCCGGATCACCCGGCCCAACACTCCGCGGCATCACGAGACCGCTGGCGTGCGGCTGCGGACCGATGTGCGGACTCTGCCGTTGCTGACCGGCGTACACGTGCGGGGCGGCCGTCTGATCGGTTGGTCGACATCGCTTCACGATGACACAGCTCCACGAAGCTGTCTGGCGGAAATCGGACATCGCCGGACATCGCCGTCCGATCTCCGCCGCCGAGCTCGCGACGCCCACGCGGCTCAGCCAGGATCGTCCTCCCGGGCGGTCTCGTAGCTGCGAACCCATTTACGCACCGCGTTATCTGAGACGCCGTACTTTGCTCCGCACCGCGAGCACGCTCATCGCCGCGAGATCGCTGATCAACGTCTCGTATGAGGGCCGCTCACCTTCCGCCGCTCCGGGTGCGCACCGCGCGGCGCTTAGCTCCGATATGCCAGCACTCGGGCGAGCAAAACGCTGTGTCGGATGTCCCTCGGGGTAAACTCGGTGCACAGTGAAGGCACAGCACCGGCGCGTCGCGGCGGTTCTGCCTGCCGCAGTGCGTGTCGAGGGTTGCCGCACAGTTCGCGCAGACGATTCGCAAATTCGTGATCCGGTTGTCGGTTGGACACCCATTGATGTGGTCAAGGATCAGCGACATCCGCTGTCCCCGCCACATCTCGCCCTGACCGCACATCTCGCATCGGCGCGACCGTAGACCCTCGTCGTACAGCCGGCGCTTGAGCTTCTCGCGGTTGTACGCTCGATCCCTCGACGAGCACTCGGTCCACTCGGCAGCTCGCGGGCACGACCCGCAGCGTCCGCCCAGCTCAGGATCAAAGTGATCTGTCGCGATTTCCATCGGGCGACCAGCCGCTGAAGTGTGCGGTGGTTGTGGCCGGCGGCGACATAGCCCAAGCGGCGTAGCGCCTCGGCGCAGACTCTCGGAGTGAGCAATCGCTCGCCCGCAGATCGTCGTCGGAGAACGGACGCGGGCGTGGCACGAACATAGTTCGTGCGGCGGACGGAAGAAGCTACTTTGCAGCGTTTTCTAGGGGACTGGGGAGCCTGGATCGAACCTGGATTTCACGGCTCCAAAGGCCGGCGTCATACCCTTAGACCACTCCCCAGTAAGCCGAGCGGACCGGCGGACGGCCACGTTAGCTCATCGTGCCCGTGCTCTCGCTACGGACAGGTCGATGACCCGCGTGAGCACTCCGTCTCGCGCTGGATGCGCCAGGCGGCCTGGATCGGGTTGAGGAAGTGCGGCGGCTCCTGCTCGCGGAGCCGGTCGTCGTAGACGTAGTTCTTGAGGTAGCCGGTCGAGCCGATCGTGCCGACGGGTCCGCGGAAGACCTGGGCGATCGCACCGAACACGGAGAGGTTGCCGAGCTGGCCCTGGGAGCCGCAGTCGTAGTTGTCGACGATGAACGAGCCGGTGGTGGCGAGGATCGCGGCGTCGATCGTCGGGTTCGAGAGGTAGCCGCTCTGGTTGTTCCCGCCGGTGCCCGAGCACGGGTGGTACACGCGGACGTAGTTCTGGGCGATCAACCCGAGCAGCGCGTTGCCGCTGTGCGTGATGTTGCCGTCGATCACGATGTCGTTGTCACTGGCGAGCGTCAGTGAACTGCTGTACGTGCCGTCGACCGTGATCGTGCCGCAGCCGGAGCCGCCGTAGGTTGGGAACCCGAGCGCGTTGGAGTACGTGACGTTGAACGGCGTGTACACGGTCGAACAGGTGGTGCTCGCGACATACACGACGCCGCTACTCGGGAACGGCAGGGTCGTCGTCGTGCCGCCGTTGATGATGGTCATATTCGAGCCGTTGAGCGTGATGTGTGTCTGACCGGTCTTCTGGTAGGCGAGGGGGTCCGTATTCGCGATCTGCTTGAGCTGGGCGTTCGTCGGCGGCGGCTGGATGCTGTTCGCGGCGGCGGTGTAGGTGCCCTTGAAGATCGGGTTGTTTGAACAGCCGGAGTTGCCCTGGCTCGAGTAGCCCGGTGATGGGGCGACGACCTCGATCGCGTCCTGCGAGTTGCGCCCGAACGTGGGAGAGTCGCAGATCGCGAGCTGGTCCTCGGTGTGGAGCGGCCCGTTGATCGTGTCGCCGCTGGCGAAGAAGATCTGCTTACAGTAGCTGCGCGTACCGTTGGGCGGCTGCCGACCATCGCGCCAGTAGATGTCACACGCGGATGCGGCCGCCGTTCGGTCCGAGGCGGAGGAGTATGCGCTCGGGTCGAGCGTCTCGTAGATCGTGTAGTAGATGAAGTCGACGAAGCTGCGCCGGCGGAAGGTGGCAACGATCGTCCGCTGGACGATCGGGTTGGGCGCTTTCCCGGCATATCCGGTCGAGCGGATCCGGAACGTGCCGGACGCCGAACCGGTCGGCTCGATCATCGTGCCGATCGGATCCGCGGTGCTGCAGGCGCTCCGGCCGCTCGCCGGGAGGAGTTCGATCGCGTAGCTCTCATTCCCTGAGCCCGGCACGGACTTCCGGTTCGCGGTCGAGCCGACCTGATTGACCGCCGTGGGCGACGGGACGCTGGTGCAGTTTGTCCAGAAGTTGACGTCCTGGTTGAGGTGGAAGGCGTAGTCGCTGATTCCGGCCTGGGCGGCGTAGTACGCCTGCTTCTGAAGCAGGTCGTTGTTGATGAGGGTGAAGTCGCCCGATGCAGTTGACATCGCGGCCGCGACGAGCACCGCCGAGATCATCATCGTGATGATGGCGATGATCATCGTGAACCCGTCCTCGGAGTGCCGCAGCCTCGCGGCGATGGCTTTCACGTTTACTGACATGGCAGGTTCGCCACCGTCTGATCTCCGGACGCCGGGATGTACCGGAGTACCACGGCGTCGCTGAGGTTGGTAATCCGGCGAACGTCCGTCGAGCCGCTGGTCGGGCCGACCGCGATGCTGACCGTCACCTGGACGGCGTCCGCGGCATCGGCCGAGCTCAGCGGCGTCGTCAGCGGCGTCGTTGAGATCGCGCCGTTCGCATAGCTGAAGTACTGGAAGTACGGCTGGAGCGTGCCGCCGACGGTCGCCTGAGTCACATTCTCGGCGAGCGTCTTGGTAGTGGTCGGCGTGGTCGAAAACGTCCAGTTCGGCGCGCTGCCGCCGGTGGCCGCGTAGACCTTGTCGACGAGATCGTTGTACGGCTTGCTCCCGTCGGCCTGGACGGTGACGACGTGCTCGTTGGGTGTCAGCACCGGCGCCGATCCGAACTGACTGACGAACTTCATCGTCGTGTTGTCGCTCGTGGAGAGCACCGGCGCCACCGACGCGGCCACGCAGCTGGAATGGAGCGCCTGGATGAGCTGCTCCATCGCCGTGCGTCCCCGCTGGCTTGACTCGACGCGGTCGATCGACCGTGCCGACTGCACGACCGAGATGTCAAACACCGCGAACAGGGCGAGCATCAGGACGACGCCCGCGGAGAGGGACACGAGCAGCTCGATGATCGTGAACCCGCGCTCGTCGACGGCGCGGGTGCGCACCGTCCCGGCAGGGCGGCGGTACGGACCTAGGTACATGCGCCCGTCCCCCAGGTTATGCCCGGCCCCGCGGTGGTGGACTGGAGATACAGATTGACCGTCGTCCCGTTGAGCGTCGAATTCGCGATGCCGGCGAAGCTCATGTACCGCCGGGTCGAGGAGATCAACGCGTCAGCGCAGACGGTGTAGGTCCCGTACGGCAGCGACGGGTTGGTGATGTGACCGGAGGAGTCGGTCGAGTAGGTGCGCTTGACGTTCGGGGTGCACCCCGTGTCCGTGATGATCACGTGAGCCCCACTGAGGAGGCTGCCCGGGGATGTGGTGCCGGTGCCGGAGTGGACCACCAGGTTGAGCGCCGGCAGGTTGATCGGAGGCTGGGTCGGGCTCGCGCCGCCGAACGCCACGGTCTGGCCTGGGTTCACGGTGATCGTCGGGTCGGTGAAGCCAAACGCACTTGGCGCGTCGGCGGCGCAGGACCCGGCGTACACGGTGTACGTCGACGGGAAGGGGAAGATGTTCGGGGCGACGAGCGGCGGCGTGTCCGGCGTGCCGGCATTCCCGAAGTAGCGGTAACCGGGATACGTCATGTTGTTGTTGAACACGACGAGCGTGTCCCCGCTGACGTTCGTGTTCGTCGCGCCGCCGTACTGCTTGGAGCTGAAGTACACCTGCATCGCCCCGGCCTGGTCGAAGTAGAACGTCTTCGTCGCGCTCGAGCCGGGAATGACGGTGACCGCCTGCTGGTTGGCCGGCGGCGTCGTGTTGCCGTCCTTGTCGACGTACCCGGCCTGTGACACGGACACGTTGTAGGAGCCGGCGTTGAGGCCGCCGAAGATCACGCAGCCGTCGGCACCGGTCGTGCCGTTGAGCGTGCCGGCGCCACTGCCGGAGACCGTCATGTTCTGGACCGGATCGCCCGCGGCGTTGACCACCAGCACGATCAGCGATCCGCCGGTCGGCGGGGTGATGATGCTCTCGGCGACGACCGGCGGGGTGTTGCCCATCGCCGGCCAGGTGACGGTCGAGGTCGTCTTGACGTAGTCGGCGGTGCCAGACGCGCCACAACTCGACGTCCCCGACGAGTCGCTCTGGAACTGACCGCTCGAGGCGACCGTGAACGGCGTCCCGTTGAGCGTGACCGTGCGCGTGGCGTTCAGGCTCGAGAGCTGGGCCACCTGGAGCCCGCGGAGGCGATCTTCGTCTTGCTGAGCGAGGCTTGAGGCCTGTGAGCGGTCCTGCTCGTTGGCGGTGAACCGGTTGCTCGAGTCAAACGCCGTGAAGGTGCCGATCACGATCAGCGCCAGGATGATGGAGCTGACGAGCACTTCGATGATCGCGAACCCACGCTCCGACGCGGCTCGCCGCGCGATCCGCCGCACCGGCGCCTCGCTGGTGGAACCTGGAGCAGCTATTCGGTTGTTGCCGCGAACCGGGCCTGTCGCCTGGACATGCAATCGAGACGCCGAGCACCGAGAAAGAAGCCGCATGGGGCGGACGCTCCACTCGTAGCCTGTATGTATGAGTCGGCCAAACCGTGGCCTCTCACCTCATCTGTCGAACAGGCTGGACGTCTGGTTGAATGGTTACCGCAGATATGCGGCGAATTACCGAGGCCGGCTGCGGGGTGTCCGCAGCCGAGCTTCGGGTTTCTACGGAGCGACGCGGCCGCCGAGCAGGACGCGCCGGATCGCCTCCGGCAGCGTCGGGTCCGCGAGCGCGGCGCGGACGTCGGCGGGCCGGTGGAGCGCACGCTCGGCTCGGAGCAGCCCGATCTCGAGCCCGGCCTCCCGCACCGCGGCGACGCTCATCGCCATCACGTCAGGGTTGCGCCACAACGACTCGGGGACGGTGAACAGGCTCGGGCTCGGCTTCGAGAGACCGATCAGGTAGAGCCCGCCGTCGATCACCGGACCGATCACGAGATCGCAGCCGGCCCGCAGGTCATCGAGGGCGCCAAACGCGTGGACGGGCCGGAACGCCGGGAGGTCGGGCCAGACGATCAGCAGCGGACCGCCGCTCCGCGCGAACACACGCGCTGCGGCGTCCGCGAGCCGCCCGGTGATGCCATCCCCGTTCTGCGGAAAGAGCGCGCTGCCGGCGCCGGTGATCGCGCGCAGCTCCTGCCCGGCGTCCGGAGGGTCGTGTGCGACGTGCACCGATCCTGGCGCCACCTCGTGGGCCCAGCGAACCGCCTCGGTGATGAGGGCGGACTGCAGTGCGACGCACCCGTCGGCTCCGAGCAGGGGCTCGAGCGCGCGCAGAACCTCGCCCCGGCGCGGTGCTCGCGCCATGATCAGTACGGCGGGACCGGCGTTCGCGCCCTGGCGCCGCCGCTGCTCATCAGATCCGGGATCGCGCCAAATTCCCACTCCGGGATGTTTCGTCGCGGTCACCCTGCGTGACCCCCTTGCTATCAGCCCTGTTCGAAGCGATACACGGTACCGGCCACCGCCGGTGGTTTGTCAACGATTCGGGTTAGCGAACCGCGAAGAACGTCGGCGAAGATGGCCGGGCTGCGCCCCATCAACTCAATCAAGGTCGCCACCGGGGTCGGCTCGCCCGGCACGACCTCGTTGGCGTAGTCGGTGACGAAACCCATGAGCGCGAACGGCAGCTCGAGCTCGCCGCACAGCACGGTCTCAGGCCCCGCGGTCTGGCTGACCGCGACGACGCCGCACGCGGCGAGCTGCGCGATCTCGGCCGGCGTGTTGAAGCGCGGCCCATCGACGTGGCCGTAGGCACCACCATCGCGGGCGGTGTGGCCCGCGGTCGCGGCAGCGGCAAGCAGCGCCCCACGCAGGTCCGCCGAATACGGTCCGCCGTGGAGGATCCAGTGGCCGCGCAGCGGGTCGCCCGGCTCGATGAAGAAGGTGCACAGCGATCCATCTGGCAGACGGTTCGCGATGAAATGAAGATCGTCGAAGATGACGAGCGAGCCGAGCTCGAGCGTGCGATCGACGGCTCCGCACGCCGTGCAGCCGACGACCGCGATCGCCCCGAGCTCCTTGAGCGCCCAGATGTTCGCGCGGTGGTTGACCTGATTGGAGAGACGCGCGTGCCCGGAGCCGTGACGGGAGACGTGCAGGATCGGGACATCGCCGTACGTGCCGCGGGTCACGTTGGTCTCGCCGAACGGCGTCGTGACGGAAACGGATTCGCCGTCCTCGAACCCCGGAAGCGCATGCGTGCCGGAGCCAGTGATGATCCCGACCGACATCACCGCGCGATCCTACTCCGGAGTCGATGCGCCCGCCGTCGGCGCCGCAGGAGCTGGTGTCATCAGCGCACCGCCGCGACCGGCTCGTTGTGCTCGAGCCATTCGTCGAGCGCCTTGCTGCGCTGCGTGTCCTCGTACACCTCGTATTCCTTCAGGCGGCCCCAGACGAGGCGGCCCCACATCACGTAGCGGTTCTCGTAGACGTTTTCACCGTTCGGTCCGGGCAGGTGGTCACGGCCGCGGACGCACATCGTCTGTCGCCACGGGAAGCCCTTGACGATGACCTCGTCCGGATAGATCTGCAGGCCGACCTCGACGAACCGGCGCAGCCAGCGCTCGTGATCCGCCTTGCCGCTCGCGCCCGGTGCCCAGGAACTGTCGCCCGGGAAAGTCGAGGCGCACGTCGGGCGCGTCCATCATCAGGACGGGCCGCATATCTCCGGCGCGAAGGCGGGTCATCTGGAAGGACACGACACGGTGCGCGAGCCACGAGAACATCAGCCACCTCGATTAAATTGAACGTTCATTCAAGAGGTGAGGTAGAGTAGACCCCGCGTGCCGGCGACGCAAGCTCGCCGTCACGACAACGACATCCGGGGAGAGCCGATGGCGCTTGACAACACGAAGGACCGGATCGTGCACGCGACGAGCGAGCTGTTCCGTGAGCAGGGCTACAACGCGACGAGCGTCAAGCAGATCGTCAACCAGGCCGAGGCGCAGCTCGGCTCGGTGTACCACTACTTCCCGCTCGGCAAGCAGGAACTTGGCGCGGAGGCGATCCGAGTGTCGGGCGCGCTGTACGAGCAGCTGATCCCGGCCGTGTTCGACGCGGCGCCAGACGTCGTCACCGGCGTGCGCGACTTCTTCGATGGTGCCGGCGAGCACCTCGTGCAGACCGGTTACGCCGACGCGTGTCCGATCGCGACGGTCGCACTCGAGGTGTCCAGCACCTCACAGCAGATGCGGATCGCGTGCGCCGAGGTGTTCGAGCGCTGGATCGAGGCCGGGTCGGTCCGCTTCCGCGAGGCGGGGGTCACGCCGACGACGGCGCGGGAGCTGACGATCGCCATGCTGTGCGCGCTCGAGGGGGCGTTCGTGCTCGCGCGGGCGTCGCGCACCACCGAGCCGCTTCGGGTCGCGGGCGAGATGACCGCGCTGGCGGTCGACCGCGCGCTCGCCGACGCCTGACGGTTCTGGACTCCGGCCGCCGGCGGCTACCGCGGAACCCGGCCGCCCTCCGCCCCCGGCTCGGACGCGGGCCCGCGAGGCGCAGCGATGCCGAGCACGCGCATCGCCTTCAGCCCGAGCGAGAGTTTCTCGCGGCCGTCGGTCGAGGAGACGTCGAGGCCGGTGAGCTCGCGCACGCGCTCAAAGCGGTAGCGAACCGTGTGACGGTGGGTGATGAGACGGGCGGCGGTGGCGTTCACGTTCGCGTCGCAGTCGAGGAACGTCGCGAGCGTCCCGAGCAGGTCGGTCTCGTACTGCTCGTCGTAGGAGACGAGCGGACGGACGGTCTCGGCGTAGAAGCGCTTGAGCTCGGCCGGGTCCTTCATGTACGGCAGCAGCAGCTGGTACGTGCCGGTCTCCTCGAACGCGAGCTCCGCCCGCTCCCCGTCGCCCTCGACCACGTTCACCGCCAGGAGTGCCTCGTTGCCGGCCCGGTGAAGATCACGGGGGTCGCCCGCGTGGCGGCTGCGGCCGATCGCGAACGCGAACCCGGGCAGGCCGGACTCGAGCTCACGAAGCACCGACGATGACACCCGGCGGCCGGTCTCCCCGTCGGCATCGGGCACGATCACGACCACCTCGCCGGGATCGTCGGAGGTCGGCGCGGCGATTGCGCCGGACGCGATCGAGCGGGCGCCGCGGCCGGCGACGGCGAGCAGCCGGCGACGCCAGTCGTCCTCGGTCGGATTGCGGGGGTGGGCGCGCACGACGACGACGGTGCCGCCGGAGGACAGGTCGGTCCCGAGCTCCTTGCCGCGGGCGACGAGATCGTCACGGTCGCTGATTCCCCCATCGAGCACGGCGCGCTGGAAGCTCGTCGCGGCCTCTTCAGAGGCGCGCTCGGGTGCCCGGACGCGCTCGACCTCGGAGGCGATCAGCGTCGTCACGAGCCGAAGGACGGAGGCGTCCGGCGCACGTTCCCGCGAGCGCATCCGCAGCCGCCCGACATCGGTCTCGGCGACCTTCAGTTCGATCGTCGTCACATCCTCGGTGTCGCGCATCAGCGAGCGCTCGTCGGCCGGGGAACGAGCGGCAACGGCGAGCACCGACGCCGAGCGGTCCATCAGGATCAGGCTGGCATCCAGCGCGCGGGCGGCAGCACGGAGGATCTCCGGCAGCCCGGCGCCGGCCTCGACAGCGTCGGTGATCGCGGCGAGCGCGCCCAGGTCAGGGCCGCTGCGCGCCGTGGTGCCGTCGCGAGGGGTGCTCTCGGCCACGTCCGTCACGCTCGCGGACTCGACTCGTACGGAATCGCCATCGCTAGAAGAGGCGTGGCCACTCGAAGACGATCAGAGCGCCGGCGAGGACGCCGATCCCGATCAACGCCGCGAGCACATACAGGGACAGGATGACCGCCCCGATCCGCTCGAGCGGCCGTCGATACGACATCACCGCGGGCACGACCACGAGCGCGCAGAAGGCGGCGACACCGAACACACCGAGGACGCCGCCGACGAGGTACGTGATGGTCTGGTTGCTCATGATCGATCACCGGAATTGTGGCGCACGCTGGGGATGTTGGCTGCCAGAGGACGCGCGGCCGTCTACGCAAACTGCGGCATTCCAAACTCAGCACTCACCGGCACCGCGGATACGGCGTCCGGATACCGCGCGCTCAATTCGCCTGCTGCTGCGCTTGCACGGTCGGGCCCGTCCGGCCCCCAGAATAGCCCAGCGACGGTGGGGCCCGAGCCTGACACGAGCACGTTGTCGGCCCCTGCGCCGCGCGTGGCGTCGAGAGCAGCGGTGATCGCCGGGCACAGCGAGACCGCCGCGCTCTGAAGATCGTTGACGATCAACTCGTCGGGAAGGCGGGCGCCCTCATGGAGTTCGGCAACGCAGCGCTCGTAGAGCGCGGGCAGCTCGTCGGCGCCGCGGGCGAGTCCCAGTCGGTCGGCTTCGCGGTAGACGTCGGCCGTCGAGAGGGCGACCGGCAGCGGAACGATCAGGACGCCGTGCGGCGCGAGCGGCGCGTAGGGCTCGATGACGTCCCCGGCCCCGGTTCCCAGCACGAGCCCGGGGACAACCTGACTCGGGACGTCAGCGCCGAGTGAGGCGGCGAGCGCCATCACCTCCTCGGGCCGGCCGGGCGCGAGCTCGACCGCCATCCGCAGGGCGGCGGCCGCGTCGGCCGATCCGCCCCCCATCCCGGCGGCGACCGGGATCCGTTTGTCGACACCGATCCGCACCGGCGCGGCATCCCAGCCTCGCTCCCGGAGGGCGGCGAGCGCGCGGGCGACGAGGTTCTCGCCCTCGATACCCGGGCACACGACCTCGTCCGGGGCGGCCGCGGACGCTCGGTTCCAGCGTCTCGAGCACAAGTTCGTCGGCGAGCGACAGAGATTCGAGCAGGGTGACGAGCTCGTGACGGCCGTCGTCTCGCGTCGGCCCCAGGAACAGCGCGAGGTTCACCTTGCCCGGGGCGAGCGCGCGGAGCCGCATCACGCCAGCGCCCGCGCGAGCGCGCGGAACTCCTCCGGCGAGAGCCGCTCGGCCCGGACGTCGGGCGGGAAGCCGAGCTCCTCGAGTACTTCCCGCGCGCGCTCGCGCACGCCGGGCACCGCGCCCGGAGCGAGCGCGAGCGATCCGGCGAGCGCCTTGCGGCGGTGGGCGAACGCGTCGTGGACAAGGCGGCGCAGGTCAGGGTCAACCGGATCGCTGCAGCGGCGCGTCAGGCCGAGCAGGACGGAGTCAACGTTTGGCACGGGGCGAAACACGGTGCGCGCGACCGCCCGCAGCACGCGCACGTCGCAGGCGAGCTGGGCGAGCACCGAGGGCACGCCGTAGGCGCCGCCACCCGGGGCCGCGGCGAGCCGCTCCCCCACTTCGCGCTGCACCATCACGACCCAGCGCTCGACGCTCGGCAGCTCGTCGATCGTCTTCAGGATCACGGTCGCGGCGACCGAGTACGGGAGGTTCGCGACGACGTGCGTCGGCGCCGGGTCAAGCGCCCGGTAATCAAGCTGGACCGCATCCCCCGCGTGCAACGCCACGTTCGTAAACGCGGCGAGCTTCTCGGCGAGGCCGTCAAGCAGGCGCGTGTCGACCTCGACGACGTGCAGAAAGCCGGCGACGTCCGCCAGGCGTTCGGAGAGCACGCCGAGACCACCCCCGATCTCGAGCACGACGTCGTCCGCGGAGAGCGCCGCGAGCCGTTCGATCACATCGAGGATGTTCCGATCGACAAGGAAGTTCTGGCCGAGCGACCGCGGGCCGACCCGGCGGCGCGGCGCCTTCACCATCCGAACACCGCCGCGGCGGCCGATTGCACCCCCGCCTCGAATTCGTCGTAGGCGACCCGCCGTTCGACCGCGAGTGCCTGGGCCGTCATCACCACGTTCGCCGACTGGTTGGGCTTGCCGCGGACCGGCTGCGGTGACAGGTAGGGCGCGTCGGTCTCGACGAGCAGCCGCTCGGCCGAGACGCGGAGCGCGGCCTCGCGGAGCGGCGCCGCGGATGGGTATGTGACATTGCCGGCGAACGAGATCCACCAGTCAGGGTTCGCCACGCACTCCCCAATCCGGTCCGCCATCGAAAAGCAATGGAGGATCACCTTGAGCCCGTCCGCCTCGGACGCCAGCATCGCGAGCGTGTCGTCGTCGGCCGCGCGCGTGTGGATGACGAGCGGTTTGCCGGTCTCGCGGGCGAGGCCGATCTGCGCCCGGAAGGCGCGCTCCTGGTCGGCGCGCGGGGCGTAGTCGCGGTAATAGTCGAGTCCGGTCTCGCCGATTGCGACGCACTTGTCGTGCGCCGCGAGAGCGGCCAGCTCGGCGAGGTCGTTGTCGTCGAAGCCCGTCGCCGAGTTCGGGTGGCGGCCGATCGCGGCATACACCTGCGGGAAGTCCTCGGCGGAGGCGAGCGCCGCCCGGCACGAGGTGCCGTCGGTCCCGACGGTGACGATCCGCTCGACCCCGGCGTCGACCGCCGCCGCCACGAGTTCCGCATCCGGCGGCTCGCACAGCGACAGATGGGTGTGGCTGTCGATCACGGCCGCGGGCTCGGTCAGGTCCGCTTCGGGAACAGCGGCTCCAGCGGCGTCACCGTGGCCCCGCTCGAGTGGCTGCGGAACGCGGCGTGATCGAATCCGACGTCGGGGCTGCCGAGCGCGGCGAGCAGCTTGTCGGTCGACGAGGGCATGTACGGATGCAGCAGCACGCTCACCGCGCGAACGCCCTCGGCGAGCGAGGCGAGCGTCGCGTCGAGCTCCTCCGAGCGCTCCGGATCCTTGGCGAGTTGCCACGGCGCCCGTTCCTCGACGTAGCGGTTCAGCCGGCGCACGCGCACCCAGATCTGCTCGAGTGCCTGTGTGGCCTCGGCGCGGTCGAGCAGCCCGCAGACGTGCTGAGGGAGCTTGTGGAAGTCATGCGCGAGCTCGGGATCGAGGTGGACATCCGGGACGACGCCGTCGCGGTAGCGGATGAGCATCGCGATCGTGCGGCTCCCGAGATTGCCGTATTCGTTCGCGAGCTCGGACTCGTAGCGCGAGCGCACAGAGTCCATCCCGACCGCGCCGTCCCCGCCGAAGGCGACGTCGCGCAGCAGGTAGAAGCGCAGCGCGTCGGTGCCGTACTCCTCGATCACGTCAAACGGGTCGAGCACGTTGCCGAGCGACTTGCTCATCTTGCGCCCGTCCGAACCGAGCAGGAAGCCGTGGACGAACACGTGATGCGGGACCGGCAGCTCGGCGGCCATCAGCATCGCGGGCCAGAACACGGTGTGGAACTTGAGGATGTCCTTGCCGATCAGGTGATATGTCGCGGGCCAGAAACGGTCGGTCAGATCCTCGCCGGGCCGGGCATAGGAGAGCGCCGTGTAGTAGTTGAGCAGCGCGTCGAACCACACGTAGAACACATGCCCCGGATCCCAGGGCACGGTCACGCCCCACTTCAGCCGCTGACGCGACAGCGAGATGTCCTGGAGCCCCTGATTGATGAACGAGCGTGCCTCGTTGAAGTGGTGCGAGGGCATGACGAAATCCGGGTACTCCGCATACAGACGCTCAAGCGGCTCCTGAAATGCCGACAGGCGAAAGAACCAGTTCTCCTCCGAGTGACGTTCGAGCGGGATCTCGTGGATCGGGCACAGGTTGCCCTCCAGGATCTCGTTCTCGACCTTGAAGTCGGCGCAGCGGGGGCAGTACCAGCCCTCGTACAGGCCCTTGTAGGTAAAGCCGTTGTCGTGGACGCGCTGGAGCACCTCCTGGACCTTCGCCATATGTTCCTCGTCCGAGGTGCGGATGAAGAAGTCGTTGGAGGCGTCGAGCTGAGGCGCGAGCGCCTTGAAGCGCTCGGCGTTGCGATCCGCGAGTTCCTTCGGCTCGAGTCCCTGGGCGTGGGCGGCATCGGCGACGGGCTCACCGTGCTCGTCGGTCCCGGTGAGAAAGAACACATCCTCCCCGCGCTGACGCATGTGTCGCGCGAGCACGTCGGCGGCGATCGTCGTGTACGCGTGGCCGAGATGCGGCTGCGCGTTGACGTAGTAGATCGGAGTGGTGATGTAGAAGGACATCCGGTGCTCGTTCCTAGTGTCCCGGACGGGGCACTTCTAGGCTATCCGCGGTCGTCGCTCGTGAGCGCCCGGTAGAGCTCGTTCGCGGGGATCCCGGTGAGATCGGATACGGCGGCGGCGGCGGCGCGTGGTTTGGCGCCCGCGTCGACGATCTTCCGCAGCGCCTCGAGCGCGGGGGCGGAGTCAAGGCCACGCCGCTTGGGGGCACCACCGACGACCAGCACGACCTCGCCTCGGGGTGGCTCGGACGCGTAGCGCCCAGCGAGCTCGCCGGCGCTCCCGCGGACAACCTCCTCGTGGAGCTTCGTCAGCTCGCGGCAGACCGCGACCGGGCGGCTCGGGTCAAGCGCGGCGAGCGCCGCGAGCGACGCGGCGACCCGGCGCGGGGACTCGAACGCGATCAGCGTCTCCGGCGCCTCGAAGGTCTCGGTCAGGTCCTTTGCCTTGCGGGGGAGGAACCCGACGAACCGCCACCGGTCGGCCGGGAGCGCGCTGGCGACGAGCGCGGCAAGCGCCGCGGACGGACCCGGCAGCACCTCGACGGCGAGACCGGCCGCGACCGACGACTTGACGAGCACGTAGCCGGGATCCGACACGAGCGGCATGCCGGCGTCGGACACGAGCGCGACGTTCACGCCCTTGCGCATCCGCTCGACGAGCTCACTCGCCCGCTCGGCCTCGTTGTGCTCGTGATAGCTGACGAGCGTCGCGCTGACGCCGTAGCGGTCGAGCAGGATCCGGGTCCGGCGGGTGTCCTCGCACGCGACGACGTCCGCGTCGCGCAACGCTGCGAGCACGCGAAGGGTCACGTCCTCCAGGTTCCCGATCGGGGTCGGGCAGACGATCAGGTGCCCGCTCACGGTCTCGATCTCACCGCGCCTCACCGTGCACGGGGATGCCGTCGAAGGCGATCGCGGCGGCGCCGATCATGCCCGCCTCGACGCCGAAGTGCGCGGCGACGATCTTGACCTGATCACGTCCCGGTGCCAGCGCGCGCCTGGCGACTTCCCGGCGGGCCGGCTCGAGCAGCAGCTCGCCGGCCGCGATCACGCCACCCCCGATCACGATGACCTGCGGGTTGAAGATGTTCACGTAGTTCGCGAGGCCGACTCCGAGGCGGGAGCCGATCAGCGTGAGTACCGCGAGCGCCGCATCATCCCCGTCGTGAGCGAGCTCGGTGACGAGCGGCCCGACCATCTCCCGTCCGCGGGCGAGCGCCTCACCGAGCGCGCTGTCGGGGCGTTCCTGAGCGATCCGCAGCGCCTCCCGCGCCAGGGCGGTCCCCGAGGCGAGCGACTCGAGACAGCCATGGTTCGGGCAGTTTCCCTGGCACGGCGGCCCGTCGAGATCGATCACGACGTGGCCGAGCTCCGCGGCGGCGCCGATGGCACCCCGGTACGGCTCGCCGCGGAGGATGAGTCCGCCCCCGATGCCCGTGCCGAGCGTGAGCAGGACGACCTCGCTCGCACCCTGCGCCGCCCCCGCACGTTGCTCCGCGATCGCCGCGACGTTGCCGTCGTTATCGACGTACACGGGCAGGTCGAGGCGCTCGGCCATAATGTCGGCGAACGGCACGCTCGTGAGGTTGAGGTTGACCGCCTGGACCGCGATCCCGGTGCGGAAATCGAACGTGCACGGGATTCCGAAGCCGACAGCGACGACCTCTCCGCCCGCGGCATCGCGCGCGTCGTTGACCGCATCAACTGCAATTTCAATCACGGTCGCCTGGTCGAGACCCGCTACCGTGCGCTGGGTCCGGTGATGTACACCGAGGCCCTCGTCCACCGCGCCGGCAAGTAGCTTGGTCCCGCCCATGTCGACGCCGATGGTTCGACGGGCCGGCATGGTCGTCACTATATGAATTCCCGGATGCCCAACGAGCCTGACAACCCAGCGCTGTCCGAGGATCGGCCGTACCGCGTGTATCGGGGCGGCTCCGATGGCGGCTCCGCGGGTGGTGCGGGCGGTGGCTCCGGCAGTGGCTCCGGCGGTCGTTCAGGCGGGCGGCAGGGTGGCGAGGATCGCCCGTACACGGTCTACCGCGCGCGGCGGAAGGGACTGCGCGCGCGACTACGTGGCGAGGAGGACGCGGAGCTTCCCGAGCACCGCGATCCCGACCGCGAGGACGGACGTCCATCCGGGCCGCGGACCCCGGGGCAGATCGCCAAACGGGTGCTCAAGTACGTGGCGATCGCGGTGGTCGCGTGGCTGCTGCTGTCGCTCGTGGTGTTCGTCATCAGCGCGCAGATCGAGACCTCAAAGCTGCCGAGCTCGGTGAGCGATCAGCTCAGCTCCGGCGGGAACATGCTGTTCTCGGCGAACAACGTGTTGATCATCGGCACCGACCAGCGGCCCAAGGGCACGCACGAGGCGGGCGCGAACACGAACGACGCGGGCAGCCGGTCGGACACGCTGATGCTGTGGCGGGTCGGAGGTGGGACGTCCCGCCGCCTATCGATTCCGCGGGACACGGTCGTGCAGATCCCCGGTCACGGAACGCAGAAGATCAACGCCGCGTACGCCATCGGTGGCCCGGCGCTCACGATTCGAACCGTCGAGGCGTTCACCGGGCTCAAGATCAACCACGTGATCATCATCAACCTCGCGGCGTTCCCGCAGTTCATCGACGCAATCGGCGGGATCGACATCCGCACCGGCCGGATCTGCTCGGACATCAGCGGCGGGACCAAGAACGGTGGGTTCTCACTGAATCTGCGCCCCGGCGTGCATCACCTGGACGGCCGCGACGCGCTGACCCTCGCCCGCACGCGGGAGAACAAGTGCAATCCGGCCGAGAACGACCTCACCCGGGTGCGGCGCCAGCAGCAGATCCTCAACACGGTCAAGTCGCAGCTCACGTCGGTGGGAACGTTCTTCCGCCTGCCGTGGGTGTCGTGGGACGCGCCGAAGGTGCTCCGCACGGACATGGGCGCGGTCACGCTGCTGTCGATGTTCGGGGCGGCGGAAATCGGCGGGTCGGCGCCGCCGCAGGTGCTCAAGCCGAGCGGCGTGACGACGCTGCCAGACGGCGAGTCGGGGCTGACGGTGTCGCCCTCGACCGTGCAGTCGGCCGTCGCGAAGCTTCAAAACGGCTGAGCCCTCGGGGCCATCGCCACGCTGGGGGTGGTGGAGGCCCGACGGGTTGTCGCGCGCGTCAGCCCGCGGCGAGTGCGCGAGACGAGTTCGAGACCCGGCCGGTACTGACGACCCGCATGCGCGCGCGTACGGTCACCGCATCGTCTACGAGAGGGGTTAGGCACATGTTCGGCGGCAAGAAGAAGAAGATCCTGTCCGAGGGCGTCCAGGCGCGCGCGATCGTGTTGGGCGTCGTGGACACGGGGATGACAATCAATGACAACCCGCGGGTCCAGCTGACGCTCCAGGTGCAGCCGGAGGGACAGGCGCCGTTCCAGGCCGAGAAGAAGGTCACCGTGTCTCGCGTATCGATCCCGAGCCCGGGCGACGAGTACATCGTCCGCTTTGACCCGACCGACCCGAGCAACGTCGAGTTCGACACCGCAGCAGCGGCGGAGGCGTCCGCGGCGGTGCAGTCGAAGCTCGCCGAGGCCGCGGCGGCACAGGTGCCGTCGGACCTGGCGGCGACCGGAATCCTCGGTCGCGGTGCATGCGTCGACGTGCAGAGGACGCCGATCGGGCAGCTCGTCGACTGCGCAATGACCGTCGGCGTGCGGCTGATCGACGGCAGCCCGTCCTACCGCGCCCAGTGCCGGGTGTCGTTGTCCGCGGAGAACGCGGCGCGGCTGATCCCGCAGCAGACGCTGTTCACGGTCCGGGCGGATCCGCAGAACCGCGAGCGGATCGCCGTGTCGCTGAGCGAGCCGACACCGGTGGTGCCGATCGACGATCCGTCGGTCGTTGACCCGCCGGCACGGGCGCTCGCCCAGGGCACCCCGTGCCGGGTCGAGATCGTCGCCCACGGCCAGCAGTTCCTGCGGCTACCGACCGGCGAGGAGCTCTACGCGACCAAGCTGCGCGTGCTCGACGACGGCTCGGAGACGCAGATCTTCCTGCCGGTGCCCGCGACCGCCATGGCGCTGCTCCAGGACGGCAAGCAGCTGCCGGCCAAGCGGGTGCTCGGAGAGCCCAACGTGCTCACGGTCGACTGGGCGGCGGCGCAGGCCGAGGTCGGCGCGCTGGCTTAGCGCGGGCCGCGGGCGGCGGACGTCCGGCGGACGTCCGGCGGACGTCCGGCGCGTGTCCGGTGCGGGTTCGGCGCATGTTCGGCGCACGTCCGATGCGCGTGCGTGCTGCGAGACGAACAGCGCATCGAGAGGGTCGGGGATCGGTCGGGATCCGGGGGCCTGGCGACGGGCGACCGGCGCTGGCGCCGAGAGCCGAGAGCCGAGAGCCGAGAGCCGAGAGCCGAGAGGGGAGTTTTTCGCCAGAGCGTGTTGCCAGCGCGGTTTCGGGCGCAAAATGCACCGTGAGCGGGAGTTTTGCGCCAGGCTTCATCGCCGCGGCGGACTTTGGCGAAATATTCCCCCTCGAGGCACGTCGCCGCGGGGCGGTCGATCCTCGACCCTCTCGATGCGCCGTTCCGCCGGTCCCGCATGCAGCGCGTCGGGCTCCCAGCCGTAGCCATAGCCGTGGCCGTAGCGGTAGCCCGGGTGCCGGACGGCGGCGGTTAGGAGTCCGAGGAGGACTTGGACGAGGAGGACTTCGACGAGGCGGACGACGTCGTCGGCTCGGACTTGCTCGAGGAGGATGAACTCGACGAGCCCGAGTCCGACGACCCGCTCGAGCTCGAGCTCGAGCTCGAGGAGTCTGAGTCCTTCTTGTCGTGGCGCTTGCTCGGGCCCTCGGCGGATTCCTTCATCTCGCGAGCGCGGTTGCGGGTGCCGTAGTCCGTGTTGTAGAAGCCGGATCCCTTGAAGTGAACGGCGACCGGGTGGAACACGCGGTCGACCGGCGACTCGCAGGTCTCGCAGACGGTGACTGGATCGTCGCTCATGCGCTGCATCACCTCGAAGGTGTGGCCCTGCTTGCAGCGGTACTCGTAGATCGGCATTTCCGCCACCAAGTATAGAGCGACTGCTTGGCACTCCCGTGACGAGAGTGCCAAGCGCCGTCGTCGCCAAATCTCGCTCATCGGCCCCGCTCGCAGGTAGGGTTCGCGAGCAACTGTCGAGCATGGGCCCGATCTACCTTGCGCTCCGCCTGGTCCTGGCCGCCACCTTCGCGGTGGCGGGTGTGGCGAAGCTCGCCGATCACGACGGGTCACGGCAGGCCGCCCTCGGTTTCGGGATCCCGGAGCGCGTTGCCGGCCCGGTTGCGATCGTGCTGCCGCTTGTGGAGCTTGCCGCCGCGGCGCTCCTGATCCCGACGGCCAGCGCCCGCGTCGGCGCGGCCCTCGCGCTCGCACTGCTGCTGGCGTTCGGCGCCGCGATCACCCGCAGCATGCTGAGGGGCGAGGCCCCGGACTGTCACTGCTTCGGGCAGCTGCATTCCGCGCCGGCCGGCCCGAAGATGCTGGCGCGGAACATGGTCCTGGCGCTCGCGGCGGTCGTCGTTCTCGTCGGCGGTGCCGGAACGAGCGCCACGCACTGGATCACGCGGCTGGACGCCACGGGAGCCGTCGCGCTGGCAGCGGGCGCGGCGCTCGCGGTGATCGCTGCCGCATCCGGCGCGCTCGCGCTCGCGCTGCTGCGTCGCCACGGGGACACGCTGCTGCGACTCGAGGCCCTTGAGGCGGCGCTCGCCGCGCATGGCATCTCGGTGCCATCACTCGAGGCGCCCGCGCCCGAGGGGCTTCCAGTGGGCTCGGCGGCTCCGGAGTTCGAGCTGCCGGACCTGGACGGCACTCGGGTCACGTTGGCCTCGCTCCGCATGGACGCGAAGCCCGTGATGCTCGTGTTCACCGATCCGGGGTGCGGACCGTGTTCGGCGCTGATGCCACAGGTCGCCGAGTGGCAGCGCGAGGATCAGTCGACCGTGCGGATCGCGTTGATCAGCGGCGGTGAGCTCGACGCCAACCGCGCCGATGCTCGCGAGCATGGTCTGAGTGACGTGATCATCCAGCGGGCGTTCGAGGTGAGCGAGAGCTATGGGGTCAGCGGCACCCCCAGCGCCGTCCTGATCGCGCCGGACGGAACCGTCGCGAGCCCGGTGCATGGGGGTGCGGAGGCGATCGCGTCGCTCATCTCACAGGTCGCGGCGCCGCCGCAGCTCGCCGTGCACCAGCACGAGCCCGTGATCGCCCGGCCGGCACCGGATCCGGTGCTGCGCACGCTCGACGGCGACCGAGTGGCCCTGCGGGAGAGGCTTGACGGCGAGACCGCAGTCCTGTTCTGGAATCCCGACTGCGGGTTCTGCGACCAGATGCTGGCTGACCTCCGCCGCGTGGAGGCGGCCGCCACGACAGAGATGCCGAACCTGGTACTGATCTCCACCGGCGATGCGGCGCGCAACCGGGCGATGGCGCTCCGCGCGCCGATCCTCCTCGACGACGGATTTACCGCCGGCAGCGCCGTTGGGGCGACCGGCACGCCGTCCGCGGTGCTCGTGGACGAGCAGGGCCGGATCGCCTCGGCGGTCGCGGTCGGCGCGCCCGAGGTGCTGGCGCTCGTTGGAACCGACCGCGCCGCGCTGTCCACGACATGAGCGCCAAGGATCCGGCTACGGCGTGACGGGCGCTACGGTGCGGCGGGGGTCTGCTCGGCGATCGGGTTGCCGGCCGCGGCGGCCTGAGAGCGCACCGAGTCGATCAGGCCGTTGGCCGAATCGAACTGCGAGGCGTCGACATTGCCGCTGCGGATCGCGGCGCCGGCGCCACTGAGCTTGTTCTGGATGGCGGTGATGGGCGCGGCGAACTTGGAGAGCGTCGGGTCGGCCTGGGCGTCGGTGAGGGCGAGCTTCAGCTCGTGGACGACGAAGCCGGCCGCGAGCGCGGCCTTCACGATGGTGAACTTGTGGCTGAGAGGGTGGGCGAGGTCACCCGCCTTCAGCGGCTTGTAGATCCACCGATGAAAGGCGCCGAACGCGAGTCCCGCGTGCAGCACGAACTTCGCCTTCGGGTGCGAGATGCTCGAGCTGCCATTGCTGGTGGTCGCGCTCGCCGACGCAGTGCCGTTCGACGAGGAACTCGAGCTGCCGCAGCCCACGACGGCCAGGCTGAACGCGCCGAGCACGCACAGCAGCGCCGCAAGGCGCGTGATCCTGAACCCCTGGGTCATCCGTGTTTCCTCCGGTCTTATCGATGATCTTCAGACGATCCAGAAGACCGAGTTGCAGTACAAGTGGAAAGGGGTTGCGACTCGCTTAACCTGTGCGGGTCGCCCGGATCATCCTTCGGCAGGCAGCATCTGCCAGACCCGCAACTCACGTAGCCCGCATTGCATGAGCAGCCGAAGAAGGTGCAGTGCTCCAAACCGGTGCAGCAGACTCCGTTGCAGGGTTTGCTACCGCCAGGGCAGAGCTTCAGGCACACCGATTCGCTGATGAAGCCCGACTCGCGCGCGGCGCAGGGTCATCCGCGAGCCAGCCCACTCGTGCGTCATGCAACAAGCAACGCGGCGCTCTGATGACCGGCTCAGACGGGAAGGGGTGCCGGCTGTAGCTGCCGGACGAGGAACTCCGTCTGGTCGGCGACGGCCTGTTCGAACGCGTCACCGACGTAGACGTCGAAGTGACCGACCGGATAGTGCTTGATCTCACCCCGCGGGGCGGCCGATACGAGCCGGTCGGTGCGCCCCGCCGGCGCCACCGAGTCGCGATCGCAGATGCAGAACAGCGCCGGGCAGCGCAGGCGAGCCGCCGCGCGGCCGGGCCGGTAGCCGACGACCTGGAGCGCGATCCGCGCCGCGACGCGGTTCTCCCATGGAGAGTCAGGCGCCGTCATCGCCCGGAACCCGACCTCGGCGTCCGGCGTACTCATGACCGCAAACGTTCCCGGTGGGCCGATCGGCGGGATGTAGAGCGGAGACCGGGCCGTGCGGGCTCGGACCTCGTCGCGGAGCGCGGCGACCGTCGCCCGGGTGGCGTTCGCCGGCCCGAGCTTCGGCAGCGACGCGAAGGAATCGGTGAATGGACACTGCGAGACCACCGCGGCGATGCTGGGGTCGGCCGCGGCGAGCGCAATCACGTGGCCGCCAGAGAACGACGAGCCGAACAGCGCGACGCGACTGTCATCGACCCACGACAGCGACCGTGCGTAGGCGATGGCGGCGCGGTAGTCGGCGTGCTGGCAGCGGATATCGAGCAGCTGGCGGGGTTCACCGCCGCTCGCGCCGAAGAAGCGGTAATCGAACAGGAGCACGCCGAGCCCGGCAGCGCAGAATCGCTCCGCGTAGGCGTCGAGGCGCTGGTCGCGCGTCCCCGAGAAGCCGTGGGCCATGACGACGATCGGGTGCGGCCCGTCGCCCGGCGGCGCGTACAGCCAGGCGGCGCAGTCGATTCCGTCCGACTTGAAGGTGACGTCTGAGCGCTCCACGACCCGCGGAGCCTAATCCATAAACGTCCCGGCGCTGACGTCGATGTGCGCGGCCGTCACCGCGCGCGCCCGGTCGGAGGCGGCGAAGGCGGCCGCGTTGCCGACGTCCTCGAGCGTTGGGACTTTGCCGAGCAGTGACGCGTCGACGATGCCCTGCGCGACCCGCTCGCGCAGCGACGGATCCGAGATCGACTCGGCGATGCCACTCGTTCTGAGCGTGACGACGCGGATGCCGTCGGCGCCGAGCTCGGCGGACAGCTGGCGGCGCATCGCCTCCACCGCGTGGAATGCGGTCTGCAATCCGCCGAGGTGAACGCCGCGTGGCGGGTCAGCGGCGCCGCCGAACAGGAGGATGACTCCGCCAGTCTCCTGTCGGCGCATGTGTCGTGCCGCCGCGGTCGCCGTGAGGAACGTCGAGGAGACAGTCGTGACGACGGGCCGCACGTAGTCCTCGACGTCCATCTCGACCATCGGCGTCCCCTGGACGTCCTGCTGCGAGATGAGGTTGAAGGAGATGTCGATGGTCCCGGCCTGCGCAACGATGGCGTCGGCGTGTGCGCTGACCGACTCGGCGTCAAGCGCGTCGACCTCGGCGACGTCGACGGAGGCGCCAGAGCCGAGCGATTCGGCGACCGCCTCCAGCTTCGCCCGCGTCCGTCCGGCGAGAAACAAGCGTGCCCCCTCCTGTGCGAAGACTCGCGCCACACCCCCGCCGACGGCTCCCCCGCCTCCGTAGATGACCGCCGTCTTCCCCTCGAGCAACATGCCTGACCTCCCCGGATCGGTTTGTCGTGCAAGTAGGGACCGCCCGGGAGGGCGGAACTCATCGCCCGCGGCGAGCGCACTACCATCGAGCGCCCGATGAGCACCACTGACGCCGTCACCATGGACAAGATCGTCTCGCTGTGCAAGCGGCGGGGGTTTGTCTTTCCGAGCAGCGAGATCTATGGCGGGCTCGGGTCAAGCTACGACTACGGCCATTACGGCGTCCTGCTGAAGAACAACGTCAAGGCCGCGTGGTGGCGCTCGATGCTCCAGCAGCGCGACGACATCGTCGCGCTTGACTCGGCGATCATCCAGCACCCGAAGACGTGGGAGGCGAGTGGCCATCTCGCCGGGTTCACCGACCCACTCGTCGACTGCCGGACGTGCAAGCTTCGTTTCCGCGCCGACCACATCGACCAGTCCCAGTGTGGCCGCAAGCCGTCGAAGCATCCGGGTGAGACCCCGGACTGCGATCTGACCGAGGCGCGCGACTTCAACCTCATGTTCGAGACGACGGTCGGGGCGGTCAAGGAGCAGGGGTCGACGGTGTACCTGCGCCCGGAGACCGCCCAGGGCATCTTTCTCAACTTCAAGAACTACCTCCAGTTCAGCCGCAAGAAGCCGCCGTTCGGGATCGCGCAGATCGGCAAGAGCTTCCGCAACGAGATCACCCCGGGCAACTTCATCTTCCGAACACGGGAATTTGAACAGATGGAGATGGAGTACTTCGTGCCGCCGGCCGACGCGCCGCGTTGGTTTGACCACTGGCTCGAGCAGCGGCTCGACTGGTACACGCATCTCGGCATCCGGCCCGATCACCTGCGGCTCCGAGCCCACGAGCAGGACGAGCTCAGCCACTACTCGAGTGCCACGAGCGACGTCGAATACCTGTTCCCGATCGGTTGGTCGGAGCTCGAGGGGATCGCCAACCGCGGCGACTACGACCTGAAGGCCCACGCCGAGCACTCCGGCCACAAACTCGAGTACGTCGATACGGCCAGCGGTGATCGGTACGTCCCCCACGTGATCGAGCCGGCGGCGGGCGTCGACCGCGCGATGCTCGCGTTCATGGTCGATGCCTACGACGAGGACGAGATCGAGGGCGAGAACCGAACCGTGATGCGGCTCCATCCACGACTCGCGCCGGTCAAGGTCGCGGTGCTGCCGCTCGTGCGCAAGGATGGGCAGCCGGAGCTGGCGACGAACATCTACCGCGATCTACGTGACCGCGTGCAGGTGGAGTACGACGAGGGCGGAGCGATCGGCCGCCGATACCGCCGTCAGGACGAGATCGGGACGCCGTACGCGGTGACGATCGATCACCAGTCGCTTGAGGACCACACCGTCACGCTGCGGGACCGGGACAGTCTCGCGCAGGACCGGATCGCGATCCCCGAGCTCGGCGACGAGATCGACCGGCGGCTGCGCCAGCCGTGGCGCTCGCCAAAACTCGGTCCGTAGACGCTCGGCTGCGGCTCAGGCCGTCAGCGGCGACGCAGACCTACGGCATAGGTGATCCCGACGACCGCCAGCACCGCGAGGGCGATCAGGCCGGTGACCGCGATGCCCGGTGAGACGATGAACACGATCGCGGCGACGACGACCGCGATCGCGAGGTCGACAACGAGGATGTTGCCCGGATACCTCACAGCGGCAGCCTCCGATAGACAGGGCGCGGCAGGTGCCGCAGGACGGCGAAGATGAAGCGCAGCGCCCCGGGCACCCAGACGGTGTGGGCGCGGCCGGCGAGGCCGCGGACGGTCGCCTCGGCCACCGCGTCGGCACTCGTGGCGAACGGCGCCGCGGGCAGCCCGGTGGTCATCCGGGTGCGCACGAATCCGGGTCGGACGACGAGCACGCGCGGGCCGGTCGCCGCTGTCGCGTCCGCGAGCCCCTGGGCGAGCGCGTCGAACCCCGCCTTCGCCGCGCCATAGATGGCGTTCGCGGCCCGGGGGCGCTCGGCGGCGACGCTGGAGAGCACGACCACCGTCCCCGGGCGTGACTGGGCCCGGAGGGCGCGCATCGACGCGAGCAGCAGCGATCCGCAGCCGACGAAGTTGACCCGCATCACGTCGGCCGCGAGCGCCGGGTCGGAGTCGAGCCCCTCCTGGGCGCCGAGCAACCCGACGGCCACGATCACGACATCGAAGCCGCCGGCGCGCTCGAACGCGCGGTCGATGATCGCCGCGTGCGTGTCGACGGCGTCGGCATCGAGCAGGTCCGTTTCACCGACCGACTCGCCGCCGAGCGACGCGAGCGCGGGTGCCAGCGTGACGGCATCCCGGCCGAGCAGATACGGCGCGACCGGAGTGTCCTGGGCGAGTCGGCGCACGATCGCCAGCCCGATCTCGGAGGTGCCGCCGATCAGCAGCACCCGGCGCGGCGCATCGGCGCTCATCGCGCGACGAGTCCCGTGCGGAGGGCGAGGTCGGAGCGCCAGCGGCCGTCCGGGTCGGCGGCGTTGCGGACGGCCTGCCAGTCGGCGAGGCGGGGGTACATCGCGGCGAGCGCCTCGGGCCGCGTCCGGGCGTCCTTCGTCAGGTAGATGCGTCCGCCGGCCTCGGCGACAAGCTGATCGAGGTCGTCAAGCGCCGCCGACAGCATCGGAGCGCTGCGGGGCAGATCGAGCGCGAGCGTCCACCCCTCGGTCGGGAACGACAACGGTGCGTCGTTGGCGCGCCCAAAGTCCTTGAGCACGGCGAGGTAGCAGGGAACGCGGGCGATGCGCAGGTGCTCGATCGCCTGCTCCAATACCGCTTCGGCGCCGGGTGGCACGACGAATTGGTACTGGACAAAGCCCGCGGGTCCGTACAGCCGCGGCCAGTGCTCCAGCGCGTCGAGCGGGAACATGTGCGCTCCGAGGGTCTCGGGCACGCCTCGCGCCCGCCGTGGCGACGTCCGGAATCGCAGCTCGTTGAACGCCCGGATCGTGGACGCTCGCAGCAGGCCGCCGGGCCAGCGACCCGGCACGGTCGCGCGCGATCGAACCACGGCCCCGGCGCACCGGGCCAGTGGGAGCCGGCTCGGCGCGGGTCACGACGCCGCGTCCCGGACGCGGCCCGAGCAGGTCAAGCCAAGCGACGCGGTACTTCCCGCCGGGTGCGGCGAGCAGCGCGAGAGCGTCGTCAAGGCTGTCCGCCCGATCGGTGTCGACCGACACCATCCCGCTCGCGGCCGGGGCGAGACCGATGCGCGCCGACACGATCACACCGGTCAGGCCCATTCCTCCGAGGGTGGCGGCGAACAGGTCCGACCCGGGCTCGAGCGTGTGCAGCTCACCGTCGGCGGTCATCAGCTCGAGCGAGCGGACGTGGCTTCCAAACGTCCCGTCGACGCCGTGGCTCTTGCCGTGGATGTCGCTCGCGATCGCGCCGCCGACGGTCACGTGCTGCGTGCCGGGCAGGACCGGGAGGATCCAGCCGCGCGGGACGAGCAGCCCGAGCAGCGTGCCCAGGGTGATGCCGGCCTGCGCCGTCACCTCGCCGCGCTCGGGGTCAAGCTCCCACCCGGTCATGCGCGTGAGGTCGAGGACGAGCCCGCCGTCGCGCTGGGCGGCGTCGCCGTAGCTGCGGCCCATCCCGCGGGCGATCGCCCCGCGCGGGCCCACCGTTGCGATCACCTCACGCAACCCATCGACGCCGCCCGCCGTGACGAGCGATGCGCTCGTGCCGGGGCCTCCGCCCCATCCGGTGAGGGTCACCGGCGTGATCCCGGCCGCGTCCGTGGCCGGTCGGGTCGCAGTCATCGCGGGCATCGTGTCAGGTCGAGACTTGCACGCCGATCGCGAACACGATCAGCCAGGCGATGGCGGCGAGTGTGAGCCAGCGGTCGCGGAGGGCGAGCTCCTCGGGCGCCTCGCCTTCGCCTCTGAGGACAAGCTGTCCGTAGCGCAGCAGCGCTGCGGCGAACGGGACGATCGTGAGCGGACGCCACGGCACGCCATCGACCGTCGGCAGCTCGAACGCCCACACGCAGTACGCGAACAGCGCGCCCGCGCCGCTGCTCATGAGGATCAGGCGCAGGCGCGACGGCGTGTAGAGGTGGAGCACGCGCCGCTTCGCGAGGCCCGCCGCATCGGTGCGCGCAAGCTCGGCGTAGCGCTTGCCGGCCGCGACGAGCAGCGCGGCGCACGTGATCACGACGATGAACCAGCGAGACAGCGTGACGGGCGCAGCGACGCCGCCGGCGACGGCGCGGAGCACGAAGCCGCCCGCGATCGCGACGATGTCGAGGACCACGACTCGCCGCCACAGCACCGCGTAGCTGAGCGTCAACGCCAGGTAGCCCGCGCCGACGAGCCCGAGCAGCGGTCGAATCGCGACGCATAGGGCCAGGCCCGCGACCATCAGCGCCGCCCCCATGCGCAGGGCCGCGCCCGGCGCCAGTTCGCCGGCGGCGACCGGCCGCGCGCACTTGCGCGGATGGAGGCGATCCTCCTCCGCATCGCGGACGTCGTTGACCGCGTAGGTCCCCGCGGCCAGGAGGCAGAACGCGAGGAACGCGAGGCCGACACGGAGCGGCACGTCGTCGTGGCCGAGCGCGCCGGCGGCGCCGGCGGCGGCGATCACGAGCAGGTTCTTGATCCACTGCCGTGGGCGAACCGTGACGATCGCGGCATGCAGGCGACCCCGTCGCGGCCTCAGAGGCAGCGCCGGCGCAGCACTGGTGGCACCACCAAGGCCTGACATCGGGGGCAAACTATGAGTCATTACTGAAGCGGTGTTTTCGGAATGATGAGGAGGCTCTCAGCATCCGTTTAGGCTTTTCTGCGACTCGCACGCCATGGTGTACCGCGATGCTCTCTCCAACGAAAGAGCCAATTTCGCGTGTCCGCCTCCAGGGGACAAGGATTCCGATGGGTCCCAGACGCCCACCGCCGACGACGCATCGTGTCCGCCGCATCGCCTTGGTCGCGGCGATCATCTGGGCGATCCCGGCGGCGATCTCGTTCGTCAGCGCGATCGCAGCACCGTCGAATTCCGGCGTCGGGATCCGGGCGGTCGAGTGGTTGCGCGACCACGGTGCCCGCGGCCTCGTCAACCGGGTCGAGAACCTCTACTACTCGCTGAACGCGCCGTCGACCGGCGGTCCCGGGCTCAAGGTACTGCCGACCCAAGCGGGCACCGCGCTGGCCCCGAACCTGCGCGCGCAGCGCCACCGCGCCTACCGTCCACGAGCGATCGCGCCGGTGATGTCCCCCGCCCTGCCCGGCGAGGGCCAGTGGCGCGCGACGTTCGCGCACGGTGGTCCCCGGCCACCGGTGCTCGTCACAAGCTTCCGACCGGACGCAAATTACCCGCGTCTCGTCGCCGGCGTCGCATGGATGGATCACACCCGGACGACGACGTGGCTGTACCCCGGACTCAAAGAGCCGGCGGTCAACCTGCCCTCCCGCGGACCGATGGCGGTGCCTGCCCAGATGCGGTCCCGGCTCGTGGCGACGTTCAACAGCGGCTTCAAGATGAAGGATTCCGGCGGTGGCTTTGCCACGGGCGGTCATACATACGCGCCGATGAAGCAGGGCATCGGGACGATCATCCGCTATCGGGACGGCCGTGTGGATGTTGTCGCGTGGCCGGGCGGCGCCAGCGTCGGGCCCGACGTCCAGTACGCGCGCCAGAACCTGCCGCTGATCGTCAACCATGGACGGCCCAATCCGAATCTGTCGGACGGACCCGAGTGGGGCTTCACGCTCGGCAACAAGGTCCGCGTGTGGCGCTCGGCGGTCGGTGTCGATCGGCGCGGAAATCTCATCTACGCCGCCGCGCCCGATCAGACGGTCGGATCGCTCGCGGCGATCCTGATCCGCGCTCGTGCGGTCCGCGCGATGGAGCTCGACATCAACACCTACTGGACGACGCTCATCCACTACCGGCACCCCGGCGCGGTCGGGGCGTCCAGCCTGCTTGAGAGCATGAGCCGTCCCTCCGACCGGTATTTGACCCCTGACGATCGCGATTTCTTCGCGGTGTATCTGCGTTAGCGCCGCGCTGGCCGTGTTGGTCGCGGGGTGTGGCGGCGGGAGCCACGGCGCGGCGACGCCGAGTCCTGCGCACACGAGCGCGACGACCGCGGCGAGCATCTCCTCTGCGAGCAGCACCGCGGCGCGGACGGGCACGACTCGGCGCCCGACGCCGCACCGAGCTCCGTTCGCCGTCGCGCAGCGCATGATTACCCTGATCGACCACTCGCGCACGATCCGGTACCCGGACGGCTCGGTCAGGCCACGCGTGCTCGCCACGATCGTGCGATATCCGCTGCGGGCCCCGTGCCCGTGCCCGTTGGTCGTGTTCGGGCACGGTTTCGCGGTCACGCCCGCGCCGTACGCAGCGCTCCTGGACGCCTGGGCGCGCGCCGGATACGTCGTTGCCGCACCGGTCTTCCCGCTCGAGAACGCGCACGCCCCCGGCGGCCCGAACGAGTCCGACCTCGTCAACCAGCCACGCGACATGAGCGTCGTCATCACCGATTTGCGAGATCGTCTCCCCCGACTGATCGACCGGCGGGAGATCGCGGTGAGCGGTCAGTCGGACGGCGGCGAGACCGCGCTCGGCGTCGCCTACGACATGCACTTCCGTGACCGGCGGGTGCGCGCCGCGATCATCCTGTCCGGCGCCAAGATCCCGAACGTCGGCGGCTTCACGTTCCCGGCGCCCACCCCGCCGCTGCTCGCCACCCAGGGCACCGCGGATCCGATCAACCCGCCGCAGTTCACACGGGCGTTCTTCGACGTCGCGCCGCGCCCGAAGTTTCTCCTCTCGCTGCTCGGGGCGGGGCATCTCGGTCCGTACACCGATGAGCAGCCGCAGCTGCGGGTCGTCGAGGCGGTGACGATCGCGTTCCTCGAGCGCTATCTGCGACGCGTCCGCGACACGCGGGCGGCCGAGCAGGCGATCCAGCGCGCGGGAACCGTGCCCGGGGTGGCCCGGCTGACGAGCCTGCCTTGACACCTAGTCGTCCTATGCCTAGTCTGACTAGGTATGAGAGGCGAGCCGCTCAAGGGACATCTGGACACGCTGCTGCTGGCGATCGTCGCCGACGGGCCCGTGCACGGCTACGGGATCGTCGAACAGCTCCGCGAACGGAGCGGCGGCCAGTTTGAGCTCCCAGAGGGGACGATCTACCCGGCGCTGCACCGCCTCGAGGGCGACGGCCTGCTCCGCAGCGAATGGGCGGTCATCGGCGGACGTCGCCGCCGGCAGTACGAGCTGACCGACCGGGGAGGCGCCGCGCTCGGCGAGCGATCGCACGAGTGGCGTCGGTTCGCTGGAGCCGTTGAACGGGTGCTCGCCACCACCACGCTGACGCCGAAGGGAGGCACGGCATGATCACCGACTACCTGCTCGAGCTGATCGGCTCGCTCGACGTGTCCGCGACTCGCCGGCGGCGCATCGTCGCCGAGGTCGAGGATCATCTTCAGAGCACGGCCGCCGAACTGCATGCCACTGGGTATGACGCCGATGCGGCCGAGCGTGAAGCGGTCCGGCGATTCGGCTCGGCTGAGGCGCTCGTCCAAACGTTCCACGAGGACGAGGCGGCCCGCACCGCCCGCACCGCTGGGCGCGCGGCAGTGCTCCTCGCCGCGCTGCTGGTCCTGATCGAGGTCAGTCCCCCGGGGATTCTCACGTGGGGTCGGGCCGGCTTCCCCGCGGGCGTGCTTGGGTTCGTGTTCGGGCAGATCGCGCTCGTCGCCGGCGGCCTGACGCTCATCCGGCTGTACCGCGCACGCGAAACCCGCGGACCTCGAGGAATACGGCTCACGCTCGTGCTCCGAGGCGCGCGCGTCGTCACGGCATGCGCGTGGGTGACGCTCATCTGCGGGCTCACGGTCGTGCACGACGCCCATGGCGCCCCGCCGCCCGCGAGCACCGTCTCGCTCCTGGGCCTCGCCGCGGTGGTCGTATTCCTCACCGGCCTGCTGCGGCGCAGCCGGCGCCGGGCGTCGGCGGCGGGCGTGGACCCAAGTGCCGGGCCGACGACCGACGAGGACGCGCTCGCCGATCTGACGGCTATCGGGACCCTCGCGCAGACGCGGTTCGGACACCGAGCCCCGGCGCTGCGACGCGCTCCATGGCTCGCGGCGTTGCTGCACCTCCGGCGCCATCCGTGGCGGTTCGCGACGATCGTGGCGCTCGCCGCCGGGCTCGCGCTCGGAGTCGCCCACGGCGTCGGCGAGGGCGGCCTCCCGCCCGTCCACCGGCTCCCGCTCGCGGTGCTCGCCAGCCTGATCATCGGGACGATCGAGGGCAGCGCGGTGCTCGTCAGCTACGTCGTGCTCGGCGGGTATCTCGGGATCCGCGGGCGCGGTGGACCTGAACGTGCCCGGACCCTGAGGAAGCTCGACGGGGACGAGACGCTCGGCGCTCGGTGACTTTGTCGCCAAACCGTGTTTCGGTCACGGATTCGGGCGCGAAATGCACCGTGAGCGGGACTTTTTCGCCGAGATCCGTCCGGCCGGGGCGGTTTGGCGAATTAATCCCGCAGGAGCCGAAGAGGGTGACGAACCGTGCCGACGAGGAATCGGTCGTCTAATGAAGACGGGCCGTCGCTGACACCGTGAACCCGCCAGCGGCCGGGGACGCGCTCACGTTCTCAATCGCGAGGTTCGGATCGTCGAACAGCGTCAGCGTGGCGAGTCCCCCGAAGGGAATGTTCGGCGCGACGACGAGCTTGCCGTTCTGAGCCGCGACGGTCGCATCAACGGTCGCGGTGACGCCGAGTAGCGTCGCCGAACCGCGCAGCGTCAGCGTCCCGTCCCCGGAGGAGGCGACCGGCTGCACGTTGTCAATAAACGGCACGGCCGTGCGGAGGTCCTGTTCGGTCACCGTCGCAGTCCCCGTGAGCTGATCGCCGTGCTTGTGGAGGCTCGCGTTGCGTAGCGTCAGGAGGCCACTTCGGAACACCTGGGTCGAGGCCTCGAGCGTGCCGACGTCGCTCGCCTCATCAAGCTGGCCGCCGAGACTTCCTGAGCCTGACTGGTAGGAGGCCATCCGGATGACGACCTTGTCGGCGTGGTGCCAGAGCAGGGTGACCGCGGGGAAGGCGCTCACCTTGACGCTGAGCACGGTCCCGTGGTGCGACAGCCGATCGCGCAGCCGCTGCTCCGCGATCCCCGGCAGCACGAGCTGCCCGACGACGAGCACGAGCAGCACGACGCCGATGAGGACGAGGACCGCGATCCGGCGCACGCCCGCGCGGTGACCGTTACCGGAGCAGCGCCCGGGTGGCCGCGACCGCCTGCGCGACGACACCCGAGATGTCGTGGTCGGGCTCGACCAGGAGGCGCAGCGTCATCCCATCGGCGAGCGCGAACAGCCACGTCGCGATGTCATCCGGATCGGCCCGCAGGCTGAGTACCCCGGCCTCGCTCTTGGCGCGCAGCGCGTCGGCGAGATGCGCCCGTGTCCGGCGCCCAAGCTCGGCGAGCTCGGTCGCGATCTCCGCGTTGCGCTGAGCGAGCGTCGCCATCTCGTAGAACATGACGGCAGTCGCTGACCCCTTGCTGCTGAACTCCTCAAAGCTCTCGAGCAGCGTCTCGATCACCCCGTCGGCGCTCTCGGCACTGGCGATCCCGGTCTCGAGCTGCTCGATCCGAACGTCGCTCTCACGGCGCACGACCTCGACGAGCAGCCGCTCCTTGGTCCCGAAGTAGTAATGGAGCAGACCGCGGGAGACGCCCGCCTCACGCGCGACGTGGTCGAACGTCGCGCCGGCGATGCCGCGGGCGCCGACGCTGATTCGCATCGCCTCGACGATCCGTGCCGCCTTGTCGCTCGGCAGCTCGGCAGGGGACGCCGAGCGGAGCGTGGTTGCCACCTCCATGTGGGGCGATTCTAGGCTTTCCCGGTCCGGAGTGCTATTCGTCGCGTGGTGCAATTCGACCCCACCGAGGCGGCTCGCGAACTCGAGCAGCGTCTCCGAGAGCTCGGCACGCCGGAACGTGCGGCCGGGCAGAAGCGGTATTTGAAGAGCGAGCGAGAGCACCTCGGCGTCACCGTTCCAGACAATCGACGCGCCGTCCGCAAGGTCGTCGTCCGTCGCCCGGAGATCACGCACGATGGGCTCATCGCATTCGTCCGCGCGCTGTGGCGCTCAGGACCGTTCGACTGCCGGCTCGCCGCCGTGCTCGCGCTCGAAGCCCGCCCGGATCTCCTGGGGCCGAGCGACCTGCCGCTCGTGCGAGCGCTCGTGGGCGACGCCGAAACCTGGGCGCTGGTCGACCCCCTGGCCGGCGGCGTCCTCGGGCGCCTGATCGTGGCTCACCCGGAAAGCGCCGCCGATCTCGATGACTGGGCGACAGACCCGAACTTCTGGGTGCGCCGCGCGGCGCTCCTGTCCCAGTTGGCACCGCTGCGGGCGGGCCACGCCTTTGCCCGGTTTGCCGGGTACGCCGACGCAATGCTCGAGGAGCGCGAGTTCTTCATCCGCAAGGCGATCGGCTGGGTGCTCCGCGATTACGGCAGGACGCATCCGGACACGGTCACCGCCTGGCTCGTACCCCGGCGCGCCCGCGCATCTGGAGTGACCCTGCGCGAGGCGATCAAGTACCTCCCCGAAGACGCCAAGGGCGCCCTGAGGGCGCCCTTGGACGACACGGATGTGACTGCGGCTACGCCGCGCTGACCGGGGTCGCGGGAGGCGTCGTGCCGGTGGTTGCCGGTGGCGTGTACTCGAACTCCTCCTCGGCACCGAACAGCGTGTCAAGCACCTTCGAGCGGAGCTTTTCGCTGGTCACCAGCGCGAGCCCGGCGCCGAGGCCGACGATGACGATCCGGCGACCGAACCGGCGGCCCTTCTTGGCCTGCCTCTTCGGCGCCTCGTTCAGTGCCACCGTCGCAGTCCGGATGGCGTCGAGGGCCTCCTGCAGATCCTTCTGCAGCTTCTTGTCCTCGAGCAGAGCCTTGTGCGGAGCCTTGCCGTTCGAGAGCCGGCCGTACGCGCTCTTGCTCGACTCGATTGCCTTCTGCACGTTCTCACGCAGGTCGGCGTCCTCGATCAGGCGATGGATGTACGGATTGGACTTGGCGATGTGGGCGACGTCGGCCGGATTGAACGGGACCGCCGCCTTGACCTTCTTACCTCGTGATGCCATTGATCTCCCTCGGGGTGCGTGGGCCGGGTGCTGATTGAGAATAACCCGTCGGCTATGGGCAGGCGATAAACAGGTCACCTTGATACTTACCTGCTCGCAGTCGGGGAAACCCGCCGACCGGAAGGCGGCCAGTCTCCTCACGTCGCCGCGCCGTGCTGCGCCGCCTTGCGGGTGGCGCGGCGCTGGAGCGCGACCTCGAGCACCTGATCGACGGTCGAGACGAACCGGAAGTCGAGGTCGCGCCGCAGGTGCTCGGGGATCTCGTCGATGTCCTGCTCATTGAGCTCGGGTGCGATCACGCAGCGCAGCTTGTTGCGCTGCGCGGCGAGCGCCTTCTCCTTGAGCCCGCCGATCGGCAGCACCTGCCCGGTCAGCGTGATCTCGCCGGTCATCGCGACGTCGGCCCGGACGAGCCGGCCGGAGAGCAACGACGCGAGCGCGGTGACCATCGCCACCCCGGCGCTCGGGCCGTCCTTCGGCGTCGCCCCGGCGGGCACATGGATGTGGAGATCGTGGGTGGCGAACCAGTCGGCCGGCAGATCCGGCAGCACGTCGGAGACGTTGGAACGGACGTAGGACAGCGCCGCCTGCGCGGACTCGCGCATCACGTCGCCGAGTTGGCCGGTGATCGTGAGATGGCCCTGGCCGGGCATCGCCGTCGCCTCGATGAACAGCACCTCACCCCCGTACGGCGTCCAGGCGAGGCCGGTCGCCACGCCCGGCCGCGAGGTCCGCCGGCGCGTCTCGGAGTGGAACCGGCGCTTTCCGAGCATCTCGTGGGCACGCGGCTCGGTGATCATGAGCCTGCGTTTCAGCGTGCCCTCGGCGATCTGCCGCGCGACCTTGCGGCACACGTTGCCGATTTCACGCTCGAGCTGGCGGACCCCCGCCTCACGCGTGTAGTCGGAGACGATCGCGCGCAGTCCGGCCGGCGTGAACGCGATCTTCGATGGCGCGAGGCCGTTGCGCTCGATCTGCCGCGGCACGAGATAGCGCTTGGCGATCTCAAGCTTCTCCTCCTCGGTGTAGCCGGCGAGCGGGATCACCTCCATCCGGTCACGGAGCGGCCCAGGGATCGTGTCGAGCGTGTTCGCGGTGGTGACGAACATGACGCTCGAGAGGTCGAACGGGAGATCGAGGTAATGGTCGCGGAAGCTCTCGTTCTGCTCGGGGTCGAGCACCTCGAGCATCGCGCTCGACGGATCGCCGCGGAAGTCAGCGCCCATCTTGTCGATCTCATCGATCATCAGCAGCGGGTTGTTGGCGCCGGCATCACGCATAGCGCGGATGATCACCCCGGGCATCGCGCCGATGTACGTCCGGCGGTGGCCGCGGATCTCGGCCTCGTCGCGGACACCGCCGACGCTGATCCGCTGAAACGTGCGTCCGAGGGCACGGGCGATCGAGCGACCGAGTGAGGTCTTGCCGACGCCCGGAGGCCCGACGAAGCAGAGGATCCCACCGCGTGCGTCCGGCTTCAGCGATCGGACCGCGAGGAACTCGAGAATCCGACCCTTGACCTGTTCGATGTCGTAGTGGTCCTCGTCGAGCACCTGCGCGGCGTGGCCGAGGTCCAGGTTCTCCCCGGTGGCCGTGTCCCACGGCAGCGACGCGATCCACTCCAGGTAGCTGCGGACGACCCCGTACTCGGCCATTGCAGGCTGCAGGCGCTCGAGCCTCGCGAGCTCACGATCGACCTGCTTGCGGACCTCGTCGGGCAGGCTGATCGCCTGGAGCTGGGTGCGGAGCTCATTCGCCTCCGCCTGCACCTCGTCCGCTTCGCCGAGCTCCTCCTGGATCGCCTTGAGCTGCTGGCGCAGCACGTACTCGCGCTGGCCCTTCTCAAGCTCGGACTGGACCTGCGACTGGATCTTGGAGCCGATCTCGACGACCTCGAGCTCGCGGGCGAGGATCTCGGACAGGCGGCGCAGCCGTTTGGCCACGTCGACCTCCTCGAGCAGCGCCTGCTTGTCATCGGTCTTCAGCCGGAGCGCACCGGCGATCAGGTGGGTGAGCAGGCTCGGGTCCTCGACATTGGCGACCATGATCTGGAGCTCGTCCGGCAGGTACGGAACGTCGCTGGCGATGCTCGTGAACGTCTGTTGCACGTTGCGCATCAATGCCGTCAGCTCCGGGTTGGCGACGACGACATCCGGCAGCTCGGAGACCTCGGCCACGAGGTAGGGATCGGTCGAGACCCAGCGGTCGACGTGGACCCGCTGGCCGCCCTGGATGAGCACGCGCAGCGTGCCGTCGGGCACGCGGATCATCCGCGCGATGACCCCGATGACGCCGACGTCGAAGAGATGCTCCGGGCCCGGCGCCTCGATCTCGGCGCTGCGACCCGCGACCATCGCGATCGTGCGATCGCCACGGAGCGCCTCGTTGATCAGCTCGATGCTCCGCTCCTGACCCACGTTGAGCGGGATCAACATCTCCGGGAACGTGACCGTGTCCCTGAGGGGCAGCACCCCGACCTGCGTCGGCAGCGCGCGTGAGCCGTCGACGGACACCTCCCGTCCGCCGGAGTCCGGGATGCCGATCTCGATCACCGCTGGGACGAGGACTCGCTGCGGATCGGGACGGAGTGGACCTGCGACTCGGTCTGGGCGAGCGGCAACTCCACGCGCAGCATCCCATCCTCGTAGCGCGCTCGCGCCTCGTCGGCCACCACGTCGGTGCCGAGCTCGATCACCCGGCGGAACGTCCCGCGCTCAATTTCCACCTGCTGGTAGACATCGCGATCGACGGCGGGCGGCTCGCGGCGGCCGGACAGGATCAGCTTGCGACCCTGAACCTCCAGCTCGAGGCTGTCCGCGTCGACGCCGGCGAGCTCCGCGGTGACGACCGCGCGCGCCGGGTCCGCCGTGTAGGCGACGTCGACGGCGGGGACGAATCCGAGCCGGCGCCGGGAGAGGCCGGTGCGTTCGAGCACGTCGCCGAACAGCTCGTCCATGTCCCGGCGCATCCGGTCGAAGTTCGCAAACAGATCACGCTCGCGCATGCTTAGGCTCGATCTTAGACCGTGTACGTCGTGCCCTCGTGGGCGAGCTCGACGTCGGCGCCATACGTGGCCCGGGCCTCGGCGCGTGCCCACTCGGCATCGAGCTCGTCGGAGAAATGCGTGAGCACGATCCGCCGGGCCCCGGCGCGCCGGGCGTGCTCGCCCGCCTCACGCGGGGTCAGGTGGCCGCGCTCCCCGGTGCGCTCCGGGCGCGGGAGCGTCGCCTCGATCAACAGCATGTCCGTATCACGAGCAAACACCGGCAGCTCATCGTTGGGGCTGCAGTCAGCGCTGTAAGTGAGCCGCCGGCCGCCGGCGGTACTGAGATCGACCGCATGGCTGAGCGTGTAATGCGGCACCTCGCAGAAGCGGACGCCCAGCGGACCGAGCACCAGCTCATCCCCGGCCGTGTATTCGTGGAGCGTGAACGCCCGCTCGATCAGCTCCTCATCGCCCCAGCAGCCGACGACGCTGCGGAAGAACTCGGCGGCACCGACCGGCGCGTAGAGCTGCGGGCGAGCCGGATGGTCGGTTCCCGGCCAGCCGTCGACGGCGACCGGCTGCTGGCGCGGCGCGTAACAGAGCGCGTAGCTGAAGGGGACGAGATCGAGGAAGTGATCGGCATGCAGGTGGCTGATGAGCACGGCCGAGACGTCGACGTAATCGATGAGCTCGCGGAGCTTGGCGAACACGCCGTTGCCGCAGTCGAGCAGCAGCGCAAAGTCGCCCTCGCGTATGAGGTAGCCACTACATGCCCCCCCGACGTCCTGCCACGACGGCGACTTGCCCAGGACCGTGATCTCCACGCCGCTCCTCTCTGAGGTCTGACACTCTAATCGCGTGGCCGTCGCGCACGTGCAGATGCCGTTGCTGCTGGCAGCCGAAAGCACCCGCTTCGACGCGTCGCTGCTCGCGCTCGGCTGCCTGCTCGTGATCGGCGCGCTCGTCTCCGGACTCGCCGGACGAAGCTTCCTGTCGCTGACGGCGCTGTTCGTCGTGATCGGCTTCGTCCTTGGTCCCGGCGGGACCGATGTCATCCACCTCGACGCGCGCTCGTCGTTTGTCGGCGGCCTCGCCACCGTCGCCCTGATCGTGATCCTGTTCCGGGACGGGCTCGAGGTCGACGGCGAGATGCTCCAGCAGCATTGGCGGCTGCCGCTGCGAAAGCTCGTCCTGGCGATGCCGCTGACCGCAATCATCATCGCCGTTGCCGCGCATCTGATGACCGACCTCACGTGGACGGAGTCGTTCCTGCTCGGTGCCCTGCTGTCCCCCACCGACCCGGTTCTGTCATCCAGCGTCGTCACGAACCCTCGGGTGCCGGCCATCATCCGCCACTCGCTCAACCTCGAGTCGGGACTGAACGACGGTCTCGCGCTCCCGGCCGTGCTCGCGTTCGCCGCGGCACTCTCAACGAGCAGCCATTTCGTCTGGTGGCGGTTTGTGCTCGAGGACGTGACGATCGGGTTCGCGACGGGTCTCATCGTCGGGCTGATCGCCGCCCGGCTGATGCCCCGAGACCGCAAGCTGCAGAGCGACATTCCCGCCCACCAGCGTGCCCTCTACGCGCTCGGGGTCGCGTTCGCCACCTACGGGATCGCCGTGCTACCGCCGCACGGCAACGGCCTCATCGCCGTCTTCGTCGGGGCGATCACGCTTGGCATCCAGCGACCGGATCTGCGGTACTACTTCGAGCATCAGTCCGAGGACCTCGTCGAGATCGTCAAGCTCGGGATCTTCGTCGTGTTCGGGTCACTGCTCACCTTGCACGGGCTGTTCGGCGACGGCTGGGCGGCGGTGGGGATCGTCGTCGTCACGCTGCTGCTCGCGCGCCCGGCCGCCGTGTTCACGGCACTCGCCGGAACCCGCGTCGACGTTGCGACCAAGGGGTTCATGTCGTGGTTCGGCCCCAAGGGCGTCGCGACAATGACCTTCTCGCTGCTCGTGCTCTCACAGCACATCGCCGCGGGGGCCCGGATCTACAACATCGCGGCGCTCGTCGTCTTCTGCTCGATCATCCTCCACGGGCTGACGGATTACCCCGGCGCGGAGTGGATCGCGCGGCGCTCCGAGCGGCCGCGTGAGGGACGAGCGGACGGCGTCGAGGTAGCGGCTACCGGCGCCGGTCCGGATCCATGATCCGGCCGAGGACGATCGCGATGAGCACGAAGGCGATGAATCCGCCGATCAGGGGCCAGTACACGGCTGCAACGATATAGGCCCGGGTCGGACGGTGCCTCTTCTACGCGTGAAGGGCGACCTGCTCGCTGGCGGACGGGAACGCGTAGGCGACCTGTAGCCGGCGTTCCTGGCGGAACACGAAGCGCATCTGCTGCGGCGGCCGCAGGCCGTCCGGATGGGCGGGACGGAACGTCGCGCACGGTCCGCCCTGCGACACCGCGCACAGGGAGTTCTGATGGAAGAAGCACTTCTCACAGCTCGGCTTTGCCGCCTTTGCCCGCCCGTCAGCCATCTTCACTGCACCCCGTCTTCTCGTCGTTTGCCGTGTGGCCAGTGGAGCCATCAAAGCGGATCTCGCCCCCCTCGTGCAACGCGCAATCCCGGAAATCGCAGGAAACTCTTGCGTACCGAAATACCTGCAAATAGCGGGTCTTTTCAAAACCTCACCGAGAAGCTCCCGCATTTTCCGTAGCTTTCGAGACCAATGACGTTCGACGGCCCGACCCTCATCTCGCTCGCTGACTTCGAGCGCGTGGCGGAGGAGGTCCTCGAGCGCGGCGCGCTCGCCTACTACGCGGGTGGCGCGACCGACGAGGTGACCATGCGCGACAACCTCGCCGCGTGGCAGCGGATCGCGATCGTGCCGCGCGTGCTCGTCGGCGCGGAGCGGCGCGATCCCAGCGTCACGTTCCTCGGGCGCCGGCGACCCCATCCCCTGATCGTCGCGCCGACGGCGTCGCAGCGACTCGCCCACCCGGACGGTGAGCTTGCCGCCGCCCAGGCCGCCGCGGCAACCGGCGCCGTCGTGTCGCTGTCGACCTACGCATCGGTGACCCTGGCCGAGCTCGCGCAGGCCGCTCCCGACGCGACCCGGTGGTTTCAGCTCTACGTGTTCCGCGATCGCGGCATCAGCCGAGAACTCATCGCGCAGGCGATCGAGCACGGCTACGAGGCGCTCGTCATCACCGTCGATCTGCCGGTCGTCGGCGTCCGCGAGCGTGAGCTCCGGTGGCCCGTGGAGGCCGAGGTCGCGGCCCCGATGGCCGAGCCGTGGCTGGCTGGTTCGGATGGGGAATCGCCGACCCCCTCCGAGGTCGCCTCGGGCACCGATGCCGGGTTGACGTGGGCGGACATCGAAGCGTTCGCCGCCGAGAGCACGATCCCCGTGATCGTCAAGGGGATCCTCGCGCCCGAGGACGCCGTCCTGGCCGCCGAGCACGGAGCGCGCGCCGTCGTCGTCTCCAACCACGGCGGCCGCCAACTGGACACGGTGCTCGCGAGCGCCGACGCGCTCGGGCCGATCGTCGAGGCCGCCGGGGACCGGATCGAGGTGCTCGTCGACGGCGGGATCCGGCGCGGAACCGATGTCCTCAAGGCGCTCGCGCTCGGCGCCCGAGGCGTGCTCGTCGGGCGTCCGATCCTCTGGGGCCTGGCCAGCGGCGGCGCCGCCGGCGCCGCCCGCGTGCTCGAGATCCTGCTCGCGGAGTTCGACACCGCGCTGGCCCTGAGCGGCGCACTCCGGGCGGATGCCATCGACCGGCGCTTCATCGCCCCCGGCCGCGGGGTAGGCCCCGGCTCGTGAACATCCTCGTCACCGGCGTCAGCGGCTACGTCGGGTCACGGCTCGTCCCTCGCCTTCGCCGGGACGGACACACGGTGCGCGGCCTGACCCGCGGTCGGCGTGCCCCGGGTCTCGACATCCAGACGGTGACCGGAGACGCCGTGACCGGCGCCGGGCTGGCGGACGCCCTCGACGGCATCGACGTCGCCTATTTCCTGATCCATTCGATGGAGCAGGCGCCGAACGGCAACGGAACCTTCGCCGCCCGGGAGACCGCGGCCGCCGAGAACTTCGCCCGGGAGGCGCGTGCGGCCGGGGTGGGACGGATCGTGTACCTCGGCGGACTCGTGCCGGCGAGCGCCGCGCCGTCCGCGCACCTGGCCAGCCGGCTCGCCGTGGAGGAGGCTCTGCTTCAGAGCTCGGACTGCGCGATCGCGTTCCGGGCGTCGATCGTGATCGGTGCCGGATCGCGCTCGTTTCGCTTCCTCGTGCGGCTCGTCGAGCGACTCCCCGTGCTCGCCGTGCCCGGGTGGGGTGACAACCGCACGCGCCCGATCGACGAGCGTGACGTGATCGAGGTGCTCGCCCGGGCGGCGACGGCCGAGGGGATCTGTGGAGAGTCGTTCGACATCGGCGGACCCGACGTCGTCACCTACGCCGAACTGATCGACCGCATCTGCCACCACATGTTCGTCGACCGGCCGACGATCGGTCTCGGCCGCCTGACGCTGACGCCGATCGCGAGCCGGGTCGCGTCGTTGGTCGCCGGCGAGGACCACGAACTGATCGGACCGCTGATGGACGGCCTCGGAACCGACCTGCTGCCGCGCGACGACCGGGCGGCTGAGGCGCTCGGGGTGCGCATGCACTCGCTTGACCACGCGATCGAGCGCGCGCTGCGCGAGTGGGAGTCCACCGAGCCGCTCGCAGCGAGGTAGCGAAGTGTTTAGTGTCTGGCGCCGATGAGCCGAGTGACGACCGATATCGAGATCGACGCACCGATCGAGCGGGTCTGGGAGACGATCATGGACCCGAAACGCCTGGGCGATTGGGTCACCATTCACCGCGAGGTCGGGCGGGTCTCCGACCGACCACTCGTCCAAGGGTCAACGATGGAGCAGGTTCTCCATATGCGCGGCATTTCGTTTCACGTCACGTGGAACCTCGTTGACGTGACCGAGCCAAATACCGCGCAGTGGGAGGGTCACGGACCCGCGCATTCCAAGGCGCTTATTCGGTACGAACTTGAGAACAGCAAGAACGGCCGGACGCACTTTCACTACACGAATGAGTTCCAGCCGCCGGGCGGTCGCCTCGGCAATGTCGCGAGCCGTTTCATCGTCGGCGCCGCGTCCGAGCGCGAGGCCTCGAAGTCACTGTCGCGGCTGAAGTCGCTACTCGAACGGCCCTAACCACTTTCAGGAGCATTGCGCCTGACACAACGGCGCAGGCGACTGTGCAGGACCGTGCTGATGGCTCCTATCGCCGGGAATTTATGCTCGCGTGTGTAAGGTTGTCTGTTCCCTATCAGTCAAATCCCTCGGAGGGAGAACCCTTTGGCAGAATTCGTTGACAGTACGGTGAAGGAGATCGACGGCCGGCTGCGCGAGCTCAAGGAAGAGGTCGGCAAGCTCGAGGCCGCGCGTGCCGCGCTTGTCGGCGATCGCCGTGGACCGGGCCGTCCCCCTGGCTCAGCGCCCCGCACCGTGCGGCGACGCACCGGCCGCGGCCCCGGTCGCCCGCGCGGTCGCCGCAGTGGTGGCACGCGTGCCAACCAGGCGCTCGAGCTCGTCCGCAGCCAGCCCGGGATCACGATCCCGCAGATCGCCGAATCCTTGAAGATCGAGCCCAACTACCTGTACCGCGTCATGCCCAAGCTCGTCAGTGACGGCGAGGTCAAGCGCGACGGTCAGGGTTGGCACCCGGCCAGTAAGTAGTCGCGCGCGGCCGTCAGCGTGACGGTCGCGTCTCGGTTGCCAGGGTCACCCACCGTGAAGCCACGGTGAGTGACCCTTGACCGTTAAATGAGGTTCAACTGCTTGACGGCATCGCGCTCTTCCTTGAGCTCATTGACCGTCGCGTCGATCCGTCCTTGGGAGAACTCGCTGATCTCCAGGCCCTGTACGACCTCGTAGGACCCGTCCGAGCAGGTCACCGGGAAGCTCGAGATCACGCCCTCCTCGACGCCATAGGAGCCGTCCGAGGGAATCGCCATCGACACCCAATCGCCGCTGGGCGTTCCGAGGACCCAGTCGTGCACATGGTCGACGGCCGCGTTCGCGGCGGACGCCGCACTCGACGCACCCCGCGCCTCGATGATCGCCGCTCCGCGCTTCTGCACGGTCGGGATGAAATCGTTCTCAAGCCACGACTGATCGTTGACGAGCCCCGCTGCGTCCTGAGAACTCACCTTCGCGTGGAAGATGTCCGGGTACTGGGTTGCAGAATGGTTGCCCCAGATGGTCATGTTGGTGATATCGGCGATCTGGGCGTTCGTCTTCTTCGCGAGCTGAGCAATCGCGCGGTTGTGATCGAGCCGGGTCATCGCGGTGAACCGCTCACGCGGAATGTCCGGCGCGTTGCTCTGCGCGATCAGGCAGTTGGTGTTGGCCGGGTTGCCGACGACGAGCACCCTGATGTCATCGGCGGCGCCGGCGTTCAGAGCCTCACCCTGGGGCTTGAAAATGCCGCCGTTGGCCTCGAGCAGGTCGCTTCGCTCCATCCCCTTCGACCGCGGCCGCGCGCCGACGAGCAGGGCGACGTTGATGCCGTCGAACGCTGATTTGGGGTCATCGTGGATATCGATGCCGTGCAGCAGCGGGAAGGCGCAGTCATCAAGCTCCATCGCGGTCCCCTCGGCGGCCTTGACGGCGGCGGGAATCTCGAGCAGCGACAGGTGGACGGGGGTGTCAGGGCCGAGCAACTGGCCGCTGGCGATCCGAAACAGAATCGCGTAGCCGATCTGACCGGCGGCGCCGGTCACCGCTACGCGGACGGGGGTGTCAGTCAATCCTTCATCTCCTGGAGCCGGTCGGAGAACACAGTCACTCGACTGTATACCCCGCGCGGTTCACGCGCGGTTCACAACGTCGCGAGCCGGTGCCGCGAGACGCGAGACGCGAGACGAACCGCGCCCTCGTGGAATCAATCATCTACTAGGGTGAGGATTCCCATGAAGATCGTCTATACCCACACGGACGAGGCCCCCGCGCTCGCGACCGCATCGCTGCTCCCGATCCTCCGCGCCTTCGCCGGCGCCGCCGACATCGAGATCGAGTTGCGCGACATTTCGCTCGCGGGCCGGATCCTCGCCCAGTTCCCCGACCGCCTCACCGAGGACGACCGGATCGCCGACGCGCTCGCCGAGCTCGGCGAGCTCGCGCAGACGCCCGACGCGAACATCATCAAGCTGCCGAACGTCAGCGCCTCGGTGCCCCAGCTGAAGGCGGCGATCGACGAGCTCCAAGAGCAGGGCTACGACATACCCGATTACCCGGAGGACCCCGGCGACGATGCGCAGCGTGACATCCGCAGTCGCTACGACAGGGTCAAGGGCAGCGCCGTCAACCCGGTGCTCCGTCAGGGCAACTCGGACCGGCGCGCGCCGGCGTCGGTGAAGGAGTTCGCCCGCCGCCATCCGCACTCGATGGGCGCGTGGTCGCGTGACTCCGCCTCGCACGTATCGACGATGAGCGATGGTGACTTCTGCAGCACCGAGCAGTCCGTGACCCTGCCGGAGGCGACGGCGGTACGGATCGAGCACGTCGCGACGGATGGCACGACGACCGTGCTCAAGGACGCACTGTCGCTCCAGGCCGGCGAGGTGATCGACGCGTCGGTGATGCGCGCGGCGGCCCTGCAGTCGTTCCTTTCCGAGCAAATCGCGGAGGCCAAGGACCAGGGGGTCCTGTTCTCGGTGCACCTCAAGGCGACGATGATGAAGGTCTCCGACCCGATCATCTTCGGCCATGCCGTGCAGGCGTACTTCGCCGATGTGTTTGCCGATCACGGCGACGCGCTGCGCTCGGTGGGCGTCAACCCGGATGACGGACTCGCAGCGTTGCTGCGCGGGATCGAAAAGCTTCCCGCAGATCAGCGGGATGCGATTGGCGCCGCGATCGAGGCCGCCTACAGCACGGGTCCGCGGCTCGCGATGGTCGACTCCGATCGCGGCATCACCAACCTGCACGTGCCGAGTGACGTGATCATCGACGCCTCGATGCCGGCGGCGATTCGGAGCTCAGGGCAGATGTGGAACGCGGATGGGGAGCTCCAGGACACGAAGTTCGTGATCCCCGATCACTCCTACGCCCCGCTCTATGCGGAGACCGTGAACCACTGCCGGGAGCACGGAGCGTTCGACCCGGCGACGATGGGCTCGACGCCGAACGTCGGGTTGATGGCGCAGGCCGCCGAGGAGTACGGCTCGCACGACAAGACCTTCCAGATCGCCGGCCCGGGAACGGTCCGCGTCGTCGATGGCAGCGGGCAGACGCTGATGGAGCACGAGGTCGACCGCGGCGACATCTGGCGGATGTGTCAGACGAAGGATGTCGCGATCCAGGACTGGGTTCGGCTGGCGGTCGGGCGCGCGCGGGAGACGGGCGCGCCCGCCGTGTTCTGGCTCGACGAGTCGCGCGCGCACGACGCTGAGCTGATCAAGAAGGTCCGTCCGGCGCTCGCGTCGCTCGACACCGAGGGGCTTGCCATCGAGATCCTCGACGTCGCCGCGGCGGCCCGCCTGACGCTCGAGCGCGCCCGGGGTGGCGAGGACACGATCTCGGTCACCGGCAACGTGCTGCGCGACTACCTGACCGACCTGTTCCCGATCCTCGAACTCGGGACGAGCGCGAAGATGCAGTCGATCGTGCCGCTGATTGCGGGCGGCGGTTTGTTCGAGACCGGCGCCGGCGGCTCGGCGCCCAAGCACGTGCAGCAGCTGCTCCGCGAGAACCACCTGCGGTGGGACTCGCTGGGTGAGTTCCTGGCGCTGCCTCCGTCGTTCGAGCTGCTCGCCAAGACCGCCGAGAAGCCGAAGGCGCGGCTGCTCGGTGAGACGCTTGACCGGGCGACCGGCCGCCTGCTTGAGGAGAACAAGTCGCCCTCACGCAAGACGGGCGAGCTTGACAACCGCGGCAGTCACTTCTATCTCGCGCTGTACTGGGCGCAGGAACTCGCCGAGCAGGACGTCGACGCGGCGCTGGCCAAGCGCTTCACGCCGGTGGCGCAGCGGTTGCGGGACGCCGAGACGACGATCGTCGAGGAACTCGTCAGCGTTCAGGGCGAGGCGGTCGACATCGGCGGCTACTACCGCCCGGATCCCGAGCGGGTGATCGCCGTGATGCGACCGAGCGCGACGTTCAACGAGGCACTCGCCGCGTTGTAGGAGCCGGCCCGGGCCGGGCCTGAGTTCCTACAACGCGACGCCGTAGACGTCGGAGAGCTTCGCCTTGAGGTAGCTGACGAACGGCCCGACCTCGATCGGTCCGCCGACCACGCGCTCGAGCAGCTCCGGCGTCGAGAACTTCGCCCCGTGACGGTGGACGTTCTCGCGCAGCCACTCGCGCAGCGGCTCAAGCTCGCCGTCCTCGATGCGATCGTCGAGATCCGGCATCTCGCTGTGCGCGGCATCCCACAGCTGGCCCGCGATCAGGTTCCCGAGCGCGTACGTCGGGAAGTAGCCGATCATCCCGCCGGACCAGTGGACATCCTGGAGGACGCCGTCGGCGTCGTCGGTGACCTCGAGACCGAGGTAGTCCTTGACGCGGGCGTTCCACGCCTCCGGGAGATCCTCGACCGCGAGCCGGCCCTCGATCAGGTCCTGCTCGAGCTCGAAGCGCAGCACGATGTGGAGCCCGTAGGTCGCCTCGTCGGCTTCGACCCGGATGAACGTCGGCTCGATGTAATTGACCGCGCGGTAGAGCGCCTCCGGCCCAACCGCGGTGCCGAACAGCGCGTTGACCCGGGGGGCGAGCACGCCGGCGAAGGCACGTCCGCGACCGACCATGTTCTCCCACATCCGGCTCTGCGACTCGTGGATCCCCAACGACTCGCCGTGGCCGAGCGGCGTGCGGCGCAGCGATTCGGCGATCCCGTCCTCGTAGAGCCCATGACCGCACTCGTGCATCGCGCCGTAGAGGCCGGAGGCGTAGTACGGCTCCTCCCAGCGGGTCGTGATGCGGACGTCACCCGCGCCGATCCCGGTCGCGAACGGGTGCACCGTGTCATCCATCCGCCACCCGGTGCGGTCAAAGCCCATCAGCGCGAGCACCTGCGCCACGAGCTCGCGCTGACGGGCAACCGGGAACGCGCCGTGCAGGATCGAGGGGTCGACGTTGGCTCGATGCTCGCCGACCGTCGCGATCAGGGGCACGAGCTCGCGCTTGAGCTCGTCGAACAGCCTGCGCACCTCGGCGGTCTTCATGCCCGGTTCGAAGTCGTCGAGCAGGACGTCGTAGGCGACGTCGAACCCGTCGAAGCAATCGACGTACCGACGGGCGAGCTCGAGGTTGTGGGTCAGATAGGGCGCGAACGCCGCGAAATTGGAGTTCTGGCGCGCGACCACCCACGCCTCCTGGCCGAGCGACGCCGCCCGAGCGATGTCGCCCGCGAGCTCGGTGGGGACCCGACGCGCCTTCTCAAAGTGGCGGCGAGTCACGCGGATGAGGCTGGCGTCGTCGCTGTCCGGTGAGGCACCGTTGAGCTCAGCCGAGGCCTGCTCGAGCAGCTGACCGGTTTCGTCGGCGACGAACATCTCGTGCCGGATCCGCTCGACCGTGGCCATCGATTCCGCGCGTGATGGCCCGCCGCGCGGCGGCATCATCGTCTGCTGGTCCCAGCCGAGCAGGCCGGCGGTGTTGCGAAGGTCCTCGAGCTCGCCAAGACGGGCTCGAAGCTGCTGCAGGGAATCACTCACGTGGTTTGTCTCCATGAGGTTGGACGCTTGCACCCTTATATCCGAGCGCGGCGGCTATGACACCATTGCAGCATGTTCCGACGTACCGGTTCGATCAAGCTGGTGGACGTCGCGGGAATCCGCATCGGGGTGGATGCCGGATGGCTGCTGACGCTGTTCATCGTGATCATCTATCTGTCACCGTCGTTCCGCGCCACGCTGCACAGCTCGGACGGTGTCGCGTACCTGACGACGGTTGTGAGCGCGCTGCTGTTCTTCTTTTCGCTGATCGTGCACGAACTCGGCCACGCGATCGTCGCGCGGCGCCAGGGGATCGAGGTCAAGAACATTCAGCTGTTCCTGTTCGGCGGGCTGACCCAGATGTCGCGGGACGCCAACTCGCCCGGGGAAGAGTTCAAGATCGCGGCCGCCGGTCCAGCCGCGACCGCGCTGATGGTGGTCGTCTTCGCCGTGATCGACCTGGTGATCGTCGGCCCTCACCGTCTGTGGCACGCGTTCCTGCTGGATAGCGACATCCAGGTCACGCCGGTACTGCTGTCGCTCAGCTGGCTGCTGCTGATGAACCTGATCGTGCTCATCTTCAATCTCGTGCCCGCGTTCCCGCTCGACGGCGGCCGGATCGCCCGCGCGATCGTGTGGAAAACGACCGGCGACAAGCGCAAGGGGACCCGCGCGGCGGCGATGGTCGGCCAGGGCTTCGCGATCGTGCTCGCCGGTTTCGGGATCTTCCTGCTGCTGCACGGCTCGGGGCTCGGCGGCCTGTGGCTGATCATGCTCGCGTTCCTGCTCTACCAATCGGCCCGGGGCGCGCTCGTGCAGACCGCGATCACCGAGCGGATCGAGGGCGTCCGCGTCGCCGACATCATGGACCGCCAGCCGGTGTCGATCCCGTCGGGGACCGCCGTCACCCAGGCGATCGACGAGTACTTCCTGCGCTACGGCTGGTCGTGGTTCCCGGTGGTCGACGAGACCGGCCACTTCGTCGGCATCGCCCGGCAGGAGCGGGTGCAGAACGCGGTCGACAGTGGCGAGGGCTGGCTGACCGTCGACTCGATGCTCGAGTCCGAGGAGGGCGGCAAGTGGTGGGTCAACGAGGACCGACCACTGAGCGAACTGCTCGCCTCCGAGGCGCTCGGGCGGCTGGGGGCGTTGATGGCCGTCGACGGCGAGGGCGTCCTCCAGGGCGTGGTCACGGTCGAACAGGTCCGCCGCGCCCTTCAGTCCGCGGTCGGAACCCCGGCCGCGTAGGAGCCGCCTCGCGTCCGGCACGCCGGTGCGTCCGGTGTGTCCGCGGACCGCGGGGCGCGTGTCGAGTTCGCGCGCTTCCATTCGTCAACATGGATGTGGCCCATTCGATCGAGACGGTGTTCCGGGAGGAGCGCACACGCGTGCTCGCCGCGCTCGTGCGCAGCCTGCGCGACGTCGAGCTCGCTGAGGACTGCCTCCAGGAGGCGTTCGCGGCGGCGCTCGTCACCTGGGAGCGGCGCGGCGTTCCAGAGGCGCCGGCGGCGTGGCTGCTCACCGTCGCCCGCAACCGCGCCATCGACCGGCTGCGCCACCAGCGGACGGGCGAGGCGAAGCTCTCGGCGCTCGGCGCCACGGCCCCAACGGAGGTCACGATGAACGAGCCGTTTGCCGACGCGCTCGCCGAGGTCGGCGATGAGCGACTCAGCCTGCTGTTCACGTGCTGCCATCCGGCGCTCGCGCCCGACGCCCGGGTGGCGCTCACACTCCAGGTCGTCGGCGGACTGACCGCCGCCGAGATCGCCCGGGCGTTCCTCGTCCCGGAGACGCGGATGTCGCAACGGCTGGTACGCGCCAAACGCAAGATCCGCGACGCCGCGATCGCGTTCGAGGTGCCGCCCGACGCGGCGCTGCCGGACCGGCTCGCGGGCGTGCTGTCGGTGATCTATCTCATCTTCAACGAGGGCTACGCGGCGACCGCCGGCGACCGGCTGTTACGTGACGAACTGTGCGCCGAAGCGATCCGGCTCGGCAAGCTGCTCGCCGCCCTGATGCCCGACGAGCCCGAGGCGCTCGGACTCGTCGCCCTGATGCTGCTCCAGGACTCCCGCCGCGCCGTGCGTATTGATCCCGATTCCGGATCGCTCGTGCGGCTGGCCGACCAGGACCGCGCGCGCTGGGACGCCCGGGCGATCGATGAGGGGCGGCGGGTCCTGACCGCGGCCCTGCGACGACGGCGCCCGGGGTCGTACCAGCTCCAGGCCGCGATCGCGGCCGAGCACGCCCGGGCGGGGTCGGCGTCCGCGACCGACTGGGACGAGATCGCCCGGCTGTACTCGGCGCTGTACGCGGTTTCGCCGTCCCCGGTCGTGCTGTTGAACCGGGCCGTGGCGGTCGGCGAGGCGGGCGATGTGGCGGGTGCGCTCGAGATCGTCGATGGGCTCGACGGCCTCGAGGACTACCACCTGTTCCATGCCACGCGGGGCGACCTGCTGGCGCGCCTCGGGGACCAGGCCGGCGCTGCGGGCGCTCTTGAACGAGCGCTCAATTTAACGCGGAACCCGGGCGAGCGGACCTTCCTGGAGGGGCGGCTGCGGGAGCTCGGCGGGTAACCGGACGCCGGTCGGGCCGCCGCACGCTCGGGACTGGCTCTGGCCCACATCCACCGGGTGGACAAGCTGCCGCACGCCGCCATCCGGCTGCCCAACGAGCGGCACGAATTCCCACAGGCGTCCGCTCGGGCCGACGTTCGGGAGATCGTGCTGCTCAGAGCGGCTCGGATTCCCGCGCGCGGGTCAGCGGCCACTCGCGCGGGAATGTGTGCCGCCGTCCACGAGCCGGGCGGCCCGGACGATGGCCGGGTCCCGGTCCTGTTCGGTGCACAACCGACCCGGCGGGCGGTCGATCCTCAGTTCGGAATGCCCAGTGGCATCCCCGGATCGGGACAACGTCCCAGTGGGCGGGGCTCGGCGGGCAGGGTGGGATGCTGTCCCGATCGGATCGGGACACGGTCACGATCCACCGACGGGACGCGCCCCAGTGGGAGGTTCCCCGGCTCCCCGGGCCGCCACGCACCGGATACCCCGCCGGCGTGCAGCGGGCGGCGGGATCCGGGCGTCATCGTCCGCTTGGGAGGGAGTCTGTCGCCCCACGTCGACAGGTGGTGGCGGTTGGGCGCCTCATTCCGGTTGGGAGGATGTCGCGGAGATCGCACGTACGTCGGGTGGCGACAGATCGTCACGACGCGTCGTTCTCGGACGTACGCCCCACCCTCCACAGCGGCTCGGGATCCCACGCGTCTGGGGCTGAGGGGGCGTGCGGGAGATTTGTCCGGTGCGCGCCCGGCGACCACAAGCTCGCCGGCCTCGGCCACCACAAGCTCTCGGCGCGCCGGCGACCAACCGCGCCGGAACCGCGGCGGCTACCAACCCAGCGTGCGGGAACGCGTGGTCGCAGCGCCCGCCGCCAACGCCGCCCGCCACGAGCGGCGCCGGTCGATCTCGATGATGATGTGCTGCGCGAGGTCAACCGCCGCCGTCGTCTCGCCGACCTTGAGGCCGCGCAGCCGCACGATGAGGGCGAACACCAGCTGGACGGCCGGTGTGAGGTCGACCACCAGGCGCGGCGCCGTCTCCTCGGTGAGTCCGACCGCCCGCGCCTGCGCGGTCTCAAGGCGGGCCTCCGCGATCGCGAGCGGCGCATACGCGACCATCGCGCACACTGCCTGGGCGCGCCGCCCGTTGCGGTCACGCACCGACTCGGCGGCGAACACCACGGCCGCCCGCGCCGCGAGCAGCGCGGTCTGCACCGACCAGCTCACGGGAGCGCGCACACCGCCGAAAGCGCGGCTCGGGAGGCTGACCGGCGGGGTGACGGAACGCGATCGGCTTGACCCCGCGTCGGGCGGCGCCGTCGCCGGGGCATACCGCGGCGCACGGGTCCACAGCAGCGGCATCTGGACCGTTCGCCGCTTCATGTCGCCCCGCGATCGCAGTCTCATCCAGACTGAGCCTAACCGCTGCCAAACGACGCTCCATGCGACGGACGCCACAACGCTGGTCCAGTATCACGAGGCACCACAAGGCGGCCGACCGGCCGCCTTCCATAGAATCGCTCTTCGTGCCTTCCCATGACGTCTTGATCATCGGTGCCGGCCTGGCCGGCCAGAGAGCCGCCCTGGCCGCGGCCCAGTCCGGTGCCACGGTGGCGATCATCTCGAAGGTCCACCCCGTGCGTTCGCATTCGGTCGCCGCCGCCGGCGGGATCAACGCCGCTCTCAACCCGGAGGACACGTGGGAGTCCCACGCGTTCGACACGGTCAAGGGCTCGGACTACCTCGGGGATCAGGACGCGATCGAGATCATGTGCCGTGAGGCTCCGGACGAGATCCTCTGGCTCGAGCACGCCGGGGTCACCTTCCACCGCGACGAGAACGGAAACCTCGGAACCCGCGCGTTCGGCGGGGCCTCGGCCGCCCGCACCTACTACGTCGCGGACATCACCGGCCACGCGATCCTCCACGTGCTCTACGAGCAGCTGATGAAGTACAGCGACTCGATCGACCGCTACGAGGAGTGGTTCACGACCGACCTGCTCCAGAACGACGAGGGTCACTGCGTCGGCGCGATCGCGCGCAACCTGCGCGACGGCCACCTCGAGGTCTTCAACGCCAAGGCGACGATCCTCGCGACGGGTGGCGCCGGGCAGGCGTACAAGCCGACGACCAACGGACTGATCGTCACCGGCGACGGGCTCGCGCAGGCCTACCGACTCGGCGCGAAGCTGATGGACATGGAGATGGTCCAGTACCACCCGACGTGCCTCGCTGGCAACGGAATCCTGATCACCGAGGGCGCCCGTGGCGAGGGCGCCTGGCTGCTGAACGCCAAGGGTGAGCGGTTCATGGAGAAGTACGCGCCGAACAAGCTTGAGCTGGCCTCCAGAGACGTGGTGTCAAGAGCCGAGCAGACCGAGATCAACGAGGGCCGCGGTTTCCCAGACGGCACGGTTGCGCTCGACGTCACGAAAGTCCCCCGCAGACGAACGCTCGAGGCGCTCAGAGAAATCGTCAACATCGGCCGCGACTTCGCCGGCACCGACATCACCCGCGAGCCGATCCACATCCGGCCCGGCCAGCACTACTTCATGGGCGGGATCAAAACCGACGTCGACGGCGAGACGACGATCCCTGGGCTGTACGCGGCCGGCGAGGCCGCCTGCGTGTCGGTCCACGGCGGCAACCGCCTCGGCGCCAACAGCCTCCTTGACACGCTGATCTTCGGCCGGCGTTCGGGTGAGCACGCCGCCTCCCGCGCGATCCACATGTCGATGCCGAGCACGCCCAGCGCGAAGATCTCCGACACCGAGAAGGACATCAACGCGATCATCAGCCGGGACCCGCAGGGCGGCCGCCGCGTCGCGGCGATCAAGAACGAGCTCGGCCAGACGATGAACGAGCACGTCGCGGTGTTCCGCGACGCAGACGGACTCGCGAAAGCGCACGAGATCGTACGCCGGCTCAAGGAGGAGGCAACCACGGCGGTGATCGACGACCGGGGCAAGATCTTCAACCAGGACGTGATCGGCGCGATCGAGCTCGGGTACATGCTCGATGTGGCCGAGGCGATCGTCGTCGCCGCGCAGGAGCGCGAGGAATCCCGCGGCGCCCAGTTCCGCACCGACTTCCCGCGGCGCAACGACGACGAATGGCTCAAGCACATCGACATCTCGGTGAACGGCGGTGACGTGCCGAAGGTGAGCTACTCACCGGTCACGATCACCAAGTGGGAACCGCAGGAAAGGACCTACTAAGTGCCCGAGTACACGCTGAGAATCCGCCGTTTCGACCCCCAGTCCGGCGAGGCCGCCTACTGGGACGAGCATAAGGTCGACATGCCGGAGACGCAGTCGGTGCTCGACGCGATCCTCAAGATCCGCGACGAACAGGACGGCTCGGTCGGGATCCGCTGCTCATGCCAGCAGGCGATCTGCGGCTCGTGCGGCGTGCGGATGAACGGCAAGCCGGGGCTCGCGTGCAACACCCACCTGCAGGAGGCCGCCGACCGCGCGCATCGGGTCGTGTCGGCCAACGGCGAGAGCGGTGAGAACGGCGACAGCGGTCCGGTCATCACCGTCGAGCCGATGGGCAACATGCCGGTGATCCGGGACCTGATCGTCGACATGGACGCGGTCCACTGGAAGAAGATTCAGCGCGTGACGCCGTGGCTGCTCGCCAAGGAGCCGGTCCCCGAGCGCGAGTACATCGTCCCGCACGACAACATGGTCGATGTCACCCAGACGATGGCCTGCATCCAGTGCGGCGCGTGCGTCTCGGACTGCCTGTCGATGGAGATCGATCCGCTGTTCGTCGGGCCGGCGGCGCTCGCCAAGGCGTACCGGTTCGTCGGGGACCCGCGCGACGCCGAGCACTTCAGCCGGCTCAACGACCTCAGCGAGGACGAGCACGGGATCTACGACTGCACGCACTGCTTCAACTGCATCGACGCGTGCCCCAAGGGCGTCGAGCCGATGAGCCAGATCATGCGCCTGCGGCGGAAGTCCGGGTCGGACTTCGAGATCAAGGACCGCAACAACGGTTACCGGCACGAGCACGCGTTCGTCAAGAACATCCGCCGCAACGGCATCCTTCACGAGGCTGACCTGCTGCCCGATTCCTACGGCGGGAAGTTCCATCCTCGTGCTGTTCCCGAGCTGATCAGCTCGCTGCCGACTGCGGCGAAAGGAATGGCGCGCGGGAAGATGACCCCGGCCAAGGCGCTGCTGCATCAGCACAAGGCGCCGAAGGAGGTCAAGCAGATCTTCGACACGATCGAGGGCCGCAAGGAGCGCGTCGAGCTGAACCTCTACGTCGTCGGGTACGAGGACGACCCGACTCAGCTGCACGCGCCGCACACCGACGAGCCGACGCCGCTGCACCCGGAGACCGAGTCCCCCTCGGAGAACGCGTCGGCCTAGGCGTCGTCCGGCTTGCCCCGCCGCCCGCGGCCGAACAGCCGCCGGCCGAGCTTCGCGAGCGGGTCATACCGGCGGTCGACGAGCCGCTCCTTGAGCGGGATGATCGCGTTGTCGGTGATGTGGATCCCCTCGGGGCAGACCTCGCTGCAGCACTTCGTGATGTTGCAGAGCCCGAGGCCGCCGTCGTCGGCGGCGAGCTCGATCCGGTCGAGCGTGTCGAGCGGGTGCATCTCCAGACTCGCCACGCGGACGAGGAAGCGCGGACCGTAGTACTGGTCGTGCATTCGATGGTCACGGAGGATGTGGCACACGTCCTGACACAGGAAGCACTCGATGCACTTGCGGAACTCCGCGACCCGGTCGACGTCCTCCTGCCCGAGGGAGAACTCGGCGTCCGGCGCCGGGGTGAACGGCGGGATGCGCTTGTTGACCTCGTAGTTCCACGAGACGTCGGTGACGAGGTCGCGCACGAGCGGGAACGCCTTGAGCGGCTCGACCGTGATCGGCTGTTCGGTCGGCAGATGATCAAGCCGGGTCTTGCACATCAGGCGCGGTGAGCCGTTGACCTCGGCGCTGCACGAGCCGCACTTGGCGGCCTTGCAGTTCCAGCGCACGGCGAGGTCCTGTGCCTGGTGGCGCTGGATTTCCAGCACCGCATCGAGGACCACCATTCCCGTCTCGGCCTCGACCTCGTAGTCGACGTGCTCGCCGTCGGTTCCACCCCGCCACAGCCGTAGCGTCCGCTTGCTCATCCGCGTTCCGCCTCCTTCTTCGCGTCGACGAGTTCCGCCAGGTGCGCCGCCTTGATCACCGGCCGGGCATCCACCTGCATCCCGTCCGGCTGCTTGCGCACGACGATGTTGTGCTCGCCCCAGTAGTCATCGAAATCCGGAAAGTCGAGTCGCGAGTGCGCGCCGCGGCTCTCGTGTCGCATCTGCGCGGCGCGGGCGACCGCCTCGGAGACGATCAGCATGTTGCGCAGATCGCGGCACAGCTGCCAGCCGGTGTTGTAGACCCGCTCGGTCGAGGACGCGCCCACGCTCTTCGCCTGCTCCCGCAGCCGCTCGATCGTCGTCAGCGCGGTCTGCAGGCTGTCCGCCTCACGGAAGATCCCAACGTCGGCCTGCATCGTCGCCTGGAGCTCGGCGTGGAGCTCGTAGGGGTCCTCACCGCCCTGGCGCTCGAGATAGCCGAGCAGCTCCGCCGCGGCGTCGGCCACGGCGGCGTCGTCGATCACCGGCGCGGGCGCACCGGTCGCGTGCCCAGCCGCCCCCTCGCCCGCGCGTCTGCCGAACACGAGCAGGTCGGAGAGCGAGTTGCCGCCGAGGCGGTTGGCGCCGTTCATGCCGCCGGTGCACTCGCCGGTCGCGAACAGCCCCGGCACGCGGCTCGCGCCGGTTTCCCCGTCGACGCTCACGCCCCCCATCATGTAGTGACAGGTCGGCCCGACCTCCATCGGCTCGCGCGTGATGTCGACCCCCGCGAGCTCCATGAACTGGTCGTACATGCTCGGCAGCCGGGTCTTGACCGTGTCCGCCGGGAGGTGGGACACGTCGAGGAACACGCCACCGTGCGGCGAGCCGCGACCCTCGCGCACCTCGGTGTAGATCGCGCGGGCGACGACGTCGCGGGTCGAGAGCTCGAGCCGTTTGGGGTCATAGCGCTCCATGAACCGCTCACCCTCGGCGTTACGCAGGATTCCGCCCTCGCCGCGCACCGCCTCGGTGACGAGCAGCCCGATCACGCCGGGCGGCCACACCATCCCGGTCGGGTGGAACTGCACGAACTCCATGTCGATCAGCTCGGCGCCCGCCTCGTAGGCGAGTGCGTGACCGTCGCCGGCGTTCTCCCCGGAGTTGGAGGTGATCTTCCAGCAGCGGCCGGCACCACCCGTCGCGAGCACGACGGCCTTCGCCTCGAACGCGATGAACGTGCCCGTCGCGCGCCGGTAGCCGAACGCGCCACACACCCGGTCACCGTCCTTGAGCAGACGCGTCATCGTGCACTCCATGAACACGTCGACCCCGGAGTGCACGGTCTTGTCCTGGAGCGTGCGGATCAACTCGAGGCCGGTCCGGTCACCGATGTGCACCAGTCGCCTGTGCGTGTGACCGCCGAACGCGCGCTGATCCATCCGCCGGTCTGGCGTCCGGTCGAAGATGCCGCCCCAGTGCTCGAGCTCGGCGACGCGGTCCGGGGCCTCCTTCGCGTGGAGCTCCGCCATGTGCCAGTTGTTCAGGTACTTGGCGCCGAACATCGTGTCCTGGAAGTGGACCTTCCAGTTGTCCTCTGGGGCGACGTTCCCGAACGCGGCCGCGACACCGCCCTCGGCCATCACCGTGTGGGCCTTGCCGAGCAGTGATTTGCACACGAGGCCGGTGCGGGCACCGGCTTCGGCCGAGGCGATCGCCGCGCGCAGTCCCGCACCCCCCGCCCCGATCACCAGCACGTCGTACTGGTGGCGCTCAATGTCAACGTCCACTTAGAAGATCCTCGGGTCGTGGAACACACCCGACGCGGCGAGGCGGATGTACAGATCGGTGGCCGCGACGCTCCCGAGGCTGAACCAGGCCCACTGCATGTGGCGTCCGTTCAGGACGCTGACGCCGCGCCACAGCTTATGCCGCGTCTGGGCTCGCGCAGAGCAGGTGAAGCAGTCGAGCCGCCCGCCGATGAGGTGGCGGACCGAGTTGCAGCCGAACGTGAACAGCGAGATCAGCACCACGTTGGCGAGCATGATCAGCGACCCGAGCCCGACGCCGAACTCGAGTGCACCGTGCGCGTTGCGGAAGAAGAACGCGCGTCCCGCGTCGTACCACAGAAACCCGAGCACGATCACCGCGAGGTACATGAAGTACCGATGGACGTTCTGCAAGATGTACGGGAGCTTCGCCTCTCCGCGATACCGACGGCGATGCGGGCCGGCGACGGCGCAGGCGGGGGGCGAGCGGAAGAACGCGCGGTAGTAGGCCTTGCGGTAGTAGTAACACGTGGCGCGAAAGCCGAGCGGGACCCAGACGACGAAGAACGCGTACGTGAACGAGATGTGCAGACCGAAGCTCTTCAGGTCCGGCGAGTAGAACGGCGACAGGTAGCGGGCGCCGCCACCGGTGTAGAGATAGTCGGTCCCCATCGCCGCGACGACGATCGAGTAGATGCCGAAGACGCCCAGACCGATCGCGATCGCCGTGGGTGCCGCCCACCATCGATCGGTGCGCGATGTCCGACCGAGGCGTGGAGATGCGGCCTCGGTGGTCATGCCAAGCAACCTATCGCACGATCCGCGCGCAGCATCGTGGTGCTCTACGGACAGGGGCTGCGGGGAACCGCGCGTGACCGAGGCTGAGTAACATGGCGGCCAGGACGGCGCTCCGCTCCCGGAGGACCTGTCGCCTTCGGAGCGGCGTCGGGCTGCCCGAAGAAAGCGAGAATTTGATGAAGGTTGCCTATTGGCCCGGCTGTGTGAGCCGGGGATTCACCCCGGAGCTGCACGGCTCGATGGCGAAGGTTGCACCGCTGCTCGACATCGAGCTGATCGAGCTTGATCGCGGGGCCTGCTGCGGCGCCGGCGTCATTGCCGAGCACAACCAGGAGCTTGCGGACACGCTCAATGCCCGCACGTTCGCGCTCGCCCAGAAGACCGACGGCGAGCTGATGATGAACATCTGCTCGACCTGCCAGGGCGCGCAGTCGGAGTGCCAGGAGCGCCTCGACGCGAATACCGAGTACCGCGATCAGATCAACCAGACGCTCTCCGAGGAGGGGCTCGTCTACGAGAAGGGTCTGAACAACAAGAACTTCCTGTGGCTGCTCGTTGAGGAGATCGGGCTCGACACGCTCAAGTCGAAGGTGAAGCGTCCACTCACCGATCTGCGCGTCGGTCCGTTTTACGGGTGCTACATCGTCCGCCCGGTCAGCCGGCTCGGGATCGACGAGGAGCATCCCCGCGACCGCTACCTGCACATGGTGATCGAGGCCCTTGGCGGCACGGTCATCGACTACGCCGGCGTGTACAAGTGCTGCGGCTTCCCGATCATCACGATGAACAAGGACGCGTCGCTCAAGCAGGCCGGGCGGCATCTTGGGGACGCGATCGACGCCGAGGCGGACTGCCTCGTCGTGCCGTGCCCGCTGTGCCACCTCAACCTCGACCTGCAGCAGCCGACCGCGGCCAAGACGGTCGGGCGCGAGCTCGGAATGCCGGTTCTCCACCTGCCGCAACTGATCGGGCTCGCCCTCGGCCTGTCGCCGAAGGAGCTCGGGATGAACAAGCACATCGTGCGTCCGACGTCGGTGATCGACTGGTCGACGTCCGTGGTGGCCGGTGCCGCCAACGCCGCCAACGCCGCCTAGCGTCGCGCATCGGAACGGGAGACGGGTGATCCGGCCGCTTCGGCGCGTCCTCTCCCTCGCGCGCGGCCGCGATGCCAGCGCGCCGTCGCGGGCGCGCCGCGCACCGACGGACGCGAACCGGGCGGACGATCCGTCGCGCCGGATCGAGGCCGCCCGCCGCCGCCTGAAGGCGACGATCCCGCCGCCCGAGGAGTGACTCGCGACGCAGCGGGCGTGCACTCGGAGGCCGTCCAGATAAACGAAGGGCGAGGCTCCCTGCGGCCTCGCCCTTCAAGCCCTGCCGGTCAAACCCCTTCCCGTGCGTCCGGTCCCGTGGGGTCCTTCGCCGTGATCTTTTCCGGAGTGGATCGGAAGCGCACCAGAATAATGACCCATGCGGCGACAAATGTCTTCCCCCGCAAGGGTGATCTTCGGGTGACATTGGCGGCCAGAACGGGTGATATATCCCTCACCCTTTCACTGCTGATGCCGATACCGTAATGTCGGTCGCGCGGAGAGGCGCCGACGCGGATCCCATGGTCAAGCCCTCCATCTCAGTCGCCATCGCCCGGTTCGAGGACATCGTGGGCCGGGGCCTGCGCTCGCTGGTCGATGACGACGAGGCACTCGAGGTCGTCGCGCACGACGTGCCGCACGAGGACGTCCCGGCGATGCTGGGGACGCTCGAGCCGCTCGTCGCGATCCTGAACTTCGGTTCGCTGTCGAACGCCGCGGAGCTCCGGGACCTGCATCGCGCCTTCCCCCGCACCCGGCTGATGGTGCTGGCGAACCACCCAACCGCAGCGGAGTGCCGGCAGATGGTGGCCTTCGGGGCGACGGCCTGCCTGTCGAAGTCGACGCAGGCGCGGGACGTCCTGCACGCGATCCATCTCGCGTCGCGCGGCATGCACGTGCTGCCGCCGGCGGTGATCGACGAAGACGAGCCAGCCGGGCCGGATCTGCTCACCCCGCGTGAGTCCGACGTGCTCGAGCTGCTGCAGGCCGGCCGCTCAAACGCCGAGATCGCGCAGACGCTCCACGTGAGCGTCGAGACGGTGCGCACCCATGCGCGGCGGGTCTACCGCAAGCTCGGGGTGCGGACGCGGCGCGAGCTGCGAGCGCGGCGGTAGGGCGCGCGTTACCAGCTCTCGCCGTAGCGCTCGGCGAACGCGAACTCGCTCACCGGCTTGCGGGAGAGCTTCGTCGGCCACGGGTCGGCCCGGTACCCAACCGAGATGTGCCCGGCGACCGCGATCCTGTCCGGGATGTTCAGGAGCTCGCGGACTTGCGGCTCGGCTGGCGTGAGCAGCGTCGTGAACGCGGCGCCGAGCCCCTCGGCGCGGATGCCGAGCAGCACGTTCTGGACGAACGGGTAGATCGAGGCGCCGCCGACGATGCTCGGGCGCTCGAGCGTCTGGTCGACGATCGCGAGCGCGTCGATGTCGACGAGCGGCACGAGGTGGACGGGGACCTGATCGAACGTGTGAGCGAACTCGTCGGCGCCCTTCAGCATCCGCAGACGCCCCGGGGTGATGCCGGGCGGCGGCTCCGGCGCGTCGAGGAGGGCGCGCGCGCCGGTCTGCTTCGTGTACTCCATCCAGGCCGGCTCGTAGATCTCGCGCAGCGTGCGCCGGGTGTCTCGATCGGTGATGACGATGACGCTCCAGCCCTGGCGGTTACCGCCGGATGGCGCGAACCGGGCGTTGTCAAGCACGCGGTGGAGCGTCTCCTTGGGGACCGGTTCGTCAGTGAAGTAGCGCGTGGAGGGCGCACAGCGCATCACCTCGTACAGGTCGGTCATCGCGCTTCCTGGCCGATCGGGCGCTCCTGCTGCACGGCCGAGGCCTCAAGCCCGAACGCGGTGTGCAGCGCGCGGACCGCGTCGGGCACCCGATCGGAGCGGATCACGCACGAGATCTTGATCGGCGAGGTCGAGATCATCTCGATGTTGATCTCCGCCTCGGCGAGCGTGTCGAACACCTTCGCCGCGACCCCGGGATGCGAGCGCATGCCGGCGCCGACGATCGAGACCTTGCCGATGTCCGGGTCGGTGTCGACGCGAGCGACGTCAAGCTGGGTGACGATCGGCTCGAGCGCCGTCTCGGCGGCGACGAGGTCCTCGGTCGCGATCGTGAACGAGACCTCGGCGTCGCGGCCCTCGCCAAGCGGTTCGTTCTGAATGATCGTGTCGACGTTGCAGCCGGCGGCGGCGAGCGCGGTGAAGATCGCCGCCGCCGCGCCCGGACGATCGGGGACGCCGAGGAGGGTGATCCGCGCCTCCTCGGTCGAGTGCGTCACCGCGGTGATCAGGGGATGTTCCATCGTCTCGTCTTCTCCTAGGACAACCGTACCGGGGGCATCTTCAAAGCTCGATCGGCAGTGGATCCGCACGCCATGCGTCCGCGCGTACTCGACGGAGCGCAGCTGGAGCACCTTGGCGCCGGACGCGGCCATCTCAAGCATCTCCTCAAAGGACACGAACGGCAGCTTGCGCGCTCTCGGGACGATCCGCGGGTCGGCCGTGAACACGCCGGCGACGTCGGTGTAGATCTCGCACACCTCGGCGTCGATCGCCGCCGCGAGCGCGACCGCCGTCGTATCCGACCCGCCGCGGCCGAGCGTCGTCACGTCGCGACTCGTGGAGACGCCCTGAAAACCCGCGACGAGCACGATCAGATCGTCGCTCAGCGCCTCGCGGATGCGGTCCGCGCGGACGTCGAGGATCCGCGCCTTTGTGTGCGAGGTGTCGGTGACGATGCCGGCCTGCGACCCGGTCAGCGAGATCGCGCGGTGCCCGAGGTCGTTGATCGCCATCGCGCAGAGCGCGCAGGAGATCCGCTCGCCGGTCGAGAGCAGCATGTCCATCTCCCGCGGGTCGGGGGTGCCGGACACCTCCTCGGCCATCGCGATCAGCTCGTCGGTCGTCTTGCCGCGCGCGGAGAGGACCGCGACGACGCGGCGGCCCGCCTCGGCCTGCGCGACGATCCGCCTGGCGGCGCGCTTGATCCGCTCGGCATCGGCGACGGACGTGCCGCCGAATTTCATGACGACCGTGTTGGGCATCGTGTCGAAGGAGATTACGTGGCTCGGTCGCTACAGCGCGCGTCGTCCGGCAAGCGCCCGGCCGAGGGTCAGCTCGTCGGCGTATTCGAGGTCGGCGCCCACCGGGAGGCCGCTCGCGAGCCGGGTGACCGACGTCTCCGGCGCGATCTCGCGAATGCCGGCCGCGATGTGGAGCGCGGTCGCCTCCCCGGTCGTCGTCGGGTTCGTCGCGACCACGACCTCACGGACGCTGTCGTCTTTGACGCGCTCGTAGAGCTCGGCGATCTTCAGGTCCTCCGGGTCGATGCCGTCGATCGGCGACAGCGCGCCGCCGAGCACGTGGTAGCGCCCGCGGAACTCATGGGTGCGCTCGATCGAGATGACATCCGAGGGCTCCTCGACGACGCAGATGAGCTCGGGGTCCCGGCGCTCATCAGCGCAGATCCGGCAGAGCGGCCCGTCCGCGAGGTTGAAGCACACCTCGCACAGCCCGATCCGTTCCTTCACCTCACGGATCGCGTCGGCGAGTGCGGTGGCGTCCTCGTCGCTCGCGCGGAGCAGGTGGAACGCGAGCCGCTGGGCGGTGCGGCCGCCGACTCCGGGGAGCTTTGAGAGCTCGGTGATCAGGCGTTGGACGGGTGGGGCGTACACGCTTGCTGCTTTAGAGCCCGGGAAGGCCCAGGCCGCCCAGGCCGCCCGCCCCACCGAGGCCGCCGGCGATCCCGCCGAGCTTCGATTCGGCGAGCTCCTGCGCCGAGCGCAGTCCCTCGTTCACGGCCGCGAGCACCATGTCCTGGAGCAGCTCGACGTCGTCCGGGTCGACCGCCTGCGGATCGATCGTGATCGACTTGATGTGCAGGTCGCCGGTGACCTGGACGGTGACCATGCCGCCGCCTGCCGAGGCATCGACGACCTCGTCCTTGAGCGACTCCTGGGCGGCCATCATGTCCTGCTGCATCTTCTGGACCTGCTTGAGCATCTGCTGCATGTTCGGCTGGGGTGGCATCGCGTTCTGGCCTCCGCCCTATTGGGCTTCGCGGTGTTCGGTCTCGGTCTCAAGCTCGTCGTCGAGGATCTCCTCGGCGTCGAACTCCTCCAGGAAGCGGCGGACGAGCTCCTCGCCGGACAGCGCGTGCTCGCCGTTCGTCGCGGCGGGCGTGTCCTCCACCTCGCGCAGTTCATAGCGCAGGACGAGCGACTGGCCCATCACCTTGCGAAACGCCTCGCCGGCGACGCGCCGGTGGTCATCCTGCTCGGCCTTCCGCTTGAGGAACGCGGCGCCGGGCGGGAACGCGAGGGTCAGCTCGCGCTCGGTGATCTCGACCGGGCGGGCGTCAGCGAGCAGGGCGGCGAGCATCGCGTTCGACTGCTTGACGATCTCGACGACGGCCGGCCAGGCATCGGCCGCCGACTGGAGCGTGAGCGCGCCGGGGGGGGCCTGAGGCGCCGGCGCGGGCTGGGGCGTTTGAGGGGTGACGACCTCGGCCGGCGGCTCGGGGTGGCGCGGCGCTTCCGCCACGGACGCGGTCCGGTCCGGAGCGGCGGCCGGCGGAGCCGGCGGAGTCGGCGGAGTCGGCGGAGTCGGCGGAGTCGGCGGAGTCGCGGCGGCCCGAGCGGGGGCCGGACCGCTCTTCTCCAGCCGCTCGATCCGGGCCAGGAGCGCCGACATCGACGGATCGACCTCGGGCGCGGCGGCCTTGATCAGGACGAGCTCGAGCTGAATCCGAGCCTGGGCGCCGTTGGTCGTCGCCTCGAGCGCGGACCCGACGAGGTCGAGCAGCCGGACCGCGTCCGTTTCGGGCAGCGCGTTCGCCTGCTCGGACAGTCGGCGGTCACGCTCCGGGGTGACGCGGAGCTCGTGCGGGACCTCGCCCAGCACCTGCACGGTGAGAAGCTCACGCCCGTGAACCTCGAGGTCGCGGAGCACCTGGCCGGGATCCCGGCCTGATTCGGCGAGCGTCGCGGCGGCGCGGAGGGCGGCGGCGGGGTCGCGGGCGACGATCGCGTCAACGGCGCCGAACAGCTGCTCGGAGTCGGCGATGCCGAGGACCTGGAGGACGTCGGCGGGCTCGATCCGCGCGTCGCCGGCATAGGTCAGGAGCTGCTCGAGCGTGCCGAGCGCGTCCCGGAACGAGCCGGTGGCGTGGCGGGCGACGAGGCCGAGCGCGGCCGGGTCGATGTCGATCGACTCCTGCTCGGCGACCCGAGCGAGGACCTTGGCGACCTGCTCGACCGACGGACGGCCGAAATCGAACCGGTGGCAGCGATCGACGACGGTCGGGAGCACCTTCTGGGCCTCGGTCGTCGCGAGCACGAAGATCGTCCGCGGCGGGGGCTCTTCCAGGGTCTTCAGGAAGGCGTTCCACGCCTGCTGGGACAGCATGTGGGCCTCGTCAAGGATGTACACCTTGTGGCGCCCGGACACCGGTGCGTAGGCGACCTTCTCCCGGAGATCGCGGATGTCGTCGACCGAGTTGTTGGAGGCGGCGTCCATCTCGATCACGTCAAGCGACGTGGCGTTGGCGATCGAGACGCACGAGTCGCAGTGGCCGCACGGCGAGATGGTCGGCCCGTCATCGCAGTTCAGACACGCGGCGAGGATCTTCGCCATGCTCGTCTTGCCCGTCCCCCGCGAGCCGACGAACAGGTACGCATGGTGGACCTTCTCCTGCGTGACGGCGTTCGACAGCGTGCGGACAACGTGCTCCTGCCCGACGACGTCAGCGAACGTCCGGGGACGGTGGCGGCGGTAGAGAGACGGGCCGGTCGACACGGGCTTCCGAGTCTAGTGGTGGTGCCGGTGGTCCGACCGCCATCGCCGAGGACTCCCGCCGGGGCGCGGAATTGGCTTTGGGAGTTGACCCCAATAGTTGGGGTGAACTCCCAACACCAACGTGGGGGGCGCGGCGGGCGGGCGGGCGGGCGGTGGACACAGGGGCACGAAAAAATGGATCGTGCACCCTCCTTCGAAGCCAAGCTCCGAGGCGCGGCCACCGCTTTATGACTCCGGCCCGGCGCTCCCGCTGCGCCTGAAGGTGACCGCTTAAGGCTGCTTCCTTCCGGACCTGACCTGGTTCACGGGTCTCCATCGCGGCGGGACCGGACCATCACCGCCACAAGCGGGGCGCTGACCTCGGGCTTGGACCCCTCGAGAGGGAATTCAGCCCCGCTAGAGCGGATTGCGGGTTACAGGGCACCGCTAGCACCTCGCCTAGCACGATCCGTCGCCCATCGTAGACGTTCAGGCGCGCAGGCGACGCTCGATTCGGCGGCCGGTGTGGTACGCGACCCGGGCCGCGCGCCGCCAGCGCGGCTCAAGCGACAGCCGGGCGGCGTTGATCACCTGCGTCCCGCGCCAGTCATCCTCGGTCTGCATCCGGTTCATCGCGTAGGCGATCGTGAGGCCGGTGGCGAGGTCGCTGAGCACGACCGAGCCGCCGTGGCCGCCCCACTGGCAGGCCTGGGGCCCGATCGGCATCGACTCGCTGCTCAGCCCGTAGCCGATCCCCCAGCGAACCGGGGTGAGCAGGACGAGGTCGACCCCATTCGCCTGTTCCTCGAAGATCCGAGCCACCGCCCGCTCGGACAACAGCCGGCGACCCCGGGCCTGGCCGCGCCCGGAGACGAGCGCCTGCACGGTGGCGATCGCCCGGGCGTTGCCGTGCCCGTTGGCGGCCGGCACCTCCGAGCGGCGCCAGAAATCCGTCGCGGTCGTCGCGGCGGTGACCGGCGGGTTGAAGAGCGCGCGCGCCGCGACCCGGGGCGCGCCCGGCGGCGCGGTCTCGCTTTCGTCGGGCGGGGCGATCAGCGGCGAGACGCGCGCGTCGTGCTCGGCCGGCAGCCCGATCCAGAAATCGGCCCCGAGCGGCCGGGCGAGCTCAGCGCGGAAGAACGCGCCGACGGTCTCCCCCGTGATCCGGCGGATCACCTCACCGATGAGGAACCCCTGGGTGAGAGCGTGGTAGCCGGATCGCGTGCCGGGCTCCCATTGCGGTGCCTGGGCAGCGAGCGTCTCCGTACAGCGCTCCCAGTCGGCGAGATCAGCCGGCCTGACGTCGTGCTCCCACGACGGGAGCCCAGCCGTGTGCCCGAGCAGATGACGGACGAGCACGTCGCCCTTGCCGGCGGCCGCGAACTCGGGCCAGTACCGCGCCACCGGCGCGCCGAGATCGAGCTCGCCACGGTCGACGAGCAGCAGCACGCACAGATTGACCATCGTCTTCGTCGTCGACATGACGTTGACGATCGTGTTCCGCTCCCAGGGCACTCGCCGCGCCTCGTCACAGAAGCCGCCCCACAGATCGACGACGAGGTCGCCGTGGTGCGCGACCGCGACCGACGCGCCGACGTCCTCGCCACGGTCAAGGAGACCTTGCAGCGCGTTCCCCACCGCGGCGAAGCGGTCGTCACAGAAGCCGTTGATTTTCGGCATGGTTCCGGTTCCTCGTGGCGGCCTTCCCCCCGCCGGACGCAGCCTCCCGCCGCTCGGTACGATCGTACCGCGAGCCGGAGGGCGTAACTGGGCCCAGCGGTCCGGCAGGGATGTCATCCGCTGTTCTATGACCTCACGTCTTCGAGTTGTCTTTCTTGGTCACGTCGCGCGGTTCTCCGGCGCCGAGATCGAGATGCTGCGCTTTATCGAGGCGGCGCCGGAGGTCGAGTCGACGGTGCTGCTCGCCGAGGACGGGCCCCTGGTCGCGGGGCTTGAGGCGGCCGGGGCGCGGGTCGAGGTCATCCCGCTGCCGGAGCGTGCCCGCGGCATGAAGCGGACGGAGGTCCGTGCGGGGAGCGCTCAGCTGGCCGCCGCCGCCGACATCGCGCGGTACGTCGAGACGCTTCGGCGCCGACTCCGCCAACTCCGGCCGGACATCGTCAGCACGATCTCGCTGAAGGCGGGCGCCTACGGGGTGCTCGCCGGACGCCTCAGCCGGACACCCGTCGTGTGGCATCTCCACGATCAGATCGACGCGAGCTATCTCGCGCGCCAGGCGGTGCTGCCGATGCGCATGCTGATCGGGACGCTGCCGAGCGCGATCATCAGCCCGTCCCGGACGACGCTTGAAACGGTCGGGCGGTTCCGCCCCGGCATGCTGCGCGCGATCATCCCCCACCCGATCCCGATGCCGCCGGTTCCAGTGACGATCCGAGACGAGGTGCGACGGATCGGGATCGTCGGCCGAATCGCACCGTGGAAAGGCCAGGACGTCTTCCTCAAGGCGTTCGCCGAGGCGATCCCGGAGGCGGACATTCACGCCGTCGTCGTCGGCTCGGCGATCTTCGGCGAGGCGGACTACAGCCGCGAGCTCGAGCAGCTCGCCGCCGACCTCGGCATCGCCGAGCGCGCCGAGTTCACCGGGTTTCGCAGCGACGTCCAGCGCGAGTTCGAGCAGCTCGACCTCCTCGTCCATGCGTCGGTCCTCACCGAGCCGTTCGGCACGGTTGTGTTCGAGGCGATGGCCGCCGGACTGCCCGTGATCGGGGCGCGCTCGGGAGGCGTGGCGGAGTACATCGTCCACGGACGCCACGGCCTGCTCCACACACCGGGCGACGTCACGGAGCTCGGGCGCCTGCTCCGACGCGCCGTCGATGACCGCGAGCTGCGCCTGACCCTCGCGCGGGACGGACGCGCGCTCACCGAGACGATGGCGCCGGAGAAGATCGCCGCCCGGTGGATCGAGGTGTACGAATCCGTCCTCGGGCGGACACCGCCGATCGCCTCCTTCGCGCGCGCGTGAAACAGAGCCGGCGAAAGATCGATCCTCGTGGTGGGGCACCCGAACGTGGTGCCGCACAACCAGCTCGTCTACATCCGGCTCGCGGAGCTCGGATGGCGCCTGCGGATCATCGTGCCGAATCGCTGGGTCGACGAGTACTCGCCGGACGGCTTCACGCCGCAGCCCTATGACGAGCGCGTGCAGACGTTCGCCCGCGTGCGCGTCATGCTGCCCGGGCAGTACCAACGTCACTTCTACGTCACCGACCCGACGCGCTGGCTCCGTCGCTGGAAGCCGGACGTCGCGTTCATGGAGCACGAGCCGTTCGCGGTCCCGGCGTTCCAGTGGGGCGTGGCCTGCGAGCGGCTCGGAATCCCGTGGGGACTGCAGGGCGATGAGAACCTCGACCGCCCGTTCCCGCTGCCGGCGAAGCTCATCCGGGCATGGGTCACCCCGCGCGCGCACTTCTACGCCGCGCGCTCACCAGCCGGCGGCGAGATGCTGGAGCGTTGGGGGGCGCGGGCGCCGATCCGCATCGTCCCGCACACGATTCCCGAATGGCGTCCCGAGCCGAAGCCGCCCGGGCGGAACGGCTTCACGGTTGGCTTCGCCGGCCGGCTCGTCCCCCAGAAGGGCATCGACGACCTGCTCGAGGCCGCACGGCGGCTCACGTTCCCGTTCCGGCTGCTCGTCGTCGGCGACGGGCCTCTGCGCGAGCGCGTCGAGGCGGCCGACCTCGGGCAGGGAGAGCTCGAGCTGCGCACGGGTCTGCGCAGCGATGAGATGCCCGCGCTGTACCGAGAGATGGACGTGCTCGTCCTCCCCTCCCGGACGACGCCGACCTGGGCCGAGCAATTCGGCAAGGTGCTGTGTGAGGCGCTGCTGTGCGGAACACCGGTGATCGGCTCATCGTCCGGGGAAATTCCGTGGGTCATCAACACCTCCGGCGGTGGGCTGCTCTACCCCGAGGGCGACACCGCGGCGCTCGCCGCACGCATCACCGAGATGCACGACGACCCCGCCGGGCGACAGCGGTTCGCCGAAGCGGGGTTCGCCGGCACGGAGGAGCACTTCGCGCCGCGGGCGGCGGCGCGCGCGCTCAACGACCTGATCGAGACGGCCCTCGGGTAGCCCGCCCCGGTGCGGGCGCCTACCCGTCCTGGAGCACGAGCAGGCGTGGCGAGTCCGTCAGCGGCATTTCGATCGTTGCCTGTCCGTTCGACGCGGCGACGACCTTGACGGAGACCGACGCGCCGGTGTCAGGGTCGGTCGCGCTCGCCTTCAGCGCTGCCGTGTTGAGACCGCCGACGGTGAGGCGATAGGTCTCGGTCGGCAGGTCGTAGCGACTCGGCGAGGACGACGCCGCGCTCAGGTTGTAGACCTTCCCCATGTCCCGCGTCATCACGTAGACCGGGATCACGAACCGGTTCGAGTCGGACTGGAACGGGAAGAAGGCGACGACGTTGCGGTTGTACAGGGGCGGATGGGCGCTCGTCCCGTCGCCGGCGAACTGGGTCCAGTTCCCCTGGTCGGCGATCGACTGCAGCGTGAGCGAGCGACGAGGAGCGATTGACGCCGGTCCGGTGAACGTCTGCATGTACCGCTGGATCGCCTGCATCGTCTCGCCGCCGCCGGGGGCGCTCGGATCGAGCATCGCCCAGGCGCCGTCGGAGACGGCGTAGAAGTCGAGCGCGGTGACGCCCTTGTTGACGAATGAGCTGAGGATTCGCAGATCCGCCTTGGCCTGGATGTGGCGTGCCTGAGCGGCGTTGACCGACGCACCCTCGGACGGGCGGAAGTTGTCTTCGGTCATCCACACCTGGGTCGGCGTGCTTGCGCCCGCGGGCATCACGTTGCGGCCGTGGGCGACGGTGCCGATCATGGTCGTCGTCGGCGCGAGGTCGCGCTCCAGGAAGTCCGTCTGGATCGAGGTGAGGAAGTACTCCGGGAAGAACGCTCGGTAGGTGGGGACGAACGGCCGGGTCCAGTTGCCATCGGAGTTCTTCGTGCCCTC